>CAMYKS010000007.1 GCA_947259115.1 uncultured Desulfobulbaceae bacterium | reverse complement strand
GGATCACGCCGGCCGACCACAACAAGCTGCATGGAGCGGCCCGGGTGTTCCAGAATCATGTTCAAAAATTCATAAATGTTTTTATCCTGAACGTATTGGATGTCATCCAGCACAACAATGAAATCCTGCTCTATCCTGTCCAGTTCATTGATTAGGGTAATTGCAATAACATGTATTGGTGGGAGAACCTGTGCTTCCATTATCGCCTGTGTTTCAGGGATAGCTTCGGGAAAAATGGACTGGACGGCAGCGACAAAATAGGAAAGAAATTGGCCCAGGTCGTTGTCATTTTCATCAAGGGACAACCAGGCACTTGGTTTTTCGGACCCACTCAACCAGCAACTGATCAGGGTGCTTTTACCATAACCGGCCGGTGCCGATACAAGAATCAACGGCACTTTACTCTGCTTTTCCAGCTGACGGATCAACTGCGGCCGGGGTATGTGGTCATCAGGTACCGGCGGCCGGTGCAGCTTGGTGCGCATGAAAGGATAACTGGAGATCTTGTCATTCATGATAAGCGCTTTTCACTCAATCTTCACCATGCATGTATTTGCTTTCCTGATCAATAGACGTTTATAAATTTAAATATAAACTCAAATGTTTATCTAAAGTCAAGGTGTCTTGCCAACATAGATGATCATGCCTCCTTGTAGTAGCTTGTCAGGTGTATGCTGGCTATCTTAAACGACTCGTTGTTTGTTGAAACCCAACCTTCATAGCAGACACTGTAACTGGCGGAATAAAAAAGGCAGGGCCGTTTCTGACCCTACCTTTTTACTGTAATTTATTAATAAAATACCTAACTATACAACTTATCACCAATCAATTATCAGGTCCGGTAGATGTATAATATCACGGCAGATTGTCGCAACTCCCTGGTCTAACCAGGCATCCAATTGTTCACCAATCCAATAATCTTTAACATCTGACTTGTAGAACTTAGCTTCAAACTGGTTGCCATCCACATGAACAAAAGAACTGGGCAGGTTTACTCCGTTATAATAAGCACTGGCGTAGAAAATTTCTGATTTGGAGTTCACAAAAAGGTGACGAAAAGCTTCGCCGAACTTGTAACCAAAAGTTTCATTCAAAGGCCCATTAAGTACATAACGGAAATAAATAAAGGTAGTATCTTGGGCGAGGTATACTTCCCTTAGGTCCAACCCAGGTACATTATCACAATCAGCACCTCCTTCATCCAGGTAGACGCGGTCACCAGAATCCCAATCACCGTAATTTCCGTCAATAGTTATAGTTTTATGAGGTAAAGTGAAAGTGCCTCCAACAGATCCACCATCATCGCAAAAGACAATATAGCCGGTAACTATAACTGAGCCGTCATCACCAATATCCACTGTATAAGTATTGCCGTTATCAGAATCATAAAAGATCCAGTTACCAACCAGATCGGTTCCGGTTCCGGAATTCCTAGTCCAGACCATGGGGCCGTCATCTTCAGCAAAAACCATCTGTGTAGAGGTTAAGGACAATACTTCAAATTCATCCGACCGACTTAAGCTGGGACCGCAGCCCGTAAAAGTTGAATCTGTATAGTGAATTGTAAGTATGCTGCTATTGGAATTATATGTGTACGTTCCTATCGCTGTTTTTACAGATCCGTCCGGCAGGTCATTTAAGGAAGCATCCAGATGAGCCTGGGCCTGGACTGCAGACACCAGGGAACCAGTTATACCTTCTTCAAAGAGGTCTAGATCGTTGAGCGAATTGAACAGGTCTTTAATAGCACTGGAGTTTTCAAAATTACTTATGCTGTCAACAAAATTAAGCAGGTAATTATCCACCTGGTCTTCAACTTCTTTAGTAATGACTATGCCGTTATCCGGGTTGCCATCGTAATCAAGGGACTGCAGCAACCTGCAAATATTTATAACTGTCGGGTTAGATTCGTCATCGGCACCATCCACGAGGTCAATAGGTGACATTTTTGATTTTGCCTGTCCTTGCCCGATTAAGAGGTTGCCGATATAAAAGGCTACAGATTCTCCGGCCATATACTTAAATGTGCCATTATCGGTGTAGCCTGATTGGGTAACTGTCTCGTAATAGAGGCCGTCCACAGCACTGTCAACGAATATGCCGCTTTTAACACTTGCCGGGGCAGGACCTCCTCCATCGCCCCCACCCCCGCCGCCACATGCAGCACATAAAGAAAGGATGAAGAAAAAAATCAGCAAATATCTCATGCACATAGTTTTCATAATTTTGCTCCTCCAATTATTCGTTGAGTTAACAAACAAATCCCGAAAAAATAAAAAACCGGATTGCCTTCTTACAAGGCAACCCGGCTATCTTGAGCAAGACCCGTAGTTTTCCGTCCCTGTCTTACAACAGGTTTGGCTTTATCCAGATAAAAATTACTGTCAATATAACATCAGTATTAATGCCTATGTCAATATATTTCCGTAATATTTGCAAATATGTAACACATTATAATTGGGAGTAATAAAGAAGAAAAATTTTAATAGTCGAGGTCAACTTATCTTGCCAACATAGATGATCATGCCTCCTTGTAGTAGCTTGTTAGGTGTATGCTGGCTATCTTTACCTGACAGTCAAGGAGTCCAGGTAAATTTTCAAGTCGGAAATAAAAGGTCAGGCCGAGAAATATTGATCTCACGCCTGGCCTTTGTTCTATCTGGCTTATAATGGCCAAAATGGGGCTTTCATCAGCTAAATTGTCTAGAAGGAGGTCGTATTCACCCCCTGGTTTTATCCATCCCTTAACGTTATCAAACTGAATAAAGATATCAATTTATATCATCATTCATGTACTCTGTATGGGATAGAAATGGGAGTTTTTCAATAATAAATATTGACACATTTAAAACAGTTGTTTAAATCGAACGTATGAAATAATTAGGTGGGTATCTTTTTTTTTGAGAATGACAGGGTGAGTTATGGGGCATACTGACACCAAGACACGTATTCTGGATGCAGCTGAAAAACTTTTTGCCCGCCAGGGGTTTGACGCAACTTCCCTGCGTATGCTGACGCGGGAGGCAGAGGTGAATCTGGCGTCTGTCAATTACCATTTTGGTTCCAAGGAAGAGTTGATAAAAGCTGTCATTGCACGCCGGATACTGCCCTTAAACGCCATACGGATTGAAAGGCTGCAGAAAATAAAAAATATCGCTCGTGCTGAGGACTGCCCCCCGGATATCAGGGAAATTCTCCTTGCCTTTCTTGAACCGACTTTTGCATTCAGAAAATCGGCAAGAGGTGCGCAGGATTTTATTTCCCTGATTGGCCGGGCATTTTCAGATCCGAGAGATACCGTACGGAAAGTATTTATGAAAATGGTGGAGCCGGTATTTCAGCCCCTTTTTGAACTTCTCTGCGAGGCATTGCCCTCGCTGCCCAGGAATGTTGTTTACCTGCGTCTCAATTTCATGCTTGGGGCCATGGCACATTCGATGAATATAAGCCAAATGTGCCAGTTGATCCCTGATGGATTAAGTTTCAAAGTTGATTCCAATACCCTTGTGGAACAGTTTGTCGTGTTTGTCGAAAACGGCATGGAAGCTCCTTATGAATAAGATATCACATATGATAATGGTGACAGCGTTGTTGGCCGCGCTTAGCGGCTGCAGCGTACACGAGCCCATATCCATCGAACCCGGACCCGTCCCTGAAGCATACCTTGAAGTAGGAAAGGAAACAGTGGTAAAGCAGATTGGCGGCAGATGGTGGGAACAGTTTGAGGACCCGGTGCTCAATAGTTTAATGGATGAAGCGCTGGTCAATAATCTTGATCTGGAAAAGGCATATGCCCGTCTCGAACAGGTTGAAGCAGTTTACCGGGCGGTTGATTCACAGCGTAAACCCTTTCTCAATCTCGGCGGTACTGCAAGCCGTGATAAGCAGTACACTACTTTTGGCAACACGGTAGGGACCGCGTATCGTCTTTCCGTCACTGCCGGCTACGAAGTGGACCTCTGGCAGAAGCTCAAGAATCGCAGTGAAGCTGCCCTGCTTGATGCCCTTTCTGCAAGGGAGAACATAAAATCATTATACATCAGTTTAACTGCCGGGATGGCGGATCTCTATTTTGTTGCCGTGGAGCAGCGGGCGCAGCTGCAACTGTTGGATGAAATCATCGCTTCCTATAAAGACACGGTTGAACGCGTCGAGTTCCGTTATCAACTGGGTCAGACAGAAGCCCTGGCCGTTTATCAGGCCAGGCAGGAACTGGCGGTTGCCAAACAGAGGCGGCCGATATTTGAAGCTATTCTTGCCAGGACGGAACATGCCATGGCTGTCTTACTCGGCCGTTTGCCCGCAGAAAACATTGCCGGGAACCTGGTGTCGTTGCCGGAAATGGGAACCATATTTAATGTGGGAATGCCTGCCGGTCTCCTGCAGAGAAGGCCTGACATCGAAGCGGCATTTATGGGGGTAAAGGCCCAGGATGCCAGAGTGGCAGCAGCAATAGCCGACAGATTCCCTGCTTTGAACCTTGCCGCTTCCTACGGTGTGTCCTGGCTGGATTTCGGCTCAACAACCAGTGGCGCCTTCTGGAATCTTCTGGCAAGTGGTGGCCAGCCATTATTTGACGGCGGACGCCGCAAGGCGGAGGAAGACCGTAACCGTGCCGCCCTGCGCGAGGTTGTGGCAAATTACCGTCAGACGGTCCTCAAGGCTTTTCAGGAGGTGGAGGATGGGCTTTCAGACAACAGGACAACGGAAGAACGCTTGAATCTTCTTAAAGAACAGGAGTCTGTTTCAAACGCCAATGTGCGGGTAGCCCGCGACGGATACTTCTTCGGCATAAACGACTACCTGCCGGTACTTATTGCCGAACGGCAGTATTTCGATGTGCAGATCCAGGTAATTTCGGCCCACCGCCAGCTTGTTTCAGACAGGATAAGCCTGGTCAGGGCCCTTGGCGGAGACTGGATGGAAGAATATATTTCCAGGCATTAGTCGTCTGAGAGTGGTGTTAAATAACTAAGAAAGGGGACAGATTTGAAATCTGTCCCCAGGTGCATAAATATGATTTCCCGGGCCCGAAAGGCTGTGGAATAAAAAAGGAAAATTCTATGGGGGCAAAACAGAAAGCAATAAAAATAATCCTGCCGATACTGGTTTTGGCAGCCGGTATTTTTGCCATGCGAATATTAATACTCAGTCGGCCTGCACCGCAAAGGCAGGCCCGGGTGAATCCGGGAGCCCTGGTGCAGGTAATCAAGGCTGAAAAACAGGAGAGGCAGGTACAGATCTTTGGTACCGGAACGGTGCAGCCTGAACAGGAAGTGACCATCACCCTGCAGGTAAACGGAGTCATAAACGAGGTGGCGCCAGGATTCACTACAGGAGCTTTTTTCCGCCAGGGAGACCTGCTTTTTGCAGTGGAGTCAATTGACTATGAACTGGCTGTTGAGCGGGCCAAGGCTGTTCTTATACGGGCGGAGAATGAGATCATCATAATCGAGAGCAAGGCCACAGTAGCCCGTCAGGAATGGGAACGCTTGAAACTGAAAGATGAAAAGGAGCCCAATCCGCTTATTGTCTATGAGCCCCAATACGAGGATGCCAAGGCAAGCCGCGATGCCGCCGTAGCCTCTCTCAAACAGGCCAAACTTGATTTGCAGCGCACGAGGATTACAGCACCCTTTAATTGCCTGGTGCGTTCTGAAGAGGTTGGCTTAGGCAAATATGTGAGAGCAGGTAACAGTGTGGCTGTTATTGCAAGTGTGGATGGTGCTGAAATTGTTGTTCCCCTGCCCCTTGATGATCTGAGATGGTTGAATATACCCAGGCAGAATGATTCTACAAAGGGCTCGCCGGCAACGGTCCGCCTTGAGGTGGGCTCCAACCTTTACCAATGGCAGGGACAACTGGTACGGTCGCTGGGCGCGGTTGATATGAAAAGCCGCATGGCCCAGCTGGCCGTCAGGGTTGAAGATCCTTACAGGTTGCAGGCAGAATACAATACACAGAAGTTAAACCTTGAGCTGGGTACGTTTGTCGAGGTTGTTTTCCAGGGTGAAACTCTACCGGATGTGGTGCAGATACCCCGGAGGGCATTGCGGGAAAACTCCACGGTGTGGACCATGGACAGTGAGCAGAAATTAAAGATAGTTCCCGTTGAGATAATTCGTCTGCAAAAAGATACTGTATTGATCAGCGGCAGTCTTGAAGATGGCGCCCGGATCATTCTGACAACACTGTCAGGCGTTGTGGACGGCATGAAGCTTCGCCCTGCTGGTGATGGAGAGCCCCGATGAGGCAGTCTATCAAATGGATGGCCCAGAACCATGTGGCCGCCAACCTGCTGATGATGGTTTTCATAGTCGGGGGTCTGGCACTTGGATACACCGTCAAACAGGAGGTGTTTCCCGAGGTCAATCTGGACAGGATCCAGGTCTCAGTCGCCTACCCCGGTGCCGGCCCTGAGGAGGTCGAAGAGGGCATCATCCTAAAGATTGAGGAGAATATCAGCGGTATAGACGGTATCAAGGAAATTACCTCGGCAGCGTCTGAGGGATATGGGACCGTGACCGCAGTCATCAGGGATGGAGAAGATGCTAATATCATCCTGCAGGAAATCAAAAGTGAAGTGGACCGGATCATCACTTTTCCGGAAGAATCCGAGAAGCCTGTGATCAATAAGGTTTTAACCCGGCGTGAAGTTGCCTCGCTGGTTGTATACGGCAATGTTTCCGAACGATCCCTGCGACAGCAGGCCGAGGCCATGCGTGATGAACTGCTGGCCATGGACCAAATCACCCAGGCTGAGCTGGGAGGCGTGCGGCCCTATGAAATATCAATTGAGATATCAGAGGAAAATCTGCAGCGCTACAACCTGACCCTGAACCAGGTGGCCATGCGCGTCCGGCAGGCTTCCCTTGATCTGCCGGGCGGTTCGGTCAAGGCGGAGGGAGGTGAGATCCTGCTCCGTACAAAGGAGCGGCGCTATAAGGGGACTGAGTACGCTGATATTGTCATTTTGGTAAATGCAGACGGCAGCGAAGTGAAGCTGAGCGAAATTGCCACGGTACGCGACAGCTTCGAAGAAACGGATCAATTCGCCCGTTTCAATGGTATGCCGGCGGCAATGGTTTCTGTTTTCAGGGTAGGCCAGGAAAAGCCGACGGTAATATCTGATGTGGTCTATGAGTATATGCTCAAAAAGAGAGAGATGCTGCCTGAATCAATCCAGGTGGACGTCTGGAACGACACGTCGGAGCTCTTTGACAGCCGCCTGAAACTGCTCTTGAAAAATGCCGTTCTCGGGCTCATCATGGTTCTCATTATTCTCAGCATGTTTCTGCAGATCCGGCTTGCCCTGTGGGTTATGCTCGGCATTCCCATATCCTTCTTCGGGGCGCTGCTTTTCATGCCGGCCTTTGATGTGTCCATTAACATGATTTCCCTCTTTGCCTTTATCATGGCCCTGGGTATCGTGGTGGACGATGCAATCGTAGTCGGTGAAAATATTTTTGAACACCGCCAGAAGGGCAAAACTTATGCACAGGCGGCAGTTGACGGTGCCCAGGAAGTGGCATTGCCGGTGACCTTCTCCATTCTCACCTCCGTTGCAGCATTTATGCCGCTCATCTTTGTGGAAGGAATTATGGGCAAGTTTATCAAGGTGATCCCGTTCGTGGTCATATCAATCCTCATGGTCTCCCTGATCGAATCATTATTTGTGCTGCCGGCCCACCTCAGTCTCGGTGGCAGGAAACTGCAGAAAATGACCAGGCCTTCTGCGGCTGCACAAATACGCAAATATACTGTGGGAGGTCTGGCCCGTTTTGTTAAAGGACCGTACCAGCGTTTTCTTAAGCTCTGCCTGGAGTACCGCTATGTGTCGCTTGCTGCAGCCATTGCCCTGCTTTTCTTGGCTGTCGGCATTACCAAGGGAGGTATAGTCAAATTCCAATTCATGCCGGCCGTTGAGGGAGATTTGATCAGGGTCTCACTGGAAATGCCCCGCGGTACACTGGTTGATGAGACAGCTGCTGTACACAATTTTCTGGTTGAAAAGGCCACACATGTTGTCAAGGAGTATGACCGGGACAGGGGGGCGGAGGAATCAAGCCTGCGGCAGCTGTATTCAGTGGTTGGCGGCACAATCGCCCAGGGGGGGCCGGCCGGAGGCGCTTCAAGTTCAGGGGCGCATCTGGTAAATATCGCCCTGCTGTTAACTCCCAGCGAAGAAAGAAAGTATCCTGCAACAGATATAGCAAAGCGGTGGCGCCGGGAAGTGGGCGAGATCAGCGGCATCGATTCCCTGACATTTACCTCCAATCTCATGCGCGTTGGCGATGATATAGACGTACGGTTTGCCCATAATGATTTCAACACGCTGGAGCAGGCCACACAGCGCTTAAAGGAGGCCCTGGCCCAGTACCCGGGAGTGCTTGACATCAAGGACTCCTATCCGGAAGGTAAAAAGGAACTCAAGGTCAAGCTGAAACCGGCTGCCAGAACATTGGGCCTTACGGAAGACAACCTGGGGAGGCAGATACGGGGCGCATTCTACGGTGCCGAAGCCCTGCGCCTGCAGCGCGGCAGAAACGAGGTTAAAGTCATGGTCCGCTATCCTGAAGAGAAGCGCCGGAATCTCTGGGATTTTGAAAATATGCGTCTGCGCACTCCCGATGGCGGGGATATACCACTGCAGCAGGCGGCAACTATTTTCGAAGGACGCGGCTACAGTGTCATCAACCGGGCAGACCGCAAACGTGTCATCAATGTCACTGCCAGTGTTGATAATACCAAGGCAAATGCCGATGAGATAATCACTGATCTGAAACAGACGGTTCTGGCTGAACTTGCAATGGATTATCCGGGCTTGACCTATGACATGGAAGGCCAGGAAAAGGAGCGGCGGGATTCCCTGGTCAGTATGGGCAAGGGATTCATCTTGGCGCTATTTGTCATCTATGCCCTCCTGGCAATTCCATTTAGAAGCTATACCCAGCCTTTTATCATAATGGCTGCCATTCCCTTCGGCATGGTCGGTGCTGTTATAGGCCACCTTATCATGGGGTTCAATCTGAGTATATTGAGCATCTTCGGGATTGTCGCCCTGTCCGGAGTGGTGGTAAACGATTCACTGCTGCTGATAGACCAGGTAAACCGGAACAGGAGGAGGGGGCAAGAATTATTTCAGGCGGTCATGGATGGCGGCATGCGTCGCTTCAGGCCGATCCTCTTGACCTCGCTCACCACTTTTTGCGGCTTGATGCCGATGATCCTGGAAACAAGCGTCCAGGCCCAGTTCCTGATCCCCATGGCCATCAGCCTTGGTTTCGGTATAATGTTTGCCACCGGTATCACTTTGCTGCTCATTCCCACCCTGTATATGATTCTGGAGGATGCTCGTAAACTGTTTGGTTTTAAGGAGTTGGAGGTGAACGGCAGTGCAGGGGTCTAGGTTTCAAGGTTTCAAGGGGTCAAGAGAAAAGCTAAAAAAAGAGTATTGTTGCGAAGCCATTCAATAATACCCCGCTGTTTGCGGCGGGGATAGGTCAACTGAGGCAAATTTCTTTTACTGGTACCGTGTAAACAGCATTCTGTAAAAATTATTTTCTCCCAACACTGAATTAGTAACAAACACTTAAGTTTTTACTACACCTCGACCCCTTGAAACCTTGAAACCTTGAAACCTTTACCCTTTCACCTTTTACCTCCCACAAAAAATACTTATTTATGGGATATTTACATTTGCGATTTAACAAACTTTATAGTAATGATTTATCCACGTCTGTGGATGGTTTACAGCTAAAAAGTTGCTAATGGAAAGGAGAGAGCATGAGTCAGAAAAAGATCGTTCTTCGTGAAGATGAGATGCCCAAGCAGTGGTATAATATATGCCCTGATATCCCAAACGGCCTGCAGCCGCCCCTGGATCCCGGAACCAAAGAACCCATGGCACCTGAAAAGCTTGCTGCGATTTTCCCCATGGGACTTCTTGAGCAGGAAATGAGCCCGAACCGCTGGATTGATATTCCGGATGAGGTGCTGGAAATTTACTCCATCTGGCGCCCCTCACCTTTGGTCAGGGCCACGAAACTGGAAGAGGCCCTGGGCACCAAGGCCAAGATCTATTTTAAGAATGAGGGAGTTTCCCCCAATGGCAGCCATAAGCCTAACAGTGCAGTCCCACAGGCCTATTTTAACAAGAAAGAAGGCATAACACGGCTTGCTACAGAAACCGGTGCCGGGCAATGGGGCAGTGCCCTCTGCTTTGCAACCAACAAGTTCGGTATTGAGTGCAAGGTTTACATGGTGCGAATTTCCTTTGACCAGAAACCGTACCGCAAGACCATGATGCAGACCTTCGGCGGCACGGTGGTTGCCAGTCCCAGCCCGGATACCAATACAGGACGGGCCTATCTTGAAAAAGATCCCAACACCCACGGCTCCCTCGGTTTAGCCATCAGTGAGGCCATTGAAGACGCTGCCACCACAGAGGGCACTAACTACTCTCTGGGGTCTGTTCTGAACCACGTGATCCTGCACCAGTCCATAGTCGGCCTGGAGGCTAAGAAGCAGATGGAGATCGCCGGCGATTATCCGGATGTGGTGATCGGCTGCTGCGGCGGCGGTTCCAATTTCGCCGGCCTTGCCGTACCTTTTGTAGCCGATATGCTTGATGGCAGGAAAGTTCGTTTTGTCGGGGTTGAACCGGCTTCATGCCCAACCCTGACCAAGGGCAGACTGGCCTATGATTTCGGTGATACGGGCCAGACCACCCCTCTGATGAACATGTACACCCTAGGCCATGATTTCGTCTCACCCGGTATCCACGCCGGCGGTCTGCGGTATCACGGCATGGCGCCTGTTGTCAGTGCCCTTGTGCGGGAAAAAATTGTTGATCCCATAAGCGTGCACCAGATGGAGTCTTTTGAGGCAGGTGTGCTTTTTGCCCGAACCGAGGGAATTATTCCGGCGCCTGAGACCTGTCATGCTGTACGCGGCGCCATCATAGAGGCCACCCGTGACCTCAATGAACCAAAAACAATTCTTTTCAACTTTTCCGGTCACGGACTGCTGGATCTTACCGCCTATGAGCAGTTTTTCAGCGGCGCCCTGCATGATTGTGAGTACCCGGCCGAGGCCATTGAAGAGTCCATGAAGCATCTTCCGCAACTCTAGTTTGTTTTATTTACAGGAGACAGATTTGAAATCTGTCCCAATATGTAAAATCTGTTAATTTAGAAGGCGGCAGGAATATCCCTGCCGCCTTCTTTTTTGATTAATGAAGTGTGTGGCGTGAGAAAAGTGCTCTTACGAAAATATTTCCTCCTGGCGATCATATTAATGATGGCAGTATCAGTCGTCAAGCCCCGGTCTTTGAGTGCTGCAGAATTTGCTGCGGAAACAGAGGCACTTGTTGATAATGGCGGATATGCAGTCCAAAAGCATGGTCAATATCTTGTGACGCATAATCTGCACAAAACCTATGTGCCGGCCAGTATCATTAAGATTGCAACCACGCTTGCAGCCTTGGATATCCTGGGGCCTGAGTATCGTTTCAGCACCAAGTTTTACCTGGATGCGCAGCAGAATCTTTATATACAGGGCACAGGTGATCCCTTCCTCGTATCAGAGGAGGTTGCAATTATTGTCGCCAATCTCAAAAAAAAGGGCTGCTCAGGTATCAGGGACATCAATATTGATAACAGCCTTTTCGCCATTCAAGAGTTGACTGACGGGGCTGGTTTGAGCGACAATCCCTATGATGCGCAAAACAGCGGGCTGGCAGTCAATTTTAATACCGTCAAGGTGCGAAAGAAGGATGGAACGGGCAGGGTAATGTCGGCAGAAGAGCAGACTCCCACACTGCCATTAATGGCAGACCTGGCGGAAGATCTGGAGCCCGGCACCCATAGAATCAATATCACCAGGGCAAAAAAAAATGGTGCTGCAATCATCAGCCTTTATGCCGGAGAATTATTTTCCGCCATGCTGCAAAGAGAAAATATTGCAGTGGCCGGAAAAATAAAGAACCGCACTACACCTGCTGACTTGGAGCCGGTGTACATCCACCAGTCAGGTAAATCATTAGAAGGGATCATTGCTCCCCTCATGCTTTATTCCAACAACTTTATTGCCAACCAGATATTTCTCGCCGTGGGCGCTGCCAGATACGGCAACCCAGCCACCTGGGAAAAGGGCAGGGCGGCTGTGGCCGAATACCTGCAGAAAAAATACAGTCTTTCTGCCGGGGAGATAAAAATGGTTGAAGGCTCAGGCCTATCCAGGAAAAACAGGATAAGTGCCCATGCCATGCTGCTGCTGCTTGATTCATTCAAGCCCTACGCAAGACTCCTGCCCCGGGAAAATGGCAGGCTTTTGAAATCCGGCACCTTGAAGGGAGTCTATACCTATGCGGGATATTTTACGGAAAATGAAAGATTGGACAGTTTCGTTCTGCTGTTAAACCAGGAGAGAAATAACAGGGACAAAGTGCTTGGGGCGCTGGAACGGATATATCAAACATCTACCGGAAAGTAAGAAAAAAATTAAAGCGGAACATCCGACGATTGATGTCCCGCTTTTTGGGGTCTATATTATAGATAAATATTTTCTGCTTCACTCTTTTGTAAGTTGGCTGATTTTTATTTCTTACACAGTATCCCAGAAGCGCGCCTTTTCGCTAAAAACCGTTTCAGTGGGCACCACAGTGCAATTAATACCACGGAGTTCATCCGCAACTGCTTCGACCAGTTTGTCCACGCTTGCCTCAACCGTATCGGTCAGGTCGAGTCCTATATCAATGGATTCAGGCTCAACACCAAAAAGTACCAGGCTTTTCGGAAGTTCACCCGTGAGCATGGCAGCGGCAAGGAGGTCTGAGAGGCCAAGCTGGTGGGGTGAAATCCTGGTCCGGAACGCCGCCGGCACATCTTTACCTTCTACCCGGCCCACAGTGCCGGGTTTCTGGTCCCATGTCATCGCGTCTATGATAATGAGACAATCCCTATTGCGGATATGGCGCAGCAGTTCAATGCCTGCAGTGCCGCCGTCAAGAAGCTCCACATTGGCTGGGAAAATATACCTTCTTTCCAGCTCTTTCAGGGCCCGGACTCCAATGCCCTCATCGGTTAAGAGGACATTGCCAATGCCCAGAACAAGTATATCCAAGGGAACTCCTCTGTATGAGAATTACAGGGCCCGAACCCTGATAATTTCGTTATTATTTTTATCAACCATGTGAATGGCGCATGCCAGGCACGGGTCAAAGGAATGAACCGTTCGCAGGATCTCAAGGGGTTTCTCAGGTTCCGCCACCGGGTTATCGAGAAGCGCTGCCTCATAAGGACCGAGGTCATCTTTGCTGTTGCGCGGTCCGGCATTCCACGTTGAGGGAACAACTGCCTGGTAATTTTTGATTATGCCGTTGTCGATGACTATCCAGTGGGACAGGATGCCGCGGGGTGCCTCATGATAGCCGAAACCCTGGACCTCGCCCTTGGGAAAGTTCGGAGGATTAAAGGTAGAGGTATCGCCGCTGGCAATATTGCTCACCAGGGCTGTCCATTGATCTTCCAGGGTATCGTTCAACACGGCGCAGCGGATAACCCGGGCCGCGATCCTGCCGATGGTGGAATGCAGGGCATCCACACCCACCTTGCTGCCCACAAGAGTACTGACCGTATCAAGAACCGTGGTGGCATATTTCTGCGTCGGTTTATGGCCGGCGGCAAACATGCAGAGAATATTGGCCAGGGGACCCACCTGGGCAGGCTCGTCCTGGAACGTTGGAGCTTTAACCCAGGAATACTTGCCGTCATCCTGCCAGTCGGTATAATTGGGTACGGTTTCCCCCTCATAGGGGTGCCTGTTCCACTCTCCTTCATACCAGGAATGCTTGATGGATTCCTTAACGTTGTCCTCGAAGAATGGGTCATCAAAGCTCTTGATCGGGGTGAATTTGCCGATATCACCGCCCGGGATATAGCCGCCGGGCAGGGCAAATTCAGTGCCCTTGGTGTCCATGGGCATATCAGGAGCGGAAAGATAGTTGGTCACGCCTTTGCCGTAACCGGTCCATTCAGCATAAAAAGCTCCAACTGCAGCAACGTCCACCAGGGCAACCTGGTTGACAAAGTCAGTGGCCTCACCGATCAGGGTCTTGATGAGATAAAGTTTCTCCATATTAAGCGTGTCTGGGCTGTCCAGGTTGATTGCATTGGATACACCGCCCACAGCCATATTCTGAATATGAGGCGTTTTACTGCCCAGAATGGCCACGACATTATTGATCTTTCTCTGGTATTCCAGGGCCTGTAGATAATGGGTTGCTGCAAGCAGGTTTACCTCAGGAGAAAGTTTCATGGCCGGGTGGCCCCAGTAGCCGCTGCCGTATATGCCGAGCTGGCCCGAGTCAACCAGGGTCTGCAAACGCTGTTGGGCGCCTTTGATTTCCTGGAAACTGTTGCGCTTCCAGGGTGACAGGCTCTGGCCGAGCTTGGCGGTAGCCAAGGGATCAGCAGAAAGAGCAGAAACAATATCTACCCAATCCAGGGCGCAGAGATGGTAGAAATGTACAATGTGATCATGAACAGCATGGGCTCCCATGATCAGATTTCTAATGTACTGGGCATTCTTAGGAATTTCCATGCCAAGGGCATTTTCAACCGAACGCACTGAAGCCAGTGCGTGGACTGACGTTCAGACCCCGCAGAAGCGCTGGACAAAAAGCCATGCTTCTCGAGGATCGCGGCCCTGAAGAATCACCTCGAAACCACGCCACATCTGGCCCGATGACCAGGCATTGCTGACCTTGCCGTTATCAATCTCGCAGTCAATCCGAAGATGCCCTTCTATCCTGGTAACCGGATCAATTGTTATTCTCTTCGCCATTTGTTTTTTCTCCTTACTTTCGAGTCAGTAATGTATAGACGCAAAATTGTATTATCTTATTAGGCCTTGACCTGCCCATGACTTGGCAGGACCGGCAGTTTCTTGACAAATATCATGTACAGCAGAATCTCGGCTGAGATGATGGTATAGGTAATGAACTGCTCACCGATGGCCGGGAAGTAATGCCATCCTTCACCTGGATTAAACCCTATCAGGTAAGTATTGAACCGGAAGAGCAGGCCTCCGGACATGAGGCAGCAGGCGGCTAAAAAGAGCATTTTGGCGCTCTTTCTGTTTGTCGCCGAAGCAAGGATGACCAGCGGCACAATGTGAAGAATGTTTTCCAGCAGGAACATGTTGCCCTGCAAATCACCACTGAAGGCAAGCCCGAGCTGGCCCCGCATTAAAAGGTCAGCGAAACGGACAATCAGGAAAATAACCAGAAGTATGGGGATAACCAGAGAGAGCTTGGCCAGAATGTCAGTTTCCAGTGGCCTTTTAAAGCCAACGGCAGAGAGGGTAGACTCAAAAATGACCACCGTATAGCCCATGGTGATTGCTGAAATAAGAAAGATCAACGGCAGCACAGGCGTCCACCAGAGCGGAGAAAGCTTGTGGCCTGCCAGGATCATGAGGCTGCCCAGGGAGGACTGATGCATGGTTGGCAGCAGGATACCAAGGGCAATAAAGAAGATAAGGATCTTGTTGACCTTTGACTTGGTTCCTGCTTTTGCCTCGAGAAAGGTCGGAGAGAACTCTATCCAGAGCACCGCTATATATGCCGCGATACACAGGGCGACTTCGAGCAGTATGGAGTTGAAGTTGGTGAACCAGGGCAGAAAAACATTATAGATGTGCCAGTAGCGTCCGATATCAATGAAGACGGAGACGCCGGCCAGGGTGTAGCCGAACATGCTGGCAAGAAGAGCCGGCCGCACCAGGGGGTGATATTCTCCGTTGTTAAAGGCATATACCAGGAGAGCCATGGAGTAGCCGCCACAGGCAAAAGCGGTGCCGACAACAACGTCGTAGGTGATCCAGATACCCCAGGGAAAGCCGTCGTTCATATTGGTGACTGCTCCGATACCGAACATGAAGCGTTTTGCCAGGAAATATATGCCGATCAGGGTAACTACGAGGAAAAAAAGGAACGGACCCGTAAAAACTTTCCCTCCTACAGGCTTTGCCTCGTTCATATTCTATACCTCCAGTTCTTTAATATTGAGGTTTCAGTCTTTATCATTCTGGCTTCTATTAACAAAGTAAAATAACCCGGCCAGCACTACGATTGGGGCAATCATACCCTTGTAGAGTGTATGCTGGATACTCTCCGCCGTGGAAGCATAGGATTTTTCCCGCAGTTCGGGCAGGCCGAGCTTATCGAAGGGCACCCCTGAAAGCAAGAGAACCTGGGTGCCGCCCACTTCGTTTTCACCGTAGATCTGGGGAACATAGCGGGAAGCTTTCTGGGAGAAGGTCTTGCCAGAGTCAATGGAAGATACCGGGAAGTTATAGTATTTTCCAGGCTCCATCTGCTGACGGCGTTTCGCTTCTGCCATAAGTTCGTTCGTCGGTCCGAAGAGCGATGCCCCGGTCGGGCATGAACTGCAGCAGGCCGCTATTTCACCCTTTGGCAGCAGATGCGAGCAGAGCTGGCATTTGACGATCTCGGGAAAGGCGGAATCCCATTGAAATTTCGGGATATTGAACGGGCAGGCAACCTGGCAGTAACGGCAACCTATACAGGCATCCTTGTTATAGGTTACGACCCCGTTATCCGGATTTTTGCGCATAGCGGAAACCGGACATGCTGATACGCAGCCGGGATCAACACAGTGCATGCATTGTCGTTTTACATACGCAAACCCGTCAGTTTCATGATCTTTCTCTTCACCTGTGCCGTTCTCGTATTTTTTGATAACGTTGAGTGTTTTTGCTGACAGATCGCGGGGGTTTTCCCATATCGGCAACAGGTCGGAGCTTTCAACGGGCATATCGTTTGCTTTTTTACAACCAACCATGCAAGCCTGGCACCCTATACAGAGTGTTGAATCATACAGGAAGCCGAGGGCGCCGGGCAGGCGCTCTTTTTTCTTTGCTTCTGCAAAGGTTGGTTGTCCAACTGCTGCCAGGACACCGCACCCGGCAGCGCCCTTAAGAAAATCTCGTCGTTTGATTTTCATCAGCCTGAGCTCCTAGGTTATTAGTCCTGTTTCTTTTCTTCCTGGCCAACTTTCTTCATCGCCACCACTCCGGCGCCAATTGCAGCACCGGCAACACCTGCCGCCAGGGCTACAGCCCCTGAACTCATACCGCCGCCGTGGTCAACCGTAATGGGAGTCTGGACAGCTGAAGGGGTGACATTTTTCACTACAGCAGGAGTATGGAGTGGAATGTTGAACCCGACGCCCTCTTCGGAACAACCGAAACAGGGATGCCCGGTATTGACAGGCCAGGTACCCATATCATTGAAGCGTAAGGTTGAACAGTTGTTGTAGGTTTCCGGCCCTTTGCATCCTAGTTTATAGAGGCAGTATCCTTGGAGATGCCCTTCATCACCGAACTGCTCGGCAAAACGGCCCGCATCAAAGTGGGGGCGCCGTTCGCAGTTTTCGTGAATCAAGCGGCCGTAGGCGAATTTTGGTCTGAGCTTGTCGTCGAGTTCCGGCAGTTTGCTGAAGGTTACATAGTAGAGAACTGTTGACAGAAAGTTATAGCCATTGGGCGGGCAACCTGGAATGTTTATCACCGGGATGCCTGTGCCTTCAAGGATTTTGTATACCGGGGTTGCTCCGGTTGGATTCGGCTCTGCTGAAGGAACACCGCCCCAGGAAGCACAGGAGCCGATTGCAACTACCGCTGCGGCCTTTGGTGCAGTCTCCTTCAAAATCTCAAGCACGGGTTTGCCGGCTATCTTGCAGTATATGCCGCCGTCCTTAACAGGTATGGAGCCGTCACAGACTAGGATGAATTTACCCTTGTTCTCCTCGATGGATTTCTCTCTGTACTCCTCTGCCTGGTGACCGGCCCCGGTATTGAGGGTTTCAGAGTAATCAAGAGAGATTAAATCCAGAATGAGGTGCTCGAGGGTTGGGTGCGTGGTCCGCAGCAAGGTTTCGACGCAACCCGTGCACTCTTGGGCTGAAAGCCAGATAACTGGAGGTCGTTTTTTGGCAGCTGTTGCCGCCTCAGCAATCTTCGGGCCAAAACTGGCTGGAAGACCCATATATACCGCGGTTGCGGTACATACCTTGAGAAAGTCCCTCCGCGACACGCTGCCGGGAATTTTTTCAAAGTCAGACTCTCTGCATCTCATAGACAATCCTCCTTAAATCGGGTTTGTTTAGTTATCCCTGGTGCATATTTTATTGTATGAAACGAGCTGGGTATTTCCACTAATGCATTAGGTATTAATACCTAACCAATATGAAATGCAAGTATTTTTTCTGAATTAATAAAAAAATGTGCAGATGAAAATGAGGATAAATTATGCTGCGACTGGAAAAGTACAGGATAGCAGTGGTATGAAAAAATATAGGCCTGGAAGTCCAAAAGCCTTAGGTGGAACTATATGGTAACTGGATATTTGCTGCAGGAAGAGAACAGGTTAGATTGAGAACAGGCAGCACCCGAATTTACCTGCTCAGTTTTTGAGGTATGTAATGATTGCCTTGCGTTTGGCGCGGGAGAGATATTTGAAAGATGGCATCCTGGTCAAGGGATATATTTTCTTGGGCTCATCTAGATAGTTCTCAATCCAGCTGTCGCTTCGAATATTGGTTATAGCTGAGAGATCCGGTCCCATTCTGCCTCCCCTGCCTTTAAAGCTATGACACTGGATGCAGCCCTCCCGGAAGAAAATTTTTTCGCCGTTGTAGGTCATGGAGCATCCGGAAATAAGAATAGCTGCCGAGAAAATTATGAAGCAAACCAGGATAAAACCGGATGATTTCTTTATGGCATGCCGGGTATATTGTCTCACAACGGTTATCTTTGCAGCCATGGTTTCAATATGCAGTCATCAAGGGCAGAGGCTTCCATTTCGCGTGAAATACCTCTACGCTCGGCAATAATTATTGCAGTTCCATCAACAAGGGCTGACTTTTTAGCGTAACGGGTCACTATCGCCGCAGCTGTCTCAAGCTCTTCTGCATCCGTGCTGTGGCGCAGAATAGCTGTAGGGCCGGGGATAACACTTGGCTGCAGCAACCAGTCATCGGGCCGCCGCAGGGCTTCAATCTTTTCGTTTTGCTTTTCATCGCGTCCGACCACAAGCCAGCCACCGCTGGGCAGCCTGAACTGGCGCCCGACCATGAGCAGCAGGATGTCCTCCGGCACGATCTTTTGGTTTTGCCGGTAGTATTTCTGGATACGTGCACTGAGGATCGGGTCTGCAAGGATGCAGCCGCCTGCCGGACTGGGATAATCGGTGATGCCGAATCGCTCTGCCAGCTTCATTTGCGGTGTCCGGTTGCGGCCGCTGAAAGCAAGCAATTGCTCCCGGTTAATAAGGCCGTCAAGTTCAGCCCGTGTCGGTTTCAGGTTTTTGGCACAAAGGGGACGCAGTAAAATACCCTCGCAGCCGCTGTCCCGTTCGATGGCCCGTAATGCATCGCGCCGCTGTGACATGGGGCGCTGGCCGACAACTTCACCGGTGACGAGAAATGATGCCCCGATCTCGGGCATCATCTTTTTTGCTTCTGCAAGCAGGAAAATTTTGCAATCAATGCAGGGGTTGAAGTATCTGCCGAAACCATGGGCCGGTTTTTTCAGCAGTTCCAGGTATGGCACTGTTACATCTTTTAAAATGACGTCGATGCCGAATTTTTCTTTTGATTCTTCAATATATTCCTGTTTTTTGAGCAGAAGGTCATAGCCGAAAAAAGGTGTGACGAATTTTACGGCCACAACTTTTATACCCTGTTCCGCCACCACACGACAGGCCAGGGTGGAGTCAAGGCCACCGGAGTAGAGAGCGAGCGCTGTAGTTTGTTTGTCGGTCATGGCAATAAAAGGTTTCGAGGGTTCAAGGGTTCAAGGTTTCGAGGGTTGGAAAAGATTATAATCAAATTCAAAACAAAAAATAAGGGTATTAAATGCCTGTAGATGTTTATTTGAATTAAAAAATAAATTTTTTAAGATTGAAGAGGAAATTACTTATTTACCAGCGACAGTTTAACAACAATTGCACCAGTTTTCACCCTTGACCCCTCGACTCCTTGGCCCCTGTTTTACCCTTTCCCTTTCTGCAACAACTCCTTGGCAAAGGCAAGAGTTTCCTCTGTGACGGAATCCCCGGAAAGCATACGGGCCAGTTCAGATACCCTGCTATCCTCGTCAAGCAGGCTTATCTCTGTAATGGTTCTTCTGTTCCGCAGGGCCTTGTCAACCCGGAAATGCTCATCAGCCTTTGCTGCGATCTGCGGCAGATGTGTAATGCAAAGAACCTGATGGTGGCCTGATAATTCTTTTATTTTCTGGGAAATGTCTTCTGCAGCCTGGCCGCCTATGCCGGCATCAACCTCGTCAAATATCACTGTTCCTACCTGGTCCCTGCGGGCCAGAATGCATTTGAGGCCCAGCAGCAGCCTGGACAGTTCTCCTCCCGATGCTATCTTTGCCAGAGGTTTCAGTGGCTCACCCGGGTTTGCGGAAAACATGAATTCCACTCGATCCCAGCCGGTCTGCGTCAGTTCATGGAGGTTTTTCTCGACAGATTCAAATTCAGTTTTAAATTCAGCTGTTGCAAAACTCAAGGTATTCAGTTCCCGGCTGATAGCTTTTTTGAGTCGGTCGGCGGTTTTGCTTCTGGATTGAGAGAGTGCCTCAGCTCTAACAGTGATTTCCTTTTCAAGGTCTGTCAGTTTTTTCCCAATACCTGCAAGTTTCTGGTCCATTGTGTCAAGATCGGCAAGTTCCTGATGAGCCTGGTCTGCATAGTGTAAAACAACTGGCAGTTGCATTTGCGGGCCACCATATTTTCGTTTCAGTTTCTGCAGCAGGTCGATTCTCACCTCAATTTCTTCGAGCCGTGTGGGATCATTGGGTATATTATTAAGGTACTGGTTCAGCTGCAGGGTCAGATCATCAACCTCATAGCTGCTGCTCGTTATCCTTTCAGCTATTTCATGCACCGTTTCATCGTAGTGCGCCATCTGTTCAAGGTTTTTACGGACTTGGGCCAGGCTGCCGGTGACTGTGTCAGATAAAATATTGTAGCTCAGCCGGCCCAGGTCATGGAGCGTATCAGATGACCGGAGAATTTTTTTCTCCACTGCCAGTTCCTCATCCTCCCCTGCACTGATGGCGCTGTCCCTGATTTCCTGCAGTTGGAAGGAAAGAAGGTCCCGCCGCTGTTCCCGGTCCTGCTCCAGCTGCTGCAGTTTTTTCTGATGGGCTTTTAAATCCTTCCACTTTGAAAATAATTCCCCAAATTGCTCACGCAAGCCCCAGAGCTCGCCCACAGAATCTATGAAATCAAGATGGCTGCGGGGATGAAGCAGCATCTGGTGTTCATGCTGGCTGGCTACTGAAAAGAGGTTCTCGCAGACAGACCCTACCAGTGCTGCAGTTGCCATACTGTCATTGATGAAATAGCGGCTTCTGCCCTTTCTGCTTATTATGCGCTTAAGTATCAGACTGTCTTCAACAGCAAATCCTTTATTTTGGAGCCCGGCCAGGAGATTTTTTTTGTTCGGCTCTATGTCAAAAAAGGCTTCCACAGAGGCTGAATCAGCCCCGGTTCTTAGCCAGGCGCTTGAGGCCTTGCAGCCGGAAAGCAGATTAAGTGCCTGCAGGATGATGGATTTGCCTGCTCCGGTTTCACCGGTCAGTACAACAAGGGATGACAAAGCTCCATTTGTTTCGGGCCCGCTTAATACCAGATGCAGTGATTCAATGAGAGCCAGGTTGTTAATTTTCAATTCGCGCAGCATAATTGGAATACAATATTATAAAGTAGTACAGTCAGCAATGGGCCTGATACATTCAGTTACGCCCGTAACATCTGTCGGCCAAGTGATTTACTTGGCTGACAACCTTTCTATAGCGCAATTTATGGAGAATGCAATAGAACTTGACTCGTCCAGAAATTAATGTAAAAAGTAAGAATTACAATAAAAAAGATACCGGGAACCTACCTTGTGAAAGCAGACAAGGTGTCTCTTTTTGTCCCCATGAAATAATAACCAGAGGAGCCAGTGAGTAATTTGATAAGCCTCAGTGCCAGCCTTGAAGACTATATTGAAGCCATTGCCCACATTGTGAATGAAAAAAAGGTGGCCAGGGGCAAAGAAATAGCCAAGCGATTGAAGGTAAGCAATGCTTCAGTTACTGAAGCCCTGCGGGCTCTTTCTAAAAAAGGGTTGGTTAATTATGAGCCCTATGAAGTGATCACCCTCACCGAAAAAGGCAAGGAGGTGGCCGAGGATGTAATACGGCGGCACGTGGCGCTCAAAGAGTTTTTTATCAAAGTACTGGCAATTGATGACACCATTGCCGAGGAAAGCGCCTGCCGTATAGAACATGCCGCACCACCAGAGGTCATTGACCGCCTGATTCGTTTTGTTAAATTTATTGAGGTCTGCCCCCGCGGTGGTGCCGACCTGATAGCAGGCTTTTCCGAATACTGTGAAAAGGGCAGAACGAAGGAGAGCTGTGGGCAATGTTTGTCAAATACGCTCAAAAAACCCCAAGTTACATAGCAAGTTGAAGCAGCGGTTAGTTGAATAAAATTATGCTGCCTGAAGTTTTTAGACTTGCCGGATGAGGCTGATGATTTCATCTGCCTGGGGAAAGCGGCCCTGTTCTGATTTTGAGAAAACCATTTTACTATCAACAGTAACATCAAAAATACCATTGGATCCTGCAATCAGTTCAATCTCCGCCCCAAGATTCTTTTTTAATTCGTCCCCCATACTGGAAGCCCTGGGAAGATAGTTTCATTGTTTGCAGTATTTGATGGATATCTTCATGGCTGGGGTGTCCTCCTGTATTGGTATGTAACTTTTTTTGTACTATAAATACTTGGTTAAAGGTTTGTCAATTGCCGGCAGGTTATAAAGAAAGGGGCCAAGGATTCAAGGGGTCGAGGGGTCAAGGGTAAAAAGTTAATGTTGATATGGGGACAGATTCTAAATCTGCAGACAACTATAAAAAAAGTGGCTATATAGAAAACTCAGCTAAAGACACTTTTTCACTCTTTGATCGGTCTATGGGGGCTAGATCGGAGTCTCCCTCTGGTCGTTTATACCCCTCAAGGGGGTTTATGCCCTGTTTTTAAGGGTGTACTAAAAAGAGTGCCCTGAAAGGGTGCTTACCTCCCGCCTTCGCAGGAATGACATTGTAAAAAGACAGCGTCTCTCCCGCGAAGGCGGGAGTCCAGGAAGATGAAAGCTGGGTTTCATGAAGAGCCACTTTAAAAAATGAAGTTGAGAAGTGATATATGAAAAAGTTATAATTTTTTCTCGCCCCCTCGCCCCATCGCCCCATCGCCCCGGGTCCTGATGCCTGGAAACCGGCATTGAGGGACATTTTATCTTGCACTGCGGCCCTTCAGGCTCTATGGTGTGCCTTCAGTTTAATGTGAGCCTATAAATCTCAGAGAATTAATACTATAGATAAATTTATTGAAAATCCAGTGTAATAAAATGTATGGCAGCCAATATGTCTGCTATACCGGTAATACTATGAGTACTGAAGATTATAAAATTTCAAAGCTTTTGGATTTAAAGGAAAGGCTTGATGAGCGTGAACAAAACCACCTCTGCAGCCTTGCAACTTTGAGTCGCGATGGTATCCGGCGCCGGCAGGTAAAGCAGACGGGGCATCGCCAGGCCTTTGCCCTTGATGCTGACAGGATTCTGCATTCAAGGGCCTATACCAGATATATTGACAAAACCCAGGTGTTCTACATGGTCAGCAACGACCATATCACCCACCGGGTGCTGCATGTGCAGCTGGTATCTAAGATTGCCCGCACCATAGGCCGCTTCCTGCGGCTTAATGAAGACCTTATTGAAGCCATCGGCTTAGGACATGATATCGGCCATCCTCCTTTCGGCCATGATGGCGAAAAGGAATTGGCCCAGCTCTGCAGCGAACATGGGCTTCCCCCGTTTCAGCACAATGTCCAGAGTATCCAGTTTTTGGAAAATATTGAAAAAAAGGGCCAGGGCTGGGACCTGACCCTGCAGACCCTGGATGGCATCCTCTGCCACGACGGTGAGATACACAGCCGTTTTTTGAAGCCCGAGCGCGGCAAGGATTTTGCAGTTTTTGACCGTGAATTGCTGGCAAAAAGCAAAGATCCGAACGTTGAACTCTCCCCCATGACCCTGGAAGGCAGTGTTGTGCGCTTGAGCGATACCATAGCCTATATAGGCAGGGATATTGAGGATGCCATTGAGCTAAAGCTCATCAAGCGCAGCGACATCCCCGGCAGCTGCCGAAAGGTACTGGGTGATACCAACGGCACCATTGTCTACCACTTGGTGGAGGATCTGATAACAAACAGTCTTGCGTCGGGGCAGGGTGGTGAGCTTGCCCGGGACTCCATCGGTTTCAGCTCCGGGGTCAGCGACAGCCTCAAAGAATTGAAAGCCTTCAATTACCGGTACATTTACATGAATCCGGTTATCAAAAAGGAGTTTCCAAAAATCCGGAACTGCTACCGCTTGCTTTTTGAAACATATCTTGACCAGGTAGTAAAGATGGAAACAACATCTGAGATCTTCACGGAAATGATAGACAATATGGAGCGTTATTATGTTGAAAAACATGGGCCGGCGGAAATCGTCAGAGATTTTATTGCAGGTATGACTGACGATTATTTCCTGAAGGAGGCTGCCTTTTACGGCTGCCCCATACCGAAAAAGATATGAATACTGCTCGAGTAAGAAAATTTTTCCTGCCGGGTGAAAATACCCGCATGGTATTCGTTGCATCTCTCATAGGTGTCATAGCTGGGCTGGCCAATATCTGTTTCCGCACGGTTCTCGAATTTGTGCACCACACCATCTTTGTTCCCGGCTATGCCATGGCAAGCCAGGGTGGTTGGTACATTCTCCTGCTGCCCCTTGTCCCGATCAGCGGCATGGTTCTCCTGATTCCCCTGGCCATTTTCTTTCCCGGTGAAATATACGGCTACGGTTTTACCAAGTTTCTGCGCAAGGTCAATATACGCGGGGGCTCCATGAAATTCAGGAAAAATATTTTAAAGATCATCTCGTGTTCATTAACCATCGGCACAGGGAATTCCGCCGGTGTAGAAGGGCCTATCGCCCAAGTCGGCGGAGCACTGGGCTCCCTGATTGGAAAAATATTCCGGGTGTCCGGCAACCGGACAAAGGTCTATACTGCAGCCGGGTGTGCCGGGGGGGTGGCTGCCATGTTCAATGCTCCCATAGCCGGAGTCTTTTTTGCAGCGGAGATAGTCCTGCTTGGTACTTATGAAATATCGTCATTTTCTGTTTTAGTGATCTCTTCAGCCATTGCCACAGTGGTTTCCAGGTCTTATTACGGTGAAACCCCGGCTTTTCCCATCCCGGAATTCCATCTCATCAACCCGCTGGCGGAAATCCCGCTCTATATGATTTTAGGGGTCATAATGGGTCTTGTCGCGGTCCTTTATATCTATGTTTTTTACGAAATACGGGATCGCTTTGCCGACCTGCAGATAAACCAGCATTTTAAGCCCATCATCGGCGCTTTCTGTATCGGGGTGTGCGCCATGCTTTTTCCGCAGATAATGGGGGACGGCTACCATTATATTAAGGATGTGCTGGCCGGCAATGGCGTTATGTGGGTAATGGCCATTCTCGTTTTGTTGAAAATTATTACCACGGCGGTAACCCTTGGTTCCGGCGGATCAGGCGGTGTTTTTGCTCCGGCCCTGTTTATCGGCGCAGTTCTGGGGGGAGCATACGGCACCATTGTGCATAATTTCTTCCCAACTGTAACCGCTTCTTCTGGAGCCTATGCAGCGGTCGGGCTCGGTGCCTTTCTTGCCGCCTCAACCCATGCGCCCATAACTGCAATATTTTTGCTCTTTGAAATGACCGGCAATCATCTGATAATCATCCCGATCATGCTCACCAGTATTATCGGTACGGCAGTGGCCAGCAAACTTAATCCTGATTCCATTGATACAGTTGACCTCACCCGTGAGGGGATTGACATCCATGAGGGCCGGGAAATTGCCCTCATGAAATCAATACGGGTCGGCAAGGTGATTACCGAAGAGGTAGATTTCATCAGCGAAAAGGCCAATGTCAACCAGCTGCTGAAAATTTTCCAAATGGCCCATGACAGTTTTTATTTCCCGGTGGTAGATGAAACAGGCCATATGGTCGGCATTATATCCATGCAGGATGTGAAAGGTGTTCTCCATGACAAAGAACTGCGCCTTTCCGCCACCGTGGGCGACATCTGTACCAGGAATGTGCTTATCCTGACCCCTGACGACAACCTTTATACTGCAATGACCTATTTTGACGTGCGGGGCATTGCCGAGATCCCTGTGGTCGAGTCACCTGATGATATGTGGGTGGTCGGTATGCTGAAACGGCGTGATGTGGTTGATGCTTATAACCGTGAAGTGCTCTTAAAGGGGATCAGTGAAAGGACAGCATCGATAAAACTTACGTAAGGCATATGGCATAAGGCACAGGATGCAAGCCGAATGGAATAAGGTCAGGAGTCAGGCGTAAAGATTGGGGAGAAAACACTTGATGCTGGACACTAGGTACAATTTGCTGGGTAAAGATTTGGTACCAGGCAAAAGGTACTCGATAAAAAATAACTTCCAGAATCCAGAATCCAGAATCCAGAATCCAGAATCCAGAATCCAGAATCCAGAATCCAGAATCCAGAATCCAGAATCCAGAACCCAGCGTTTTCTCTTTGACCTTTGGCCTTTAACCTTGTACCTTTGGCCTGGTTTTTTATATTGCGCCCGTAGCTCAGCTGGATAGAGCGCCGGACTTCGAATCCGTAGGCCGCAGGTTCGAATCCTGCCGGGCGCACCACGGTGCAGCAAGAAAAGAGTAAATCGGAGTTGATGCGTTAGGAGATGCCCCCATAACGTCCCGCCGTTTCGTTGCGGGACAATCCTGCCGGGCGCACCACAGAATAAAGTATTAATTTTGAGTTATAAGTTTAGAATTAAAATATTTTCCTCGACCCCTCGACCCCTCGACCCCGCGACCCCTGTTTCATAAAAACCATTGAGACCAACGTTATAAAAAATCCTCAATTTTCTGGAAGAGCGCCATATTTTTTCAAGATAATAGAACTCCGCCCATTCCTGCCTCACTCTTTTTTATTGCCAATCATAGTTGTTTGATCAGGGCTGAAGTTTTATGTGCCCCCGGTCTAATTGAAAAACAGATTGACATTTCAAGTATTTAAGGAGTATTCTTAGGAGCCGTTGGGGGTGTGTTGCGTTACTGCCGGGAATATGTATGATTTCCTGCCGATGCTTATTGTCTGTTGCAAGTCATTAAAATAATTCAGTAAATATTGCTTGGGATTATGTTATGAAAAAGTTGACCTTCCCGTTGACATTACTCTGTTTGGCTGCCTCCCTTCCGTTTCTGTTTTTTGCTGTGGAGCATGCTTTTGCTGTTGAGAGGGCGGCAGAAGATGCAATGAACAAGGCACAGGAAACCATGGTCACCCTTGAAGACGGCTTAGAGAATGCAGAAGTAATCCTGCAGCAGATTAAAGACCGCGGCACTGAAAACGAATACCGTATAGCAAGGGAGATAAAGGAAGAGGCGGAACGAATGCTGGCTGCGGCCTCTAAACATAGAGACGATTCAACGGATATGGCTGAGGAATTTCATTCTGCCTCAACCGATACAGTGGCCACTGCTGTTTCCTATACCTCAAGGGCTGAAGCGGATACGGCCCGCACCTATGCAAAGATAGGCTTGCTTTTTTTAAAGGCTCTGCAATTTGCGGCTGATAATGAACTTGACTGCGCAGAAGAAACCAACGATGCCCTCAGGGATAAGCAGAGGACCTGGCGCACCATGAAAAAGATAGTCGCTCTGGCTGATAAATCACTGGAGCATGCCAGTTCTGCCATTTCCGTGCAGGAGACTGCAGCAGAAGAGGCCGATAAGGGCACGGAAACTGCTAAGGAATGCATAGCCCTGGCCAAAGAACTTAACCTGCTGTTGGAGAATTTTGAAGACATCTGCAATGACTTCATCAAAGAATGGGAAAATATCAAGGACCATGATGACGATGAAGAGCCAAGCCCGGTATAAGGAGTAACGCTGCTTTGTTGATGTAAGGCCTATAAAGCCTGATGTTTTGAACAAAGTCAACCATCACAATATGTCCAACAATACATTCATAAAGGTCATACTGCTTCTGTTAGTTATAAGCTGCATGAGTGTTTCCTGGTGCCGGGCCCAGACGACATTCATCCCCAATGCCATATTAAATCTGCAGCTGAATTATGATAACAATTTCTACTACCTCCCTGAAGATGAAATAAGCGTCACCACCTATCTCGTGCAGCCGGGTTTTGAAATTGGCCTGGAAACTGCTAAGGGTCTTCTTGCTGCGCGTTATACCCTTGATGCCAACTTCTATAACCAGTCGGGTGAAGATGATTTCTACGGGCATAGCGGCCTGCTGCTGGGTGAATTCGAACTCACGGACAGACTGCAATTAGATCTGAAGGATCGTTTAGTCTACACCCGTGACCCGGCCCAGCTCGAACCCATCGGCACCCCGGCATCTCGAGAAAAATATTTTCAGAATCGATTTGCTGCTGCTCTGTCCTATCATTTCGAACCAAAGATTACCGTTAAAGGGAGATATGAGAACTGGATAACTGATTATCGAGACGGTGACTTGGAGGATGCAGTCGGTAACCAGGGTGCCATTTCTCTTATCTACCACCTGAACCGTTCTACGGCCGTTGATCTCAAATACCAGTACTGGGCCATGGATTATGACGATACGACTTCTGATTATCAATCCCACCTTCTGTGGTTGAAATCCAGGAAGGAGTGGCGCCTGGTATCACTGGAAGCAGGCATCGGCTACCACGAAAGGAGTTATGACGACCATAAACTGGAGGACAACGATACATTTATTTACAGCCTCGAACTTGACGGAGCGTCCAAGTCGGGAAAGAGCAGGTTCGGACTCTCCGCCCTGCAGAACTATAATTATTTAGGCTTTCAGAATAATGATTATTACAAGGCCTACATATTTGCCGGCAAATATGACTATGATTTGACCATGCGGATTACTGCGGGGGTGGAGGCTTCCTACCAGAACAATGATTATGTCAACACACGACGGGACGATGATATTTATGCTGCAGCCGGTGATATCGGCTATCTGATCAAAGAATGGCTGGAACTGGTCTTTTCAGTATCCTACGAGCAAAGAGATTCCAAAGAAGAGCTGAAAGATTACGACAGGTTCATAGGCTTGGTGGAACTGCAGTTCGATTATGACTTCGGCAAAGAGTAATATGAATTGTTGAGAAGTATATCTCTACGGTAATTTTATGCAGTTTTTCATTACGCAATACGTTATGCTGTGTTGTGCTGGGAGAGACAGTAGGTAAAATTGCAGTTCATTAACATAAGCTGGAAAGCATTCGAAACTTCAATTCAGAAATAATCAGCCACAAACCATCATAACGTTATGCGTCCTGCATTATCTCTTTTAAGACAATCAGCCTGTATCTATTTGGCAGCGTTAGTTATAACGGGCATTACTTTCGGCGCACCTTGTCATTCTACTGCCCAGGATGCCGATTACCAGATCGGTCCCCGTGATGTGCTGCATTTAATAATTTATGCCGGCGGAGAGATCCAGCAGGAATCCGACCTGACAGTCTCCCAGGGAGGAATGGTAAATGTGCCTCTGCTGGGTAATTTAAGGGCCGAAGGTTTGACGCTTGTCAGTCTGGAAAAGGCGGTTTATGAACCATTGGCACGGGATTATTTTGTGGATCCCCAGGTTACAATTATTATAAAGGGATACCATAGTCTGCGGTACTATATTTCGGGTTCGGTCAATAAGCCGGGCCTCTATGAAATGACCTCAAAGGCCACCCTTTTGGAACTTATTGCCAAGGCCGGCGGAGTCACCGCGGGAAGGGGTAATGTTGCTTACATCATGCGGGAAGGCATTTCGCAGGAAAAAAAGGCCGAAGGTTCAGACACACTGGCTGCCGCGAGTGATCCCCTGAAGGTCGATCTCCAGGATCTGCTTGATAAGGGTGACATGGGTAAAAATTTGCTCCTGCAGACAGGTGATGTTATTTATATCCCTCTGGAAAGGGCGCTTGACCTGGGAGAATCAAACATTTATGTGGAAGGTGAAGTCAACAAACCAGGGGTTTATACCTATCAACCGGGTTTGAATGCCCTGAATGCCTGTATCATGGCAGGTGGTTTTACGAAATATGCAGCAGCGAACCGGGCCCGTATTATCAGGAAGGAAGGGGATGCCCAGAAAATAATCCCGATTAATCTGGAAGATGTCAAAAAGGGCGCGGTACAGGATGTAAAGCTAATGCCGGGTGATCTTATTCATATTCCGGAGACATGGCTGTAAAGGGCAGGGTTCGAGGGGCCAAGGGGCCAAGGTTTCAAGGGGCCAAGGGTAAAATCGTTAAATAAATTGAAAATTAGCTTGGAATGGTAGCACGTAAAAATTCTTCTTCATACATAACTAAACAGTAATTTATAGTTGAAATGTGAAAGTGGATTTAAGATATTTTTCCTCGAAACCTCGAAACCTCGAAACATAATATCAACCTGCAAATAATTTAAACAAATCTGACCGTGATATCAGCCTGACTTTATAATGAGCAATCAACAACCGACAGGATTTGACCCGAACTCCCTGGGGCCGGAAGAGGATTCCGGGCTGGATATCCAGGAATATTATCGGGTTATAAAAAAGCATAGGAGGCTCATCCTGTTTTCCCTGCTGATGTGCGTGTTCCTGGTTGTTGCCTGGAGCTATACGACCACTCCTTTATACCGGGCTACCTCCCTGATAGTCATTGATAAGCAGTCGTCAAAGTCTCCAATTACCGGCGAAATCATGAACTATGAAAGCTTCTTCGCAGAGACTGCCAGGTTTAAAACCCATGCCAAGCTTCTCACTTCACGCGCGGTCCTGGAGCAGGTGGTCGTCAACCTTGGCCTCCATGAACAGAGCGCACCGACGCCCCAAAAAACATCCTCATTCAGAACTTTTCTCAAGCAGATCAAGGACAGCATACGCTTAAAGAAAAATATCGGAAAAATATCGGCTAAAGACAAGGAAAGTACCAAACCCGGCAGCAGGATTGACGCTGCCGTCGCCAGGCTGAAGCCCAGGATTAAGGTCAGCGAAATTCGTGACACCATGCTGTATGAATTAAGCGTAGAGGATGCTGATCCTGTTTTTGCCCGGGATGCCGCAAACAGTCTGGCGCAAACGTATATTGAATTTGATATCGCCAACCGGGTCAAGTATTCCAAAAATTCCTTCCTCTGGATGAGCAGTCAGTTCTATGAAGTGAAAAAGAAGCTTGAAGACACGGAAAGGGATTTCCTGAACTATAAGGAAGTTGAAAAGCTCTTTTCCGTACAGGGCAGGCAGGATGAGATTCTCCATAAAATAAGGGAGGCGAACAATTCATACCTGGGAACAAGGAATGACCGCTTGCAGGCTGAGGCGAAACTTAAGGAACTCAACTCTTTGACAAGCGGGAAAAAAAAGGACATAAGACCAGCAATTTCCCAGCTGGACAGTACTCTGCTTAACTCCTTGTACAGTAAGTTGATAGAAGCGGAATTAGAAAAAACCAGGCTCAGTAAAGTTTTTAAAGATAAACATCCAAAAATGATCCAGGTGAACTCTAAAATAGAAAATATTTATGAGAAAATACAAGAAGAAGTAGATAAGGAGAAAGCGATTCTGGCAGCAGATTTGACCGCATTCAAAACCAGAGAGGAAGTCTATCAACAAGCGGTCAGAGATTATGAGGCTGAGGCCCTGGCTATAAATCGTAAACAGCTGCAGTATACAATACTGGAGCGTGATGTGGAAACAAACCAGCGGCTGCATGATACGCTGCTTGCCAAGCTCAAGGAATCAGACATAACAGATACCATGGAGGTCTCGAATATAAGGGTGGCGGAGGAGGCAGCCGTTCCCGGCTCTCCATTTAAGCCGAACAAGAAGCGCAACCTGCTGCTCAGTATTTTAGTCGGCCTTATGCTGGGGGTGGCACTTGCTTTTTTAAGAGAAAACATCGACCGGACATTGCATACCGAAGAAGATGTGCAGCGGGTCCTGGGGTTGACGGTGTTAAGCATCATTCCTAAAGCTGAAAAGGCCAAGGGAGAAGGGTACGGGAAGAAGGCAAGAAGACAGGGGGCAAGGGTTCAAGGGGCAAGGGACCAAGGGAGAAAGGTAATAAGGTAAAAGGCTGAAGGACACGATACCGTATACTAAACGAGACGACCATTGACGGTCACTTACAACTTTAAAACGAAATCTATGACAGCAGAACCGAAAAAACAAATTATACCGTTTCTTGCAGATTACACGCCCCATTCCCGTTTTGCCGAGGCGTATAGGACATTGCGGACAAATATCCAGTTTTCGGTGATGGATAAAAAATTTAGGACCCTTCTGGTCACCAGCGCCGGAGCCGGCGAGGGTAAGACATCAACGGTTGCCAATCTTGCCTATACCATGGCCCAGACAGGCAAAAAGATTCTTATGCTTGACGCTGACATGCGCCGGCCAACTCTATCCAAAATAATTTCAACTTCCGAGACCCCGGGAGTTACCGGCTTGCTGGCAAATTTCTTCGGCACAATGCCGGATCAGGGCAGTCTGGAGAAAATGGGGGTAGGGGACCTTGCAAGGCTTGCGGCCTTGCAGAAAAAGACCGGACGCCTGCTTCTGAAATCTGCAAAGGATAGTCTTGAAGTATTTTTTGTAAATGGCAAGATGGCTGATATTTATTGGCGTACCAGGCCTGAGAGCAAAGCACTTTTCAATGTCCTGTCCCTGGAAAATGTCATCAGCGCTGAACAGGTCGAACTGGCCCAAAACCGCCAACAGGACACCGGACAGCGCATGGAATATATTGCTGCCAACATGGGGTTTACCAATGATGAAGCCCTTACAGGCGCCCTCAACATTTATATCATCGAAGCTCTGCAGGTTTTTTTCAATATGCGGGCAGGAATTTTCGAATTTAATGAACTGCCGGAATCACATCTTGAGTTGGATATTGCAGCCCTGGTTGATCTTGAGCAACTGGCCAGGCAGGCGAATTCCGGACGGGAGGTACTGCCCTACCTGGAAGAAAAAATAAAGGAAGCCGTCATATGCATTTCTGACAACCTATATCTGCTTGCCAGCGGGCCCATACCACCCAATCCAAGTGAAATTCTTGGTTCAAGCCGCATGGAATTTCTCCTGCAGTATCTGCAGAACATGTTTGATGTCATCATAATTGACAGCCCGCCGATTCTTCCTGCCAGCGACGCACTCCTGATTTCACCCCAAGCTGACGGGGTGCTCCTGGTTGTCAAAGCCGGTTTGCTGAACAGGGACTTGGTGCAGAAAGCTGTGGAACAGCTGCAGCTTGCACAGGCCAATATTCTGGGCGTTGCCTTAAATGACGTGGATATAAGTAAATCCGGAGATTCAAGTTATTATCATAAGTACTACAGCGGCTACTACGGGGAGCAGGCTTCCGGTCAATAGGCCAGAGGAAGTGCCTGAAGTTTGTCGGCATACAAAACTGCCGACGATTGACAAAAGTGAACTAAAGTGAGTTGAAATGTAAATTGAAATAGTATGCCTTGAGTTGTTTGAACCAGCATCAGGAGGCAAAGGACTCAAATCAGACTTTCACTGACAATTCTCAGATAAGTACCCTTAAAAACAGGGCATAAATACCCTTAAAAACAGGGCATAAATACCCTTAAAAACAGGGCATAAACTCTGACTTCAACTGCCGAACCAAACTTTTTCATGGAAAAATCCCCCCTGTCACCCATCCGACTGTTTTGTGCTTTTATCATTATCCTGATCTCCCTCACCGCCCTTTATCCCCTGACAATCCGTTTGCTGGCACAACTGCATGTAAGTGCAGCTGATAAACACATTACCGCGTTGCATTATTCTGCAGCACTTGAAGAATTAAAGCAGGCCGCCGGCCTGCAGCCCAATGATTTTCTAATCCATAATGAACTGGGGAATGTCTATTACAAACTTGGCATTAAAGAACAGGAGAGCAGCAATGGCCTGCAGCTGCTGGATAAGGCAAAACTCCATTTTGCCAGAGCCCTTGTCTTAAACCCTCTCGATGCCAGGTCAGCCTATGGACTTGCCAGGGTGGAAATCCGCCTGGAGCAGCATGAAGTTCTGGCAGGGGCAAGAGATGCTGATGGTGCGGAGGCAAAAGCCCTGCCGGCCCTGGAAAAGGCAATCGAGTTGCGACCGGCAAGCACTATATACCGTCTGACCCTGGCACGATACCTGTATCTGCATAATGAATATGAACGTCTCCTGTCAGAGGTGCAGTCACTTGGACGTTTGCAGCCATCGAACCTGGGCCGGATGCAGCGGGAATCCTTCTGGTCTGTTGATGCCAGAAATGCATTTGAACTGGGCGTGCATGAGGCTTTGGCCGCAGGTATCACCCCCCGTCAATCCCTTTTCAGCCTGTCGGCAATGAAGTCAGAAGAGGAAAACTGGCATGAGGCAATCTCTTACAGAATAGAGGGGATGGCAATCCAGTCAGCATTAAACACCGCGGCTGATTATATTGGCCTGGGAAACCTGTATGTGAATGCAGGTGAACCTGACCCGGCTTTGGAGAATTTTTTTCTGGCCCTGGGCAACAGCACGGACATTGAAGATGACATTATTGCAATAATGCGCTCCTGCAGAAAAGCGGAGGATGCGCAAACTCTGGTAAATTTTTACCTGAAAGCACATGAGAAATTCGGTAATTCAATAAGAATGGATATAGCTGCAGCCCGTTTTCTGGTTGAACTGCAGGATCTGGAAAATGCTAAGCAAATACTCCTTAAAGGTGTTTCCATGCATTCGAACGCAGAGGCCTATTATGTACTGGCGCAGATAGCGGAGAAAAAGCAGGACTGGGATGAAATGGAACTTGCCATCCAGAAGGCTGCCATGTATGACCCTGAAAACAGCCGTTACCATCTCGTGTTTTCCCAGGTACTGAACAGGTTGCAGAAGTACGAGAGGGCGGAAAATGAAGCGGGTTTGGCCTTGAAATATTACGATAATGGGTCTGCCGGGCTTTACCGTTACCGTGCAACCCTCAGGGTGCGGACAGGTGATTATGAAGGTGCCCTTGCGGATTTGCTCCAGGCCGTTACTGTTGACCCGGGAAATGCGTCCTTCTATTTTCAGGCCGGCGATGTTGCTGAAAAGATGGGCCGAATTGATGAGGCGGCAGAGTATTTTCAGAAAGCAATGGAACTGGCGCCTGGGAATAAAACGTATGTACAACGATTGGAAAGATTGGCTAAGAAATATGGGGTGAGGCCTGAGGAATGAAAAAATTTGGCTCAAGGCGCAGGGTACAGGGCACAGGATAAAATTTACTTTTTTTAATCGTCAAATATCGAAAAGGCGTCATTTCGACCAACGGGAGAAATCTTGAAACGATATAACCAGCTGAAAAGTGGCTATTTCCCGCTTCTTCCAAGGTAGGCGAGTTAACGAGACTACGAAAGACATTAGGGTTTCTCATGCAGATTATTTTATCATTTCTGGCCTTTTATTTTACCTTGTGCCCTGCGCCTTGCGCCTTGAACCCTTCATAATCTAACCTATGTCTGCCGGTGGTTAAAATCGCTTTAACATTTATATGAAAGAGAGACAGTCTAACATAACTTTTTTCCTGCTCTGTGCCTTACTGATTTTCGCTCCCCTGGCCCGGGGTGGAGTTCAGGGATGGGCCATTATTATTATTCATATCATGACCCTGGCGGCTGTGGCCGTGCTGCTGATCCAAAAAAGCCTTGACTGGGACTGGACTTGGATACGAACCCCCCTGGATGGGCCCATTTTCTTCCTGCTTATTCTTGCTGCTGCATCAACATGGAATTCATCGATTCAAGCAGCCAGTTTCAGGGCAATGCTTCTGCTGGTCAATTATGTTGCCGTTTATTATCTGGTTATTCATGTTGTCATAAATGCAGAAAAGTTATATGACTTTGCCTGGTTGATAATCTGCCTGGGAATTTTTTTGGCAATTTTCGGAATTCTTAAATTCTCGGGCCTCAAATTCTTTCCCTGGTTCCATTATGAGGACCTCCCAAACTTCGGCGCCCTTACATCAACCTATGGCAACCCGAATCACATGGCCGGCTTTTTTGAAATGGCCATTGGACTGGTCTTTGGACTTTTACTTGCTGCTGACAAGGCCAGGCTGCAGGCAAAGTACCATGTGCCGATACTTTTTTTATTCGGCACAGCCCTGATCCTGACCATGTCACGGGGAGGTTGGACCTGCTCCATGCTGTCACTGGTATTCCTGGCGGCAGTCCTTGTTTTTAAACAGGATTTTCCCCGCCACGGAACTTTAATAACCCTGAGCGCCGGTGCTGTACTGCTCTTTCTGGTGATGCTTTCGTCTTTTCCAGCTGTGCAGGAACTTTTGACAATCCCTGCAGTTATTGACAAGGCTGGAGGCTTTGAGAGTCGAATGCAGGTGAGCAAAGCGGTAGGGGTAATGATTGCGGACCGGCCTCTTCTGGGGTTTGGGCCCGGTACTTTTGCCTACTCATTTTTCAAGTACCAGCCTGCCGGCATCCAGGGTTGGTATAACATGGCCCATAACGATTACGCCCACTTTACAGCAGAGCTGGGCATTTTCTTTCCTCTGCTTATGGTCTGGATGGCCATTGCTTTATTTCGGCATGGTTTTTGCATTTTTGAAGGAGCGAATCTTTTGGCCAGAAGTATTGCTCTTGGGGCAATGGCCGGAATAGTTGCCATTCTTTGTCACAGCTTCATAGATTTCAACCTGCATATTCCGGTTAATGCCTTGCTATTTACGGTACTATGCGGCCTCGTTACAGCAGCGGGTAACATGATCCACAAAGCTTAAGAGGGGAGAAGGCCAAAAAGCTTTGAGGGTCCAATCAGACAAAAATTGTTCGTATTACTGACGATAATCGTCGACAGCTTTACAGGCCGACGATGGGCCCAAGAGGGGCAGCGCCCAAAAAATACGCCTTGAAAAAACCGTAATTAAATTTGTAAATTACTGGTTATATTGAAATTAATGATATATCAATGGCCCTTAAAATAAAAAATAATGGTTTTACTCTCCTGGAAATCCTCCTTAGCCTAGGGATCTTAGGTATTATTGCAGTATTTGCCATATCCCTCTCCCATTCAACCAGGAATCTCAGCAAGATAAACGATAGCAAGAACAGAATGAGAGAGATTAACCGCGCTGCGCGTGATTATTACCAGGGCCATGGAGACCTGCCGGCTGCAGCAGGATCAAATGAAGTGCCGGTGGCTGCTTCAGCCCTTAACCTGGAGCAGAAACACAGGCTGGATGGCTGGGGCAGATACTTCTATTATGACCGGTCCCTGCATTCGGTGCATACTTCCAGGACCGACATAACCGGTATGACGGTGGACGGCAAAGCAGTCGCCGGGGTCATAATCAGCTCCGGCCCTGACCAGACCCTTGAGACCGCAAATAAAAACAGTCCGTATGCAACTGCCGGTGATGATATAGTCATGGCCATTACTGTTGCAGAACAGGCTTTTGCCATGGCCATGAACGACTTGCAGGTGCTGCAGGACAAGGTGCGGGCCCTGGATAAAATTTTTGCGGGTATGGATAATAATTCTGATGGCAGTGTTGATGAAAGTGGTTGTGTCCAGGCAATCGGTTGCCCGCAAACCGGGACACTGAATGACCCGAACTGCTCCAGCGCCACACTGGACGCCATTACCTCTTCCTCTTCTTTCTGTGGCAAAACCGTAAATGCTCCGAATGAACTTATAGTTTATTTCTATGAACTGGGAGATACATTTCTGCTTGATCCCTGGCTGCAGGAATATGTCTGGGGTGGCGCATCATCATACGGCAATTCAGATCCACGTTTTCATAAGTTTTTTTCATCCGGTCCCAACCGAATCGCAGGGGATGGGGATGATTTAGTGCCGTAGGGGCCAAGGGGCCAAGGGACCAAAGGGTTCAAGGATTCCAGGTCTCAAGGGTTCAAGGGTAAAAGATAAAAAATTTAAGTGGCTCTATACTGAACTCAGCCAAAACGATTAGATTTCTTTAATATCCTGGCCTTCGCCTTCGCGGGGAAGATAATAAAAGCAACTGCTCCGTCATTTCTGCGCAGGCGTGAGGTAAGCGACCAAAGGGAGACTCCGATCCAGTTCTTCTAACTGAGTATGATTAATTGGCACTAATTTATTTTTTATTATTTTAAGTTATATCATTATGTAACTCCTACTGAACCGACATGACAGGCGAATTTATAAAAGGTTTTACCCTTGTATCCTTGACCCCTCGACCCCTTGAACCCTTTAAATTTTTTCGAGGTCTATTTTTGATTTTATTGTATACGAACGCTCTGAATGTTAACCTGCTAGGGTTTTGCTCAAAACGGGGGTAGGTTGGTGATGAGTAAAAAAATTGTCAGCATAAGCTATTTAAACGGCTCTGCTGAATTCATCGAGGTGGAAGGATCGCTGAGCGGCGGTTACACTCTGTCACCATCCTATGCCTATACAGGTGAATCTCTGCAGGCCGCCTGTGCCAGGGCTGACGAGATATATCTGAACACCCTTTTCCCAACAGCTCAGTATGAATGGGAAATATTTCCAAAGGTCCAGGAGCGCTATCTCCATTCCCTCATCACCAGTTCGATTCAGAGAAAAAGTCCCTCCGCCAGAGTCAGTGCCAGGTTTCAATACATCCATGATGTGGTCAAGGACGGCAATGCCAGCTCCCTTGTTGCCTACCAGTCAATCGAAAAAAATGACATAGAATCTGTTTTTGATCTTCTGAGTAAATTCCGCCAGAAGGTCAAATATATTTATACTCTGCCTGCCGCCCTTGCAGGTGCAGTTTTGCAGTCGGAAAAACCGGCAGGCAATTTTCTTCTCTTCTGGGTCAGGGAAGATGTTTCCATAATTGCCATAGTCTCAGCGGACGGTTTAATTAAAATAGCCCGTACGCTCCCCTATAGTCTACCTGACCTGGAAGGACCCGATGCAGCACATATTGCGGCCTCAAACTTTTCTGCTGAAATAAGCAGGGAAATAATGATGACCGTCAACTACTTCAAGCAGAAATTCCGGGAGAGTGCTCCGGCAGACATGTACCTGCTTGGGGATGCCAGACTGCAGACAATTATAAAGGACTTCCCGATTAAAAATTTGGAAGGTTCAATATCTTACAGCCTTTCAGGGAGTTTTTCAGAGGGCATTACCACGGAAAAATTCAATGAAAATGCGCATCTTTTAGGCAACCTCTGGGCCAATGAATCCTTTAATTTCCTGCCCCTGCAGGAGACTCAGGAGCGTAAGGCAAGCTCTGTTCTTACAGCTGCACTCGTTGGTTTGCTGCTGCTTATAGGACTGGCAGGGTTCTGGACCCTAAATATTTCCGAGCCCAAGTCCAACCTGGATCTTGTCGACCGCATGCGGGAACTCCAGTTTGATATTAGAGAACTTGAAACTTCAATTGCCGGTCTTAAGCCGATTGAAGGCAGAATAAAATATTACCAGTCAGCCTTCCTTGACAAAAAACCGGAATTCATAACGTTCCTGCAGCAAATTGCGGCAGTGGTCCCAGCAGAAATGGTATTTGACAATTTCACTATGACACCAGAGGAAAGCGCCTGGAATTGCGTGATAACAGGCAAGATAAAGGGGCGGGACTGGCAGGAGCGCCTTGACACCCTGCGGGAATTCGGCAGGGCTCTTTATGCTTTTGCCAATATTGACATACAAAATGTAAGCCATTCCCTGGGACAGGCCGGTATGGATGCATCGACCATCAGTTTTCAGCTTTCCCTGCAATTTATCCCGGGAGAAGAAAATAAATGAGCACTGCTATCAAGTCGAAGATTGTTCTCTGCATGGTGGGCGTGCTTTTGTTGGTGCAACTCCTGTTCTACAACGCAGTCAACTCCGGAAATCTCATACGATCACGAAATGACAGGGTGCGGATGCAGCAGGAAATTGAACAGTTATCTGTAACAAGGCAGGATCTGCAGCTGTACCTTGCAAGCCTGCAGAACGAGTATGATGAGATAGCAGCCACTGTTCCTGAACAAATTCTGCAGGGCTATGAAGACCATGAGGTTATGCTGGCCGGTTTCCTGGATTATATAAAGGGTTCTGAATTGGACTCGGTGGATGCAAAGGTCTCCCTGCAGGGCGCCAGGAAGTATATCAACAGGCCTGTGCCGCTTTTTGAGCATGACATGACCTTTGATTTTTCCTTCACCCACCTCTCAGATGCCAGGAAGTTTCTTTCCCTCATCCTGGACCAGGATTACTATCCGCTGGTTGTTCGCTCTCTGGAACTGCACACCAGCGGCGAGCGCAAAATAACAGGAATTCTGCAGACCTCTTTACTGATTCCGGCCCGGCAGCAACGGCCCATTTTTGGTTCAAGGGAAGAGGGCAACTGATGGGGCGTTTGGTGAAAAACATAGGGCTGGCGCTGCTCTTTCTGGTTGCGCTCCTTATTCTTGTCAATGTTTTTGTTTTCATGCCGCAGAAGCATTTGAACCCTGTGCAGGTCGCAACTCTTGCAGAAGAAGCTCCTGTAAAAATGGAGCAGGATGACATTATCGTGATGGTAGATACCCTTGCTGTTATCCGGAAAAATGGTATCGGCGAAGGGATCATCTATGGCGACCCTGAAGATGACGTACTGCGGAATCCTTTTTATTGGCCGGCGGAAAAATCTCAGCAGAAAAAATCAGTGCAGCAGGCCCCAAGGCAGCCGCAACTCTCCATGGTAATCATCGGCGAAAAGGGCAAACAGGCCCTGCTGGACAATGCCTTTGTGCATGAGGGGGACATGTACCACGGCTTTCTGGTTAAGCGCATTGAAGATCACCAAGTGATTCTGAGCGATGATCTTGGCGAGTTGCGCATCTATTTGGCAGCAGGCGCTGATGAAAAAGGTCAGGCCCAGCCCCCGGGCGGACTTATTGAGCGGTAAAAAGTAATGGGTGCAAGGCGCAAGGCATAGGGACAAGGGCACAAGGTAAGAATATAAAAAAATGATTAGCCGCAGACATACACAGACAAACACAGACAAAAGAGTTTATCCACTTATCGACTTGATAAGTGGATATCTGTTCCCCTACGGGGCGAAATGTTTATCACGCAGTGATGGCACTTTGACCTCTGACAGGTCGTCAGAGGTCAGTCTGTTTTTGTGCCCCTCAAGGTGGTTTATACCCTGTATTCAAGGGTGCATTAAAAATAATCTGCGGTTAATGAAAATAATCAGTATGTCATTTTATGAAATTTTCAGCCTTGCGCCCTACGCCTTCCTGCTGCTCGGCGGCGTGAAATGGCAACAACAGAAATAAGATATCCTTCAGGTTAAACATTTAACTCTTTTAAAGGCAGGATCGATTGAATGAAATTTGTAATCCATGAGGCCGACAGTTTTTAAACATTTCCTGTCATGGACCCAGTTAAAGTATATACATCATGTTAATATTATAGTATGTTTTCGGGCGGAGAAAGAAAAAAAAATGAATCTAAAGCATAATTCCCAGACCAATATAAAGCGGATTTTTTGTGTGTGTTTCCTGGCGTTGGTTTTTCTGGCCGGTTGTGCAGCAACAAGCACCCCGCCGGAGCCTTCCATCCAGCCCCAGGCAGCACCGCGAACCGAGCTTGAGAAGCAGCCCCCCCGCAGAATTGAATCCAGGCCGCGCTCGTCCCTGTCCCCCCTTGCGTCTCTGAAACCAAGAGTCGCTGCGGCGGAAAAAATGGGCTATGAGAGCAAACTTTTTTCACTATCTGCACGATCCACACCCATGCGTGATGTTCTGCTCGGTTTGAGCAAACAGGCGGAGCTGAACCTGGTCATTGAAAGAGGTGTGCAATACAACGAGCCTGTTTCCGTTGAGCTTTACGACCTGCCCCTTGCCACTGTCCTTGACATGATACTGAATGCCTACGGGTATTTTTATGACATAGACGGCAATATCCTGCGCATAAAGGCCATGGAAACAAAAATTTTCCATTTCGATTATCCGCTCATGGTAAATACCCCCACCTCAAATGTAGGCGGCGACATGCTGGGCACCAGGGGCAACAACAATAACAACAGGCGTTCAAATTCAAATGATGAAAATGACATGCGCGGCGAGTTCAGCATAGAAACCAGTGTTGACTCCGGCGCCCTTGACCTGTGGAAACAGTTGGAGCGCTCCCTGAGAGGCGGCGGCGAAGGGCAGCAGGGGCTCTTGAGCGAGCAGGGCAGGATGCAGATCAATAAGCTTGCCGGCACTATCATGATAACGGACCGCCGCGAGAACCTTATACTCATAGAAGAGTATTTCAATGTTCTGCAAAAGGTACTGCGCAGGCAGGTCACCATTGAGGCCAAGATCCTGGAAGTTACCTTAAACGATAATTACAGGTACGGCATAAAGTGGGATGTGCTGGCCCGGGACTTTTTAAACTCCGGTGGCGATCTGCAGTTCATCTCTGATTTTACCACGGGCGGCGGCAACATCACCATGGAGTTTTTAAGGGAAACCAGCTCTAACGTCATCGGCGGCTTTATTGAGGCACTCTCACAACAGGGTAATGTCAATGTCCTGGCCTCCCCCAGGATAAGCGCGGTTAACAACCAGACGGCCCTCATCACCGTGGCCCGCAACATTCCCTATATCGACTGGCAGCTCAGTACGGTCCAGGATCCAGATGATATACTGGGGCGCTTTACCCAGCTGGTGCCCACAATGCAGAACACCCGGGTCGGCATCTCCCTGGGTGTTACACCTCAGATAGATGAAAATGGCGTGGCAACCCTTCACATCGTGCCGGTCATCACCGATCTTGTCGGCTTCAAACAGTTCACCCAGGACGGTGACACCTGGGAAATACCCATAATAGACATGCGGGCCACCGATTCCATCGTCAGGGCCAGAAACGGCTCAACAATTGTCCTGGGCGGCCTCATCCTGGAGCGCACCATAGAAGATTCCACCGGCATCCCGGTCCTTGGCGATATCCCCTATCTTGGTCAAATCTTCTTTTCAGGCCAGACAAAGGAGTCTGAGAAAAGAGAGCTGGTCATAATGCTTAATCCGACAATTATAGAACAATGAGCCTGATCTATGACTACCTGAAAATACAAGGAAAGAACGGCTCGGATGTGGATGTCGAGATCCCCCCGGCCCTGATGCGCAGGGACAGCAGTAAGCCCAAGCGGCCATCTTTCCTGCTGATTCTCGGCTCCTGCCTCATCGGTGTTCTTCTCTTGTTTTTAGTTTACAAGATATTTTATCCCGCTCAGAATGTTAAGATTGCAGTCCATGCCGATCCTCCTGCTCCTCTGCAGGCCCTACCGGATAAGCCTGCAGTAACTGCCGGTGTTCCTCAGAAAACCGATGTCATAAAGGAAGTGGAAAGGCGTGCTACCCGACAGGACATGGTGCAGGTTATCCAGGTTTTTCCGGAACCGGAAAAATCCAAATCGGTTAATGCCTCTTCTTCCCGCTCCGCAATTGCAGAGACTTCATCAGAGCGGCAGGAGATCATGGGGAAGAAACCGGTGCAACCCCTGGAACTGGAAAGTGAAATCATGAAGATTACTTTTCCGGAAAATATGCCGGTTTATACCGAACCTCAAGATTCAGTTGAGAAGGTCGCAGCTGTTTTGTCAAGACCAACCGGAAGAAGCGCTGCAGCGGACGCAAAAAATTACCCTTCCTCCGGGGTAAGTTCTGGAGCCCGGGAGAAGAGCAAGAAGTTTTACCAGGCCGGTCTACAGGCCCAGCATAAGGGAGACGGCCGTATTGCAGAGATATATTATAAAAGGGCCTTGGAAGAGGCGCCGGGTCATATGGAGGCCATGATCAATCTCTCGGCGCTCTATGTCCAGCAGGAGCGCTACCATGAGGCGGAAGAGATCCTGGCAGTAATTCTTGCCATTGAGCCGACAAACAGTAAAGCCCTGCTCAATATGGGGGTGGTCAGCCTCTTTCAGGGTAATGAATCAAGGGCGGAAGCACAGTTTGGCGCAGCACTGGATGCCAACCCCCTGGAGGAAAATGCCCTAGTCAATCTTGCCTACCTGGCTGAGAAGAACAGGGATTATGCAGCCACTGAGATGTATTACAGGGAGCTGTTGCAGATTGCTCCGGATAACCTGGAAGTGCTCCTTGCCTATGGACATCTGCTTGAAGAGCAGGGACGCTACCCCGAGGCATTGGCCCTGTATGGGGAAACCCTTGAGCTTGGCCCGGTGAAAAAGGACCGGCGGCTCCATAGCAGGATATCGGACAGAATGAGATTGCTGGACGGGGCCGTGAAAAATGCGCGGCCATAAATCCAGCCTGGAAAAACAATGAGGTTCATAATGGATAATAAAACAAAAATACTGCTACCCGTTGCTGCAATAGTGCTTGCTGCTGCTTTTTGCCTTTCGGCAGCAACATCTTCGGCCATGTCGACTGCACCGGGAATATATCATTTTTTCGGACGCGTGATGAACCAGGAGGATAAGCCCGTGGGCAGCTGCACGGTGCTTCTTATCAAACGCTTGGCGCTGGAAGAAGAAAAGAATGCAGAGAATCAGCAGGGGGCGGAAACTGTTGCTAAAGAAGAAGTGCAATATGTTGTAACGGATGAAGAGGTGGTGGCGACAACCGATGAAGACGGCAATTATGCCTTCACTTTTGAACCGCTCACTGCGGATAATTTCTGGGCCTTTTTTAAGGCAGACGGCTACAGAAGCCGTTCCGTGGAATTGAACAGACTCATGCGCAGCAGGTTTTTCCGCAAACCCAACAAAAGCCCCATCAGCCTGCATATTGTGCTGGAGAAGGAATAGGCACAGGGTGCAAGGATAAGGGCACAGGACAAAATGATAAAAAAATATTTAACCGCAGACAGGCGCAGACAAAAACGGACATATTCGCTGCTAACCTGGCAGCGAATATATGCTCATCGCTGCGCGATAAAGTAATAAGCCCCGCAGGGTGACAAGTAGTTCGTTGTGCATGTCGCACAACGAACGGATTTTTAAAAGTCTGTCTTTGTCTGTTGTGGTCAGCGGTTAATAATAAAAATCCGTATTCATTACTGCTGATGACGGACACAAAACTTAAAACTTAAAATTAAGCAGCTTTGAAACTCATCGGTGAAATACTGGTTGAAAACCAGATGGTGTCTTCCCAGAAACTGGAGATTGGACTGGGTGAGCAGAAACGCACGGGTGAACTCATCGGCGCGGTCCTGGTGCGTATGGGGGTGATCACCCATAAAGAATTGGCCCGGGCCCTGGCCATTCAGGCCGAAGTCTCATTCATTCCCCTGAACAAAACGCCGATCAACCCCGAGGCCTTCCGCCTGGTTTCAAACGAAACTGCCAGAAGATTCATGGTGGTGCCCTTTGCATTTGGGGATGAAACCCTTCAGGTGGCCATGGAAAACCCCAGCGACATCCACGCCCTGGACAGTCTGCGGAGGGAGACCGGCAAAAAAGTTGAGATATTTGGGGCCGATCTCTGCGCCATCCAGAAGGCGATCGAGATGTATGCGGGCGTTGGCGGTTCCATCGAAGAGGAGATAGACCGCAACATTGAGGCTGCGGTCAAGGGCTCATTCAGCACCGGTGATTCCATGACACCCATTGTGCGGTTGGTGGACCTTGTCATCTCTAAAGGAATCCAGGAACATGCCACTGATATCCACTTCACCCCGGAGGAGAAAGCCTTTCGGGTGAGCTACCGGATAGACGGGGTCCTGCACAGCGGCATGGTCATGCCCAAGCATCTCCATATGCCCATTGTCAACCGGCTGAAGATCGCCTCCGGCATGAACATCGCGGAGCAGCGTCTGCCCCAGGAAGGCGGCATGGCTCACGACCTTGGCGGCCGGGCTATTGATATCAGGACTTCCACCTCTCCCTGCAAGTATGGTGAAAACGTGGTCCTGCGTTTGCTTGACAAAAGCTCCGTACTCCTTGATCTCAACTTCCTCGGCCTGGATGAAAAGGAGCGCTTAAGCGTTGAAAAGCTGGCGGAAAAACCCCATGGCATTATCCTGAACTCCGGTCCCACCGGCTCCGGCAAAACCACCACCCTTTACGCCATGCTCCAGTCCGTCAATACCCTGGAGAGAAACATCCTCACCATCGAAGACCCCATTGAGTACACCCTGCCGTTCATCAAGCAGACCCAGGTTAATGAAACCACAGGTCTCACATTTTCAGAGGCCATCAAGCATTTTTTCCGGCAGGATCCGGACGTCATCCTGGTGGGTGAGATCCGCGATCTTGAAACCGCCCGTATAGCCATGCAGGCCGGCATGACAGGCCATCTCGTCCTGTCAACCATCCATACAAACGATGCGGTCTCCACGGTTCCAAGGCTCCTTGACTTGGGGGTTGAGCCCTACCTTGTTTCTTCGGTGCTGCGAGCCGTAATTGCCCAGCGCCTGGTGCGCCGCATCTGCCGCAACTGCAAGACGGAGTATGAAGTCAATGTCAGGGACCTCGCACCTTATGGCTTAGGAGAATGGGGCCTGGAGCACAAGAAGCTCATGCAGGGGAGGGGTTGTGGCTACTGTGAAGATATTGGCTATCACGGCCGTATCGGAATTTATGAGATACTTGAGATAAGCGACGGACTCAGCAAACTTATCTCCCAGAAGTCGCCATCCAATCTGCTGCTGGCAGAGGCAAAAAAAGACGGCATGAAGACCATGCGTGACGACGGCCTCAAAAAAGTGGCCCGGGGTGTCACGACATTGGAGGAAGTTCTTAAAGTGACGTAAAAAAAGTGAGGAGTTAAGAAAACATAAAAGATTTTAATTTGCCGCAGACAAAGACAGACAAAAACAGACGTAATCTCTGTTGACTGACAGAGATTACAGTGTCATCGCTAACGCGATTTTTTGTTTATTTTATTAAAATGCTCTGAGATAGTTTGGTAACCAACAACGCAAATCAAGCCATAAACATAACCGCCGGAGGCTGACCAGTAGTTCGTTGTGCACGTCGCACAACGAACTGTATTTTGTCTATCTTTTGTCCGTCTTTGTCTGCGGTTAATTAAAAAGTATATATACTTTTAAGCTCATGAAATATGCCTGATTTTTCCTACAAAGCAACAGATGCAAGCGGTTTGATCATCAAGGGAGTGCGCTCTGCCTCCTCGGATGCCGAACTGGCCGCTCAGCTGCACCAGGCCGGGTTGCATCTGCTTGAATATAAACAGACCCGCCTCAAGGCCCTGCATTCCCTCTGGGATCTGCTGAAGCTCGGCACTGTCAGCCGCCGCGACCTCATTGAGTTCAGCAACAACATGGGCGTCATGCTGCGGGCCGGCGTCCCCCTGATCCAGAGCCTCTCCGAGCTGCACGAGGATATGGAAAACCGTTATTTCAAGAAGGTCATCAAGTCGCTTATCGACAATATCACGGCCGGAGACAGCCTGAACGAGGCCATGGCCCGTGAGCCCAAGACATTTCCCGAAATCTATGTCAATGTCATTGCCATCGGCGAGGAAACCGGCCTACTCGACAATGTGTTTTTTGACCTGGCCCGGCATTTCAAGCGTATCGACGATCTCATCCTGCAGACGCACAAGGCCTTTATCTACCCCTCCTTTGTTATCCTTGCCCTGATCCTGGCAGCCTATGTCTACCTCAGCATGGTCTTCCCGCTCCTTTTTTCACTTATGGAGCAGTTTGATGTCGAACTGCCCCTGATCACCGTGATCATGCAGAAACTCTCCTATTTCATGCAGGCCTGGTGGCCCTTTATCTTTATTGGGATTATCGTACTCATTGTTCTTTTTATCCTGAGCCGCAGGCTGGATACGGTGCGCTACTGGTTTGACTGGTGCGAATTGAACCTGCCCGGTGTCAAAAAGGTCTTCATCCAGCTGCGCATGGCCTTTTTCATGCGCTACATGTCCATGCTTCTGGGCGCGGGCATCAATACCCTGCGGGGCATGGAGCTTGCCATCAAGTCCATGAACAACCTGGTGCTGCGCAGGATCATGTCCGGTTGCCACAGTGAGATAACAGCCGGCTCCATGCTCTCCGATGCCTTTCGCAAGAGAAAGATAATTCCCCGCATGGTGACCCGCATGGTTGCCGTGGGCGAGGAGTCAGGCAACGTCAGCAAGCAAATGGAATATGTGGCTGACCAGTATGAGGAGGATCTCACCAGGAGGATCAGTTGGGCCCTGGCTATCATGGAGCCGGTCCTGATATTTATTCTTGCCGGCCTGGCTTTAGCCCTTATCATGGGTATCCTGCTGCCGATTTACGATTTGGTCAATGAGCTCTCAAGTCAGGTGAATACAGGATTTTAATAGTTAGGAGATAAAAGATACGGCTTTAGGCACAAGGCTTTAGATAAAAGGTAAAAGGGAAAAAGGACTTTTTAAAATAATAATTAACCGCAGACGGACGCAGACAACAACGGTCACATATTTGGCCGACTGGCCGAATATGTAGTATCATCGCTGACGCGATAATTATTTTGTTGAGTCAATCAATAAGCCCGGGGAAAGTTTGTAAGTAAATACCTTTGATTAAGAAACAATGCTTAACCGCCGGAGGCTGACACATATCCACTTATCGGTCGATAAGTGTGTAGTATTCTTTGTCCGCTTTTATCTGCGTCTGTCTGCGGTTAATAAAAAATTATTTATGTTTTAAAAGAAGAGCATGGACAAGTATTTGAACCATAAAAACCGAGGTTTCAGCCTGTTGGAACTCCTCCTTGTCCTGGGAATAGTAGGTATTCTCTTTGCCGTTATTCTGCCAAGGGCCTGGCGGGCCCGCAGTGATGCGAGCTACAGCCTCACCCGTCAGGCAGCGACGGAACTGGGCAACTGGGGTATGGAATGGTCCGAGCGCAACCTTGCGGCCCAGGATGAGGATGACACCTGCGTCCTGAATGACTACGTCGATTCTCTGGTGGGATATACAGGCGGCAGACGCACAGGAGATATACCCAATAACTGGTTTGGAACTGTTAAAAGTCTGATACCGGGGTGCCGGAGTGGGGGGACTGCAAATCCTGTAAACTTTACCGTGGCCGACATCATGCCCGGGGAAAATCAGCCGCGCAATCCCTTCACCGGCCTGGTCTTCCTGCATGGGGTCCATGACGGCTCCAGGACGGAACCGGGCCTTCTGTACCTGGCAAGTGTTCTGGACAGTGAAGGCTTCAATAACTATTATTTCATATATACCGGGGCAGAAGCTATATCTGCAACAGATTGGCATGCAGGTATGGGGGACGGCATACCCCCGACATTTGAAGGCTTGCGCAACGGGGTTTTTGTGGCACGATTGAAACCGTGAAGTGAGAGGGTAAAGATAAAAGATAATTTAACCGCAGACAAAAACAGACACAAAATTGACATTTCTTGAATCATTTATCGTCTTGATAAATGATTCATTTTCCACCTCCGGTGGTTTTAGTTTGTGCATTAATTGACATCCTAGTTGATCGAAATATGTTGGAGATTTTTCATGAATTCAGCATAGTATCGCGTAGCGATGTCACTATGTCATTTGCCGGTCGGCAATTGACATGTCTGTTTTTGTCCATCTTTGTCTGCGGTTAAATAGAAATCTTTAATGGTAGTTTAATCAATGTTATCAATAAAAAATCTCACTAAAACATATAAGGGTCGCGAAGGTTCGATTCACGCCCTTGCCAATCTCAATCTCCAGGTGGAGGCCGGTGAGATCTTCGGCCTGCTTGGCCCAAACGGTGCCGGCAAGACCACAACGGTCAAGATGATCATGGGTTTCATGGCGCCCACTGCCGGAGAGATTATATTTCAGGACACAAAGCTTGCCATGGCGGAACCCCGGCCACAGTTCGGCTATCTGCCGGAAAGTTTCAAGCCCAACCCGAACCTGACCGTGGAGGAATACCTGCGCTTCCACAACCAATTGGCACGCTCCAGTATTGATCCTGAAAAGCTCGATGTGCAGCTGCGTCTGGTGGGCATGGACCGTTTCAAGCAGCGCCGGGTCTCCGACCTTTCCAAGGGCATGGGCCAGCGGCTTGGTCTTGCCCAGGCCTTTGCCGGTGATCCTGATTTTCTCATCCTGGACGAACCCACCTCCGGTCTTGATCCCATCGGGCGCAGTGAGGTGATTGACCTGCTGCTCTCAATTAACAGGCAGGGCAAGACCATCTTTTTCTGTTCCCATATCCTCTCCGAGGTGGAACGGTTATGCGACAGGATTGGTATCCTGGTTGAGGGCAGGTTGCAGTTTGTCGGCCAGGTCAAGGATTTCCTCGCTAAATGGGAGGTGGATAATCTGGATGCCGGTTTCCGCAGGGAGGTCAAATGCGTCACATCATAACCATCAGCAGGATAGCCTTTAAGGAAAGTTTGCGGGACAGGATATTCTGGGGCCTGCTTATTTTTCTCGGTATCTTCCTAATCTTCTCCGTTTACGTAAGCTCCCTGTCGCTTAACACCGCTGCCCGCTTTATCATCAATTTCGGCATGCTCGGTATCTCCATGGTCTGTTTGACGGTCTCAATCCTGTTCGGCATGTACTCTTTATACCGGGAGAAGGAGCGCAACGAGCTCTACGTACTGTTAAACAGGATACCGCGGCCCGCCTATATCCTGGGACGTTTTCTGGGCACCTCCTATATTATCATTATTTTCAGCTTTCTTGCCGGCGCTTCCATCTTTCTCCTGGCCTGGATATTCGGGCAGAGGCTTGCACCCGAGCTCTTTTGGGCCTCCTACTGGGCTGTGCTGGAATTTACCATGCTCACCGGCATCGGCATGGTTTTTTATGCAATGGGAGTCACCTTTACCTTGAATTCACTCATGCTTCTGGCAGTCTATCTTGTGGGCCATTCCATGACAGAGGCGATCCAGAGTTTCATCGGCCTGGGGCAGCTGGGCTCCAAGACGCATCTGGCCCTGGTGAAGTTATTGTCCTATGTGCTGCCGAACTTTGACATGTTTGATTTTCGCCTGGCCATTGTGCACAACGAGGCATTAGCGGCAGGCCAGGTATTGCTGGTCAGCCTGTATTGGTTCTGTTACCTGGCAGCACTTTTACTGCTGAGTTCGGTATTGATGAAGAAACAGGACATATGATTAGCCACAGACACACACAGACGGACACGGACAAAAGACAGTTCGTTGTGCAACGTGCACAACGAACTAGTTGTCACCCTGCGGGGCTTAATGTTTTAGCGCGTAGCGATGGCACTATACAGCCTGCCGCGTCGGCAGGCTGAATGTCTGTGTGTGTCCGTGTGTGTCCGTGGCTAAATAAAAAATGAAAAAGTTAGTCTTCTCCTCCATCATCTTCTACTGTGCGGCGGTTTTCTTCAACGTCATGGCCAATGGTTCCTATCCCAAGGAGATACGTGATGACCTGCGTCTGCTGCCCACCAGGGAGATGGTGGGCCTCTTGAGTTTTGACCATCGGGGTGCGGCTGCAGACTACCTTTTTACCCAGGTGTCAATCCACTCCGGCAGCCTCATGTGGAAGCCGCTGGACATACAATTTGACTCCGGATGGGCCTACGGCATGATGGACCTGGTAACCGACCTTGACCCCAAATACCGCGAAGCGTACCTCATGTCCGGCATGGGACTTATCCATAAATTTTCAGACGCCGAGTTGGCTCTGCCCATCCTGAAAAAAGGCATTGAGGCCAACCCGGACAGCTGGGAGCTTCCTTACTGGTACGGTTATGATCAGTACTTTTATCTCGATGACAGTGAAACCGCCTCAAGGTACTTCATGCTGGCGGCCCAGAAGCCCAATGCCCCAAAGGCCAACTGGGGGCTGCTGGTAAATGTCTCCAAGGAAAGCGGCTATTATGAAAATGCTTACTGGGCCATGAAGGTCATGTATGATAGCGCCAAAAGCGATAAGGTGAAAACCATCTATGCCAAGAAGCTTGTCCAACTGCAGAACGTCTTTCTCATCCAGAAGGCAGCCGACACCTATCAGCAGGAAACAGGTGATTTTCCTCCATCCCTAGTCCAGATAGTAGCAAAAGGGTATATAGAGGAAATTCCCGAAGATCCAATGGGAAAAGGATATTTTTGGGATGGCGACAAGGCAAAAGTGATGATTAATGAATAAAGCGCAGGGTAGGAAAAGGTTAAAAGATTTTTTGAAACCGCAGATATACGCAGATTTTCGCGGATACATCTTTTGCCGACTGGCAAAAGATGTGGTATCATCGCTGCGCGATAAAAATTAGTTTCGATTAAGATGGAAGAAAGAGATAAAAAGAGAGCTGCAACCTATTTAAAAGTTAACGGCATAAGCTGCCGCAGACAAAAGACAGTTCGTTGTGCAATCGCACAACGAACTGTCTTTTGTCTGCGCAAATCTGCGGTTAATAAAATAAGGTTTTAAAAATCATGTCCTACGAAGAGTTCTTCCATTTAAAAGACGCGCCGTTCCGGCTCACCCCCGACCCGGACTACTTCTTTCCCAGCGGGGTGCACAAGGAAGCCCTGGACACCATGGTGTATTCCATACGCTCCGGTGAAGGTTTTGTCATGATTACCGGCACACCGGGCGTGGGCAAGACCCTGCTGGTCAGAAAGCTCCTGCGGGAGTTGGGTGACAAGGTCAACCTGGCCCTGGTACTCAGCCCCACCATCTCGCCCCGGGAACTTCTTTCGGTCATTCTTGATGATCTCGAAATCACCGGCATGGAGGAGAGCCGGGACATCTCAAAAGAAATGCTCCTGCGGCGCTTCAGGGATTACCTGCTGGACAAATCATCCCATGGCGTCAAGACCATCATCATCATAGACGAGGCCCAGAACCTGCCTAAGGACACCCTTGAAGAGCTGCGCATGCTCTCCAACCTGGAGTCGGACAAGGAAAAGCTTCTGCAGATCATCCTGGTGGGCCAGCTGGAGCTTGAGGAAAGGCTGCTGTACGATGAGATGAAGCAGCTGGCCCAGCGTATAACCATCCGCCACCGTTTGACACCCCTGTCTCCTGAAGAGACCGGCGCCTATGTGCGGCACCGTCTTGAAGTGGCAGGCGACGGTATGAGCGTCCGCTTCATGCCCAGGGTCATGGGCCGCATTCATAGTTTGAGCAGCGGCATTCCCCGCCGCATCAACCTTATCTGCGAAAGAGCCCTGATGGCAGCCTATGTGGACGGTGAGAAATCAGTGTCCAAAAAACACCTGGTCCGGGCCATTAAAAGCATCGAGGGCCATGAGGACAAGATCAGCACAGTTCCTGCCTGGCTCTGGCCTGCACTTGTAGGCGCGGCAGTCATTTTAACTGCCCTGTTGTTTGCCGTGGGTTACAAGCCGGAAGTTGCACCAAGAGAAGAAATCTCCCAGGCTAAACCTTCAGCGGGGACAGATTTGAAATCTGTCCCCAAATTAGAGCAACAGGCTTCTGCTTCCTCCGCACCTCATGCCGCTGCCCCCGTATCCACGAATCCTGAAGCCTCATCCTCTCACCTTCAGCCTCCGGACTCGGGTCTCCAGCCTCCTGATCCTGGGCCTATTCCTAAATCAAACATCCAGGTAAACGCCCGGGTTCTGCCTGAACCAACCAGTGCCTCAACTGCTGCCTCCGTTCTCCAGCCTCCAGTCTCTGAAAGCCCTGCACTCTCAGGCCTGCGCCCTGAGCATTTGGCTGCAGAGCAGCCATACCCATCACTTCTGCCGGCAAACGAATTCTACCTTGCCGTCGACCGTGATAATAATCTGGCCCAGCTCTGGAAGGGAGGTGCATCAGGTTCGACTGCGCAACATGAATTCCCGCTTGATTGGCGCATCCTGGAAGGTCTATACCTCCTAGGTAACGACAGGGATAATGGAGCATTTATCTTCAACCCCATCCTTTTCCAGTGGGGCGGCTACAACATGCTTAACGCAGCCGCACTCTGGGACCAGGTTGGTGAATATGTTGCCGACACCGAAAATACCCTTGTCCCGGTTATCGTCTATTCAGGCAGTAAAACAGAAAAGGATATGCCCACAGAGGATATTACCGCCATCCGGGAGACCATAAACGACTGGGCCCAGGCCTGGCGCGACCGTGACATATCCTCTCTCATGGGCTTCTACGCCCAATCCTTTACTTCCTACTCCTTGGACAGCATCGAGCCCGAAACCTATTCCCTGGCCGAACTCAGTGAGATCCGTGCACGCATCCTGGGCACCAGTTCGTATATCTCCCTTAACACCTCGGTCCCTGTCATCCTGACTGATCCCCAGAACCCGGACCTTGCCATGGGGGTTTTCCACCAGGAGTACAGTTCCAACACATACTCTGACAAGGGCGTCAAGGTCCTCTACCTGCGCCGCGAAGGGGAATATCCCGAACGCCCCTGGAAGATCGTGGCGAAGTTTTTCCTGCCGGAAGATTAAAAGAATTTATTAACCGCAGACAAAAGCGGACAAAAACGGACATGACCGCTGCCGACGCGGCAGCGGTCATAGTGTCATCGCTGACGCGATATTTACTATGCTGAGTTCATCAACAGTCTCAGAGATAGTCGGCAAATAAATCCCTTTAATCAAGACCCAAACCGCCGGAACTGATACATATACACTTATCAAGTCGATAAGTGGATAAATTTTTTTTACGTCCATCTTTTGTCTGTCCCTGTCTGCGGTTAATAAAAAATCCCTCCCAAAACCCTGGCATTTAATTGGCATCATGATTCTCCCCAACCTGTGGTAGCTTCAAAGAAACAAAATGACCGATTTCAGACAGACATAAAACCAGGGAGAAGAAAATGGAAAAGCCAAACGTAATCAAGGATAAGTCCTACCAGTTTGCCGTAGAAATAACCCGCCTGTACAAAACATTGCAGGTCCAGAACGAATATGTCCTTTCAAAGCAACTGGTGCGGGCCGGCACCAGCATAGGCGCCAATGTTGAAGAGGCGACAGCCGCGCAAAACGGCAAAGATTTTTATAGCAAAATGGCCATAGCTTCCAAAGAGGCACGGGAGGCTCGATATTGGCTGCGCCTTCTTAAAGACAGCAAGATTAATGAAAAAATTGATTTTGCTGGAACACTCAAAAAATCCGAGGAGCTGATTAACCTCTTAACCGCCATAGTAAAAAAAACGGACAGCAAAAAATAAATTAACCGCAGACAAAAGCAGACATAATCTCTGCTGACTTAACAGAGATCAAAGTGTCATCGCTGACGCGATATTAGTGGGCTGAATTCATCAAACGACTCTGAGCTAATTTGCGACTCGATCCATTCAATGAATTATGAGCCAAACCGCCGGAGGCTGGCTTCAAGCCACTTATCAGTCGATAAGTGGATTAGATCTTTTGTCTATCTTTTGTCCGCCTTTGTCCGCGGTTAATAAATAAATGAAACTTGACATTGTGTATATCATGAGTATATACATAATTAAATGGATGAGTTAATGAAAAAACTTTTGTATGAGTGTACAGGTTTTGATTGGAATGATGCCAATACCACCAAAAACTGGCTCAAACACAAAGTAACACCATCCGAGTGTGAGCAAATTTTCTTTAATCAACCACTGGTGGTTCAGGGTGACCTTGAACATTCAGAAAACGAAGAAAGATATTATGCCCTTGGCCGGACAGACCTGAAAAGAACCTTATTTATTGCATTTACTGTGCGAAAAAAATTAATTCGCGTCATTTCGGCAAGGGATATGAGCCGGAAAGAAAGGAGGGTATATAACGATGCGCAAAAAAATACCTGAATTCAAGAATGAAGATGAAGAACGAGAATTCTGGGCAACCCATGATGCAACGGAATATATTGATTGGAAAAAGGCAGAACGTGCAACATTGTCAAATCTCAAGCCTTCCGTGAAGAAGATCTCACTTCGCCTCCCTGAATCAATGCTGGAAGAGTTGAAGCTTCTGGCTAATAAAAAAGATGTACCGTATCAATCTCTTTTGAAAATTTTCCTGGCGGAACGCATCGAAAAAGAACTCGGGGTGCATTGATAGTATAACCGCAGACAAAGGCGGACAAATACAGACATATCATCTGCTGACCTAGCAGAGGATATAGTGCCATCGCTGCGCGATATAGCTGGGGTCATTAGCAACCATCGTCCTGGCCCGTTAATCGGAAAAATTAATCCCGCCATAAACCTAACCGCCGGAGGCTGACACTGGTTCGTTGTGTAGGTGGCACAACGAACTGTCTTTTATCCGCGTCCATCTGCGTAAATCTGCGGTTAATAAAAAAATGTCCATCTTTTATGCCCCTCAGGCATAATAAAGGATCTGTCTTGGTCTGCGGTTAATAAAAAAATCCTCCCAAAATACTGGCAACAAACTGGTGGCAATATTTTTATCGCCATGTGGTATGGTCGATGATCACCAGCACACAGAGAAACCGTTTTGCCTTCAGCCTAAAAAAAATGAAGACTTTTCCCGATAGAGTAAAGGCTTGCAAAAAAGAAAGTGATACAATAGTGTCACTATTATGAAAGTAGAAATTGTGACCACATTGAAGAGACAGGCAACAAAGATACTGGCAGAATTGCATGAGTCCAAGGAGCCGATCCTGATTACAGAGCATGGTAAACCTTCAGCGTATCTCGTTGATGCAGAATCTTTTGAACAGATGCAGAAGCGCATGTGTATACTGGAAGGCATTGCCAGGGGCGAAAGGGCTCTTCTGGAGAAGCGCACCTATACGCAAAAACAGGCTAAAAGCAAGATGAAAAAATGGCTCGATTGATCTGGACTGAGCCCGCCCTGCTGGATCTTGACGCAATTGCCGATTATATTGCACTCGATGATGTCAGTGCAGCTCAGAGGCTGGTTAAAAAAGTCTTTGAACGTGTTGATCTCCTTGCGTCATTTCCTGAATCCGGTCGTCAGCCCCCGGAATTGCAGCACATGCCATATCGGGAAATAATTATCGGGCCCTGTCGGATTTTCTATCGTATAGAGAAAGACAAAGTTTATATACTCCATGTGATGCGTGGTGAGAGACAGTTGCGCAAATACCTGCTTGAGGCAAGAAATGAGAAATAGTTAAGGTGTTTTAGTGTCCTGGTAATTTTGTCTGTCCGTGTCCATCTTTTATCCGTAGTTGTCTGCGGTTACTAAAAAAACAAAAAAACAAAATTGACCGCAGACAAAGGCGGACAACTACAGACATATGATCTGCTGACCTAGCAGATGATATAGAGTTCATCGCTGTCGCGATAGTAATATGCAGAGTTGATCAACATGCACAAAGTTAGTTTTCTATACCTGTGCCACTATCCAAGCCACAAACATAACCGCCTGAGGCAGACACTAGTTCGTTGTGCAGGTCTCACAACGAACTGTTTTTGTCCATCTTTTGTCCGTAGTTGTCTGCGGTTAATAATAATAAAATTTTTGGTTACTAAAATAGTGACAAAAAACGTCAACATTCCTTCCTGGCACGACAAAATTCAGACATTTCCCCCCAGATATTCCTTTTCCCTTTCTTGAAAAAATCAACTTTTTTAAAAAATAATAGCAGAAATGCAAGTATTAACGCCTCACCCTGAAATTTTTTAACAGCTGAATCCTTCTCAGGAATGCTTCTTGCATGAAAGGGCTGGAGCCTGAAATTCGGCCTATATATTTATTTCCACGTATGCACAAACAAAGTCAACCGACAAAACTCATTAAAAAGAAACAAGAATTACCAAAAACAACGGGCCTGTTAGGAATCATTTATGCAAAATTGTCATCTTGCGAAACTGATGAAGATTGACACAAAACTCAAATTCTGGAGGAAAAGAAATGAGGAATGAAAAAGGTTTTACCCTGATCGAGCTGCTTCTGGTTGTTATGATTATCGGCTTCATGCTGGCCGTAATCCTGCCGAGGGGCCTGCGCGCCACCACCGATGCCAAGTACAACCTGGTGCGCCAGAACGGTGCCGAGCTGGCAGCATTTGCCAATGACTGGATCGAGCAGCAGATCCTGGCCCAGGATGAAGACTCTGTAGCAACAAGGGCCGACTATCTTGATACGCTCGTTAATGGGGCTGATACTGCTCAGTGGGTTGCAACTATTGATGCTAACAATTGGAATGCTCAAACCGGTCTTGTCGCTGTGACAGGTCGCAATATGAATAATGTTGCAGACTCAGATCCCGAAAATTCCGTCGAGGAAATTATTGAGCCTGCCAAGATTCCGCGTAATCCTTTTAACGGCGGTTCCATCTTTTTGTCAGGTCCCAACGATCCTGAAACAGCAACAAGTGTAATTCCTGGAGCCCTGGCATGTACTGTTGCTGGTGATGACAGTACTGGTGGATCGTTTGATTACTATGCCTTTATTTTTCAGGGTACTGACAGTCTTGACACAGGTGTCGGACCATTTGCACCTGAAACTGCAGATTACCATGCAGGTATGGATGCCGGCGGCAGCCTGCCAGGTGCCCGTGAAGGTGTTTTCTTCACCAAGGTTCGCCAATAAGAATAACTAAACTCTCTTCCCTTTCAGGTGTAACAACCTGGAAGGGAAGTGCAAGTTATCCACTGATCAGGTCGATCAGTGGATAGGTTCTTTGTCCGTTTTTATCTGTATTTATCCTCGGTTAAACAAAAAAATAGCTTTTAAATGAAAAATAAAAAAGGCTTCACACTCATCGAACTTCTCCTGGTGGTTATGATCATCGGCTTCATGCTGGCCGTGATTTTGCCTCGCGGTTTGCGAGCCACCACCGATACCAAGTACAACCTGGTGCGTCAGAACTGTGCTGAGCTGGCCGCCTACGGCAACGACTGGATTGAGCAGCAGATCCTGGCCCAGGATGAAACCTCAACCGCCACCAGGGCTAATTACCTTTTTTCTTTAGTGCGTGTAGTTGGTGGGCCGAATAACTCGGCATGGGTAGCAGGTGCCGGTCGTAATAACTGGAATACATCTTCAGCTCCGCTGCTGTTTCGAATTGCAGGTCGCAGCATGAACGGTGTAGTGCCCGGTATCGGTCAGTTCCCGGACAACTCGGTTGAGGATATTATTGAGCCGGCCAAGATTCCAAGAAATCCGTTTAACGGTGCGAGCATTTTTCTGCCGCCAAACTTCCCGGCAACCGAGATTGTTCCAGGAGCAATTGCAAGCGCTGTGGCTACTGACAGTTCCACCGGCGGAACCTTTAACTACTATTCTTTTGTTTTCCAGGGTACTGACAGCACTGAGTTTGGTCCAAACCCCGGAATACCTGCCATGAGAGACAATGGTTTCCACGCTGGCATGGGAACCCGAAGAGGAAACCTTGCCGGTGTACGACAGGGTGTTTTTTTTACAAAAGTCAGACAGTAGGATAAATTTTAAATGTTAAGTTTTATGTTAATTTTTAACCATGCGCCTTGTGCCCTGTGCCTTGCGTTTATTTTCACTCGGTGAAAATTATGAATAAAAAAGGTTTCACTCTCATCGAATTGCTCCTGGTTGTCATGATCATCGGATTTATGCTGGCCGTGATCCTGCCAAGAGGCCTTCGTGCAACAACTGATGCAAAATACAATATTGTACGTCAGAACTGTGCAGAATTAGCAGCCTATGGCAACGATTGGATTGAACAGCAGATTCTTGCACAGGATGAAGATTCATCTGCAACTAGAAGAGATTATTTAAGTTCATTAAGGGATTGGGATGGATCTGTTCCTGGGAATGATTCTGCTGCTTGGATAGCTGACACATCGGATAGCAATTGGAATAAAACAGGGGCTCCTACAAGAATTCTTAGAAGGTTTATGAATAACTTTCCAAGTGTAATACCAGAAAATTCGGTGGAAGAAATTATTGATCCTGCGAAGATTCTCCGCAATCCATTTAATGGAGCCAGTGTCTTTTTGCCTCCTAACGAACCAGCTACTGAAATAGTACCTGGGGCAATTGCATGTGCTTATGCTTTAGATAGTTCTACTGGTGGATCGTTTGAATACTATTCTTTTATATTTCAGGGTACAGATAGCACAATATTTTCACAGAATCCTCAAATAGCAAATTTTCATGCCGGAATGGGAGCTAATTCTTTAGCGGGTGTGAGAGAAGGTGTTTTCTTTACGAAAGTTAGGCAGTAGAATTTTCTTAAATATTGCAAAAATAAAACCTCTTTTTCGGGTAATATTTAATACCTGTTTAAGAGGTTTTTTATTTTATTACATTTTTGATTTTTAAATCCAACCTCTGCATTTTCTAAATATCCTTTGCTGATAGAGTTTTCTTGTAGTGTCCAGCGGATTTTTAAATATTAATGATTGTGTTTAATTGTTTGATATATTTAAATGTTCACAATATGAACAATTATATTGAACAAGAAATTAAGTACAAGATTCTTAGACTACTAGATAAGGATCCTAATTTGACACAGCGTCAAATGGCCAAGGAAATGGGCCTCAGTCTTGGAAAATTCAACTACTGCCTGAAAGAACTGGTAAAAAAAGGGGTTGTAAAAATTGAACGCTTCAAGTCTTCAGACAATAAAGCAGGCTATATGTATCTGTTGACTCCCAGGGGAATTGATGAAAAAACAAAAATTACAGCATCATTTCTGCGGCGAAAAATAATCGAATATGAGCAATTAAAGCAAGAAATTCAGGAACTGTCCCAAGAGGCAAACCGTGCACCTTAAACCGTATACTTTAAACCATTTTTTTCTGTCTTCTGATATACTACCAGATAAGCGTAATGCAATGAACATTTCGACTGGCTTTAAAACCTTAAATCTTGTTCTTTGTAACGTTCATTTTTGACCCCATTTTAGTGGATAAAACTATGAGACATCAGTGATGACTAATCAAACATCATGGAGGGCGATGCATTCAGAGTTGATTGCCTTAATCAACGGTGAATTTCGCTCTAGCAAACAATGTTTGCTAGCCGAGTTATTGCCAATGTTCGCTTCCAACAGGACAGCAAGGCAACTTGTTGAGCAGTACGCTTCGTTGAGAATGGCCAGCAAGGTGGAGGGTGATAATGTATCAATTGTTCTCCAGCCCTGTAAAATAAGAAACACATGCGTGCAACGAATGCAGGTATGGTTGGATCAGTATGTCAAGGACGACATTCTCTTGGCAATGTTGCATGGTAGTCTAGGGATAAACGAGGTTGTGCCCTATTCCGATTTTGATGCGCTTGTAATCATTAAGGATGAGGTTCTGAAAGATTCTAAGCGGTTAGCCAGAGTAGCACACCGTTTGTTTCAATCAAGGCGATTTATGTATGAGCAGGATCCGTTGCAACATCACGGCTGGTTTGTTCTTCCTGAACAAGCATTAAGTTCGTGGCCTGAGGATTACTTGCCAGTAGAGGTGTTAAGATACTCTAGCGTGCTCACAGAGTCGGAACCTGTAAAATTGGCGCTTGTGTCAGAGGTTAACACTAAGCGTTGTGAAGCGGCATTGCTCAGAATGTCACAAGGTGTAAAGCGTGAAATTACTTCCGGCACTTGTTTCCTGAATCTATACCGATTTAAAAGCATGATAAGCAAAGTACTGCTGATTCCAACGCTCTATATTCAGGTCCGAGATGGAAGAGGTGTTTTCAAGCGTGACAGTTTTGATTTGGCCAAGGTCGATTTTTCTGCGAAAGAGTGGTTGCCAGTGGATGTTGCAAGTAAAATTAGACAGCAATGGCCATTGCTGAACGAGAAGGAGCCGCATTTTCTGGCGGAAAGGCCGGGGCTGCTGGGAAACATCTGGAGGAAGAAGCGCAGACAGCCAGTCCCGGAGAAATTTCGTGAACAGTTTAATGAGGACGTTGTATATGCATTACAGAATCTGATTAGATTGATGGAGAAATCCATTGAAATACAGTAACCATAGGGGAAGAGATGATTAACTATATATTTATTACAGGAATGGGCCGTTCAGGGACCAACAATGAGATATTTAGGATTTGACGTATGACTATGTGCGGCATAACTTGAGCAACCTTGTCATGATAGAAGATGATTTCTAAGTCAACAGTCATCAAACAACCAATAAAAAATACAAATCAGAATCAGTGATGATATTTATTGATGAACCTCAGTGGGTATCACTGGAAAGCTACGAAAACTCCATTCAAATGATGACCGAATGTCTAGCGAAGGTGCCGGGGGTTATAAGCGTTTATCAAATCGGTGGTTTGAGCTCTCCAGGTATTTCTGATATTGATATGGTGGTGGTATTTGAAGACGAAATTTCATGTCATCACGATCCACGTAGACAACAAAATGATATTGGTAAATATCTGTTCACCCACAGGCTCTTTGCAACTTCCATATCACTATTCAAGCAGAGTCAGTCGTACACTTTTTTCCACAATTTCAAGCTTATTTACGGCAAAGATCTGAATGCCGCCAATCATGGTGAAGGTAGCGATGTTTTGCAGCGTCAATGGGCGTATGAGTTTTTAATCAAAATGTTCATAAACATGGCGGTGAGTAGAGAGTATGGAATATACAAGGTCAGAAATCTGCTTTTGACAGGAAAGGCTCTTTTGTACGACATTGATTTCCTTGGAGTGGAAGCGCCGGAGTTAATGTTTTATGTCGAAGAGATTATTGCCTGGCGGGAAAGATGGTTTAACAAAAGGCCAAGCAAGAGAGAAATAAGCCTGAATATTACAGGCCTTTGGGATGCACTGACCGAGTTTATTGAAAACAACTTGAAGCAAATTCCACTATATTTTCCTGAACGTACAACATATTTGATTGGAAAAAATATCGAGCTCCATTATGCGGAAAGGCTGGATGCTTCGTCACATGGTATAAAGTTCCCATGGGTGCCCAAGAGCTATGCGCGTGAATTTATCTCACTGCAGAACAGAATTAATAAATTTAACATCGGCATTCCATTTCAGACCAACAAACTTCCCCCTGTCATTGCAAAGGCATTCGATTACACTGAACAAGCTGTGAAATTTAATCAGCACAACCTTCCACATTTTATGCCCTTTACTTCAAGCCTGGTTCTTTCACCATGAAAATTATTCATGTGATGAGGACAATGGAGTTTGGTGGAATTGAGCGCCTGGTCCTTGACCTTTGTCAGGAGCAGTTTAAAAAAGGTCTTGAAGTTGGTGTGTTAGTTGGCAGTAGGCATGGGCAGATGGGAGACATTTTCGATTCCTCTGGCATTACAATTATTGATGCGGAGTTAAAAAGCGGGTTTGATCCGGGATGGTTAAAATCAAACCATTACAAAGGTGTGCTTAAAACTGCGGACATCATTCATGTCCATGTTTATAATCCGACAATGGCCAAATGGATTCAATGTTCGAAAAAACCAATAGTTTATACAGTACACGGACTGTTTGGCTTTGGAAGAAAGCATACATGGCGTGATAAGATAAAGTTTAGAATGAGGTCAAGGTTCCTCAAAAAACACGTCGATTACATTACATTCAACTCCTATTTCACACAAAGAGTATCAGAGGAACACTTTGATATAGCAGCCATTCAAAGATCCGTAGTCTACAATGGCATCAACTTTGATCGATATGATCAGCTGGTTGCAAAAAAACCAGAAGATTCAACCCCAAAAAAGAAAAGATTGTTTTTGATTGGAACAACCAGTCGGTTTGCTGGGTTTAAGAGGGTAGACCGGCTTATTAAAGCGTTTGCAGGGATGAAATATCGGCAGAATTGTCATCTAATATTGGTCGGGGATGGTCCGCTGCGGCAATCTTATGTGTCTCTTGCTGAATCCTTGGGGGTGGCTGACCAGGTTGAGTTCACAGGCTATAAGGCGGATGTGCATAACTACCAGTCAAAAATGGATGTCTGTGTTTTTCCATCCTGTGGAGAACCCTTTGGGTTAGTGGCTGTAGAAACTTTAGCTTTAGGTATTCCAACAATAGTTATGTGTGATGGTGGTGGAATTGTAGAGATTGTTGAACCTATTGAGCTGGAAAATGTTGTTGAGGGTATAGAGGGACTTACGCAACGTCTTGATGAATGCTTTGTTTTTTGGAATAAAAGGAACGACGATGAAGTTAACCGTACAAACAGAATGACACATGCCCGCAGATTTAGCATAGATCGGATGACTTGTGAGTTTGATAAGATTTATTCATCCCTTCTTCATACATCAAAAGTACGTTCATGCAGGAAAGGGGAATGCTAAAACTTCAGTATCAGCGTGGTCAGTACTACTACTCGATTTTAAAAAACCCTGTTGCCCGGGTAATGAAGTTCGACCAATTTGTAACTTATTATACTGAAATGCCAGAGGGGGAGAGTATTTTGGATTATGGTGCTGGTGATCGCCCTCTTGAGCCTCTATTGCGAACAAAATTCAAAAAGTATATTGCCGCCGACTACCTACCATCCAATGAAGCGCATACTGGGCAGCCGGATATTCCTATTCTGGACGATGGCTCAGTTGAGTTGCCAATGGAATCAGTAGATTGTGTTGTAATGACTGAAGTTTTAGAACATATTTACGAACCTAAAAAAACGTTATCTGTGATTCATCGTATTTTGAAACCGGGCGGGGCTATTATTGGCACAGTTCCTTTTGCTGTTGGCGAACATGAAAAGCCTTATGATTTTCACAGATATACATCATTTTGTTTGCATCGTATGTTCGATGAAACCGGGTTTCGTGTGGTCAAGATTGATTATATTGGCGATGGCGTTGGTGTGGCAGTAAGCAGTTTCTGTAATGTTTTTGCTATAGTCACAAAAGTCCTTAATAAACTGAAGCTTGCTCCTTTGGCAAAAGTGGCGGGTTTCGTTATTGGCCTGCCGGGAATGATTTATTATTTTTGTGTAAAAATGGGCCTTGATCCAGGGCGCATCCAGTACTATCGCAAATATCCATTTGGGTTCACATTTTATGTCATCAAAAGATAGTGGATTAAACTTGGATAATATAAAGTCAAAAGTTTTATCTGGCGGCCTGTTTCACGGGATATCAAATATTCTGCAACAACTATTTGCAGTAGTAGTCTCCATTGTTTTGGCCAGGAACTTGGAACCTTCTGCATTCGGTATGATTGCAATTGTAACCGCTTACACCGGATTTGTCGCGATGTTCACAAATATCGGATTGGGCGCTTCTGTTATTCAAAACAAGGATGTAACCCAGGAGCAACTATCCACGCTTTACTGGCTAAGTATAACTTTATTCTTTATTACGTGGCTGATTGTTGTATTAACTTCTGGGCTGGTTACTCAGTTTTACAATATACCTGAACTTACAGGAATTATTCTTGTAATGAGTGTGAGCATTTTGTTACGGCCATTGTATGTAATGCAGGAGCGAATGCTTGAAAAGTCGCTCCTGTTCAGTTTGCTGGCTGTTATAAATATCATATCAAGCCTGGTTGGCGGCGTGTCTGCAATTGTAGCGGTATATCTTGGTATGGGTGTCTACAGCTTAGTTGCTTTAACCCTTGTAAATGCAGCTTGCCGCATGGCGTTAATTCTCTATTTTAAGCGTTGGTCACCTGACCGCCATTTCAATTTTGAAGAAGTTGAAAACATGATCTGGTTTTCTGTTAAATATAAGGGAGCTTCGGTGGTCGATTATCTGGGACGAAATGTTGATACACTGATTATCGGTAAGCTGTTTGATGCCTTTTCCCTCGGCCTGTATTCATTTGCTTATACCATCATGTATGCACCTGTAAAACGAATTGCCTATGTGTTCACGCAAATCCTTTTCCCATCTCTCTCATTGTTACAGGACAATTCCGAAAAAATGACATCAGCCTATTTGCAAAGCATACGGCTTATTGCAATTGTCAGCTTTCCTGCAATGACTATTTTGTCTCTGAATGCCGAATGGCTTATTCCCATGATTTTTGGTGATCATTGGTTAACTGCCATTCCAATAGTACAAGTCCTATGCTATGCAGGCGCAATCCAGTCTGTGACACAAATATCAGGCACTATATATCATGCAACAGGGAATTCAGAAGTTCCGATGTATCTAGGCTTGGTGAAAGTGGTGATGATCGTTGGGGCTATATTTGCCGGTAGTACATACGGCCTCTATGAGGTTGCTGTATTGCTGCTTGTTGTAAGTATTCTCTCTTTCTTGATAAACAATACACTTATTTCGAGAAAGCTTGAGATTTCATATCTATTAATTCTCGGTTATTTGAAAGGGCCATTGCTCTCTGCTTTTGTTATTGTGGGGTCCTACAATTTATTGGAGCACTACCGGCCAATTGGCAACGAGATCTTTGTCGGTATTGTTTCTGCTGCTTTTGGATTGCTGTTGTTGCTGTACATCAACCATGATGTTCTGAAGGATCTTTTCAGATTAATTACTGTTAAGATGAGAACCGGCCTATGCAGGGCAATGGGCTCTAAATGTTCGGAATATCAATTGTCTGATGGCATGGCTGGGCAAATGGAAGTTGATTTAGCTGCGTCATCTGAAGAAGGCAGGAGTGACATGCTCCATATATACTGGATATCACCGAACCTGAACCACTACAAGAAGAAATTCCTATCACGCCTGGTTAAGAATGAAGAGATTGATCTGGTTATATTGGCTGGGCAGTCTCCTTCCAAAGATGGCCATCAAGAAGATGAGGGGGTATTCCCATTTCGGGTTAACCGGGTATCGATTACCAAAAGATGGTTCGGCATATACTTACCTGCATACTGGGAAATTTTGAAAGCAGTAGTAGGGGGGAAGTATGATGCCATCATGATGCCGGCCGAGAAAAGACTTCTGTTGCTTATCCTCTGGTTGTTCGTTTTGAAACTGTTCTGCCGTTTTAAGCTTGTTACTTATACACACCCTTATATGCGTTCACAACTAAATAGGGTAACAGAAAATGATCTGTTTTGGACCAGATTAATTTTCGCACTATTCGATCGGGTCATTTTTTATACGGCGGCGAGTCGAAACTGGGCGTTAGAACGACGCTTACTGCCTAATAGTAAGGCCGATTATGCTAACAATACCCTTAATACAGAAGAAATTAAGGAAAATTATAATTTTGAGGTAAATCTGGAAAAACCCCAAAGGATTCTTTTTATAGGCCGTCTTGTTGAGAGTAAACGCCTTGATGTGTTATTGCACTATTTCAGAGAGTTAAAAAAAGAGATACCCAATCTCAAGCTTTCTGTGATAGGTGATGGGCCAGAATCAGACGTAATTAAGGATGGCATGAAAATGGACAACGGGATTACCTGGCTCGGCTCGGTCATTGATGAGACTAGAATCTCGATTGAAATGAGACGCTCGCAAATCGTTTTAGTTCCTGGTTGGTCTGGTTTGTCCGTGGTACATGCATTTGCCTATGGCAAGCCTTATGTGACACTCACCGGCATGACCCATGCACCAGAGATAAGTTATCTAATAGACGGAATTAATGGCTACCTTCTCTCAGGGAGTGAAAAGGAAAACATTGCCAAACTTCGGGAACTATTTGCTAATAAGGAAAAATACAGTGAGATGTGCCGTCATGCTTATCAAACAGCCCAAGGGCTTTCCGTTGATAAATGGTGTAAAAGAATAGCTAATGCACTTAGAACAGTCGTGAGAAAGAGCAATTAACCTGGGGGGCTTGCATGAAATATTATATTTTTAAGGCGACTCAGGAGTATATGGGAAGCTACTAGAGGCTGCCTAATAAGGTGTTGGCAGATTAATTATGGTTGTAATATTAAGTTCAATTGCGATACTGGCTTCGAGCCTGATGTATTTCAGACTTTACCATGGTTTTATTTTATATCTAATGGTCAGACCGATTATTGATTGGGGGTATGATGTTAAATTTTCAGGTGTCTCTATTTTGGCAATTGGTAGCCTTATCCCTATTTCGTTAGTGCTGATAAAACCATATATGTGGAATAAACCTTGGCGGTTTGGCGGTTACCCTTTTGTAAACAGCCTATATATGGGATTTATGGGTTATGTAATTTTCCATTTGATTGCGATTGACGCGACAAATGGTGATGCTTTCGTAGCTCTTGATGCTTTTGTCAGGCTGATTTGCGGTATTGTTGGGGCTATATTGTTTTTAGTTGTCATTAACTCTGAAAAGCGTTACCAGAGATTACTCAAAGCGATGCTGGTCATGGGCATGATACCAGCAACAATATTAATTCTTCAGCATTTTGAATTGTTGGAGGAAGCCAGGTCAAGAATGTATGGAGAAAATGTGCGGCTGTCAGCATATCATCATGGAACAGTAAGCTTAAGGCACTATTTTTCATACGCCATCCTTGCTTCTGTTGCGTTAATGTACATGGAACCCGCTAAGGTTAAGTGGATCAAATATCCCCTTGTTATTTTAATAGCACTAATAGGGATGTCGTTATTGTACTCCAAATCAGGGGTTTTGTTTCTGGCGACAGTTCCAATTTTGGCAATTATAACTTTGTATAACCGGAGTAAATGGTTTTCCATTTTCATCTTGTTAATTCCAATGGCCTTTAGTTTTAACTCAATGTCGCAATATTCGGGATCTGTTTTCTATAAGGAAATAGCATCCTATAATATCATAACTGAAGAAAGTGGTGAGAGAATTGGAGCGCTTAACGGCAGATTGTTGGCTTGGGAAAGACTACTAAATAATGTTCAGTCTGCGTCGACATTCGATTTTATGTTAGGTAAGGTTGATCATATTCGAATAGGATTTAGAGGCGGTGTACATAATGACTTTTTGATGAATCTCGGCCGTTACGGCCTTATTGGCTTGGTTTTGTATTCATGCTTATTGCTTACTGTTGTAATTTTCGCTTTTTTTATTTGCAAAGCTTCATCCTTTGATTCAGCATTGTCAAAAAGCCGTCTATTTGTTTTCCGTGGACTTGTGACTATATGGGTTATCGATTCTGTCGGCATGCATGTTTCCATGATTCCAATGTTTCTATTAATGACCTTTGGCTTTATGGCAATAGTCAATCGTGACTTGTTCCTGAAAAGGTTAGCAATGAAGAAGCGATTTTATGTCAATTAATGATAGCGGTTACTAAGTTGTTGTCTAATAAACTTAAAACAAACCTGCATCAGTACGGCTTATGGCCACCGAGAGCTTTTCTCTCAGCTTCATCAACATGGCCGGTGTTGGCCAACAGTATTCCAAAAGCCGGGACAAATTTGCTTATTCGAGCTATCTCATTAATTGATTCATATCATCGTAAGCTTCATAAAACTTTTGTTGAAAGCACTGAAAGTGAATTCAGGCAAGTTATAACAAAGCATAATGCCAACAAAATATTGGTAGGTCACCTTCCATACAATATGCACCTTTCAGAAGAGCTCTCCAAGAATAAGGTTACAAATATTCTAATGGTAAGAGATCCAAGAGATATTGCCCTATCCAACGTCCATTACATTCAATCTATTGATAAATCACACAGGCTGCATAAGTATTTTTCAGAGAAATTAAAATCGTTCGATGATAGACTCTTAGCGTCAATATGCGGAATTCCTTCATGTGAACTGAATGGAGAACCGTCTTCTATGGATATTGGTTGGCATATAAGACGCTATCTTGGTTGGACTAACGATAATCGCTGCCTTGTTATCAGGTTCGAGGACTTGATCGGTAAGAATGGTGGAGGATCAGATGAACGCCAACGCACAACATTGAAAAGAATCCTTGAGCACCTAGAAATTGAAAAAAGCGAAGATGAAATAACTGCAATAGCTGGAAAAGTATTTAACATTGGAAGTCGTACCTTTAACAAAGGCTCTATCGGTCATTGGAAGTCCGTATATACAAGTCACCATGTTGAACATATTGAACGGGTTGCAGGAGATTGTATCGACACATTGGGCTACCGTGGTACAAACCATCAATGAGTTTGTCACAATAAACCTGAAGTTATAAAAAATAATCAGTTATAGATACCCAAAATAGCAGGCAATTATGCGTAAGTGTGTTTGCTTTAAAGCTTAATAATATCAGAGTGAGTAGAATATGAAGTTGCATCTTGGATGTGGCTCCCAGGTAGTTGATGGCTGGATAAATGTAGATTATGCCCTCGGCGCACGCTTCATGAAAGTACCATTACTTAGGGTGTTTAACCGGAAGCTGAAATTGTTCAGGCTTGATTGGAATGAAAAAATTGTACTTCATGATTTGACTAAAATGTTCCCTTGGGGCGACTCGAGTGCTGAAATTATCTATACATCTCATACACTCGAACATTTATCAAAAGAAGAGGGTAGAAAGTTTCTTGAAGAATGCCACAGGGTTCTCCACAAGGGTGGAATTATAAGAGTGCTTGTTCCTGACCTTCGTTATATTGTTGACAAGTATATTAATAACAGAATAGCAGCAGATGATTTTGTTGAAGAGCTTGGAGTTCTGTACACCAACAAAAGTCAAGGATTTAAGAGATATTTGTCCCCGTTTGTCCAGTTTCCACATAAGTGCATGTACGATACGCCGAGACTTAAGAGGATATTAAATGAATTGGGTTTTGATAGTACAAGTTGCAGTGCATTTGAAAGCAGAATTGATGATATCAGATTAATTGAACTGGAAGACCGTGCTATAAATGCAGTTGTAGTAGAGGGAACAAAGCTATAGGGGATGCACTGGGGGCGGTAATGGATACTGTTTATCAATGAAGTATAAAGTTTTATTTGTCCACAACAAATATGGTGTACACAGCGGTGAAGAGGTCATGCTTGATAAAATCATGCAGATATTGGCCGATAACGGGCATGAAGTTCGCTTGTTTTCTAAGGATAGCAAGGAATTGGGTGTAGGTGCCCTGCCCAAAATCGGTGCTTTCTTTTCAGGCATTTTTTCGTTCTCTTCGAGAATAGAGTTAAAAAAAGTAGTAGAAGAGTTTCAGCCTAATATTATTCAGATACAAAATCTTTTCCCCCTCATATCTCCCTCGGTATTGCCGATGCTTAATCAAATGGGGATGCCGGTCGTTATGCGATTGTCCAATTATCGATTGATTTGCCCCAATGGTCTGTTTTTGTCTTATGGGCAAATCTGTGAAAAATGTAGGGGAGGGCACGAATATTATTGTGTTCTGAAAAATTGCGAGAACAGTCTGTTCAAGAGTCTTGGATATGCTGTCCGCAACTTTGTTGCCCGATATTTGCGTTTATACAAGGAGAATGTGACGAGGTATTATTCTCAGACCGAATTTCAAAAAAACATAATGGTTTCCGAGGGGTACCCTCAGGAAATAATTGATGTAATCCCCAATATGACTTCACCAACAAACAGTAAAAAACTATTATATCCAGGTGATTTCGTTGGCTATGTTGGACGGATGAGTAGAGAAAAAGGAATTGATATTTTTTTAGAGGTGGCTAGATTGTGTCCAGATATACCATTTAAAATAGCCGGAAATCCTCAGGCGTATGTATCACCCAACAAAGTGCCTGACAATGTGGAAATTTTGGGTCATTTGAATGAAGCGGCTCTTGCAGAATTTTATAGAAACTGCCGTTTTATTATCCTTCCTAGTCTATGTTATGAGGGGTTTCCTAGTGTTATTATCGAAGCTATGAGCTTTGCAAAACCTGTGATTGCATCTCGAATCGGCGGATTGTCCGAAATTGTAGAGGACGAACAGACCGGACTTCTCTTTGAATCAGGCAATGTCAACGAGTTAAGGATGGTGGTCGCTAGGTTGTGGGAAGATGAAGATACTGTGTACAGTTTTGGACAAGCAGGAAGAGCTAAGGTGATAAAAGAGTATTCCCCAGAATCGTATTACAAAAGATTGATCAAAATATATGACGAGACGATTAAGAATCAGCCCTGTCAGACTGGTAGAGAAGGTTGAGTAATTGCAGATAAAATCTGAAAACATACTTGGTTGCCAAGTAGTTATAGGCACACGGGACGAATTTGTTGAACTAATCTCTAATTGGTTAAATGTTAATAAATTAAAGCGTTATTTCATCTGCGCCAATCCTCATTCTCTTGTGGTTGCGGATACAGTTCCTCAGTTCAAAAGAGCGATCAATAATGCTGATTTGGTAACTCCAGACGGGGTGGGCATCCTACTTGCATCCAGAGTATTGGGAGGCAATATCAGAGAAAGAGTTACAGGAAGTGATATCTTTTGGGGATTGAGTGAGAGATTAAACAAAACGAAAGGGAAGGGTTATTATTTTCTTGGTTCGAACGACGAAACATTAGTTGCCATTAAAAGAAAAATGGCTATTGAGTTTCCTAATATTAGATTTTCCGGTTCTTATTCACCGCCATATAAAGCCGAGTTCAGTGAAGAGGACAGCTGCCAGATGATAGAGGCTATAAATGCTGCAAAGCCCGATGTTCTCTGGGTCGGGATGACAGCTCCAAAGCAGGAAATATGGATTTATCAGCATCGAGATCAACTGGATGTAAAATTTATTGGTGCTGTTGGTGCAGTTTTTGATTTTTATGTCGGCAATGTCAAGCGATCCCATCCCGTCTTTCAGAAAATAGGATTGGAGTGGTTGACACGCTTGCTTCAGGAGCCACGCAGGTTGTTCCGTCGGAACTTTGTTTCCAGTCCGCTGTTTTTATTCAGAGTTTTGAAGCAACGCCTGTCTCGTTAATATTTTGGCTTGAGACTTGTGCTGTAAAAAACAATTATTACTTAATAGTTTTTTACAGCATAGGAGATTGTGGTCATACGGTACGAGATGACAATTAACAAACAGCTAAACAACCTGATTATTGACAGGCAGAGCTCTAAGTTGAAAGATTAGTTTTCGGGGCAATGGATTATTGGGAAAAAAGAAAAATATAAAACGGCTGCTTGTTTGTTTAGGTGGAAAAAGATCAGCAGAGCTTGCTGCCAGGCTTAAGAGTGCAAATAATGCAGAATGGCAGGAGCTCTTGGATTTATCCCGCGATCATGGAGTTGCACCGCTTCTATATTTTCGACTTAAATCATTTCCTTCAGAAACAAACATCCCCTCTGAAATCTTTGAGCAGCTTCTTCAAGATTATCTGAAAAGTGCCGCTCGAAATACTTTGCTCTACCATGAGCTTTCCGGAGTTTTAAAAGCATTAATAGATGCCGGAATCCCGGCCATCCTTCTCAAGGGGGCCTATCTTGCAGAGTGCGTTTACAGAGATATTGCCTTAAGGCCCATGCAGGATATTGACATCCTCTTCAGAAAAGAAGATTTGTATAAGGTTCAGGATAAGCTAGTTAACCTTAGTTATTCTCCCGTTAAACCAATCCATACAGAATTCGACATAACTCAACATCATCATATTCCACAGTTTGTTGGGGCAGTAAAAATTCCAATAGAAGTTCATTGGAATATTACCACCCCTCTCGGACCTTATAAAGTTGATATCAATGGCCTTTGGAATAGGGCACTAACAACAAAATTAAGTGATACGAACATATTGGCTCTCTGCCCAGAAGACCTACTGCTTCATCTCTGCATTCATGTTTCCTATCATGATGCATTTCAATCAGATATTAGGTCTGTTTATGATATTAAAGTTGTTCTGGAGAAATTCAGAGTCGAATTTAATTGGGATAAGTTTGTTCAAAGGGCTTTTACCTGGAAGGCTGAAAGATGTGTTTACCTGACACTGGTCATGGTTCAGAATCTTTTAGCTCTAGAATTACCTGAAGGTGTAATGGAAAAACTCAAACCAAAAGACTTTTTCCCAAAAATTATATCGATGGCTGAAGATCAGTTGTTTCAAAAGGATTTTGAAAACTACGAAATCTCTTCTGGTTTGGCACAGGCATGGAGTGCTGAGAAATTAGGAGAGAAAATATTATTATTTTTAAAAAGGGTTTTCCCATCCAGGGAAGAACTTGCAACAAAATATCCAGCACCTCCCTGGTCACCCAGGATTTTTTTGTACTACCCGGTGAGAATTAAAGATTTATTTATCCGTTATGGAAGAGGCGTTCTTGGATTGGTGAAGAAAGATGAGGCTGCTTTGGGTCTGACGGGGCACAGGCAGATAGGGGGGGAATTGAGGGAGTGGCTTTCATGCAAGAATTCTCAAAAATAACCAACTTATTTTTTTAAAACCAGCTTATTGATCTATATGTCGACCAGACATAGATATTAAAAGGTGTGTAGTAAATAAGCACTTGAAACATTTGATTCTAGAACAAAAGTGCCTCAGTTTCTCCATACCTATTTCAAGATGGATATCGGGTATACAGATATTTATAGTTTGTACAAGGATAAGTTCTTTGACCGCCTGGTTCTGGACCGCTTGTCAACGATTATCGGTTCGCATTGTAAAACGTTATTCCCCCCTCCTGATTCAATCAAAGCCCTCTATGACGATGAAAGAATATGGATGCTGCCTGTCAATTATGTGCGGTTTATGAAGTGGAGGGTGGGTGATTGGGTGAAGGGGTAAAGGAAAATGATTAAAGACAAAAGATTATTTTTTTCTTAGCCGCAGACAAGGACAGATTCTTTTTAATACCCCCTTGAGGGGTACAAAAACAGACATGTTCGCTGCCGACGTGGCAGCGAACATTTAGCGTCATTACAGACGTGATAAAAAATTGGATCAATGATTAAAGAAAATTAAAATAAACCACCTGCCCAGAGTATCTTCACAAATTCCGAAGCAGGCAGAATTTCAATGTCGTCTTCAGTTATTCTCGGCTTGTCTTCCAAACAGATTATTATTCGTCTTTTAATATTCGGGTGATCATTGGCCACAGAGCGCAAACCTTTCAGGTGGCTGCCGGTTATCTTGCGGGTTGCTTTTGCCTCAATGGCGAATTCCATGTCATTGATTATAAAATCTACCTCTGTGCCGCCTGCCAGCCTCCAGTAAGATAAATGAGCATACGCCTGTGAATACAAATTACAGGCTCTTAGTTCATGAAAGCACCAGTTTTCAAAAGCCTTGCCGTAAAGTTCAGACCCTGGTTCAATTTTTCCTCTTTTGGCAAGAAAGTTTACTACCCCTAAATCCGAGAAGTAAAATTTGGGTGAAGTGGCAACTCTTCTCTTTGGCCGTTTCCTAAAAGCCGGCAGCCAATTTCCAAGGAGGTTATCTTCAAGAATCTGGAAATATTCTTTGATAGTCTGACTTGAAACACCGCAGTCACGTGCTATGGTTGAAAAATTAACGGCTTCCGTATCTGAAAGGGATGCAAAATTGAGAAAGTCAGAAAAAACAGGGAGATTACGGACAAGGCCTTCGGCGGCAATTTCTTCTTTTAGATAGTCGGCAACATATGAGTTGAGTAAAGGGGTAGGTCGTCCTGATAAGTAGATCCTGGGCAAATAACCATGGTTTAGCATTCTGTCCAGATTCCAGTTATCCTGTAGTTCCGCGGAAGTGAAACCAAGAAGTTCATAGCGAATTGCCCTGCCGCCTAGCAGGTTTGCATGGCCGCGTCTTACTTTTCGTGCACTGGAACCGCATAGGGCAAAATTAACCCCCAGATTCTCGTGCAGCCAATGTACTTCATCGAGTAGATCAGGTATTTTTTGTACTTCATCTATAACTACAAAAGGGTAGGATTTGCCGGCTTGTCGTATCTCCTGCCGCAGATATTCCGGATGGTCCAGGTACCTTTTGAATTCCTCTGACTTTAGTAGATCAACCCAAAGGGCATCGGGATACGTTTGCCGCAATAGCGTAGACTTGCCTGTTTGTCTGGCGCCCCACAGAAAAAAGGTTTCCGCGCCGGCAGGTGGCAACTCCGCATTGCGTTGCACCAGTATTTTTTTTGAAATATTCATGTTGTACTTGAAAATAACATGTAAATTTCAAGTGTCAATGAAAATTTATGGGGAAAGAGGGTGCGTTGTTTGATTGTTGAAGTTCAAAGGGTTTATGGCTGAATTCTTAATGAGTACTAGATAAACGCAGATTTTTTTTAATTGGTCACAGACCCACACAGACTAACACAGACATGTTTTCTGCTGACTTGCAGAAAACAAACTTTCATCGCTGACGCGATAGTTATTTTTTTTTATGCTACTGGTCGTGATTCTGATATTTGGGGTAATGGTTTAACCTTCTTGTGTTTTTTAAGGCTATGCCAAAGGTCCCAGCTCCTCTGCAGGTTCAGCCAGAATTCAGGGCCGGTTTTGAGGGCTTCTCCAAGGTCTAAAGCCGAGGCTGTCGTAACACCTCTTTTGCCTTTGATAATTTCGTTTAGGCGCGCATAAGGCCAGCCAAGATGTCTGGAAAGTTCCATTTGCGTAATACCTAAAGGTTCAAGAAATTCCTTGAGCAGCATTTCACCGGGGTGGGTTGGTGGTCTATGTTTTGGTAACATGAGGCTATTTCCTTAATGATAATCTACGATGGCAATATTATGTGCATCCCCGTTCTGTCATCGAAATACTATTCTCCATTGGTCGTTGATTCTTATACTGCAGAATCCTTTGTATTTGCCTGATAGTTTTTCCAATCTATTCCCAGGAGGCACCTTGAGAAAATTGAGTGTCGGTGCTGCATTAAGTTGATCAAGCAACCGTTTGGCTTTGCCATGTAAGTTCACTGGCAACTTTCTGGCCTGTCTGCCAGTTGCGCCATGATAGATGTCTTCGGCAGTTTTGTTCCCAAAAGATTTTATCATGGCTGTAATATTGTATCGTATATCGATATATAAAGCAAATTGATTAGGTGTAACGCGAGAAAATAATTTAGCATGAAAGTAGAACTAATAGATTAAAATTGCACAAACTCTTTATGCCAGATTATTACCAGTATTCTGGTGGATTTAATCTTGTAAAGTAAACGCGGGGTAGGTCTTGAATCGTGTATGAATTATGTGCGAAGGAGCAGGACGCATGGCACAAAGATAAAGGCAAAAGATTATTTTTTTAACCGCAGGTTGTCAGCCAATATACTACGTCTGACGATTGACATACGCAGATTATCGCAGACATGATCTCTGTCGACTGACAGAGATCATAGTGTCATCGCTACGCGATAGTTATTCCTGAATTAATCAGAACAAAGGAGATAGTTTTTTCCAACGCTTGGAGCCTTAATTGAACTGCAAAGCAGACCACCGGAGGTGAGCAGGCAGATAGTTGTGCAGTCGCACAACTATTAATCTTCAGTCCGTCTTTGTCCGCTTTTGTCCGCGGTTAATAAAAAAAAACAAATTTAGCCGCCGACAAGGACAGATTCTTTTTAATACCCCCTCGGAGTCTATCGCTTACCTGAGGGGTACAAAAGCAGACATGTTCGCTGCCGACGTGGCAGCAATATAGAGCGCATCGCTGCGCGATAAGGTTATAGAGTTAAAATTATTTCCAGGGATTGAGAAGCGATGCGCCGCTTTGTTGCATATCTGAGACGTTCCTGGTGACTACTGTGAGATCATGGGTCAGGGCTGTTGCGGCAATAAGGCCGTCAATTGCCGGCATCGGATTGCCTGAAGCTTTTGATGCTCCTTGTATTTCACCCCATGTCTTTGCGACCAGTAGATCTATATCAAGTATTTTTCCTGCAAAACGTTCTTTGAGATCCTGCTCTATCCATTTGGATAATTTTCTCCTCCTCCTGGAATCGGGCAGTTTTGATATACCCTTATATAGTTCTCCAAAGGTAAGGGTGGACAGATAAAAATTGACCTCATCATTTTTTGTGATCCAGGAAACAACCTTTTTGCTTGGTTTTGTTTTGACCAGTTCCGATAGTACGCATGTATCGAGTAGATATTTCATCTTTATTAACTTCGGGTGCTCAGGAGAGTGATGTGTCTCGCGGTGCTTTTTTGTTCCTGGATATATCCAGGTCAAGCCCGGCAAGGGGGGATTTCCTCATAAACTGTTGGAAACTTGTTTTGGGACGGGTAAGTTCCCTGTAATCATCGGCAGATATGACAACCACAGCTTCTTTTCCGTGCTTTGTGACAACCTGGGGCCCCTCTTTCTGGGCGCTTTCGACAAGGCTGCTGAATTTGTTTTTTGCTTCCTGGAGTTGCCATGCATGGGTCATTTGGAGCCTCTTTTTTATATGTGTTTGAAAAAATTATTGGATTTATATGTCTAGTCTGTCTAGACTATATGGTAATATTTTCAGAATGTCAATTTTTATATAGTTATCTAAAGAAGACAAGGTAAAACATATTGATTTGATTATCAAATTACAAAAGTTTTTTCTGCTGGATTATTAATAGTGAAATGACAGGGGACGTTGTTTGATTGTTTAATGCTCAAAGGGCTTGTGGTGGAATTCAAAATGAACCTCAGATGCCTGCAGATATTTGCAGATTTATATAATGGCTACAGACCCACACGGACATGCACAGACATGATCTCTGTCGGCTGACAGAGATCAAAGCGTCATCGCTGCGCGATATTTGTTCCTGGGTTAATCAGAAGGATGGAGACAGTTTCAACCCCTGAAGTCATAATTTAGCCACACACCCAGCCACCCTAAGTGAGCAAGTAGATAGTTGTGCAGTCCCCTGGTACTGAGGATCAGGGTTTAAAGTTTGTGCTAAACTTCAACTGGCTGTGGTTTTATTGCAAGAGTTCGGGCAACAGTCCGTAAAGTTTTAGATTTTTTTAGGGTAATGGATTGGTACCTGAAATTACGCTCAGGATGTGATAGTGCTGAACCCATGGAGTAAAGCTGTGAGGTCCTTGTGGAGAAGGGTGTTTGAAGCAAGGAGTTCAGGGGTGTATGGCGAAAACGGTGAGCCGCTGAAGTTTGATAGTGTGCCGCCTGCCTCTTCAACCAGGAGACAGCCGGCAGCAGTATCCCAGGGTTTGAGGCCGACCTCCCAGAATGCATCCAATCTGCCACAGGCGAGATAGGCCAGGTCCAGTGCTGCGGCACCAGGTCTTCTCACCCCCTGCACATGTGTCAGGACCGCTTTGAGCATAGCCAGAATGGCGTCAGATCTTTCCTGTATATCATAGGGAAAACCGGTTGCCACCAAAGCATTGTGCAGCGCGAAAACTTCAGATACCTTTATGCGCCGGTCATTCAACCAGGCGCCTCCAGCACGCGTAGCACAGAACAGTTCCTGCTTAATGGGATTATAGATAACGCCTACACGGCTTTCGCCCCGGTCATAAAGGGCAATTGAGACAGCAAACCAGGGGAAATTGTGGGCAAAGTTTGTGGTGCCGTCAAGGGGGTCGATTATCCATACAGGTTCTGCGGGTATGGTGTCATATGAGGCAAACGATTCTTCAGACAGAACCTTTATTCCCGGAATGTTCTGCTGCAGAACATGGAGGATCACTTTTTCTGCAGACAGATCTGCTTCGGTGACCAGATCAATAGTTCCCTTGTGAAGAATCTGATGCGGCTCTTCATAGCGTTCCTGCAGAACGACTCCTGCCTTTAATGCTGCCGCTGTTGCCACCCGAAGCATATTTTGCGTCTCAGGGTTGATGCAGTGGTGCAAACAGTTTTTAATCGGAGTTGTCGGGTGTCCCATGTCTGATTTTTTCCCAGGCATGTTGTAAAGATTTCCTGTTTGGATAGGTAATGGAAAGGGTCATTACATCATCTTCAAAAAACGGGGTATGTGCAACAGAAACATTTTGAGGCAATTGCATGGCGCTGAGAAAGCGGCTGAATTCTTCTTCTGCCTGCCGGGAACGCTCCATATGTTTGCAGGAAAGCCAGGTCATGAGGTTTTTGGTTTTCTGGGGCGGGTTTGCATCCTGGTGCTGCAGGATGCAATGTACCTCTTCATTGTCCAGTAATGCTGCTATGTTTGCGTTACCCCTGCTGGCCAACTCTCTGCACATGGTCAGCAGTTTTTTCTGGTTGCTGAAGCTGAGTCGCAGGCCGGAAATTATTGCAAAAAGTATCATTCTGTCCCGGGCAGACAGAACAAGAATGTCCCGGGCGACTGTTTCACCGATATCACCCCGATTAACTGCGCGAAGAATCGGTTCTTCGAGGTTGAGCAGCAGGAGGATTTGATGCATTGCAAAGGGGGCGGGCGGCAATCCCAAGCGGGGCAGAAGTTCTTTGGCAACGTATTTTTCATCCGTAATTGCGGAAATTTTTTGCAAAAACATGGCCTTTTCAATGGGCGTGAACTGCCTGGTGAGTTGGATTTCTTCAAGAAGAATATGAAAAACATCAACTTCCGGGACCTGACGGGAAATGATAAGGCAGCTGCATACATCTTCTGTATGAAGTGAGCGGGCGGCAAGCAATCTTTTCCAGCCCGACACTATTGCATAAAAGCCTGTGTCACTTTCTCTGATAATAGGGGGGTGCAGTATACCATGCCTGGCAATTGACTTTTTAAGCTTTTCATCAATATCGGTTTGCCGCTCCACCGAAATAGAGTAGGAGAAGTCGTCAAAGTCAATCTGTTCCAGAGAAATATTTTGTATAGTTGGAAATGGGATCATGGGTGCACGGAGAAAAAATTAAAAAGGAGGTATTCCCTTAACGGGAAACCTCCTTATAAGCATAAAGCAGTAGTAGGCCAGGCTATGCTTTTAGCTTCAGCAAAATGGGTTAATCATTAATTTTTGTGCGAAGTATCCCTGATGGCTTAAAAGTGATCACCCGTCTTGGTTCAAGGATAAGTTCTTCACCTGTCTGCGGATTTCTTCCCCGTCTGGCATTTTTGTCCTTGACGTTGAATTTACCAAAACCACTGATCAGAAGTTCTTCTCCGCCGGCTAAACAATTCTTCATAGTGCTCAGCAGAGCTTCCACAGCATGAGTAGCCTGGGCTTTGGTCAGGTTGTCATGACTTTTGTATACCTTTTGGACAAGGTCAGCCTTTGTAAGAGTCATACGTCAAGCTCCTCCTTTTTGGATAATAAATGACAACTAATCAAAATTACTGCTATTTGTCAAGAACTGAAATAAATCAGTTACTTCTGCGGTTGTCCTGATTATTTATCTCAGGTGCGCAAAGGTCTATGTGCAGGTATTTTTCCCTATACTGACCTGGAAGCAGACACCCTGGTTTAAACAATCATTGTTTGTCAGGCATAGCAGACGGTGTCTATTACTTTAAAAAATACCTGTTGTGCCGGCATAAATTGCAGTTGCGCCCAGTTCCTCTTCAATACGTAAAAGCTGGTTATATTTTGCGACCCTGTCGGTTCGTGAGGGTGCACCTGTTTTAATCTGCCCGGTGTTGAGGGCAACTGCCAGGTCAGCTATGGTGGTGTCCTCTGTTTCACCCGAGCGATGGGATATAACAGCAGTGTAACGGGCCCGGTGTGCCATGGCTACTGCATCGATTGTTTCGGTGACAGTGCCTATCTGGTTGAGTTTTATGAGGATTGAATTGGCAATACCCTTTGCTATGCCTTTGGCCAGAATTTTTGTGTTTGTGACAAAAATATCATCTCCCACAAGCTGTACTTGATCACCTAATTGAGCCGAGAGTTCAGCCCAACCGTCCCAGTCACTTTCATCCAGGCCGTCTTCAATGGACACCAGCGGGTACTTTTTGACCCAGTCAGCATAAAATTTGATAAGTTGATCCGATGTTTTTTTCTTTTTCTTTTCTGCAGCCAGCACATAACATTTTTCTTTGGCATCGAAGAGTTCACTGGCGGCAACGTCCAAGGCAATGGAAATATCCTTACCGGGTTTATAGCCTGCCTGCTGTATAGCTTCGAGTAAAGATTCCATTGCCTCTTCATTTGATCTGAGGTTCGGTGCAAATCCTCCTTCATCACCAACCGCGGTCTGATGCCCTGCTTTTTTTAACACACCTTTCAAACTATGAAAAACTTCTACACCAGAGCGCAGCGCTTCAGCAAAAGAGGGAGCGCCGATGGGCATTATCATAAATTCCTGAACGTCAACGTTGTTGTCTGCATGGGCACCGCCGTTTAGGACATTCATCATGGGGACCGGAAGCATCTTGGCGTTTACCCCTCCCAGGTAACTGTACAATGGTAAGTCAAGCTCAATGGCAGAGGCCCTGGCTGCCGCCATGGAAACACCGAGGATAGCGTTGGCACCGAGCTTTTTCTTGTTGTCCGTGTTGTCAAGTTTCAGCATTGCTTCGTCAATGCTGACCTGCTGTGTGGATTCAAGGCCGATAAGAGCGGGTCCTATGACTTGATTTACATTGGCAACCGCCTGCTGCACACCCTTGCCAAGGTATCTTTTTTTTCTGGTATCGCGCAGTTCAAGAGCCTCCCTTTTGCCAGTGGAGGCTCCGGACGGCACCAGGGCTCTGCCCATGGCGCCTGAATCAAGGTAGACATCAACCTCTACAGTCGGATTTCCCCTGGAATCTAAAACTTCCCTGCCAATAATACCAATTATTTCACCCATATGGATCCTCTATCTATTTTATTGTATAAAGTGGTTTGCAATTTTTGTTATTAATGAACAACTTCACCCATTTTAAAGATGGGAAGGTACATTGCAACAACCAATCCACCGATCATGCCACCCAGGAATACCATCATAAACGGCTCAATCATGGCGGTCAGGTTATCAACTGCCTGATCTACCTCTTCATCATAGAAATCAGCAATTTTTTCCAGCATTGCATCAAGGGCGCCAACTGCTTCGCCGACATTGATCATCTGGACGACCATACCCGGGAAAACACCCGTTTCCTCCAGGGGTTCAGCAATAGGTCGGCCCTCACTGATCGCATCCGCTGTTCGGAAAACCGCTGTTTCTATGACTTTGTTACCGGATGTTTTGGCAACTACATTGAGACTTTCAAGAATCGGTACACCACTTTTAAGCATGGTGCCAAGGGTTCTGGCAAATTTTGCCACAGCAACCTTACGGATGAGATCCCCGAAAACCGGGAGCTGGAGTACCAGGGCGTCAATCTTTTTTTCACCTTTCTCAGTGGCGTAGAACTTTCTGAAAGCAAAGATAAGAAAGGCAACAAAAGCCAAACCGTAAAGTAGGTTATGTTGTATAAATTGGCTTATGGAAACTACGATCTGGGTGGGAACGGGCAGAGCAGCACCAAAGTCGGAAAACATCTTCTCAAATACCGGGACAACAAATATGAGAATAACACCCAGGATAACGATTGATATGCAGAGACAGATAATGGGGTAGGTCATGGCCCCTTTAACCCGTTTTTTGAGGGTCATGCTCTTTTCCATGAATATGGCCAGGCGTGACAGAATGGTATCAAGTATACCGCCGATTTCACCGGCATCAATCATATTGCAGAAAAGTGAGTCAAAGACCTTTGGGTGCTTTTTTAAGGCGTCGGCAAACGTTGTACCGGTTTCAACATCACCCCTTACCTGGAGAAGGATTTTTTTGAAAGTGGGGTTTTCCTGCTGGTTGCCAAGAATTTCGAGGCCCTGGACAAGGGGAAGCCCGGCATCGATCATGGTGGAAAGCTGCCTGGTAAAGATAACAATATCCTTGCCGGTCACTTTTGGTTGAAAAAAGGCAACATTTTCAAAAAGGTCTTTTGGCTTTTCTTTCAGTTTAGTCGGTGTAATTCTGATTTTTTTTAGATGAGCCCGGGCGGCATCAATATTAGGTGCCTCAATAATGCCCTTTCGTGTTTCACCGTATGAATTTTTCCCTTTCCAGTTAAAATGTGGCATATAATTTCCTCACTTCAAGTGAATATTAAGTTAACAGGAAATGAAAACGTACCATCCGAGCCTATTCCTATGTTAACAAGTTTATAATATTAAACGAAATAATGATTTAAAACAATAGTACAAATGCTTCCAAATGAAGCAAAAAAATGAAATATTAACTTTATTGACAATAGTGTAAACTTTTAATAAAATATATTGTTTTGCAATAGCAATCGATTGAGCCTGGTTTGGCCCATTATTTACTATGCAAACTTTGCGCCATTATAGATTTTTATCTTCGGTTTCTAGCGCATACTATCGTAGCAAAAAGTTTTAATCATAATAGATTTGGTATAAATAATTTTTTTTGAAGGAGTCGAAAATCATGCAGAGTTTTTTTAAAGCGATAATTGAAAAATGTGATGGCTGTGAGAGAGTCGTTGTTGAGGACAGTGAAAAGTTTTGCAAAACCTATGCAAATCCTGAGGCCAAATGGCGCAACGGCTTTTGCAATTTTGCAACCCATGCCAAACCGGAGATAATCGTGCAAAAAGTTAGAGTAAACCCGTTGAAGGCATCGAAAAGAGCTTCAGGCAAGTAAAATATTTTTTTTAGATTTGTATCGAACCATAAAAGCTCTTTCCTGTTTTTTGGGAAAGAGCTTTTAGTTGTTTGGGAAAAGAATCAGGACCGACCGACTCCCGAATATGTAAAGCCGAGTTCTTTCATGTCACCTGGTTCATAAACATTCCTGAGATCTACAAAAACTGCTTTTTTCATAAGGGACTTTATTCTCTCGAAGTCAAGTGCCCTGTATTGATTCCATTCTGTCATCAGGATCAAGACATCCGCGCCCTCGCATACCTGATAGGGGTTTTCCTTGTACTCAATGCCTGCCGGCAGATAAAGTGCCGCCTCTTTCATCCCTTGGGGATCGTGGGCTTTTATTGATGCCCCCTTTTCCAGGAGTGCAGGTAAAATGGTCAGTGAGGGAGCATCCCGCATATCATCTGTTTCGGGTTTGAAGGTCAGGCCCAAAACGCCAATTACCTTTCCTGTCTCGGAACCCCCCAGGGCATCCCGGATTTTTTTAATCATCCGTGCTTTTTGGGCGGAATTGACCTCCACAGCAGCTTCAACAATACGTGCTCCTGCACCCTGTTCCTGTGCCATCCTGACAAGGGCAAGTGTGTCTTTGGGAAAACATGATCCGCCATAGCCAGGGCCGGGATGCAGGAATTTTGAGCCAATCCGACCGTCTAAACCGATGGACTTCGCTAACTTGATGACATCAGCCCCAAGGTTCTCACATAATGCAGCCATCTCGTTAATATAGCTGATTTTAACAGCAAGAAAGGCATTTGCCGCATATTTAATCAACTCGGCAGTTTCAATATCAGCCTGCACAATAGGCGTTTCGATGAGGTAGAGAGGCTTGTATATGTCTTTGAGAACACCAGCGGCACGCTCATTTTCAACCCCGATTACAACACGGTCAGGTCGCATAAAGTCGTTGATTGCTGCACCTTCGCGGAGAAATTCCGGATTTGAGGCGATGTCAAAATCAGCATTTGCATTTGTTTCTCTGATAATCCTGGCAATCTGTCTTGCCGTGCCGACAGGGACCGTGCTCTTATTGACCACCAGCGTATATCCTGTAAGAAACTGGGCAATCTCCCTGGCCGCTTCATATATATAAGAAAGATCTGCATAACCGTCTCCCCGCCTGCTTGACGGAGTGCCAACGGCTATAAATACCGTATCTGCCCATGGGACTCCCTTGCCTAAATCCGTATCAAATGCCAGACGCTGTTCCTGAACATTTTTTTGTACAAGGGATTGCAAACCTGGCTCATATATAGGAATTTGCCCTGACTGCAGTCTGCTGATTTTATCTTTATCCTTGTCAATGCAAATGACTTCATGCCCGAATTCAGAAAAACAGGTGCCGCTTACAAGCCCGACATATCCTGTACCAATAATGGCGATTTTCATGTATTAACACCGCTGCAAAGAATTTTTTAAATGGAGCCGCCGAGAAAAAATATAAATTATTACTATAGATTTCACTGCAAATAATTGCAAAGATTAACGGGCCGTAGGACAAAAAAATAAACATTAATGGGGCCTTGCCCCAAAAATTGCAGTCCCGATCCGGATAACTGTAGCCCCCTCTTCGATTGCCACTTCAAAGTCGCCTGACATTCCCATTGAGAGTTCTACAGGGCCATGCCGGCCCAATAACCCCTTGCTCGTAAGCTCTTCTGCTAACTGGCGGAGTTGCCTGAAGAACGGTCGCGTATTTTCCGGGTCATGAAAATAGGGAGGCATGGTCATAAGGCCCATAATGCGCAGGTATTGCAACTGGGAAAGCTCACCTAAAAGTTTTTCGCACTCTTCAGGAAAAACGCCTGATTTCTGCATTTCTCTGGCGATGTTCACCTGGACAAACACTTCCTGCTCCTTGTTGAGAGCTGCACAATGCTTTTCAAGGGTCCTTGCCAGTTTGACACTATCCACTGTTTCAATGACATCAAATAAATCAGCAGCTTTTTTTGCCTTATTGCTCTGTAGTTTTCCAATAAAATGAAATGTAATTTTATGTTCCGCCTGTAATGTTTTCAGGTGCGGGATTTTTTCAAGGGCCTCCTGAATGTAATTTTCTCCAAAATCAAAATGGCCGAGTGTAATTGCTTCATATATTCTTTCAGGCTGAATGCGTTTAGATACTGCCACCAGTTTTATGTCAGCGGGTGAGCGCTTTACACGTGAAGCAGCTGCCGCAATACGCTGTTTAATTTCTGTCAAATTTTTTTCAAGCATGGGCTGTTACAAAATATCAATAGTCATCAGTGGGATGGGATTTTGAAAAGTCTTAAGGCATTTGCTGTTGTAGTGCGTGCCAATTCCTCAAGGGAGAGTCCCCGCAGATCTGCAATTTTCTGGGCCGTATACAGTACGTATTCCGGGATGTTTTCTTTGCCGCGCCAAGGCTCAGGTGCCAGAAAAGGTGCATCCGTCTCCAGAATAAGCTTACCAAGGGGAACTTTTTGTGCTACTTCCTGCATGGACTCTGCCTTCTTGAATGTCACTACCCCTGGTATTGATATGATAAAGCCCAGGTCTAAAACTTGAACGGCAAACCGCCAGTCTCCTGAAAAACAATGCATAACACCGCCGGCAGGAAAAGGGGCTTTTTTACGGAGGATTCGCAGGATGTCATCATGGGCCTCACGGTCATGGATCACGAGTGGAAGTTCCATTTTCTTTGCCAGATCAACCTGCAGTATATAGTGTTCAAGCTGCACATTCTTCGGCCCATACTGTTTGACATAATCGAGTCCTATCTCACCATATGCCACCACTTTGGGAATTCTGCAGAGTTTTTCCAGTTCAGCATACGTACTCTCATCCGCTTGCTGCACATTATGTGGATGAATGCCTACAGTTGCATAGACAGAATCGTATTGAGCGGCCAGGCGAACCGCTTTTCTTGAACTTTCGAGATCGATGCCCACGGTAATTATCGGGGCAACACCGCTGACCGCAGCCCGCGTGATTGTCGCATCAATGTCGCCCCCCGGACCTATCATGTCAAGATGACAATGGCTATCTATGACGTTGATTCCAGCCGGCAGCTGCGGAAGATTTATTTTTTTCTTTTTCTTTCCCATAAGGTTGCGCTCCGAGCCGACTATCTAACAGATTCTGCTAAATGAGGCAATCCGCATATTTTAAGTGTCTACTGAAAGAAATTGCAGCTGCCGCCCGGAAAGTACAGCAATAAACAATTTTTACTTTTGGGAGTTGTAGTTGACAGCAACTTTTTTTTCTTATACAGATGCGGACAAGTAAATACGGCATAATAACCCTTAATTATCAAGGAAACAGGCAAAATGGATTCACCGGTTTTAGAGGCGATTTATAAACGTCGCAGTATCCGCGAATTTACCAGTGCGCAAATATCCACTGAGAAGTTGCATGAAATTGTAAGGGCCGGGATCTGGGCGCCTTCCGGGTTGAATAATCAGCCATGGCGTTTTGTAATTATACAAAAGCCCGATATAAAAGAAGAGTTGGCGCAGCAAACCCATTATGGCCATATAGTCAGCGGTGCCAACGCCCTCATAGCAGTTTATTTGAGTAAAGATGATATGTATGACGCCGTTAAGGATCATCAGTCAGCCGGGGCCTGCATTCAGAATATTCTTCTGGCTGCTGAAGCCCTGGAACTGGGGGCGGTCTGGTTGGGGCAAATCCTGAAAAATAAAGCTGAAGTAAACAGGATCCTCGGGCTTGCTGATAATTTTGATCTCATGGCCGTAGTTGCCCTGGGCCATCCCCTGCACCGCAACCAGAAATCCCGGAGGAAAGACATGTCGGAACTGCTTTTGAAGCAATTGTAAGGAGCCCGGCAAAATGGTTTGCAGTAAACATGCGGAAAAAATAGTAATGTAACAGAGGTTTTTTCAATCAGCGTCGGCCATTGCCTGTAAACTTGAAAATTATTACGGCCACTATTTTTTGTTTGTCGGTCACCTTCAGCTGAGAATTTTTAAGAGCAACGAACTATTATGAAATCAATACTTGCAGGGAAAAAGATACTTTTTGGAATCACCGGAAGCATTGCTGTGTATAAGGCTGCCGAGTGGGTGCGGGAGCTTACCAAGGCAGAGGTGGAGGTGACCGTTGTCATGACCGAGGCTGCTGCACGTTTTATTTCCAGCCTGACTTTTGCAGCCCTTTCAGGTAGAAGGGTGTATACGGGAATGTTTGAAGCGGATGCCGGTGAGGAAATGACCCACATCAGTCTTGCCGGAGAATGCGACCTTTGCATCATCGCACCGGCCACCGCCCAGTCCATGGCAAAATTTGCCAACGGGTTTGCCGATGACCTGCTTTCCACCCTCGTCCTGGCCTGTAAGGCAAAGGTGCTGGTTTTTCCCGCCATGAACAGCAACATGTATTGCCATGCAGCCACACAGGCCAACCTGACCCGGCTGCAGGAATATGGTTATGGAATTATCGAACCGGAACAGGGGAAGCTTGCCTGCGGTGATGAGGGCATCGGCAGGCTTGTTGCCTGGGAAACAGCAAGGGAGAAAATACTATCCGCTCTGGCACCCCAGGATTTGGCGGACAGGACTGTATTGATTACAGCGGGCCCCACCTGGGAGTCTTTTGATCCTGCCAGGCATCTCAGCAACCGTTCATCGGGAAAAATGGGATATGGCCTGGCAAGGGCAGCTGGACGGCGAGGTGCCAGGGTGATTCTGGTCAGCGGCCCCAGCGCAATTGATCCACCACCTGGAGTGGAGATAGTCAATATCATTAATGCCCGGGAGATGCACGATGCGGTCATGGAACATTATAAAAGTGCAGATGTCGTGGTCATGGCAGCAGCGGTTTCAGACTATCGTCCCGCGAAAACCATGCAGCAGAAAATAAAAAAGGGTGGCAAATTACTCGACCTTGAACTGGTGCCGAACCCGGATATTCTGAAAAAGTTGGGCCAGAAAAAGAAAAAGGCCAAACGCCCCCTGCTTATCGGTTTTGCCGCAGAAAGCAGCCATCATATTGAGGAGGGCAGGCGCAAGCTTAAGGAAAAGAACCTTGACCTCATTGTCATAAATGACATCATTGGAAAAGACACGGGCTTTGCAGCCGATACAAACCAGATAAGCCTCATTGACAGGGATTATGGGCTTGAAAAGCTGCCGCTTCTCTCCAAGGAGGTGTGCGCTGATATGATACTGGACAAGGTTGTAAAACTGTTGCAGTAGGATTTAGAAAGCCCCGTTGAAGGCCGCCTCGTAAACTGCTATTACATCCTCCAGCGTTGGTTTTCTCGGATTATTCTCAACCGGCCTGGTGACCGTGAGGGCTATCTTTGCCATTTCCGGAATTTTGTCCTGCGGGATATTGAGGGCTGCCAGACTGTCGGGAATTCCCACATCCGCATTGAGCTGATGAATAGCCTCCACAGCCAGTTGCGCTGCCTCACGCAGCGGCAGGCCATCGGTTTCATATCCCATTACCTGGGCAACAGTGGCATATTTCTCCGGGCTGCCGATGATGTTATATTCCACCACATAGGGCAGCAGGACTGCATTGGCCAGTCCATGGGCGGTATTAAACATGCCGCCGAGGGGATACGCCATGGCATGGACAAGGCCAACTCCCGCGGTGGCAAGGGCTTTGCCACCCAGTAAACTTCCCAGCAACATTGCCGAGCGCGCTTCAAGATCGGCGCCATTTGCATAGGCAACTCCAAGGTTGTTGCTGATCAGGCTTATGGCCTCAAGTCCATACATATCCGATATGGCATGTGCCTGGGTGGAGACAAAGGCTTCCAGGGCGTGGGTGAAGGCATCAATCCCTGTCGCTGCTGTAACATGCGGCGGCAGGCTCAGGGTTAAAGCCGGATCAAGTATAGCCGCATCCGGGTAGAGGGGGTCACCATTCATACCGCCCTTAGAATTGGTTTTCTCATTGATAAAGACAGCGGTAAAGGTAACCTCTGCCCCGGTGCCTGCCGTGGTCGGTATCATGATTTTGGGGACGCCCTGTTTTTTAATCCTGTCCAGGCCGAGATAATCTTCCGCTTTGCCGCCGTTGGTTAAGAGGATGCTGACCGCTTTGGCAATATCAAGAGCAGACCCGCCACCAACTCCAACGACACAATCCGCCTTATTTTTTTTTGCCAGTTTCAGCCCCTGGTCTGCAAGTTTCAGTCCGGGTTCAGGCATAACCTTGTCATATAAGGTATATGGAATTTTCGCCTTGGTAAGAATTGCTGTTATCTGTTTTATGATTCCCGCCTGCTGCAAACCGGGGTCGGCAACCAGAAAAACACGGCTGCCTCCAAGTTCGGTTACCAGGTCGCCCAACTGTCCAACTGAATTGGCTCCGAATAAAAGTCTGGTGGGCTGATTGACGCTGAATGCTTGTGTCTGTATCATTTGTCGGACCTCGTATGAAAATTCACGGCATACTACCCTTTTCACTAAGAAAGGCAACAGGGTAAGAACGTTAAGCATTTATTAAAAATATTGAATAGTATATAACTTTAACGGAGCTGTTCATATAAAAAAATAAATGTATTGAAAAAATAAATAGTTCGGTGATTTTTTATGGATTCTCAACTGAGTAAATCAGAAAAGAAAAGAAGGGCCAAGGGCCTGGAACACCTGGTCATCGAGCTTGCAGCGCTGCCCCCGGGTGAAATTGCTTCACTGCCTTGTGAGCAGGAGGTGCGGGACGAAATTGCTTCTGCCAGAAACCTCAAAGGCGGCAGCAGAAAACGGCAGCTTAAATATGCCACAAAACTTCTGCGTGATAAGCCTGTAGAAGAACTCTATAACTTTCTGGCTCAAAAAAGAGGCTCAAGACTGAAGGAGAAACGAGAATTCCATGAACTTGAACATTTTAGAAACCTCCTGATGACTGAAGCTGTGCAGCTATATGAAGAGAGAAGGCAAAGCAACGGCTTTGTAAATGAGGAAGAACCCTTGGAATTCCTGCATGATAGCGTGACAATACGTACTATTGTCGACCACCTGCCGCAGGTAGATAAGACCCATTTGAAAAATACCGCCATGCAGTTTGCCAAGACCCGCAACAGGAAATTCAGCCGGGAGTTGTTTCGTATTTTGAAGGCAGCTGCGGAAAAGGCATTATATGCACGGAAACAGGAATAAAAATAATGGAATATAGAAAAGGAACAATAGGGAGAGTTTTCAGTGTCCGTTTTGATGAGGGCGATTTTTTTCTGGAAGAATTAATCCAGCTTATTAAAAAGGAGAACATCCGGTGTGGCTGGTTTCATGTCCTGGGCGGCTTGCGTGAGGCAGATGTTGTGACAGGCCCCAAAGAGCCGACCATGCCGCCGGAACCTGTATGGAGTGAAGTCCGCGGCGCCAGGGAAGTTTTAGGAACCGGGTCTGTTTTCTGGGATGACAGTGAACCCAGAATCCATCTGCATGCCGCCATGGGACATCATGGTGAAACCTTGACAGCCTGTGTGCGTAAAGGCACTAAAGTGTACCTGATCCTGGAAGTCATGATCATCGAGATGGAGGGTATTGTTGCAACACGTCCCTGGTATGAAAAGGGAGGCTTCAATCGTTTGACTTATTCCTGATCGTTTCAATACATTTATGCGTATTCTTAAAAAGAACGGCATTAATGTACTGTTTTTTTCATTGACAACTACTGCAATTTCTTTTCAATAGGGGAAGGTCAATTTTATTGACCGTTAATTTATTAATTGCCGGTCTCACAAAAAGCAATCAACGGACAGTTTTCACATCTGCAGCCTATATATGCAAATGGGCCCTGTTGCCCACCGCGAGACGTATTACGAGATTAACAATATTGCTGCCCATTAATTTTATAATTGCAGGAGGTGTAATGCAATGGCCCAAAAGACAAAAAGTACAAGCAAAATAACGAAAAAAATCACGAAGAAAAAAACAGCCACCAAAGCAAAGAAAAAAACTATTCCTTCAACGGAGTTTTCCCTCCATGCACCGGATGTAAATAAAGTTTACCTTGCTGGAGACTTTAATGACTGGGAACCAGATGCCAAGGGCTACAATATGCGGAAATTCAAAGGTGATATCTGGAGGAAGATGCTGAAATTGAAACCCGGCCGCTATGAATACCAGTTTGTTGTTGACGGTCAATGGTGGTGCGACCCTGAAAATGATAACCGTGTCAGCAATCCCTATTGCACTGAGAACTGCGTTATTGAAGTAAAATAAGAAAAATAAATATACAGATGCACCACCCCTAAATGATAAGCAGAAGCTTATCTGCACATACCACAAAAAAACCGGAACCCCTTGCAAGGAGTTCCGGTTTTTTGATTTATTAGAAGATGACTATCCCGCATTTTTCACGAGTCGAGACGCCGGATAGGCAAAGTGTAAGTCGTTTAAGCAGATAAGTGACCGAAAAGGGAGACTTCGATACTTTAGTATGCGAAACGCCTGACACTGCAGACTATACGGATGTATCGGCTTGCCCGAAGGGTGAACAGTTTTGAAAAAAATCTATTCAGTCACTTGGTACAAACAGTAACCGGACAAATACAGTGGGAATATAAAATTTAAATCACAAAAACAGATATTTAAACTAATTTTTCAAAACTGTTCATGAAATATTCGGGCTATTGTCTCTTTCGTTATTCTACTTCGGTAATGATTTTCAAGATCTTATCGCCTGCCTTCAGGGCATCACCCACTTTTGCATGAATTTCAACCACGGTTCCTGCAACCTGGCTAAGAACGGGAGTCTGCATTTTCATGGCTTCAACAACGGCCAGTTTATCCCCAACTGCCACCTCATCATCCTCTTTTATAGCTATCTCACATACATTGCAGGAGAATGTGGCCCGCATATCACCGGCCTTGGAAAGATCTTCAATCTCTTTCTTGCTTAACTGCGGCCCTGCGGCTGCGGCAGCCTCCTTGGCCTCTTCCATGAATGTATAGTTACGCTCCTGGTGGTCGACGTTAAGGTAAATAGACCATTCTCCTTTTTCGTCTATTTGTTTGGGGCCGATCTCGATTACATGCTCTTTGCCGTAATGGTCTTTGAACATCAGGGACTCACCAAGCTTATACCCCCCACGCCGCAGAAATATGCTGGGCGGCAGGACATAGGTTTTGCCGAACTCCTCCTCGAACTTGAAAAAATTTACTGCATCATTGGGGTGCTGCAGATAGGTAACCAACTGCTGTTCAGTTGGTGGGTGCCCCAATCGTTCAGTTAATGTTTCACGTTCCTTATCAATATCCATATCGTCGATATCTTCAACGCCGCCTTCTTCTTCAAGGATTTTCTTCCAGCTGGCACCAAATACCTTTTCATATATCCAGTCGGCGGGACGGTGGAAGGGGAAGGGGCCGTATTTCCCTAAGAGGAGGTTTTTGAGGTCTCCGGAAGGATTGCCGTAGCGATCTTTTTCCAGGACATTGGTTACAGCCGTTGTCCATAAGATCTGCGAGCCGGGCGTAACTGACCACCAGTTGCCGAGCTCAATCTGGACCTTCGGCAGCTCGTCATGCAGGATTGTAGGCATTTGCTCAAGGAAGTTACCCTTTACCGCCTGTTCAAAACTGCTGCCCATGGCACCGCCTGGAAGTTTGTGTATCTGCACTGTCGGGGAGAACCCTTTGAACTGAGACTCGAAGTATTCGTAATGATCACGTTCGTTGCGCAAAACTTCAGAGCTTTCAATGACAGCATCTTCATTGAGACCGACTGCTGTCTTGCCGTAATCATTAAGGGTGTGTATAACGCTCAGGAGAGGTGGTGGGCCGTAATAACCGGTAAAGGCATGATCCGATGCATCAACTATGGCTGCCCCACTGATAACTGCTGCAGTGATCCTGCCAATGTCATTGCCATCGGTATTATGACCGTGATAATGGATGACAAGCTCCGGATATTTCTGTTTGATGGCAGCAACCAGTTCTCCGATACGCTTCGGGGTTCCTAGGCCGCCATGGTTTTTAATGCAGAGAATGATGTCCTCACCAGTTACATCAAGGATTTCCTGGACTTTACCCACATAAAACTCGTCGGTATGCTCCGGGCCGGTGGAAAAACATATGGAAGGCTCAAGAATTTTATCCGCCAGCTGCACTTCCTCAAAAACCGCCTGCATATTCGGGACATGGTTCATAAAGTCAAAAACCCGCCACACATCAACGTATTTGGCGAATTCACGCACCGCAAAGCGGATGACATTCTGCGGGTAAGGTCTGTAGCCGAAAAGATTGACCCCACGGCATAGCGTCTGAAACATGGTGGTGGGCATCTTTTCGCGCAACAGTTCAAGTTTCAGGAACGGGTCGACCTGCTTTCGTAAAATATCGACATGAACAGAGGCGCCGCCTGTGATTTCCAGTGAAAAATATTGCGCATTTTCCCTGGACTCAGCCGCTAAAAGATCTGTATGCAGCAGGATTCTATTTTTGAAATCAGACTGGGACAGGTCGCGGGCCGTGTTGGTTAAATAATAGCCGTCCGCCTGGCGCAGGATCTGCAGTGCTTCCTTGGGAGTCATTCCATGAACAATTCTTTCCATGATTGTACCTTGTTGTTATAATTACGAAATTTAGATGGCGTACGTATTTTCTTCTTTGTAATGAATCTCGGCAATAAGCTTTGCCAGTTTATTTATTTCGGTATTCTGTTCATCATAATCAAGGAGGTGTGCGTGGGTCTCAAGGTATGAGGTGTCAAAGTCCCCTTCTTGAAAATCAGGGTCGTTGACCAGTTCCAGGTAGAAGGGAATGGTGGTTTTGGGACCGACGATGACAAAGTTTCTGAGGCAGCGCCTGAGCCGGTCAACGGTCTCATTCCAGCTGTAACCATGGACCGTGAGCTTGACAAGCAGGGAGTCGTAAACTTCGGGAATGGTATAGCCCTGGTAGACAAAGCCATCGAGCCGCACCCCGTAACCTCCGGGTGAACGGTAAATGTTCACTGTTTTGCCTCCTTCAGGCATGAAGTTGTTTTTGGGGTCCTCGGCGTTGATGCGCATCTCAATGGCATGGCCCCTGATCTGAATGTCTTCCTGTTTGAAGAGTAAACTCTTACCAAAAGCCAGCTTGAGCTGGGTGCGGACAATATCAATACCGGTAACCATTTCTGTTACGGTGTGCTCCACCTGGATCCTGGTATTAATTTCCATGAAATAAAAGTTCATGTCCCTGTCGACCAGAAACTCCACAGTGCCGGCATTGGTATAATTTGATGCCTGCGCGGCTTTAACAGCAGTTTCACATATGGCATCTATGATGGATTTGTCCTGGATCATTGAAGGGGCAATCTCAACCAGCTTCTGGTTGCGGCGCTGAATTGAACAGTCCCGTGTACCTAGATGAACGACATTGCCAAAGGCATCTGCTATGATTTGGACTTCAACATGCTTTGGATTGATAACTACTTTTTCCAGGTAGACATTATCGTTATTAAAGGCAGCTTTGGCCTCGGCACGCGCCATGGGGATCTGCTCCCTCATTTCACTGTCGTTTTCAATGCGGCGGATACCGCGGCCACCACCTCCGGCAGTGGCCTTGAGCATCATGGGATAGCCGTATTGGGCTGCAAAATCGATGGCATGCTTGATGCCCTCATCTCCAGGTACCAGGTTTTGAGTTCCCGGCACCATTGGGATATTGGCTCCTGCCATGATCTCCCTGGCGATGACCTTGTTGCCCAGGTTGGTGATAACCTCTGAAGTCGGACCAATGAAAAGAAGTCCTGCATCTTCACAGGCCTTGGCAAATTCAGGGTTTTCGGCCAGGAAACCATAACCCGGATGAATGGCGTCAGCCTCGGATTTGCGGGCGGCCTTCATAACCTTTGCAATATCCAGGTAATCTTTTCTCGGTCCGTCACCAAGCCATATAGCCTCATCCGCTATTCTGACATGCAAGGCGTCGGTGTCCGGGGTTTCATAAATGGCAATTGCCTTATAGCCTAATTCCTGAGCTGCTCGAATGACTCGAATTGCAATCTCTCCACGGTTTGCAACTAGTATCTTTTTCATCTATTGATATCCCTTGTTTTTTTACTATTCATGCACCAAATTATTATGTGCCCTATTTAAAACTACAGCATTCCGGCATGATCATGCATGGCAGAAGAATGAACCGGAGGTTTACAGAGCTGTTACAAAGAGGCGACAGGCAATGCAGAATCAGATCGTAGTGGAACTGGCAGTCTGCGAAACAAATATTCCTAGCATAATTACTTTCATCAGGCAAGTAAAAGTATGTCTCATTCTGGTTGCCAAAATGAGAAGCCAAATTTCAGCAAATAGTATAGAGCTATCAGTTAACCTGTATATTCTTTGCTATACGCTAAAATGACCGGGTAAGTTCAAAGAGGGCTTCAAAGGTAGGTGCAGAATAAATTTGTCTCCGCATGGAGGCGCCTCCTGTTATGCCTTTGAAATAGCGGCCGGCATGATTTTTTATCTTGGCGAGTATTTTATCCGGGTTGCTGTATTGCCGGATGAGTTGCAGATGATGTGTTAATCCTTGCATGCGTCCTGCCAGCGTTGCCGGTGTGCCGCCTGGGGTGAACACCCATGGGTTACCCAGGGCTCCCCTGCCGATCATCACGCCATCACATCCGGTCTTTTCAAGAAAATCAGAGGCCTCGTGATATGCGGTAATATCTCCATTGCCGATGACAGGAATAGATACATTGTTTTTTACCCTGGCAATGGTCTGCCAATCGACGCTACCGCCAAATCCCTGGGACCAAGTGCGGCCATGAACGGCTATGCCATTTGCGCCGCTGTCTTCTGCCATTTTTGCAAAATCCGGAGCCACTATGGCATCATGATTCCAGCCGGTCCGGATTTTAACGGTGACCGGCAGAGAAGTATTATCACAGACCCTTTGGATAATTGCAGCTGCAAGTTTTGGATCTTGCAGCAAGGCGGCACCCGCTCCTTTTTTTACAACTTTTTTTGCCGGACAACCCATGTTGATATCAATGATATCGATATCCATACCTGAGACAATCGCAGCAGCTTCCCCCATCTTGACAGGGTCTGCTCCAAAAAGCTGCAGAGCCACAGGCCTTTCTTCAGGTACGGTGCGGGTCATCTGCAGAGTCTTTTTCATGTCATAAACAAGACCATGGCAGCTGATCATTTCAGTATAACAAAGAGCTGCCCCAAACGTGCGGCAAAGTAAGCGGAAGGGAAGATCCGTATAGCCGGCCAGAGGGGCAAGGATAAGGGGGTTCTTTAACTGAAGAGTCTTGATCTGCAATTGTTGCACTGATTACCTATGTCAAAATTATGAAGGGTGCAGGCCTGCATGAACGTCAACCCCACCTCGTGGTTTTCCTGCATAAAACCTTTTGGGTACATGAGATTTTTACCCATTAAGAGAGAATGAGTTTTTGTCTCAAGGCAAATTGTGGACAATTTCATGTGTTCTCAGGTAGATGAGCTCGCCGAGCTCATCTCCGATGTGCAGCAGGGCTCTTTGCTTGTTGTAGCGCGTTCTTTCTCCGGACGGGTCAAGGATGAAAGGCTCATATATAATGAACCGCCTCTCCTGCCACAATACTGAGTTGTTACGGTTGTCACTCAAGGTGAAGCGGACTGTCAGTTTAATTTTGATTTCCAGGGCCTCGTCGAAAGAATCATAAAAAAGACCGGGCAGGTCAATGGCAGAGATTTCGCCGCTCAATTTAAGGTCTGCCTGGTCTTCTTCAAATACCACGGCTATTCTGCTGGATTGTTTGAACCAGGCGTTGAACAGGCGGAAATATAATGATTCCAGGCCAAGTTCATTGGTGCGGTTCTGCCATGTTGTAATCTGTAAAGTTTTAACAGGCGCTTCAAGGGATTTATCTCTGCTATAGGGATTGCTGTAGCCGCAGCTGCTGCATATGACAGCCGGCAATAACAGGACAAATAATACAACAATGGTGTGCGGCCGGGTATGCCCGGTTTTTTTGTTTGACAGAATCGTATACATGCCGAAATCTTCAGTGGCTGGTAACGACCTAAGCGACCACATTAACAAGTTTTTTGGGGACAACGATAACTTTTCTAATAGTCTTGTTACCTAGGAACTTTTGCACCTTGTCATCCTGTAATGTGAGTTCCTTAAGTTCTTCATCATCTATGTTCGGGGAGACAAGCAGCCGGCTTCGTACTTTACCGTTGACCTGCAGGACGACAGTGATTTCTTCCTCTTTGGCGGATTCAGGATTGAATGTTGGCCAGGGTTGATCTTCCAGGAGTGTTGAGTGGCCTGTCATTTCCCATAATTCGGAACAGAAATGCGGTGTCATGGGATAGAGGAGCAACAGAGTAGCGTCCACTGCCTCCTTGACAGCAGCTGGCGCAATTTCGTGGTCTGATTCTTCTGAAACCGGGGAAAGGGTCAAGTTGACCAGTTCCATGACCGCTGCGATGGCAGTGTTGAAATGAAAGTCATTTCCCAGGTCCAGGCTAACCTTGCGAATGGTCTGATGGGTTTTCCTGTGGAGGGCGCGGCTTTTTTCATTGAGGTCGGGCGGCAACTGTTCAGGTGCGGTTGCCAGCAAATCTTTGTTGTTTGAGACAAAACGATATACCCTGTTTAAAAAGCGGGAGGCACCTTCAACCCCTTTTTCACTCCAATCCAGATCTCTCTCTGGAGGAGCGGCAAACAGACTGAAAAGGCGGACAGTATCAGCCCCGTATGCCTCAATGAGTTCACTGGGATCAACAACATTGCCTTTGGACTTGGACATCTTGACCCCATCCTTAATTACCATGCCCTGGGTCAGGAGGTTTTTGAATGGTTCGCCGGTGGACAGGTAGCCAAGGTCACGCAGTACCTTTGTGAAAAAACGGGCGTACAGAAGGTGCAGGATCGCATGTTCCACACCGCCTATATACTGGTCAACCGGCAGCCAGTAATCAACCCTGGTCCGGTCCAGGGGGCCTTCTGTAAAGTCAGGGCAGGTATAGCGGGCAAAATACCAGGATGATTCCACAAAGGTATCCATGGTGTCGGTTTCGCGTCTTGCCTCTCCACCACAGGCGGGACAGGTGGTTTTGTAAAAACTTTCAAGGGTATGGAGAGGGGAACGGCCGCTTTTGTCCGGTTTGGCCTCTGGAGGCAGAAGTACAGGCAGGGCAGCGTCCGCGACCGGTTGCACACCGCAGGTCTTACAGTGAATCATAGGAATAGGAGTGCCCCAATAACGCTGCCTGGAAATTCCCCAGTCCCGGAGGCGATAGGTTGTCATGGCTGTGCCGAATCCATTTTCTTCTGCAAAGGCGGTGATGGCCCCTTTCGCTTCCCCTGAGGATAAGTTGCTGAATTGAGCGGACCCGGTCAAAACTCCTGGATCCTCAAAAGCTGCTGCAAGAGATTCGCCAAGAAGCTGTTCACCTTCAGGCTGCACAACGACCTTGACCGGCAGATCATATTTGCGGGCAAATTCAAAATCCCTCTGGTCATGGGCAGGTACTGCCATGACTGCGCCGGTGCCGTATTCCATGAGTACGAAGTTTGCACAGTATATGGGAATACGTTCCCCGCTAAAGGGGTTGATACAGTACTGCCCGATAAAAACACCTTCTTTTTCAAAATCTTCGTCAGGTTTCTGCTGTTTGCGGGCAATTTTTGTTTTGGTTGCAAATTGTTTGACCTGCTCAGCCTGGGCGCTGTGCCTGCTCAGTTCCACCAGGGGGTGTTCAGGCGCAATTGACATGAAGGTTGCCCCGAATATCGTGTCCGGTCTGGTTGTAAAAATCTTGAGAACCTGGTCCGAGCCCTGTACCGGAAAATTAATTTCAGCGCCGCTGCTTTTGCCTATCCAATTATGCTGCATGGTAAGGACTTTTTCCGGCCAGCCGCTTAAATTGTCACACTCAGCCAGAAGCTCATCAGCATAGTCGGTTATGCGGAAAAACCAGCCATGCATATCCTGGGGCAGGACCTGGTTGTCACATCTCCAGCATTGGCCGTCAATTACCTGTTCGTTGGCCAGGACGGTCTGACACGATTCGCACCAGTTGACAGAGGTCATCTTCTGATACACCAGCCCCTTTTCATACATCTTGATGAAGAACAACTGTTCCCAGCGATAGTATTCCGGGTCACAGGTTGCCAGTTCTCTGTCCCAGTCGTAACTGAATCCCATCCTCTGCAGCTGGTTTTTCATGTAGTCAATATTTTCATACGTCCATTTGGCTGGATGGGTGTCATGATTTAAGGCGGCATTTTCCGCCGGCAGGCCAAAGGCATCCCAGCCCATGGGATGCAGAACATTGTAGCCCCGCATTCTTTTATAGCGCGCGATCACATCACCTATGGAATAATTTCGCACGTGTCCCATATGTATCCTGCCGGAAGGGTAGGGAAACATTTCAAGCAGGTAATATTTTTTATGCGGCGAGTCTTCGCTGGCTTTAAAAGTATTTTCTGAGAGCCATTGTTTCTGCCACCTTGCTTCTATGGAGGCAAAATCATAGCGCTTGGATTCATTATGTGATGAGGATGTCATGATACTTTTTTACAATTGACTATTGAGTTGACTCTTCATAGGAAGTCGGGAGTTCGAGACGGGAATAATTTTCAAACGTGGTGAACTTATCGATGAAGGTGAGTTCAACGGTACCGGTCGGGCCATTACGCTGCTTGCCGATTATGACTTCTGCTATGCCGCGCCTGGGGTTATCTTCACTCTTGTTA
>CAMYKS010000006.1 GCA_947259115.1 uncultured Desulfobulbaceae bacterium | reverse complement strand
TGATAATCATCTAAAAGGCACCTCCCAACATAGTCAAGAAACAAACTCCCTGCTATGCTGAGTATGAAAGTATCCAGCAATCAAACTCAAAGGGAGGTGCACGATGAAAAAATTATACGGGGCTTTCGATCTACATTCAAGCAACAATTATCTTGGCATAAGCGACGAGAAGGACCGACGGATTTACAAGAGGAAATTGCCCAACTTGCCCGATGTCATTTTGGCAGAGCTGGAACCGTACCGAAAGGAGCTTGTTGGGGTGGTAGTTGAATCAACCTTTAACTGGTATTGGCTGGTCGATTTACTTATGGAGGAAGGTTATCGGGTTCATCTGGCAAACCCGGCAGGTATTCAGAAATACAAGGGAATAAAACACAGCGATGATAAACACGATGCCTTTTGGTTGGCGCATTTATTAAGACTCGGGATATTACCGGAAGGCTATATTTATCCTAAAGAAGAACGACCGGTGCGGGACCTGCTCCGGAAGCGAGGGCATCTGGTGAAATTGAGGACTTCTTTAATAAACAGCCTGCAGGGCATAATTCATAGAAACTGTGGTGTCAAACTGAATGCCAGGAAGATCAAGGTGATCAGGGAAAATAATGTTTTGCCGCTTTTGGGTGGTCAGGAAGATTTGGCCTTAAGCGGAATGGTCAGCAAGGAGACAATAGATTATTTGGGGCAACAGATCCGCAAGGTAGAAAACGTTATTCTGGATAAAATCAAGTTGAAGAAACAATATATCTATTTGCTCACCATACCAGGTATTGGCAAGATACTTGCCTTAACCATCATGCTGGAGGTTGGCCCCATCGAGAGATTTTCGAATGTTGGCAACCTGGCATCTTACTGCCGGAAAGTTCCAACCAAGTGGACAAGTAACAATAAGAAAAAAGGTACGGGGAACAAGAAAAACGGCAACAAGTATCTGGCTTGGGCTTTTTCTGAAGCAGCAGAATTTGCCCGGCGTTATGATCAACATGCAAGAGCATTTTATAATCGTAAAGCCTCTAAGAAAAATTTTATGGTGGCGCACAGTGCGCTGGCACACAAACTGACACGGGCGGCATACTATATGATGAGAGACCAGGTGGCATTTGATCCACAGAAACTCTTTGCTTAAGAATTGGCTGGAACGGTGAACCAGATAGGGGGTTGGCAAAACCATCAGATTTGATTGGCAGCCGTTCCACCCAGTGATTTTCAGTTTCTTTACTGCCCATGCCGTGAACCAGCAAAGGGTTGGCTAATAACCATAAGATTTGTGCTATATAGCGATTGGACACGGTTTGGTACCGAAGATTTTCTGGTTCCGCCAAGAGGCGGAAAGGGGCCTGTATAAACCATAAATGCTTTATACAAATGGCCTTGATCCTGATGGGTGACTGATGCAGTGGAGATATCACTGACATCCTACCGAAGAAATAAGGGATGCAGAAAGAGGCGGATAATCGCAGGCAAGGTGGCAGATAGTTACGTTGAGCCTTGTAAGGAAAAAATCAACTTTTCCTTGAACGGGATAGTTTATTCCTTGACAAGGGGCCTTTTAATGGGTGACAAGGGGCCTTTTAATGGGTGACCCCTTTATCGTACAATCTGTACAGGGTGGTGCTCTCCCTGGCTGTTGTTGCCAGAGACAACACGGAAGAGCAGGTCGACGAAGTAGACCGGGCAATTCTGCAGGCCGGAATCCTCAAGTCCGGTGACCGGGTGGTCATTACCCTGGGAAGTCCGGTAAGAGCTGTCGGGTCCACGAATTTGTTACAGGTCCACAGGTTATAGGTCAACGGTTCACGGTTTGCTGTTTTCAGTTCGAGTTTGATAGAATCAGTGGCAGGGCAGGAGTAAACAGAAAAGTGGTGGGACAGTAAATGATAATCCAGGGAATGGAGACCGGATAAGGGGGAGAATGGATCTTACACCGTTGTTTTTACCGAAAAGTGTTGTGGTCATTGGAGTTTCGTCGAGCAATGACCGTCATCCCGCCAATGTTATTTTCAGCAAAAATCTGCTTCGCTATCCTGTCAGAACCTATGCTGTCAATCCCAAGGGAGGCGTTCTCCATGGAGAGAAGGTCTTTCCTTCGATTTCAGCAGTGCCGGAACAGGTTGATCTTGCTGTCGTGGTTGTTCGAGCTGAATATGTTGCATCGGTGCTGCAGGAATGTATTGATGCCGGGGTAAAGAGCGCTATTGTTATTTCAGGTGGTTTTTCAGAGTCCGGGCATGATGATCTGCAGGCTGGTCTTGTTGACATTGCAGCCCTCCATGATTTTCCCTTTATCGGCCCCAACTGCCTCGGCCTGTATTCTCCCGGTTCGGTGGACACCTTTTTTCTGCCAACCGAGCGCATGGTGCAGCCCTCTCAAGGGGACGTTGCAATTGTGAGCCAGAGCGGCGGCATTCTCGTTGATCTGTTAGTCAAGTTCGCCGATGAGGGGGTGGGAATTTCCAGTGGTATCAGTATCGGCAACAAGGCCCTTATTCGGGAGCGGCATCTTCTTGAATTTCTTGCCTCGGATTCGCGCACCAGGGTTATTGTTTTTTATATTGAGGGGTTTGCCCAAAATGAAGGACGTGATTTTGTGTACATTGCCCGGGATTGCGGCAAACCGGTCATTGTAATAAAGGCAGGCAAGACAAGCGAAGGAGGGAGGGCGGTGTCCAGCCATACTGCTTCCCTGGCAGGAGACTACCAGGTTTTTACCTCTGTCCTGAAGCAGCATGATATTATTGAAGCGTGCAATGAACATGAACTGGTGTCTTACTGTGAGGCTTTGAGCTGTTATCCTGACACGAGGATAGATGGGCGCATCGGCATTATAACCGGCAGCGGCGGTCATGGCGCCATGGCAGTGGATGCATGCATAAGCAATGGTTTGAGCGTGCCGGGTTTTTCCGAAAGTGTCCGGCAGCAGTTGCAGGAGGGTTTTTCTAAGAGCATTCGCTCCATCGCTGCCGTCGGTAACCCGGTGGATTTGACAGGCAGTGCCCTGGAGAGAGATTTTGTCACCGCAGTTGAGACCTTGAACACTATTTCCGAGGTTGACTGCATTCTGCTTCTTCTGCTTCCATACCTGCCAGGGATCAGCTCTGATCTTGGTGCCAGTATAAGCCAGGTGTGCAGGCGTTCCGGCAAACCCCTGGTTGCCTATGTTCCGCATGTTGAAAAGTACAGGATGCTCATAGAAGGATTTGAACTGAATCAGGTGCCGGTTGCCTCGTCCATTGAGAGTGCTGTAAATATGACAAGAGTTTTAAAGAGGTGCCGGCCATGTTAAAAAATGAAATACAGTCCATTTTGGATTCTTCCCGGGAGGCCGGCTGGGTCCTGGAGCCCGATGCCAAGAGTCTCCTGCAGGTGGCGGGGCTGCCCGTTCCACGTTACGGCTGGGCTAAGGATATGGAGGCGGTTGGGACCATTGCCTCTGAAATAGGCTATCCGGTTGCGGCCAAGGTTGTTTCCCCGGCCGTGGTACACAAGACAGAGGTCCAGGGTGTTGCCCTGGAAATCAACAGCAAGGAGGAGCTACAGGACTTTTACCGGAAAATGAGCCTATTGCCGGAATTTGCAGGTATCCTTATCGAGGAAATGCTGGAAGGAGAAGAGCTGATCGTCGGTGCCACAATTGACCATCAGTTCGGTCCCATAGTTCTTCTAGGCATTGGCGGAACAGCGGTGGAAATATACAAAGATGTTGCACTACGGATGGCCCCTCTGGCTCCAGAGGATGTGAGCTCCATGCTGCAGGAACTGAAGGGAGGGAAACTCCTTTCAGGATACCGGGGCAAAGAACCAATCAACTTTTCGGCACTCACAGATACCCTTTTGTCCTTTTCCGACCTGCTTATGAGGATTACCCCATTTATTGAATCCATAGACCTGAATCCTTTATTATGCAACGCTCAAGGCTGCGTGGTTGCAGATGCCAGGATCATGCTCGTTAATCAGGAGGAAAATAATTGATTGGGAACAGACCACGGGTTTTTGAAAATAATTGGCGTCGAAATCGTTGTCTGTCCTCAATAATTTTCATATGTTGTGGCGTTGCCCAATCGGCGTGTAGCGAATATTTTGAAATGATTATTATACATAAAAAAATCAAGTGTATATCTTTGGTAAATAAATGCTAACCAATCGCTTAACAGTACCGCGGGAAGCTCCGTTGCGCTAATCGAGGACAGTTTTGTGGGCGGCCAAGTTAGCTCAAACGTTCGGCATAGGTCCATTAAATGTACTATATGTCAAAGTAGTATTAATCGGAGAACTGAATATGGACATTCTGCGAGACGTTGAAGGTTTTTCACGTTCTGCAATTCTTATTGGCGCTGAAATTGTTTTCCTTATCCTGTTGTTTATTTTTTTAGCAACTATCCTCCGTTTCATATTTGGCCGCATTGGCTCAATCCCCGTCTTACAAAAATATCTTGGTCAACCCGAAAGAGTAAAAAATAGGATCAGAGGAATTCTGATCTTTTTATGCATCCTCACCAGTACTGCTGTCTTGGGCTATAATGGGTTTCTCCTGTACAAACAAATTGATGTCTACCAGCATACTCTCTCTCTTTTAGCAAAAATCCCTGCCAACTTCTGGTCTCAACTACTCATACGCCTTGGCAAGACCATCGGTCTTACCATTGTCGCTCTTTATGTCATCAAGCTGCTGTTAAAATTACTGTCCAAGGCTGAAGATAAGGCTAAATCCTATGAACATCTGAAGTCTAATGATGAAAGTATAAACAGTTTTTTTATAAAGCTTCGCCAGCTATTTAAAAACAGCATCTGGTTCCTAGTTATTCTTTATGCGGCTCATGCCTTGTTTTTGCCCCCGGCGATAAACAATACCCTGTTTGTTGGCTTAAAGATTTACCTGATAATTGCAATCGGCTTTCTGGTGGTTACAGCTGCCGACACCGCAATAGACAGCCTTGAGGCCCTGAGCAAAAAATACTGGTATCGTGAAAGCTATCTGGACTGGTATAACCGCATAAGCGGACTCATGCCCCTTTTACGGCGATGCCTGGAATATATCATCTATGTCTGGGTTGCCTCATTGGTTGTGCTACAGGTGAATTTTTTTTCGCAATTCGCCTCGTTAGGTCCAGCATTGGTTCAAATAATCGGTATATTTTTTATTGCCCGCATGGTCGTGGAGGTTGTCAATCTTCTGGTTGACAAGTACATGCTGCCCAAGGGTGAAACCGCAGGAAGCCCTAACCAGCAACAACAGACCTTAACACCGATTATTAAGACACTTCTGCAGTATGGCATCTACTTTATTGCATTTGTGCTCATGCTGCGGGCCGTTGACATTAATCCCCTGCCCCTTCTGGCTGGCGCCGGAATTCTTGGTGTAGTTGTCGGGCTGGGCGCTCAATCTCTTATCAACGATCTCGTCGCCGGTTTCTTCATCCTTTTTGAGGGTATTTTCCTGGTAGATGACTATATTGAAACGGCATCGGCTCGGGGAATCGTTGAAGCTATCCACATTCGGACAACCATGGTCAGGGACCCCAACGGTCAGTTACATATACTCAGAAACGGTCAGATTAATTCGGTGGTGAATTATTCGAAAGACTATACTTTTGCTGTTGTTGAAGTTGGCGTAGCCTATGATTCTGATCTGGATCATGTCTTCCGGGTTTTGAATGAGACCGGCCTCCAACTTAAAGAAAAGAATATCGATGTACTTGAACCATTGAAAGTCAAGGGTCTTAAGGAATTTGGCGAATCAGAGCTGTTGATCAGAACCCTCACCAAGGTACGCCCAGGCTGCCATTTCCGTGTGGCATTTGAACTTCGCGAAATGATCAAAAGGGCCTTTGACCAGGAAGGCATAGAAATTCCTTTTGCGAGGAGAGTGTTAATTTTCAAAAACGACAAGGATGTTCAACCTGAAACGACATAATCATGGCTACACTACCTGAAATACAAAGGCAAAGGGGTCAAGGCAAAGGGGTCAAGTTCTGCTTCTGACCTTTATCTCTTCTCTTTCCCAATTTATTGTGTAATAGCAAGCTACAAGTTATATTACACATTGTGTCCCCGGAATTCCATTACGCCTCTTTTCAAAATAAAACACCTTGCCCAGACATAACATATTTGTTATTATTTGTTCATGAAATGGCAGATCAAATACTATAGCCAAAAACTGGAATAAGAGATCCTTTCTCTTCCGGATGGTTTATTGGCCAGGTATTTGAGGCTGACTGACTTAATGTGTGAGTTTGGTTCTAATTTGGGTATGCCTCATACCAGACCCATTGAAGGGGGCCTTTTTGAATTACGGATTAAAAGCAAGGAAGGTATAGCCAGAGTTTTCTTCTGCACAAAAATTGGGAAGAAAATCATTATGCTCCATTCTTATGTCAAGAAGTCTCAAAAAACTCCCAAAAAAGAATTGAAGGTTGCACAAACCAGAATGAGTGAGGTGACCAAAAATGAAACATTCTGACTTAAAGGAGAAAGCATTAAAGAGAAAAAAAGTAAAACAAGAATACGATGCTCTTGAGCCGGAATTCTCCCTACTTCGCGAGTTACTCAAGGCCCGCCGGAATGCCGGCCTAAGCCAGGCTGAAGTAGCCAGCAAAATGGGAACAAAAGCGCCTGCTATTACCAGACTTGAATCATCTTTAACGAGCGGTAAACATTCACCCTCAATAGCAACATTGAAAAAATATGCTCAGGCACTTGGCTGCCATCTCGAAATAAAACTTATTAGTGATCACTGAGACGGCATATCAAAGCAGCATTTAAACACAAAAAAACCGTGGAGTATTTTCCACGGCTTTTTTGTTGTGATCTGTATGGTGTCAGTTAATCGAAATCAGGTTACCATCCGCCACCAGGACCACGGTGGTGTCTCCCCCATCTGTTATGCCGCTCTGAACTAAAGTTTTTTGCAAGTTCCTGCTGCTCCGGGGTCATGATGGCGTGTATCCTGCTGCGCATTTCTGCCCTGGAAACAGCCATCTCAACCTGGATTTTCGCCTTTTCCTCGGCAATGGCTCGGACCTCATCCTCATCAAATGTTCCCTCGTTCGTAAGTTCCCGCATCTGCTCCCTGTACACCATCATCTTTTCTCTGAGGTCCCTGTGGGCAGCCATTTCTGCCTTGCGGATTGCCTCGATCTGCTCCTGCTGCTCTTCGGTGAGACCAAGAAGTTCAGCTCTCATTTCATGCCGATTCTGTCTGTCTCCGCCCTGCCATTCTTTCTCGTCATTCCCGCATCCCGTCCTGCCATATCCTTTTCCGCGATGGCCGCCTTCAGGCAAGGCGACCAGCAGGCCGTCTAATTCCTGGCAGGTGCCGGAAATACTCTCATTACGCCGGTTCATGAATTCCACCGTGTCGCCGGTGTTTTTTCCATCACAGGCATCGATTGCTGTTTGAGGAGGCCCGTATTGACCTCTGCCTTTTCCCTGGCCACCATAGGCCATTGCCAGAGTTGGCAGAAGAAAAATTACGGCTGCAAGTCCAACTGTTTTCTTAAGGCTGTTTTGTTTCATGATGTTCTCCTAAAAATAATTGTTATTTAATAAATCTGTTGTCTCTTGATAAATACTGTAGCTCCTGAATAAGGAGGAAATGTGGAAGAAATAAGGAAAAAGAAGGAAGAGTTTAAAATGATCTGGTCAGCATGTTTACTCTATGATAACAAGAAGACGGATTCTTAATAATAAGGAGGAGTGTTGGTGTTCATCAGTATCAGATATAAATTGTTTGCAACATTGCTGACCGCAGTTGTAGTCGTGGTAGTCGGCATGTTTTTTCTGATTTATTGGAATTTTGACCGTGGTTTCTTAAACTATGTCAATACAGTGGAAACAAAAAGGCTCGACTCTCTTGCCGTAAATCTGCAGGAAGCATATGCTGACCAGGGAGACTGGCTTTTTCTGCAGGAGAATCCACGTCTCTGGCACCAGTTCCTGGCGGCCTCCACCCCGGAAGGACACCAGCAGTTTAACCCATTGGAAGATCTGGAAATACGTCGGGAAGGCAGAAACAGACGCCACCCTCCGGGAATGGGAAGCGAGAAGATGCATGGAAGAATGGAGCCACGTAACTTCCAGGAGAAGATGAGACATCTCTTTGAGTTCAGGGTCGTGTTGCTTGATGCTGATAAGAATGTGGTTATCGGTCCCCGGAGATTTCCTGTCGCAGACATGAAAATAATCCCCTTGAAGCAGGCATCAGTTCCTGTCGGTTATCTTGGCCATATTCCCCAGAAGGATTTACTTGCCCCGCACCAACTGCATTTTGTCGAGAAACAGAAGAAATCGTTTGCTCTTATATCCCTGTTAATTGCCGCCCTTGCCGCCTTGATAGCCTTTCCCCTGGCAAGCAGGCTGCTCAAGAGAATGAATGCCCTGGCCGGCGCAACCCATCAATTGGCATCGGGTAAATTTGACACCAGGTTGGTAGTGGGGCCGGCAGATGAATTGGGGCAGTTGACCAGGGATTTTAATTCTCTTGCCCTGACCCTTGGAAAAAATGAAAAGGGCCGAAGACAATTGGTGGCTGACATATCCCATGAACTGAGGACCCCCCTGGCTGTGCTGCGCGGCGAAATTGAGGCTTTACAAGACCGCGTGCGGACGTTTACGCCAGAGGCTGCCCGGTCTCTGCATTCTGAAGTGATGAGGCTGAACAGGCTGGTGGATGATCTATTCCAGCTTTCCATGTCTGATATCGGTGCCTTGACCTACAGGAAAGAGAACGCGGATGTATTGGCAATCCTGAATCGGGAGGCAGAACTGTTCAGGTCTGAATTTACTGAAAAGAATATTTCATTGATACTGAATGTACCGACAGAGGATAAAATACATATCTTTGGGGATCCTGAACGGTTGCAGCAGCTCTTTGATAATCTGTTCAGCAACTCTTTGAAATATACTGATCCGGGAGGGACCCTGAGTATCATTTGTCAGTCTGCTGCCGGAGGGACGGAGATTCTTTTCCAGGACAGCAGTCCATCCGTCCCGGCTGCGGATATTGACAGGCTGTTTGAACGTCTCTACCGGGTGGAGAGTTCCCGCAACAGGGCTTCCGGCGGGGCTGGGCTTGGGCTGGCGATATGCAGAAATATTGTTGAGGCACATGGCGGGAGCATTGCGGCGGAATCATCACCGTTGGGCGGTGTTTTGATCAGGATAAATCTACCGTCAGGAGAGAAAACATGACAATGATTCTGATAGTGGAAGATGAACAGAAACTTGCCGGATTAGTAAAAGATTACCTGGCCCGCTCCAGTTTTGATACAACAGTTCTTGAGAATGGCCTTGATGTTGTTCCCTATGTGAGGGAGAATAAACCCGATCTTATTATACTGGACTTAATGCTGCCGGGTCGTGATGGCATGGAGATATGCAAGGAAATACGTTCGTTTTCCAATCTTCCGATAATCATGGTGACGGCCCGGGTTGAGGAGATAGACAGACTATTGGGACTTGAGCTGGGCGCTGATGATTATGTCTGTAAGCCTTTCAGTCCCCGTGAACTGGTGGCCCGGGTCAAGGCGGTATTGCGAAGAGCAGGCGGCGAAACAACCATTAAGGCCAAGGGACTTGTTCTCGATGAGGCCCGTTATAAGGCATCCCTGCGTGGCGTAGATCTTGAACTTACAGCGGTTGAATTCAAATTGTTAAGTTTTCTGGCTGCTAACCCCGGGCGCATATATTCCAGAGACCAGTTGATGGAAAGAATATACTCCGATCATCGAATAGTGAGTGACCGGACCATTGACAGCCATATAAAAAAACTTCGCAAGAAAATCTCAGGGCAAAGCCCGGATGAGGAGTTGATTGGGTCGGTGTATGGAGTAGGCTACAAGTTTATTTGAAGCAGTATCTTTTCAAAAAGGCCGCTAACAAGTCGTAGTACAGGTACTGGCTCGCGTTTCGGAAAGGAATTCCGCAAATTCCGGGGACATTCATACTTATTAAAATGCAAAATTCAGAATGCAGAATTAAGAGATAAAACAGATTTATTTTTGCATAAAGGAAAAGAACATGAGCCACGACAATTCATCCAACAACAATCAAAATGATGATCCACAGGTAATATTGAATTCCCGCCCGATGCCGACCCTGCTTATGCAGGCGGAACCACGGCAGGTTGTGACAGCAAATGAGAGCGCATGTAAGCTGTTCGGCAAAGGTCTTTCAGAGATGGAAGGTTACAGAGGCGGCCAGATTTTTGATTGCATCCATTCTTTTACTGAAGCAGGTTGCGGCTTGGACGAAAATTGTGAAGACTGCAAAATCAAAAATGCAGTGGTAGATACTTTTGCTTCAGGGAAGCCGCACACTAATATCCAGGCTGTTCTGGACATAAAAAAAAAGGAAAATACCACTCCTTATGCCATGGTTATATCAACCGAGAAGGTTGGCAAGTTTGCCCTGATAACTGTAATTAAGTACGAAGAAAACCCCTGAACCAAAAAGGGAACAGATTTATTTTCTCGCCCTGCGTCAGGCAGGCAATAAAAACCTGGGACAGCCCCCGATTTCTTCTGCAACCTTCGATGCAACAACAGGTGCACCTGTCTCAAAAAAAAGGGGGACAAATTTATTTTTTGATCCCCTTTACCTACAGTTTCCAAAGCTAAGATAGCTATATTCAATTTTCACTTCCTTGAAGTAAAAAATGTCGCTTGGTAATGTGACTTCCGGATCTGTTATTTAATTTTGTTTTTTTATCAGCTACGAATTGGATATCTCCATGAAAAAACATCCGGCAAATACTGCTGAACTTGCTCATCTTAGAAACGTTACTGAACGGATCGGCAAGATCCCTGAGGAGGAATGGGCATTTGTCGTCAAGCATATTTACAAACAGAGATATGAGGAATCGACCTTTCTCGTGCAGGCAGGTGAGCAGGTAGACAGCTTCTTCTTTATCACCAAAGGATTGGTCCGGTTTTATTATACGACCGAGTCGGGCAAGGAATTCAATAAGCACTTTGCCGGAGAATCCGGTTATGCCGGTTCCTATATTTCTGTTATTTTGGGCATCCCCTGCCCTTATTCCATAGAGGCCCTGGAACAAACCGAGCTCCTGGTTCTGGAAAATCGCCTGCTTCAGGAACTTTACAACCGTCATCCGTTTTGGGAACGGCTCGGTCGTGTCAATGCTGAACGATTAGCAATTTTAAAAGAATTCCGGGAAAAAGAGTTTCTGCTTGATTCAGCTGAAGTCAGATATCGCCGGTTTCTTAAAGAGTTTCCCGACCTGGTCGACAGGATCCCCCAATATCATATCGCCTCATACCTTGGCATAACCGATGTCGCCTTATCGCGGATAAGAAAAAAAATGGGGAATATTAACCCGGGTTAATGCTGTATTTTTTGTTTTCTTCGTATCATTGGGCATCATATGAATACCAAGTATGGAGGAAAACATGGGAGATTTTGCAAGTCGCTATGGGGCTTGGGCTTTGATTACCGGCAGTTCATCCGGCATCGGCGAAGAATTCGCCAGGCAGTTGGCAAAAGCCGGACTTAGCCTGGTTCTCGTCGCCCGCCGGAAAAAACGACTGAAAAAACTAGCCGCTCTGCTGGAAAATGATCACGGAGTACAGGTTAGGGTTGCACCGATGGACCTTGCTGCTGATTCTTTTCTACCGGCTATTGTTTCGCTTACAGAAGATATAGAGATCGGCCTGCTGGTGAATAACGCCGGCTTTGCCATTACCGGTGCATTGTTAGATAACCAGGAGGCACGGGAACTGGAGATGCTGTATGTGAATTGCCGAGCTCCTTTAATTCTGACCAAAAAGTTCGGCAGCAAGATGGCAAAAAGGCGAAAAGGGGGCATAATCATGGTCTCCTCCATTGCTGGATTCGGTGCTATGCCGCAATGGACCCATTATGCCGCAACCAAGGCTTACAGCCTTCTTCTGGGTGAAGGGTTGGCCCATGAACTACAGAAATTCGGTGTCGATGTGCTCACCTTATGCCCCGGATCCACCAGTACTGAATTTCATCAGGTGGCCGGAGTGCATGGCGGCAAGAGCATGTCGCCCGTTGCGGTTGTGGCGGCAGCGCTCAGAAACCTGGGGAAAAAGACAACGCATATTCCGGGGTTTCATAATTTGCTACTCGCTTCAACCGGTCGGTTTTTACCCCGCCGGTTGAATACGAAAAAAGGCGCATTCATTGTAAATCACCTTTGCAACAGGTAGGTATATGAATTCACACTGAAAAATGAAGGGGATAGGAATATTTCAAATTATCCCTATCCCCCAAGAAATGATATGCCCTTGAGTAATTATTTAGCCCGAATATTTCATGAACAATTTTGAAAAATGCGGGTTAGATTATTTCCGTGCCCCTTTTTCCTCCCTTTCCGTCTTGGTCGGAACAGTTGTCTTGACTTTTTTCTGTTTCAGGGGAAGACAACCGCAACCACAGAGATTTTTTTGCTCAGCCATTTTTATCACCTCCTTTTTTTAAGTGTTTTCGCAATTACTTAATTGCTTTGGCAAAAAAATATTATTCTTCTGCTTCTATTTCACTGACTCTTTCCCGGACTATACTGAGTTCTTTTTGCAGCTCAACTTCATATTTTTTTAAAGCCCTAAGGCTTGCCTTGCTTAATTCTTTTTCTTTATATTTGCCGGTTCCCTGGCATCCGCATGTGCAAACTTCATTCAAAATTTCCCGACAACTCTCCAGGGCCTGTTCATTTATTGAATACGGGATCCAATACCCCTGCCTTTCGCTTCTCACCAAACCAGCCTGCTTCAATATTTTAAGATGCTGCGATATTGCAGGAGGGCTCAGGCCAAGTTTTTCTGATATTCCTTTAACTCCTAAAGGCCCATTGGCTTTGAGAAGTTCAATAATATTTACTCGCGTATCAACGCTCAACACTTTGAATATTTCGGCTGGATCAATTATCATGGCACAAACCTATTAAGCAATTTCGCAATAACTTAATTTTAAGCCATGATATTGTTGTTGTCAAACACATTTTTGGCTGCTTTGAATTTAAGGGTTCTATTAGGAAAATATAAATAGTAAAAACCGGGACAGATCTATTTTTTGAGCAGATTATCAAATGTGTAAACCTGGCCCCTTTTTTTGGGGGGGGAGTAAGTGTGCCTATTTGTGTCAATTGGTATAATCGTGAATTTTATTCTGTTTTCTAAGCCCCTAATTAATTGTCAAGAGTCTGTTGAAAAGGTAAGCATAGTATCCCCGGAATTCCTGCAAAAAAGAGCGGGATAGAAGGATTAGGCAAAGACTTCAGGATTCTTGAGTTTCAATGCTTCATATCGAAGTTTGCGGGCCTTTTGCCGGGCCTTTTTGACAATGGCAATCGGAATGGAATGCTCCTTATACCAGGAAGATGGGTCATTGGTAAAGTTGACCAATTCCATGACCGCTTCCTCTGCAGTCCGGCATGTTATTAATAATCGAGGGATAAATTCATGGCCGAGTTCATTACCTGCAATTTTTTTGAACTGTTTTCTTGCATTCTCCCACATTCCATCAGGATCGAGCAAAATAACCGGCGCCAGGGGATTCTCATGAAGCTTTAAGGAGGTAACAGTGATCGCCAATTCTTCGGCGGTGCCATATCCACCTGTATTTATAATCGGCAAATTAGTCATTTTTTCTATATGATGTTGACGGGCTAGTCTTGCTCCGGATCGATAACAAATGAAACCGTCACATGTCCTGAGAACCTCCTGAGCCTGGTCCTGGAGATCAATGCCGATCCCCAGGCTCATTATATTGTTTTTTCGGGCCAGGTCATTGGACTCTTTCATTAAGCCCGAACCACCGCCATGCACTATGCCCATCTTTTTACCGAATATCTCGACGATCTGAGAAATGAAACGCAACATTAACTGGTTATCAGCTTTATTTGTGTGAGAGCCGTAGAACGCGAACCAGTATTTGACCTTATTAAAGCGCTTCCTGTCCTCAGGCTCCATAAAACAGCCATGGTGAAAGGTTAACAGTTTCGATGAGAGACGATCATAACTCAGAAACTCGCAGACAGGGATCTCACTATGGGTTAATTTCAGCATTCTTCTGATATAATCTTCCGTAAACACCGGTTGATCCTGGTCAGCAAGAAAGGTACGAATTCCACTTCGGCGAAAGACATTTATAATTTCGTCACGTGGAAAAACCGGCGCACAAAACACCTTACTGCTTATTCCTCCCATCACTGACAAATTGGCTAAAATTCGCTCCAACTCACCGTTGGATGCTTTGAGGACCTGCAAATCATCTGAGGAGCTTGAGACTTTGGCAATGCGAATCTTGATTATTTCATTTTGCGCTTCACTTCTTTGATCCATTGCTTTGGGAACCTGGGTTATTCTGCCTTTGCTTAAAATAATTCCCAATACGCCATGCCCTTTTTCTTTCTTTACCTTCCTATTAATCATTTTCAAGGCACTGAAAATGTTTTCCAACTCTGCTATCGTCACGAGATCATAGAGGTGATAGCCGTATTTGATTTTTTCTTTTTCCAGAGGAACTGAAAGGGGGTTGTTGGCCCTGAAAAAGCGAATCTTGATCTTAATCTGATCGAGGGGAACCTCTTCGGTGCCATAGTTGTAAAGCTCTACCTGACGATCTCTAACAGTGCGAAATGGATCCAATATCCCTGCAGGAAAATGCCGGACCAGGCTCTCTTCCGGTTCGGTCACCGGATCAATTATCGCCACAAAGTCTCCCAGGGAAATCTTGATTGCCCCGACAAAAAATTGTTTAGGTTTTAAAAAACTCTTTTGCAATTCAAGCGGTAGACGGGTGCGTAATCGGTGCAAGGCGACACGTCCTTCCTTGATCACCCGGTTGATGTTCGCCCGTGACAGTGCTTCTTGTTCTAAAACATAATGATGTGGCAGCAAATCAATGGTTAGATAGTGACAGATCTTACCAGTGTGCGGGTCTACCTCTTCGCGGACGTCAAAACCCTCCTTTGCTTCGATTGCCTGCCCAACAAAGATTCTTTTATGTAAGAAATGGTAGATATCCTCCACTCGCAACTCCGGATCCATTACCACAAGACGGCCAATATCATCTCCGACTTGAAAATTATCAAGCACATCGGTCAGTAAATGATTGAGATTGACTAACTGGCCGTCCAGAAACAACTCTTTACGCTTCAGGTCCAGCTCGTGGGAAAAAATTTCGGAACTGATCCCGAATTGGGCGTGACCGCTTCGAATCGAGAAAGTAAAAGGCTTTTGTTCCTTCAAGGCCGCCAAAACATAGTCATCTAACCCTGAAAATTTTATTCGAATATGGGCGACGCTGTTTCCATCCTTTTGGCCTTTCTTATCAATCTCAACCAACTGGCCGTCTTGCGTAACAATTGAGGGAATTTCCTTCACTGTAAAAATCTTCCTTTTATAAGTTCATGATTCAGAATTTTCAATAGAGCCCCCAAAGAATCGTTTTGAAAGGTAGAGGTGGCCCCGTTTGTTTGGACAGGTTGGCGGCAAAAATAAGGTGGGAAGCCATTGTTGTTATGCCGCTAGTTTGATGACGGTTCCAGGGTAACCGGCCCGTGATTTTTACCAATATACTTCATCCCGGGTGTGGTCGTCCAGACTTGAGTGCGGACGACAATCATTGTAGAAGTTGATCCATTTCCCTATTCCTTGTCGTGCTTCGGATATCCAAGGAGATAGATCTATTTAATTAAATAAGTATTATGTCCCTGGAATTATATGCTATAACTGCTTATAATAATGGTAAACTATAGTTTTTAAACGCAATTACAGATGGTGCTCTTGTATATGAGAAGTGAGCGCATTCTTCCCGGTAAGCCGCGAAGTCAAACGAATGACCCTGATGAGGCACTCCTTTCAGACCGTGAGACTCTGCGGCTTAAACGCACTGGCTTATGCGGTATTTTTTTCCATTTTCTATCATTGACCTTATCGTTTTTATTGCTGTCCCTGCTGCTGGGTGGGGCCGCTGGAGCTGGAGCAGGGACAAAAAGTATCTATGTAATCCCGGTTAACGGGGATGTGGAACCGGCCATGGCCGCTTATATTGAGCGGGCGGTGCTGGAAGCAGGCACGGACACTGAAGCCATAATCGTCCTGGAAATCGATACCTTCGGTGGCCGGGTCGATTCGGCCCTTAAAATAGTTGATACCATGACCGGCATCAAAGGTCCTAGAACCATTGCCTATGTCAAAAACAAGGCCATCTCAGCCGGCGCCCTGATCGCCCTGTCCGCCGATGACCTGGTGATGCAGCCCATCACCACCATTGGCGATTGCGCGCCAATCAGCTTTACCCAGGAAGGCCCGGCTATGTTGGGCGAAAAATTCCAGTCGCCACTAAGGGCCAAGTTCCGAACCCTGGCCAGACGAAACGGCTATCCGGTCGCCCTGGCCGAGTCGATGGTCAGCGCCCACCTGGAGATCTATGAAATCAAAATGGCTGACCGGACCCTGTATCTTAACGCCACTGATTTAGAGGGAATGACCGAGGAAGAGCAGAAAGAAATTATCTCCCGAAAAGTGGTTGTGGCCGAGGATGAACTCCTGACCATGGACGATACAGAAGCCCTGAAGCTGGGTTTCTCAATGATGACCGCCGCCTCTATTTCTGATATGCTTGAGCAGCTCAACATCAAAGATTATAAGATAAACCGGCTTGAGCCGAGTTGGTCTGAAGCCCTTGGCCGATTTCTGACCTCAATTGCCCCTATCCTGATGATGGTCGGCATGGCTGCCCTATACTCCGAGTACAAAGCGCCCGGTTTCGGCCTGCCAGGCCTGGTAGGGATAATTTGCCTGGGCCTGGTTTTTGGTAATCAGTATATTGTCGGGCTGGCCGATCATACTGAGCTTATTTTGATTGTTCTGGGCCTGGTATTCCTGGGGTTCGAGGTGTTCGTGATCCCGGGTTTCGGTATCGCCGGAGTGGCTGGATTCACCTGTATCGGCCTGGGCATGATCCTTTCCTTTCAGGATTTTGTTCTGCCCGATCCAAACCTGCCGTGGCAAGGCGACATCCTGGTTGACAACCTGACTAAAGTCCTGGGTTCCTTTGTTGTGGCTTTTGCGGCAGCCCTGTTTTTCTTGAGTTATTTTTTTCCGCGCCTGGGCAAACTGGTCAAAGGGCCATACCTGGATACCACTCTCGCCGGCTCCCATGCCAATTCCCATGAAGCCTTAGAAGTAAAGGTAGGTGAGCTGGGAACGGCAGCCACCTTTCTCAGACCTGCCGGCAAGGCAAGATTCGGTGAAAGGGATATCGATGTGGTGACCGAAGGTGATTTTATCGAAAAAGATGCCAAGGTGAAAATTCTGGCCATTAAAGGCAACCGTGTGGTTGTGACCGAGGAGAGATAAGCGATTGTAAGCACCAAATATGCACCTACAGTCGCTTTCAGGGACGAAAACAGAAGCATGCAAAAAATTATTTCCAGTAAGTTTTCAATAAGTTGGATGGGGGAATTGTTTGTTTAAGGAGAAATTATGAGAGAATTTTTCATTCCCGTTGTCCTGCAACTGGCCGGTGTGATAATCATCGTTGCCGAAATATTCCTGCCCTCGGGCGGCTTGCTTTCACTGGTGGCAGCGGGCCTGTTTGGCTACTCGTTGTTTATCGTCTTTCATGATATTTCAACCATGGCCGGGACCTATTTTGTTCTTGCCGATCTTTTTATGATTCCGATCCTGGTGGTTGTTGGCTTGAAGATTCTGGTCCGTTCTCCAGCCACCTTGAAGGAAACCCTGTCCAGCGACAGCGGTGTTGTCTCCCAATCTCCTGAGCTGGAAAGCTTCATGGGGCGCGAGGGCAAGAGCGTCACCAATCTGCATCCCGGCGGCGCCGCCATAATCGACAACAAACGTTTAGATGTGGTAAGCCGGGGCGAATATATCGAGAAAGACAGGAACCTGATTGTGGTAGAGGTTACCGGAAACCAGATAATAGTAAGAGAAAACTAACCTATATTGACATTTTAATAAGGAGAACGAAATGAATATTACTCAGATTGGTCTGTTGGTCCTGGTAGTTGCGGTAATTGCGCTTTTATATTTTGTCGGTTCCTCGGTTTCTCTCTGGATTCAGGCCCTGGTCTCCGGTGCCAGGGTGGGATTGCTCAATATTGTCTTCATGCGGTTCAGAAAAGTGCCGCCCAAGATGATCGTTGAGGCTAAAATCATGGCAGTCAAGGCGGGCCTTGAAATCTCTACCGACAACCTTGAGTCCCATTTTCTGGCCGGCGGCAATGTCTTGCGGGTCGTACAATCCCTGATCGCGGCCGACAAGGCCAATATCGAACTTGATTTTAATCGGGCCGCGGCAATCGATCTGGCCGGCCGCGATGTTCTGGAAGCAGTTCAGATGAGCGTAAACCCCAAGGTAATAGAAACACCGCTGGTAGCAGCAATGGCCAAGGACGGCATCCAGTTGAAGGCAATCTCCCGGATTACGGTCCGGGCCAATATTGACCGGCTGGTCGGCGGCGCCGGCGCAGAGACGATCCTGGCCCGGGTCGGTGAAGGAATCGTGACCACCATCGGTTCAGCTAACACCCATAAACATGTACTGGAAAATCCTGACAGCATCTCCAAAACAGTTCTGGCCAAGGGGCTGGATGCCGGCACCGCCTATGAAATTCTTTCCATTGATATTGCCGATGTCGATGTCGGCAAGAATATCGGTGCCGAGCTGGAGACCGACCGGGCCGAGGCGGACAAGAAGATCGCCCAGGCCAAGGCCGAAGAGCGACGGGCCATGGCCTATGCTGTCGAACAGGAAATGAAGGCCAGAGTTGAGGAGATGCGGGCCAAGGTCGTGGCGGCCGAGGCCGAGGTACCACTGGCCATGGCTGAAGCCTTCAGAAATGGCCAGTTCGGAATCATGGACTATTACAAGATGAAAAACATCGTGGCCGACACTAAAATGCGGGATAGCATCGGCGGCCAGGATACCGAATCCGAGGGCGGCGCAAAATAACTGCTGGCGTGACGATGGCTAGCAATAAGAAAACAACATGCAAGGAATAAATATGACTTTCGAAGGACTATTACCGTTCATCTTGCTCTTGATAATGTGGGGGGCAAGCCAAATTCTTCTCAAAATGGGCAAAACCGTTCAAAAAAAACAGACTTCCTCCGACCCAAAACCAGGTATTTTAAAAATTCTGCAACAGCATCTTGCCGCCCTCGAAGAAAAGGGCAAAAATGCGGAACCCTTTAATGCGGAACTCATTGATCTCGATGAACATTTCCAGCCACCATTTCCGCCTCTGGCCGACGAGCACGAAAAGGAATCACTGCTAGAGATAACGAAGGACTCCTTACAGCAGGAGCCAGTCATAACCGGCAGGGAAACGGTTTCCGTCTCACCACCGACCGGGACCGCCAAACCTCAGCCCACCATTCTTCGAACAAAGCCGCTGGCAATGATGAACCGCCGCAAATTACAAAATGCTGTAATCTGGGCGGAGATTCTGGCGCCGCCCGTGGCGCTGCGGGACCAGTGAAGCGAAAAGGGGTCAGATTTATTTTTTAGATCACCTTTATCTACAGTTTCCAAAGTCCCAATACCTATATTAATATACCCTCCGTTGTATGGGGTTATTATTGCCAGTATGAAGGGAAAACGGAAATTTTCCAGTTCAGATGCTAGGTGATGGCAAAAAATGTGGACTTTTTCCCCCCCTCGAATATGCTAGTATTTATACCTATTTTATATTAGATTTTCTGGTATCCAAACTAGTTATATAAATAGCTGTTTTTCCATAAAACACTAAAGGGAAAAGTACTATGAATAAAACAATGAAATTTAAAGGTTTTTTTCTGATATTCATCATATGTGTTTTTGTACACGGACTGATACTGCCAGCCGCCGCTGAAGATAAACACCCAAAATTGATCCTGCAGATTACCGTTGATGCTCTGCGTGGTGATTTACCGATGCGCTACGCCCGCCACTACGGGAAAGGGGGATGGCGCTACCTACTCAATCAGGGCACCCATTACATAAACGCCCATTACCGGCATGCCAACACCGAAACCATTGTCGGCCATGCGTCACTCGCCACCGGCGCCTATCCAGCCGATCACGGCATGGTTGCCAATGTCTGGCTTAACCGTCAAGATGTTGTGCTGCACTATAATATTGAGGATCCTAAACATCGCCTTTTGACTGCCGGGGGCGGTGTTGATAAGAGCAAGGAGATTGACCCGACCCAACGTACGGCGAGGAGTGATGGTCGCTCACCAAGGGCTATCCGGGTCTCGACCTTTGGCGATGAGTTGGCCGGTTACACCGGCGGTCGTGCTAAAGTGTTCGGTGTTTCAGTTAAAGACCGCGGCGCGGTATCCATGGCCGGCCATGCCGGCAAGGCATTCTGGTTCTCGAAGGCAACCGGCGAATTCGTCACCAGTGACTACTACTATGACAGCTATCCTGAGTGGGTCGTGCAGTGGAACGCAAAAAAAACTCCGCAGCGTTATGCCGACAAAGAATGGTCGTTAACGGGAAAGAAAGCTGAGTATCTTTTTGGTAACGCTGACGACCAACCCTGGGAGACCGATTTTCCCAGCTGGGGAAGAACCTTTCCGCATCCATACGGACCTGCTGACAATAAATATTACACGACTTTTTTGACCCTGAGTCCGGCCGGTGATGAACTGACCCTTGACTTTACCAAGGCGCTGGTCATAAACGAAGGGGTGGGCCAGGACGATATCACGGATTTCTTGGCCATCAGTTTCTCGTCAACCGATTATATAAATCACCTGTTCGGGCCTTCGAGCCTCGAGGCAGAGGAAAATCAACGCCGGCTTGACCGCACCCTGGCGGAACTGTTCAGCTTCATAGACGCAAAGGTCGGACTGGACAAGACGCTGATCGTACTGTCTGCCGACCACGGCAGCCCCGAGGTGCCCGGTTATCTGAATACCCTTGGTATTGAAGCTGGTTACTTCGATACCAAGACGCTTGATCGTCAGCCGGCAATAGCGGCTCTGAAGAAACGTTTCGGCATTGGTGAAGAATTGATTGAGAAGTACTTTCATCCCTACCTCTACCTGAACCGTGAACTTATCCAACAGAAAGGTCTTGACCAGGCAGAGGTCGAACGCGCTGTTGCTGCCGAACTGGTGAAGTTCCCGGGATTGTCCCTGGCTGTTTCCAGTGAAGCTTTATTGAGGGGCGATGTGCCGGATACCTGGCAGATGCGTGCCGTGCTGCGTAACCATGCCCCAGACCGCTCTGGGGACATCTATATCGTCTTTGCGCCCCACACCTTCATCAATGATTTCGATGGCCTGGTTGTCGCTGCAACCCATGGTTCGCCCTGGCACTACGATTCATACGTTCCAATAATATTTGCCGGGCATGGTGTGTGGGTAGCGCGGATAAGTCGGCTGGTATCCCCTTACGATATCGCACCGACCCTGTCGGCCTATCTTGGTCTCACCCCTCCTTCAGGCTCTTCTGGTTTGCCGCTTGTCGAGGTGCTGAAAGAGAATTAAATCGAGTAACATATTGGAAATAAAACGAAATTTCGTTTAACTAAACTGTTTATTAAACTGAACTGAAGGGAGGTTAAAAATGCGACACTTTAGAAAATTTATTATGGCAGGAATTATTGTTTCCACTATGTTGGCCATGGCAGTCGGGTCATCAGTAGCTGCTGAAAAGCCAAACATTCTTGTCATCTGGGGCGATGACATAGGCCGCTCAAACATCAGCGCCTATACACAGGGGATGATGGGGTTCCGCACCCACAATATTGACCGGATTGCCCGGGAAGGCATCATCTTTACCGATTACTACGGCGAGCAGTCCTGCACCGCCGGCCGCTCATCGTTCATCATGGGACAGAGTGTCTTCCGCACCGGCCTGTCGAAAGTCGGACTCCCCGGTGCCAAGGAAGGCATGCAGGTGGAAGATCCAACAATCGCTGGACTGTTGAAAGACCAGGGCTACGCCACTGGTCAGTTTGGTAAGAACCACCTTGGCGACCGTGATGAAATGCTGCCGACCAACCACGGTTTCGATCAGTTCTTTGGCAACCTCTACCACCTCAACGCTGAGGAAGAGCCGGAAAACGAAGACTACCCGGGCGACATGGTCATGCCTGACGGCAAGACCTTTCTTGAGAAGTTCGGTCCACGGGGCGTAATCAAATCATCAGCCGATGGCAAGATCGAAGACACCGGCCCGCTCACCAAGAAGCGCATGGAGACGGTCGACGACGAAACCTCTGTTGCCGCCATGGATTTCATCAAACAGCAAACAAAAGCTGGCAAGCCCTGGTTCGTCTGGTGGAGTGGTACCCGCATGCATTTCCGCACTCACGTCAGCGAAAAGAAGCGTGCTGAGATCTCTAAAAAATATCCCAATGCCGATGAATACACTGTCGGTATGATCGAGCATGATATGCACATCGGCCAGTTCCTTGATCTTCTAGATGAACTCGGCATCGCTGACAATACCATCGTCCACTATTCGACGGATAACGGCCCGCACTACAACACCTGGCCGGATGCCGCTGCGACGCCGTTTCGTGGTGAGAAGAACACCAACTGGGAAGGCGGCTGGCGTGTTCCGGCTATGGTACGCTGGCCCGGCACGATCAAACCTGGATCGGTCTCCAATGGTGTCGTCCACCACATGGACTGGCTGCCCACTTTTCTTGCCGCCGCCGGCAAGAAGGACATTAAGGAGGACCTCCTCGACGGCTACAAATCGAGCGCTCTCGGCCGCGAGTACAAGATCCACCTCGACGGTTATGACCTCACCGAGCACCTCAAGAATCCGCAAAACACTGAGAGCCCGCGCAAAGAGATCTTCTATTTCACAGACGATGGCGACCTGAGTGCTCTGCGCTATGGTCAATGGAAGCTGGTCTTCTTGGAGCAACGGATCGCGACAACCCTGGAAGCATGGGCGAACCCCTTTACGCCGCTGCGTGTGCCGCTAATCTTCAACCTGCGACGCGATCCATACGAGCGTGCTCAACTCACGTCCAACACCTACTACGACTGGTTGATTGACCGAGTGTTTCTGCTTGTCCCCGCGCAGGCATATGTTGGGAATTTTCTGAAAACTTTTGTGGAATACCCACCCCGCCAGAAGGCGGCCAGCTTCAGTCTGGATCAGGTGATGGAGAAGCTACAAACGGCGGGTGGTTCGAAATAAATGTCAGTTAGTTCGATACCTTACATGAATTAAAAATCGGGCCTCTCCTGTTAGTGTAGTGACACGGGAGAGGCCATTTACCAACAGGTTTATCTGCTGGAATAATAGTCGGGGTTGCTACTTTCAATTCCTGCTATCCATGAATGGTTGAGGTCTCCAGGTCAGGACTACTATTGCCATTAGAAAGTGGAAGTCAGGGCAGGTCAGATTAAATGCTATGTGATGGCAAGAAGCATTGAATGCAGCTTTATCCCCAAAAAAATTTGATAAGACTGCAAAAAAGACGTTTAATAAATTGTAAGGTCTGACCAATAATCAACTTTTTTGGGATAATTGCTATGAACATATTAAAAATAACCAATGTCATTTTAGCCATTCTTCTATTTTTGGTTGCATTCAACCCCGCACATGCCGGTGATGTAAAAATCCTTGCAGCTGATTTTTCTAAAACTGACGATAACGAATGGTCGGTAAATATTACTCTGAAACATGATGATACAGGTTGGGAACACTATGCAGATAACTGGCGAGTAGTTGACAGCGAGGGCAATATATTGGGGGACCGTATGCTTTACCACCCCCATGTGGACGAACAGCCATTTACCCGTGGTTTAAGTAATTTAACGGTGCCGGAAGGTATAACAACTGTTTATATCGAAGCCCACGACAAAGTGCATGGCTGGACGCCAAACAAGCTAAAAGTAGATCTGAACAAGTCAACTAGCGGCCGCTTAAGAGTTGAAGCGAAATAGAGGATATGACCTAATCAGTCCCTAAACAGGACCGTTCGATTTAGGCGGCTTTTTCAAATGTCAGCGGGTCGCCTGTTTTTGGATAGTCCTTCCGGTGGCCGGTTAGCTCAAACGATGTGAGTAAAATGATCAAAAAACTCGTTGTTGTTTTATTATTTATAGTTTGTGTATTTTTTGTCCAGGACTTAGCTGTAGCCGAAGCAGATACTACTGGAGAATGGTTGTGGGATGCTCTTCGTTCAAAAAACCATTTTGCGTTACTAAGACACGCTCATGCACCGGGCACAGGGGATCCTCCGGAGTTTACTTTGGGCCGTCGCGAAACTCAACGCAACCTTTCTGAGGAAGGCAGGAAACAAGCAAAACGTATCGGAGAACTTTTTCGTGCTCACGCTATTAATAAAGCTCGTGTTTTTTCAAGCGAATGGTATCGATGCAGAGACACTGCCGAGTTACTTGACTTGGGACCTGTAAATACTTTATCCGCTTTGAATTCTTTTTTTGAAAATTATGACCAAAAAGATGTCAGAACTGAATCGCTAAATGTTTGGCTGTCTCAGCAAGAAATAGACAAGCCGTTAGTTCTAGTGACGCATCAAGTAAACATCACGGCTCTAACAGGAATTTATCCTTCTTCGGGTGAGATTGTTGTTGTAGAAAAGGATGCTAAATTAGGACTGAAAGTTTTGGGTAGTATTAAAACTTATTAAAAGTTCTCGCACGCTCTTTAAGTTGTGATGTCTATCCACCTGAAAATTAATGATATTTTCATAAGTTACTATTGCCGTTACACCATAAAACAAAGCCGGAATTGAGAGCAAAAAATCTCGATCCGGCTTTTTTCATCTCCTCAATCCTGGATTTTCGATGACAGCATTTTTACGCCAGGTTACTATTGCCATCATCCACCTAGCAGATTCTCGGTAAGGTTGAAAATTTACTCTTTTGGCAAGATATATGCACTGTAGGTTTATTGAAAATACTCCTATTTTACCTGCCTATATTCCTGTCAATATAGTTGAGCATCTGGCTGCCGATTGGGTTGTCGGGATGTGTAGCAGCCATCTTTTCTGCAATGCGCCTGGCTTCCCGCAGCATGCCTCTTTTCAGGTAATGGTCGGCAAGGCCATACTGGAAGTCTAGGTCATTCGGCTCCAACATCAAGGCCAACTGCAGCTCCTTCTCAGCCCGCATGGTCCTCTGCAGCTGCTGGTACAAAAGCCCTAGGTTGTAATGAATACGGGACCGGTCCGGCAACCCCTTAGCAGCTTTTTCCAGATAGGTAATGGCATCGTTGTACTGCTCCATTTCCACCAGCAGCAGACCGAGAGAATAGGAGATTTCATATAATCCGGGTTCTGATTCAACCACTTCCCGAAGGAGCTTTTCAGCCTGGTCAATTTTGCCCTGCTGGTTGTACAGCATGGCCAGGTTGACCTTAGCCGGGTAGAACTGGCTGTCGATCTTGATGGCTGCCTCATAGTTACTGATTGCATCCTGCGGCCGGTCAAGTTCTCCATACAGGTTGGCAAGATTGTAGCGGCCAAAAGAAAAATCAGCTGAATAGAGCATGGCCGCTTCAAATTCCTGCAGAACAACCTTAAAAACCTTCTGCTGGTCAGCATCCAGGTGTTTCGTTAGATCTCCGGCTAAACGGCTGGCTGCCTCAATGCGCACACCTTTGACCGGGTCATAGAGCATGGAGCCAATTATTTTTGCAAGCTTTTCCTGGTCAGGTAACTGGATGGAAGCCACGGCCGTTCGCCGGATCAGGGCTTCATCATCCATCAGGGCCAGTTCCATTGCCTGATCAGTCTGTTCCCCAGGATAGACAGCCAGCAGGGAAAGGGCTGTGGCCCTTACAATGACCGGATACAGGGGATCGGTTGCCAGGCGGATCAACTTTTCGGCTGCTGCAGGCACCTGGCCCCTGCCTTTTGCTATCACATTGCCATAGTGGGGCAGGCGGCCGGGACCGTACCACTTGGAGATGCTTGCATCAGACCAATCAGTGTCTTTGTCAACATGGCATCGCAAACAGGCGTCAGGTGTATTGAGCGCTGCATTCAATGATGGATCGGGTATCCTGAAGCTATGATCAGGCCGGTAGTCGATGCCCATGTAATTGCGGCCCGGCATATGGCACAGGACACATTGCGCACCGGTGCCTACTTCGAAAAGTATCTCGCCAGCTGCTGACCTGACAGGCTCGCCCGGTTCGTCCTTCTGCTTATGGAAATGATGTTCTTTCGTGTCATATTGATTCGCCCGGTGGCACTGCAGACAGAGTGCATTTCCCTCCTTGAGCGGCTTGATTGAGTGCACGTCATGGCAGTCGCTGCAGCGCACCCCGTGGCGGTACATCTTGCTTTGGGTGAATGAACCGTACACGTACACTTCTTCGAGGATCTGGCCATCTGCAAAGTAGAGTTCCTCGGTCAACAGGCTGGGTAAAAGGCTGTCCAGCAGGTCAGCCTCGGCATGTATATAGTCACCAAGGGCGGCACGGCGGGCATGGCACGGTGCGCACAGCTCCACCGAGTCCCGTGCACTGGTGTTGGATGTTTTCTGTACCAGTTCGAAATTTTCTGATGCCGGCTGGGCCATTTCCGGCATCTCTGCCCAACTTACATGGCTGGAGCCGGGTCCGTGGCACGCCTCGCAGCCCACATCAATGTCAGACCAGGTGGTATTGTACGTATCGTTCTGCGGGTCGTAATTCTTTTTTAAATTGGTGGAATGGCATTCAGCGCACATACCGTTCCAGTTCTGCGCTGCATTGGTCCAATACAGCCAGTCGCCGGGATCAAGCGGACCCTCAGGCGGCAACCGGTACCATTTTTTCTGTTTAACATCCCAGGCAATGGGCAGACATTGCAGCCGACCGCCGGCAAAGGGTACAAGATACTGCTGCAAAGGATACCAACCAAAGGTGTGGGTGATCTCAAAGTTGCCCATGTCGCCGCCTGGGCCGTTGGTGTGGACAAAGAACCTGCCATCCTTTTTATAGAAGCGCGATGTTATGCCATGCAGGGTAAACTCAGCATCGTTGAAGTTGCCCAGCACTGTGGTCTCGTCAGCTACAGCCATGGCCATGTCATGGTGGGAACCCTGCCAGGCGTCATATTCCTTTCTATGGCAGTCCTTGCACTTTGCACTGCCGACAAAGGTTGCCGACGTTTCATCAACAGCAACGGGAGCCCTTTTTTTGACTACCTTAAAATAATAGATAGGCAATGACAGAATGATGATCATCGCTGCAATTAGGCCGGTTATTTCCCAGGCCTTTATTTCGCTATTATTCTGGCTCACGTATTCTTTGGATAGGTTATCTGGCCTGAAGTAAATTCAGACCTTTTCTTTCGTTTACTGGTATTAACCCTGACGATGTTATTCTCAATGGTAATCTGGTAGATATCAAGAGCTCTTGGGGCCGGCGGGCTGATTACCTCGCCAGTGATATCAAACTCCGAGGAATGGCAAGGGCAGATAAATTTATTTTCCTTGGCCACCCAGGGAACCGTACAGCCCAGATGCGTGCAACTGCGTGACAGGGCCAGGAAACCGCCATCTGCCAGTCTGGCAAGATAGAATTTGCCCCGCACAAAGGCGGTCACCGTATCAGGCAAAAAACTGTCTAAAGGCCCGGCAACTATAATTGCGTCCCGTTCTGCCTTGCTAATCCTCTTCATGCGGGGCTTGAAAAAGGCAAACACCAGTCCAATCAATTCAGCCAGGGCGACAATGCCCAGCAGGATCCATAGCTTATTAAGAAGGGACCTGCGCGACGTGGCGGATTCTTTTTCTGGGTGTTTGTTTTGTTCAGTTTCAGACATCGTATTTATTCAGTATCTTAAAAATTTTTGAGTTTTAAGTTTTGAATTCTTAATTAAATTTTTTTACCCTCGACCCCTTGACTCCTTGGACCCTCGCTTCACATCATCAACCTCATCCCCGTTCCCCGAAACCAGATCCCAATGATCGTCAAGACTACAAAACCCGTAACTAGCAGTATAAAGAGTGTCTGAATGGCTTCGTTGTTGGTTGCTTCAAACTTCTTCTTCATAAAAAGATAAAAGCCGATGAAGCCGGTCAGCACTATGGCAAACGGCACAAGTCCGCTGCTGATCATATTGGGTCCGGCCTGCTTGGAGCCGATCATGAATTCGTCAATCAGGACTCCGGCCACTGTTACTGCTATTGCTGTTACCACAGCAATAATGGCCATTTGTCTTCCTTTTCTGGAACAGAACCAGATTCCCGCAGTATCTGCCTGGTAATTTAAATAAGGGATTACAAGCAACCCTAGAGTCAGCAGCAGCGGCATGATGAATAGTGAAAAAACAGGATGAAAGTGCATAAGCATTTCCTGGAAGCCCATAAAGTACCAGGGAGCCTTTGTGGGGTTGGGGCTCAGGCCTGGGTTGGCCTTGACAGCTAGCGGAGCGTCAACCAGCATGGAGATGATCAGGACAACGGCAAATAGGACCAGGGCCACAGTCACCTCACGTGTTATCAGGTTGGGAATGGTGTCGACTTTTTTCCCGCGTGTATCGGAATCTTCTACAGGCGAACGGGGAATAACAAGGCCGTTTGCTTTTCGTATACGCCAGAAGTGGAAGGGTAGAATAAGCAGCAGCAGGACAGGGAGGATAGCTGTATGGATGGCATAGAAATTTGATATGGTTGATGGTCCGAGATCCGGCCCGCCCAACACTAAATCATGCAACCTGGCTCCCACACCGGGGATATACTCCAGCATGGAACTGCTGATGGTAATTGCCCAGAAGGCCAGCTGGTCCCAGGGCAGCAGGTAGCCGGTAAAGTTTGATAATATAACACCGGCAAAGAGGGCTAGGCCGATGATCCAGTTGAACTGACGTGGCTTGGTAAAGGCGCCGGTAAAAAAGACCCGCAGGAAATGCAGGAAAACGATTACAAGAAGGATGTTGGCGGACCAGTGATGGATATTCCTGATCAACTGCCCGAACGGGATATTGTGCTGCAGGTGCAGGATGGAATCGTAGGCCCGGCCCGGGAATGGCTCGTATGCAAACTTGAGCAGCAGGCCGGTGGAGAACAGCAGAAGGACCAGTACAGCCGCCATTCCGCCCAACCCCCAGGTCAGGTTGAACCTGAGGGTGCGCTTCGGCACCACCCTGGGCCGGAAATGGAGCAGCAGACTCCGAAAGTATTTCCGTGAGCCTTTCTGTTCATCTGCCGGTTTTCCGCTACCTGGAAAAATGGATAAACGGACCCGCTCTATGAAATTCATAAAATATGCATGACCAGTGTTTTGAATATTTTCTCAATTTTTCCAACATATTACATTTTGTATTGCCGGGTCAAATTGTTTCTGTCCCCAAAGTTTATGTCCACATGACATGAGCGGAACAGTTTCCTATATGATCTTGACTTTATTAATGGGAACAATCTAAATAAAATCGGGCAAGATAAGTAAGATAAATGAGAAGAGTCAGGCAAAGACCTAACCCCTTTTATTCTTTCAGTAAGAATTAAGATCAACATATCGCTCAGATAGAATTTTTGATAAATAATCGTCCCAGAATATGTCTGGGGTTTAGAGCGCCAATAGAAGTCGCTTCTTCTTTTGTTGCACTTCGAGGTTGAATATAGGTTTATAAAATCTCTATCATCTGTAAAGATTTGAAGCTCTTCCAAGAGCGTTATGGCACAGATCAAAAAAATCAGAGCTTTTGTTAACATAAAGAATAAAGTGGTGCGGAATAGAAGTTTTAAGAGAATGGAGATAGTTTGAAACGAGTATATCTGATATGTGTAATTCTTGTCATTTCTGCAGTAATGGCAACTTCTGCTCGTGCCGCTGATGTTGTACCCAATGAAATTCAACAACCGGGTACACAGCAGAAGGAAGTGCCGGTACTTATACTGCCAATACAAGACAAACCGGGGCCTTACCAGGACAAAAAATTAAACAAGGCATGTAAAAATTGCCACGAGCTCGACAGGCCGGAAAGCCATGTAAGAATGTGGTCTACCAGGAAAAGGGGACAGATTTATTTTTTAGATCACCTTTATCTACAGTTTCAAAAGTCAATATTTCTATTGAACCTTCACCCCCATTATGAAATCTGAGAAAATGGACATCTCAGAAAGGTCTCAGTCATACCCGAGAACAATGGCTCTTTTTTCCTTTTGCAACACTTTGCTATATTCTGACGTGATAGCATTGCGGAGATCGCAAAGAAATTTCATGTATGCGGTTTGGGTGGCAGCCTGAACTTTTTTATTCCTGCTTTTTATTCTCATTGTTTTTCCCCATGGATGTAGAGGTTTTAGTGATCCCGGTTGCTGTTCCTTTTGAATGTATATATTTCAAGTTCCGTGCCAAGTTGGCTTATTGTTAAAAATATGAACATTTTCAATATTTTATGGCGATCTATCGGGGGAAACGCAAGAAAGATTCGTGACATTCCTGTCAAGACCTGCCGACAGAATTGTAAACATTCCTACAATTTTGAAAAGAAAGGGGTGTACATTAACTGAAAAAAAGCTCTTTCAGGAGGAGTGAGGTGAGGCTGTCGATGTTCTTTTCTGGACCTACCGGATTTTTGCAAAAGGCTTATGCATGAAATTCCATGGATATGGTTTCATCTTCAGACTGGGACATTGTGTAAAAACCACCGACAACAATTGCAAGATCATATATTGAACCACCTTTCTGCAGCCGGGCAATTCCTTCTTCCGCCTCCTTTGCGGCGGCCTCACTGTTTGTATGGACAATTATCGTCCGGTTGTCTTCGCCAAACTGCAGAAGAAAAGCATTATGATCCAGAAAGACAAGATCATCGTAGGCGTAAGATATTCCCATGCCCACAGACTCAACCAGCTCTTTCACTTTACCTAAGGGTTTCAGTGTCATTTTTACTCTGCCTCTAATAAGATGTTTTCAATAGCCATGTTGGGATGTCTAGAATAATCAGGGTTCCACAGCCTTTGACAGTTTGTAATGATTCACCCACCGTGCCCCACAGGTGGCGCAGAACATATCAACAGTAACTGTTTCTTTATCTGGAATTTGCGCCGGCCGACTTGCTTTAATGGCAAGGGAGCCGCATTTCGGACACTCGGTGCCCCTTGATTCTAAATGGCTTTTAAAGGTCATCGTCATTTGTTACCCGGATGGCAAAGGCTTGCATTTTTGCAGCTAGCTCGAGCATGACCGGGATCTCCTTCATGTCCGGCGGGGTTATACTGAACCCCTCGAGGTCGCAGATCTCCTGAAACCCATCCAAATGGAGCAGCCCTTCCCGGATGCCGTTTATAGCGCCGGGAAAGGCTTCATCCAGGGCCTCAACCAGGTCTTTCATTGTATGATTGTAAGGCATTTTCCCCTGGCGCATCAGAGCCGCCATGACAAATTTTTCAATACCCATGGCGATGATGTTGTACAGGATCTCGGGGGTAAAAGCTTCCTTGTTCCCAGCGTATGCCGCAGTCGCCGTCTTGAGGAAGGCCTTGCCGTCCTGCAGGTACTCTTCCCACCCCTGGATGGGCTGCATTACTGTAAGCTCTGACAACGAAAAACCGTATGCTGATTTCATAGTGCGGTTCTCTATAGGATTAATCTTTGGGGCTCGTGGTCCGTATGGACGCGATTCCGGCCCAGTCATAATATGTGTTAACGGCCGTTTTTTTCGCGTCTTCCTCCGTAATACGGACAAACTTCTCTCCGAGAAAGAGAATCGCCGCTTCATAGAGTTTTCCTTCGTTGATCTGGAGGGCGACGCCCTTGCGCAGCTTGCGCGACATGGTGCCATGCAAAGGCATGGAGGCATATTCAAGAATCTTTTCCCAGGTACTTTTCATGATTTTTCTCCTCATACTTCTGTCAAAGGTTATGCGGTGACAAGAAACTCTGCCGCGGGTTGACCATCTTCAAGACCATCCAATATGGCATCGATGGCATCTTCACTGTTCACCCCTTTAAACCACCAGTTTTCAGGCTGGATAACCATTATGGGTCCGGAGTCGCACTGCTTCAGGCAGGTGGTTGCCGTGACCAGGCAGTCAAGGCCGCGGTCTAAAATCTCTTCCTCTAGGTACTGCAAAAATCCATCGGTGTTTTTGTGACAGATGCCTTTCTTGTCGCCTGCAACGCGAAAGCTCTGGCAGACGAGTATTTGTTTTTCCGGTGTTGCCATTTTATTGCTCCTTAATGCGGGGGACAGATTTAAAATCTTTCCCCGGTTTTTATTTTGGTTAATTAATTATTAAAAAGTTTATGGGTGGTGCAGATTTGGGTGATCAGGCCTTTTGACTATAGCAGCGCTATGTCAAAAGATCTGAACGCTCGAAGATGCGCTGCTCATGAGCTTTTTCTCTTTCCCTTTTTGCCTCCACCGTAGAGAACATCGACTGTGCCTTCTATCTCGTTGTCGGTGATCAGTACCGTAATGCCATGCTTTTCCAAAATACGCCTTGGGCTTGCACCGGCACTGGCCGCCAGAAGTGCAAAACAGTCATGCAGTGATGTGGCCAGCTCTTCCCAGCGGGAACTGCCGGAGCCCGGTTCAGGTACGGGACGGGTTCCGAGCAGGCAGGCAAGCCCGTCTTCTCTGGGACCATAGATCAGCACCTGATAGGCCTGGCCGAGATGGAGATCCACATCCATGCCCGTGGAGCTGACAACAGCAACATTGGGCTTTGCTTTACTTGGCCGGGGCTGCAGGGGAGAAATAGGCTTGCATGCTCCATGCAGGGAAGGGCAATCAACACCAATGCGACTTTCCTTTTCTGCCGTAAGAATGGTTTCCAGATGCTGTGATGCCCCTTTCTGCAAGCGCAGCATGGTTTCAGAATCAGGAGAATCGAGGAGATGTTCTTCCTCGCTTGCCGCAGTTCTATATGGAACAAGGATCATTGCATCCGCGCCGCATTCTGCCATGGTTCGGGCAATTTCTTCGATATGGTCATCGTTAAATCCGGGATAGACCTTACTGCGGACAGTCACTTTACAGCCTGCCGCTTTAAAAGCTTTTACAGCACGTGGCTGCTCGTCCATAAGCATCGCCGTTGCCTGGGCAAGGGGAACCGTTTTTCTGTCCGGCCTAATCCAGGCGTAGAGCTTGTCCGCCACTTTTTGATCAACAGCGTCTATTAGCAGCGTGATGCTTGTTACCCCGGCTGCTGCAAGAGATTCTGCGTTTTGCTCCCCATGTAAACCAAGAGTAGTGACAGAAAACGCAATGTCAGGATATTTTTGCTGCAGCAGACGCAATGTTTCCATGGTGACATCGATTTCACAGAGTGGGTCCCCAGGCCCCTCTAGACTGACTGCCTCGATTTTCATACCCTGCTGGAAATTTTCCTCCAGCCAGTTAAGTGCTCCTCCAGGAGGAACAGCACGCGCCTGTCCGTCTATCGGGTCAAAACGAATCCGGGAAAATGATCGTGGCGCCACCGGCAGGCTGAGCATGGTCTGCTCAAGCCCGCCGTCGGCGCAGCTGGATTCCTCGCTTTTGGGAAACTGAATAATTGTCATTTTTGCTCCCTGTTTTATAAAGACCGGGCGGGGCGTTAATTCCCGCCTGGGGATCATTACAGTACAAGTTCAAAACGTTCTTCCGGGTCATCTCTGTCTTTGCGGTCAAGGAGGGCCCCCAGTATTTTTTCCAGGAGTCGCAATCCGCCCTTGTAACCGACGGTTGGAAAATACTGGTGCCCCTGACGGTCAAGAATAGGGAAGCCCCAGCGCACATACGGCAGATCTTCATCGCGGGCGATATACTTGCAGTAAGTGTTGCCGATGATGAGGTCGACCGGATCGTTCTTGATCCACTGATGGAGAAGAAACAGATCACTTTTTGCTTTGACATTGACGTCATAGCCCATGTCCTTGGTGATTTCTTTAATCCGCTTTTCAAACTTCTTTCCGGGTGTGCCGGTCACGATGTGCATCGGCTGCATGTCGATTGACACCAGGAACTCGGTCATGGCAATGAGCTGGTCCGGGTCACCCACCAGGGCAACCTTTTTATGGTACAGATACTGATGCATATCGGAAATCATATCCACCAGCTGGCCGCGTTCAACTGCAATTGTGTCAGGAACTGTTGTTCCAGCAACGGTTCGCAGCGCATCAATAAATCGATCGGTGGCCATAAGACCGAAAGGCATATCAAGGATACTGCACGGCACTTTGTGTTGGGTATCGAGATAGCGGGCCGCATCTGCAGAGCACCACTCGCCGAGGGCCAGGGTGCCGAGGGAGTCACCGGTTGATTTCAACTCGGCAATGGTGGTGCCGCCGTCCGGAAACATCTTGTATTCACCGGATAACGGCCCGTCCAGCACACCTGAAGTGTCCGGAAAAAGAATATGCTTGATACCGACCAGGCCGGCGATGCGTTTGAGCTCTTCCATGTCCGCCGGTTCCACCCAACCGGGGATGATGTTCACTTTGCCGTTCTTTTTGCCGGTGGATTCAGCCAGTTCGGCCATGGATTTTACCATGTTGGAAAATCCGGTCACATGCGACCCTACATAACTCGGGGTCGAGGCGCTGATCATATGTTTTCCCTCGGGGATTTTCCCTTCTGCTTCAGCCTTTTTTTTGATCTGCTTGAGGTCGTCGCCTATGGTCTCTGACAGACAGGTGGTATGCGCCGCGATAATCTCAGGATCATAGACGGTAAAAATATTGTTAATGGCCTGCATCATGTTGGCCTGACCGCCGAAGACCGAAGCACCCTCGGTAAAGGAACTGGTCGCTGCGGATATCGGTTCTTTATAATGCCTGGTCAGCGTACTGCGATGATAGGCGCAGCACCCCTGGGAGCCGTGACTGTGCGGCAGGCAGCCGTGGATGCCAAGGGCCGCATACATGGCGCCGATGGGCTGGCAGGTCTTGGCCGGATTAATGGTCAAGGCGCTGCGCTCTGTTATTTCTTTTGGAGTATGTCGTAATAGCATTGTCTTTACCTCTTAATATTCTTTTCAGAATTTCTAAATTGACCCGATCAATCCAATTGACCAGCGAGCGGCTCAGTCTGAATCGTCGCAGACAAGGCGCGTGGACTTTGCGCTCATGGGCCGCAAAGCCGCTACGTTGAATGGGTGTAAAATCTGCAGCAGCGCAGTATCCGGCGCTTCAGACGAACCACCACTATTCCCAGTTGTAGGACGCCGAGAGCTGCGGGTTCTTCTGCCATGGGGCTTTCATGTAGCTCCAAACTTTGCTGTTCACCAGCCGATCAATTTCCCGGTAGAAATTTACGGCACCCTTGAAACCTGCATACGGCCCACCGGAGTCATAGCTGTGCAGCTGTTTCATAGGCACACCAAGTTTCTGGATAGAGTATTTCTCTTTGATCCCGGCGCAGAAGATATCAGGCTGCATCAACTCAACGAGTTTCTCCGCTTCGTATTGATTGAGGTCATCGATGACCAGAGTCCCCGTGTCCATGTCCGGCAGGAGCCCTTCGTAGTCCTTGAACTTGAATCCGGCCTTCTCAAGGGCCTGCATCTGCTGGTCGGACTTGCGTGGTTTAAAACGGGTCTCGTCCGGCTCGACTTCAATCTCCTCAATGTTGCGGCTGTCAGCATCCACCTTGAGGTTGGGGATGACGTGCCGTCCTTCGTAATCATCACGATGGGCGAATTCGTAGCCTGCCGAGATGGTCTTCATGCCCATTTCGCTGAAAAGCTCCTGGTAATGGTGCGCCCGGGACCCGCCGACAAACATCATGGCGGTTTTGCCTGCGGTCCGCGTCCGCACTTCATCACTGACCGCTTCAACATCAGGCATTTCTTCGGCAATTACCTTTTCCACGGTATTGATCAGTTTCTTGTCACCAAAATACTCGGCGATCTTGCGCAAGGATTTTGCGGTGGCGTTGGCGCCGATAAAGTTGACCTTGATCCAGGGGATGCCGTACTTGGTCTCCAGCATGTCGGCCACATAGTTGATGGAACGGTGGCACATGACAGCGTTTAGGTCTGCCGTATGGGCCGAGGCAAACTGGTCATAGGTGGAGTTGCCGGAAAATGTTGCAATATTGGTTATGCCGCATTTTTTGAAGATCCGGTCAATTTCAAAGCCGTCGCCGCCTATGTTGTATTCGCCCAACAGGTTGATTTTGTATTTGCCGGGCTTGACCTCATCATTTTCGCCCACGATATGACGGAAAACCTGGTTGTTGGCGATATGATGTCCTGCTGACTGGGAAACACCCTTGTAGCCCTCACAGCTGAAGGCGTAGACATTGCAGTCGCCGAATTTTTCCTTCATCTGTTTGGTGACGGTATGGATATCATCACCGATCAGGCCGACCGGGCAGGTGGCAAAAACGGCGATGGATTTCGGATGAAACAGATCGTAGGCTTCCTGGATCGCCTTGGCCAGTTTTTTCTCGCCGCCGAAGATGATGTCCGAGTCCTGCATGTCGGTGGAAAAACAGTAGGTCATGTAATTCTCGCCGTCAGGGCCTGCATCGGTTTGGTTCCGGCGGGTCAGCCAGGCGTAAAAGCTGCAGCCGATGGGACCATGCACGAGATTGACGATGTCACGGGTTGGGCCCATGATAACACCCTTGCAGCCGGCATAAGTGCAGCCCCGCATGGTGATAATGCCCGGGATCGTCCGCACGTTGGCCTGGATCTCAGGTGTTTCGTTTTCCAAGGCCTCGTTGACGAGGATCTGCTTGGCCCGCTTGCGGGCTACCTTGGGGGGATATATTTTAAGCAGCTCTTCCTTGACATCGGTGGGTTCCCAATTCACAAGTTTTTTCTTTGTTGCTGTTGCCATTGTTGTCTCCTTATCTCTTTAGGCGATGGATTTCGCGCCGGTCTCGCCTGTTCGGACGCGGACAGCATCGGCAACCGGGAGGACAAATATTTTACCGTCCCCCGGCATGCCGGTCTGGTTAGTATTAATTATCGTTTCAACCACACAACTGACCTGGGATTCAGGAACGATAACGGTAACCATCCGCTTGGGATACAGTTTCCCTTTTTCTCCGAGCAGGGATGCCGCCTCTTCGTATCCCTTTTCAGCACCTTCGAGCACCTGCGGATTGACAAATCCCTTGCCGCGCCCATGGGCCTCGTGGGCAAAAAAAGCATCAACACCACAGTCGGTCAGGGCCTGCTTGGTCTGGTTCATCATGTTTATGCGCACAACGGCGATTACCTCTTTCATGCGGGCACCCCCTCAGAGGCTGCTGCAGTGTCCATGACTCCGGAACTGATGGTGTAGGACTCCTCCACCTCGCTGATAAAAATTTTCCCATCACCAAAAGCGCCTTTACCGGTGGTGCGGGCAGTCTCCATGATGGTTTTGATGACAAAATCCTTGTCAGTTCCATTCACTACGCTCATCAGCATTACTTTAGGGATTTCATCATAGGTCACTTCGCCGATCTTGATGCCGCGCTGCTTGCCGCGCCCGGCCACTGAATATCTGGTAACTGCCGGGAATCCTGCGTCCATAAGAGCGGCAAGGACTTTATCTGCTTTTTCCGGTCGTATAATTGATCTGATCATGAGCATCATTATTTTATCTCCAAACTATATGATTTTTTGTTTTGTGACGAGTTCCGTATGAGAATTCTTTACGCAGCCTGCATAAGCCCATAAGCCATGAGCAGGGACTCCAGTTCTTCAATTTCCATGGGCGTTGGGATGACGAAGTCTTTGTTCTCATCTATGGCTTTGGCCAGGTTCCGGTAGACATCAGCCTGTGGCACTTCAGGGTTCCACTCAATGACCGTCTTGCGATTAATTTCCGCCCGCTGAACGTCGTTTTCTCTGGGCACAAAATGGATCATTTTGGTACCGAGTTTTTTGGCAAACTCATCAATCATCTCATGCTCATTATCAACAGCACGGGAATTACAGATCAGGCCGCCAAGACGAACACTGCCATTCTGGGCGAATTTCATGATACCTTTGCTGATATTGTTGGCGGCATACATGGCCATCATTTCACCTGATACAACGATATAGATTTCTTCTGCCTTACCGTCCCGAATGGGCATGGCGAAGCCGCCGCAGACAACATCGCCTAATACATCATAAAAGGCGTAGTCAAGTTCTTCACTTTCCTCGTAAGCGCCAAGAGACTCCAGCATGTTGATGGAAGTTATGATGCCCCGACCGGCACAGCCCACGCCGGGTTCCGGACCGCCGGACTCAACACACCAGGTGCCGCCGTATCCTCTCTTGCGGATATCGTCGAGTTCGACGTCTTCTCCTTCCTCGCGCAGGGTGTCAAGAACCGATTTCTGGGCAAGACCACCAAGCAGCAGCCGTGTTGAGTCTGCTTTGGGATCACAACCGACCACCATGACTTTGCGGCCAAGCCCGACCAGGCCTGCAACAGTATTCTGTGTTGTAGTAGACTTTCCGATTCCGCCTTTGCCGTAAATTGCTACCTTCCTCATTGTCTTAATCCTCCTTAAATTTATGATGAGATACGTGGTTTGTTGTTTTCTTCTCTCATGGCAATACCCGTGCCATTTTTACAACAGCCATTAAGAATGAACTGTATCTATTTGATATAAATATATTTTTTTGAGGTATTCCGGGAGGACGACTTCCATGAGGAAGAAAATTATGGCACCAAATTTGCAAAGAATGCGACAAAAATGAAAGGGTCTGAACAATTGAGCTGGGAAGCACACCTGAAGAGCACGGATACGATTCGTGAAACAGCTATGTGACAATCACTACAAAAATTAAAAATAGTTACAAATATGTAAAAAAATGAATGGCGCTCAACCGGCGACACAAAAAAAAAATTTAATTAAATCAATTTATTATTATTTTTTTATTACAATTAATGTGACCAGGGCACATTAATTGCATTATTAATTTTGAGACCAATACAAAATACAAAACATTACATTTATGTATAGAATATAGAGGAAAAGCCTTGCTGAAGAAAACCGTAAACAGTTCTGGAACAGAATTCCTTGAAGTTCAGGCCCTGTATCAAATAGCCCAGCTTATTGGGGCAGCTCTTGACCTTAACAAGGCATTAGCTGAAACCCTGGCAATTCTGCATGACACCTTGAAAATGGAAAGGGCTACTCTGGTATTACTTGAGGAAACTGGCAATCACCTGGTTATCAGGGCATCATACGGGTTGAGTAATGAAGAACGTATGCGTGGCATCTACAGCCTGGATGAAGGGGTCATCGGCAAGGTTTATAGAACAGGATACCCCGTTGCAGTTCCTGATGTCCATTCCGAACCACTTTTCCTTAACAGAACCGGTTCACGCAAAAAACTCCCCAAGGGGGAGATCTCTTTTATTGGTGTGCCGGTCATTCTCCGTGAAAAGCCGGTGGGAGTATTAACAGTGGACCGCCTTTTTGGTTCAGAAGTATCATTTGAAGAAGATATCAGGTTTCTCACGGTGGTCGCCATGCTGATCGGCCAGTTTCTTGATCTCCATGAAGCAATTGTCAGCAAAGAAAAAGACCTGATTGATGAAAATATTTCTTTGAAAGCCGAACTGCGCAACAGATTCAGCAGGCATAATATCATTGGGCAGAGCAAGATAATGCAGGAGGTCTTCACGCAGATAGATAAAGTTGCTCCCAGCAGGGCCACAACTCTTTTGCTGGGCGAGTCAGGCACGGGCAAGGAACTGGTGGCCAGGGCCATCCATCAGGCGAGCTTGCGGCAGGAAGGCCCCTTTATCAAAGTAAACTGTGCGGCCCTGCCGGAAACCCTCCTGGAAAGCGAATTGTTCGGCCATGAAAAAGGGGCCTTTACCGGTGCAATATCGGCCAAGAAAGGGCGCTTTGAGTTGGCGGACGGCGGGACCCTGTTTTTAGATGAAATAGGTGAACTCAACCTGGCGCTGCAAGCCAAACTGCTCCGTGTCCTGCAGGAAAAACAATTTGAAAGGTTGGGCGGCACCAAAACCCTCACAGTTGATGTCCGGGTAATTGCCGCCACCAATAGGAGCCTTGAAACGGCGGTAGCGGAAAAAACCTTTCGTGAAGATCTTTATTATAGACTCAATGTCGTACCAATCATTCTTCCGCCCTTACGGGAACGGCGGGAGGACATTCCTCTGCTCCTTGAATATTTTTTAAAAGAAAGTAACAGCACTAATGCAAGAGAGGTGCGAATCTCAAAGCAGATTATGGAGTTCATGATGACCTATAACTGGCCGGGCAATGTCCGGGAGTTACAAAATCTTATCGAAAGGCTGGTGATCATGGCGGACAACAAAGCTGTTAAAATGAAAGATTTGCCCTCATATATGGTTATAGGAACTGAGGAAGAAAAGACTTTACCACCTGACCCGACACCGAAAACTAATTTGCCCGGTATAAAGTCCGGACGCTCAAAATCGTTGCAAGAGCTCGAACGCAGCGAAATCGAAGCAGCACTCATAAAGTATGGCTGGGTGCAGGCCAGAGCGGCCCGTGAACTCGGCCTTACCCAACGGCAGATCGGTTATAAGATTAAAAAACATGGCCTGCGCATGCCCAAGTATTTTTGATATCTCCTTTCCTAAGAAGATGAAATTATTGACAGCAGTTCTTTTCTTTTTAGGGGTCTTCCGATTGCTTCAGCTTTTCTCCTGACAGCAAGAACAATTTCATCCAAATTAATAGTGGCAGCGTGCTTTTTCACCCCTCCAAGGTAGCGCAGCACCTCTTTTCTACCAATTTTGCCGCCATAGTGCAGTTTGCGACTGGCACCAAAAATATCAGGCGAGAACGGTTCATATGTTGCTGTGTCATTTTTGAGGCCTTGCAGATGTAAACCCGTTTCGCAGTAAAAAATCTTTTCCCCTACTATCGGTCTGTGCGGTTCAATTGCTCTACCGCTCATTTCGGCAACGTTCCTTGCCAGTCCCGCAAGTGCTTCAAGCGTATACCTGTTCGCTCTATGCAGAGTCAAATAGCTTGCGAGTTCCTCCAGGTGGGCGTTTCCGGCCCGTTCTCCCAGCCCAAGAACTGTGACGTCAGCCCAGTCACCCCCTGCATCCAGAGCTGCCAGGCTATTTGCCGTTGCCATGCCGAAATCGTTGTGCACATGCACCCCGACTTCAACAGAGCCGAGATTTTTTATGCTTCGCACCAGGTCGGCAAATGCAATGGGGTTGGCTATGCCCACCGTATCGGCCAGACGCACCCGGTCAACGCCGGCTGCAATCGCCGTCTGAACAATGTTTTTTAAAAACCCATGGTCTGCACGGGTTGCATCCTCCAGCCCCAGGGAAATAAACCTGAATCCAAGTTGCCGCGCTTGCAGGATAGAACTCTTTGCAGCTTCAAGAACCCACTTTCTGCTACGAGCAATTTTTTTTTCAATATGAATGTCAGACACAGGGATTGACAGAGACAGGACATCGGGTTGCAGGGAACGGGCACAGAGTATATCTTCCCGGCGGCAGCGGCACCATAGGGCCAGTCTCCTGCCTCCATCATGTCCCCTGCAGAACTCCATTAATTCCGGCAGATCTTCGTCCAATGCGGTGGCCAGGCCGATCTCAATCTCTTCAATTCCCACAGAGCAGAGCCCTGAAAATATCTCCTTCTTCTGGGCCAGGCTGAATGCCAGACCAAAAGTCTGGCTTCCCTCCCGTAATGTGCTGTCAATTAAACCTTTCATTATGATCGTTGTAAGTCCTCAGGTGTTATATGCCCTGAAAAACCCGAACAGGCGGCCCCATGGTGCATCCGACTTGCCAGTGGCTTGCACCGGGTCCCTATCAGGCAGTCCACATCCACATGTTTGGGTATATTGATCAGGCAATTGCTTTAGAATTATATCCGGCAACCAATCATAGGAGACCCGGCCTCTCTCCAAGGGCAGGACCATATCAGCCATTTGCAGTCCCTCGTTTATTTCATGGGTAATATGAATAATCGGGATTTTGACCGAACGCTTCAATGCATCCAGGCTGGTCCGCAGTTTTTCCCTGGTAATAAAATCAAGGGCGGAGAAAGGTTCATCCAGCAAAAGAATTTTGGGCTCTCGTGCCAGGGCCTGCGCCAGGGCAACTCGCTGCCGCTCTCCGCCGGAAAGCTGTCTGGGAAAACGCCGGGCAAGATGCTGAATTTCAAAAAAACCAATGTAGTGCTGCACATTTTTCTGGTCACCGGCAGCAAAGGCAACATTCTGCTCAACGGTGAGATGCGGGAACAGGGAATATTCCTGAAATACATACCCAAGCCCCCTTTTCTGCGGCGGCAGGAATACTTTGTTGGCGGTGTCCTCCCATACCGTATCATTAAATCGGATCAGACCATGATCAGCATGTTCCAGGCCGGCCAGAATTCGCATAATGGTGGTCTTGCCTGACCCTGACTGCCCGATAATGACCTGCATCTCACCTGCATTGCAGCAGAAGGAAACATCAATGGTAAAATCGGGCAGTTTTTTTATGATATTTACTTCCAGTTTCATGACATCTCCCTGCTATTGATAAAATTTACCCCCAGTAAGACGATATAGCTGATTGTCATCAGGGCCAGCGAGAGTTTCCAGGCCTCCTGGTACTTCAGTGATTCAACCAGTTCAAATACGGCAATTGAGGCGACCTTGGTCTCCCCGGGAATGGAGCCGCCGATCATGAGGATGACGCCAAACTCTCCCATGGTATGGGCAAAAGCCAGGATCGCTGCTGCTGCCAGCCCACCAATGGAGTTGGGCAGGACAACCCTGAAAAATGTAGCTGACGGTGATACTCCCAAAACATATGCAGACTCCAGCAACCGCTTGTCGATTTTTTCAAAGGCAGCCTTTAATGGCTGGGCGGCATAGGGCAGGCTGTGCAGCATCGAGGCAATGACAATGCCTTGAAAACTGAACACCAGAGGAACCCCAAATATGGACTGCCATCCTTGGCCGAACGGCGACCTGGGCCCCATGGCAACCAGCAGATAAAATCCCAGCACTGTTGGCGGCAGCACCAGCGGCAAACTGATAAGTGCATCCCAAAACACCTTGCCTCGAAAACGAAAACAGGCAAGGGCGTATGCCAAAGGCGTAACAAGCAACATCAATATTGCTGTGGAAAAAAAGGCCAGCTTGGCTGAAAGATATAAAGGTTGCAAGTCCATGATTTATTCGTAGCCAAATGCTGAAAGTATAGTTTTTGACTGCTCGGTCTGGAGATACGCAACAAATTCCAGTACCGCTTCCCTCTGGGCAGAATTCTTCAGGATACAGCCCTTCTGCACAACCGGTGGAGCCTCGGGCAGTAGCCAGGTTTTTCCTTTCCTGCCCTGTTCAGACAATGCAAAAGACTGGGCCACAAAAGCCATATCCGCAGCGCCCTGCTGCCCATACTGAAAGGCCTGCCCAATATTTTGTCCATATACCAAAAGCTTCTGCAATTTTTGTTCGATGCCGGCCTTTTTTATGGTCTGCATTGCTGCCTCGCCGTAAGGAGCTGTCTCGGGGTTGGCTATGGCGACCCGCAAAATTTCATCCCCCAAAATTACCTGGAGCCAGTTTTCTGTCCCGCCAAGATCTACTCTGTTGCTCCACAGCACCACCCGGCCGCTGGCATATACAAAAGGCTCCTCGCACAACCCCTGTTGATAAAGAAGCTCGGGCCTTTTCTCATCAGCTGCCAGAAAAAGGTCAAAGGGCGCGCTGTTTACTATCTGCGAATAAAGCATGCCTGTGGCAGAGGAACTGCGCTTTACCCTGGTGCCGGTTTGCTTTTCAAAATCACCGGCAATCGCATCCATTGGACGCATAAAATTTGTCGCAACAGCAACCCTTATCTCTTCCTGCCCTGCCGCGCCTCTAACAGCACCGGAGAAAAACACTCCGCTGACCAGCAGAAAAATTGCCGAACGGAGAACATAATTATAACCCAAGGTCGACATCATTGCATTTTGTCCTCTATGATTTACTCAACGGCTGATGCTGTTGATCTCGCCCTCAAAAACAACAGCTTCCATGCCTATTTTTTTCAGTTCTGCTGCCGGCCGCTCACCAATTTTTGTGACATAAACCCGTTCGCATCCCTTGAGTGCCGTGGCTATACCCAGGAAACGATCCGCATCAAAGGAATGACTCTTATCCCCGGTTGACAGAGGCTCCACCGACACATCCCCAACTTTGACAGGCCCATTAGAAGTAATGACATATATCAAGAACCTGTCGGCACGCCCGAAATGTTCATTCACCAAGGTCCCATCTCTAGAAGCGACTGCTATTTTCATTATCTCAATCCTTTAATATTCTGTTTTAACTAGCATCTCCTAAAATCACGATCGTCCAGCCCAGCCCCTAACGATGGCTGGGTGTAGTAGATGCAGAGTATCAACCCTCCCGTCGTTTTGTTACGGGAAAATGAGGTCTGTCCGCAGGAAAGCGACCGAAGGGAGACTCCGATACATCCGTATGCGAACAGGCCGATGACAGGTAAGCGCAGACTCCGAGCAGATGCTGCATCCAGCCATCGTTAACACTACATGCACCCGCCGCCTTGGCCGGAGCACCCGCCTTTAGAGCAGGTTTCCTTTCTTGCCTGCAGGACGCTCACATCCTGTCCTTCAAAGACCCGTTTCAATCCTTCTTCAATAAAACCGTTCATGGTGAGGGGCTTGATTCCTGTTTTGCTCAAAATTTCATGGGGCGTTTCCCCGATACCGCTCACCAGGACTGCCTGGCAGTCACCCAGGCTTTTAGCCAGCCTCACCCACCTCCTGAGCCCTCCGCCCTGGTCAGGAGCTTCCCGCTCTTCAACCAACCGGTATTCATCTTCTTTTTTCTCCCAGATCTGAAATTTCACAGCTTCGCCAAGATGCTGATTCACCAGGATGCCTTCCATGGTGGCAACAGCCACATAGGGCCGCGGTGCCTTACCGGGGATGGCAGGGAGCTTTGCACAGGCTGACAGGCAACCCCTGAACTCCTCGGTTTTATCATCATCAAGCAAGCCCACGGCATCGGCCCGGCAGCGGGTGCAATGGCGCATCTGGGGCATATGCTTTTCCGCCGCCTTGCGGATACCATTGACCATCTCCTTGCCCGGTTGTTCAATATGACCAAAAACCGTATCAACGGTGGGGAAAAGCGCCATGCAGTTCAGAAGGTCGGCGCCCAGTTCCTGCATCTTTTTTGCCACCTCAATTATGTGATGGTCATTAATACCGGGGATAATGATTGAATTTATCTTGACTGTTATGTTGTTTTCCTTCAGCTTTTTAACAGCCTCAAGCTGGCGGGCAAGCAGCAGTTCCGCTGCCTGTCTGCCCTGGTAAACGATCTTGCCGTCCCGTACCCAGCTGTAAATTCCGGCGCCTATCTCCGGGTCAATTGCATTGACCGTGATGGTGACATGGGAAACCTTGATATCGGCCAATTCCTCAATATAGGGGCCGATTTGCATACCGTTGGATGCCAGGCAGAGAATGAGATCAGGAAATTCCTGCCGCAACAGGCGCATGGTCTCCATGGTCTGTTCGCCGTTGGCAAAGGGATCACCGGGACCGGCAATGCCTGCCACCGAAATGCGCGGCTCCTTTTCCAATACCCGGCGCATATATTCCAGGGATTGATCCGGATTGAGTACAGTTGAGGTCACTCCAGGCCGGGATTCATTGACACAGTCATACTTCCGGTTACAGTAGTTGCACTTGATGTTGCATTTCGGTGCCACCGGCAGATGGACCCGGCCAAACTGACCTTTTACTTTCTTGTTGAAACAGGGGTGTTTGGAAAGATCCAATTCGTTTATTTTTGTCATTTTTTCGTCCTTTTCAGATAGTAAGATTCAATATTTCAAAACAACTTGTCTACCATTGCTGTTATCTCCTCACTCTTCTCTCACATATAGCTGTAGCCTACATCGGACAGGTCCTGCTTCCTGGCAATAAGTGCATTGGCAATCGTGTCAAAAAGCTGCTGGGCGCCCCGGTAGCCGAGATGCAGAATGCGCTGCCCTCCTACCCGGTCATGGATAGGGAAGCCCACCCGGATAAGGGGGATATGTAACTTGCGGGCCAGGGAATATCCCTTGGAATGTCCGACCAGCAGATCGGGCTCCAGACTTTCAACCGCCTCTGCGATATCATAGAAATCCACCCCTTCTTCGACCCGGGGCTGTTCAGGGAGCGTCTCCCGCGTCACTTCGGCAATGGCAGCTGCCAGACGGCCGCTTTTCCCGCCTGAAGCACAGAGCACAGGGTGAATGCCTATTTCAGCAAGAAAGGCGGTAAGGCCCACTACCATGTCTTCTTCGCCATACACCACAGCCTTTTTGCCAAACACATATTTATGGCCATCCACATAGGCATCAACCAAACGTCCCCGTTCCATGGCATGCTTTTCAGGTCTTTCCCGGCCACTGACAGCACTAAGGAGTTCCAAAAAACGATCCGTCTCGTCAATCCCTATGGGCAGGCCGACCACAGACCGCGCCACACCGAATTTTTCCTGCAGGACCGATCCTCCGGTTTTCATTTCGGCAAGGGTTCTGCCGAATTCGATAACCATCCTGCAGTTCCCCGCTTTCCTGATGGCAGAGACAGGCGTGCCGCCGGCCGGGATCTTCTCATATTTATGCTGGGCCGGGCCGTCCATGGTTTCCGAGTAGTCGGGTAAAATCATTGCCGACAGTCCAAAGTCGTCCAGAACTTCCTTCAGGTACCTGAGGTCCGCAGCAGATACAAAGCCGGGCAGCAGCGAAACCGTATCAGCTTTCCCGCCCTGTCCTGCGAGCTGTTCAAGCACCGCAGCGGTTGCGGCATGGAAACCTTCCATATGGGTACCCGCATAGCTCGGTGTATGCACATGGACCATGGTGGGCAGTTTTTCAGCATCATTCACTTCCCGGTTATATTCGCCAAGTATCATGGGGACATCATCCCCAATCGTTTCAGTCAGACATGTAGTGGCAATGCCGATCATTGTGGGCTGGTATTTTGTAATGACATTTGTCAGCCCCAGTTTCAGGTTAGGCCCGCCGCCGTAAACGGCATGCTTTTCTCCCAGCGATGATGAGGCAATATCGATCGGTTCATTAAAATGGCTGATTATATAGCGCCGCATATAAGTGGCGCAGCCCTGGGAACCATGCAGATAGGGAACCGCTCCTTCTATACCTTTAAAAACAAGTGACGCCCCCAGCGGTTTGCATAGTTTGCAGGCATTGGTCGTGGAAATATAGTTGGGGCCCATTTTACTCATGACTCATCTCCTCTTGCTGGACGGGTATATCGCCAGACCGGACTCATGACCGATGAATACACCTCGCGGGCGAAATTCAGCATGCCGGTGAAGCCGGCCAGGGCTTCCTTGCGTTCATGGTTGTGGTCGCAGAATCCGACCCCGAGTTTGTAGGCAATGGGCCGTTCCTTGACGCCGCCCACGAAAATATCCACCTTTTTTTCCTCGAGAAAGGATGAAAGTTCCAAGGGATTGGAATCATCAACAATGATGGTGCCGGGATCAGTAATTTCAGCCAGTTCCCGGTACTCCTCTGTGGTGCCGGTCTGGGAACCCACCATGACCACCTGCATATCAAGGAGTCGAAAGGCTTTCACCAGGGAAAAGGCCTTAAAGGAACCGCCGACATAAATGGCCGCCTTCTTGCCGCTTAAGGCCGCTTTATACTTCTGCAGCTCCGGGTATACCCTGGACAGTTCTTCACGGACTAAATCCCGGGCCCGTTCCATGATTGCCGGGTCATCAAAATGACGGGCAACCGCATAGAGCGCCTCCGCCATATCCTCGATACCGAAATAGGACACCCGGATGGACGGCAGGCCATATTCATCCTCCATCATCCGTGCCAGGTCCATGGTTGCCCCGGAACACTGCACCACATTCAAGGCCGCGCCATGGGCCCGTTTAATATCACCTACGCGTCCGTCGCCGGTGATATTGGCAACCACTTCAACACCCATGCGTTCGAAATACTCCCGGATCATCCAGATCTCGCCTGCCAGGTTGAAGTCACCCAGGATATTAATGGAGTACGGAGAAGTTCCGGCTGTATCGCCGGTGCCGACAAGTGTGAACATGGCATCGCAGGCGGCCCTGTAACCGGCCCTCTTGTTGCCCTTGAACCCTTCGGACTGCACCGGAATGACCGGAATGTTTTTTTCATCTTCCACCTGTTTGCATACCGCAGCAAGATCATCGCCAATGATGCCGACAATGCAGGTGGAATAGACAAATGCTGCCTCCGGGCTATGCCGGTCTATGAGTTCAATCAATGCTTTGTAAAGCTTTTCTTCGCCGCCGAAAATGACATCCATCTCCTGCAGGTCTGTGGAAAAGCTCAAGCGGTGTAATTCCGGACCGGAGGAGAGGGCGCCGCGTATGTCCCATGTGTACACCGCGCAGCCGATGGGACCGTGCACAAGATGCAGGGCGTCGGCAATCGGGTAAAGCACAACCCGTGAACCGCAGAATACGCAGGCCCGCTGGCTGACCGCCCCGGCCAGGCTATCCTTGTCACAGTCAATGGTAAAAGGTTTCTCACCGGTGCGGTGGATCTGTTCCTGTCTTTCATCAAGTAATAGTGCTTGCATGTCATGTCCTTTCTCTTGGCTCTTAGAGTGTTTTCTTTTAATAGAGCAAGGGGTGTGCCACATCAGGCAAGATTTATTTTTTTGTTTTATTCCAGACAATTACAAATAAAGATTTGTTTGGCTGGTAAATATCCGTTTGGCCCAAATAGTGGACAATGTAGAAAAAGAGACAAAAATGAAATAGTATATACAAAAGTGTGCTGAATCCACGGTCTCCCAAAAAATATTCAACACACGCCAGTTGATTTTTCTTTGATTTTACTGGCGTTCAGGGCAAGTCTGACACTTTTCCCCAGTCTGGCACAAATCTGGCAATTAGGGGGCAAAGGCTGAAATATCAATGACAAAATAATTCAATGTATGTATAGGGAGAAAAACCAATGGCTAAGAAAAATGTGGAAGAACTGCTCATCGCAGGTGGAGAAAATGAAGAGGTGAGAATGAAGTATGACGTCGTTAAAACAAAGGGGGATTTTGTCGCTTTGGCGGCAAATGACGGCTATGAATTCACCCTGGAGGAATTTGATGCGGTTCTCAAGGAGTCCGGAGATTCATTTGACCTGATCGGCAATCCGGCAAAACGTCAAATCTGGTGGAGGTAGTTGCACGTTGAGCGGTAAAAAGGGAGAGCAAATGAAGCACTGAGCGGGCCAAGTGGCTTAAGTAAAATAAAGCGACTGAAAAAGTTACTTTGAAGATGATTCCGGCAGTTTCTCTTTTATGGTCGGGAAGAGGCTCATGTCCGTATGCGGCAGGAAGAGCGAGGCCATGTAGTGGTTCATGAAATTGGGGTTTTCCGAGAGTTCCATGTTGGTCATGAGCTTGCCGACTACAGTGCGCTCCCAGAAGCGCTTATGATCGATGAGACTGATCTGGGCCCCCAGGAGCGAGGCATTTCCCAGGTAGTAGAATTTGTCGCGTCCGACATCCGGCAGAAGCCCTATGCAGATAGCCTGCTCCAGGTCAATATAGCTACCGAAGTTGCCGGCTAAAATGACGCGGTCCAGGTCATTGAAAGTCATACCGACCGATTCGAGCAGGGTCTGGTAGCCGGCATACATGGCCCCCTTGGCCCGCATAAGGTTATCGAGATCCACCTCGGTGATGACGATATCCTCGTCCACTGCTGAGTCCTTGGCCCAGACAAGCACATACTCGTAGCCGTCATAGGCCTCCCTGATCCTGGGATGATCATGGTTGCGGTTGAATTTACCCTGTTGGTCAATGACACCGGCCTCAAGCAGTTCGGCCACGATGCTTATCAGGCCGGAGCCGCAGATGCCCTGGGGTTTTGCATGGTTGACGGTAATGATCATCGGGTCAAGTGTTTCCGGTTCGATATGGAAATTTTCAATAGCCCCGCCGGTGGCCCGCATGCCGTGCTTGATACCACCGCCTTCAAAGGCGGGACCGGCAGAACAGGCAGCACAGACCATCCACTCCTGGTTGCCGATAACGATCTCTCCGTTGGTGCCGATATCAATAAACAGCGTCAGTTCCGGACTTTTATGCATCTGGCAGGCATGCACCCCGGCGGTGATATCACCGCCCACATAGCTGGAAACAGAAGGGTAGAGAAACAACCTGACCGAGGGGTGTGCTGCAAGCCCCAAGGATGCGGCCCTGGTTATGGGATACTGGTTGCAGGTCGGTGTATAGGGAGCCTCACGCACAAATTTCGGATTGAGCCTCAGCAGGAGATGGGACATTGTGGTGTTGCCGGCAGCCATTATGTAGCTGATGTTTTCATGCCCGATGGATACGTTTCTGCAGACCGTTTCAATAACGTTGTTAATGGTGTGCACAATTCTTTCCTGCAGAGCTTCAAGCCCGCCCGGACGCTGTGAATAAATAATGCGGGAAATGACGTCTTCACCATACTGGATCTGGCCGTTGTACTCAGAGGCCTCTGCTATCACCTCTCCTGTATTGAGGTCAATAAGCACGCCGCACACTGTGGTGGTGCCGATATCCACGGCCAATCCATACAGCCCCTTGGTGGTGTCCCTTGGCTCAACGGCTATAATGCGCTCAGGCTCTTCCAGCCTTTTGCCGCGCAGCAGGATGGCGGTCACCTCCCAGTTATTCTCCCGCATGACAAAGGGAAGTTCCTGGAGTAGTTCCGGGTAATCATAGGAAGGCGTTTGGCACTCGGGACAGCCTCTACTTATGGCTAGAGTCAAGCGCTGCAGGTCTGAAATATTGTCTTCAATGGTAGGTTTGCTGAGGGCAAAAAACCGCTTTTCCACCAAAGGATCAACATCCCAGCCGCCGATGAGATCATCGAGGGAGCGGGCCGAAATTGTGCGGGTGGTTTTGGGTTTGCGCTGCAACCTTTTGCCGTCTTTTCTGATGGTTTCAGGGATATGCACCACCAGGTCGGAAACCACCTTGGACTGGCAGGCAAGCCGGAATCCCTGCTCTATCTCTTCTCTTTTAAGCTGTGTAGCCTGGGTGGCGGCAACTTCGCCCTGCTCTATCTTGACCTTGCATTTGCCGCATACGCCTTCACCGCCGCAGAATGCATGGATATAGACCCCGGCATTGGCTGCAACATTGAGCAGGTTCTCCCCTTCCTCTACAGTTGCCTTGACACCGTCAGGCAAAAAATGGACTGTTTTTGTCATATATGTAAAGACTCCTTGATTGTATGATGCCCACTGAACCCTTTTTTACGCTTTTTTTCAAACGAAAATATTCCGCTTCCATGCCCGGTGGTGCACAGTAATCACCTGACCAGGAATCATTTATGCAGTTCAGTGGTTTACTGATGGTTTTTATTCTGGTAAATTATCACCCTGTTTTTTAATATGCCATTTCCTGGAAAGAGAATGAATTCCCCCCTGTTGTAGTCATACCAGGACTGTTTTTACGGAACTTTTCATGCAAAACACACAGTTACCGGATTTTGTCACATTTTTATTGCAGCCTGACGTCTATGCACCCAAGGTTTCAGCTGTCAAGCTTGTCCAGACGCATATATCCTACGTCTTTGTAACAGATGACTTTGTCTACAAGTTTAAAAAACCGGTTGATTTCGGCTTTCTTGACTTTACCTCCCTTGCCAAAAGGCACCATTTCTGCAAGCAGGAGCTCGTTTTAAACCGGCGCCTCTGCCCTTCCATCTATCTTGACCTTGTTGCCCTGGCAAGGACGGACAATACCTTCAGCCTGAGCAACTCGTCTCAGGCAGTCACGGAACAAGTTGTCGAGTACGGCATCAAGATGAAGCGTATGCCCGAAGAGCAGATGATGGCAAATATCATCAAATCAGGCTCCCTGAAGTCTGAAATGATTGATGCGATATGCGATGTTCTTGTTCCTTTTTATCGTCAGGCTGACGGTGGACCGACGATTCAGGAATTTGGCCGCCCGCAAGCGGTCGGTGTCAACATTTTTGAGAACTTCTCCCAGACCGAAGCCTTTATCGGCAGTCCGTCTCTCAGCAGTGACCAGTTTGACCGCATCAAGAACTTTTCCACAGCATTTCTGCAGCAGGATGAACTCTTTGCTGCAAGGATTTCCGCCGGCCGCATCCGCGATTGTCACGGCGACCTGTATTCTGCAAACATCTGCCTGGCTGACCAGGTATATATTTTTGACTGTATCGAGTTTAATGAACGGTTCCGTTTCTGTGACGTGGCAAGTGACATTGCCTTTCTGGCCATGGACCTTGACTATCACGGGTTCTCAAGCCTGTCTGACCGTTTTGTTGCACGCTTTATCGATAAATCAGGGGATGCAGAACTGGGCCTAATGCTCAATTTCTACAAGTGTTACAGGGCCTATGTGCGCGGCAAAATAAATCTTTTCACCGCGAATGCCCCGGAAGTGGATAATAAAACAAAGCTCCAGTGCCAGGAAATGGCCGGGAAATACTTTCAGCTTGCCGAACGTTATGCCAGCCAGTGAACAAAACAAGAAAACTCCTGTTCTCTATGTCTTTTTCGGCATGATTGCCACCGGAAAGAGCACCCTTTCCCAGGCCTGGGCCTGGCATAAACAGCTGCGCTGCTATAATTCCGACTGGGTTCGCAAGGAGTTAGCTGATATCAACCCGACTGAAATTCAGCGTAAAACAATTGATACTGGTATCTACACAAGAGAATTTTCCCAAAAAACCTACAGAGCGCTGCTTGATAGGGCCGGGGCGCGGTTACTGAGCAGGGATTCGGTAATCCTTGACGCCTCATATCAATATGCCCGGGACCGGCAGGATGTCAAGGATCTTGCCAGGAACTTGAACTGTCAGGTATATTTTATCCTCTGCCGGTGTTCCGAAAAGGAGATGAGGCGGCGAATGGATGAAAGGGAGCAGGACCCTACTGCTGTTTCAGACGGCCGCTGGGAGATTTATGTGCAGCAGAAAAAACGCTTTGAACCACCGGATGAACTGGAGGCCTCGGAACTTCTCGTCATTGACACCAAAGCACCTCTGGAGGAGCTACTGGAGGAGCTTGACAGGAAACTGCCATAAACAATCAGCATATTACCAGTAAAGAAACCGGGCCCAGGTAAGCGACTGAAAGGAGACTCCGGGTAAGCGACTGAAAGGAGACTCCGGCGGACCCGGTTTTCTCTGACCAAATAATTTAAAAAGAGGCACATGGAATGTATACCAGAATCTATATACTGCGATTCCCCAAGGACATAGTGGATCAACCCATTATCTGCCAGCTTGTCAGGCAGTTTGACGTGGAATTTAATATCCTTAAGGCGACAATTCTCCCCCAGCACGAGGGCGTGATGATCCTGGAGCTGCGAGGCCACAAGGAAAACATCAGAAAGGGCCTCACCTATCTTAAGGGTCTGGATGTCACGGCGGAAAGTATTGCCACCTCCATTCACCGGGATGATGAGCGCTGTTTCCAGTGCGGGGCCTGCACCGGGATCTGCCCCACAGGTGCCCTTTCACTGAAGCGACCCGCAATGGCTGTTCTTTTTAAACCTGAAAAATGCAGCGGCTGCGGTTTATGCGTAACAGTCTGCCCTGTGAAGGCCATGGAGGTTTCCCTGGAAAAAATCAGCGGGGTGAGTGAAACCGTTTTTGAAGTGCATTAAATTTTTTCAGCTTTTTACAGGCCCAAAAGAAAAGCCGCGTGGCGTTTACGACCATGCGGCTTTTTTATTTGGACTCCCTTTGAAAAACAACAGTGGCCAGGCATATCAGTCATCCGGAGTAAGGTCTTCCCAATCAGGCAAAGACTTGGGCAGCCAGCCAAAGAGGGTTCTTCCCGGAGGGTTGTCATTTCTTAAATCACCAAGGAGCATTTCCGCCTGGGGAGCAATAGCTGTGTCGGGATACTGGCGCAGCAGATATTCAAGACGGGCTTTGGCCTCTTCATAGCCATATGTCCTCGTATAAAAATTCGCAACGTAATACTCATGATTCGCCAGAAAATTTTGGGCTGCACTAATTCTTGCCCCTGCTTCCTCGCTATATGGTGAATTGGGGAAGGCCCGCAACAACCTTGAAAATGCATAGATGGCATTGGTGGCGGTGGAAGTGTCCCGGTCAACCGTGTCTATCTGATTATAATAACACATGGCCATTTGGAACAGAACATAGGGGATGGCCTCGTTTGTTGGATGCCGCTCCTCAAAGTCTTTATACTGCAGCAATGCCTCTTCATAGTTTTTCAGGTAAAAATTGCTGTCAGCTGTTTTAAGTTCGGCAAGCAGGCTGTATTCGCTGAAGGGATATTGATTCAACAGGGTTTCAAAAGACCGCCTGGCCTTTTCATATTTGGCCCGGCTGTAATAATCCAGTCCCTTTACTGCCAGGCTTTCTGCACTATCCGGTGCGGGTGCGCGAAAACCCAGGGCTGAATAGACTTTTTCCTTGGAGCAGCCTGCCAGCGGTACAGTTACAAGAAGGGCCAGCAGACAAATAAACAGGTGTTTATGTTTGAAGGAAAATCTTTCCACAACACTCATTCCTGCTCGCTCAAGTAATGTTCAGCAGCTATTGCCGCTACTGCACCCTCGCCGGCGCCATTTATCACCTGACGTACATTCTTGCTGCGTATGTCTCCAGCAGCCATAACCCCCGGGATCTTGGTGCGCATTTCGTTATCAGTGACAATAAACCCCTGTTCATCTGCACCCAACTGCGCCAACGGCAATATTTCGTTATTCGGGATAGTACCGATCAGAATAAAAATACCGCTGGCAGCTATTTCTTTCTCCTCGCCATCATTATTCCGGATCCTCACCCGCTCAACTTCCTTTTCTCCTTCAATGGCAATTACGTTTGAGTTCCAGATGAACTTTATACGTTCATTGGCGAAAGCTTTCTCTTGCAGGACTTTTGTGGCCCGCAGGGTCTCGCGTCTGTGGATAACGGTAACCTTACTGGCAAATTTTGTCAGAAAATCAGCCTCCTGAATCGCTGTATCGCCTCCGCCGACAACAAGTATTTCCTGATCCCGGAAGAAGGGACCGTCGCAGGTAGCGCAGTATGAAACGCCCTTGCCGGTAAGATCTTCCTCGCCCGTAATACCCAACTTATTGGGGCGGGCCCCGGTGCATATGATCAGTGTCTGGCTTGTCAGCTCTTCGCCGCTTTCCAGGATCAGCTTTTTTGTTGCCTCAGAAAGCTCAACCTTGACCACATTGCCGTTTTTGGTTTGCAGATCAAAACGCTTGGCCTGGGCTGCCATTTTATCAATCAGGTCAGACCCCGTCAACCCATCCGGGAAACCCGGATAGTTGTCAATCCAGTCCGTGACCAGGACCTGTCCTCCCACAACCCCTTTTTCAAGCAGCAGTACTTTCAGGCGGTCCCTGGCAGCATACAATCCTGCTGTCAGGCCGGCCGGGCCACCCCCTAGAATAATGAGTTGGTAATCGGTTTTAGCCATTAGAAGCTGTCAAGTGATAGAAGCAATTCAGCTTATACTGTTTTGTTGAGCATTGCGACAAGCTGGGTCTTACCCACTGCTCCGGTAACCTGGTCAACGATCTCTCCCCCTTTGAAGAGGATCAGGGTAGGTATGGCCCTGATGCTGTATTTCCCCGGGGTGGTCGGATTATCATCAACATTCATCTTGGTGATTTGCACTTTACCGGCATATTCTCCGGCAAGCTCCTCAATCACCGGTCCAATGGCTTTGCAGGGACCGCACCAGGGAGCCCAGAAATCAACCAGGCTTGGCAAGTCTGCTTTCAGGACATACTCATCAAATTCTGCATCGGTAAGGTGTTTTACATTTTCTCCTGCCATGTTCACTACTCCTAAATATTACATTTTACAATTTGAATAAATTGACCAATTATTTATCGCCTGAAAGATGGCATATTAACGACTGTACTTGCTTATGACAAGGAAAAATTCTTGGATTTATGCGGTTCGCTGGCAGAGTAGGGTCTTTAGATTGCTGCAGCAAAAGTTTTGCTTTTGACAGAATAATTTTTTACATGCTATAGTCCGACATTTCACGCAGCCCAAATAGTATAATAATGACATAAAACGACTATAAATAATGACCAGCGGAGGAAAAGGAACCATGAATATCGACAACTCAAAATCATTTTTCAAAAAGGCCCAGGAATTCATTCCGGGCGGAGTCAACAGCCCGGTTCGTGCCTGCAAGTCCGTGGGCTGCGATCCCCTTTTTGTGAAAAAAGCAATGGGTTCAAAAATTATTGATGTGGATAACAACGAGTATGTCGATTTCGTCTGTTCCTGGGGCCCCATGATCCTGGGCCATAATCATCCAAAAGTTGTTGCTGCCATCCAGCAGGCGCTTGAAAACGGTACAAGTTTCGGGGCGCCGACTCCTTTGGAGATTGACCTGGCCGAAATGGTGATCAATGCATTTCCAGCCATGGATAAAGTGCGTTTTGTAAGTTCCGGCACGGAGGCAACCATGAGTGCGATACGGCTGGCACGGGGATATACCGGCAAAAAAGTAGTGGTTAAATTTGACGGCTGTTACCACGGCCATGCTGATTCGTTCCTCGTGCAGGCAGGTTCAGGCGTTATTACTCTCGGCATACCAGGCAGTCCCGGTGTGCCCGATGATATTGTGAAAAACACCATTTCCATTCCCTATAATGATTTTGAAACGCTGGAGAAAACCCTTACGGACGAATCCCTGGAAATTGCCTGTGTCATAATCGAGCCGGTTGCGGGCAACATGGGTGTAGTGCCCCCGGCGCAGGGATTCCTGCAGAAATTGCGGGAGCTTACAACACAGCATAATATCGTCCTTATTTTTGATGAGGTTATCAACGGCTTCCGTCTGGCGCTCGGTGGAGCCCAAAGCAAGTTTTCCATAGCGCCGGACTTGACCTGCCTCGGCAAAATCATCGGCGGCGGCCTGCCGGTCGGCGCCTATGGGGGCAAAAAGGAAATCATGTCCCAGATAGCACCGGATGGGCCCGTCTACCAGGCCGGAACCCTGTCCGGCAATCCCCTGGCAATGGCGGCGGGAGTTGCAACCCTGGAGGTTTTGAGCGAACCTGGCTTCTATGACCGGTTGGAATTAAAAGCTGAATCATATGCAGGTGAGCTGCAGAAACTGGCCGACAAGTACCTTCCCGGTGAAACCACCCTGAACAGGGTTGGATCAATGATGACCACCTTCTTCAACAAGGGGCCGGTGGTTGATTTCAAATCGGCCATGGGGTCGGATACTGAAAGGTACGGGCAATTTTTCCGGGCCATGCTGATGTCCGGCATCTGGCTCGCACCATCGCAATTTGAAGCGGCTTTTATTTCAGATGCGCATACCCCTGAAGATATTGCAAAAGCCCTTGAAATGACTGAATCGTCATTCAAAAAAATCAAAAAACAGTAAAAAAGTCGTTGACTTTGAGCCTACCCCATGATACGAAATGGAACGATTTTTCATTTCATGGCCAACCGATATTTTGCTTTTTTTCGGGAGAAAAAAATGTCCGAAAGCCGCAAAGAACTGATGAAGCTGTTGGGTGATTTTTCCACCGTTGGTTTGAGCTTGGCTTCTGCAATATTTGTTGGAGTGGGAATCGGGTATTTACTGGACCACATGGTCTTCAAGGGAAAAACAGCTCCCTGGCTGACCCTGATTTTTTTAGGATTTGGTATAGCGGCAGGTTTCAGGAACCTTTACAGGCTGACAAAACGCAAGGATTTATAAGAGGATTAGGCTTTTGTCCCACGCTGATGAATTTTTTCCCCTGGATAAGATGGGGCGCATGAACTGGGTGCTGCTGCTTGGCATGACAGCGGCGGGCGGACTTTTCCTGTCGCCCTATTTTGCCAAAGGGTTATTCATCGGCGGCCTTATCGCCAATATCAGTTTTATTTTGCTGAAAAAGGATATTACGCGGGTCTTGGCAGGACCCTTAACGGCAGCAAAAGGCCGTTTTTTAATTAAGTATTACATCAGGTTGGCAGTCCTGGCGCTTATTCTGTTCTTCCTGGTGAGGCATAGATCCATTCATCTTGTTGGTTTGCTGGTGGGACTCTCAACAGTGGTTATCAGCATTGGAATCATGGTGGCGGGAGCTACCAGAAAAGTTGCCCTGACTGCGAAGGAGGCATCGTAGAAAACTATGGAACATCCAATACTATTTATCTCATTCATCCTTGAAAAACTTGGCTTGCCTGTTCCCCATGGACCAGTTGGAGACACTCTTCTGGCAAAACTCGTTTCACCGCATCTTACCTATACCTGGCTAGTCATGGCATTTCTCATCATCGTGCCAAAGCTAACCCTGGGCAAGATGGAGATGATACCGGGCAAGGGCCAGAATTTCTGGGAGTTGATTATTGACGGCCTGGAAGGCTTCATGGCTGAAAATATGGGAGAGGAGGGTGCCAAGCTGATGTTCCCCATGCTGGCAACCTTTGCCTTTTATATCCTTACCGCCAACCTCATCGGCCTCATGCCGGGGTTCATGTCACCTACCTCCAATATCAATATTACCCTTGGGTGTACCCTGATAGTTTTTACAACCACCCATATTCTCGGCCTCAAGTTTCATGGCGCAAAATACATTAAGCACTTCATGGGACCTATCCCGTGGCTCATTCCCCTGATGTTTCCCATTGAGGTCATAAGCCACCTGGCCAGGATCCTGTCGCTGTCCATTCGGCTTTTCGGCAACATCATGGCTAAGGAAACCCTGCTTGGCATCCTCTTTCTCCTTGCCGGTGCTTTTTTTGCCCCGCTGCCGATCCTTTTTCTCGGCGTATTCGTTTCCATTGTACAGGCACTGGTGTTCGTGCTGCTCTCCATTCTCTATTTCTCCGGATCCATGGAGCACGCCCATTAAGATGTGGTCCTATTGTTATTAAACAGTAGGTTTTAAAACAATTTTTTTTCAAATAGTTTGTTGGAAGAAGGCCAAAATAATAAATCTTTAAGGAGGAAAAAACAGATGAAAAAGGTAAGTATTTTGACCAGCATCCTGGTCCTGGCACTTTCCACCGTGGCATTTGCCGCGGAGGGTGGGGCTGCAGCATCCGGAGGCGCTAACATCGCCCTGATTTGTATTGCTGCTGCTGCTGCTCTTGCGGTGGGTATCCCCGCCCTTGGTTGTGGTCTTGGCATGGGAACCGGTATCGGTGGCGCCTGTTCCGGTATCGCCAGAAATCCCGAGGCTTCAGGAAAGATTACCGTGACCATGATCATCGGCCTGGCTCTTATCGAGTCACTGACCATTTACGGCCTGGTTATATCTCTTATTCTTCTGATGGCTAATCCATTTCTTGGATAATTACTGCGTTACATCAGAAAACCAGTTGCATGGTATTTAAAAAAGCTGCAGGGATTCCCCCTGCAGCTTTTTTTTTTTGCTTTATCCCTGCAAAATTAAATATTTTACACCCTGATAATAGCCCATACGTATCTTTCATAGTATGATACTGCCATGAACGATGCTGATATACTTATCAACCCGCGCAGACAAAAAGGAGAGCCTGATCTCCCTGCAGCAGGAATGCTCCTGATCAACCCTGCTGAAGCCAAAGCCGGACAGCATTTGGCTGCATCAAAGGACGGGCAGCAGCACTTTCTTTATAATAGCAGACTGGCAGTCATTCCTCCTGTGGAGCCTGGAGGATCTTTCTTTATTGCCGGTCCTGCTGTTGGGGCGCCGATGGCCGTTTTAACCCTGGAAAAACTTGTGGCCCTTGGTGTGCGCCGGGCTATTGTATTTGGGTGGTGCGGCTCCTTAAGTGATACACTGCGCATCGGGGATGTCCTGCTGCCAACCTGGGCTGTGAGCGCTGAAGGCACCTCAGTCCATTATCCAGTCAACTCACGGCCCGAATCCCATGCCCCTACACGCGTATTGCTTGCTGCAGGATTGACGGCACAGGGGCTAAGGGTTCAGTCCGGGCCGGTCTGGACAACCGATGCGCCCTACCGCGAAAGTATTTCGCAGATAAACACCCTGGGGGAACAGGGTGTTTTAGGTGTGGATATGGAATACGCAGCCCTTGTGACGGCTGCAGCTTTCAGGAAGGTTGAATTGACCGCGGTTTTTCTGGTATCAGACGAACTCTGGTCCGGAACATGGAAGCCCGGTTTCCGCACAAAATGTTTTAAGAAAAAGAGCAGTGAAATTCTTCATTTTCTGGCAGATTTCTGTTCAGAGCTGTCCCGCTAAAAGTTATTATATATATATTTTAATAATATTTTTTGAAAAATCAATTGTGGACAATTCATGGCACCAAACAAAAAACTTTACATGGTCAGCCTCGGATGCTCAAAAAACCTGGTGGACTCCGAAGTAATGCTGGGCCTGCTTGAAAAAGATGGTTACAGCGTGACTGAAGGGCCCGAAGAAGCTGACCTGCTGTTGGTAAACACCTGTGGCTTTATCGGTTCAGCTGCCAAGGAAGCCATTGATGCAATTTTAGAGCTTGCCATTTACAAACATAAAGATCCGGCCAAAAAACTGGTGGTCACAGGCTGCTTGGTGCAGCGATACGGCATTGAACTTGAAAAGGAGCTTCCCGAGGTTGATCTTTTCATAGGAACAAACGGTTTCCATAGCATCGTTGACCGGCTCAACGGCCCCCCCCCACCTGCTTTATCAGCCCATTCCCTGGAGCAGTCTCCTTTTTTGATGAACAGTTCCATGCCGCGCAAGGTTTCCACCCCTGCGCACCGTGCCTATATGAAAATAACAGAGGGCTGCATCAACCGCTGTTCCTATTGTCTCATTCCTTCCATCCGTGGAAAGCTGCGCAGCCGTCCAAAGGACGATCTCTTGATCGAGGCTAAGAGGCTGGAGGCAGAGGGCGTAAAAGAACTTACCCTCGTAGCCCAGGATCTTCTTGCCTATGGGCTCGACCTGGGCAAACAAACAAATCTCCCGGGACTGCTGCAGAAGCTTCTAGCTGAAACTACAATTCCCTGGATACGGCTTTTATATCTGCACCCCGCCCGTGTCCAGAGGGAACTCCTGCGCCTGATGGCTGACAACCCACGGATTGTTCCATACCTGGATATACCTTTCCAACATGTGAGTGACCGCATATTAAAACTGATGAACAGGCCTTATAGCAAAAATCAAATAATACAACTCATGGGGACCATTCGCTCCACAATTCCGAATGTTGCCCTGCGTACCACGATGATGGTGGGTTTCCCCGGAGAAACGGAAACTGATATTGCAGAAATGACCGACTTTCTGCAGAAACACAAGTTTGAACACCTGGGAGTATTTGCCTATGCCAATGAAGAGGGGTGCAAGGCAGCCTCCCTCAAGGGCCAGATTGCTGAAGAGGCAAAGGAAGAACGCTTACGGAAGATAATGGAACTGCAGGCGGAGATTTCCTTTACAGCACTGGAAAAACATGTTGGCGGAGTGGAACAGGTCCTGGTGGAAGGTTTAAGCAAAGAATCTGATCTGCTGCTGGAAGGCAGGACCAGGTACCAGGCGCCTGAAATCGACGGATGTGTTTATATTACTCAGGGAACTGCAAATCCCGGTGATCTTGTAGATGTAATGATCACCGAGTCTCACACCTATGATCTTGTTGGTGAGATCAAAGAATAGAAGGGGCAACTGCTCTATTTACGGTTAACTTTCTCACGCAACTCTTTTCCTACTTTGAAAAATGGCAGTTTTTTGGGCGGCACCTTTATCTTCTGGCCGGTCTTGGGGTTACGACCATGATAGGAACCATATTCCTTTACCACAAAGGAGCCAAAGCCACGAATTTCAATACTGTCACCGGCTGCAAGGGCACCTGTCATGGAATCCAGTATGGTATTGGTGATGGAATCAGCCTCCCGCAGAGGTACATTAATCTCCTGGGACAACGCATCAATCAGTTCTGATTTGTTCATTTTTTTCTCCCATAAACAGTTTACGTTGGCCTGATACCTGGAGCCGAACCAGCCCACCCTGACAATTACAGAAACAAAGGTATATTTATATCAACTAGTTAACGTCTTGTAAAGAGGAATTTTGCAACAGACCTAAAAAGTATCACCGACAGCAGCAGGGCCCGATCCTTTCAATGCTGTACGAACGCAATACCTGTCCGTCTCGTGCTTTGTGCGAGACCGACAACGTTGCAACGGCCGAAAAAAGTCGCACAGCCAACAACAGGGTTTGAAGATATTTTTATAATACGGGAGTAATACTGTCCGCATCATACTTTTCGAAGTAGAAGTTTATGACCTGAAAGGGCCTTATCTAAGAGGCCGGCCATTTTACTTCCTGAATATCATTTGGATATCACCGGGGTCCAAAAACCTGTATTTCCCGGATGCAAGTCCTTTCAGCTGCAGCTGTCCGTAGGCTGTCCGCTGCAGTTGCAGGACTGGATGGCCGATTGCTTCAAACATCTTGCGAACCTGTCTTTTCCTGCCTTCATGGATAACAATTTTAATTGTCGTCGTCTGTGGTTCTGAATGCAGCAGCTCGATATCGGCCGGCCAGGTTTTCCTGCCCTCAAGAATAATGCCCCCGGCAAGTGCACCTAGTTTATTTTTTCCGGGCCAGCCCTTTACCTTTGCCACGTAGGTCTTATTCACCTCATGGCTGGGATGTAGAATTTTCTGAGCCAACTCACCGTCATTGGTGAGCAGCAGAGCCCCTTCCGTGTCCAGGTCGAGCCTGCCCACAGGATAGACGCGCTCTTTTATGTTTTTCAGAAGATCGGTTACAATGGGCCGCCCCTGGGGGTCATGGACTGTGGAAAGAAAACCGGACGGCTTATGCAGCAGGATATATACTTTTTTTTCCTGCGCTGAAACATGCATCCCGTTACATTCAATGGCCTGGTTTTCAGGGTCGACCCGGGTTCCCATTTCAGTGACAACCTTGCCGTCGACCTTGACTCTCCCCTCTCTGATCAGTTCTTCCGCTTTACGCCGGGAGGCAATACCTGCCCTGGCCAGAACCTTTTGTAATCGTTCTTGCATAAAAAAATTCTACAGCCTTTACTTGAGCTTTCTTAGCGCCACTCTGGCGGCAGTATCTCATGGATCCTGCCATCAACCTTTTGCCTGGTTTCCGCATCAACTTCCAAAATCTCAGTGTACCAGGGCTTCATGCGGCAATCAAAGACAATGGGCGGCTTGAGTCCTACGTGATACCGCACAACAGCTTGTTCCGCTCCATGGATATCGGCGGCCGGCTCAAAGCGGGTAAAAAATGTCCAGAGAAATTCCTGCATATTCAATGTTGCAGCATGGGAATCATCAACGAGGATGACAACAGGCCAGTCAGCAAGCCCCGGCCACTGCGCAATTTTAGCTGCCAGGTCCTGCTCTGCCTTATAGTCCTGGCCCTGGACGACCAGGGTGCCGGGCAGAAAAACCTTGGGGCGGCTGAGGGTATCCGGAAGCGAACCGCTGAATGTATGCGGCAGGTCACGAATGGGCTCTCTGCCGAGCCCCAGGAGCATTGCCTTGGAGCCCTTGTTCACCGAAGGGCCTGTATAATCCAGGGTATCCTGGGAAACATTGGCAAAAATAAAAAGATCTTTTCCCCAGTCAACTCTGGCAAGAACATGGGGCCACAATTTAGAAAAATCCTCCACCTCCACCTCCCCGTCCGTGAGGATAAGAAACTTGGTCAGGGACAGCTGACCTTCTCCTAAAATACGCAAACCAGCTCCAAAGGCCTCCCTGGGATAGCGGTCCATGACCCTGGCAGCAGCCAGGCAATGAAATCCTGCTTCCCCGAAGGTTTTCAGTCGGCGTACACCGTTCATAACAAGAGGGAACAGGGGCTCAAACAATTCCTGCAGAAAATCACCTATGAAAAAATCCTCCTGCTTCGGGCGCCCGACAACTGTGGCAGGGTAAACGGCATTCCTGCGGTGATACATATGCTGCACCTGAAAGACAGGATAATCATGCTGCAGGGAATTATACCCGTAGTGGTCACCGAATGGCCCTTCCGGTTTCCTGACATGGGGAGGAACAATTCCTGTGAAAGCAAACTCGGCATGTGCTACCAGGGGATGTCCTCCATGGAAGTTCTTCACCATCTCCAACTTTTTCCCCAAGAGCAGCGAGGCCATAATCAGCTCCGGCATATTTTCCGGCAAAGGTGAGATGGCCGCCAGCATAAGCGCAGGCGGTCCTCCAATATACAGGGTCAACGGTAAGGCCTGGTTGTTCTGTTCCGCAACGTGATAGTGATTCCCACCGCCCCTGTGAATCTGCCAGTGAATGCCTGTTGTGCTGTCATCAAAGCGCTGGATGCGGTACATTCCCAGGTTGTGCCCCTTGCCGTCAGGGTGCTCTGTGTACACGAGGGGCAGGGTGACAAAAGGGCCGCCATCAGAGTGCCAGGAAGTCAGCAGCGGCAATTCCGTAAGCTTCGGCGGATCTTTGTGAACCTCGAGGATCGGTCCGTTCTGCACGGTCTTGGTCCCTACCTTGAGCCCATCGAATATAAGGCTGCGCATTGACCAGATCTTATCAAGACTGGGGGGCATGAGCGTTTCCACAGTCCGCACCAGATCCCTTACAAACTGCTGCGGCCGCCGGCCAAAAGCAAGTTCCATGCGCCGGTTAGTGCCGAACAGGTTGGTTACCACCGGAAATTCGCTGTTAACAACATTGGTGAACAACAGGGCTGGCCCACCCCGGGCAATTACCCTGCGGTGGATTTCCGCAATCTCCAGATACGGGTCAACCGGGGCATCAATTTCAAGCAGCTCCGATTCCTTTTTCAGGATATGCAGAAATGTTGACAGGTCTTCTATGATCCCGGTACTCATTTACTATTGCCCCTTGAGCGCTATATCTATTCTGCCAGAAAAAGGCTGTGGTATTCTTTTTCAGACAGGTGCTTATGCATGATCTTCGATAAAAAATCCACGGTTGCAATAATATCATCATCAGCCAACCTGGGCACAAGGACCTGCAGCAGGTTGTTATCTGTAAAACGCTGCAGAAACGACCTCAGCGATTTTTCGTCCGTTTTCCTGTCAAACCCGAATACAATGGCATGCACCTGCACTTTTTCTTTGTTTTCCGCTTTTCTAATGCCCATTTCAGCTCCATTAACAATAGGAGCCTGCCGGAGAATTACCAATCTACTGCAAAAGCGAGAGAATCGGCTCAAATTTCCGTAAATTTTCTTTATATTGCGCTGCTATTCGCATCAATTTTCCAAAAATTTTATCTCAATTTCTCATTTTTTCGTTACGATTATATTTCTCCGACAGGCTCATAGGGGTGATTATACCAGCTTCCACTTGACTTTTCGTGAACGGGGACCGTCAAATTCGCAGAAAAAAATTTTCTGCCAGGTGCCGAGAACCAACCTGCCGTTCTCAACAAGCACGGTTAGCGAACTGCCCATGAGCGATGCCATGATATGGGCCGGGGAGTTGCCTTCCATGTGTTTGTAAGGATGGTTCATGGGAATTATCTTCTGCAGCACCGCCACTATGTCATCCTGGACTGCAGGGTCGGCCCCTTCATTGATGGTCAGTCCGGCAGTTGTGTGAGGATTGTATATATAGCAGACTCCGTCACCTATGGATGACTTGCTTATATCTTGCTGAATCTGTCCGGTGATATCGACAAATTCCATCCTGCTGCCTGTTGAAACTGCAAACGTTCCTGTACCCATCTCCTCTTTCCTTTCCTGTTGTGCTTTACATTAATCTCTTTTAAAGCCCCTGGATTAATAAATAAAATCAAACCTTTACCCTGTTCCTGAAGCCGTATTTCAAGGAATGTTTTTACTGCAGAAACCAGATGCAGGCAATTTTTCCGTAATGGATTCAGGATCTTTTGAATCTATTCCTTTTCAAAGCAAGGTGTCAACCGCTTTGTCTTGAAGTACTTTTTGACCAGATGCAATGCAGTTCCTCAAAAGCAACTGGACAACTTTATGACAATTTTGTAATATCCATCCTTTGACTATATACAAATTTGAAAGCTCATTAACTGCAGGTTGCTTACAAAACTCAATGAAATACTCCTGCAGCATGCTGCATAACCCACTTAAATAAAAATTAAAAAAAGAAAATGAGCCAGCCTGACAAAGAAATGATTAATAAGGAACTTGAGGATATTACCTGTCTGTATGAGGTAACCAAGGTGCTTGCCTCATCTACTGATCTGCGCGACAGCCTGGAAAGAATCATGGAAATTCTTTCAGTACGTAAAAAAATGTATAACGGCACTGTTACAATTATCAATCCCCTTACAGGACAGCTGGAAATTGAGGTGGCCCACGGCATGCCGGCTGAGGCCAGAAAAAGGGGCAAGTATAAAGTAGGTGAAGGCATAACCGGCAGAGTTGTAGCTACGGGCCAGCCCATTGTTATCCCCCATATTGGGGAGGAAACCGGTTTTTTAAACCGTACCCGCACGCGAGGTGATATCAGCACCCAGCAGAATTCCTTTCTCTGCGTTCCTATCCAGCATGACAAGCGTACTCTGGGTGCCCTGAGCATTGACCTCGAGTACAGGGAAGATCTGAATTACGAGGAGGACCTGCGCTACCTGACCATTTTAAGCGGCCTTATTGCCCAGACTGTTTTACGGGTGCAGGCTGAAAAAGAAGATAAAGAACGGCTCACCCAGGAAAACATCGAGCTCAAGAAAGAGCTTTCGGAAAAATACAGGGTCGCCAATATAATCGGCAACAGCAGCCGCATGCAGGAGATGTTTGAAATGCTGCACCGGGTTGCGGACTCCAATGCCACAGTTCTTCTGCGCGGCGAGTCAGGAACCGGTAAAACACTGGTTGCCCGGGCTCTGCACTATAACAGCAGCCGAGCTAAAAAACCGTTTATTGTGGTCAACTGCTCCGCCCTGCCTGAAACACTTCTGGAAAGCGAACTCTTTGGTCACGAAAAAGGGGCCTTTACCGGGGCCCATGCCATGAAAAAGGGGCGCTTTGAACTGGCTGAAAGCGGCACCCTGTTTCTCGATGAAATCGGCGAGTTAAGCCAGTCAGTGCAGGTCAAGCTCCTGCAGGTTGTACAGGACCGTGAGTTCCAGCGGTTGGGGGGCATCAGTCCCATCAAGTGCGATGTGCGCCTTGTGGCTGCCACCAACCGAGACCTGGAAAAGGCAGTGGCGGACAAACACTTTCGCGAAGATCTTTACTACCGGCTCAACGTTTTTCCCATTTACCTGCCGCCGCTGCGGGAAAGAAGGACCGATATCCTTTTGCTGACCGAATACTTTCTCAAGAAATACAACGAGGAAAACTCCAAGGAGATCAGGCGTATTTCCACCCCTGCCATTGACCTGCTTCTGCAATATCACTGGCCGGGAAATGTGAGAGAGTTACAAAACTGCATTGAAAGGGCGGTGCTTATCTGTGACGAAGAGTCCATCAAGAGCTTTCACCTGCCACCGAGCCTGCAAACTTCGGAGAGTGTCAACTCAAAACAGGGCCTCTCCCTGGCCGGAGCTGTGGAAAATTTTGAACGGGAGTTAATAGTCGAAGCCCTGAAAAGAACCAGCGGCAACCAGACCAAGGCAGCCCAGGAGCTTGACACCAGCCTGCGGATCATCAATTACAAGATCCACCAGTACGATATTGACGCCAAAAAATTTAAAGTCAGAAAATAATTTAATATTGAAAATCAATAGCAAAAGGCCCGAGGAGCTAAATTCCCCGGGCCTTTTGTTATTAGTTATAAGCAAATTAATTTATTAGCCCGAATATTTCATGAACAGTTTTGAAAAATTAATTTAAGTATCTGTTTTTATGATTTAAATTTATTTTTTACAGTAGATTTGCCCGGTTACAGTTTGTACCAGGTGACTGAATAGATTTTTTTCAAAACTGTTCACCCTTCGGGCAAGTCAATACATCCGTATAGACCGCAGTGTGATCCGTTTCGCATACTAAAGTATAGCTCAAACGACTTACACTTTGTCTATCCGGCGTCTCGACTCCTGAAAAATGCGGGTTAGTACACTTTCAGATAATTTTCAATCTCCCAATCGGTAACAGCAATCCTGAAGCTGTCCCATTCTTTTTCCTTGCTTTCAACATATTTCTCAAAAATATGATCTCCGAGTGCCTCTTTTGCAATCTTGCTTTTCTTAAACTCTGCAATTGCTTCCAGCAGGGATGCCGGCATATTGGCGATTTTCGCTCTCTTCATCTGGTTCGGGGTCATATCGTAGATATTGACATCCGTGGACGGAGGAGGTGTCAGCTTATTCTTCACGCCGTCAAGACCGGCGGTCAGCATCATGGCAAAGGCCAGATAGGGATTACAGGTTGGATCCGGGCAGCGCACCTCAACCCTGGTTCCCAATCCTCTGGATGCGGGAATTCTCATAAGGGCTGAACGGTTGGAAGCTGACCACGCGACATAGACCGGGGCCTCATAGCCAGGCACCAGACGTTTGTAGGAGTTTACCAAAGGATTGGTAACAGCTGAAAAAGCGCGGGCATTCTTTGTTACACCAGCAATGTACTGGTAGGCAGTTTTGCTGAGCTGCAGCTTATCCTTTGTGTCAAAGAAGACATTATTGCCCTTCAGGTCGAAAAGGGACTGGTTGGTGTGCATGCCGGAACCGTTGATACCAAAAACAGGTTTGGGCATGAATGTCGCATGCAGTCCGTATTTCTTGGCAATGGTTTTTACAACCCATTTAAAGGTCGCTGTATTATCCGCAGCAGTCATTGCATCAGCATACTTGAAGTTGATCTCATGCTGGCCCTCGGCAACCTCATGATGGGAAGCCTCAATTTCATAGCCCATCTGCTCAAGAATCAAGATAATATCACGGCGGCAGTCAATTCCTTCATCATCGGTATCAACTGTAAAATATCCTGCTGTATCATGGGTTTCTGTGGTGGCATCACCATTTTCATCACGCTTGAACAGGAAAAACTCTGCTTCGGTGCCGACATTCATGGTAAATCCCATTTTTTTGGCATCATCAAGCACCCGCCTCAGGTTCACACGTGGACATCCTTCAAAAGGTGTTCCGTCGGATTTATATACATCACATATAATCCTGGCAGCAGATACACCATCCTTAGTTCTCCAGGGCAGCACGACAAAGGTGTTAAAGTCAGGCTTCAGGTACATGTCAGACTCGTTAATGCGGACAAAGCCGTCAATTGAAGAGCCGTCAAACATGATTTTGCCGTCCAGGGCTTTATCGATCTGGCTTTTCGGAATGGCTACGTTTTTCATAAAGCCATTGATGTCAATGAACTGCAATCTGAAAAACTGGACATTCTGGTCCTTAATGATTTTCATAATCTGGTTTCTGGTCATTTTGTTCTCCTTAATTGTTGGTTATTTGTTTGCATTAGAAACAGGAAAACCTGTTACATAAGTTCAAATTCCTGTGCCTGCCTCGTTACCTATTCATCTGCAACGGCAAAAAGCAGACCCTGCCGGAGTTCCTTTTGGAACTCCCTGTCTTTAATCTTTTTGCCGTCATAGTCCAAAACGTAAAATACATCAACAACCTGGTCTGCCCGGGAGCCGATCCTGGCACGAAAAATATTTATGCCAAAATCAGAAAGTATCCTGGTGACCGCGTACAGCATGCCGACCCGGTCATGCCCGTATGTCTCAATAATTGAATATATTTCAGAAGACTGGTTATCTATTTCAATTTTGGCATCCAGCCTTTTCTCGGTTCCACCAATTGTTTTTCTTAATGGCGCCAGTTTTTTGTGCAGCCTGTGCTCCAGGCCGAGGCGCTGGTTGACCGCCATTTCAAGGTCCTGTTCCAGGCCCTGCCAGTCCTGATCCTGATAGTTTTGCGAAATAGCGGAACTCACTTCAATGGTATCAACCACCGTGCCATTACCCCAGGTAAATATCTGGGCTGCCAGAACATTCAGGTTATGCAATGCCAAAACCCCGAATATCTTGGCTAAAAGCCCTGGTTTGTCTCTGGTAACCAGCAGCAGCGACCATGATTCCTGGCGCTCTTCGTGAAAAAGCAATACATCTTTTTCGGCCAGCCGCTGGCTTTGTTCAATATGTTCAATAATAATCTCCGGTGCAAAGTTCAGCAGATAGTCTTCTGGCAACAGGTCAAGGTCCATGTCAGAGTTTTCCGGCAGTAGCTCACTGACCTTCTCCTGCATCCATCTGGCACCCAACTCTTTACCCTTGCCCTTGTCTTTTGTAGAGAGATCGTTTCTTTCGAGCAGTAAGGCAATTTTCAAATATAGTTCCTGGAGCAAGGCAGCCTTCCACTCGTTCCATACCGATGGCCCTGTTGCCCTTGCATCTGCGGTGGTGAGGAGGTAGAGCATGGCCAGCCGTTCCGGTGTCTGAATCCTTTCAGCACAGCGTATGATGAATTCCTCATCCTCCAGGTCTCGGCGCAGAGCGGTGTGTGAAAGAAAGAGATGGTTGCGAATCAGGAAAGCGAGGCTGTCCAGCTCATCATCAGTCAGCCCCATCCTGCCGCCAATGATGCGGGCCAGATCTGCACCTCTTTCTGCGTGGCCTGAGCCAAAGCCCTTGCCTATATCATGCAGCAGGCCGGCGAGTAATAGAATATGCTTAGCCTCTATAACGCTGAAAATAGCGCTCTCTTCCTGCCGCAGTTTCTGCAACTCGGCAATGACCTGCAAAAGATGCCGATCAACAGTATAAACGTGGTAAATATCATGCTGGGCAAGGGATTCCACCTTGGCAAATTCTGGTATATAGGCAGTCAGCATTCCTGTTTCCAGCATGGCAGACAGTCCCAGAAGGGGATTACTGGAATCTGCCAGGAGCGCCAGGAAAGAATTGGCCGTGCGTCTGGAATGCCGCTGTTTTTCGGTTATCAGGTCAAGATTCGAACTTACCGTTTTCTGGGTCCGGTGATGGATCGGCACATTAACTCTGGCCGACTGCGCAAACAGCCGCATCAGGAGCATGGGCTTGCTCTCCAATAGTTTCGGCGTGGTCAAATGGATCCTGCCATGCCGAACCTCAATGCCTGGTTCAAGCTCCTTATTGCCCCTGACTGATGGTGTATGGCCGAGCACCTCGGTGACGTGCTCAAAAAAGAGGTCTGTGCCTACACGGATTGCCTGAAAATGACCATATACCTCGCGCATGAAGTATTCAACCGCCAACCTGGATTTGTCATTTTTAAAACCAAATGCCTGGGCCATTTCTTCCTGGTGTTCAAAGAAAAGCTGGTCATTTTTGCGGCCGCACACATAATGCAGACGGTTGCGAATACGCACCAGATAATCATGCGCATCTTCCAGGCTTTGCAACTCTTCCCTGGTCAAAATGCCTGCTTGCTGCAGATCTTCAAGTCCATGTAATCCAAAAATAAACTGGGCAGTCCACATCATGGCCTGAAAATCCCGGAAGCCGCCGCCGCTTTCCTTGATATGCGGCTCAAGCAGATAGGTATGGTTACCGTAATCGGTGTGCCGTTTTGTCCGATATTGAAGCATCTCCTGCAGAAATTCCGGCCGGTGCCCTTCGACAAATTTTTGGGTGTATTTTTTAATAAGCGAATCAAATAACGGCTGCGAGCCGGCCAGGAGCCTGGCATCAAGCATGGCAACCTGGAAAAAAAAGTCAGTTTTTGCATCAGTCAGACAGTTTTTTACGGTGCGGACAGCGTGGCCGACCTCCAGGCCGGCATCCCACAGGGGATAAAGTATGGCATCAACAACCTTCTGCAGGTTCTTTTTTGCCTTGCGCTCATATAACACCATCAGGTCAATATCAGAAAAAGGGAAAAGTTCTTTCCTGCCATATCCGCCCAGGGCAACCACTGCAAAGCCATGACCCGATTCCGTACATTGATCAAAACTCTTCATGATATGGTGATCAATGAATTCGGTGTGCTGCTTCAGCAATGCATGGCCGCTGATACCCTGTTTCCACAGAACATCAAGTGCTTCCCGCCTGGCGCGCAGCCCGTAAATCTTTTGCTGATCATCTTGCTTGTGCAACATTGATGATTGACCGATAATTTCCACGTTCAATTGCATTTTGGACAGAGGGGTTTTGTGTAAAGCATGTGCCATACAATTTTGTTAAATCGCTTCCTCGCCCTTTTCACCTGTCCTGACCCTGATTACCTCATCTACAGGCAATACAAAAATCTTGCCGTCGCCGATCTTGCCGGTCTGGGCAGCCTTGCAGATTGTTTCAATCACTTCATCCACCTGGGTAGCATCCACAATAATTTCTATTTTTACCTTGGGAATGAAGTCAACAATATATTCTGCACCCCGGTATATCTCCTTATGTCCCTTCTGGCGGCCATATCCCTTCACTTCTGATATTGTCATTCCTTTGATACCCATGTCATTTAAAGCCTCTTTGACATCATCAAGCTTGAATGGCTTTATAATTGCCTCTATTTTCTTCATGGCATGCTCCTTTAATTAATTTGCACTCCTAAAAATCTTCTCTCTAGCTATATGCTGTTTCGCTATGTTCACTTAAGTCAAGCCCGCTTATTTCAGAATCCAGTTCCAGCCTCAGTCCCATTACCGCATCAACAGCCTTGAGCAGTACCCAGCTTAAACCAAAAGCATAAATACCGACTACAAGTACCCCAAACATCTGGGTGCCCAGGAAAGCGGGATTACCGGCAAGCAACCCGTCAGCCCCTCCTGGATTAATAGCTGTTGAGGCAAAAACACCCAGGCAGATGGTACCAATAATACCACCAAGGCCATGGATACCGACAACATCAAGGCTGTCGTCATATCCGAAACGTCCTTTCAGGGTAACCCCGTAATAACAACCGGCGCCGGCAAGTAATCCTATCAATATGGCAGCATTGGGCCCCACAAAGCCTGCCGCAGGGGTAATTGTTGCCAGCCCGGCAATTGCACCGGAAGCGGCTCCCAGTGTTGTCGGCTTACCGCGATGCAGCCATTCTACAAAGGTCCACATGGCCATTCCGGCCATTCCACCAAGGTGGGTTGCAACAAGGGCGCTTGCAGCTATTCCATCAGCGGCGAGGGCAGAGCCACCGTTAAATCCAAACCAGCCAAACCAGAGAAGACCTGTACCAATAAGGGTCATGGGTAGATTATGCGGCATAAAACTATCCTTTCCATATCCTTTCCGCGGGCCAAGAATGATTGCAGCTGCCAAAGCTGCAGCACCTGAGGTCAGGTGCACAACGAGACCGCCGGCAAAATCAAGTACACCTTTGGCGCCCAACCAGCCGCCGGAACCCCATATCCAGTGACAGACAGGGTTGTATACAAGCACAGTCCAAAGCAGACTGAAAACAAGAAACGGTCCAAAGCGCATCCTTTCTGCAAAAGCACCGGTGATTAATGCCGGGGTGATAATGGCAAACATGCACTGGTAGATCATAAAGACATTCTGGGGGATAGTCGTTGCATAGTTTGCACTTGGCTCAGAGGTCACACCATTAAGAGCAAACCAGGAAAGATCTCCGATAAAACCCCCGATATCCGGGCCAAATGACATGCTGTACCCGATATAGACCCATTCCAGGCTAATCACCGATATCATGATAAAGCTCTGAAGAATCGTGCCCAGTATATTTTTGCTCCGCACCATGCCCCCGTAAAAAAGGGCCAGCCCGGGTGTCATGAGCAACACCAGTCCTGCTGCTGCTATAATAAAAGCCGTATCCCCTGTATCAATCACTTTGCTCCTCTCCTTGTTTAATTTAAAAATTTAATTTATCAACCATGGTTGATAGGAACAGGTATAGCAAAATGAATGCCAGTTTAAACGCCAGCTGATAACCTCCTGTTATGTTTTGATTTGTTTACAAATAGACCACGTTGTCGTCATTATAAATATTACATACATGTAAGATCTCTGCAATTTTATCACAAAATTGTTTAACATTTTTGTGCCAGTTTACTGCTTTTGCAAATTCCTTCTACATTGTGTATCCGGCTTCACTGTGCTCTGCCAGATCCAACCCTCCAACCTCTGCTTCAACATCGACGCGCAAACCGACAATTGCACCTATCACCTTAAGGATAATAAAGGTAACGATCATGGAGTAAATTATGGTGGCAAAGGCACCGTAAGCCTGAACAGCAAAAAGCTTGGGGTTGCCGAAAAACAGCCCGTCGGCTCCACCGGGGTTCCAGGCAGTGCTGGCCAACAGGCCGGTAGCCAAAGCTCCCCACAGACCACCTACTCCATGCACCGCCACAACATCCAAAGCATCGTCATAGCGCAGCTTACTCTTAAGAAGAACTGCCAGATAGCAAATAACCCCTGCCACCAGACCAATAATTATTGCGGAAACAGGACCGACAAAACCAGCTGCCGGAGTCACAGCCACAAGTCCGGCAACAGCACCTGATGCCGCGCCTAGAGTGGTTGGCTTACCCTGAAGCATCCATTCAGCAACAACCCAAGACAGCGCAGCTGATCCTGCAGCTACCTGGGTTGTAAAAAAAGCCAGCGTTGCAATATCACCAGCTGCAAGTGCAGACCCGGCATTAAAACCGAACCAGCCGAACCAGAGTATGGAAGCCCCTAAAATGGTCATGGTCAGGTTGTGAGGATGAAAGGGCTCCTTGCCGTATCCTTTACGTTTGCCGATTACAATTGCAACAACAAGGGCTGCGGCTGCAGAGTTTATATGGATAACTGTTCCGCCTGCAAAGTCCAGGGCACCATGTGCACCAATCCAGCCACCCCCCCATACCCAGTGACAAACAGGAAGATAAACAAGAGTGCTCCACATAAGAGCAAACAGGATATAGGCCGTAAATTTCATGCGCTCGGCAAATGCACCGGTAATCAGGGCCGGAGTGATGATAGCGAACATCATCTGGAAGGCCACAAAAAGAAGATCCGGTATGGTGTCAGAATAGGGCCCAGGGGTTAAGCCGATACCTTTTAACAGGGCAAAGTCTAGATTACCGATAAAACCTCCGATGTCAGGACCAAATGCAAGGGAATATCCATAAAATACCCAGATTAATGAAATGAGCCCCAGGCAGATAAAACTTTGCATTATAGTTGATAAAACATTTTTAGACCGCACAAGCCCTCCGTAAAATAAGGCCAGGCCCGGGGTCATGAACATGACCAGGGCTGTGGCCACAAGCATAAAGGCTGTATCTCCGCTATTCATTGAAACTTCCTCCACTTATCAATTGATTATATTATTGAGACATTTAAAAAATGAAAAACATAATTGTATCATTGAATGACAATACAATGAGGATAGCAAATGCTGTGCCAAAACAGAAATTTATCCATATATTCCTGATATAAAAGAAATAATAATAACAAGAGCCAACAGACAAGACCAAAAAATTACAATAATGTGACTTGTGTTAATATGTTTTTTACATAAATGTAACAACAAAAACTCGCATACCCCCCAAGCTTCACCAACCCCTTGTCGGCACTTCCCACCTGACTTAGCTCAGGTAAATTTTACAGACAAAACCCAAGCAAATAAATTACATTATTGTAATAAATTGCCTTGAGTTAATTAATAATTATTTCATAATTGTAATATATTCAGTTTGCAAAATAAGCCCACCGACCCTGCCGAATAAATTTTATTACTAATTAAAACAAATATTTGCATATAAAAATGGAAGGTTATTTTGTTCTCTGGCACGGATGTTGAATAATAGACATCAAACCAAACGCGAAATTTTTATATTACAATAATGAAATAAGTGGAGGCAGGAACAATGAAAAAAATCGAAGCAATTATCAAACCTTTCAAACTTGATGCACTGAAGGAGGCATTTTCTTCCATTGGCATTCAAGGTATGACCATTTCCGAAGTTAAAGGATATGGCCGCCAGAAAGGCCACACTGAAGTCTACCGGGGAGCAGAATATGTCGTCGACTTTATTCCCAAGATCAAGGTCTCTATTGTGACGAACGATGACCAGGTTGATCAAATTATCGAAACAATAATATCAGCAGTCAATTCAGGCAAAATTGGAGATGGCAAAATATTTGTCCTGCCTGTTGAGGAAGTTATCAGGGTCAGGACCGGCGAAAAAGGCAAGGACGCTATATAATTTACAATTTTGTAATTAAAGGAGAAACCATAATGAAACGCATAACTATTTTATCATTAATGACGCTGGCCGTGGAGGAGCCAAGTGTGGGCGACACCCTCATTAACCTGGCTTATTCTATTGACACCTTCTACTTTCTCATGTCCGGCGCTCTGGTCATGTGGATGGCTTGTGGGTTTGCTATGCTGGAGGCAGGTCTTGTTCGCAGTAAGAATGTTGTTGAAATTTTAACCAAAAATATTGCCTTATACGCAATAGCCAGTATCATGTACATGCTTGTTGGATATAACATTATGTACGGTGGAGGTCCCAATGGCTTTATTCCTGGTTTCAGTTTTTTGCTTGGTGCCGACAATGCTGTAGACGCAGTGTTGAAAAGCGGCGGCGAAACCTATTATTCCTCCATGTCAGACTTTTTCTTCCAGGTCGTTTTCGTAGGCGCAGCTATGTCTATTGTATCAGGTGCGGTTGCCGAAAGAATGAAACTCTGGAGTTTTCTTCTTTTCGCCATCGTCCTTACCGGGTTTATTTACCCTGTTGAAGGGTACTGGAAGTGGGGCGGAGGTTTTCTTGACAGCCTTGGCTTCCTGGACTTTGCCGGTTCCGGTGTCGTTCATCTCTGTGGAGCCTCGGCTGCCCTTGCAGGTGTTCTGATTCTTGGGGCACGGAAAGGCAAGTATGAGGGTGGAAAGGTCAAAGCCATCCCAGGCTCCAACCTGCCCCTCGCTACTCTGGGAACCTTTATCCTCTGGATGGGATGGTTTGGTTTCAACGGGGGCTCTGAGCTCAAGATAAGCAATATTCTTGAAGCCAATGCAGTCTCCATGGTTTTTGTTAACACCAATATGGCTGCAGCAGGTGGTCTGGTTGCTGCCCTGCTGCTCTCCCAGCTCTGGTTCGGCAAGGCTGATCTCACCATGGCTCTTAACGGTGCTCTAGCCGGTCTTGTTGCCATTACTGCCGAACCTCTGACCCCGACTCCAATGGTTGCAACCCTAGTGGGTGTGATTGGGGGCCTTATCGTTGTACCCTCCATCGTCTTTATTGATAAGGCGCACCTTGACGACCCGGTAGGTGCCATCTCAGTTCACGGCGTTGTCGGGATCTGGGGCTTGATTGCCGTAGCCTTTACCAATCCTGAAGGTTCACTAATGGCTCAGCTTACCGGTATAGGAGTTATCTTTGCCTGGGTATTCGGAACAAGCTTGATAGTCTGGACCATTATTAAAGCAGTCATAGGTATCCGTGTCAGCGAAGAGGAAGAGCTCGAAGGTGTAGACATCTCAGAGTGCGGCCTTGAAGCATACCCCGAATTCACAAGCAAATAATCAATTATTAGGAAGGCGTATTTTACGCATGAGTAGAGATAAGAGAAACCAATAAACTTAAGGAGAACTAAAAAATGAATTACAGCATAACCAAAAAACTAATTACTGGAATTTCAGCCACAGCACTTCTATTGGCAGCCGGTATTCCGGCTGCAATGGCCGAGGAAGAAGTTCCTTCAGCCGAAGCCAGTGTCAGCTTCTATTCAGCCTATATATGGCGCGGTTTTGGACTCAGTGACGACTCCATGGTCATCCAGCCCTCCATGACGGTCGGCTATAAGGGCTTTGCCATGAACCTCTGGGGCAACCTTGACACCGATTACTATGCTGAGGACACGACGAAGTACAATGAAACAGATATCACCCTGTCCTATGACGGGGCCTATGAAAAACTCGGCTACGGGGCCGGCTATATTTACTATGCACTTGATGGGACTGATGATACCCAGGAGATCTACGGTACCCTGAGCTATGACATGCTGCTCAGCCCGACCCTGGCATTCTACTATGATGTTGATTACTTTTCAGGTGCTTATTACATCACCTTTGACATCAGCCACAGCTTTACGATTGCTGAAAATTATACTCTGGACCTGGGTGCCCTGGTCAGTTACCTGGATGACAGTGAAGACTACGATGCCTTCCATAACGGCGTAGTGTCAGCCAGCATGACCTTTCCTTTGGGCAAGTACTTTTCCCTCACTCCAGAGGTTAACTACTCCTTCTCCCTGTCCAGTGATGCCGAAGATTACATCAAGGCAGGCAGCGCCGATGACGATGACAACTACATTTATGGCGGTGCAACACTTAGCATTGCTTTCTAAAACCCTTTAACCAGTCGCATGGGGTTTCAACTCCTCTCCCCCCTGCAAGGAGGCCGGCCACTCTCCCCCGGCCGGCCTCCGGTTGCGCAGGATGGTTGCCTGCGATTACTCAACTGTAGATATTTCTTTTGAATTATACGCTACTACACGATAAAGAATCGGTTTATGGCCAGAAAGGTACTTGTTTTCCAGCACAATCCATGGGAGGGGCCTGGGCAATTTCTTCTCAGTGCTGCGAAGCATCACAAAATAAAAATGGACATCATCCATGTCTGGGAAGAAAATATCCCTGAGCTAAAAGGCTATACGGCACTTATAGTCCTCGGCGGCGGCCCGAATGTTAACCAGGAGCAACTCTACCCGTTTCTGAGCGCAGAAAAGAAAGCAATCAAAAAAGCCATAGCACAGGATGTTCCCTACCTCGGCTTTTGCCTGGGGCACCAGTTGCTTGCTGATGTGCTTGGAGCTAAAGTCGGCCCCAATTTTCAATCCAGCATCGGTTATATCCAGGGCTTTCTCACCCACGAAGGGAAAACCCATCCTGTTTTCAAAGACCTTCCCCAGCATTTGCCTTTATTCAAATGGCACGCCCAGGCTGTGCAGGAGCCTCTTCCCAGCCATTTGAGCATTTTAGCCACATCTGCTGAATGCCAGGTTGAAGCAATTTCACTGCGTGGGCGCCCCCATATCCTGGGCCTGCAGTTCGACAACCATGCCGCTGCCCCGGAAAATGTAAAAAACTGGCTCACCATGGACTCTAAATGGCTTGCCACCCTACAGGACAAGGTGATTAACCCGACCACGTTGCTGAAAGATGCACAGAAGTACCAGGCCACGGTCCGGATGCAGTTCATAAAAATGTTTGACAATTTCTTCAGCTTAATTCAATAATCAGCCTATAGATCCTAATCTTAAAAAGACTCAAACATAAAACTCGTCTATACAAGTCGAGACTGTTGCAGATAAGCGGAACTTAGTGGAGACTTCGGGATAAGCGGAACGTAGTTGAGACTTCGGATAAGCGGAACGTAGTGGAGACTTTGGATAAGCGGTACGTAGTGGAGACTTCGGATAAGCGGAGCAGGTCATTGGGCTATATTTGAATTTGCCCATTTATCTTTGACAGGAAAGCGAGCGGAGCAAGACTCCGCTGTAGATGTGATAGTCTTGGTTTGTAAAAAGGTACTTATCCATGTCTAATATCTGGTCCAATACAATTTATTCACTCCTTGAGCAGACCGGGCCTTTCGCATCGGCTGATACGCCTCCAGGTTTCAGGGTTTTCAGTGCTGAATCCCGCCAAAGGGCCAAATGTCTCAGGGACAAGGAATTGGTTACCAAGTACCGGGCAACCCGGAACCAGATCTTTGAATTCATGGATGTAAGCTCCTTTTCTGAGATACAAAACCTTTTGCAAGACAAGGAAAGGCGCCAGAGGGTTGAAAAGCGGGCCTACAGGCTGCTGGGGAACATGTTCGGCATACATGGGAGCGAGCGTGAAATTATTTCCAGAGTTGACAGTTACTCAAAAACAGCTGATGACGTTATCCGCTACCTGAAAAATAAGATCCTGGCAAACTACGCCCCCTTCATTGAAATAACCAATGAGATCGATATTACCAGCAGCCCGGTGAAACTGCTCATCATCATGTTTGATGCCCGTTATCACAAAAAGGCTCGTTTTGAGGCCAAGCGCAAACTCATCCTCATGAGCCTGGCCGGCTCCATCGACCAGCGTGAACGGGAGACGGAGGTTGAGGCAAAATTTGCAGATTTCCTGCACTTTTTAAACGCCCATGTCTGGAGTCCGGAAATCAAAATTGGCGAGCTTGATATATTTTATCTGTTAAGCACCCATGCCCAAAAGGATTTCTCCTGTAAAGATGTGCGGGTCCTCAACATGGCCGAGGCTGCCGACATAAAACCTGAGCCCGGCCAGAAATTGACTCTGATCAAGCGTCGACGCTTCAAGGAAAACGACCGGGAAATCCCCATTTATGTGAGTGTCAGAAAAAAACCACCCGAGGCTAAGGTCCTGAAGCTCATGCGGAAAAATGAGGAAAATCCTGCTGTAGCAGTTGATGATGAGCTGGGCCTTCTGGGTGTCCTGGACACGGTTGCCGAGGTGCGGCTGTTTCAGAAGCATCTTACGGAAAGCGCCATCTGCGCCAACTCTTTTATGACCCTGGAAGATATATCCGATACCCTGGGAGGCGCCAGGCACAAAAGCTCCAGCATCGGCAGTTCTGCATCAACTCCTATGTTGAAATTTTTTGCGCGCATGGGTGGTATGCGGGTCGAATTCATCGTGCATACCAATAAGAGTTACCTCGATTACATCTATAAAAAAGATGTATCCCACGACGAATACGAGGTGAAGCGGATCTTTGATTCCGGGGTGGCGGAGCTCCTCTTTCCCAGAGAAATATACCACCTTGATATGGCAGTGGTTAAAATTGATTTAATACGTTGGTTTAGAAAGAGAATAGAGGGACAGTAATCATCAAGCTTAAGATTTTCTTTATAGTGCAGCCCCCCTTTTGATCATTCAGAAAGGGTCCATATATCCACTGGACACATGAGACCCTTGAGAGTCATTCACAACTTTTATAGCAGAAATCACAAGTCGGCTATGTAAGCATACTGTATGATATTTACAAACTAGACCGTATCCCAACAAATAAAATGTTTTTAAATTTATTATGTCGTTTTTTCGCCAAAGTAGATGCGTTGGACAGCGGCAATGACTACAGCGGTGGTCCAGCCGAACATAATGATACCGTTGGCCGCCTCAAAGGAGGCCAGCAAACGCCACTGTTCATCAAGTACAATCTCTCCGTATCCCAGCGTGGTAAAGGTGACCATGGAAAAATACAGGGCCTTCTCCAGACCTTCGATGGCGTTCAGGGCCAGGTAGGCGAGCGCGAAGACCAGCACCTCCAGAAGCGCGGCAAGAGACATAAGTATGACTATGGAGCTGACCCGAAAAACACGTGTCAGTCGCTTGAGTGAGGGAGCGCCTTCCGATCTGATCGCCTGTAGCCCCAGCATCATGGCTGCGGCATGGATTGCGGTTGTCACCACCAGCATGACAGCGGCTATGGCGATGTTAAGGATCATTGTATTTCACCTCTTGCCCGTTTATTTTTAACTACAAAATATTAAAAGATTGAACATCGAGGTAAGCGAAGATTCCGACTTCTAGTTTTCAATGTTTTGTTTTATTAAATATTCGATGTTCAACGTTCAATGTTGGATGTTCTTCTTTCCTCTCAGTGGGAGGATTTTTCATCTGAATCAAGCACCCCTTCCCAGGCCTTTGTCCTTTGGATCATCTCAACCTTCATGTCTTCGGGCAGCAGCTCGACCGGGTCCCGGTTGTCGCGAATCTGCCAACCACCGCCAAGCGCCCTGTAGATCTGTAGGTTATGACGATCCGCCTGGGCAGCGGCTCTTTACCCTGGGCAATCCATATCTGGAAATCAACATCCCTGGTGCGGACGGCCAGGTGGTCGGTTGGCACATCGGTCAGCATGTTGAGTTCGACATAATCAATTTCTTCAACCATCTGCTCCAGTTCGGCAGGAATGGTTGTCCGGAAAAGCCTGCCCAGCGGCAGCGGCGTTTTCAGGACACCGACCAGGTGCTTGACAGCATCATCGACACTGCCGACTTTGTCGGCCTTTGCATAGATGTTTTCAGTGACGTTGTGGACGATGATCTGCTTGCCGTCAAAAACCGTTATACGCTGGTCGCCGTCACTTTTCTGCACATCGACCCGCATCTTATCGGGCCGCTTGACCTGGATGTTGCGCAATGCTCCGAATTCGACCATCTGGCCGTTTTCCTGGGGCGCGTCATAACTGCTGTTGACCGAAACACTGAACTGTTTGGCCTCGGCCAGGGTTTTGGCCATGTTCTGCAGGATGTCCATGGCCTGCCGGTCGTCTGGTTCAGACTCAGAAGCTTTGATTGGCCCAAGTGCAGAAAGTAGAAATGCTGCCAGGACCCCCAAAACCAATATTGATATTATCTTTTTCATGTTATCTGTTTATCCTCCTTAATAAGTGATTGATTTAATTCTCGGCCATGAATTTGATTTCCGGTTCTTTGACCAGCAGCCCCTTGATGCCGAGTAGAGCTCTGAACAGACTTGTTTTCATATGGTCATCCAGGTGCCGCTGCTGCTGCCACTCCTCGATCATGAAAAAAATGTTCTCATCATCGGTGTCTTGATAAATACGTGTATCCACACACCCCTCAAGTTTTTTTACCTTATCGGCAATACCCTGTAATGATTGGCTGATTTCAAGGCGAGTCTCGGGTTTACCCTTTAATTTGAATGTGACAACAACCATACCAGTCTCCTCTGCTCAGATAATTGCTGTTTTTAAGAAACCGTATCCAGATTATAATGATTTCTATTTCAATCTTCGTGCCAAAACAGAAAATCCCCTGGAAAAAAGCTTCAAGTTAATGATTTGTTTAAGGTAAAATGGGGCGCTGTTGAGGCTAATGTCCAGCAAAAAGCTCTATTAATGGTCAAATATTACCAATATGGTTAAATATGACCAGTATTGCTGTTGTAGGTTTAGGTCTTTATGGTTGTTAGGGAGATGATGGAAGGAAAAGATAGGCTGGAGACTGAAGACTGAAGACTGGAGGCTCTTTGTTAACCGTCTTTTGAAACCAGGTCGCCTTCAATATACCGGTGGATAATACCGGAGATCAACGTTTGATAGGGGATGCCCATCTGCAGGGCCTTTTTCTGGATCCCTTTAAAGTCGTGATCATAGAGTCGAATTGTAATGCGCTTGTCTTTTTTAAAGGTGCTCTCGGCAGCAGCCTTGATCGCCTTCAGCTCTTTCTGGGAGGGCCTGGACAGTTTCAACTGGCCGGATTCATATGCCTTCAGTATTTCTTTCTCTTCTTTATCAAGTTTCATGGCTGGTCTTCCTGTTCTTTTAAATAGTCTTTTGTTGCCTTTCTGCTTGGAATGATTGTTTTCAAAAAGATGTAATCCTTTTCAATAATGTGAGGAACCAGGTAAACGTAATTTTCAACCACAACGAAATAAATTCGCTGTCCTGCATACTTTTCCTGGTCCGGGTGATCGGCAACCATCCAGACATCACCTTGGCTGAGATGGAAAACAATCTGTTCAAATGAAATATTACGGTGTTTTTTCAGCCACTCGTTTTTGTCTGAATTCCAATCATATTTCATGATAAAAAATGTACATCATTTGTATGTACAAGTCAAGTGTTGATATATACGTTTTTTTGATGCGGAAGGTAAAGGAGTTGTCGCGTTCTCAAGGGGACAGATTTGAAATTGATGGCTACAGGCACAAAGGCACAAAGGTATCTATGCCCTATGACTTCATGACAAAGAAGTGTCAAGGTTTCTAAGTACATAAAATGTAGCTATCAAGTTTTTAAACTCTGTGCCTTAGTGCCTTTGTCTATCACTTTTTATGAATCCCAAGCTTCTTCATCCTGGCCCGCAAGGTGCTGCGGTCAAGCCCGAGGATCTCGGCGGCGCTGTCTTTGCCGCTCACCTTCCAGCCGGTTTTTTCAAGGACACTGACAATATAGTCGCGTTCCATATCGCGCAGGGATTTGAAACTTTCAGAGGGTGATGCTGCCTGGTCCGCCTGGCTGAACTCATCCGGCAGCTGCAGTTTGGCATCTGTCGTGGCGATAACCATCCGTTCGATAACGTTTTGCAGTTCACGGACATTACCGGGCCAGTTATAGCTCTGCAGGGTTTTCATGACCTTGGCAGGGATGGATTTTATTTTCTTGCCCAGTTTCCTGGTAAATATATCCACGTAGAATTGAACAATCATGGGGATATCTTCCCTGGCCAGTTTATCATGCAATACAAAGCCTCGCGGAACCGCAACTGTCTTTTCGGCCAGGCCGTTGACATCCAGGATTGGTTCATCCTGATCCCGAATAAAGATGACATAGGGAGATGAGATATAGGTCTTTGAAAAGGAGAGGTACTGTTGACGCTCTGGTGTTGGAATGATGACCGGAGTCATGTCGGGGCCCTTGTGCTGCTTCATGCTTTCGATGAACTCGGCAAACGGCTGGTCGGTCACTTCATATTTAAACGTGATCCCGGACCGTTCCCCGATCAGCTTGAGATACTCAATAACAATGCCCTGCGGCGGTTCGTTGTCTTTGGCGATCATGTATGGCGGCCAGTCGACAACCCGCACTCCAACCGTATGCTTGAGGTCGAGCCAAGCTCGCTCTTCTGGAGTCAGGTCTAATTCTTTCTTCTGAACTGGAAGGTCTATCCAGCGTCCGACAATAGTATCGATTTCTTGATCTGAAAAACTGGAAATCGCCTTATTAAGAATGGCTACGAGTTCCGGCCAATCTGTCCGAACCGCCATGCCAACTTTTGAAGGTCTTTCCAACAAGACGTGGACCGGCTTCACCCCCACCAGACCGTATTTATTGATATAGTAAGAATGGGTGGACAATCCGAATGAAAAGTCAACCTTCCCCTCAAAAACCATCTTCAAAGTTGTCAGGTTATCGGGGTGCCGCGATATTTCGACCTCGGTCCCATAAGGTCAAGGATGCTTTCCATTACCTTGGCTTTGTCTAGTATAGCAACAGATTTGCCGCGTAAATCATCCAAACTCTTTATGGCAATCGGCGTATCTTAACGTGCAAAAAAAGTAGGATAGACTGTAAAGTAAGGAACCGTTTTCAATAGTCCAAAGGCATCGGCCGTATGATGAGCGACACCCAAAACTGCACCCATATCCTTTTGTTTTACCTTTTCCAGTATCACCGACCAGGAATCGACTTCCAGCGCAAAATGGGTGCCTAGCCGCAAGTTCAGTTCTTTTAAAAAGTCTACTAAAATGCCGATGTGTTGATCCCTAACACCTCGGATCAGAAATGGTTCAAAAGAGTCTGTGAAACCGAATGTAACATTCGGGTGCTCTGCCGGCCAGGCTCGCTCTTCGGGAGTTAATTGGATTTTTGGAGTATTTTCTCCGCCCAGGCTGAAAAAGGGCTGCTCAGCAGAAGGATAAGCAGGAAGAACAAAGTGAGCGGCTTGTCTGGTTTGCTTATTTTCCGGTCCACAAAACATAAAAGCCTCCTGGGGTATGTGAATACCTTAGAAGGCCTAAAATATGTAAAAACGGACAAACCGGTCATCAGAAATGGCTCCTGGAAGTGGTTTGCAGCTAAGTAACAACTTATAATAAGTAATAATCTGTATTAAATAACTACTTGAAAGTCAAGAAATTGGTCATATTTGACCAGACTAGAGAGAAAGACTTATACAGGCTACTTGAGAGGATTTATATTTTGAAATAACGACGATGTGATTAGCACTACAAATAAAAAGTCCACATTGCTTACCACAATTGTAACTTTTTGAGCCTGCTTTAAAGTTTCTATGTCCAGGGGCAATGGAGTTTTTCTGCTTTCAATAATTCTTATTGGTTACGCTGAATTATTTATTTGGTAAAACATAAAAAAACACCGACAAAAAATGACAAAGACTGCCAATCAAAACAAACACATGAAAAATGGCGTGATTGAACTTTATTGTATTAATGCTGTATAGAATTGCGCCTATGGTGTAAGCAACTCCACCTGCAACAAGCCAGAGCAAGCCTTCTAAAGGCAAATTTTGTATTACCGGTTTTATGGCAAAAACGATTATCCACCCCATAAAAATATACATTACTGTTGAAATTAATTTATATTTTCCTGTAAAAAAAAGTTTCAAAATTATTCCAGTTAAAGCCAACCCCCAGGCAGCCCCCAAAATTGACCAACCGACAGGGCCATTCAGCGTTATAAGCGTAAAAGGAGTGTAGGTTCCAGCAATGAGAACGTAAATAGAGGCGTGGTCAATGACCCTCAATCGGCTTCGCAACTCTGGCTTCTTAGCACTGTGGTAGAAAGTGGAAGCCGCAAACAAAAGAATTAAACTTGCGCCAAAAATGCTAAAACTTACAATATGCAAAATGTTTCCATAAAAACTTGCATACGTAACCAGAAGCACCAAAGCAACTATGCTTAGAACAAAACCAATAGCATGGGAAATGATGTTGGTTTTTTCTTCTACTGATGCGTAATAGTTTACTCTTTCTATCTCTTCCATTTTATCATTTTCTCTTGTTTGCATTTTTCAACAAACACAGCGAAAGCGCAAAAGATAATATCATACCAGTTAAGGGAGACAGCATTCTCACCATTTCATCTTTTGACTTCTGCAAATACGGTCACCATGTCCGCTGAACATCTTAATTTTCCTGTAAGTACTTCCCAGGCAGTTTTATGAAAAGATGACTGCCCGGTTGTAAACAAGAACCTGGTTAGCCTGATTTTTTCACGTACTTAAAATGATTTTTCAAAACTGTTCATGAAATATTCGGGTTAAGCGTGAGTCAAATTCAATTTAGAATATCTTTTTCTGCCACCAGTTTGTCGGGCCTTCAACGGCAGCAGCAAGCTCTTTAGACAGCTTTTTTATGACCTGGTCGTTCGGTTTCAGCAGAAACTCGATACCCAGCAGCGCTCTTTTCTCCTCCGGAAATTCCTTGTCCCGGTCATACCAGACAGGCCGTCCAGGGATTGAAATCGTTGTTTCAAAATCATCCGGCAAAACAATACCGATTTTCAGGATATGGGAAGGGTTGTCCTGACAGGTAAAGAACAGGTGGTAGTTGTCAATTTTTATATTTGTCAGGGAAAGGGCCAAACCCATGGGAGAAAAATTTCTCGCCTCGCCTTGCACCGGACCTGCAAGTACTGCACCGGTCTCGTCGTCCAGCAGCAGGACGGAAACCGGTATTTTGATTGCAATTCTTTCTGTGCGGCGCTTTTCGTGGGTCATAGGTACTCAGTTTACTTGTAAGACCGGCAGGTGATATTATTTCTCGCGGCCATATACATCATCAAAGCGGACAATATCATCCTCTCCCAGGTAGCTGCCGTTCTGCACCTCTATCAGTTCAAGGGGGATGACCCCTTCATTTTCAAGACGATGCTTTTTGCCTGCTGAGATATAGGTTGATTCGTTTTCATGGACCAGGAATTTTTCTTCGCCGCAGGTGACGGTTGCGGTGCCCTTGACAACCACCCAATGTTCCGACCTGTGGTGGTGCATCTGCAGGGAAAGCTTGGCGCCGGGATTCACCGAGAGCCGCTTGATCTGAAATCTTTCCTGTTCTTCTAAAACAGTGTAGCTGCCCCAGGGCCGATAGACTGTCATGTGCAGCCGGTATGCCTCATTTTTGTCCGCTTTGATGCGGGTTACTATCTTCTTGACATCCTGGGCCCTGGCAAGCGGTGCCACCAGCACGGCATCCGCTGTTTCCACCACCAGGGTACCTTCAAGGCCGACACCTGCCACCAGCCTGTTTTCTGCACGAATCAGACTGTTGCGCACATCCTCTAAAACAACATCCCCGTGCACTACATTGCCCTCTGCGTCTTTAGCGGAAACATCCCAGAGGGCCTGCCATGAACCGATGTCATCCCAACCCATATCAACGGGAACCACCGCCACCCGTCCTGATTTTTCCATCAGGGCATAGTCTATTGATTCACAGGCACAGGCCTCCATACTCAACTGATCAAGGCGAAAAAAAGGCTCATCCACCCGGCCCTTTTCAAAAGACTCTTCCATGAGTAAACAGGTTTGCGGTGCATATTTTCTCACCTCTGCAAAAAATGTCTTAAGGCAAAAAGCGAACATGCCGCTGTTCCAGTAATAGTTGCCCTCGGCAAGGTAGCGCTCTGCTGTTTTCATATCAGGCTTCTCAACAAAGGACAGAACCCTGTTTCCTTCCCCCCTTTGAATATAGCCGTAGCCTGTCTCCGGACTGTGCGGTGTAATGCCGAATGTCACGAGGTGGCCGTCAGCCGCAAGTTCTGCGGCATGCTCAATTCCCTGCACAAAGGCTTCCGGCTTGCTGATCAGGTGATCTGCCGGCAGGACCAGCATGATGGTATCCTCGTCATGCTTTGCAAGGGCATAGAGGGCTGCTGCACAAATAGCTGGTGCTGTATCGCGCCCCAACGGCTCTAAAATGATGGTGATTTTGTCCCTGAGGCCAAGTTCGTCGATCTGGTTCTGGGTCAGAAAACGATGCTCATCACCCACCACAACCAGCGGCGGCAGCATATTCGGCAGGGAGAGAATTCTTTTGATGGTGGCCTGCAGCAGGGAGATATCCTCTGTCAGGTTCAAAAGCTGCTTGGGATAAAGTTCCCTGGACAAGGGCCAAAGCCGGGTTCCGGTTCCTCCGGCAAGTATTACGGGTTGGATATGAGACATCGGCGTCCTCTGTATAATTTATTCAGCCTGAATCCGTAAGCCGTTGGGTCTAAATCCGCAGCCAGAAATTTTTCCTCACGGAATTAGGTTTTAATCTTAACAGGTTATAGCATGTTTCAGCAACTTTTCCTACTAGGGGCCTGTGGAGAATTATAATCGTAGTGAAAAAATAAGGAATCGAGAACAAAATTTCTTGAATTTGGGGCGATTCTTTCACTTTCGAAGTCAGAAACTATACTCCCTCAGGTAAGTACCCTTAAATACAGGGCATAAATACCCTTAAATACAGGGGACTTATGCGCAGCAGGTTCGGAATTCTCCGGCAGGCTGCTAATCAAGTCCCAGTAAATCAATTTCACCCCAGGCTCCCATATGTTTTCCACAAATAATTACCACCCCGAGAAGCCCTGGAATAGTCTTTGCAATCCCGAGAACATCGTTGATATTATCCTTGCCGGCTGCTGTCACCTCATTGCCAAGACGGGTAGCTGCTGCATCTGCCAACAGTGCGGATGGGGCCAGCACTGTGACGGCGTCAGCCTTTCCCAGGCTCAGGGAATGTCCTACTGTGCCTGAAGAGGTGCAGAGCCCGACCGGCATACGGGAGGCCGGTATCCTGATGCCCACTTTCTGGTTGAGCTGTGAGCTGCCTGCAAAGATGGCTGCTACACACGCCTTATTTCTGGCCAGAAATATATCACCGCCGTTTTCAACTATAACATCCTGCAAACCGCTATCAAGAAGGTCCCGGCCCACATATTCCGCCATGGCTCCGGCAACAGCAGCCATGGGCCCCACATCCGCTGCAGCGGCAGCCTTGAACATAGCTTTGACTATGGGTGGCGCCAGGTTGTCCGGTTCCAGAGGTATAAGGGCTGTCAGAAAATCGGGGTGGGAGTTGATGTAGTTTTCCAGCTGGTTCCGGTAGCGATGAACAGAGTGCTTGCCCTCGGCTTCAATATTTTTTGCAGCCAGGATATGCAGGTCTGTTTCTTTGACTGTCACAAAGGATGAAATCAGGTTGTCAGCAGCAATTGTCTGACGATAACTCCTTTTTTTATAGTCTGCAGGTGAGATTTTTTTTCTTTTTTCCCCGTTCATGGTACATATTCCTTGCTGCATCTGAAATTATGGATTGGCAAGCAACAATACCCTAATGATTACAGGATGAAAAGCATGCATTTGGTTGATCAACTTATAATTTTCACCAGGTATCCGGAACCGGGACAGACCAAGACCCGCCTCATTGATGCTCTGGGTGAGGAAGGGGCGGCAGCCTTGCAGAGAGAACTGACGGAGCAAACCGTTCATACAATTGATCAACTGGTTAAAACCACTACAATTGAGCCGGTCATCTATTATGAGGGAGGTGATCTGGCCAGCATGCAAAACTGGCTTGGCCTGAACCGCAGCTATAAAAAGCAGGGGACAGGGGACCTGGGGAAGAAACTCAATCAGGCATTTGCTGATGCCTTTAATGCTGGAGCCCAAAGGGTGGTTACCATCGGCTGCGACTGTCCCGGACTTTCCAAGGAACATATCCACAGGGCTTTTGATGCCCTGTATCTTAAAGACCTGGTCCTTGGGCCGGCCACTGACGGCGGTTATTACCTCATAGGCTTAAAGTGCCCCTTTGATGCATTATTTGACCATATTCCCTGGTCCACTGACAGGGTGTTCGAAGTAACCGTTTCCCTGGCTCAACAGCTTTGCTTATCCTTTGAAATCCTTGAAGAATTGCACGATGTCGACAGACCGGAAGACCTCAAACATATCAATCATAATTCCGACACTTAACGAGGCTGGGTGCATCTCGAAGTTTCTGCCGGAACTGCTCTCCACGCCCGGCATAGAAGTGCTTGTGGTGGACGGGGGCAGTTCTGACAACACAGCAGATACGGCTAAAGCACTTGGCGCAAAGGTCATACGTGTTTCTGCAGGCAAGGCTTCCCAGATGAATGCTGGAGCAAAGGCTGCCTGTGGTGATATCCTGCTCTTTCTCCATGGCGACACCCGGCTGGCACCGGGATTTGTTGCCCAGGTGCGAAATGCTTTAAACCAGACTGGAGTTGCTGCTGGCGCCTTCCGCTTGAAAATTGACGGTGGGTTTTGGGGCCTGCGTGTCATAGAATGGCTGGCAAATTTCCGTTCCAGGTTTCTGCAAATGCCCTATGGCGACCAGGGAATTTTTGTCAGCGCTGACTTGTTTGCTGCACTGGGGGGATTTCCGGCCCTGCCCATAATGGAGGATTTTGAAATGGTGCGGAGGCTGAAACGAAAAGGGCGCATCAAAACACTGCCACTGGCGGCAACCACTTCAGCCCGGCGCTGGCAGAAGCTGGGCATCCTGCGTACTACAGTAATGAACCAGGTAATCATCATCGCTTATCTGCTTGGGGTGAAGCCGCAAACATTGGCGCAATGGTATAGGGAGAAATAGAGGCAACTGAGTCGAGGGGACTAGGGGGACTAGGGGGACTAGGGGGACTAGGGGGACTAGGGGGACTAGGGGGACTAGGGGAAGAATACCAATTTCTATGCAGACGTCAATGGTAATTAGCCTTTATACTTTTCATGCTTTTCATGCCGGCTGCTGATTGCTGAACATTTTGCAATACATATATTTATCGTTCTTCCCTCATATCCTCACTTCCATCAGGCCCACTTTCTGCTTCCAGCTCCTCAATTATTTCATGCTCGCCAGTTGCATCCTCACTTTCATCGGGCTCGTTTTCTGCTTCCGGCTCCTCAATTATTTCTTGCTTTTCTGCCTCGTCTGGGAAGTTGTCAAAAGAGGGAAGCGTTATGGCCGGCTCCTTGGGAATAAAATAAGACCTGAGATCATAATCTCTGATAAGGGTCAAAACAGCTTTGGAGCTTTGGGCAAGAAATGGGTATGTAATTGATTTTTTGAGATATTTGTTCGCTCCAGACAGGTAGCTTGTGACGACAACAAAGATCAGACTGATCAAAAAAACCCCCTTGATAACACCAAACAGTCCGCCAACGGTCCTGTCAAACCAGCCGGAAAGGGTAATATCCATGACCTTTTTCAGACCAAGCCCCGCCAGTTTGATCAGCAAAAAAAACGCTATAAATAAAAGAATATAACTTAAGAGAAACGACGTATGGGAATTATCAAAATAGGGCAGAATAAAGCGATAGAAATCGTTATCAAAATAGCCGGCAAGCAGAAAGCCGCCAACCATGGCAAGCAATGAGGAAATTTGCCGGATAAAGCCTATCCAGATGCCCCGGACCAGGAAAAGGAGAAAAATTACAAGTACCAGAACGTCAAATGCGGTTGCCTTGGCGAGCCATTCCATATAATTATTCCAGAATCAGCAACGAAAATACGTTACAAACATATGATTAACAGTTACAAACAGAGTACAAGCATTTATTTTAAAAGAGCTTTTTTCAAAACAAATAGCAAGGAATTTCTCAGGGTTTACAATCCTGAATCACTTTTTAATATTCACAGCGCTGGATAAACGAAAGCACTATACCCATGGATTTCCCCTTTGAAAACTGCATAGTTGCAAATGAGCGTTTTTCCTCTTCCCAGGCTCGGGAGTCTTTGCAATACCAGCATGATATGGCATACATCCTTCTGGATCTCGGGAAGCTCGGAGAAGCTACAGCTGCGGCAAACTACCTCTGCCGCCGCGAGCATGAATATTTAGGCAGGTTTGCCTCAGACAAGCGCAAAAAGGAATGGCTTGGTGGTCGTTTTGCTGCCAAATATGCTGCAGCCCGCGTGCTTCTGCAAAGTAATAATCCTCTGGACTGGTCCAACCTGGCCGTTATCCCTGACGAGAAAGGCAGACCGTTTCTTGCTGCCGAGAAAAAAGTCGTTGCCCTGCCTGATATCTCCATCTCCCACAGTGGGGGCCTGGCAGCAGCCATGGCTGTCAGCAAGGGGCTTTGCGGCATAGACATCCAGCAGGTTACGGAGCGGGTTGACAGGGTGCGCGAACGTTTCTGCACCCCTGGGGATGAGCGGATTTTAGGCTCATTTTTCAGCGTAACATATGCCCAATCCACCCCTGTTCTTACCAAACTGTGGGCTGCAAAAGAGGCACTGCGCAAGGTTGCCGATTCAATTCCCCTGCCCGGCTTCATGGAACTTGAACTGAGAGAAATTATTGCAGGCTCTGCAGGTAAGGGCTCTGCTATCTTGAAATTTGTTTTCACATGGAGACATAACGGCTTGCATGGCAAGCCATGCACTGAAAAAAGCAGCGTCGCTGTAGACCTTATTGCGGATTATGCCTTGGCACTTACAGCTAGGAATGATACTGTGGCCTGAACCCCTTTTGATGAACACACCAAGGACCTCTATACGGTATGGAAATCAGGAAGCATTTATCCCAGGTAGACCTTTTTAACGGTTTATCACTCCAGGAGCTTGATGAAATAGCCCGAATTGTTTCCGACAAAGAGTATAAAAAAGGCGAACTGATTTTTTCTGACGGTGATGACGGTATCGGCTTTTATATTGTGATCAGCGGCCGGGTCAAGGTGTTTAAGGTGTCCCCGGATGGCAAGGAACAGATCATGCATATTTTCGGCCCGGGACACCCCTTTGCCGAGGTCCCTGTTTTTGAAGGCTCCTGTTACCCGGCCAATGCCGAAGCCCTGGAGCGCTGTAGGCTCTTTTTTTTTCCTAAGAAAGGTTTTGTGGATCTGATTCACGCAAATCCCTCACTTGCCATGAACATGCTGGCCTCGCTCTCACAGCGCTTGAAGCAGTTTTCCAATTTGATTGAAGCCCTGTCGCTCAAGGAAGTACCCGGCAGGCTGGCCTCCTACCTTCTTTACCTGAGTGATAAAAACGGCTCCATAGACGAATTTGAACTCGATATTGCCAAGTCGCAGCTGGCAAGTTTTCTGGGCACTATTCCTGAGACACTTTCAAGGATATTTACCAAGATGGGGAGTAAAGAGCTTATCAGGATAAACGGCCCGCAGATTGCCATTCTTGACAGAACGGGGCTTGAAGACCTTGCAGAAGGCGAGACCAAACTCTAAAAACGCTGAGACAGACGCATCTTCAGCGTCGCATGGAATACGGCATATTTATTATATAGCCGAATTCCCTGCTCCTTGAATCTGCATCTGTCTCAGCGTTTTTAAGATTATTAAGCAAAACTAAGCTTCTTATTTTTATAAGATAACTTAACATTAATTATGCCAGAACTTCCTGAAGTAGAGGTTATACGGCGCGGCCTGCAGCGCCATTTGCCCGGGCGCAAAGTGCTTGACATTGCGACCGGCAATAAAAAACTGCGTCTGCCCATGCCCCGCAGGGACCTGCAGAAATATATCCAGGGAGCGCGGGTTAAAGCAGTTGACAGGCGCGCCAAATTTCTGCTCATCATTATGGACAATGGGGCATACCTCATTATCCACCTGGGCATGACCGGCAGGCTGGGCATTTTTCCGGCAGGCGCCCCCAGGGCAAAACATGACCACCTTCGCCTGGGGCTTGATAATGAAACGCAACTTCGATTCAATGATATCAGGAGGTTCGGCTTTGTCCAGGTCCTTCCTCCAGGCCATGATTTCAGCAATACAATGCTGTCAAACATCGGACCGGAACCCCTCAGCCGGGACTATACCCCCGACTACCTGCAGGAGCGTGCCGCAGGCAAAAACCGGCCCCTCAAAAACTTCCTCATGGACAGCCGGGTGATTGCCGGCATCGGCAACATCTATGCCTGCGAGATCCTGTTCCATGCAGGCTTAAAACCTGACAAAATGGTTGGCAGGCTCACCCTGAAGCAGTGGAACAAAATCGTGAAAAGCAGTAGGCATGTGCTTGAAAAAGCCATAAAAAGCGGGGGCACGACCATCAGCGACTTTGTCAACGAGAGCGGCAAGAGCGGCTATTTTCAACTTGAGCTGCAGGCATATGGGAAACAGGGCCTGCCTTGCAGTTGCTGTGCAACACCCATTGCAAAAAAGACCATGGCCGGCCGTTCCACTTTTTTCTGCCCAAAGTGCCAGAAGTAAAACGCTGGCAGAAACGGTTTCACCCTCTTTTCCGTCAGGTTAATATGCCTGATGGATATGTGATTAACGGGGCTTATTATCTTTTTTATGGCAGGGATTAAGTCAATATAGTGTTTATGTATCTTCACTTTGGACGGTTTGTTAAACCAGCAAATGAATAAATAACGCATTAACGCATGCCTGCCCCTGTTTTCCTATGACTTCGAATTATCTCTTTCTCCTCTATTCACGGTAATCGGTTCCATTTAAGAAGGTATCCATCCTTCGGTTCCCGCGTTGTATTATATGGTTGGGTATGCCGGGGGCTATACTACTTGTGCTATGCGTGCCATACTCACAAAGTAAAATCCTACTCGGCATTAGCAATAATTAAGTATGTCCCCTGAATTTTTCAAACACTTTACCTCCAACCCGGCTCTGGACTTTTTTCTAAGTTACGGTTATATGCAATTATATCCTTTGGCCTGTGGCCAAATTGTTACAAAAAGTGGCATGAGAGATAGAGTCACCCCTAAGCATTCAGGATCTCATACATGCATGCTGAAACCATCATTATTATGGAGGAAAGAGAATGAAACCTACATATGGATGCCTCATAATGATCGTTGCCCTTGCAGGTTTGGCAGCCTGTGCCCCTAAAACAACTCCATCATTACTTTCGGATCTCCATCATAAGTGCTATTCGATCCGAGGTGTCAATCCTACCCCTCCTGTAAATGTCGATTTTAAAAGCCAGTTCACCCGTGAGCAAGCCAATCTCGGTGCACCTTTATCACTGTGTGCCCCTGTGATCAAAAATACTCATGGCACCCTCGATTCGACGTACCTCAAGTGCTACTCGATTTCTGGAGGCCCGGTGAATGCAGCAGTTAGCCTGAAAAGCGAACAGTTCGGCGAGGAAGTACACGATGTCGGTCCTGCAATCTCAGTTTGCGCACCTGCGAACAAGGCGGTCGTTCCCAACAATCCAACACATAGCCTACCTCGCAGCCCGTACTATACCTGCTACATGATTTCAGGGGAGAAGCCCGACCACGCGCCAGTGACCTTGAGGACCAACCAGTTTCCTCTCGAACAAAACGTAGTGGTCAATCCGCCACTGGCCTTGTGTGCTCCGTCGATCAAAGATCCGCAAGGAACTCCGGAACAACAACGGGAGAAACTGCGCCGTACAGAAGCTGTGTTCCCCCATCTCAAGTGCTACGGGATCGCCAATCAACCGCCCAATAAAGTGGTGAACCTGAGAACCATATTTGGATTGGAGCAAAATGTTCTAGTGCAACAGCCCCATGGATTATGTGTACCTGTACAAAAGACGCTGCTGTCCGACATAGAAAGTTGATTCTCGAAATCCATGGCAAATTTCCATGGGGCCAAAACTTTATCCTTGATACCCACCTAACTGAAGAAAAAAATAACGCTGTAATATGACTCCAGTTTATTTATTGACCACACACACAAAAAAGCAGCATCTAACCTCCTGAAATTACTAAACTCTGGTTGTCAAAATTTGCGTGTTTTTTTGCCTTGTTCTGCAACCTATACGCAATCAATTTACGTGTTTTGCAAAGGAAGTTTATTAATATCTTTTTGAATTTTGCTCAGAACGCCAAGTGTCAAGGAAAAAGACTTGATGACCCCCTTTACATCGATACTATTTAGTGAACAACTGCTGCCATCAGTTTGGTGGTCGCCATAAGTGTTGCCGTGGAGGAGTTTTTTCATTACGGTGAAAGGTGGTGTCACTACCGGAGCAGCGTTGAACCCATGAAAATGGAAGGATGGCAGTTTTTCCAGCAGAGCGGTTCCTATCATAGTTATGCCAGTCTATCTGACGCCTACCCTCTGTTTGGCGCCAATGTTGAAGAAAGAATGAAACATGATCTTGATGCGGATATAAATGAAGTGGCAAAAGAAAACGAGGTAGACAGAGATAAACAGTAACGTTAGTACTGATCTCAGGTCTGTTTAACACAAAAACCTTAAAACAGATTTCTTAATGATCCCTGATATTCAAGAGTCAGGCCATGGCAACGACGTATTTATTAGCTATTCTCGTAAGGACCAGGAGTTTGCCGGTACCCTTGAAAAGGCACTCAAGAACTATAAGCCTCCCAAAGGCCTGAATGTGCCGCAGCGAAATCTCGCTGTCTTCAGGGATGAAGCAGACTTCACCGGCGTTGAATACCACCAGTCTCTGGAGAATTACCTGAAAGACTCTGCAAAACTGATAGTCATCTGCTCCCCCCATGCCCGCAAAAGCGAATACGTAAATGATGAAGTACGTCGATTTGCGAAGATGCGGGGCTCCAGCAACATCATCCCTGTTATGCTTTCAGGCATTCCGAACAACGAGGCACAGCCTGATCAGGAAGAGGTAAAGGCATTCCCCGAAGCATTAACAGAAGTTATGGATATGCCCCTTGCTGCCAGCTTTGCCGGTTTTGATCTACACAGGGATAAGGTAAACAAGGGCGTATTCTATGGCCCGTGGTATACGATCCTGGCCAATATTTATGACCTCAGTCGCAGTGACATTGAACAACGGGATAAGAAGAGGAATGCCCACAGGCGAAACATAACTATTGGGATTGTCAGCGGCATCATAATAGCCCTCTCTGCCGCACTCATGTTTGCTCTCCTGTCGCGCAGACAGGCAATTGAAGCCAGAGAGGGAGAGAGGCAGCAACGTATGGTTGCCGAAAAGCGACGCACACTGGCACTCTCTCGCCAGCTTTCATCTCAGTCTGAACTGATGAGAAGACAACAGCCCAATCTTCTTCAGCGCAGTGTGCTCCTTGCCATTGAATCCATGCATCGTGCCCCTTCTCTTGAGGCGGTTCACGCCCTGCATAACGGAACTGATTTACTGCCCGTCACAATCAGACCCCTCATACTTCGTGGTACCGGACGGAGTCTCGGCTTCAGTGATAACGGGACATATCTTGCATCGGGAAGTGATGCGGGATGGAAGATATGGGATCTTGCACGTGCGGAGGAATTCATGGGACAGAAAGTCGGTGACGTTAACTCTGTAGCTTTTAGCCCGGGCTCGAAATCCGCTGCTTTTACCTATGGAGCGGCAGTTGATGTCTGGAGTCTGACCTCCCGGGAGCGGGAAATCAGGATCGGACATGATCTCGGCACCGTTACCCTTGAAGCCCGCTTTACAACTGACGGGAAACACCTTGTTACCGCACATGGTGATGGGACAGTGAGGATAAGGGAAGCTGACACCGGGGCAGAAGAGAGAAGAATGAAGGTCACCTTCTGGGACGGGTTAGATCCCTATCCTCTCAGTCCGGACGGTCAGTATCTTGCCGATATGAACAGCGCAGAGCTCAGGATGCTCAGGGTAACGACGGGAGAAGAACTGTGGAAAGTAGATATAAAGCGAAGTGGATCGATCGTATCGTTCAGCCGGGACAGCCGCTATCTGGTCACTGCCACAGGTAACCGGGCACGTATATACCGGATCCAGCCATTTCAGGAAGTAAGGCAGTTTACAATTGAAAACAATATCAGTATTGCAGAATATGCTCCTGCGGTAAACTATCTGGCTATAGTAGATTCAGTATATAGAGATACGGCCCGGGTGTGGGATCTTGATACTGGCAGGGAAATTCAGAGGCAGACCCATAAGGGCGCAATATTCGCCATTGCTTTCAGTCCCGGTGGAGACTCTCTTGCAACAACTGGGGGAGATGATACTGTCGTCGTGTCTGAAATATCCGGACCGGAGAGCTTCCGCGAAAGCGACAGGGACTTTCAGTATGATCTGGCCTTCAACGGGAATGGCAGCGTTATAGCAGTTGCCAAAGGGCCTTCTATAGTCAGTGTGCTAAACCTGAGCACGGGAAAGGAGTTAGGACGTTTCAGCCATGATAGTCAGGTACAACATTTTGCATTGAGAGAAAATGGACGCAAACTGATCACGACGACTGACAAGACCCTTTCCATCTGGAATACCGGAGGAGATAAGCCTGTTTCAACAGTTAACCATCACAAAATAATAATGGATGCCCGGCTCTCCATGGACGATACATTGCTGGCACTGGCAGATATGGAGTCTGTCCTGGTACGCGAGCATGAAAGTGGAAAAGAAATCACGCGATTGCAATTAACGAATTTTGAAGACCTTACCGAAGGTGAAAGGTTGGGGGAATGGGGAATGCCGAAGGTCAGTCTCGCCTTCAGTCGCAACAGCCGGTTTCTCATGGTCGACCAGGCATATGAATATGATCTCCTGCCAAGAGTTTTACATATCACAGCCCTGGGAGGGCAAAAGAATTCGTGGAGCCTTGAGCGGAGCATGGCATTCTTTACTCCTGACAGTCAGTACATCCTGTCTCTGGGCGAAAGGCAGGCAATAATGGATACGCAAACGGGGAGAGAAATAGCGCCGATTGTACATAATGATATACTTGTGAACATTACCATGTCCGGCGATGGACATCTTTTTGCCACTGTCACTGAAAAAGGGGCCCATGTATGGAAAACGGCTACAGGAAAAGAAGTGGCAGCTCTTCCTCTCAGCAGTGAGATAAGTGCCATCAGTTTGAGCCCGTCGGGGAGACATCTTGCTGCTGTGGCAGGGAGAGAAGTTATCGTCCTGGATGTGGTAGATAACAGCATAGTTAAAAGTCTTTCCCACGATGATTACGTCATTGCCACTGCCTTCAGTGAGAATGAAATGAACCTGGCGACTGCCAGCAACGATCTGGCAGTGCATGTATGGGAAATATCCTCCGGCAAGGAGGTGTTCCGTGTGAAAGCTCCCTCATTTGTCTCATCTGTAGATTTTACTCCTGACGGTACACACCTTGTTGCCAGGTCTTTGAGAACAGCACGTATCTGGAAATGGAAGGATGACGACCGCATTGCCTCTGCCTGCGCACGCCTGACAGTCAATATGACGTGCAGGGAGTGGCAGGATTATATAGGCGATGAACCCTATCGCCCCACGTGCCCGAACGTACCTGCTCCTGAGAAGTGTAAGTAATGTTTTTTTAATCCAGATGACATCAACCACATTTATCAATGAGGTTGATGTCATCCGCAGATAAGCGAGTATACGAGACTTCGAGATATTAGAGCATCATAATTTGTGGGAAGAAAAGACTCCCGTTGAAATTTAATATCCCGGATACTGTAGAATTTACTGCAGCCCCTTTACGTCCTCCCGTGACAAGCACAAAAAAACAGCTTTTAAAAAAATTTGTGCAAATAAGCTAAAGCAGGGTCGGAGACGGCCCTGTTTTTTATAGCAATTGTCTTTATTATTTTTAAAAAGTAAGTCAGGTCAGGCTGGACATTTGGGCATTTCTCTTCTATCAGAGTCAAAATATCTATATATTAAATCAGGACTTTTTTAAGGATTCCGAATCAAATAGGTAAAAGATTTATTATTATTTATACGGAATGCCCCTTTTCTTTTGGCTATTAATGAGAAAAATAGCACAGGGGAAAAAATAACAGAATTTCGTTCACCCCACCCCAAAGCGAATCGACTTCAAAATTCTCAATATATCAGTAATTCACCTGGTGTTTTCCTGAAAACATGCGTCTTGCAGAACTATTTTCTCCAGGACGCCGTCCCAGTATCCCCGCATGCAGTCCACGTTTTTCATTGAGCCCGAGCGCTGTAATTCCGCATAGCGGCAGCCACCGAAACATAGCGGCAGGTATTCGCAATCAAGGCATTCTTTATGGTGCTGCCAGTGGTCTAAATGATACGTTTTCCTATAGCTGGTGAATCCTTTCCATACATCACCCACTGCATACTTGCTATGGCCGATCAGGGCTACGCATTTGTAGAGTCTTCCGTCAAAATTGATGACAAAGGCATCGTTCATATCTATCATACAGGGTGAAGGGATCAGCTTTGGGGTACGATAACCACGCCGCAACACATCCTCCCGTATCATGAGAGAGGCATCCGCCACCCAAAGCTCGTTAACTGAGACACAGCCGGCGGTAAATTCCGGGTTGGTGTATTGATCAGTTGTCTGTATGACCGGATGAAACTGGACATCATTCAGTTTTTCCGGACTGAGTCCGAGATCCGATATACTATCCAACAATTCCGGCATCCTTTCATAGTTTTCCTTCGTAAAGTTGCCGCCGAAAGCGATTTTAACTAAATCGCAGCAGTCTCTTATATTGGCAAGAATGATATCAAAGCTCGGTTGTCCTGATTTAAATGGTCTTAGCCGGTTATGCTCGTCTGGTGGCCCATCCACCGTGACCTTGACACCATAAAGACCAAACGGCAACAATTCTTTGACTGTCTCAGGGGTGAGTAGAGAACCATTTGTCACAATTGAGAAATTGAATTTGCCACCCTGTTGTTCAACAAAATTCTTCAATGGACCGGCAATATCTTTTATCCTCCTGGTATACAGCAAGGGTTCGCCACCATAGAAATCGAGAGTGAGATTCTGTTTGGTGTGAGCTGTGTAGCGCTCTTTGAGAAAGACAATTAGCTGCTCGACGGTCGCATCTGCCATGGCCCTGTTGGCCTTTAATGACCCCTCGTAACAGTAGACGCATGAAAAATTGCAGGCCAGACCAAGAATAATTGAGACATTCAAACCTGGATCAAGCCGGTTGACCTCTGCCAGCATGGACCGAACCTCCTGGCGCTCCTCTACCAGATCAGACACCAAAATGCCGAGTTCAGTCAGGGTGCCTAAGTACTCATCCGGAATTTCACCCTGCTGCAGAAGCCGATACACCTCCTCAGGCAATAAAACCATGGCCGAGTTTTTTAAAGAATAAAGAAGCAGATGTCCCGGTTCGGCAGGATACGAAAAAACTTTCAGGTAATGGGAAAGTAGCATGGCGTAATCTTTTCTCAACAGGTATAAGTTGACCAACAGTATATTAAACGAAGTCTTCAGATAAAAAACTATACTCCTTTACTCAAAAAGGCAAATGCAATTAACAGCCCAAGTCCTTTAGATAGATTATGTAAATACAAAAGAAAAACATCATAAAGATGTGTGTCGAGTATTTAGATGGTATGTATCTTTTTTACAATTTTCGCCGTGAAGTTTATTAATCTTTCACCAATACGATCGTACAAATGCAATTTTCTGGTCAGAAACAGATACCAAGCCGTTTATTAAATAAAAACTACCTCTTACTTTGGCAGGGACAAACAGTCAGCATGTTTGGCGAGAGTCTGGCCAGGATCGCCTTGATGCTCTGGATTGTCGAGACGACTGACTCCGCCACCATGATGGGGACTCTTCTGATGATCGCCGCAATCCCCAATATCATTCTCGGGCCGATAAGTGGAGCTCTGGCTGACAGGTTTTCAAGAAAAAAAATCATTGTAATTTGCGATATCGTGTCCGGTCTGCTGTCGCTGGTAATGGCACTTGCCCTTGTGTTTTATGCAAAAAACCCGGGTTTCATAATAAGTGTGATTTTTGTTGTCTACGTCGGCATGGCGATAACAAATATATTTTTCAGCAGTGCAGTGATATCGATTACCCCTGATCTTGTACCCTTTGATAAGGTGGCAACCGCCAATGCCCTGGAGATGGTGCTGATACAGGTAGCGGATCTGCTGGGCAGAGGGGTTGGTGCTGTCATATACCGTATGCTCGGTGGGCCGGCAATATTTATCCTGGATAGTTTAACCTTTATTTTCAGTGCTGCGAGTGAGAGTTTTATTACGACAATCCAGAAACCGCAGGGTGGGCTTGGCGATTGGCGAAAATCTGTTAAGCAGCTTTTCACAGATACAAAAGAAGGGTTTGCCTTTGTTTTGAAGAATAGAGGGCTGCGTAATGTTATTTGGGTCTACGGAGCGCTCAATTTTTTTGTTGAGCCTTTTTTTGTCCTCATGCCCTTTTATGTGAAGGACGGCAGGTTCCTGAATGCCACGCTCGATTGGGTCGGGTATATCTTCGCAGGTATGGCCCTGGGCACCACCATCGGCTACTGGTTGCCGGCCATCCTTCCCAAGCGTGGCCATGGGATAGGTTGGCTGATGATGGCATGTATGTTTTTCATGGGTATAGGGTATGGTGCTCTGGCATTTGTCCATCAGACATGGCTCGCCTTGATCATTATGACCGGCAACGGGATTCTGACTGGATTAAACAGTAACTATATATATTCGAAACTTCAGGTCTCTATCCCCCAGGAAATGAGGGGTAGGGTCTTATCTGTATTAACAACTCTTGTGCTATGTGTTTCACCTGTTGCCATGGGAATTGCGGGAGTGGCAGCCGACTATTTCAATCATCGCCTGAACGTCATATTCCTGTTCAGCGGCGGAATAATGTCCTTGGTCGTAATATGGGGATGCACGCAGCAAGAGTTCCGACGGTTTATCATGGGACATCGCAGATAGTCCTGGAGATATTGACCGGCAATGAACGGTCCGAAATTTGTTTGCAAAATGGCAAACCGGCTTGATTATCTGGCCCATCTTGATTGAGAACATCTGTAAATTAGGCCAAAACTGCTGGAAACATTCCAGTCCGGGCCGGCAAAATCATCAACAGCAGCTGAAAAAGCCTTCCATGGGCACAAATGGGGGAGTTTCATCCCCCATTTGTGCAAGATAAGAAGTTTTGATTTTACCAGGCTTTAAACCTTCTGGGTCCCACCTTACAACATGCAGCTCTGACAGCTATTTCCTTCGGGTCAGTTCCTTTAGCCAATACAATGAGTTTCTTCTTTTCCATTTCACAACTCCTTAGTAAGATTTCATTGTTGATGCAACACACCGTCCTTATTCATTTGTTTCGGTTTTTTCATGCGCATATAACGAAGCAAAATACTTTTTTCATAATTCAAATTTAACGAATGATCGATAATGATGCACAACAAAAATTAGATTATATACGTATGCAATTACGTATTTATTTTACGTATTTCATGAACACCTAATCCCGTAGCAAGCGTTTTATACTCATGCCGTATACCGAAAGATTTCCATAACAATCTGACAGAAGGTAGGTGCAGGTTAAAATATTTTAATCAGGAGGATTAATATGTAAATCTGATGCCAGCTTCAAACCAGCGTCCGGCATTGGGAAAAACCCATTGAAAATACTGGTCATCGTCAAAGACGTTATGCAGTTCGGCAAAGAGCTCGGCTGATGTATCCTGCTGCAGATGAAAACGCCTGCCGAGAACTAAATCCCAGATAAAGGTGCCTGTTTCATCGTCCCAGGTAACAGGCGGGGAGACGTCGCCGAGCCAGACATTATGGCCGAACAATTGCCCCCGCCAGGTCCCATCGTCATACTTTACAAGAATATTAGCCTCATAATGGGTGGCACTGGATTCATCATCCGGCTTCATGCGCAGGTACAGGCCATTGACGCTGGCCGAAAAATTGTGAAACGAGGCGGTCTGCAGTTCCAACTCAACGCCCTGCCGGTCAAAATCACCGTTGTTCACAAAGATAAAGGTGTCAGGATCATTCACCCAGACATCTACTGCCCGATGCAGGAAAAGGTTTGCCTTGATCTTCACAAAGGGAATGGCATTATTTTCCACCCCGGCCTGAAATGAGGTGATCTCTTCTGACTCCAGGTCCGGGTTAGCCTCTGGAAAGAATAATGAATCACCTGTTTTTATCGAGGCATAGGGTTTGCGGAAGCCGCGCGAAACATTGCCCCGCAGCAGGGTTTTATCATTCACCTGATAAGTCAGGCCGAGGCTGGGGCTGATCTTGTCATCGGCAATGGAAAGATGGTCATAGCGCAATCCGGGGATTACTGTCAGCCGGTTAAGCCGTATGGTATCATTGATAAAAAAAGCCCAAATTTCATCATGTTGGCTTTTTGATGTGTAGGACGTCAACTGATCAGTTTCGGTGTTCTCCCGCCGCTCATAGTCCATACCCAGGACCAGGGTTTGTGTATTGGTGTCCCAGACAAGACGTCCGCTGGCGCCGGTTGATTCACCCTTGTAGCGCACTTTATTAATGGGAATTCCGGCTGAAATCGGCTGCCATTTATCGGTGAACGTATCTTTAAACCAGTAACCATTCAGGTTAAGTGTGACTGTGTTTCCCAATGGAGCTGTAAAGAAGGCGGTGGCGTTATAGACACGATCATTGATCACCCCTTCTTCATCCCACGCTGGAATATGGTAATATTTATATTCCGGCCTGTTGTGACCGAAGGTGCCCCCAATGTCAATTTGATTTGGCAGGTCCAGCTGCAGCTTAACGTAAAAGTTCTTGTTGTCGAAGAAACGGCTGTCCTCGATACCGTCCGACTCCTGATAACTTCCATAAATATAATAGCCAAGCCGGCCCAGCATGCCTGCCGCATCGCCCCGCAGATGGGTGGTGCTGTTCTCTCCATAGGAACCGGACAGGGAGCCGGTCGGAATGGCGTCCTTTCCGGTATCCTTTGTGATGATGTTCACCACTCCCCCAAGCGAAGAGCCCCAGGTGGATGAGGCAGCCCCCTTGATAATCTCGATACGCTTGATGATCTGCACCGGGATGGTGTTGGTCTCCGCATAATCGAAACTGACATAACCCCAGCGGATGCCGTCAAGGAGCACCAGGACATGTTCATAATCAGAACCCTGAATAAAAATTGTTGAAGAGCTGCCGAAATCAGTGTAGCTGCCCTCCATAATAATGCCTGGCACACGGTTCAAGACCTCGGCTACCGTATGGGCGTTCATGCCCTCAATCTCCTCGGCGGTGATAACCGTGACGTTCTCAGCTACCTGATTGAGCGGTTTCGGGCTGCGGGTCTCGACCTCCACCAGTTGGTCATCCTTGAAATAAAGATAAAGCTCGTCCAGCTCGGCCGGGCTCAGCTCAGCTCCCAAGGCCGGAACAGATAAAACTGTAGCCAGAAACAGGGGCAAGATACTGGCAGTACTTAACATGGCGTTTTTCATTTTTTAACCGGAAGTTGCAGATATATCACTGCATGTTTTTTTTCCTTTTTTATTAGCCTTATCAAGGATTTCTTGTTAATTAAGAAGTAAAAGAAAGTTGTCGCCTTTCATGTGACCTATCCCCGCAGCAAGCAGCGGGGCATTTTGGTGGGCCTTGTAAAACATCAACACTTTCAAATATGTTTATCCCTCTTTTTTCTTTCTTATTGAACTTTCAAAAACCAACCTTTAAAGTGAAAAGCCATGCATTACTTTAATGCATCACTACTCTCTCATATGTTAAGAATAATTTCAAATAAGAAAATATTCCTGATCCTGTTTATTTTCATCAGCTTTCAAAAGACCCATGCCTGGGCCGACGATATCCTTGTGGTCCAGAGTGCACAGTTGCAGGTTTACAACAATGCCTTGCAGGGGTTTGAAACCATAGTACTTCGTGATATCTCAACCCGCGGCCTGAAAACTATTCAGCCCCACACCGTTACCACACGTATCCTTTCCGCAGAAAAGAATCTCCAACATCTGAAGCAGGAAATTGCCAGGCGGCATCCTGATCTCCTTTTGGTGATTGGCAGCAGCAGCCTTGCGCTGGTCAAGGGTATCAGCGATATCCCGATTATATATCTCCTGGCCCCCAACCCGGGATTGGTAGCCGGGACACAAGACAACATTACAGGTATTAATATGAACGTGACTGCAAAGCAGCAGCTTACCAGCCTCATCCACCTTATTCCGGAAATCAAGCGTATAGGCCTGCTTTACAATCCCGACAGAACTGGCACCCTTGTTCGTGAAGCGGAAGAATTTGCCAAGCGGATTGGCATACATCTTGTTGCTCTGCCCGTAAAAACTTCAAAGGAAATTCCCAGTCGGCTCGCCAGGATGAAAGATAAAATTGATTGTTACTGGATGCTGCCGGACCAAACGGTGATCACCCCGCAGACTTTGGATTATATTTTTCTCTTCTCTCTGGAAAATAGGATACCGGTCCTCACATTTGCAGAAAAATATTTAAAACTGGGGGCGACGCTTTCCGTATCTTTTGATGCTACCGACATGGGAAAGCAGGCCGGGGAACTGGCCCTTAAAATACTGAACGGCACCAAAGTATCCGATTTTTCGCCTGTCCAGGTCCGCAAAGTTAATGTCCGGGTGAATCACTTGGCAGCAAAGTTACTGGGGATAGACATTATGGCATTGAATAGTCATGAATAGGGCAGTAGAGAATAAGGACAGGGCATCATAAAGCAAAGGAAACTTAAAGGGTTCGATTTGATATTTTTCAGAATAATCAACAAAAGTTTCAGCGCCAAAATCTTCACCCATCTGTCTGGTGTAATGTTACTTATAACTCTCACCCTCAGTATCTTCTACCTCCAAATCCAGAAAGAATACCTTACTAATGAGAACATCAAACACGGTAAAATGCTGACCTCGGTTTTAGCCAGTAATGTCCGGCTCGGCATGTTCGCCGAAGACAAAAATAAAATTTCGGAATCACTCGGGGCAGCTCTCAGTGTTGAAGATGTAATCGGCGTCTGTGCCTATAATATTGAGGGGCAGCTTTTATACAGAGAAACTAAACCGCCTTGGGATCAAACGGAGATTTGCATCAAAAAAAAGAATGCTACCGGGCAGTTTTTTGAACAGTTAAAAATATCTCCGGAAACCTTGTACCTTGATAATGCCAGGAGGATCGAGTTCTGGCATCCGGTACAGTCCGCATCTTCTCAACTCAGCATTGATTACATGTATTTCGATGAAGTTAATGCTCCTCCCAGCCCAAATGATATGTATGTCGTCGGTTTTGTTGGTTTGATCCTCAATAAAACATATTTGCAAAAAGCTATCCACGAAATGCTGAATAAAGGAGTTCTACTCCTGATTTTTTTTCTAGGTCTTGTCAGTGTAGCTACCTATTTCACAATCCGGGAAGTCACTAAACCACTAAAGCGGCTGATAAACATTTCCATGAATTATGGCATTAGTAAGGAAGCCAAAGATGATGTAGGGGTGTTGGCGGACACCTTCGACAACATGATCGTAACACTGAACAACTCCTTCAAAACAATTAATACCTTGAAAACCGACCTGGAAAAGAAGGTCGAGGATTTGGAGGGAGAGATACAATCACGCAAAAAAATTGAACTTGCCTTACGGGAAAGTGAGAATAAATTCCGCAGCATCTCGGAAGGGATAGCTGACGGCGTGGCTATGATTCAAGAAGGAAAGTTCACCTGGCTCAATCATTCCTTTTGCAATATCTTCGGGTACAACTGTGAAGAACTGCTCGGCCGCAATGCAGAGGAACTGCTTCAACCCGCTCAACAGCAACCGGCAGGCTGGAGACGGCTGGACAAGATATCTGTGGAATCACCCGGGTCGCCAAACCAGATTGAAGTATTACACAAAGACGGAAACCGGATAATCATTGACATAAAAGCAAGTAAATTAATCTTTGCAAGAGAGCCTGCAATCGAACTCATTATCAGAAATGTGACCGAAAGAATAAAATCCGAAAAAGAACGAAAGAAAATGGAGCTCAAGGCCCTTTCACTTTCGAAACTTGCATCAATCGGTGAAATTGCCACAGGTATTGCCCATGAGATAAACCAACCGCTCACCTTTGTTAAAATTGCCTACCAAGCCGCTTTGCGGGACCTTGATGAGGGACGGTTCGATGAGAAGGAAATACGATATAAATTCAGGGAGGCTCTGCGGCAGGTTGCAAGAATAACGCTGATAACCGAGCACCTACGCAATTTTGGCCGGAAAAACATTGCGTCGCGTTCCGATTTGTACCTGCCCGAGGTACTTGATGATGCTATGATCCTCATGGCCGAAAGAATGCGGCTTCGCAGCCAGGTTTTAATCCGGGATATTGAGAATGATCTGCCAAAGATTTACGGTAACAAAATGCAGCTTGAGCAGGTTTTTATTAATCTGCTGCAAAACAGCATTGATGCCATAGAAGAGGTTGGAATCGGCAAGATCAGGGTAAGCATGAAAAAAGCCGGGGATTTCCTGGAAACTACTTTTGCCGATAACGGTCCAGGCGTCGAAACGGCAAATGAGCAAGACATATTTGAACCCTTCTTTACTACGAAAAAAGCTGAAAAGGGAGTAGGCCTTGGTCTGGCCATTATCAGCAATATTATCAAAGAGCATAACGGTACCATTGAGCATCGCCGGATGCAGGGCTGGGGAGCGACCTTTATTATTTCTTTGCCGATTACTGTACATCATTAATGCCATGAAAAGCAGAATATCTAGGAGTTGAAACCATGACTTTGTCAGATGAAGCAACAACACAGATGATTCAAACAGTTTCTGTTCCGAAGGTACTGGTTGTGGATGATGAGCAAACCGTACAAATGGCTATTAAAATGGCCTTGGCAAACGAAGGCTACGAACTCTCTTTTGCCGATAACGGCAAAGAGGGGCTTATAGCATTTTCTGGAGAATCCCCTGAGTTGATTTTTCTCGATTTGAGAATGCCGGTTATGGACGGTTATGATTTTATGAAAGCAATTAAGATTAACCGTGAATCGCCCTTCACACTTGTAGTTATCACTGGTCATGGCGAAGACGAGGAAATCCAACGCTGCTACAAGATGGGTGTAGACTTTTTCCTGAAAAAACCGCTGAACATGGTGGAAATATGCGGCCTGGCCAGGCGCAGCATTGAACAGAAGCGATTGGAAAAGGAACGCGTCTTTCTGCTTGCCGATCTGCAGGAGGCACGGGATAAGCTTGAACACCGTGTTGCGGAGAGAACGGCCCAACTATCAGAAACGGTCGCCTCCCTCGAGCGTGAGATTAAAGAGCATAAAATCACCGCGGAAAAGCTGCATAAAAAGACACAGGCGATGCAGGAAAGCAATATCGCCCTTGAGGTCCTGCTGAAAAGAAGGGACGAGGAAAGGGCGCAGTATGATGTAGAACTTAAAGGGAAAATCGAAAAAATGATACTGCCGTATATTGACAGGCTGAAGGGATCAAAACTCAGCGCCGAGCAAAAAAACACTTTTGCTCTTATAGAGCAGAACCTCAGTGCTCTTGCCTCACCGTTCCTTTACAATCGGCTGTTGCTTCTTTTCAAGCTCACTGCCAAGGAAATACAGGTGGCAAACCTCACAAAACAGGGGCTGAGCACAAAAGAGATTGCCGCCGTGTTGGACATATCTCCCAGGACCGTTGAAACCCACCGCTTTCAGATAAGAAAGAAGCTCGGCCTGCAGGGTAAAAAAACAAGCCTGAGAAAAAGCCTTCTGAAATCCTATTTGTAAAAGCAAGTTGCCTCAAGTGATCTATCCCCACAAGCCAAGGGATGGGGCATTACGGCTACATGAAGGCCGACAACTTTCTTGAAAACATTAAAACATCATTGGATGCCATCCATCCCAACCGCAAGCAGCGGGGCATTTTGACATGGCCACGCAACACTTTATTTCAAGAGAACGCTTCAAAGCAGATGGTGAATATAACGGGCGACACGGAAAGAACTCATCACCAGCATTGTTCATAGCTCGTTCAACCACTCTGCCAATTTCTCCTTTGCCGCATTAAACAATTATTCTTTTAATACACGGCTTCTTTCTTTGAAAATTATTCGGCAATAATAAAAATAATAAAAGTAATATAATATAAATAGTTACACCATTTAGTACGTATTATATATACGTATATAAATACGTATATTGTTCAATTTTATAGTTGCTTCATTACTATAATATCACTTAGAATTCAAATCAGAAATTAACCTCCTTTTTACGACGAAAGGAAATTGACGGCATAAAAGCGAATGAGAATCGTATCTTTGTATTAACAATGTTTTATCGTAACAAGCTTAACAACAATGTCCAACCCAACATGTTGGGTTGGCATAGTGCAAAAGGAGGCACCTCATGAATTTAGCACCCTTAACTCCTGAACAAATGTTAATGGGAATAGTCATTACCGGACTTATGGTATTTTCCTGTTTATACGGCATCCATCTGGGTGGCACATGGGAAGAAAAAAGACGCAAAAAAAAAGAATTATAACAGTTCCCTCTGTAACCCCTCCAGGGTCTCTTGAAATTACGACACCGACTCACCTTGATCCATGGGCTGATGTATGTAAAGTCGTCCATGGAGATCCGACCCAATTAAATACCGCTGTAAATATCTGTAAAGCCAGAGTACTTGCGCATGCTGCAGATAAACGGTCCCGCTGGACAAAAGGGCATTCTGAGCGGGTGACGTTTTATGCCGTTGCTATCGGCAAAAAAATGGGGCTTCCAAACAAGGACATTGAAACACTCAAAATTGCCGGACTTATGCATGACATAGGCAGGACAGGAACCTATGATGCTTTGCTGGATAAACCAGTCGGAATTACTGAAGAGGAGTTCGAACTCATCAAGAAACACCCTGCCAGAGGTGCCGAAATCATCAAGCCCATTTCGCAGCTGCATGGTGTATCAACAGCAGTCAAGCATCATCATGAAAGAATTGACGGCAAAGGATACCCGGACAACTTGACAGGCGATGTTATCCCCCTGTCGGCAAGGATAATTTGTGTAGCGGACAGCTTTGATTCCATAAGCACTGACCGGCCTTATCGGCCCAGGCGGAGAAAGGAAGACGCCCTTGCTGAGCTTCATATACATGCCGGCAGACAGTTTGACCCTGAGATTGTGCAAGCATTTCAAAGTGTGTTTCGAGAAACAGGAGCCCGATATTCTTCTAAGTGGGAATCGGGAGACATCCTATGAGGCATGATTTCAATAAAGGCGCAAACATGAATAATAACTCAAAATCATTAAAGAGAATAATTGATTCGCAACAGGAGGTTGTTCAGCATCTTACCCAGAAAGTATTAACATTATCGCAAAGCCTGTCTAAAGCAAAAATTACCCAAGACCTGCTGCTCATGCTCCTTATGAAATATGACCCAAATCTCCTGAAATATATAGAAAACGAAATGCATGTAATGGAAGAATACAATGGAAGGACTCAGATTCACCCTGGCACATCTACCCAATATAAAAAAGTAATATGCGATATGAGGAAGATTGCCCAGCAGTCAAAAAAAGCTTCCCACGCGGGGGGAAGCACAGAAAACCTTTAACTGCTCTGAGCGTATATCAGAGAAAGCCCTTTTAAGGGAGAGCAACCGAGGAGAGACTTCTTCAAAGGTCTGCCAGAAGCTTGTCCATTTGGCAGGGATTAAGGGAATAAGCCTCGAAATTTCAATGTAAAGAACTATATGCAAAAGCAAAAAAAAGAAACCGCAACAGTCCTCATAGTAGATGATGACCCCATTGTTCTAAAGGTTACTGAAGAGCAAATTTCTTTTTATGGCTATCGGTGTCTTGCGGCTTCCAGCGCCGAGAGAGCTCTGCTTACGGCCGAAAAACAGGAAAAAATTGATCTGCTGCTCACCGACGTCATGATGCCGAAAATGAGCGGCTTCGACCTGGCCAGGCAGTTTGCCGCTTTGTATCCCGAGATTCGGGTTCTTTTTATGTCCGGCTACATTGCTCCTTCAGTTGCCAATCAAGGGATTTCTGAAACCGATCATTTTCTTGTGGAGAAACCGTTTGATGTGGACACCCTGATCAGCAAAATAAGAAATATCCTCTTCGGGCCGGCTGTTCTACCGATAGATATCCCTGGTCCTTAAATTATAGCTTATCGAGCTGTTGCCAGTATAAGCTTAACATGATAATATTATTTTAAAAAAAGTAGTAGGCGATGGGTTCGGCTTCCGCCGTTTAAACTTTCAAGTACATTCTCCCTCTTAAGTCAAACTACCTATATATTTAATCTTCCCTCAGGGGAACATAGATAATTGGGTATTCTTGCATCTCTGAAAGTCCAAATTACTGCTTGTAACCTTGAGCATGAATGATTCTTAATGTGTTCAGGTATGCAGTGGAAAAATGAAATTCTTATTTATGGTTGAAGTTCTAATATCCCGGATACTGTAGAATTTACTGCAGCCCCTTTACGTCCTTCCATGACAGACAAAAAAACAGCTTTTAAAAAAATTTGTGCAAATAAGCTAAAGAATAGTTAATTTATAATTATTAAGTTAAAAAATAACTTGCCTCGGGATTGTTGAGGGGGAAGAAAATGCCTAACGGGAGATATACTCATGGACGATGAAAAAAAATCAGTCAAAAAAGAAGTCGTGGATACCATGGCCTGCAGTGCTTTTGCCGAGGCCGGCGAGCCATGTCCAATCCATGAAGCTGAAGAAAAGAAAGAGAAAACAGATGACTCTAAAATGTCTGTGGAGGACACCATGGCCTGCACCGCTTTTGCTGAAGCCGGAGAACCATGCCCGCTGGATAAAAGTGAGAAGAAAGAAGATGACACCAAAATAGATGTCAAGGGCACCATGGCCTGTGCCGCCTTTGCCGAGGCAGGAGAACCATGCCCCATAGATACTGACAAAAAAAAGGAAAAAGAAACATAATTTCGGACAGGTAGCAGCTTAACTACCCCAGGGTGGGCCGATTTTTCAAGCGGGCCTGCTCTTTTTTATTTTTGGGCCGAAAATGTACCAATTTCCACGGACTGCAACAAATTCTTCCTCCCGTGCCTGACCGGACCTAGGGTGAATTCCTGACTCCACGGTTTGGACCTCTTCTTTATGGTCAGTATTGACCCCATCTAAATATGACCGTTTTGCAGTAGGTTGAGCCGCCCGGCAGAGACCTGCAACCGCCTACCACCATCAGTTTTGCCCTACCAGATAATATGCTTGACAAGAAGTTATTATCCTGACTAAAACATATATCTGATATCTAAATTTTTACTCTACTTGAGGCTAATCCCCATGCATAGAGGTAAACCTCGATATATCTGTACAGCCTTCTCTGGGTGAATTAAGCCCTGTGGAGGCTTTTTTTGTTTTATGCCTGGGTATAATAAAATATTCTTGATACGTATTGATGAACTTACATTTTTGCAATCAAGCAGATCATGGAGGTCGCGATGGATAAGATTTTACGAATCGATATGAGTGGTGCAGGCGGACCGCAGGTCAATGAGGTCCCGATAGGAGAATATGCCGGCCTGGGAGGCAGAGCTTTAACCTCCGCCATAGTTTCCAAAGAAGTTCCAGCCACATGTCACGCCCTGGGAAGTGAAAATAAGCTGGTAATTGCTCCCGGTCTGCTGAGCGGTACAACCGCTGCCATGTCCGGCCGCATATCAATCGGCTGCAAGAGCCCGTTGACAGGAGGGATAAAGGAGGCAAACTCCGGCGGCCAACCCTCCCAGGTACTGGCCAGGCTGGGTTACGCTGCCATTGTGCTGGAAGGCAAGCCCCCAACGGACGACCTTTACAAGGTATTTATCAATAAGGACGGCGTACAGATCAGTATTGACAACAGTCTCAAAATGCTGCCCAATTACGACCTGATCGATAAAATGAAAAGCGAGTATGGCGATAAAAAAATAGCCTGTATCTCCATTGGCCCGGCCGGTGAAATGAAGATGTGCTCCGCCTCAATTGCCTGCACCGACATGGAACTCCGCCCGGCCCGGCATGCCGGCAGGGGTGGTGTTGGAGCTGTCATGGGAGCCAAAGGCGTAAAGGTTATCGTGCTCGATGATACCGGCATGGCAATGCGCTCCCCCAAAGACCCTGAAAAGTTCAAAGCAGCCAACAAAATTTTTGTTGAGGGTCTGACCTCACATCCCGTTACCGGGGAAGGCCTGCCTGCCTACGGCACCAATGTCCTTACCAACATACTTAGCGAAGTGGGCGGCTACCCGACCTACAACTTCAAACAGGGCAGCTTCGACGGCGCCTCAAAGATCAGTGGCGAGACCCAGGCTGAGACCGAAACGGCACGCGGCGGACTTGCCACCCATGGGTGCCACCGCGGCTGCGTTATCCGCTGCTCGGGAGTCTATAATGACAAGGATGGCCATTTCCTTACCAAACAGCCGGAATATGAAACCGTTTGGGCCCATGGCGGCAACTGCGGCATAGATGATCTTGACACCATTGCCATGCTGGACTTCTTGGATGACAATTACGGAGTCGATACCATTGAAATGGGCAACGCCATAGCAGTCGCCATGGAGGACCCGCGTGCTGTACAGGGTATCGGTGTTACCTATGCCACCAGCCCCATGGGGGCAGACCATACGGCAGGTTATGCTGTAGCCCAGAATGTTCTCAAGGTCGGAGGCGATGTGGATGCCTTAAAACCGGAGGGCCAGGTTGAAATTTCCAGAAATCTGCAGATAGCCACAGCTGCCATTGACTCCACGGGCATGTGCCTGTTTATAGCCTTTGCCATACTGGACCAGCCTGAGACATTTCAGGCCATGCTTGATATCATCGGCGCCTACAGCGGCACTGAATTCACCGCCGACGGTGTCACCGAACTTGGCAAAAAAGTCCTGACAATGGAGCGGGATTTTAATGCCCGGGCCGGTTTTACCAAGGCCCATGACCGTTTGCCCGGTTACTTCAAAACCGAAGCATTTCCACCGCATAACGTCACGTTCGGGGTTACGGATGAGGAACTTGACAAGGTGTTTGATTGGTGATTGCACAGCATGACAGCTCAAAAAAAGGGGGGAAGGCGGAACCGACGTCTCCTCCTTTTTTTCTGTTAGGCAATTGAGAGCTTTATTCTCTTGTGGGGGTATGAACCAGTGGAAACAACCGAGATAAGAGAGCAGCTGCAAAAAGCCGTAACTCTGTCTTTGGACCTTGCCGAAAAGCAGATTGCAGACCTTTTTCTCCTTCTGCAGAAGGGCTTTTTTGTTTCCGCCTGCGTGGGCTGCACCATACATGACTTTTTCATCGAGCAGCTTGGCTTAAGTCCCGAGTATATTCAATCAAGGATCCAGGGTATCTTTCTGGACGGTAAACCGGCTGATGATCTTGAAATAGCTATTATCAGAGATGGAGCCAGGCTTACCTTGTCGGGTACCATGCCCGGCCTGGTCGGCATTGCTTTACGGCGGGGCCCCCTGGCCGTCTTCCGCCACAGCATCACGCACCGGGAGGCAGGCGATTATGGTTATTCCGGAGAGGGTTTTGTGCAGCTCAAGCTTTTAAACCTGTTAATGAAAGATATGGGGCCGGAGCTTCTTAGAAAGGGGATTTATATACAATCAACGGACTTAGCAGAGTATCTTGGCAATCTGCCAACAGGATTCTGGCAGGAATGCAAAAGTGTATCTCTTGATGGCGCACAAGTCGCCCCGGAGATGTTCCAAAAGGGGCGCTGGATCCCTGCAAGCGAAATGGCAAAATTTTCTGTTGCCCCAGGCTAACCGCCGCCGACCGGAGGAAAAAGGGCCAGAACATCACCCCCCTTCAGCACTTCTTTCGGGTCGGTATGCACCCCGTTTACAATGGTCAACAGAGGGATATCTTCAGGCAGGTTGAGTGACTTGACCACCTTTTCAATGCTACTGTTTTCAGAGACGCTCATCTCCTGAATTTCAGGGCCGAAATCCCTGAGAGTGGCAAAGAGCTTGATTGTAATCTTCATAATATTTTATGTCCAAAGTGTTATGTTTTCCTGTTTCCTCTGCATATATAGTATACATGGTTTTTTTGAGGTACAATATTCTGCTGCATTAAAGTTACTGTTGCCATGCGAATTATTCGTTTTATAGATAAAGAGGGACATACCCGGTATGGGCATAATTATTGTGAAGGCGAGGCAACCCTGCTGCATGGTGACCTGTTTAAAACCACAAAGGACAGCGGCCAACGGACAAAGGTTGCCAAACTCCTTGCTCCTATAAAACCAGCGGCCATTCTCTGCATCGGTTTGAACTACGCGCAGCATGCCAGGGAAACCAATGCCACCCTGCCGCAATATCCTGTTCTTTTCATGAAAAATCCCGCCGCCCTTAACCATCCCAACGATCCGATACTCCTGCCGCCTTCCTGCCTGGATCCACCCCAGGTGGACTTTGAAGTTGAGCTGGCAGTGGTTATCGGCAGGGTAGCAAAAAATATTCCGGCGGCAAGGGCGCTTGACCATGTGTTCGGCTACACCATCGGCAATGATGTTTCGGCCCGACGCTGGCAAAAGCACGGCGGCTCCGGGCAGTGGGTGCGCGGCAAAAGCTTTGACACCTTCTGTCCTTTGGGGCCGGAACTGGTGACGGCTGACCTCATACCTGATCCACAGCAACTGCGGTTGCAGTGTTTCTTAAACAATGAGCCCATGCAGGATGCCAATACCTCTGATATGATCTTTTCAGTGGCGGAATTGATCGAATACCTGTCAGACAGCATGACCCTGCTCCCCGGTACGGTTATCATGACCGGCACTCCCAGCGGGGTTGGTTTTGCCAGGCAGCCGCCGGTCTATCTTAAGCCCGGTGACCGGCTGGAACTCATAATTGAAAATCTGGGAACCCTGCACAGCCCGGTTGCAGAGGCAGGATAATACGCGTTCATGGAAAACCTCATCATCATTTTTTCCCTACTGCTGCTGGGAATGGCACTGAGCCGCTTAAAAATTTTTCCAGAGAACAGTTCACAGGTCCTCAACCTTTTTATCATTTATATTTCACTGCCAGCCCTGATCCTGCTCCAGGTGCCGCGCCTGATTTTTTCAAAAAACCTGCTCATTCCGGTACTCATGCCGTGGATAATGGTAGCAATCTCGGCACTCCTGGTGCTGACAGCTGCCAAAACTTTCAGATGGACCAGGTCTACAACAGGGGCACTCCTGCTCATGGTGCCCCTTGGCAATACTTCTTTTTTCGGCATACCAATGGTACAGGCCTTCTGGGGAGTAGATTCGGTTTCCTACGCGGTCCTGTATGATCAATTCGGCTCCTTTCTGGCCCTCGCCACATACGGCTCTTTTATCCTGGCAACATACAGCGGCAGCGAAAGATCGACACCTTTAACCATACTCAAGAAAATATGTCTTTTCCCGCCCTTCATTGCCCTGGTGCTCGGCCTGCTTACCATGTCTGTTCCCTATCCGGCTGTCCTGGTGGCAGTACTGCACGGCATTGCCTCCTCTCTGGTGCCGGTTGTCATGGTGGCAATCGGACTGCAGGTCAAGCTCAAGCTGCCGCCCGGCAGTTGGACGCCGTTCACCGCCGGGTTGCTGATAAAGCTGGTTATAGCGCCACTGCTGGCAACAGCTATTATTTTCGCACTGCAGCAGGGCAGCCTGGCGGCAAAGGTATCGGTGTTTGAAGCAGGCATGCCGCCCATGGTAACTGCAGGGGCTCTGGCCCTGATCGCCGGCCTTGCCCCGGAGCTCACCGCTGCCCTGGTCGGACTGGGCCTCATGGCCTCGTTTCTGACCCTGCCGCTATTGTACCAGATATTACAGGCATTATAATTATGACAGGTAAGAGGTTCAAATGAATGACAACATAGCTGATTTTTCAGGGGGACGTACATACGTTCTGGATAATGAACTCGCCCGGATAGTACATATATCAATGGCACTGGAAATGCCGCTTTTATTAAAAGGTGAACCCGGTACTGGCAAGACCATGCTGGCCCATGCCATAGCTGAAAACCTGAACATGGAGCTCATCGTCCTCAATGTAAAATCAAGCATGAAGCTTATTGATGCTCTTTATCAATATGACACCCTTACCAGGTTGAATGACAGCCGTTTCGGAGACTCAAACAGGGATGTCAGCAATATCAATGAATACATAAGAATGGGCAAAATCGGCCAGGCGTTTAGCGCCGCACAAAGGGTTGTCCTGCTGATCGATGAAATAGACAAGGCTGACACAGACTTCCAGGATGACATGCTCGATATACTGGACCAGATGCAGTTTGATATTATTGAAACGGATATAACGGTGCAGGCCAAGGTACGTCCGGTAATTATAATTACATCAAACGCCAAAAAGGACCTGTCCGATCCTTTTTTGGGAAGGTGCAACTTTCATCATATCGCTTTTCCCGACCCGAAAATGATGCGACAAATAATTGCGGTTCATTTTCCAGGTCTCGATGAAAACCTTGCCCAGGGAGCGATTGCAACCTTTTATAAACTCCGTGACGTAGAGGGCATTGAGAAAAGGCCTGCCACAAGAGAATTGATTAACTGGCTGCGGGCCCTGGCATCTGACCCTGATTTCAAAACAGACAGACTGGTTGAGGAAGAGGTCCCCTACTTAGGTGTCCTGTTTAAAAAAAGTCCTGACTATAAAAAGGCCGCCTCCATATATAGCCAGGCCCGGAAATAATCAATGTTCAGCGATTTTTTTTATAGCTTAAGGGAACAGGGTGTGCCGGTAACCCCAACCTCTTTTCTTACATTACACAAGGCATTGAACAGCGGGCTCATAGAAAACTTGGATGATTTCTATATTGCGGCACGCTCCATACTTGTGAAAAGTGAACGGTATTTCGATCAGTATGACCAGGTCTTTACCTCTCACTTTGAGGGGACTCCTTTGCCGGAAAAAGATGGCCTTATCCTTGATGAGATCGCCAGTCAGATGCTCCGGCAGTGGCTGCAGAATCCCGGTGCAACGGCGAGGATGCTCGGCGAGGACGAAGAACACCTGCAAAAGCTTTCCAGAACTGAGCTGCTGGCATATTTCAAACAGATCCTGCAGGTGCAGAAAGACGAACACCATGGCGGCAGTAAATGGATAGGCACAGGCGGAACTTCACCGCTCGGACATTCCGGGTACCACCCGAGTCCCATGCGGGTGGAAGGAGAATCAAGCGCTAAGACTGCCCTAAGGGTTGCTGCAGAAAGAAGATACAGGGATTACTCCACCCAGGGCCCTTTGACCCGGGCAAGAATCGGTGAAGCCTTGAAAAGGCTCAGAAAGCTTGTGCCGGCAGGGGCAAAAGACCGGATAAACATTGAGAAAACCATCTACAGAACGGTTAAAATCGGCGGAGAAATTGACATTGTTTTTGAGCCGCGCCTGCAAGACCGCCTCAAAGTTGTTCTCGCAATCGATAACGGCGGTTGGTCCATGGACCCCCATGTAAAAATTGTGCAGACACTTTTTGATTATGCCGGGACCCAGTTTAAAGATATTAAAACATACTTTTTTCATAACACGATTTATGACACGCTATGGCAGGATGCGGGCAGGTCCAAAAAACCTTTTTCAATTGCTGATTTTAGCCGCTTTGATCCTGAAACCAGGTTAATTATTGTTGGCGATGCCAGCATGGCTCCCTACGAACTTGGCAGCCAGGACGGTTCCATACATATCCAGGAAAGGAGCGGCCGGACAAGTATCGAGTGTTTGAAATATCTGGCAGAAACATTTCCCCATTCTGCCTGGCTTAACCCGCTCCAGGAAAACATGTGGGATTATTCACAAACTGTTGGCATGGTACGGCAGATTTTTTCCATGTTCGAGCTCTCGCTGGACGGCCTTGAAAAGGCCATCAGCCAATTAAAGGCATGATTTGTTGTTTTTTAAAAAGCAAATTAGAAGCTGCATGCTTAATTTAGGGTGATCGCTGGTATGAGTAACATAAGAGAAGTGCCGGAAACTCTGATTATTCGTCCGCCAAGCGAATACCGCAGTCTGCTCGTGCGCTTGACCAGGGGCTGCAAATGGAACCGCTGTCGGTTCTGCGGCCTGTATCCGCACCTGGGCCAAGCAACCTTTTCCACCAGAACTGTACCTGAAGTCAAGCATGATATAGATCTTCTCAAAGAACGCCATCCACGGGCGGAAAACGTTTTTTTCGGCGATGCCGACCCCCTGCAGATCGGGCTCGAGGCTTTCATGGAAATCGCCCAATATCTTCGCCAGGTTTTACCGGTCAAGCGGCTCACCGCCTATGCCAGGACATCAACACTCTGGAAGTTGAAAAAACACGGTATCCTGCATCTGGCCCAGGCCGGCCTTAACCGTGTCCATATAGGCCTAGAATCCGGGGATGCCCAAACCCTGAACTTTCACCGCAAAGGGCAGTCACCCAGAATGGTCAAAGAAGCGACGAGCTGGCTCAGGGAGGCCGGTATAGAAGTTTCGTTTTACGTACTGCTGGGCCTTGGCGGCAGGGATCACTGGCAGCGCCATATTCTTGAGACAGCCAGCCTCATAAATGAAACAGAACCTGATTTTCTGCGGCTCAGGAGGCTGTGGCTCTATAAGGGCGATACCGTCTTTGGCGGTCCCGAGAGCCCTCTTTTTCAAGAGATACGGGCCGGCACTTTCATACCGCAGACTCCGGAAGGCACTGTTCTGGAACTGAGACTTCTGCTTGAAAAGCTTGACAGCAAGCTTGCCACCTTCGTGGCCTGCGATCATCAGAATAACTATGTAAATGTTTCCGGCAGGGTTAAAGACGACAAAGAGGAAATGCTGGCTGCCATAGACGAATTTCTCGCCCTTCCTGAAAAAGACAGGGCAGCCCATTATGAGGCAGTTGGTTCGCGTATTTAAAATTGTAAAAAAAGCACAGTAAAGCGGTACTTTAAAAAAAACCATGATCGATTTCAGCGAGTCACAACTGGAACGCTACAGCCGCCATATTCTTCTCCAGGAAGTCGGTGTCGAAGGCCAGGAAAAAATAATGCGGGCCAAGGTCTTAATTGTCGGTGCCGGCGGCCTGGGTTCACCGGCAGCACTCTACCTTGCCGCCGCGGGAATCGGTACTCTCGGTATTGCCGATCACGACTACGTGGAAATCTCCAACCTGCAGCGCCAGATAGCCCATTTCACAAAGGATATTAAGCAACCAAAGGTTGATTCTGCAGCAGAGAAGATGCGCGCCATCAACCCTGATATAACAGTAAGAACGCATGCTATACATCTTTGCGCTGCCAATATCCGTGCTATCATCAGTGAATATGATTTTATCATTGACGGGTCCGATAATTTTGCAACCAAATTTCTCATAAATGATGCCTGCATATTTGAAAACATTCCCTTTTCCCACGGCGGCATATTACGCTTTGAAGGGCAGACCATGACCGTGCTGCCCGGCAGATCCGCCTGTTATCGCTGTGCTTTCAATAAACCGCCGGCTGCCGGTGCTGTGCCGACCTGCTCCCAGGCCGGAGTGTTGGGGGCCATTGCCGGCATGCTCGGCACAATCCAGGCAACAGAGGCTTTGAAATATATACTGGAGGTTGGTGAACCGCTGACCGATACACTGTTAACCTTTGATGCCAAAAGCATGGATTTCCACAAAATCAGGCTCAAGAAACAGAAAAACTGCCCAATCTGCGGAGAGAATCCAACAATCACAAAACTGCTTGATGAGGAACAGGCTGTCTGCAGGGAGGGCCCGGAAGCACTAAAGAAGAGTTGAATGGCTAGAGATCTTCAGGCCGGTTTATATTCTTAAAGCAGGCAAGGCCCCCTGTTATGGGCATTATTTCTTCTTCGCTGACCCGCCTTACATGAAGTGCTGCCAATGCCCTTATGATCTGGCAATCATTTTGCTGCAAACAGGTCTCTATAATTGGTGCTGACTTTTTGTGGTAAACCCCGAAAAGCGGCTCCTGGCCCTTCTGCAGCCACGGGATTACGGCATCATAATCCTGTTCGTTAATAGAGCATAAATAGCGGATCAATTCAGGTGATATATTGGGCATATCGCAGGCCACGATAAAGGCGCGCGCTGTGCTCATATGCTGAAGCGCCGCATGAATGCCGGCCAGCGGCCCCTTTTCCCGGTAGAGGTCACCGGTCATTGCTAAACCCAAAAATGCATACTCTTGTGGCAAATTGGTAACCAGCAGGCAATCTGCAAACATGCTTGTCATCTGGTCAGCAATATTCTGGATCAGGGGCTTGCCATGCACCATTGCCAGGGCCTTGTTACTGCCAAATCTGGTGCTGCGCCCACCGGCCAGAATGACCCCTGTGATATTATTTATTGTAACCATATTATTCCTTGAAGACTGCGATGGTGCATGGATAACGACCGCTGGAACTGCTCTATGCAGAAATAAATATTGTTAACCGTTAGGGGAGGAGTTGGCAAGCTTTCTTCTGGGGTCAGGAATTTTCTTTCCTGCAGGGCATAATGATTTTTTCAGCAATGAATTGTGCTAATGCCTTGTTTGCGCCCAATACAAAATGAGGTATATTCCGGTCGGTTTCTACGTCGCTCATGGTGGCGATAAGGTTGCCTCCGGTGTCGGGCAGGGGGTCAGCATGGATAGTACTTCTGAAGATCTCAACCTGGGGAATTGCTTCTTTTTTGTAGCCCTCGGTCAGCACCAGGTCCATGTCAGAAAAGTAGAGGCGGACAAGCTCTTGTACTGGGATTTCCCTGGAAGTATCACGAATCAGGCCCAGGCCGGTTGGCGCCGAAAGCACCACAGCTTTGGCGCCTGCCTGCTTGTGGCGCCAGGTATCCTTGCCGGGCTGGTCCATGCTTATATCACCGTGGTGGTGCTTGATGGTACCTACCTGGTACCCCAGGTCGATAAGCTCGGGGATAAGTCTTTCGATAAGAGTGGTCTTGCCGCTGTTCTTTTTGCCAATAATAGCTAAGAGCGGCACCATGACATTGGTGCAGCTTATACGGAAAGATCGTCCCGCAGTGTTTTGCGGGGACCGCCATGCCCGGCCGGCCGCCAGTCACGGATCGGGGCAACTTCCAACATCTGCTCCTTGCGGTCCAGGCGCTCAAGACGGTCATGGATCAGCTGCCAGATACAATCAACCTCCGAATGAATCTCGCATTTTGCATTCTGGGAACCGCCGCAGGGACCGTTCATAAGGCTTTTGGCACACCTTGCAACAGGGCACAGGCCGCCGGTCAGGTGCAGGACGCAGTTGCCGCAGCCGGCACACTGCTCAGTCCAGACGCCCTGATCAGCCGAGCCTCCGAAAAAGGTCGTGTTAACAGCAGGGTAGACCATGGTTGTCGGTCGCAGGTTGGCGATGAAATTTACCCCGACACCGCAGGCCATGGAAACAATGGCATCATACTTACCTTTCCAGTTATCCAGGCTATCCACATACTCTTTATCGCATTGGCGGACCAGGGTCCCTTCCTGAACCTCTATCTTACGCCCTTCTTTTTTGGCGCCAAGACGGATGAGAGATGCCAGCAGTTCAACCTCCCTTTCACCCCCGGCGGAGCATACTGTAACACATCCACGGCATCCAAGGACCAAAACCTTTTTATGGTCCCTGGTCATATCAACTATCTCTCCAACAGGCTTGCGCTCGGCAATTATCATGCTGATTCTCCTTTGAGCGGGCTCGGCCCTAATTCTTTGATTTTCTTATCCATTTCCTGGGCAACCGCAACAAATTCAGGGTGAAAGCCCCTTTCCAGGTGAAACATTTCAATGCGCTCAGCTTCCACGTCCAGTTCGCTTAAGGCCTGCTTAACGGCGACAACCCTTTTTGCAGCCCTCTGACTGCCTTTGACATTGTGGCAGCTGTCAACCGGGCAACCCACGACATAAACTGCATCGGCTCCATCCTCAAAGGCCTGCAGGAGAGCGCTGACCTGTATTTTTCCTGTACACGGCACCCGGAACAGGGAAACACTTTCGGGAAACCCATCCTGCTTGAGGCCTTCGGTCCCCTCAGCACAGGTTTGCTGCGAGGTATAATGACAACAGAATGCTTTAATATTTGGTGTAAAGTCGCTCATTGTATACTCCAGCCAAAAGGTGGTCTTATTTACTGCCGCAGGCAGCGATCAGAATTTCATCCTGGGATTGATTGAGCATGATGGCCTGGGCCGGACACTCCGCCACACAGATGCCGCAGGCCTTGCAGTCCCTGACATCAATGGTGGCAACACCTTCACCATCTATCTTTGGAATCTCCCATGGGCATACCCGGACACAGGTAAGGCAGGACACACATTTGTCGCGCTCAACCCAGGCTGATTTCCCCTTATCAAGGGTATCCTGGTCGGTTATGTAACCCTGCTCATATGCCATATCCCAGAGAGCCTGGACGATCTCGGCAAAGCGGACATCCTGGGGGCAAACAAAAACACAGCTTTTGCATTGGGAACAAAACCAGAGCAGATCTGACTTCAGCAGCCGGTCTTTTAATCCCATGCGCACCATGTGGATTATCTTACGGGGGTCAAAGTCGGAAATTGCCTGACTGACAGGACAGATACCGCTGCAGGCACCGCAGGAAAAACAGCGGTTGAGATGTTGGCCGCCCTGCGCCTTTGTTACTTCAGAATTAAAGGCAGGGGTGATTTCCTTGGTCGTCACAGACATAAGAAACCTCTTTTTAAATGATATAAAATATTTAGGGTTTTAGCCCTGTGTTAATCACTCTCTACTGTTTGGTTATGCGACCTGACGAAATTACATAAAAGACTGCTCTTTGTCAATACGATAGGCGAAAAACATATCATAAAAAAACCAGTAGTTCTACCTATAAATTTCAAAAATGCTTTTTTTTATCACTCTGCATTATTTAATTGATCCAAAATGGCCTGCCCAACGGGCATGAATGCACTTTTCGCCTTTTCTGTGTTTTGCTGCCGCTGCAGGCGGCCGAACACCGGCACAAGCCCAATTTCTTCTATGGTCTGCATGTTGTCAAGCACCAGCCTCTCGTCTTCCTGCTCCACCGAATCTGAAAAGACAACACCAAGAACCTGAATGTGCCTGTGGCGCAGGACTTCAAGGGTAAGCAGGGTATGGTTTAAGGTGCCAAGGCCGCTGCGGGCCACTATAAGGGTCCTGGGCTGCAGCCGGGCCAGCAGGTCAGCGAGGAGCAGATCCCGCCGCAAAGGAACCATAAGGCCGCCCACTCCTTCCACAATGAGCCACTCATACCTTGCCGCCAGGATTGAGTACTTTTCAATAATGACTTCGGGATCCACCACCTTTTCTTCCATTTCAGCAGCCAGATGTGGGGAGGCAGGAAACCTGAAACAATAGGGGGTCTGCAGTTGAACAAGCTCCGGCGTTGCTGCAATTGAGGCTGCCCCCAGGCAGAGGGCAAGGTCTTCGGCCAGCCCGGCATCAACACCAGTGGCAATCCATTTCTGGTAGCCGGCCTGTATTCCCCTAGTTTTCAGAAACTCAAGGAGCCTGGCACAGACATATGTCTTGCCCACAGATGTGTCTGTTCCTGTGACAAAAAGTGTATTCCTGGCCATTTCCTTCATGTTTTTATTTGATATCAAGCAATTAATACCCTTCTCATCTGTTAATTTGATACATAGTGATAGTGCGAGAACCCACTATATCGCATTTTGTTGATCAGCAAAACCGGTAGAATGTATTATGATTTCAAAAAATTGTTGTTATGAAAGAAAAAGAAAACTAAATTTACACTTACTTATTACTTCGTTTCAAGGACATCATGCCAGAAAAAGAGCTAGTCATCAAACAAACAGATATCGCCAAACGCGTTAAAGAGCTTGGCGCTGCTATCACGGAGGATTACGAACATGGTCAACTTCTGGTTGTAGGCATCCTGAATGGCGCCTTTATGTTAATGGCGGATCTGGTCCGGAATATAAAGCTGGAAATGGAAATCGACTTTGTCAGGGTGACCAGCTACGGCATGGGTACAACCTCCGGCACTCTCAGGTTTACCAAGGACATAGAACTGGATGTACAGGGCAAGGATATTCTTCTTGTGGATGATATTATTGACACCGGACGCACCATGGCGCTCCTGAAACAGTCCTTTGAAAACCGCGGCGCGCATTCGGTCCACTTTTGTGCCTTGATCGACAAAAAGGAGCGGAGAGAAGTTGGGGTGGCAGTCGATTATGTCGGTTTTGAGATCAAGAAGGGCTTTCTGGTCGGCTACGGCCTTGACTGCAGGGAGCAGCACAGGCATTACCCCGAAATTTATCATCTGAAAGATGTATATGATGTATAAGTTGAAAGTGACTAAAGTTACGAGTGACTAAAGTTTTAAAAGAATAAAACCAATACACACTACTCAGATTAACAACTTTAGGCATTTATGCCCCCTTGCGGGGTACTTTAGCTCACTTTAGCTCACTTTAGGCACTTTAGGCACTTTAAACTTTGAATATGGTACCTGAAAAACCATTTTCCAGAACCAGGAGACACAAAATGGCTGACAAGAAGAAATTCGCAGTAATTCTATCTGGTTGCGGCAACAAGGATGGGGCGGAGATCCATGAGTCGGTAATGACCCTGTGGGCCATTCATAAGCACGGGGCAGAGTTCCAGTGTTTTGCCCCGGATATACCCCAACACCATGTCCTCAATTTTATCACGGGCCGGGAAATGGCTGAAAAAAGAAATGTCCTTGTTGAATCGGCCCGGATCGCCCGGGGTAACATAAAGGACCTCAGGGACTTTAAGGCAGCAGATTACGATGGGCTCATAATGCCGGGAGGACTCGGGGCGGCTAAAAATCTTTCCACCTTTGCCTTTGATGGGCCTGACTGTTCTGTGAATGAGGATGTGGTCAGGGCGGTGCAGGAAACAGCAGCTCAAAAGAAACCCATTGGCGCACTCTGTATCGCCCCTGCCATCATTGCTAAAATTTTAGGCAATGTCCTGGTGACCATTGGCCAGGACCCGGAAACAGAAAAAGCGTTGACCAGGATGGGCGCTACCCACGAAAAAACCTCCCATGGTGAAATTACAGTAGATAAACAGCACAAGGTCGTGACCACGCCCTGTTATATGCTCAATGCCCGGGTTGACCAGATCGGCGAGGGGGCGGAAAATCTCGTTGCAGCTTTACTGGAGATGACCTGAAGTGAGTACTGATTTAAAAGGCAACATGACTATTTGACCGGTTTAAACTCGCACACACCATAACACCTCGATATTAAATATTTTTTCTATCTTCACACCCTGGTTTTTTCTCCTCACATAGCCACAAACCTCATCATGATTTTATCGCCAGAACATCGAAAAACCTCAATAAATATCATTTTTGCCCTTGCGCTTTTTTTCATAAATTGTGATAACGGCAAATAATTTGTTTATAATTTTAGTACCTGATAAATGACTGAGGCTACAGATGTGCAGTGTTCTGTTAAGCCACCAAAGATGTCAAAGCTTATCTTTTGTCTTCATTAATTAACTATAAGGAGGTGTAACATTATGGTCAGGTCAACAATATTAAAAACTGTTTTAGTGAGTTATGCCCTTGCATTTGCCGTATCTCCTGTTATTGCAGAAGCTGCGGAAGAATTTTCTCCATTATCCCTGCCGGATGCCAAACCCGGCGAGTGTTATGCAAAGGTTATGATTCCTGCCGGTTATAAGAGCGAAACTGAGCAGGTGGTAAAAAAAGAAACATATGAAAAAATTGAAATTATTCCGGCAAAATATGAGACTGTGACTGAAAAGGTCCTGGTGAAAGAGGCCTCTGAAGAATTTGTTCCGGTCCCTGCCGTCTATGAAGACCTTAAAGAGGTTATTGAAGTCTCAAAGGCAAAGCAGTTCTGGCGGACCGGGCGCTCACATAAATCATCTCTTGCCGAGCCAAGCCTGGTGGCTGGAGCCATGACACTTGGTCTGCCCACTAGTCCCAAAGTGGGTCAATGCTTAATGGAGTATCATCAACCTGCGCAGTATAAAAAAGAAACAAAAAAAGTAATGTTAAAAGACGTTTCCTATAAAATAGAAGTTATTCCCGCAAAATATTCAGTGGTAGAAGAGAAGGTATTGGTTAAGCAGGCTTCGGAAAAACTGCAGCAAATTGCGCCGGTTTATGAAACGGTTACAGAAAAGATTCTGGTGGCGCCCGCCTATACCACCTGGAAGAAGGGGCGCGGCCTGGTTGAAAGGATAGACGGAACCACCGGTGAGATCATGTGCCTGGTAGAAGTGCCGGCAGAATATAAAACTGTTACCAAACGAATGCTGAAAGCTCCTGCCACCACAAAGAAAATTTCAATTCCGGCGGAATATAAGGTCCAAAAGGTCAGGAAGCTGGTATCCCCTCCCCAGGAAAAGAAAGTTGAAATCCCAGCTGTCTATGAGACGGTTACTTTAAATGTCAAAGTTTCAGAACCCAAAACAGGCTGGTTTTCAGAAGGTACCAAGGGTGTTGGCAAGGCGACAGGAAATCTTTTATGCTGGCACGAGGCAAAGTCAGAGTATGAGACTGTTGTAAAACGTGTCATGAAATCCCCTGCCACTGTTAAAAAAATTGAAATCCCGGCGGAGTACAAAACCCAGAAGGTTCTCAAGCTCGTTTCTCCTGCCCAGGAAAAACGCATAAAGGTGCCGGCGGAAATGCAGGCGGTTACAAAAAAGGTCAAGGTAAGTGAAGCTAAAATGGAATGGCGCTCTGTGCTCTGTGAGACCAATATGTCCAAGGAGCTCAACATGCAGATCCAGGCGGCTCTGCAGAAGGCCGGCTTTGACCCCGGACCCATTGACGGCAAATTGGGACTGCAGACCATGAAGGCTGTGGATGCATACCAGGTTGCCAAGCAACTGCCGCGCGGTGGCTTGACCATGAATATGCTCAGCCAATTGGGTATTAAAATCGGCCAGCGCTAAGCCCGTAACTTCCTGTGTGACGCAAGTCATGCTCTACAGATAATGATCGAAGGTAAATGGGGTGTTGAAATTGTTTTCAACACCCCATTTACTATTTAAAGCATTCCAGATATACCCCTCACCCTTCAACATATAAAAAAGTTTTTATTGGGAATTTTCAATATTGCCTTGGGCCCATGCGGCCATACCCCTGACACATTTATCACCTAGCCCGAATTTTTCACGAGTCGAGACGCCGGATAGACAAAGTGTAAGTCGTTTGAGCTATACTTTAGTATGCGAAACGCCTAACACTGAAGGCTATACGGATGTATCGGCTTGCCCGAAGGGTGAAGAGTTTTTTTAAAAAAAATCTATTCAGTCACTTGGTACAAAGTGTAACCGCATAAATATACTGGAAATATAAAATTTAATTCACAAAAACAGATACTTAAACTAGTTTTTCAAAATTGTTCATGAAATATTCGGGCTAGCAGGAGTTTCCAGCTTTATTCCACCGCTTTTTTCATCCTGCATTTCACCCAGGATGGAAAGGCAGAAATGAATAAAAAAAGTCACGCCTGAAGAGTACCCCTAAGAGTGGCTACTATCAAGCTGTGACCTTTAGTTAACAAAATGGTGGAGGCGGGAGTCGAACCCTCGTCCAAAAAATAATTTTTCTTATATATTCAAATTGTTAGCTGAAATATTATTTGTTTCGGAGACTGTTTGGGGACTACCACAATTGTTGTTTTGCCTCCACCTAGTTGGGCTATAACTGCAATGCAAATAGAAACAAATAGGCCACCGATAATTCCTGAAGATTACTGTCAAATCAGCACCCCATTTAGTACTGACTGAATCAGAGAACATCGATATGATAATTTATAGGCATCTCGGGAAAAATATGTCTTTCAAATCCTTTTGATTTTGTCATGGTTCCCATTTGATTTAAATCGGCAGTAAAGATTTCCTCATTGAAGATATCCACATTTTACAAGTCATGATTTTTTCCCAAAATTACACGACGGAACGATACTGGGCTAATGCCTTGCGTCGCGAAACACTCCTTTAATATCCTCTAGAATCAAGTAAAGGGCGGGAACCAGAACCAGGATGATCGCGGTGGAGAAAACAATGCCGAAGCCCAGCGAAATAGCCATGGGGATAAGATATTGTGCCTGGAGGGAGGTTTCGAGAATGATGGGGGTTAGGCCGCCGAAGGTGGTAGCGGTGGTCAGGAAGATGGGACGAAAACGCCGCAGGCCTGCCTGATGGATGGCATCATAGGCACTGGTATCTTTGCGTTTATTATTGGCGAAATAGACCATGATTAGGGAGTCGTTCACCACCACCCCGGAGAGGGCTATCACACCCATCAAACTGATCAACGATATATCGTAGCCCAGCAGGATGTGCCCGATCACCGCTCCAATGATCCCAAAAGGAATGGCGCTGAGCACGATCAAGGGTTGCAGGTAGCTGCGGAAGGCGATGGCCAGCAGGGCGTAGATGGCGAATAGGGCAAATCCGTAGCCCACCCAGAGTTTGTTGGTGGCCCGCCGCATTTCGGCGTCGCTGCCTTCGAAGCTCCAGGTAAGGCCGGGATAATCGGCCCGCAGCGCCGGCAACTCTACTTCGTTGAGTTTGCGGATCACCTGGGTAACCGCGCGTTTGGGCTCCACATCCATGGAAACATTGACGATGCGCCGGCCATTGCGGCGATTGATTGAGGTAAATGCTTCGCTGGGCTGCATGTCAACCACTTCCAGGAGCGGGACCTCGCTGCCATCCGGCGTTTGTATGATCAGGTCCTCAAGATGGTAAATGTCTTTGCGCTCTTCCTTTGGCAGTTTCACCCGCACCTCAACTTCGTTTGTGCCGCGCAGCAGCCGGATGGCCAGTGCTCCGTAAAATGAGGATCGTAACTGTTCACCCACGTATTCAGGGGTCAATCCCAAAGCGCGTCCTTCCGGGAGCAAACGAAAATCGAGTTGTTTTTTCCCATGACGGTAATTATCGCTCACATCCCGCGTATTGTCGTAGGACTCCGCAATAGCTACCATCGCTTTGGTCGCTTTGGCCAGCACTTCGATGTTGTTGTGACTGAGGTCGATGCTGATGTCCTGCCGCCAACCCCCTGGGCCCGATTCCGTTTCAAAGGTGATTTGGGTCACTCCCGGCAGATCCCCGATTTCCTTCCGCCAAAGGTCAATGACCTCGTTGGCCGTCAGTTCAGCGGCGTCCGGAGGCAGCATGACGATCTCCACATCGACAAAACTGCCACCCCGCACGTTAGTTTTCACGCCTTCTGCGGTGGTTTTCAGGCCGTGTTCCTTAAACATACGCAAAGTGGATTCGGTGACGCTGTTGGCAATCTCAGCCGCTTTGTCCGGCGTAACCCCCACCGGCAAGCGCACGCCGGCTTCTATTTCATCTGCCGCTATCTCGGGCATCAAAATCATTCCCATGTGCGCGCTGGTTGAATAATTCATGGCGATGGCAAAAAGCGCAACCGCGATGGTCAGGGTCACATAACGGAGCTTCAGGGCTTTATCCAGAAACCAGCGGTATTTGGTATTTACAAAATTGTTAAACGCATTGGTAAATTTTTGTTGCTGCTCGTGTAATAAAAAGTTTACGCCTCTCCGCGAAACCCGCACCCGGTTCTGGTGTGCAAGGTGGCAGGGCAAAATATAGAGCGCTTCAAAAAGCGATACCGCTAAAATGATTACCACTACGACGGGAAGCGGATACCAGAATTTTCCGGTCTCTCCGGGAATCATCATGAGTGGGATGAAGGCCACGATGTTGGTCAAAATACTGAAGATGACGGGTACTGCCATTTCTTTCGCTCCCCGGATGGCCGCCGGCAGGGCATCTTCACCCTGTTGTCGGTGCTCGTAAACATTTTCACCAATCACCACTGCATCGTCCACTACGATCCCCAGTACGATGAGAAAACCGAACAGGGTGATCATGTTCAGGCTGATGTCCACCACCGGTATGAACAGTATTCCTCCAAAGAACGAGATAACCATGCCCATCATCACCCAGAAAGCCAGCCTCAGCTCCAGGAAAAGAGCGAGAATAAACAGGACAATCGCCGTTGCCATCAGTCCGTTTTTCACCACCAAATTAAGGCGTCGGCGAAATTCCTCGGCATCATTGCTGTCGATGCGCCACTGGACACCCGGTGGCAAACCCGTCTCGAAGGCGGCCATTTCCTTTTCCACAGCCTCGGCAATTACCAGCGGCGACTGGTCTCCCACCCGGTAGACTTCAACCTGTATGGAGGGCTGTCCATTGAAGCGCGAGGGATAGCCGGTCTCTTCAAAACCATCCCGAATCGTGGCGATATCGGCCAGTGTGATCGACGATCCGAATTCGCTGGGAATGATTTCGATTCCGCCAAACTCCTCGGCGAACTGCTTGCGCTCGTTCATGCGCAGGAGGATTTCCCCGGAACCGGTTTCCACAGTACCCGCCGCAATATCCTCACTCGATGCCTTGATGGTCCTCGCAACATCAATAAGCGTCAACCCGTATTCCCGCAGGCGGTCGCTGGAGATTTCCACATGGGTAACGTAATCAAGCGTCCGCCCGAGCGAAACCTGGGTAATCTTGTCATTGGCCCGAAGCTGGTCGCGCAGCCGTTCGCCCAGTTTGCGAAGCGTCCAGCTGTCCACTGACCCGTAAAGCACCAATTCCATGACTTCACGCTGCCTTGAACGGAGTTCTACATCGGGTTCGTCGATATCATCCGGAAAGGTGCGGATCCGGTTCACCGCCTGATCAATATCCTGAAAAACCTTCATCCGGTCTGCCCCGCTCACCAATTCAACGGTGACGGAGCCCCTTCCCTCGCGGGCCGATGACGTGATTTCGCGGATCCCATCCACACCTTCGATAGCCTCTTCAACGGGCAGCAAAATCCCCTGCTCTACTTCACTGGGTGCGGCCCCGGGATACCCAACATTAACCGTGACAATATCCAGTTCAAATTCCGGAAAAACTTCCTTTTGCATGTTAATTGCAAAAAAAAGGCCTCCAGCCAGCAAAATCACCATCATCAGATTAGCCGCAATGGAATTGCGCGCCATCCATCCAATGGTGCCTTCGCCCGGTTTGCCTTGCAGCGCACTCATGGATCTTCTCGGGTTTGAGTGGTTCCGTCCTCAACGCGCAGGGAAATGCCTGCCGCAATGGTGGCCAGGTTGGTCGTTACCACAGCTTCGCCTTCTTCAAATCCGTCCCGAATGTAAACGTAGTGCAGATCCCGGAAAACTACATCGACCTCGCGAATATCGAGCTTCTCTTCATTAAAAATCCAAACCGTATCATTGCGGCGCAAATAGTCGCGCTCCAGCCGGAAAACGCCTTCCAGCCGGCGGGCCGCGATATGGGCTTCCACTATCGTACCCAACAGCAACGCCGGCCCTTCGGTTTGGCGGGCCAGCGGATCCTGGATGGTAATGAGCAGACGGGCCAGGCGCGTTTCAGTATCCAGTAGGCCAATGAGTCGTTTAACTTCACCTTTACGAGAAACGCCTTCGCCCCAGGCCCCCGCCTTGGTAATCTTCACCGGAGCCCCGCGCTCGCCTGCCATGGGGAGTTGGATCCACTGTAAATCAGCCTGCGAGACGGACGCGATGATCCAGTATTCATCAATACCAACCAGCCGCGCCAGCGAGTTTCCCGGCGAGACCTGCGAACCGAGGTTGACGCTGCGCGAGAGAATCTGGGCGTCGAATGGAGCGTGTATACGGGTGCGGCTGAGGTCCAGGTTGGCCATGTCCAATTCCGCCTGGGCAGACTCGACACGGGCTTCGGCACTGCGAATTTGTGGTTCGCGCAGAATCAGGGCCCGGTTGGCCTCTTCGATTTCCTCGCCCAGCAGGGCAAACTCCTGTTGGGCTGCCCGTTGTTGTCCCAGCTCCTGTTCGCGCTCGGCCTGGGCCTGATGCAGTTCGCTCTGGCGCATGGCCAGATTGTTGCGGTAGTCTGCCGGATCAACTTCCAGCAGCATTTCACCTTTGTTAACGAATCCGCCGGGAATAAATCCCTCCGCCATGGAAATAATCTGCCCGCTGACCTGTGGGCTCAGCTGGATTTCCCGGGCCGGCTCCACGGTTCCCAGCGCCTTAATATCGGGGCGGTAGTTACCGCGCTTCGGGTAGATCACCTCCACCAGGGCCGCACTTTTTCGGGTTGCACCGGACTTTTGTGCGCTCGGTTCGGTGGCGTGGATCAGGTAAATGATGCCCATTGCCGCCAACACGATGGTTGCACAGATAGCAAGGGTGCGGACGATGTGTTTTGCTTTACCGGAGCGATCTTCTTTGCTTTCTGACATAATCTGTTTTATTTGCGGGATACATTTAACCCAGATAAACTGGAATTTTTAACGGTCCTGGATAAGACCCTTTATTATTCTGGAGGCCATGAGCTGTTTACTTACCATGAGGCAACATCTACGCTTTTGTCCCCACAAGGGGGATAAACTCCGATGTTTCTGATAAAGGGTCTAAAGTGAGTTCCGCTAAAGGTTTGATTCCGCCGGCCAGGGAGCGGTAGAGTGCAACGCGAATTTCCAACAGCTCCCGTTTGGCCGCCAGGAGATCACGCTGCAAGCGCTGGCCTTCGATTAAATTTAAGAGAACAGAGAGATAATCCGAGGCCCCATTAATATACTGCACCCGCAACTGCTTAAAGGTCACCCCGTTGAGGCTTGACTGACGCTCCAGACTCTTCACGATGCGGTGCTGCTGCGCCTCACGCAGGAGTGCGTCTTCCACTTCCCCAAACGCTTCCAGAGTGGTCTGCATATAGTTCGCCGCCTCCTCACGAAGGAGAGCTTCCCGGCTATCCACTTCCGCACGCCGCTGACCGCCGTCGAACAGAGGCGCTGCGATCTGCCCGGCCACTGAAGCCACCCAGTTATCGAGCAAATTCGCCGGAGACTCCGCGGCGGTGGAAATCGAGGCGAACAGGTTGAGTCGCGGGTACTGGTCAGCCACGGCTGCGGCCAGATCGGCATCCATGGCCTTGAGCTCGTAAAAGGCCTGTCGCAGGTCAGGACGCCTTCGCACCAGGGCGCTGGGCAATCCGGTGTGCGGCAACGGCGGCAGGGCGGGCAATCCCGCCTCCGTTACGACCCGGGGTTCCTGGGGGGCTTTGCCCTTCAAAAGTTGCAACTGGTGCCACTGCAGTCCAATTCGCGATTCCACCACATAGAGTTGTTCGCGTGTCGACTCGATCAACTGCCGCTGGCGGAGCACGTCGGCGCTTCCAATTTGGCCGCTGGAAAACCGTACTTCCAGGATTCTCGCAATCTTCTGGTTGGTCTCGATCTGCTGAGTTAACAAATCCTTCTGCCGCAACGCCTCCACAAACTGCAACCAGACGATGGTCACCTGCGCTGAAAGACTGAGCGCCGCTGCATGATACGCTTCCTCCGCCGCCCTTCCACGCAACTGCTCGGCCTCCACCAGTGAATCGATGCGGCTCCACAGATCGACTTCATAACCGACCTCCAGCCCGAGTTCATAATTCTCCACGCCTTCGGTGCCATCCGTTTTACTGTAGCTGGCGCCGGCCGTTCCCTCCAGTTCAGGATACAATGCAGACGCCTCCCGCCGTGCCAAGGCATTGGCCGCTCGCACGCGCTCCCGGGCAGCCCTCAAAGTGAGGCTACCCTCCAGCGCCTCCCGCACCTGCTGATCCAAAGATGTATCCCCAAAGGCGGTCCACCAAAACTCGCCGATGGCTTCCGTTCCCGACATCCGAAACGGCGGGGTCTCCTCAAACGACGGCTCGGTGACCCCTCTGGGCACATGACACCCCACCAGGATTGCACCGACCCCGATTATCCAAAGCCAGTTAAGAGAGGTTTTGCTCAGTCCACGCACGCTATTTCCATAGCAGATTAATCCCATAATGCTAATCGATTGAGTGTTCCTGTAAGCCAAAAAACTTGCAGAAATAGTAGTTATTGGGCGTTTCGTTTTTTTCAAAAATGCCATCAATTGAATAAAACAGCAAGGAATTAGGTCGGGGGCTGTTTGGGGACCACCTGAATATGTTGTTTTGTTTCCACTTAGTTGGATTATAACTGGCAGTGCAAATAAAAATACTTAGTTGTTAATTTTTCTTTGTAATCATACAGCTAAGAGCCGGACAGAATCCGGGGAATATAAAGGTTGATAAAAAAAAAATTGCTGGCCAGCATTATAAAGTGGTTTTTGTTGATCAAAGTGTACCTAACAGTCTACGTTGGAGTAGTGTCTCCAGCTCGTTAGGTGGAAAAATGTTATTTCCGGGGGCTGTATGGGGACTGCATCAATATTTTTTCTTCACCGAGCCACCGGCCATCTGGATTCAACCAAGATGTAGGTTATTTTTCCTCCGTTTCCCTGAATTTTTTCCATTCCTGAAATTCAGACAGTTTCAGCCTGTATCTGGCCACGCTTCCCTCGTGCAGGTTCTCCAGGGCCTCCCTTACCATTTTTCCGAAGGCTTCCCGGTCGTTTTCAGGAACCAGTTCATCTGCCAGTCGGGTAATATTTCTTTCAGAAGCTGTCTTCCGGCCCCGGACAATTGCCTGAACCGCCCGGGTCAGAGGTTCCCGGTAACGGATACGCAGCGGATCAGGCTCGGCCACATTCTGGGTGATCGCCAGATATCTCTGACATGAACGCTCGTAGGCCCAGGTAAAGACATCACGCAGCAGGTCAACCTGATTGAATTCGTACACTCCCAGAGTGCCGTCCACATAGGCCTGTTCCGGGACATCGATGAAGGACAGCGGGCAGAGGTTGTGCTGGATAAGGGGGATATTGGCCCCCAGACGAGAAACACGCTTGTTGACATCTTCGAAAGGCTGCAGATACGGCAGCTGTACCATGACGAAAAAGGCCTGTTCAAAGGGATCGGGAATGGCTTCGGCTTTTTCCAGCAACAGACGAAAGCACTCTTCCAGGACCTGGGGCAGGGCGGGCGGATGAAAGACCGAGCCGCTGATATCGACCGGCCTGTGACGCAGTCGGCCGCAGGCCTTCTCATCCGCCAGCAGGTTTTCCGATAGCAGGGCATGCAGGTTGAGAAAGGTGAAGGAGTTGAAACCCACCTGGTCCGCCGCTTCGATGAGCATTTCGATGGCCGCCTTGTGATTCAGGATCATCTGGGTTTCCAGGATATCCTTGCCTTCCGCCGCCTGGCCGAACTCGATCAGATTCTGCGTGTCTAGCCTGTTATACGTGTTTCCTTCCAACTGGGAAGAAGCCCATGAAAGATCGATCAGCAGCCGGTTTAAAATTTGCCGGGCATACGTACCGGCAGGCCTTTCAACCGCAGAGGTGCGGCCGATTTCATGTAATTGCTCTCGCAATGACCTGGGAAGATAGAAAGTAACTCCCGGCTCATACTCTTCCAGGAAGGTGCGCTGATAGCCCACCGGCTTTCGTTCCGTCAGCGGCCCACGGAACAGGTCGCGGATAATGCGCCCCTCTTTTGATACCGGAATATATGGCTCTGTCCCTATTTTATCCGAGAGACCTATTTTTCCGACAATCTCTGCATGGATCACGCGGGGAACCTTTTTATAGACCAGGGCAATGCTTTCACCCTCGGTGATGATCCGCCCTTCCTCCTGAAGCTTCTTCAAACGGCGCTGTAGGGTCCGACGCTGCAGATTGGGTAGATAGCCAGCCAGGGCTTTCGCAAGCGCTGAGATCCCGATACCCTCCGGGTGTTCTGCAATCACCCTTTCGATCAGCTCCAGTTCTTCAGCAGGTATTAAGCGCGACATAAACTTTATTCCTTTGTGATTTAACAATGAAGGTGCCTGCAGGAAAGCACGACAATTGCACGACACCATTATGTCACGCTTTAGTGTCGCGCGTCAAGATAAATGTATCATGAACCCAAATTGTCAATAATAACGAAGGAATGGATTGGCTGGAGGAAGATCATTGAAAATAATCAGGGCCACAGCCGCTTTTGAGCGAAGGCGCGGCCAGAGCCTGATTTCAAAAATTTTTCAAAAGAGACCGCCTTGGATTCATCAACAAATACCAGATAGCAGACCAATTTCCAGGGACGAAATTTGGCTGTGTGGCTGGATTGACCAGAATTGTGGGCAGCGAGACGTTGTTCGAGATTGTCAGTCAGGCCGACATATCTTTGAGTGGGAGCTGCCAGGCTTTGGAGAAGATATACATATTTCATATAATCTCCTCAGGATTTAAATATCGTTCTGCCCGTGAATTTACTGGCTAGGTCACTGATTATGGGCAAGATTTGTGGCCCTCCTTCGCCAAGGCTTCGGCGGGCAGCCTTCTTATAACAAAAGCTACGGTGACAAGCTTTGTGGCTTGCCAGCCGTAGCTTTAGCGAAGGCTGGTGGAGGCGGCGGGAGTCGAACCCGCGTCCGAAAATACTCCCCTCAAGTTTCTACATGCTTAGTTCCAGTTTAGGCTATCGCCCTGCAGAATTCCCTGGAACGAGCTTTCTGCAGCACTATCCTGCTAAAATTTCGCTTCTGATCTGGCAGGCGCATCTCAGAAACTATCCCGTGTAGTCGACGCCCTGTTCTGATTGCACGGGAGCAACCAGGAGGACGGCTAAGCAGAACTATGCTGCTACAGCGTAATTATAATCGTCGGCGATTATAAGTTTTCCATCTGTTTAACGAGCAGACAGACCTCGGCATGCTACTTTGAGCTTCTATATCCCCGTCGAATCCGTTTCGCCCCCCAATTTAATTTCAGATTTGAGAAATTGAAGATTGAAAATTAGTAGTATGGAATTAAAGCAAAAAACTATCTAATCTTATATTCTCTTTCAACTTCCCTGTCGCTTTGCTTCTTTTTGAGATCAGCCCGCTTGTCGTACATTTTCTTGCCGCGGGCCAGTCCAATCTCTATTTTTATTTTCCCACTGGGTATAAAGTATATCTTGGTAGGGATTAAAGCAAATCCTTTTTCTTTTACCTTGCCTGTCAGCTTTTTTATTTCCCGTCTATTGAGCAGCAGTTTTCGCGTCCGTAACGGGTCTGCCTGTATGTTGGTAGCGTGGGAATAGGGTGAAATATGGACGTTATGGAGCCAGACCTCGTCCCTGTCGATTGAGGCATAGCCGTCACGCAGATTCGCCCTGCCTCCCCTGAGCGATTTAACCTCAGGGCCGGTCAGCACAACACCTGCTTCTATGGTCGCCTCAATGGAATAGTCATGGTAGGCTTTCTTATTTGTACAGACAATTTTCTTTGACACCGTTTTCTATTATTATACGCAATGGTTAAGGGCAGTTGCACAACCCTGTCAGCCCGTACTTTCCTCGCCTGTTACCCGCATAACTTCCTGGTAGGTTGTGACCCCCTGCAGCACCTTGTCCCAGGCATCCTCCCGCAGGGTCTTCATGCCTTCCTGTTTGGCAACCTTAACCAGTTCGGCGCTGGACTCATTGGCGGTTACCATCTTTTTCAGCCTGTCCGACATGGAATAAATTTCAAAGATGCCGCAGCGCCCCAAATAGCCAGTACCCCTGCACTCTTTACACCCCTCGCCCCGCTGCAGGGTATATTCATCCCTGGCGGCCGGAAACCCGAAGCCGCGCAGCTCCTGCCCCTTGATGCTGAACTTTTCTGTGCAGTGGGGACAGATCTTGCGCACCAGCCGCTGGGCCATGGCGCCAAGCAGTGTCGAGCTGATCATAAACGGCTGCACCCCGAGATCCACCAGGCGTGTAATGGCGGAAATGGCGTCGTTGGTATGCAGGGTGGAAAAAACAAGGTGGCCGGTAAGGGCCGCCTGGATCGCATAACGGGCCGTATCCAGGTCCCTGATTTCACCGATCATGATAATATCAGGGTCCTGGCGCAGAATATTGCGCAAAATCGTGGCAAAGGTAACATCGATTGTCGGCTGCACCGCTATCTGGTTGAAATCCTCATGCACCATTTCAATGGGGTCTTCCACTGTGACGATGTTTTTCTCCGGGGTGGCAATATATTTCAGGGTCGAGTAAAGCGTCGTTGATTTACCGCTGCCCGTGGGCCCTGTAACCAGGATGATGCCATGGGGCGCATGGGCAAAGCTGTCATAGATTTTGAGGCTTTCATGGGAAAAGCCGATATTTGACAGGTCCTGAAAAATAATATCAGGATCAAGGATACGCATGACCAGTTTTTCACCAAAAGCCACCGGGATGGTGGATACCCTTATTTCAGCGTCCTTGCTGTCATGACTTACCTTGATGCGGCCGTCCTGGGGCCGCCTTTTTTCGGCAATATCGAGGCGGGAAAGAGTCTTGACCCTGGAAACGAGGGCCGGGTGCACGACCTTGGGCAGATTGTAGATGGTATGCAGCACCCCGTCAATACGCAGCCGCACCATGCTTGTCTGGCGCTTGGGCTCAATATGGATATCGCTGGCCCGCTGCTGAAAGGCATAGCTGAACAGGTGGTCCACGGCACTTTTTATATGCTGGTCCGAGGAGGTTATCTCCTTGGCCGAGGATATCTTGACGTACTGCTCCAGGTTGCCAAGGTCCACCAGGGGCCCGGCCATGTGCGTTTCCGCCGCGGTAATGGATGACTGGAAACCGAAAAATTCCGCCAGCATGCGCCCGATATCCGACTTGGTGCTGAGGTAGGGCTTTATCTTGATCTGGTTGGCCCGCTCAATATCCTCCAGGGCATGCCTCTTGGCAGGCTCATAGATGGCGACCTCATAAACCCCGTTCCTGATATCAAAAGGCAGCAGCAGATGCTTTAAGGCAAAGGACTTGGGGATGGTCTTGGTGACAAGATCCAGGTCAAGCTCCAGGGGGTCAAGCTTCTTGAAGGGCATTTTCAGGTCCTGTGCCACGGCCCGCATGATGATTTCTTCCGAGAGCAGCAGGTTTTTGCTGCCCTCCATTACAAACTGCAGGGACACCAGAATGTCCACCACGTCGGGCTGGTTCAGGGGCGATTTTCTGCGGTCATTGGTCCTGCGGCCGCCAAGCTTTCTGAGCAAGAGCTGGCGCTGGGGCTCCTTTTTCATGGCAAAGGTCTTCACCTGCTCTGCACTAAGCAGGTTATTCCCGGTCAGCAGGTCAAGCAGATATTTTTCATCATCCAGAAAATTCATAGTTCCCATGTATCGGAGAAATTGTCACGTTAAAGTAAACAAGCCGCCGCAGGTTGTCTGCGGCGGCTTGACCGGGATGCATCTCTGCATCACCTTTTCGATGGGTCCCCGGCAAGCTGCTGAAAAGATAGTACAAAGAGTTCTGTATTACAAGCTCTCTTCACTGCCGGAGGTTTTCTTACTTGAGCCAACTCAAGTTTTATTACTTTTCAATTTCGCGCCACCTTACCCTGCCGCTTTTAACCAGTTTATTGGGCAGGTTCGGTTGCGGAATCTCCACAATCTGACCGACACTGGTCTGGATAAAGGCCTTACCTCCTTCTTTTTCACCAACATGAATATTCGGTGTGGTAGAAAGGCCCTCACCCAGTTCAACCCGTTCAGTGTTTTCCGTGGGGGGATCATTGAGATTTTTGCCGAATACGTCTTCAACCCAAGGTGTACCTGTCTGGTAATGCACGCCGTACAGGTAGCCTGATCCTTCGGCCTTGCAGAGATTTGTCGACGGTTTATAGGTGGTGAATGACACCAGTCCGCCCAGCAGAGAAGCCTGGCCCAGGTTCCTTTCCCGTGGGTCGGCAAAGTTCCTATACCAACCGTCAAGGCCAGGATTTGATGGATCACGGCACAGGAAGTTCAGCCCGGAAATATGAGTCATCAGCTCCTTATAGGTTCTATCGGATCCACTCGCAGTCTTCAGCGCAGTCGGCAGGCACGTTTCATCCGTATAATTTCCAGAGCCATCCGGCGTATCGCCCTTGCAGATAAGGGTGCTGGAGATATTAATCGACTTGGTATTCAGTACACCTATCTGGCTTACTTCGAGCAGGCCAAGGGTCCCCCTGTATGTTCCGAAATCCGCATCTCCACAGCGCGTATCAACCGTACAACCTGCATCAGTTCTGCTGTTCCAGACAAGATCCCAGTTAAGAGTATCACATCTATCACCAACGGCCAGGTATGGATCCACAGGTTCCCTGATGCCGTAAAAACTCTGGGTCAAATTGCTGTATGCATTTGTTTTGTCGTCAGGGTGGAAGAAACGCCCCGTGCCGAAATAAACCCAGAAATCCTTGTTGTCGGTGCCCACGGTCGCCGCCGTTGTTACGGGCTGTCCCACGTCAATAAGCGGCTCGAAATGCCAGCTGCTCGGTTCTGTTTCAAGCTGGCCGGTGCAGCCGTCCGATCCCCTAACAACCAAACGGTAAAGCATACCGCCCCAGCCGCTCAGCCAGTCACCTGTCGTCAGGCCGAAATAGACGACGTCGGCCAGGTAGTCCTGTTTTACCTGCATGTCAACTGTTATAAGGTCAGAGGTAAAACCATTGGCCTCGGGGATCACGAAAGTGCCGTATCCGGCTTCCTCCTTATCTTTACTGGCAGCTATTGTAGCAGCTAAGGATAATGGTGCCGCAGCAGGAATACGCATATCCTTCACCGGATCTGCTACCCCTGTTACGGCAGAGTGGTCAATGAAGCGTTCAAGGGGAATGACACTGACCCTGCCTGCCTGGTCGCTGGTCCCGTCAATTTCAGTGGGGCCGCTGCCCAGCATCAGGTACCACCTGGAAATGCCGGGGTCAACGCTGTTATCACAGTCTTTGTCAACTTCAAGGATGCCGTCACCGTTAACATCCAGGTCTTCGCCTATTTTCATGGGCACCATAGTCGAGATCACCGTTGAGTAGCCGAGATCAACCTCATTGCCGGTGTTGGTCTTTGTTGTTTCTCCCAGCAGCACAGGTGGTTTTTCAGGATTGGTGATATCAAAAACAAAGTAGGATGAAATAAACTCGCGGATATCGCTGGCATGATCCGGCAGGCCGTCAGCGTCAAAATCATAGTATGGATCACCGTTGACATCCAGGCCGCCGGGCTTCACCTCGGAACCCCCGAACCGCATGCCGCCCACAAGGATAGTGGCCCAGCCGCACGGGTGGTCCGCATCATAGTCGGCATCAGTTTCGTCGCAGATTTCAGGATAGATCTGCACGTCAAAGATGCGCGGCCGCAGGTCGACAAAATACTTATGGTCATACTGCGGGTCGGCCAGGCAGCTGAGATGCGGCGTTATGTTGTACGGCACATAGGCCCACATCTCCGCGCCTAGAGCCGGCGCCTCCGACGTATTCAGCTCATTGCCGCTGCCGTCAAGTGCACAGGCTGCCGTCAGGCAAAATTTGCCTGTATCTTCAACCCCGTCATTATTCAGGTCGTTATCAAAAAACCCGCCGTTTACCGCATGCAGCATGCCGTCATTGCCGCCGAAATAGATCATGTGCCTCCGGTTTTTGTAATGATTATAAAACAGGGCATAGGAAAAATCACGGTAGAGGAAATGGTAGTTTTCAGCAGGCGTGGCCACAGAGATGGGAGTTGAATGGATTACATCGCCAAGTTTCCAGGTGACCCATTCAAAAACATTACCGGAGACGTCGATGTAACTACCGTCTCCATCGTTGTCACCGGGCACCTGCCTGGTCCGCATGCCGTACTGATCCTGGCCCCGCACCCAGTTGATGAGGTTGCCTGTCATGTCCTGCCAGGTATCGAGAGTACCGTCACAGTCAGGGTCCTCGTTCAGATCAAGCAGGCCGTTGCCGTTGACATCCTCATTGACATCAAGCTTGCCGTCGCCGTCGATATCCTCACCCGTGTCAAGCACACCATTGATGATGATGGTATCCTCGTTGACATCCAGGACTCCGTCGCAGTCGAGGTCCTCGCTCTCTAAGCCCGGCGTCAGCAAACCGTCACCATCCAGATCCTCACCGTCGGGGTTCACGCCAAAGTCAAGGTATATGGGGCCCCTCAGGTCAAGAGGATCTACGGCGGGAAAACCACCGTAGGTAGCAGTGAAATCTATTATTTCGCTGCCATGATCCACCGTCCCGTCATTGTTAATATCGTTCCAGGTGAAAATATAGCGCTTGTCCTTGTTGGTCATGCCGGAAAAGTCATAGGTGCCGTCTCCGGAAATCCCCCTGTTGGCGGTAATATTGCTGTCAACGGCCTGCCTGTGCATCCAGTCGGAGGTGGACCAGAGGTACTTTGCTGCTTCCAGTCCGATCTCGGTATTCATACATTCGTTGTCATCGTCCACATCCAGGGTCGGGTCATAATCTTCATCCAGGTAATTCCAGCCGCCAGCGCCATCTGAAGTGCCGTAGCATACTTTCGTCGCATCATTTTTTACGTCATAGTAGACAATGACTGCCGGATCCGTGCCTGGATCAATCTGGCCGTTGCCGTTTACGTCCATGTAGAGGTAACCGTTTATATCCACCAGGAAGGCATGCACCTCGCCGGTCCATTTCGTAAAAGTCCTTTTGCCGTCAGCGTCTGTCTTATGGGTATCTTTATCCGGCCAGAATATTGCCTGGTACAGGGCACCCTCGCCCCCTGTTGAGGCAGAAATAACCGAGGCGGCCGAACCGGATGAACTCCTTTCAAGAATGCTCTCAAAAAGACTTATAAGAGATTCACGCAACTCATCGGGCTTTTCACCTAAATAGAGGTCGAAGCCGCCGTTGTCCGCGGCGTTTTGCAGGAGATTCTTCGGGCTGCACTCCGCCGGCAGGTCGGTATACGATGTGCCTGTAAAGACAACATGCGTGGCGATATTGTTTTTTAACTCATTGGGACCGTTTAAACCAAAGGGTTCAACGGCATATATATCAGTAGCATTCCAGGCATAGTAGGTGAAATCATCGAAAAGGGTGCTGCCCATCAGAATGTTGCAGCCTGTGGTGTTATCAACATCTACGTCAGTGGTCTTATCACCGATAAAACCGGTCATGGTCGCGTTGAGATCCGCGGTCGAGGCCCCCTCGGTGATAATGATGACATTGGTACTCTGGCAGGCGGCTATAATGGGACCGCTGAGCCTGGACCAGGGCAGCCCGGTGTCATCTGCAAACAAACCTGTGGCGCTGTTGGAGGTTCCGGCAATGTGGGTGAAATAATAGTTGTTGCCGACACGCACCTTTTCCCCAGCGTTATAAAAATGGCTGTTCACCCAGGGCGCGACTGTGCCTGCAGGAATATCGGTGTCGATATCAGCCGTTATATTCAGCCAATCCGTTACACCTGTGTCAGCAGTGGGTCCAGTACCGTCCGAGTTGCCGCCGAGCGCGGTTTTGTAATAGAAATCGCCCTCCTTCACAATGGAGTCCGGGGCATACTCGGTATCATTGGACCAGGCCGGGGCATAGGGCACAACAAAGTAGTCATCCGCACTGAACCTGTAGCTTTTCGTTGCGCCGAGTGAATCGACATAGTTTATCTTTTCGCCGTAATAGCCCACGGCAGCATGCATGGCCTCGGCCAGCGGCGTCCAGGTTTCTGCGACCAGGCCATTGATCTCATCTACCAGGGCCAGTTTATGGCTTCTGCCTTTCCAGGGCTCATCCCAGAAGTCAACCGGGACCATGAGCCGGGCTCCGTCTTCTGTGTTGCCGCTGTTGCTGCACTCGGTAAACGACGGGAAATCGCTGGCGTCATTCTTGCATTCGCTATGGTCGCCCTTTTGATTAAAGGCCATGAGGCCGATCCTGACCCGCTTGACATACTGCTGGATTATGCCGCCAGGATCCGTACCCTGCTGGATCCTGCCCTTCATGGTCAGCAGCGGTCCGCCAAGGTTGGCCTCGGTGCCCATGCCGGTCAAAAAGGCGGGCAGACCGGTAAACTCGGTAGTGGTTCCGGTCACACTGCTCGGGTCAATAACCGGCGGTACACTCAGGGCGCCGCAGAAGTCCTTCATGGCCTCTTCCACGCAGAGCTTGGCGCTGCCGTAAAGCCCGCCCGGATCAATCCAGCCGGAGCCCGGAGGCAATGCCAGGGTGGTGGTGGTCGTGGAGGTCGTGGTTGTCGATGTGGTGGTAGTTGTGGTGGTTGTAGTTGTGGTGGTGGTAGTCGTGGTGGTCGTCGTCGTGGTGGTGGAGAGCAAACCTCCGCAGGTATCAGGCTCCATCACCCACTGGGGGGCAGGGAAGCCTGCGGCTGCAGTAAGGCCAACCTTATCGATCTTAAAACCTATCTCCCTGGACCACAGGTTGAAGACATGTACACCCTCATCGCCGGGAGCGATAGTTATCTGGGCCACAGCCGGGCCGTCCCAGGGATTGCCTGAATTCCAGTACTGATTAATCCAGTGCCAATCACCTCGAAAAACTCCTGAACCTGCTGGTGGTGTTTCCTGTACAGAAATATTGCCAACCGAAACTCCGTCAAGCCCGTACCAGGCAGAGTTGTCACCGCCGCCACCGCCGGGGCCCCTTGCCTCTAACCATACATAATAGGTGCCGGCTGTCCTGAAATTCATGACATACCCGACTGGCGGGTCAAGCGGCCCTAAACCGACCCGGGCCTCTTCTCCCCAGATATCCGATGGGTGGAACGAAAAGTTTGCAGAAGTAACCGTTACATCCTCAGCCTCGAACACATTAAACACTGCCGGGTCCGGGTCAACATCGCAGGCACCGAGCGGCGGTAGGGTGGTGGTGGTCGTCGTGGTGGTGGTCGTGGTCGTGGTGGTCGTGGTCGTGGTCGTGGATGTGGTGGTGGTCGTCGTGGTCGTCGTGGTGTCTGCCGAGACCAGGGTGAACTTGATGGCATCGGCATTGGGCCGTTTATTATTACCCTGGTCATTGGTCAGCACCACGTTGCCGCTGGTGCCGGCAATAAAGTGATAGGTGCCCAGGGAATTCCAGTCGCTGCAGGTTGCAGCATCGGTCTGGTCCACCGTGACTGTCGTAGATGCAGGGATCGACATCGCAGGAGCAAAGGTCGTGCCGGTGTCATAGTTGATGGTATAGTCGGCAGCCGTATCACCCTTGGTCGGTTCGCAGTTCCAATAGGCGAAAACCTCGAAGGTGCCGTCAAAGGGCAGGGCCGGGGTCCATTTAGCCCAGTTGCCTGAGGTACCGGTATACTTGGACTGGCCGCCAAACTCGCCTGCAGCACTCGAGTTGTACCACTTGGCTGCATCGAGATACGTGGCAGATCCCTCGTCCACGATGATATCGGCGGCAGCATCGGCGTTGGCCACCAGGAAGTTGGCCAGGGTCTGCAGCACCACGGAACGGTAAAATTCCCTGTTGCTCACCGTGGAGATGAAATCATGCAGGGCTTCAATCAGAACAAATTTCGACTCTGTGGCCAGGGCCCGGGTTTCTGCAGCCGCAGCCTGTGCCGTATCATCATCTTCGCCTGCGCTGTCCGTCAATAGCAGAGTCTGTTCAGCGGTTGCGAACGGCTGACCGAAGAATTGTTCTTCCGGCCGGCTGGCGGCATACTGCACCTCAGGATCTTGCTCCTCGTTAAACGGGATCATCACAGAAGGGCCCGGGTTCCAGCAGCGGCCGGCAAAACCCTCCTGGGTGGTGACCTTGCCGAAGCAGGCATAGCCGGTACTGGTCCTCCTGATATCCCAGGGGTTCGCCGCAGGCGCATGACCACCCAAATCGCTGTATATCTTTTCACAGGCCTGCATCATGCTGTTTTCCGCACCCCCGCCAGGCGGCCATTGTTGATGTTTTACATTGTACCAGCAGGCATGGATAATATGGTTGAAGGCGGCATTGGAATTATCTGCCTCAGACTTGTTGGGCGCAATGCCGATGCAGGCGTCTACAGCATCTTTGAGATCACTCTGCTTCAGATCGGCTGGATCTTCGATCAGGGTAAGGTAGTTGATGGCCGCCTGGCAGGCGTCGTTGTCAAAGCCGTTGGCCGTGATGCCGTAGATATCGATCAGGGTGTTATGTTTATTGCCCGCATCCTCATCGCCCCGGATCCCCAGGGTGAGCTGGTAGGCGCCACCGTTCATGCTCACCTGCTTGGTCAGGGAGCCTTCCTGGCAGCCCCGTGATTCCATGACCAGCTCACTGTCCGTAGAGTCGTATTTACCGCCGGTCAGAATCCATTTCTGGATGTCCATTTTCGAGGCGGCGGCCCAGTTGAGAAACTTGCCGGTGGCGGCAAAAGCGGTTATCTCATAAACAGGATCAGCAACCGTGCCGGTATTATTCTGGGTGACGCAGACGTATGGTGTGACGGTACCTGAGGCGACATCGGGGCCGAAGTATTTAGTGCCGGCGGCAGTGTTGCACAGGCCTGAAGCTGTGGCGGCATCCGTGGCCACAAACTGTTCAGCGCCGGCGCTCTGGTCATAATAGTACCATGCACGTTGCTTGAAATAACCGGCATAGCCATCCGGGGCGCCATCATCATAGCTGTCGTCAAAGCAGGTCTTGACGTCTTCCACATAGTTCAGGTCATACATACTGGCGGAGTTATCCACCATAAGCAGAACATCCGGTGTCACAACCCGGCCCCCGAGGAAGGGCGGCCTGGCATTTCCCTCTTCACAGGTACCGCTGTAAACTTCCCTGGCTGCAATCAAGCCTACAACCAATATAAGGAAAACAGATATTGCCGCTGTTGTGATGTTCCCTGCGCGTTTCATTCCATGGCCTCCTCGTGTCCTGCTTATCCAGACTTTATATAGAACTGTTTTGTCTTTTTGCGGGCCGTTCTCAGTATTTACAATTTCCAGGGGTTATGCCGACCTTGTGAATCCATTGAATTTCGTGCATGGCCGAACTGTTCCGCGCACCCATATGATCTACCACAACGCTGAAGATGATATTCGCGCCACCGCCACCGGCACCCTTGCCGAGACCCTCGTAGCCGGCAGCCATCTGTATGGCCGCCCCCTTGGCAAAGCGGACAGGCCCGCCGATGGAAATATTCGTATGCGGCTCATCCGGGTCAACAGCAGGATCATAGTCCGCCGGGTAATATGCTATGACACCAGGGTTGCTCAAAGGATCGCCTGTGGGGTCGCCGGCCTCTTCATTACGCCAGAACGTCAGGTCTGTCACCATTACCCCACCACCAATAATCGTTTTCCCGTCATTATCAGGATCGGAGAAGCCGATCAGACATTTGAGATTCTGCTCCACCAGGTCCGCGCCGATATCCAGCCCGCCCTCTGCTCCATAAAAAGCCTCAGTTGCGGTTTTCATGTTATGGCTTATTCTTACATCCGTGGTGCTTCTCCTGCTCAGCCCGATACCCAGCAGGAAGATCATGACTAGGATCAGCAGGGCCACATTGATGACCGAACCCCTTTGGTTGCATACTATTTCCGGCTCTCTGCTTCTCATGATTATAGCTCCCTCAGTCGCTCAGGCGGACAACACTAAAGTCTATTTGCCTGACTTCATCCTTCATCCGCCACTGCACAATGACTTTAATGGTCTTGGCATCCGCCATGGGTTCATCTTCCGCTATATTCCAGTACACTGAATAGATGCTGTTTTTGCCGATATCTTCGTCAAAGCCGTCGGCCGTGGCGGTCGTATTATTATCCAGGCCGAAGTTAGGAATGCCGTCCACCGCTGGAGCATCGGTATCTTCAGGGTCATCGTCGTCAAGACCGTCGTCATCATCATCCTGCGTGCCAGCCTGCGAGCCACCAATACCGTCAGCACCAGCGTCCAGGTCGTCATAGTCCATACCCATAAGAGCTTCCAGCCTGCTGCTGCCCAGAAAGGTGGCCTCGGACATATTCCCTGCAAAGGTATTGCTTTTGAGAGCGGAAATATTGAGGGCGGTCACCCCCAGCATGCCGATCATGAACACGGTGACGCCCATGAGCACCTCAAGCAGGGTAAAGCCCTTGCTGCTCGCAAATATTTTTTTTGTGGTCTTTATTCTCATGGCGATCACAGCCCGGCGTTACGTACTTTAATCTCGGAAGTGAGCAACCTGCGCCGAAAATTGTCCGGCGCCGTGCTTTTATCCAGGATGGGATTATCCTGCAGGTTGCTGTAGATTTCATCATTTGTATAACGGTAGTCCTCGTTGGTGGTGCGCACCACCATGGATACCTGGACCAGACGTACACGCTCCATGTCGGCTGTGCCCAGAGGCAGAAGGGGCAGAACGACCAGACCAGAGGTGGTGCTTTCTCTCAGGTAGACAAAATCAAGGGCCTCAAGGTTCGTTATAATCTCGTTGACAACCCCGGCATTGACATCATTGCGGTAGAGGCTGAACCCCCCATCAGCGTTAGGGAGCCTGGCATACGAGATTCGCTCGCCCAAGTCATCCACGTCTCCGTCTCCAAGCGTCTGGGTCATGTTCCAGGTCCCTGATAGGGCCCAGGATGTGGCTTGCCCACCTGTTAGAGGGTCATCACCGCCAATGTCCATGGTGAACTCGACAGAGGCCGAATCGCTGACGATAAAGCCGGCATTTTCGTCTTCCTCGTTGTTCATGGCTGCCCGCCGGAGATCTCGCGCCACCCAGAACATGCCGATGCGCAGGTTCTGCTGCATTTCAATGATCTGTTCCTGGGCGTCGGCCGTCTGGGAAAATGCGGTATACCCCCGGTAGATCGCAATTACCGCTATACCGGTAAGAGCAACGGCAATCATGAGCTCCACCAGGGTAAATCCATTCTTTCTGCAGCCTTTTATGTCTCGATTCATTGTTTGCATCTGCTGTTAATTAAGTTGGGTTGACGGATTAACCATTGCAACAATATTAATTTCACTTTACAATTTTAGCTGAATACAGTTTGGCAATAGGGCTTTTTCTTGTATTCATAATCAACAGTATGGGAGAATCTGCCATGTCTTTCACTAAATGCTCAAAAGGGTTTACGCTTGTCGAACTCATGGTTGTGGTTGCAATCGTCGCCATTTTAGGGGCAGTTGCCATTCCGGCCTACCACAACCATGTCCTCCGGACCCGCCAGGCCGAAACCATCAACAAAATGCTCGACCTCAAGGCTGCCCAGGAAATGTTCTATGCCCAGAATGATGAATATGCCACCTCTGAAACTGCCCCTGATTTCGAACCACTGTTGAGCTTCATCGTTACCGACTCCATTTATTACCGCTATGACATTACAGCAGCAACCACAAATACTTTCACCGCCGAAGCCAGCGGCAAGCCCGGCACCAAGTTCGCCAACAACGTTATCCGCGTCACGGAAGATACGGACCCCGAAGAGATCACCAAGGCGGTGGGCTTTAAATTCTCTCTGATGTTCCAGTAAATTGTCCATAGCTAAATCTTTTTCTATTTCCTGCTCCACCTTTCATCTTGTGGGGTTCCGCCATTGTCTGTAATCTCCACCCTCCAGCGCCTGAGCTCAACTTTCCCTGTAGTGCCGCTCGAAAGTACCAAGGCAAATGGCTTGCCCCTGATTTTACCCGGCGAACCATCCAGGGGATAATACACGACGATGGCACCATCGTCCGTTGTTGCTCCGTCACTTGTTATAGTGCCATTGGGAACCATGACAAGATGATTATTGGTGCTTGTAAGGGCTATGCCGTTCTTTCCTGCCAGGGCAACTCCAGGAGGCGTAGCTGTGGGACCGTCCGGCGGCAGGGGGGTGGCAGTAAAATCATAAAACTTGGCCTCGCGGCCAAATATATTTATCTTTACAATATCATCGGCGGCCTGGTCGCTGCAGTTAAAGTCACCATCATCCCAGCAGATAATTGTACCGTGAAAATTGCCGCCGACGTAGCAGTTCGCCAGGTTGTCCTTATTGCAGAAGGCCCCGCCGGCGCCTCCTTCCGCGGAATTAAACAGAAACTGCATGACAAAGTTCTCGTTTTCCTTGACAGCTTCAGCCCTGGCCAGGTTTATATCACCCCGCATTTCAAATACGGCGGTTTTGACTTTGCCTGTTGGGTCTGTAAACATCATGATGATTCCCGTGGCCAGTATGCCGATTATGACCACGACCACCATCAGCTCAACGAAGGAAAACCCATGATTGTTTTTTGTTGCAAACATATAGTATGTACTTACTTGAAATTTATGCCCCAATAAGGCATTCTCTTACTGACCGACCACAGAAAAACAAACCTTAGCACCTAAAACTATGCAATTTTTATGCCCAAAAAGGACAACAAAGTCGTTATTTCTGGATTTTTTTTCCACAGGGCAGGACAGATACTCTTTCTTTAAAGATATCAACATGTTATGTTTTTCCTCGCAGATCTGGTATTACTTAACAAAAAACCGTCCCGTCCTATATAATACGCCAAAAACTACACAATTGCACCAAATTTTGTCAGTGGCCGTAAACCTTGTTGACAATTTATGCAAATTAAGCAATACTGCCAAAAACAAGACGTAAACATTGTTATACAAACGTAAACTCGGTTTGCAAACATGAAGAAAGATACTGATATTACTGAGGCAATGCTGGGAAAAAAACGTATTGCTGAGCTCAAATCGCGGCTTGATAGGGTGTCCCAGGCCTGGACCGTGGAGGACTACCGGGCTTTAACAAAATTTTATGTCAAGATACTCCCAAAGATCATGGGGGCGGAGAGATGCACCATCTATCTTATTGAAATGGCGACAGACAAAATCTGTTCCATCTTTGGTACCGGCCTTGAAGAACGGCAGATTGAACCGCCGCGCGAGGGGAGCATTGTCGGAGAGGTTATCTCTTCGGGCAAGGGCGTTATCGTCAATGACCTTGATAAAAATAAAGGTTTCCATACCCATGTTGATGTGGAGACCGGCTACATTTCCAGCAATATGATCTGCGTCCCAATTAAAAGCGCGACGACCCATGGTGTTACCGGTGCGATCCAGGTGCTTAACAAGAGACTGAAAGGATCATTTACCAAAGAGGACCTGTTGCAGCTCGAGGAGGCAGCGACCTACCTGGCGCTCTCCATTGAAAACATTATCATCAGCCAGGAGATACTCAGGATATCTGAGCAGATGAACCGCGAATATGAACGCTTTGACAGGGAATTCTCTTTTGACTCTCTCTTTATAGCTGAAAGCGAGGCCATGCGCGAGGTGCTTGATCTTGCCAGCCTGGTGAGCAAAACCCCGGTCAATGTCCTGCTGCAGGGGGAAAACGGCTCCGGCAAGGAACTCATCGCCCGCATGATCCATGAAGCAAGTGACCGCCGTGACAGACCCTTTGTGGCAGTCAACTGCGCTTCAATTCCCGAGCACCTGATGGAGAGTGAGTTTTTCGGCTATGAAAAGGGTGCCTTTACCGGGGCCGACCATAGCAGGAAAGGACGCTTTGAAGAGGCGAACGGCGGCACCCTGCTGCTTGATGAAATAGCTGATATGCCGCTTACCATCCAGCCCAAGTTCCTGCGTGCCATTCAGGAGGGAGAAGGCAGCCGCCTGGGCAGCAACAAACTCATTAAGTATGATTTCAGGATTATCAGCGCCACCAACAAAGATCTACGCCAGGAACTTAAAGAGAACCGCTTCCGCGAAGATCTCTTTTTCCGCCTCTTCTCCGTTGAGATCCCTTTGCCGCCCCTGCGCGATAGAATAGAGGATATTGTGCCCCTGGCCCTGGCCTTTCTCGAAGAGATCAGCCGGCGTTTCAACAAAAAAGTTGCCGGCTTTTCCGCAGAACTGCTGAACATGTTCGAAGATTACAGCTGGCCCGGGAATGTCCGCCAGCTTCGGGGTGAAGTGGAAAGACTGGTGGCCCTTACACCTGAAGAGACTGTAATCGGTCCTGAGAAATGCTCACGGGAACTTCTCAGCCACACCTCATCTTTCCCCAAACGCCGCTCAGATGATACTTTCAGCGGCCTATCCATCCCTGACCAGGTGAAGTCGCTGGAGGTTAAGCTCATTCAAAAGGCCCTGGCGGAAAGCAACGGCAACCGGGTCAAGGCCGCAGAAGCCCTGGGCATAACCAGGCAGGGATTGCACAAGAAAATGAAGCGCTATCAGATAGAAGCGAACAGCTAAAAAAACTCATGGCTCAAGAAAAAACAGTATTTATCAACCAGATAAAAGAGGGGCAGGCCGTCCACGACATCTTTCTGGTCAGGGACATGAGCCGGGCTGAAACACGTTCCGGCAAGCCCTATCTCATGCTGACCCTCATGGACCGGACCGGAGAAATTGCAGGCCGCCTCTGGGAGAATGCCGATGCATTCCTGGATGCATGCGAGCCAGGCAACCTGGTTCAGGTCAGCGGCGGGGCCCAGGCTTTCAGGGGAACACTGCAGCTCAAGATCGACAACGTGCTGCAGTTAGATAAAGAAGATGCTGATATAGGACTTTTTCTGCAGGGCTCAAAGAAAAATATTGATGCTATGGCCATGGAAATCATGGACGTGGCCAAAAGTGTGCGGGACCCATTTTGCCGCAAACTGCTCCTCAAATTATATAAGGACAACTCCTTTTTTGTAGAATTTCAAAGGGCGCCTGCGGCAAAAACCATGCACCATGCCTATCTGGGCGGACTCCTTGAGCACACCCTGGCTGTGGCGCAACTGGCCGACATGCTTGCTGATTTCTACCCGGCCCTGGACCGGGATCTCCTCTTGGCAGGGGCCCTGCTGCATGATATCGGCAAAACCAGGGAGCTTGCCTTTGACTCCTTTCCCTTTAGCTACACGGACAGGGGCCGCCTGGTGGGCCATCTTGTCCTCGGGGTTGAGATGATCCAGGAGACCATCAAAACCATTGCCGATTTCCCTGAAGATCTCGCCACACGGCTGCAGCATTTGATCCTCAGCCATCACGGGCGCTACGAATTCGGCTCACCCTCTCTTCCCATGATAAGCGAGGCTTTTGTCCTCAACTTCCTTGATGACCTGGATGCAAAGCTCAACTTCCTGGGCCGCCTGGAAGGGCAGACAGCGGAACCGGGCTACCAGTGGACCGATTTCCAGCGCACCCTGGAACGCTTTCTCTATGTTAAAGGCAGGCCCCATGTGGAAAGAGAAAGCAGCCATGCCCATGACCAGCAGGATGGGGAGGATAACGCCGACTTAAATTCTAAACAGCAGAACCTCTTCTAGGGCCAATGGAAGCTTCGGAACTTCGTTTTGCAAATCTCCTCGGCCACGAAAAACCTAAAGCGCTTCTGCGTCAGGCAGTAGCCCAAAACAAAATAAGCCACGCCTACCTGTTCAGGGGGCCCGACGGGGTCGGCAAAAAGAGAGCAGCACTGACCTTCGCAGCATATATTAACTGTAAAAATTCCCTGGAGGGTGATGGCTGCGGTCGCTGTGCATCGTGCCGGAAATATTTTTCCGGCAACCATCCGGACCTGCTCCTGGTCCAACCCGATGGGGCGGCGATCAAGATCGGCCAGGTCAGGGAGCTCAAGCACCAGCTGGCATTTCCACCCCTTGAAGTCAAAACCCGCGTTGTCATTCTTGAGGATATCCATACCATGCGGCGGGAGGCGGCAAACAGCCTTTTAAAAACGCTGGAAGAACCGGCAGCGGGCAACCTCCTTATTCTAACGGCCGGTCAGGCCGGCGAGGTCCTTCCGACCATCCTGTCGCGCTGCCAGGTTATACCTTTCGGCCCCCTTGAGCATGAAGACATGGCCAGGCTGCTCAGCCAGGAGGAAGGAATAGAGGAGTCCTTGGCCCTCACCCTGGCCGCTGTGGCAGAGGGCAGCCTTGGCAGGGCAAAACTACTCTGGCAGGAAGACCTGCTTGCCCTCCGGCAGCAGGTGGTCGAAGAACTCCTCCTCGGGCAGCATGACGAGGCAGAAACCATTGCCCAAGTATTTCGTTTGAGTGAAAAGGCTGCCGGGCTTAAGGAAAACACCAGTGAATTTTTAAGCCTTCTGCGTCTGTGGTACCGTGATCTTGTCCTGTCAGCTGCAGGTGGTCCGGCGGCAGCAATCGTCAATAAAGACCTGGTATTTTCACTGTCCGCAGCAACACAACGCTGGACTCTCACCCAACTTTACGCTAAGCTCCATCGCCTCGATCTGGCAGAAAGACAATTATTACGCAACTGCAGCCGTACTTTGGTCCTTGAAACTCTTTTTTTTGATCTTATATAATGGTATAGTACACTGTTGATTTAGCCCGAACATTTCATGAACAGTTTTGAAAAATGTGGGCTAGCGCCATTTGCTCAATGGCATAATTTTATACATTCCAACTCTATTATGATAAAAAATCAACAACAGGAAAAGAACAGCCGGGCTGCACTTGAGGACAACAGGCAAAAAGAAAACCTGCTTAACCATTGCAAAATCCAATTCCGCCCGGCTGAACAGATATTCTCAGCCTCAACAAGGCTCCGGGGACTCCAGAAGGACGAGGTGGTCATGGTGCAGACAGATCATGGCCTTGAACCTGCCCGTGTACTCACCCTGGTTCCACTGTGGCCGGAAAAGTCTTCCTCTAAAAAGGAAACAGGCCCCCTGAGCGTTGTCAGGAGGGGGACCAGGGACGAAGCCGCCAAGTTTGAAAAGCTGGGAGACATGGAACATAAGGCCTTTGCGCTTTGCTCTAAACTTATCAAAAAGCTGGACCTGCCGATGAACCTGGTCAAGGTTGAGCGTTTTTTTAATGGCGGTAAAGTAATTTTCTATTTTACCGCTGAAAACAGGGTGGACTTCAGGGAGCTGGTCAAAAACCTGGTGCAGGAATTTCGCACCAGGGTTGAAATGCGCCAGATCGGGGTGCGCCACGAGACCAAGATGCTGGGCGGTCTGGGCTGCTGCGGTCGTGAGCTCTGCTGCTCTTCTTTCATTCAGAATTTCGAGTCCGTCTCCATAAAAATGGCAAAGGAACAAAACCTGCCCCTCAATCCTGCCAAGATCTCGGGTGCCTGCAACAGGCTGCTCTGCTGTTTAAACTACGAGTACAAAACCTACAAATCCATACGCAGGAACATGCCCAAGATAGGCAGGAAAGTAACCTTTAATGACCGGCAGTATAAAGTTCGTCAGCATAATGTGTTAAAGGAGTCAATCATGATCAAGGATGATGACGGAGAAGAACTGACACTGGCCAGGGACCAGTGGCAAACCCTTACTCCGGCAAAAGACAAATGAGCCTCTACATTACTACACCCATATATTATGTAAATGCCCAGCCGCACCTCGGCCATGCCTATACGACCATTGTGGCTGACACCTACAGCCGTTTCCGCAGGCTCTGCAAGGAAGATGTGCGCTTTCAGACCGGCACGGATGAGCATGGGGACAAGATTGCCGAAGCTGCACGGGCTGCAGGCATAGCACCCCAAGAGTATGCGGACCGTATAAGTTTACTTTTTCAGGAGGCCTGGCCTCCTTTTAATATCAAGCCGGACACCTTTATCCGCACCACCGATGAGCACCATATCAGGACGGTCCAGGATATTTTACAAAAAGTATACGACCAGGGCGACATCTACCTGGGAAGCTATTCCGGCCTCTACTGCCGCGGTTGTGAGCGCTTCTTAACCGAAAAGGAGCTTGTGGACGGTAAGTGCCCGGACCACCAGACTGCGCCGCAGCCCATATCTGAAAGCAATTACTTTTTCCGCATGAGCAGGTATCAGGACTGGCTTATTGACCATATTCACAAGAACCCGGAATTCATCACCCCGGAACGCTACAGGAACGAGGTGCTTTCCTTCCTGAGTGAGCCCCTTGAGGATTTATGCATATCAAGGCCCAAAAGCCGTCTGGACTGGGGAATCTCACTGCCCTTTGATGCTGATTTTGTTACCTACGTCTGGTTTGATGCCCTTATTAATTATCTCTCCGGCATAGGGTATCCTGACGGGGAAGAATTCGCTCAATACTGGGCTGTGGCGGAACACATCATCGCCAAAGATATCCTGAAGCCCCATGCCATTTATTGGCCCACCATGCTCAAGGCCCTTGGGCTTGCGCCATATCAGCGCCTCCATGTGCATGGCTACTGGAACATAAATGAGGCCAAGATGTCAAAAAGCATCGGTAATGTTGTACGGCCGGAAACCCTGCGCCAGGATTTCGGGGTGGATACAGTGCGCTATTTTCTCCTGCGGGAGATGTCATTCGGCCTGGATGCTTCATTCAGCGACGAAAGTATCGTTGCCCGCCAGAATTCAGACCTGGCAAATGATTTAGGCAATCTTTTCAGCCGCTCCCTGACCATGATCAATAAATTTGCCGGAGGCACAGTCCCGTCCCCTGCAGATCTTGAACCGCAGGACAAAGAGCTCGCCGGGGCTGCATCACATATGGTGACTGCATACACAAGCCATATGCAGAACTTCGCCTTTAATCGTGCCCTGCAGGAGGTCTGGTCAGTTATCAGCCTGGCAAACCGGTACATAGTGACAAGTGAGCCATGGGTGCTTGCCAAGGAACCGTCCAAAACTCCCCGGCTCAACACAGTCCTCTACCATCTGGCTGAAACCTTGCGCCTCATCGGTTTGGTCCTGGAACCGGCCATGCCTGAAACCTGCATAAAGATGGCAACTGCCCTCGGTATATCGGGGGATGCACACGATAAGCAGAACCTTGTCGACCATGGGTGCTGGGGTCTTACCAGGCCGGGAGTAAGTATAAAACTTGGCGCTTCCCTTTTCCCAAGGCTTGACAAAAAAAGTAAACAGCCCCCGCAGCCTTCGCCGACTAAAAAGAAGCAGGAGTCTCCCAAGGGCGGCATAAAGGAGGGCAGTGACGCCGGGCTTGTCAGCTTTGATGATTTCAAGAGGTTTGACCTGCGGGTGGCAGAGATCAAAGCTGCTGAAAAAATAAACAAATCAGACCGGCTGTTGAAACTTACGGTTATGGCGCCTGACACACGCACGGTTGTGGCAGGTATTGCCGAATTTTACACACCGGAAGAACTGGTGGGGCGCCAGGTCATTATGGTTGCCAACCTGAAACCGACAAAACTCATGGGTGTAACCTCTCATGGTATGATACTTGCATCAAAAGACGAGGGGGGCGGGCTGGCACTGTCCGCCCTGACGCATGGCGTCCCCCCGGGAAGCAAGGTATCATAACCCAACTGCAAAGGAGCATGACGACATGTTTATGATCAGTAACTTTATCTTTGCCCTGGCCAAACTGGTGGATTTTGCTCTGGGAGCGTATATGTGGATCATCATAGGGCGTGCCATACTCTCCTGGGTAAACCCGGACCCATACAATCCCATTGTCCGCTTTCTGCATGATGTGACGGAGCCGCTGCTGTCGCGCATCAGACGAACCATTCCGGCCTTTGCCGGAGGCATTGATTTTTCCCCCATGATTCTTATACTGGCCATCATATTCCTGCAGAGTTTTCTGGTGCCGACCCTGAAGCAAATGGCTGCAGCAATAGGATAAAATTATGGAGAAGCAGGAAATGGAAATCACACCGCAGGACATAATTGACAAGGAATTTAAGGTAAAATTCCGCGGTTTTGACATGGCGGAAGTTGACACATTTCTTGAAGAGGTGGCGGAAAAGTTTTTCAAGCTCATGGAAGAAAACACCCTGCTGCACGAAAAGGTTTTAGCCCTGCAACGAGACCTGGAAGCAGCCAGCAGCTATACACCCCAGGGCCAGGCGGAAGTTCCTGCCGAACTTGGGAATACCCTGGAAGACCTCAAACAGGATACTGCTGCCATAAGCGCTGAACTGGTTTCCCTTAAACAGGAGAGGCAGACGCTGGACTTCCTTAAGGAGGGCCTGAAAAAAGTTGTTGCAGCCATCGGGGAACCCGGCGCTGCTGGGATGTCCCAAGCCCAGGTCGAGTTTCCTGCTGATTTTGCCGCTACCCTGCAAGAGCTGAAACAGGGCGCGGCTGCAGTTGCTGCCGACCGGGCAGCCCTGCAGGAGGACCGCCTGGCTTTAAAATCTTTAAAGAAAAGCCTGGAGGAGGTTATTGGTTCTGCCAAGGAGGCCTCCTCCGCAATGTCTTCCCGGCAGGGACAGGTTGAAGTCCCCGGCAACCTGGGCAAAACCCTGGAAGAGTTTAAAAGAGGCACCGAATCAATGGGCGCAGAACTGGCAGCCCTGAAAAAAGAGATCAGCCCTCTTGCCAATATGCGCGGGGAGATAACGGGAGAAATGCAGGCGCTGTTCACCTCTCGTTTTGCCGAACTTGAGGCAAAACTTTCTGCTGCCGGCGAAAAGGCAGTGGGAGCAGTCCCGAAATCTGCAGCTGTTGCCCCGGCCCCGGTAAAAAAAGAAAAGCTGATTGCAGCACTGATTGAAGAGGAGCCGGAAGATTCAGCAAAGGACTCGAGGCTGCCGGATTACGAGGAGTTAGACCAAGACTCCGGTGACGGCGCCCTGGAGTTTTTGAGCGAAGACGATATCCTTGATGTTGACAAGCTCAGAGGCATCTTCCAGTCAGTCCTGGATGAGGGTATAAGCGACGCCCCTGAAAGCCGTGATGGGGACGCAGCAACTGCCGATCTTTTGTTTCTTGAGGAGGATTTTATTGAAGATGATCACGAGCCGGAAGTGTCCTTTTCCCTGGATGAAAAAGAGACGGATGAAAAACCGAAATTAAGAAACACATGAAATTTTTGACTGTTGCATGAAGTGTATTACCTGCCGGCAGAACCAGGACCTCGCCTTAAATATATACGTGCAACCACGTGCCTCAAGGAACAGGGTTGCGGGAATGCACGGCAATGCCGTCAAGATCTGCATAACAGCTTCTCCAGTCGAGAACAAAGCCAATGAAGCTGTTATCCGTTTTATGGCAGACCTTTTTGGTGTTCCCAAGTCGTACGTATCCATAAAAAGCGGGAGACAGAGCCGCAACAAAAAGGTCTTCATCAGCAACCTGGCCCTGGTGGATGCTGAAGAAATTCTTTCCAGATCATTTGTAAAAACGTGAGGGTGCATTATGAAAAAATTACCAGTAATACTCTATTTTATGCTGCTGACTATTCCAACCCAATCCTATGGCCAATGTTTAGAGGGAGATTGTGCAGACGGCTTCGGGGTCTATCTTTTTCCTGAGGGCGGTCAATATGCCGGGCAATTCGCCGACGGTGAATTTGCCGGACAGGGGAGCCATGAATATGCCGACGGCAATCGCTATAAAGGTATGTTTGACAACAGTAGTCCCCATGGAGAGGGCACATTAACCTATGCTGACGGCAGTGTATACAGCGGTCAGTTTGACCATGGTGTGATATCCGGTCAGGGTGCCATTACCTTTGCCAATGGCAGCAAATACGAAGGCCAGTTTAAGGACGGGGTATTTCACGGAAAAGGGAAATATAATTATGCGGACGGCAGCCAATATACCGGGGAATTTAAAAAGGGTCAGCTTGACGGCAAGGGCACCCTGCTCTCTGACGGTCGAGTTTACATAGGAGAGTTCAAAGACGGGGAACATTACGGCAAGGGAACCATTACCTATTTTGATAAATCACAGGAAATAGGGGAATGGAAAGACGGAAAATTCATGGTCAGTCAAAAGATAAAAGCCCCGCAAAAATCCGCCGAGGATGAAGCCTTCAGCAGTGGGACACCTTTTCCTGTAGAACCCTGGAAGCCCGAAGGGGAGCATTATTTCCCCCCCGGCAACTTTGCTGAAGAACACAACAGCGGAGTCCGGTAATTAAGGGGGCGCTGCATCAAACCAACTGTGCCATAACCCTGTTTGCCAGCAACAGCCCCTTGGGGGTCAGTCGCAGCCTGTTCTCTACTTCATGCAGCAATTCCTGCTGCTGCAGCTTCCCCAGCGCAGCCCCATAATATTTCTGCGGCGTCACTCCGAACTGCTTCTCCAGGCGGGAAACAGACACTCCTGCCGTCATACGCAACCCCATGATCACCGCTTCCCGGAAACGGGCCTGGAGAGGCAGAAACTCTGCTGCAGTGTAGGGAATCCGGTTCTTGTCAAGCAGGTGCACAAACTGCTCAGGACTTTCTGTGCTTTTAATTCTCACCCCGGAGAAACAGGATACTGCGCCGGCGCCCAGCCCGATATAGCTGCCATTTTCCCAGTAATTAATATTATGGATACAGGCAAATCCCTTACGGGCATAGTTGGATATCTCGTATTGGCCGAACCCGGCTGCTGTTAGACTCTCCTGGGCCTGCTCAAACATTGCGAGTGTTGCGTCCTCATGGGGCAGGTTCAGTTCCCCCTTGCCGGCAAGTTCTGCAAAGGGCGTCCCCTGTTCAACCGTCAACTCATAGACTGAAAGATGTTCCGGGGCTAATGCCACAGCCTGCTGCAGGGAATTTTTCCAGACGGCAACATTCTGGCCCGGCAAGCCATACATCAGGTCCAGGTTAATGTTTGTAAAACCTGCAGCCCGCGCCAGTTCAAAGGCTCTTACCCCATCCTGCACTGTATGCTTTCTGCCGATATTATTGAGCATGCTGTCTGAAAACGCCTGCATGCCTATGCTCAACCGGTTAACACCAGCCTCCCTGAAGCGCTGCAGCATTGCCGGGTTGACCGTGTTGGGGTTAGCCTCCAGGGTAACCTCCGGCACATTGTTTGCTCCGGCAGTAAAATTAAAGGCATCAAGACAGGCTGCAATACATGTTGCCATTTTCTCCGTTGCCACGCTTGGGGGATTTCCCCCTCCGACAAATAGTGAGTTGAACTCCCTGGCTTCTGACCAGGGATGCTTGGCCAATTTCAGCGCCTGCCTATGGAGCGTCTGGATGTAATTATTTTTGAGTTTTGAGTCCATCCCAGGGTAGGACACAAATGAACAGTAGGGGCATTTTGTCTGGCAGAAGGGGACGTGTACGTAAATTCCCGCAGGACTCTCCGCTGTTTCGGGGGTCAAGTGGTCCGGATTTGTCTTGGGCTTTACAGGGGACATCTTACAGGTCCAGCATGCGGCTGCACTCCTTGCCAATGCTTGCCATTCTACCATGGTCGGCAAAACTGTATGTTCTTTCAGAGTGGCCGATGATCAGGTGGTCCAGCAGCGTGATATTCATAAAGGAGCAGGCCAGGTAAAGTGTCCGCGTAAGGTGAAGGTCCTGGGGGGAGGGCTCAAGGTTTCCCGACGGATGGTTGTGGGCCACAACCATAGCTGCAGCATTATATTGCAGCGCCTGTTTCACAAGCTCCCGGGGATATATGGTGTTGCTGGAAACAGTGCCTCGGGCCATGACCTGTGTATCGATTATGGCGTGACCGGCATCCAGAAAAATTGCTGTAAATGCCTCATGCTGCAAGTCCCGCATGGAGTGAATGAGGTACTCTGCAACCTGCTTTGAGGAATGCAAATACTGCTTTTCCTGCAAACGGTGCTTCAGGTACCGCCTGGCAACAGCATGCAGGAAATGGATGGCAAAACTGTTATTGGGCCCTACTCCCTTGATTTTCTGCAATGCATCGGAGGAAGCCTCCAGCACATTGGCCAGGGAACCAAAATGTTTCAAAAGGGCCCTGGCCTGAACTTTGCAATCTTTGCGGGGTGTGCCCAGAATAAGGAGAAGTTCCAGCACCTCTGAGTCGCTGAACGCTTCAATGCCCTGCTGCTGAAATTTATCCTTCAGCCGCTGCCTGTGCCCGGCTCCCTTTTTCTGCCAGTCCTCTTTCTCCACCTACCATCCTTACGCTACTTTCTTGTCTCTCTTCACTCCCTGCCCAGTTCCTGGGAAAACAACCGATTGGCAATTTTAGGGTTGGCCTTACCCTTGGTCTTCTGCATGAGCTGCCCAACGAAGTACCCCATGAGCTTCGTCTTCCCGGCCCTGAAATCTGCAGCCTGGCCGGGGTTTGCCGCAATAATTTCCCTGACCATTGTAAGCAGTTCGCCTTCATCGCTTACCTGCAGGAGATTTTTTTCCTTTACTAAGGTTTCCGCATCCTTGCCCGATGCCATCATGTCCATGAAAACCGACTTGGCAATTTTGCCGCTGATGGTTCCGCTGTCAATCATATTGAGAAGACCGCCCAGGTTCTCCGGGGAAATGGGACAGCCGCCGATATCAATGGAATCTTCGCCCTTGAGTTCGCGCATAAGTTCCGTCATCATCCAGTTGCTGAGCTTTTTAGCCAGCGGATATACCGCAAGCGCTGCTTCGAAGTAGTCGGCAAGGTCCTTGGAAGATGTCAGCACTTCTGCGTCATATTCCGGCAGCCCAAAAGATGAAGCAAACCTTTGCCGCCGCTCGTCCGGCAACTCCGGCAGGGTCTTTCTTATATCTTCAACCCAGTCCTCAGCTATTACAACAGGGATCAGGTCAGGGTCAGGAAAATACCTGTAATCATGGGCCTCTTCCTTGCCGCGCATGGAGTTGGTCACGTTTCTGTCAGCATCCCACAGGAGCGTCTCCTGCACCACCTTGCCGCCATCAAGCAGAACATCACGCTGACGCCTTATTTCATACTCCAGGGCCCGTTCAACATTACGGAAGGAATTCATGTTTTTGAGCTCGGTGCGGGTGCCGAACTCCTCCTGGCCGACCGGGCGCAATGATATGTTTGCATCACAGCGAAAACTCCCTTCCTGCATGTTGCCGTCGCAGATGTCAAGGTAGCGCAGAATGGCGTGCAGCTTTTTAAGATATGCTATGGCCTCTTCCGGGGAGCGCATATCAGGCTCACTGACAATCTCCATCAGGGGTACTCCGGTGCGGTTCAGATCCACATAACTCAAGGCCTCCCGCTCATCATGCACCAGCTTGCCGGCATCCTCTTCCATATGAATGCGCGTTATGCCTATTCTTTTCTTTCTGCCCCCAGCCTCTACCTCGAGCCGGCCATGCTCGGCAATGGGCAGTTCAAACTGGGAGATCTGGTAGCCCTTGGGCAGGTCGGGATAAAAATAATTCTTGCGCGCAAAACGGTTCGGCGTTGTTATGGTACACTCCGTTGCCAGTGCCATTTTGATCGTATATTCAACTACTTTTTTGTTGAGGACAGGCAGCACGCCGGGCATGCCGAGGCAGACCTGGCAGGTATTGGTATTGGGCGGCGCCCCAAATGCCGTGGTGCAGCCGCAGAATATCTTGCTCTCTGTTTTTAACTGGGCATGCACTTCAAGCCCTATTACCGGTTCGAAATCCATCTTTCACTCCATCAGTTTTCAGCACCCTTGGCTATCCAGTGTTTGAGCTTTGTCAGTTCCAGGGGCCAGTCAGCGCCAGCCCTGACCGTTAAAAACATGCGAAACAGTTCATCCAAGGTATGCATGGCCTCCTCAGCCATGCCTATGCGTTCTAGAACTTTTGCCTCCCAGGCCAGCGGGTCAGAAGCATCTTCAACGGATGACACTGTTTTAGGCAGGCTGACACTGCGATATTCAAAAAGGGTTGCGCCAAGAGTCAAACGCCATTCATAATCCCCCTTGGCTAAATAAATCCGGGCCTGCTCAAGCTTCTTACCCATGAGCAAACCGGTCCTGGCCTCCTGCAGTTCTGTCTGCAGCCCTTGGCAGATTAACTTCTCCAGTGACTCGCCTTCGCCTGATTCAAGGAGCATGTGCTTTTCAAAGAATAGCTGAATGTCTCCTGTTCCCGGCAGAAAAATTACACCGCCCCTCTCTTCGCTTTTGTACCACAGCCAGGTAAGAAACTCCTGTCCCAAAAACCGTTTCTCTGAAATTATATCAACGAGATCCATATATTATATATCCTAATCGTTTTCCTTGTGTTGTTGTCTGTGCTGCAGAAAATTCCTTCTTCTCACCACGTTATACCAGTATCTCCGGTTGCAGGTCCTGAAGCCTTTCCTGCTCTGCTGCATCAAGGAGGCGGGCTGCGGTAAGATAGGGCACCTGCAGGATGATTGTCAGCCCGAAACATTCCTTAAAAAAATCCTCCAGCACCGATTGGGCTTTGGCACTGGTGGAAAAAAAAAGCACGGTATTGTCTGCCAGGTTCCAGCACAGATCATAAACCGACGGCAGAGGCAGGGATTTTTTAACGAGCTGTAAGCGGATGTCCTCCTTTATCTGGACCCGGTGAGTTCTGCTTAAGCGCGGTATCTGCTTTTCTTTTTTTATGCGCTCCTCCTCCTTACGGGAAAATTTCTGCAGCAGGGCATTTGAGACCTTTCTTTCGTCAATGCGCATGGACAGAACAATATAATCTCCAGCAGCATAGGAGGCATGGGCAAAAGAACTGTCAAACATATTGTCTACAGCTACCCATCCTATTGAATATTCATCAAAGGTGTCGTCAATATCCCGGAAGGAAAATTGCGCAATCCGCTCTGCGGCAAAATCCCAGAAATTACCGGGAAGTTCACCCTCAACTGCATAACGGACAAAAGTTGTGGTGCGGGATAACAGTCCCATAAAATATCTCCTTACATGCTCAAAAAGCAGATTATGGTGCAAATTTTATGATCATGGTCTATAGCAGACCCGGTGGTACACCTCAAGCTTTTTGGCGTTCCGGGAGTGCATAATTTTTCCTGTCCATGAAAATTCTTTCACTTTTAAGGTCCCAAAGACTTGACATCAACGGCTTGCTATTGTAAGTATCCCTCTTTCTGCATGGGTCGTTAACTCAGCCGGTAGAGTATCTGCCTTTTAAGCAGAGAGTCGCGCGTTCGAGCCGCGCACGACCCACCACATAATAGACATTATGTCCCCATCGTCTAGCCAGGTCCAGGACACCGGCCTTTCACGCCGGCGACACGAGTTCAAATCTCGTTGGGGACGCCAGATTACAGGAGCTAAGTGTGCAAACCCTTAGCTCCTTTTTTTATTCACCTATTAACGCTCCTTTAACATTACCCCCATAAGCTTTCTCTGTATATTGGCCCTCAGCTTAATATTGTCTTCAGCTGTTTTCAGCAGGGCAAACTGCAGAAACATCACACCTTCCTTTGTATCACCGGCCGCCAAAGCCACTCTTCCCAGGTCATACAAATCCTTATTTGATATACTTGGACCAAAGATATTGACAGCCTTTTTCAAAGACCGATAGGCTTTAGCAGGCTGGCCATTAGAAAGATAGATGGCGCTTTTTTTTCGATAGATCTCCGTTTTACCTTTTTCCCCGGAAAGAGAAAGGGCAATTTTATAATTCTCTAAGGCGGCTTCTCTATTCTGCCGAGCAGCCCAGACATCTCCCTTGAGTTGGAATCCGGTCGGCAGTTCCGGATATTTTTGTGTTATCTGTTCAGCGTGCCGCATTGCCGTATCAAGATTTTCGAATCGCCGGTAAAGCTGAACAAGCACCTGGTTTACCCGGTAGCCATCTGGGTATACAGCATATATTTTTTCCATCTTTGTTAGCAAAACACCCGCATCCCGTTCCGCCAATCCGGCAATGTCATAAAGGTGCAGGCCAAATGGGTCAAGAATTTCAAGACTGTATTCTGTAGCTATCTCGGGGTGCTTATTTCTATCAACATACAGTACCACAGCGTCATCAAAAAAAACCAGCTGGTATTGCGAAAAGTCCTTTATTATCTTTTTGAAATTGCTACTGCTCTTATGAGGAGCAATAAAATCAGGCTGGTGCTGTTCTATGGCCTTTGCCAGGACATTTTCGTCATGAAAGGCATTTGACGACATGAAAAAGTCTTCATCAGTGAAGAGCATCATTTCCAGGTCCATATATATTGTATAGTTTTTATGTAATTCCCACTGCAGGTAACCACCGTGACCTGAAAAGTTCAGAACTCTGCCGCCAACATCTACCTTATTGAGAAATGCTGCAGTGCCAGCAGGTAATTTTGTCTTTGAAAGGGGAAAATCTGGCTGGGGGCGAAACACCTTATGAATAAAGACAAGGGACAGAATGAGGATGAACAAACTGGCAGCGATCCTGCTGTTCTTTGAAATAGCCCCCTCTTTACCAAGCATTGGCAGCAGCGGATAAGCTTTCATAATCGGCAAACACAACAAAACAAACTCGTAGCGGAAACGCTGTGCCTTGAAAAGCAAAATTACGGAACCGGCAAACAGGATCAAGTGACTGGCCTTTATTTTTTGGGTCAGCAGCCCTTTAAAACAACTTAACAGAGCAACTGCCAACAGAATGTTTGACAGGGAGGTAAAAATTGTTTTAATCGTAGCCATGTCAACACTGAAGAGGTTGGGCAGGTCGGGACGCATCAGTTCAGCAATATAGCGGTGCTGGTTTGGGGCAGACTGAAATGGGGAATACAGCAAATTGATGCCAAAAGGCGTTACAAAAACTGCATAAAGGGCAAGTAATATTGGGAGCGCTCTTAATACGGTTTGTCTATCAAGAGGGGTGCGGCTTTTTATACGAACTACGAAGGTTTCTGCAAGGTAGGCAAAACAGATCAACATCATCACCGGATACTCTACCCCGTGCAAATTACACCAGAAAATAGCCAGTAAGGGTAAAGCGATCAAGCCATATTTGTTTTTGCTCTCTAGGAGATTGAGGGAAAGAACAATAAACAGATATGAAAACATATGTGGCCTGATGCTTGTAATATGACGGGGCATGAGAGCGAGAAAGAAGATAATCGCCAGGACGGCAAAATAAAGATAAACATCATCCCTTTCAATGTCCCGCAGAAGAAACCTAAATACTGCTGCCAGGGTAAGCAGATAAACAAATGACCTGAACACAACCAGCCCATGATAGTCAAATAAAGCAAAAACTGAATATACCGTTACCTGGAAAAACCAATAATAGTTGGTCCAGGTTCTGTCGTTAGCAATAAAAGAAAAAAAGCCGCTGTCCGCAGGTTTGTGTTGTTCAAAAAAATACCTGCCGCCGTTCAGATGATACCAAAGGTCCGTATCGCCCAAACCCGATATTGGCCAGCTTAATAAATAAATCGCGCCGACACTGAAGATACAGATCAGGCAGAACAACAGTAAGCTGTTTGGACCTTTTGCCATATCAAGAAATCTCGATGCCGCCTTATGACCTGTCATGCTTTCCACGCAATTCTTTTCGGTACCCTATCCCTTCACGCACCAATTAAATGCATTCTGGAACATCTGCAGCCACGGAGAAACCGTCAGTTCCTTTTGCATCTCCTGGGGCAGCCAGTGGGCCTGCCACTTCAAAAAAGAGCGTTCAGGATGGGGCATCATGGCAAGATGTCTGCCGTCATTTGAACAGAGCCCGGTTATGCCTGCAGGAGAGCCATTGGGATTAAAGGGATACTTCTCAGTCTGTTTACCTTCATCATCGACGTATGCCAGGGTTGCCAATCCCTCATTACTGATCCTCTCATAAATTGTCTGCTCCGGGAACTGCAGACGCCCTTCACCATGCGCCACATGGATGCCGAAAACAAGGTTTTCCATACCCTGCAGCATGATTGCTTTGCTGTTCAGCACCTTTACCGTTGACCAGCGGGACTCGAAACGGCCAGAGACATTGCCGACAAATCTCGGCTGGGCCTCAGGTTCTATGCCCTGCCACGGCACCCAGCCAAGGAGGGCGAAAAGCTGGCAGCCGTTGCAGACCCCGAGCGAAAAAGTATCGGTCCGGGCGTAAAAATCATCAAACATTTTTTTCAGTCGTTCATTAAAGAGAATAGTCGCCGCCCAGCCCTTGGCGCTTTCCGGCACATCCGCGTACGAAAACCCTCCCACTGCCGCCAATCCTCTGAAGCCGTCCAGCGTTATCCTGCCGTCAAGAAGGTCTGTCATGGCAATATCCCATGGCTCAAACCCGGCTGCATAAAATGCCGCTGTCATTTCCCTGTCGCTGTTGCTTCCTTCATCTCTCAGGATTGCGACCTTTGGCTTGTTGGAACTTTCAAGGATTTCCTGGGGAGTCTCTTGGGGAGTAAAACCCATGACATATGTGGGGCCCTTGCGATCATATATGTTTTGTTTTTCCTCAACAGCACAATCCGGGTTCATCTGCAGTTTTTCAAGCTGGAAGCTGGTCTCCTCCCAAACCTGACGCAGCTCCAGCATACTTGCGGCAAGAACCTGCTCGCTGTTAAATTTTATTCTTATTTGCTTTTCAGCGCTTGTACGCCCGATAAGCGCAAAGGGAATCCCCTTTTCTGCAAGCATTGCCTCTACGTTCCCGGCCTTTTCTGGAGCGCACTCAACGACCATACCCAACTCTTCGGAAAAAAGATGCTCGCTGGCGCTCCCGCTTCCATGCAGATCAATATCAAGACCGCAGTTGCCCCCAAATGCCATTTCGAGAAGGGTGACGATCAGGCCCCCGTCACTTCTGTCATGCCCTGAAAGAATAAGCCCCTGGGCGATGCATTCCTGGATTGCATGAAAGCCTTTTTTCAGGAGATCAGGGTTATTTATATCCGGTGAAACATTGCCTGTCTGCTTCATGGTCTGGGCAAGCGCAGAGCCCCCCAGCCGGTTCAGTCCTGCTCCAAGATCGATAAAGAGCAGAACGCTTGCACCGGGCTTCTTAATATCGGGTGTGACAACCCTGGTGATATCCTCCATGGTTGCATAGACGGAGATGACCAGTTCTCTCGGAGATTTTACAGTCTCCTCGCCGACACGGGTGGCCATGGAAAGGCTGTCTTTGCCGCCGTCAACTGCAATACCCAGCGATATCATGGTATCGCGCATGGCACAGGCAGCATCATAGAGTGCAGCTCCCTCCCCGGGCAGCTTCGGGGCCCACATCCAGTTTGCAGAACATTTTACCCCTTCAAGGGTATCGATTTGGGCCCATACCAGGTTTGTCAGCGCTTCACCGACTGCCATGCGGGCTCCTGCCCTGGGATCAACCAGCATCTTTATGGGTTGCTCACCAATTGCCGTTGCCGCGCCGCTCCGGGCAAAATGGCTCTGGGCGATGACAGCAACATCCGCAACAGTTGCCTGCAGCGGCCCGCAGCATTGCTGCTGAGCAATAAGCCCGCTAACGGACCTGTCCACTTTATTGGTCAGAAAACGCTTGGAACCAACTGAAACAAGGCGCAAGACATTGTGCAGCGCATCAGGCACAGCCAGGTCATGGGGCAGCTCCAGAGGGGCCAGTGCGTCTTTCTGCCGCTTGTCATAAAATGTCTTCTGGGGAATGTTGCCCAGAACCTCATGCAACTCAAGATCTACCGGAGTGGTGCTGTTGAGCCCGTCATAAACAACAAAACGGCCGTCACCGGTCACTGTGCCGAGAATCTCACAGTTTACCTTTTCCCTGGCACATATAGCCTCAAATGCCTTGATGTTCTCCGGATGGATCAGCAGTCCGTTGCGCTCCTGGTATTCAGCCACATAAATTTCAAGGATCGACATGGTGGGATCACCGACCTTGATTTTTCTGATATCAATGGTGCCGCCAGATTTTTCGACCAGTTCTTTCAGAACATTTCCCGGGCCGCCGGCTCCCTGGTCATGGATGACATCAATGAGTGAATTTTCTCCCATCTCAATACAGGCTCGGATGGCGCGGTTCATCTTCTGTTCCATTTCCGCATCGCCGCGCTGCACTGCATTAAAATCAAGATCCTCTACATTATCGCCCTGCAGCATGCTGGAAGCAGCGCCACCGCCAAATCCGACCCTGTAGGCCGGACCGCCGATCTGCACGATGAGCATGCCCTTTTCTTCAGCAGCCTTTTCTATATGCCGGTCGTCAATCTGCCCAATGCCCCCGGTGAACATAATCGGCTTCAGAAACCCCCAGCGTTCCCCGTTGGAAAGACGCATATCAAACGACCTGGTAAAGCCCTGGACAAGAGGTTCGCCGAATTTGTTGCCATAATCGGAAGCGCCATTGCTGGCCTCAATCTCAATTTCAAGGCCGGTGGCCAGGTTGGAGGGACAGGTAAACTCTTTTTCCTCCCAGGGCAAATCATAGCCCGGTATGTGCAGATTGGCGACACAGTACCCTGCTGTCCCAGCCACCACCAGTCCGCCCCTGCCGGTTCCCTGGATATCTCTGATCCTGCCGCCGGTTCCTGTTTCAGCACCGGGAAATGGTGCAACGCCGGTTGGGAAATTATGGGTTTCCGCAGTAAAAATTATGTGATAGGGCAGTTTGCGCTTGGTAAAAGGGGACGGGCTGCCGGGCTTATCCGGCAGGATGGAGAAAATATCCCTGCCGCGAATACCGCTTGAGTTATCCTTAAATGCAATGATGCTGTTTGTGGCGTTGGCCTCCAGAGTGGAAATGACAATTTCCATCAATGTCTCGGGTTCTTCTTTAGCATCGATAACATGTTTGCCTCGAAAAAAACCATGACGCGAATGCTCACTGTTGGCATTGTTTAAGTCCATAATTTCTACGATGGTCGGGTTGCGTCCATGCTTGGTGACAAAATAGTCGTAATAGAAATTTCGATCCCACTCGTCCATTGAAATGCCAGGAATCTCCTGCAGAGCTTCCGGACCTTTTTCCATGAGGGGAACAATATAGACGTCTTCAGGGGTAATGCCTGTTTCAAATGTTGAAAGCGGTTCGGGGTAAAGGCACTCCGTCATGCGGTCATGGTGCTCGGCTGTAAAATTTTTCCGGTCCACAGCAGCGTTGACAAGATATCTCCTGGACCGTTCCATGCGGGTTATTTTACCAAGGCCCGTGGCATGGCATATGGAAACCATATTTGATGACCAGGCTGTGGCAAAGTTCAGCCGTGGGCCCAGCTCCACAACGTCTTTTTCTGATGCATGAAAATATGACCGCGAACTGACGGTTTCATTAATAAAACCATGGGCAAGAAGAAATTTTAGCTTGGAAATTTCCGCATCAGTCAAAGGCTCTGCTGCTGCAATATTAAAGCAGAACTCCATTTCATTGTTAAGCCGCCGATATAAATGTCTGATGTACATTATTGGTCCTCACCTGTTAGCCTTGTGCAAATAAACAATAAATATAAAATATCAATACGTTATTAAAAATATGTGGTTGCGTGGTATATCCTTTATGTATGAAGCATAGAAGATAGCGCGGCACAACAAATTGAACAAGAGTCTTTCAGCAGAAATGAGCCAAAAAAATTCTTCTCAAATCCCTTGCGGAATTTTTTCTCTCTTCAGGAAACTGCTTGGCCTTTACTGGTGCGTCGGACAGATGAAATTATGGGCAGGGCCAGCCAGCCTTTAAGCCCCCTGATGGTGCGCCTGCCACGTAGCGCGATGGAGGTTTTTTTACCCCCTTGTGGAGTGCTTATCCGAAGTCGAAGTTTATGCCCCCTTGAGGGGTGCTTATCCGAAGTCGACGTTTATGCCCCCTTGAGGGGTACTTATCTGCTGTGTAAAACTTCAGTTTTGCTTGGCACTGTGTTTTGGGCTAGTAGTCAGGGTCCCACCCCTCAGTCGAGAACCCATCTTCTCCTATGGCATCAGGTTTCTTTATGCTTTTAATCTGTTCCGGATCATGATCAATGAGTTCATAAACTATTCTGTTGCTTTCAACTTCTGCAATAAACTCTTCTGTTTCAGAAATATTCCATAAGGCTCTATTTTTGACTGTTGTTCTGTACTCCATTTTGTTCTGCGGCCTGACGCTGCTGGTCTTTATCTGCTGCCTGTCAGGTGTACCATATTGCGCTTTCAATTTATCCAAAACAGACTTTATGGTGTTCTGGTTGACAGGTTCCTCTTTAACTATTCGGTAAACATGCAACCTGTCTTGAACTCTCACAAAATAGAGCCGTACTCCATTTTCCTCCGCTTCATAGAATTTTTCTTCCAGATTTAAATCACTTTCGACCGTGACGCCAAGCTCTTCCGGGGTTGCTCCAAGATAGTACCCGTTTATTTGAAAAACATTTGCAGCAAAAACGTGCGGCTCTGTCCCCAGGCTGAGGAAAAGCAGGATAATTATTGCGCCAAAGAAACTGTAATGTTTGCGGCTGAAAATTGTAAAACTCATGCTTTCATATCTTTTTTATGGTTTGCTTAATCTCGCCTCCCAAAACTTTTTGCCATAGAATTATTCTATATAATCACTTTGACAGGGCTTTGGTTCTTTACTTTACTCTTTTTTGCCGATTATCCAAGCTGCTGCTTATGGTTTCGTTCAAATTTTTAAAATTATACCTTCTGGGAAGTTTGGCTTGTCATTGATGCTTCATTTTTCCCTGTAAATATAATCCATTGCAACCCATACAGATGAGTCCATAAAAAAAGGTCCTCCTGACCAGTGATCAAGAGGACCGATACAAAGCGGGATCCGTTGGGCTAGGAATCATCCCTTACTTCAATTTCTGCAGAAGTCATAACGCCTCCCGGCGTTGTGACCTTTATCGTCAGGAAACCCAATGTCCTGTTATTTGCTTCCGCTTCGCGTATCAGGCGTACCCGAAAGGTATATCTGCCAGAGGTATTGCCTCCGCACGGCAATACATTTGAAATATCTGTCGGATCACAATTGTTGTTAGGAACAGTAAAGGCGGTTTCTCCGTCAAGGGTTCCATTGGATGTTTCAGCCTCAATGGATGTTCCAAAGGGCATAAGTTGATTATGGACAGCATCAACAACAGTTACTACAATTTCCTGGGAGGCAGCACCTGTGGCACTTGTTAAATCCACTGAGTCTATGGAAAACCCTATATCTGACTCACTTCCTGACATTACCAGAACTACTGATTTCTGGACGAAAACCAGCTCCTGGGTACAAAGCCCTGCCCCTTCGGCGAGTTCAGAACAGAGAGCACCGTTATATATGGTGTTGCCAGTGCCATCAAATATTCCATTGAAGTTAAAATCCCGGAATTCCTCTGTGCCGTCTCGGGCCCCGTTTTCATTGTTATCCTGGAAAGGCTCTCCCAGATCTGCACCGGAAAGCGAATCAACGGGACTGCCGTATACACCATCTCCGTCAGCATCGAAAAAACTTTCCTCGCCTATACTCGTTGCCAGGATCGTCACCCTGCCGTCTGCCTGGGGCCGCGGCGCCTGGCTGCTCCAGTCAACGAAGCATGAACCGCCTTCAGTTCTGCAGGATGACTGAATGGCACCTCCCTCGGCAGAAAATACAATGACACTGCCATCCGGTACCGGGTTGTTGAAATGATCAGCCGCCCGGATGGTAATCGGCACTGTAACTCCATCAAAATCCCAAGCTTCGGGATTCAGTGTTTCGGCACTGACTGAAAAGCTGTCCTGGTCAGGCAAACCCGTACTGACAGCGATTTCATCGGAAAGCGTTGCTATGGATGCATCCGCAACTGTTGCCAGAACCCGCACATGTGTTGCAACTGAACCTGCCTGCACAACTGTCTGCACAAGGCCATTGGCATCTGATGTCGTTGTTTCATTGGACAGAGACAACCCACCAATATAAGTGGATAAACTGAATATAACATTTTGCGAGGGCACAGGTTTGCCGAAGATGTCAACCACCTGAAAAACAACAATGGAATGCTGGGCGCATCCGGCACAACCTGTCCCGTCCAGAACAATGGCCTGTGGATTCGCGGATACAAACAGGATGGAGTCTATTTCTGCGGTTGCCACAGTAATAGTAGCGGAAGCTGTAAGGTCCTGGCCTCCGAGCGCGGCTGTAGCTCCTATAAAGTCTTCCCCGACACAACCGTCGGCCCTATACGTTGCCTCTGCCTGCCCCTGAAAAGTTGTTATGGACGCATCTATGACTGAGATTCCGTTTGCTACGCAGACGGAATTAAAACCGATATTGACAGAAGGGGAAGTAATAGGATCGCCATTTGCATCGGCAAGTGCAGCTGTCACTGTGGCGGTTCCTCCAGCTGCCAGCTGCTCTGTACTGATTTCCAGAACTCCTTCCACAAAGGTATTGTTGGGGCCGCTGAAAGAGCCTAAGCGCGCATCAAACAACCCGATCTGGAAGAACAGGTCTTCATTTAAAACCAGCGGTTCCTGTGTTTCTGTATCAACACCATTCATAGCAACGGTTATTATCCCGGCCCCGCTGTCATCACCAGTGGAAAGCCCGATAACGGCCACCCCATCCTGATTAGTCAGGGCTGTTCCGTCAGCCGGGCTTAAAACACCTTTAGTGGAAGTCACTGCAACATACTGGTTGGCCAAGGGTTTACCGGACGCGTCTTTCACGGCTACCCGCAGCTCTCCCGGCTCCAGAAAGGAAATTGTGTTTGTTGGAAGTGATGTGGATGCATCAACCAACTGAACGCTGATTGATCCTGCAGCTTCATCATCATCTGTTAAGCTTGAACCACAGCCGGAGAGTAAAATCGGCAAAAAGAGAACGACAAAAAGAACAAACCGGAAAACAGGTTTCATGGGCATATAATTACCTCAATTTCTTCTATTTATAGCCGGAGTAAAGCTAAAGGGGACACCTAAATGGGATACTGCACTCCCCAATATACACCTCAGCACCTCAAAGCGCAAATATGGTCCTTCGTTTGCTTACAATAGGCCTGTTGGCTTGTCAAGGAGAAACGGGCGAGAAGTGTTTGAAAACAGGAAGTAAAATTGCTGAAGAGCGGCTTTATGGTCCAGGAAAAACACTGCCTGACGAAGCAGATATCGGAATCAGGCTTCGCCCCAGCTGTATTTCATGATAAGATAATCCACATGGTCATGCTCATCAGGTGTTAACTCACCAAACTTCAGGCAGGATTGGCGTTCCATGACAGTGGTAAAATTCTCATCATCTTTATACCTGTAATCCCTCATCACAGTAACGGGAATTCCTGTCATAAAAACGTCGCTGTCTTTCATAATGTCAATCTCTGCGGTGCTGGTCAGTAATTTGCCCTCGTCTATATAGCGTACAGCCATGCCCCCTGCACTGATATTGACAACATGTGCTGTCCAGTTCATTTCCCTGTTCTGCACGGTTATGATGCGATTTTTTATCCTGAACCGTTTGTGCTGCCTCCGCTCTATCTGTACTTCTTCATGCAGCATCGGACTCACCTCCCTGAAATTTTCCCCTGTGCAGTAAAGTCTCTTCTTTCTTTATACCTTTAAGAACGATACAAATAATATTCAAGTACGGATTTTGTTCTTCCTTGCAATTTTTAACCTCTTGCGTTGCACCATAAATTTGCCTCCAGCCTCTGCCGCTCATCCTGCCCATGCCATTTTCTGCAGAACACTTTATTTTCCCGTCTCCAGGCTGTCCAATTACCAGTTGTCCGGGTATTCATTGGGAAAATGACTAGGATAGCGCCGCAGGAAAAAGAGCTCAAAATTCTTTACTGTTATATACTGGGTGCTGCCACCGGTGCCCTGGGTGAAGCCGAAAAGGATCCTATCCAGGTCGGTGTGATATACCGGATCAAGCCGCAGGCTGTTGCCCAGATTATTGGTTTTGGCCATCTTGGGACTGCCGATATGAAGCGCTGCGTCTCCCAGGGGGTCATCATAGATGTTTCTCCGGACATCTCTGAAAACATTCATCTTTGCCGCTGACCAGGAACTCGTCTCGCTCTGTGAGAATATCCATACCTTGATCTGGTACTCAAACTCTATGCCTACAGTGGGAATTTGGGGCCGCAGGTACTCGATGCGGAAATGGTAGGTCTGCCCGTCTTCCAACCAGTTGAAGCCGTTGCCGTTCCAGTTATAATTCACCTGGTAATAGCCGTCGCTGCCGCTGCCCGTATCAGAGTTTTCCGAGTTTAAGGGCGGACGGTGCGGGGGCACCGTGGTTGTCCAACCGGCACCGTGCCGGTTGTCGTCGTTCAGGTCGGCCCTGCTTCCATTGTCACAGTAGGCGATGTCATCTCCCCAGTATACCATGGCCATGTGGTTGCCAAAAGGCGAGCCGTAATCCTGCCTGCTGTTATGTACACAGATGTTACCGGACCCGGTATTGGGATAGGTGTCGAACTCCACTGCAATTTTAGGCGGCTTCAGCCCGCCATTGCCAAGACCGCCGGAATACCCGGCATAACCGACCATCTCGCCCATACTGCCGCTGGTCGGCCCGCCGAAGACATCATTATCATTTGTCTTGCCATTGATCACGGCAAAGGTGAAGCCGTCGGCCGAGCCCCGGCTGTCTGATGTCGAGTCGGTAAACGCTGTGCCGTCCTGGTTGACAAACTGGAAGGCAAAATAGGCCGTAAATCCCTTGTCGAAATCGCATTCACCGTTAATACAGTTGCTTGCATCACTATCGCCGCCGTACCACAGGGCACCGTGCCCATCATAAAGGCCGCCCCCCAGATAGAGCTCTTTCCTGTCCAGGTCAACATCCACCGGCTGGTCCGGGGCTGTAGGATCCAAATTGTGCACCGGGGTGAAATCAGGCATATCCTCATCAAATGAAATGGGCTTGCTGCCGAACAGCCCTTTTTCCACGTCAGAGACATACACCTCTTTGCGGGTGGCTGCCATGGGTCCCTGCCCCACGCTGCCCGTGGAATGGATGGCTATATTCTTGGCAACGTAAATCTGGGTTGTCTGCAGAAGGTCTGCCGGATTTGCCGCGTCATAGGTTATATCCAATGGGAATTCGCCAGGTTCGCCGGGATCGTGGCTTCTAATATTGGTCAGGGTAACGCTGGCCGGGGGATTGCTCGGGTCGATATGCTCGGGTACTCTTTTTTCGTAGATATACTCGTGCTTGCCGATCTTTAGGGAGCCGTTCTTGGAAGGCAGGATGTGCGCCTCACCCGGCAGAACCAGTGAGCCTCCTTCCGCCACCGCCTGGTTGCCGCTGGCAGGTTCCCCGGTAAAAGCAAAGAACAGCTCATCCCCGGCTCCAATTGAATAACCTGCCGGAATAGTAACGTTGGTAAAGGTGACAGTATTGCCGCTGATGGACGGGGTACTGTTATATTCCACCGCCTTTGTAAGCCCCCTGGTCTTGAGTAAACCGGAGGAGGGAAAGGTTATAAGTGTACCGGTGTCTTGCTGGTTGAGCAGCGGAATGCCGCCCGGCATTTTCAATACAATGGTGTTGTCGGAGTCCGAATAGTTTGCGGTCGCATAAAACCAGTAGGGAAAAAGCTGCACGCTAAATGATCCCTGGTTGCCGGGTAATGCTACCGAAGTGTTATGAAAGTTTTCCAGCACCGTATTCTTCTCACCCACAGTGGCTGCTCCTGTATACTCGCTTGCCACCACCCTCAGACCTGACTCTGCCAGATAATAGGCGCGCATTGCATTCTGGGAGGCAACTGTGGAAAGAGTCGAGGTCGACGTCATGGAGTACATGACTGCGCCGATTATACCCAGGACAAGCAGGGTAATTATGATACCTATGAGCGAAACTCCCGATTCGTTCAGCCCCATGAATGGCGGGCCTGAGGATTTCCCGGCCGCTCGCCTGAAAGCTTTCCGGCAGGCAGGCAAGAATCTTTCGGGCCAAGACTTCAAAATGAACTTACGAACAGCTCTCTTCATCTGGAAAATCCCTCTCAAGTATTGGCATTATTTGCAAGTCTGCCTTGGAAATAATACGCGGCACATTGCGCAGCTTCTCTTTCTTAGGGTCATTCTGCCGCGGGTTTATCATGGTTTTAAAGATGGGAAGCTTCATGCCGGATATCCCTGTGAGCTTCAGTGTGACCTTAATTGCATGCAGGGTGTTGATATTGTCTGCGGTTGACCAGGTGCTGCCGTCCAGTTTTTTAAAAACGAGGAAGCTCTCTGAGCCGTAATTCGTCTGCACTTGATCAATCATCGTTTGGGGTCCATAAGCAGGACTGTCGGTTTTTTCCAGGGTAATGACACCGCTGCTTTTTGCTATCTGAAAGCTGCCCGCAGGGGTGGTGTAGGCCACAATTGTACTCGATGCTGTGGAAATGGCAGTTGCCTGCAGGAGTTCCTTGCTGATCCGCGCCAGGGCCAGCTGTGCCTTCTGGGCACCATCTGCCGAGTCTTTGCTGAAGAGATATCCTTCCACAGCTGTTACCATGGTAGTGGCCAGAGCCAAAGCAACAATAGCCATGACTAGAAAAACAGCGATAACCTCGACCAGGGTAAACCCCTGTTGCCTGTCTAATCTCGGAGCTTTCATGGTCAGCGCGTCAGCAGAGTAAACATTTTGTTTTCTTCATTTTTCAGGCTTACCTTCAAAATAGTCCCGTATTGGGTCGTATAGCCGCCACTTGTCGTCAGGGTGATTACCTGGCTGCCATCATTATATGGGCTTGTATCAACATGGGCGGCCTTGAAAGTATTAATATCCAGGGTGCCCTTATTGAGTTCATCCCTGTAAAGGCCGGTCAACCTTTCAATTTCCTGGACCAGTTCATACTGGCTTTTAATCCGTATTACCTGGAAGGGGCTCCCTGTAAGCTGGGGGCCCATGAATTCGAAAAACATGGCTCCCATGACGCTGACCAGGACCAGGGTGATAATAGCCTCAATGAGAGTGAAGCCTTTTTCGGTATACATTATTTTATTGTACCGGCTCATGGTATGAATCCTGTCTGCTGGGTGATGGTAACTGTTCTCGTCTCAGCGGTTTCATTATCTGCCAGGGTAATAGTATAATTGGTTGTTAAGGGGGTAAAAGCCGTAGTTCCCTGCTGGGGTATGCCGTTATTGTCAAAGGCCACTGCTGCGCCTGCCGTAATGCTGGTGATACCCAGCCCCACGTTTCCCAGGAGAATTCTTTTGCTGCTGTCCGCCTCTTCGGCCGGCAGGACCTGACTGTTTGCAGCACTTGAATTACAGCTAAGCGGGTCAGCACACTGAAAGAGCCAGTAACGGTTGCTCCCCAGGTCAAAGCGAATGCCCCAGATATTTCCTGTATCGGAGTTCATCGCCAGAGTCTGGGCATAGCGTAAATGGGTTTTAAGCAGCGCTGTATAACCGGCAAGGCTGGGGGATTTATTCATCATGCTGACAACGACAACCGCACTGATTATACCTATGACCAGCATAACAGCGACGATTTCAAGCAGGCTGAAACCCGAATTTCTGTTTAGTATTTTAGGCATCTGTTCAGGTCAAATGGTTAAGTTGCTGCTGGTAGCGGTGTACAGTTTCCTGCAGAAAAAAACCAAGCCCCACACCGCAAGCAATATAAAACAATAAGAGGACCACCGTTGCCGGAACTCCGAGCTTTAGCTGCATGCCGACACCGTTTATCACCACAAAGCCGATATAGATGAAAAGGCAATGCTGCGCAGCCTTTAAAACAATCATTTTCCCATGGAAAAGCAAAACCCCAAGGGTAAAAAAAATGATGCCGACCAGCACTGCAATCTGCGGCTGCATGGCAATCCATCGTGCCAGAGTATAATCACCTCCAACCCGGCCCAGGCCATAAAATAAGAGTACCCCCAGGGTCACATAACAAAAACCGGCCATAATAAACCATAACGGACAGGAACGTCCCTGCTCCAAGCCTGCAAAAGGACCGCCAGGAAGGGGGGAAAGATCCGCGGCTCTTTTTGCCTGCCGGTCCATTTGCCCTGCTTCAATCCGGCAGGCAATTCTGCCGCTGAAATCCGCTGGCGCTTCGACTTTCGGCAACTGCTTGATAATTTTGACAATATCTTGAAATTCGTCCATAACCTCTATTCTTTGTATTTGTATTTTATAAAAAAAGTCTCTCTTTTTAAATATATACAGATCAGGGGTGCAAATGGTCACACAAAATCAGTATTTCATGTTTTTTTCGCCTGAGTGCTTTGTTTTTTTCTCTGCAAATGGGAGCGCAGGCCTGCCAGGCCCCTCCTGACCCTCATTTTTACTCCGCTTGTTGAAAGGCCCAGTATCAGTGCAATATCATCATAGGCCAGGTCCTGGAAATAGCGTAATATAATTGCAGCCCGCTGTTCCTCGGAGAGATGCAGCAAGCCCTCTTTGACCATATCATTTTCCTGGCGCTGGGCGTAAAGCATTTCCGGGTTGTCGGTCTCTTCATTAGCGTATTGCTCAAGTTTGGTGCACCCTCCAGCCGGGGCGGGGTTCCTTTTTTTCAAAAAATTCCTGATAACATTCAGGCAGACCGTATAGAGCCAGGGAAAGAACCTTTTTTGCGCATCAAAACCATGCAACCCCGAGAATACGCGCATAAAAGTCTCCTGGGCAAGGTCGTCGCTTTCCTGCATAGACCCATTGGTCATGCGGTAAATGAGATTAAAAACAGGGGTCTTGTAGTAATCGACCAGCTCTACGAAAGCTTCATGGTCACCGGTCTGTGCCCGGGCAACAAGTTTTTTTTCAAGCGCAGGGTCCATTACTTTGTTTTTTTGAAGCGAAATGTGAATCCGGCTATTACTATGACAGGGCTTTGTCTGTTTGGGGCCTCAAGATATTTGTCAGAACTGCATTTACATCCTACGGTCGGAATACCTTCCCTTGTTGTGGAAAGGAATTTCTTACCCCGCTAATAATAACAAATTTCTTCGCTGTTTATTAATATAATTCAAATATGGCTTTCACGGTTGCTAAAAAAATAAAATCTAACCGGGATGCAAAGTCGGACGCTGCGGTCCCCAGCCACTACGTCTTCGCCTTTGCCTGCCTCCTTGTCATACTTGGAACCATTTACAGCAACAGCTTTAGCGTCCAATGGCTTTTTGATGACAACAATAATGTTCTTTCCAATCAAAACATAGAGATAACTTCTCTCAACTGGGACGATGTCAGCCGGACTTTTTACGGCAGGGACAGCAGCCGCACACACATTTCCAGGCCCCTTTCCTATCTTACCTTCGGATTGAACTATCTGGTGGGAGGCTATGAGGTTTTTGGCTATCATTTAGTAAATTTCATCATTCACTATCTCACCGGGGTTTTCCTTTTTCTCTTTCTATACAACACATTACGCCTTCCTGTTCTGCAGGAGCGATATCGTGATAGCGCCTATGCCATAGCGCTTCTGTCTGTTTTTTTCTGGGCCACCCATCCCATCCAGGTTTCGGCCGTTACCTATATAGTGCAGCGCATGGCCATACTGGCTGCGCTCTTTTCAATAATGGCAATGTACTTCTACCTGAAGGCACGAATAGCAACTGCCCGCAACAGCAGAATTTTTTTCTTCATTTGTTCCGGCCTCAGTGGGATCTTGGCACTTGCCAGTAAAGAAAACGGAGCCATGCTGCCCGTCAGTCTCTGGCTTTTCGACCTCTTTCTTCTTCAGGGAGTTACCCCTGCCGGCCTTAAAAAAAACCTGAAAATCCTTGCCCTGCCACTCATTGTTTTGGGGGTCCTGGCAATCATATACTGTCAGACAGGGTCCCTCCTCAGCGGTTATGAGAACCGGCCTTTCTCTCTTAACGAGAGGCTTCTCACCCAGCCGCGGGTACTGCTCAAGTATGTTGGCCTGCTGCTATACCCTCTGGAATCAAGGCTGACAATGTTTCATGATATGCAAATATCAACAGACCTGTTCACTCCCTGGTCAACCCTGCCTGCTATTATTACGGTGACGGGGTTCATTATCGTTGGTCTGGTCCTCGGCCGCCGCCGTCCGCTGCTTGGATACTGCATCGTTTTCTTTTTTATCAACCACATTATCGAGGGTTCGGTAATTCCCCTTGAACTTGTCTATGAACATAGAAACTACCTGCCCTCGCTGCTTTTTTTCGTTATTCCCTCCCTGCTGATCGTTACCGTCATTGACTATTTCTCCTACAGGAAATCAATCCAATACCTCATGGCCTTTGTTTTTACGTTTCTGCTGGCGGCCCAGTCCCACACGACCTTTGCCCGCAACCGCATATTCAATGATGAGTACCTGTTCTGGTTGCACACCATTGGCAAAGCGCCCGGTCTCAGCAGGCCGCGCAATAATCTCGGCACATATTTATGGAACCGGGGATATGATATGCAGGCCTATGAACAGTTTTCCCTGGCAATTTGGCTTAACAACGGTGATACACGGAAGATGCCTGCCATCTACCATGAAAATATCGCTTTTTTCTATCTCAAGAAGGGGAAATTCGAGTTGGCCCTGAAGCATCTTCTGGAAAGCAGCAGGATACAGGTTCAGCCCACACTGCGTACGCTCTATGGACTTTCCCTTGCCCTGCATGCCATGGGTAACCACAGCAAGGCGCGTTTTTTTGTCGAGCAGGCGCTTGCTGCCGCTCCGGAGAGAGATGAACTGCATGGACTCCTGTCTGATATCGAAAAAAGCCTGGATGCTCCACGGCAAAACCCTCCAACAGAACAATAAAAAAGAGCCCGTCACAGGGACGGGCTCGATGATACATCTGAATTTACGAAAAATGCTACGGTTTTACCCAGGTGCCGCTGTCAGTGGACGTCCTGGCTGCGTCCTGCCAGCTCACCGCAACATCCACATCCTCACCATTTGCAGTAAAGGTAAAATTGAATTCATCACTGCCGGGAGGGTTGGCATTGGCCTTTGTAACCAGGGCAGCAGTTGCCGGCTCAGCACCGTTTGACAGGGCCAGTTGCCCGTACAGCAGGGAAATGGTTGACAAACCGGATGCTACCGCACCTTCGAGAGCCTTTCTCTCCGCTTCTTCCGTCAGACTGAGAAATTTGGGCACAGCAACGGCTGCAAGTATACCCAGAATGATCAGTACGGCAATGATTTCAATTAGGGTAAAGCCTTTTTCATTTTTAAGTAACTTCTTTTCCATGATTCACTCTCCTCATCTTAGGTATGTTAAAAAAACATTTTGAATAAACAGCTGTTAAACATTCTTCACCAGCTGCATATATTTATGCATACAATTGCCTATCACGTCAATCTTTTTTTAATATTTATGCAATAAAAACAACTATAAACGTATTTTTCTACAAATATTGATGCAATATCATCATTTTTTGTAGTTTTTTAATGCCTGCGCGTCTATTCCGTACTTTTTTATCCTGTGCCAAAGGCTGCGCTGATTAATGCCCAGTAACTCGGCTGCTTTCACCTGGATCCCCCCGGTCTTTACCAGGGCCTCGATGATGAGCCCCTTTTCAATCTCATGCAACTGTTCATCAATGGACCCAGGTCCAGCGCCTTGCAGGGAAGAGATGGTGTTATTTTTTATATTGGCCGGCAGGTGCAAAACATCTACGCTTCCCCCCCCGGACATGAGTATGGCACGCTCCATGATATTTTGCAGCTCACCAACATTACCGCTCCATTGATGGGCCATGAGCATCTGCAAGGCAGGGGACGTAATAAGACGCCCCTCTTGCGGTTCAATGCCATCATGCATTTTTTTTCCATAATGCAACAGGAAATAATCCACCAGCAAGGGAATGTCCTCCTTTCTGTCTCGCAAAGGAGGAAGAATGATGGAAAATGGGTTCAGGAGCAAATAGAGATCGTCCCTGAATTTGCCTTTCTGCACAAGCTGATCAAGGTTTTTGCTCGAGGAGGCAATGATGCGGACATTACAGGGTATGGGACGTGATCCCCCGCTCCTTTCCAATTCTCCTTGCTGGATAAACCTCAGAACTTTACCTTGGGTATGGATGGACATTTCCCCAATTTCATCCAGAAAAAGGGTGCCTCCCTCTGTCCTTTCGAGCGTGCCCTTTTTCAAGGAGACTGGCCCGAGAGAGCCGCCACTTTCATACCCGAACAGTTCTCTTTCCAGGGTTTTTTCCGGAACTGCCACGCAGTTTAACCTGCTGTAAGGGAGCTGCCTGCGTGCACTATGCTCATGAATGCTCCTGGCGACCAAATCCTTTCCGGTCCCGCTTTCTCCGTAGATCAGGAGAAATGCATCTGTTGGAGCCACTTTGAGGATCTGACTGAAAACTGAACGCATGGTGCGACTTTCACCAATAATTTCGGGAAAAAACTGCCTCGCTTTAACATGGCCGAGGGCATCGGCCACCTGTGAAAAGACCTGTGAAAAGCGCTGCAGTTCATCTCCGGAGGTGCTGCTGCTTTTTGCAGATGCGCTGATGATCGGCAGCTGTTCAGCCTCTCTGATAAACTTTTCCACCGGCCTCAGGATAAGGCGAAGGATCAGAAGGCTGCAAATGAAACTTGCCATTGATATAAGAAGAGCCCAGCCAGATATGGGCCAGAGAGGAGCAATTTCATGCACCAGACAGTACTCGGTAATACGAAAGGATACGATGGTGGCGATGGTCGCAAAACCAGCAAAAACTACAGGAATAATGACATAAGGGCTTATGTGGTAGCGGAGAGAATCCATGGTCACAACAAGAAGGAATAAAGCAAAAGCCTAATGTACGATCTTGGTCAAATCCCACATGGGCAGGAATATGGCAAGGGCAAAAAAACCAACCATGGCAGCCAGGCATACAATAAGTATGGGACCAAGCAAGCTTGACAAATTTTTTGTGGTGTACTCCACCTCGTAATCATAATGGGATGAGATTTCACTGAGCATGAGGTCAAGGTTGCCTGACTCCTCTCCAATTGCAACCATATTGATAACCATGGGAGAAAAATACTGGGCCGAACGCAAAGGGCCGGCAATCCCCCTGCCGCCTTCCAGTTTTTGTTTAACCTCTGCAAATGTACGGGAAACAGCAACATTACCTACAACATTCTGCAGAATATTCATGGACTCGAGAACACCGACGCCGCTTGCCTGTAAAATTGCAAATATGCTCGCAAAACGGGACATGACAGATTTAATGAAGAGTGGGCCGAAAATGGGAATGCGCAGCAAAGTTGAATCACGCATAAATTTTCCCTGCTCTGTTTTAAAGTAAAACACCAGGAAGGTTATCAGCAATGCCATGGCCCCCAGGATAATATACCAGTAGTTGGCCAGAAACTGATACATGCCCATGCAGATCTTTGTCGGCAGGGGCAGATCCACACCTGCTTTCAGAAATATTTTTACAAATTTAGGAATAACAAAGGTCAGGAGGACAAAAAAAGCTATGGCAAGAAAAACCACAACAATAACGGGGTAGAGAAGGGCGGAGCGAACTTCTGTTTTGACCTTGTATTCATGCTCGATAATATAGGTAATACGGTCCAGGACATCGGGCAGTGCTCCACTTTTCTCCCCTGCCTCAAGCATGCTGTAGTACAGGGGGGAAAAAACTTTCGGGTGCTTTTTAAAGGCCTCATAGAGTGAGGACCCTTCATGGACATCGTTTGCAATAGCCCCAATAACCTGTTTAAGTCGCAGGTTGCTCGTCTGCTGTTCCATGGTCTGCAGGAGACTTAAAATGGGAACACCTGCCACGAGCATGGTACGGAGCTGCTTGGTAAACAAAATCAGGTCAGGGTCTGAGACCCGGCTCAGGCCGATCTTTATGTTTTCAAGGTTCAGGCCCCTTGATGCACCGGTTCCCTCGGTAATTTCCGCCGGGATATAATCCCTTTGGGCAAGGATTTCCGTTGCCTCTTCAAGCGAGTTGGCCTCCAGCTCTCCACTGACGGTTTTGCCGTTTATATCAAAGGCTGTATATGTGTACATAGGCATTTTTTCCACTACAGAATGAATTTATACCATCACGGCAGATGCAGCTTCTTCCAGCGTAGTTTTCCCGTTTATGATCTTTTGCTTTGCGTCTTCCTTTAAGGGCCTGAAACTACCAGTCTTTTCAGCGGCTCTTGCAATTTCCTGCGCAGAGCTTCTCTCCAGGGTCAGCTGCTGAACCACTTCATCAATAACCAGGGTTTCAAAGACGCCGGTTCGCCCCCTGTATCCCGTGTCCTTGCAATGAAAACAGCCCTTGCCCCTCTTAAAGTCGACATCATTCATCTTATCAAGACCCCAGGAGGCCAAGGCCAGGGCGGGTGGCTGGTATGATTCCTTGCATTGAGAACAGACGGTCCTGACGAGCCTCTGGGCAAAGGAAACCAGCAGTACTGACGAGACCAGAAACGGCTCCAACCCCATATCGATAAGTCGTGTCACTGCGCCCGCCGCATCGTTTGTATGGACGGTACTCAGAACCAAGTGGCCGGTCAAGGCAGCCTGTACGGATATCGTTGCTGTTTCCGAATCCCTGATCTCCCCGACCATGATCACGTCAGGGTCCTGGCGGAGTATTGAACGCAGGCCGCTCGCAAAGGTCATTCCAGCCTTTCTATTCAGCTGTGCCTGCCTGATTTTCTCCATTCTATACTCCACAGGATCTTCCAGGGTAATAATATTGAGTTCCGGTTTGTAGAGCTCTTTCAATATTGCATAGAGGCTGGTGCTTTTACCGCTTCCTGTCGGCCCGGTGCTGAGAATCATGCCGTATGGCTTCCTGATCATGGAGCGGATCTTTTGCATGTCAGCATCTGCCATGCCGAGCATTTCCATGGAATAGATGCCGCCACTCATGTCCAGAAGACGCAGAACAAGATTCTCCCCGTTGACGGTAGGCATTGTTGAAGCCCGGATGTTTATTTCCTTTTTTTCTATTTTGATGGTGAACCTGCCGTCCTGGGGAATCCTGGAGGAGGCAATATCCATTTTTGCCAGAATTTTTATTCTGGAAATCAAGGGCAGAAACATGGCTTTAGGCGGAGACGGAACATCCTGAAGCTTTCCGTCAACGCGGAACTGCAACTGCACATAATGCCTTTCCGGAGAAAAATGGATGTCACTTGCCCCCTCGGATACTGCCTGGGAAAGAATTGAATTCACCAGGCGGATAACCGGCGCTTCGTCTGCCAGGTTCTTAAGGGACATGCCTCTTATTTCTTCAATAGCTTCCCTTTCTGCATCATCCGCTGACACATCATCCGTCTCAACACTTTCTATAACCTGGCCCAGATCGGAATATGAGCCGTACAGGGTGGTAAAAAGGGAGCTGAAATCCTTTTCAGAACAGATCACCACTTCAACTTCTGTGTTTGTCAATACTTCGACAGTGTCAAGGGCCTTGATGTCCATGGGATCGACCATTGCGATGGTCAGCAGATATCCCTTTTTCATCAGTGGCACAAGCTGATACTTCTTGGCTATATCGGCGGGAATAAGACTTGCCGTGGAAATATCAAGAGCATATCTCCTGGGAGTGTACTTGTCTATTTTGAGCTGGCGGGAGACAATGTCCATTATAAGCTGTTCTTTGACAATGCTCTGCCTGGCAAGAAACTGACCCAGCTTCAAATCTGTTCGTTTCTGGTCAATTAGCGCCTGCTGAAGCTGTTCCCGGCTCAGCAAGCCCGCCTCAATAAGCATTTCGCCCAGTCTTTTTTTTCTCTTCAAGTTTCAGTCTCCTCAAACGAAGAATCCGGCTGCAATATTCACACCGCAAGGATAGAGGTTATTTTTTGCTGTTTTCAAAATTATTCCTTGCTCTCTCGTTGACCTGCGAATTGCAATAGAGATTGCCCCAGGCTCAGGTTTGAAACAACATCAGCCTCTGCTGTAACAGCTGCAGGCATTCTTTGTAGTTCCTCCCAGGCTGCATCCCAGCTTGGAAAGCCTTTTCGTACTACAATGACGAACTGTATTCCACCGGTATCGTTTGGCAAGGGAAACAGTCGTGTTTTATTTTCCAGGCTCGAATAGCGAAGCATGGCATCGTAGGCCTCTTCCAGGGTGTTCTTCCTGGTCAGCTCTATGCGCCAGGTTTCAGGAGGCAGAGACTGCATCTCAAGCTGCACTACGGGGAAGGTAATCACATCGCCCGGCTGGAGTAAATCAGGATCGCGAATCTGGGGATTCGCCATGAGGAAAGTCTCCATGTTTTTTTCCTTAAAGGAAGAAAGCGGTCCGTAAACAAGGTAGATCATCCTGCTGAGAGTTTCCTCACCGGAAACGTTGACTTTGCCGAGAATTTCCGGGACCAGGTAAACTCCTTCAACTGTTTTCTCCGCTTCTTCAAGTGCAGCGGCTGCTATGCTGATATGCCCCATTTCCCCATCTGTTTTTACGCCCTTCTCCTCCTTGGCGGCAGAATAGGGCAAGGGCACACCTGCAGCCGTTTTCTCTACTGGTGCCAACTGTTTCCCTTGCGGCTGTTGCATGGAGGCTGTTGAAAAAACATACTGCGGAGCGAGGCTGTTATGCCCAGCTTCCCCTTCTGTTTTTGCACCAGCCTCCTCCTTGGCGGTTGCATCTGTCAAGAGCGCTTCTGCAGCCATTTTCTCTACCGGAGACAGCCCATGCCTTTCAGGCTTGTGCAGGAACGCTGCGGAAAATATATGCTGCGGAGCGATGCTGATAAGTACCAGCAAAGCAATGGCTGCAGCAAGCATGCCGGTTCCGGCAAGCTTCCAGCGCTTGACCTGTTCCGGAAAAACTCTCTTTACGGAGGAAAGCGCCAGGAAAAATCCAGCCCTGTTACGGTTCTGGATAATCATGGCGAGGATAATACGATGACAGAGATTGATTATCTTTCTGGGAAAACCCCTGGTCGCTCGGTATACAACCCAGTGGGCCGGCATGGAAAAGAGGGCGGAGCCCTTGGTCCCGGTGCTGGCAAGATCCAGGCGGTAGCGGATCATTGCTCGTGTTTCCTGAAAGTTCAGCGGATTCAGGGTGTGATACAGGTTTATGCGGTCGGCAAAATTCTGCCTGGCTTCAATCTTGGCGGTAAATTCCTTCTGGGCAAATATTACTATCTGCAGCAATTTAGAGTCGTTTGTTTCATAGTTGAGGAATTCCCGCAATGTTTCAAGACAGAATTCCGGGATTTTCTGGCCTTCGTCAATAATCAGAACGATAATTTTATTTTCAGCAACGCCGCAGTTGAACAAGTACTGTTTTATCTCCTCTTTCAGCTGCCAGTCACTGGCAGAGGCCGAGGCTTTGCGGCCCAGGAATATCCTGGCCACTGCATGCAGGAATTCAGAATCTGAACTGAAGTTTGGATCAAGAATCAAATGGGATTCGATTTTTTCATCATCGCCGATCTGCCGTATAAGCTGCCTGCATAAAGTGGTCTTTCCGGTGCCGACATCACCGATGACGACATTAAGCCCCCTGCGCATGCGGATGGCAAGTTCCAGTTTCTGCAAACAGCCCACATGCTGCCGTGACTGAAAAAAAGCCTCCGGGTCAGGTGAATTTGAGAAGGGCTCTTTGGAAAAATTGAGGATTTTAAAGTATTCCATCTATGCCTGTGTTGTAAAACCTATAAAAAGATGGGTTTCCATGGCAAACTTCACTGGTCAGGAGGAAGCATTCCCTATTGACGTACTACTTTTTTTCTCTTAGAATGCGCGGGGTTATGAATATTAACATCTCTTCCAGCCTTACTCTTTTACCATCATTTTTAAAAAGATAGCCCAGCCCTGGAATATTTCTCAGGCCAGGGACACCCTCTTCATTGCCGGCATCTGTGTCCTTGCTGATACCGCCGACCACCGTAGTCTGGCCATCCAGGAGAATCAGACTTCCCAGAACCGGGCATCCAGTTCAGGGATATCACGCCGATTCTTGCGAATCCGGAGTTGTTTGCGGACGCGCTTGAACTTCTTCAAACTCCGTATTCACAGAACCCAGCTGGTCTATGGATTGGTAGGGCACTTTTTCGCCGGATAAAATTAAAGCCCTCTGGTTGTCAAGGGTTGTCAGGGCCGGACTGGAGAGAATGTTTAACTTGTTCTCTTTTTCCAGGGCCGAAAGCTGAACATTCAAGATATAGTCAGGATCCATTGCTAAATATCCAAGGGTGAAGCCTTTTCCAATAGGATTTTCCGTTGTAAAGGAAGCGGGAAAATTTGCTGCCGGCCCAGCTGATGGAGGAATGTCACCAAAGTCGCCGCCGTTCGCTCCCGGGGTAATCCAGTAGTTATCTCCACCTGAGGTACCACGATACAAGCCTCCCCACCTGACGCCAAGCTCTCTGGCCGTCTCCCTAGTCGTCTCCACAATCTTGGCATCGATGAGAACCTGCGGGGTTGGGCGATCCAATTCATTTACCAAAGGGACTAATTTGGCAATATCATCGCTTATTGCCTCAATGATGAGAGCATTATTATGCTTATTTACGGTAACTGAGCCTTTGCGGGTTTGTCCTTCCTTGCCGCTTTCCCCTGTTGATGTCAGAAGGGCATTAAGGTTTTCCGCCAGGGCTTCAGCATCAGCATAGTCAATTGGAATTACCTTGGTCAGCAGGGGCTCCACCTGTTTCTTTTCGATGGATTGTGCCTGCTGTGTCTGAATCGCTGATTCAATGGCGCTGTCATGCTGCATGTCAGCAAGGGTCATGACCCGGATAATATTACCTTCCCAGGTATACGTGAGGCCGCGCGTGCGCAAAATGCCCCCGAAAACCTCATCCCAGGGCGCTTCAACCACATTGATGTTTGTAACCCCGCTCACCTCCTGATTCATCATGATGTTCTGATTGACAATTCGCGCCAGTGCCCTCAGAATAACGTTTACGTCCGTATCACGCATGGTCATGCTCACCGGATCTGTGGGCAGGGCCTTTGGGGCTAGTCTCTGCTCGGCCGTCTCCATGGCTTGTTGCGCCAAGGCCTCTTCTTTTTCGGGCAGCTCAATAACAACCTCTGAATCAGGTGGCGAGGAAGGTTGAGATGTTTCGGCCAAAGTTCTCCACTCGTCATAGAAAGTATCCTTTGGCACTTCCAGTTTTTCGCTGCAGCCGACAACAACACTGCTGAAAAAAACTGCCAGCAATACACACAGGCCTCGTTTCATGGTATCTTTGTTGGGAGCCATAGTTGATTTCCCCTGATTATCCTTATTCAATACTCGATGAGCGGTACAATAATTTTCTGCTTCTGTCCTTTTATCTCTATTACTACCCTGTCCGGGTAAATCTCCCGGGCAATAAATCCACCAGGCTCAATTTCTTCACCTGTCAGATACTCCAGACCATTAATAACGGCGATCTTTTTCTTTCCGGCCTTCAGGTACCCTGTATAGGTAAAACTTATATCTAAAAGTTTCTCTCTGTCCTCTTCCTTAACTACGGGAGGCTTGTAGGGGTCTCTGACCCATTCAGCTTCTGCACTTGCTATGGTCCTTATCTCGGGCGCTGTTAAATTGTTTTCGTTAATGCCGGTGATTGTTTCACTGACAAAAGTGTTGAGCTCCTTCAGTTCGGATTCCCTTTCCAGGACTACAACTTCACGCTTCGAACTTATATAATAAATTCCGCCAGCTACAATGACCAATGCCATGATGACCAGAATTATTTTTTCTCGTTTGGACATTGCCGCTCCTCGTCTATTCCCCCAAAGCCAGCCACATCTTCAAGGTGAACTGCTTAAACTCCGGCATTGCCTTCACCTGAATTTCTTCAATATGTCGCAGGTAAGGAGTACCGCCCAAGTCAACAAGAAAGTTTCTGAAATCAAAAAATTTGCCTTGAACTGTAGCATTTACACGTAATATCCCTGCTCCAGAGGGGATTGAGTTAACATCGGGAATGACATCGGCCTCCAGGTTGTATACTCTGGCAATTTCTGCAAATATGCTCGGGATTTCACCAATGCGCTCCTTGCTGAGTTCTGTTTCCTCTGGAAAGGGCAGAACCTTTGTGTCCGGCAGCTTGAGCTGTTTAAAAAGCTCCTGATACACTGGAAAAAGTATTTTTTGTTTATCAAGTTGCTCCTGGTGTTGAATTATTTCCCTGTCGAGCTGGTCCAAAGACCGTTGTGCCGGGTAAATGAGTAGAGCAACAAAAGCCACGACACCGCACAGGCATAAGAACAAATAGAGTATACTTTTTTGGGCTATGTTGAGTTTTTTCTTTTGAGCCATATCTTCACTTTCTATTGCATATTAATCTGTACAGTGAAATGCAGCACATCGCTTTCATTTTCTGAATCTATCACACTTCTTTTTACGCTTGGCTGGTCAAAGAGCGGCGATCCGGCCAACTTCAAAACATATCCTGCGAGGGAGGCCTCCAGAATCCTTCTCTTACCTTTCACAGTTCCTTCCAGTGTCAAGGTCCCTTTGCCGGTGGGCCCATCTGTAAATACCAAGGAACTGCTCATCAGGCTGATATTCAGCGGGGTGAGTGCTGAAATTTCACTGATAGCAGCCATTCCACGGTATCTCTTGCTGTACTTCCTGAAATTTTGACGTTTCAGGGCGACCTTGGCAGCCATACTTGTTATTAGGTTTTTATCCGGCTCAGGCCTGAAGTGTTCCAGTTGCTGATTCAGTTGAGTAAGGTTTTGATTTTTTTTGCTGGACTCCTTACTCTGCCAGACTGAAACACCAAGACAAACACACATTGCCATCAAAAAGGCAACAAAAACAGCACGATCAAACTTTGAGACACGTCTTTTTTGGGTTTTTTCAATATGCGTATAAATGAAATTGGGGGTTCGGCTGTTATCTGAAAGGGCAAGTCCTATGGTAGAGACAAATGATAACTTATCAGAAAATCCCATGGGGGATGATACGGATATTCCCCTGGTACATGGAATATCAGGCGCAAAAGGATTTATGGACCCTTCCGGAATCCCCAGCTGACCTGTAATATAATCCGCGATCTCCCTTGACAGGTTGATTTTACCGGAGAGATATATCTTTTTAACACTCTCGCCATGAAAGGCAGAAGAAAAATGCTGAAATGTCCTTTCCACCTGCCGCACAAGCCTGTCAAGGGCAGGATAGATCATTTCATATATTTCGCTCTTCGACAGTTTGTAGCCGGGGTCTTCTTTGGTCAGCGGCGGAGAGTCAGGGTCCAGGCTAAATAGAATTTTCCGGGCTTCTTCACTGGTAACTGGCCCATGCTGATCAACGGCCAACTCATTTTCCAAAGATAAAGAAATTGAATCCGTTTCATTGCCCTTGGCCAGGTCATCCAACAGGAGACCGGTTTCACTTAAGTCAAAATCAGGCTCATCTCCACTCTCTTCCATAAAACCGGCTTTTGAAGTGTCCTGCAGGGCCCATTTGGCGTTCAATTCATCTATTATAGATTCAGCCATACTGTTGAGGCCACTTTTCACGCCCCGCATCAAAATGAGGTTGCCCTCGTAAAAAATATCAATACGTGACCAGTCTGTACCAATATAAAGGTTGCAGATTATGCCCTTTGCGCCCTCCTTTGCCCAACCGGTTCGAAAAATATTCTGAATAGCAAATGGAACAATTGTGATGCCGGTCAGGGGGAATCCGCACTTGGCAAAGAGATTTCTCGTAGATTCAACCTCAGCCCTGGAGGCTGTACAAGCCACGACAGAAAGTTTTCGGACCCCATTCTCGGTTACGTCCCCCAACACCTCAAAATCAAAAAGAGAATTTTTTTCTTCATAGGGGACTTCCTTTCTAAAGGCAAACTGGACGGTCCGGGCCAATTGTTTTTTAGTCACTCTGGGAATACGAAAATTGCGCAATTCAACATGCGCAGAAGGGAGATTGGCCCATATGGCAAAATTTTTATCGACGCCACCACAAAACTCTGTCAGTGTCTTTTTTAATAATGCAGAAAACGCAGGGGGGTCCAGATACGTGCCCGGCTTAAATAGCTCTCTATGGTATCCCAGAAGTTGACAATTATGCTCAGAGATCTGTTCTATTTTGGCAAATCGTATTTCATTTTTACTTAAATCCAAATCGACGCTGATGGAAATTTGGGAAGAGGATGAAAAGAACCGAGGTAGAAAGGATTTTCTCTTTTGGATGGCTTGCCCTGGAGCAGGAGAATCGGCAGGTGGAATTGGTTTAATTTCTTCCGGTGCCAGAGATGTGCCTTTTTTTTCTCCTCGTATCTGATCAAGAAGCCTTTCAGTAGAGGATATTTCACTTTCAGTAGGCAAATCGTAAAACCCTTTACATTTTAGTAGGAATTAACCAGATGGCTGAATTAGCTCAACGCCAAATCAACATAAAAAAATGCCATAGTTTATGGTAACTTGTCAAGATGATTTTCTTTTTTTGTATTTAAACAGCTGGCGCTGAATAGCACGTTCTCATTTTATTTATATTTGCCCATGCTCATGAAGTGATTAATTACAAAAAGTTGACTTTGCTTTTTTGCATTTATCGGTTATCCAGTACATTGCAACGTTGCGGCTCCATGCATTTTAATTTGAATTTACTACAGTTAGGTGCCTTCATGTGTCCGGTCCCGAAAAAACCAATGCGTTCCTCACAAAGACAAAAAGCACAACATATACCATTAAACACCGGAGACCCCTCGCCCGAAATACTTTTAGAGTTGGTCACCGGCAGAGAAGATGCCACCCTGAGCAGACCGTTTTTACCTGATGAGAATGAAATACAAGTTATTCTGGCAAGAAACGGTGAAAAAAAGACCTATCCTCTTTTTGAGGTCTGCTGCATTCTGCAGCAGGACGATCCGAACCATCTCAGCACCCTGCACAACTCCCATGATCTCATGGAAATAGAAACCCTTGCCGGCTCTCAGCATCTTGTGAGGGTTGCCAAAGACCAGCAGTTCCAGACTGGGTTTTACGGCTCTTTTCTTGACCTTGACAACCCTTTCAGGTCGGTCTTTTTTACCCATCTTGGGGTCAAATCCCGCCGCCAACTGAACTTTCTCGGCACAATTCTGGAGGAGCAGGGCATGGTGTCCCGCGAAACCCTGCAGGAGGTTATCCGGGATTACAATAACATCAAGAAAAAGCGGATCGGTGAGACAATCGCCCAGAAGCATAACCTGAACCAGGATAAAATTGAAAAGGTTCTCCGCCAGATGCAAAAAGCCGGTAAAATTCCCTCAACGGCCCGGGTAGGCGATATTCTGATGGCCTCTAACCTGGTTACCAGGGAACAGCTTGAAGATGCCATTGCCCAGCAGAATAAAGACAAGAACAAGAAAATCGGCCAGCTGCTTATGGAACGTAAGCATATCAACGCAGACCAGCTCCTGTCAGCACTGGCCATCAAGTTTCAGCTTGATTTTGTCAACCTTGAAGAAACAGAACCTACCCAAGAAGCTTTGAATGCTTTGCCATTGGCGCTTGTGACCCAAATGCAGATACTGCCTGTAGAGGATAGGGGCGACCATTTATTGGTCGCCACCTCAAGGCCTGCCGAGCACGCTGAGCTTGGAGATACCCTGCGCTTTATTACCAACCGCAGGATAAAATTTGTGGTTGCGCCTTCCGGCCAAATAGCTGCGTCCATTGAAAAATTTTACTCCAGAGACGAAGAAAAGGTGGAAGACATCATCGGCGAAATGACCGAGGATGCTGTTGCGGTTGAAGATACAAAAGATACTTCAGTGGTTGATGAGACTGACTCGCAGATCATCAAACTGGTGAATAAAATTCTTATAGATGCCTATAAAAAAGACGCGTCTGATATCCACCTTGAACCGGGAATGGGAAATACCTCCCTCACGGTGCGCTACCGGGTAGACGGCATCTGCCATATCAGCCATGAGGTCCCCCCCAGTTACAAAAAGGCCCTGTTGTCCCGGTTAAAAATTATGTCCAACCTGGATATAACAGAACGCCGCAAACCCCAAAGCGGCAAGATAGTGATCCGCTACATGGACAGAAAAATTGAATACCGGGTGGAAACAACACCAACAGTTGGCGGCAACGAGGATGCAGTCCTGCGTGTCCTGGCAAAGTCAAAACCCATACCCCTTGACAAGATAGGCTTATCTGACCATGACCAGAAAATATTTGCGGAAGTAGTTTCACGGCCTGCCGGCATGATTCTCTGCGTCGGCCCGACAGGGTCAGGCAAAACAACCACCCTGCATTCGGCCTTAAATATTATCAATACTCCTGACCGTAAAATCTGGACCGCCGAAGACCCGGTGGAAATTACCCAAAAGGGACTGCGTCAGGTTCAGGTTAACGCAAAGATAGGTTTTACCTTTCAGGAGGCGCTTCGCTCGTTTCTGCGTTCAGACCCTGATGTTATCATGATCGGCGAAATGCGGGATAAGGAGACAGCCAAGACCGCCATTGAGGCCTCCCTAACGGGCCACGTTGTCTTTTCCACACTTCATACAAATAATGCTCCGGAAACTCTTACTCGCCTTGTTGAAATGGGCATGGACCCCATCAGTTTTTCCGAGGCCCTGTCTGCTGTTATTGCCCAGCGGCTGGTGCGTATGCTCTGCAATAAGTGTAAAAAAAGTTACAAGCCGAAGAATGATCTCTTTGAAGAACTGAAAGAAGCCTATGATGCCACCTGGTTTGAAAAGCACGATATGGAAAAAACCCAAGGTAAAGCAAATCTCAAAAAAAAGGTGGGATGCGAGGCCTGTGACCAGGTCGGCTATCGGGGCCGTACGGCTATTTTTGAAGTTCTGCGGAGCACAGACAAGATAAAGAAGGGCATAAAAGAAAAGGCCTCCACCGAAGAGTTAAAGCTCATGGCCCTGGAAAACGGCATGCACACCTTACGCATGGATGCAGTGGAAAAGGTCTTTCAGGGCCTGACCGATTTTGATGAAATACTAAGGGTCTGTTAAAAAATTCAGGCCACAAGCGTTTTCATCAGGCCCGTATCTGCTCCTCCTGCAGCATTTTATCCACGAAGCGCAGCACAAAATCGCGCTGTGCCGGCGAGGCATACGCAATACAGGAGCAATGCAAATTCCTCTGGCTGCGGACCAGCATTTCAAAGCTCACGGCTTCTGCTTCCAGTTCCACAGCAAAGAAAAAAGGGCCGCATTCATCATGGTGCCGCTGCTCCGTGCTCAATAAATCCCGGGGTACCTCAATCCAGTATACACCATCCACAGGACCTGTTTGCATAGACCTTTTCAGACAACTCTCAATATTTGCCCTTTCTTCCCTGCTGAGCTGATCAATCACATACTGTCGCATTTCCGCCTCTTTACAGGTATTCCGCAGCTATGCCCGCCAGGGTGCTGCGCTCGCTTTTCATCAAAGTCACATGACCATGAATCTCCTGGTCTTTCAAACGTTCTACCGTATAGGCCAGCCCGTTGCTCCTGGCATCCAGGTAGGGGTTATCTATCTGGTAGGGATCACCTGTGAGTACTATTTTGGTGCCTTCTCCGGCTCGACTGATAATGGTTTTTACCTCGTGGGGCGTTAGATTCTGTGCTTCATCCACCACGATATACTGCCGGGGAATAGAGCGGCCCCGGATGTAGCTCAGTGCTTCAAGCTCAACCGTGTTGTCCTTGAGCAGTTTCTCCACCTTCTGGCGTACCGACTCGCCATTATCATTGTGCCGCTTGGAGCCACCCATCAAATATGTCAGGTTGTCAAAAATCGGCTGCATCCAGAGGGACAGCTTTTCGTCCTTGGTGCCCGGCATATATCCCAGATCCTTTCCCAGTGGAATAATAGGCCTTGAAACCAGAAGCCGTTCATACTGTTTCTGGTGGAGAACCATTTCGAGGCCTGCTGCCAGTGCCAGTAAGGTTTTGCCGGTTCCAGCCTGGCCCACGAGGGTTACCAGTTCAATATTGGGGTCCAGAAGCAATTCATAGGCCATGCGCTGTTCCTTGCTACGGGATCTTGTATTCCAGGCTGAGTCAAAGTTTGAGTTCAAGTGCCCAATAGTGTGTTGATCTAAGGCCCTTCCAATGCCGGTGTGCTTGTCATTGCTTTCATCAACCAATAGGACAAATTCGTTGGGGAAAAAATCATACCCCTCAAGGGCGTAGTGATCCTCCCGGAAAAATTCATCCACAATTGTTGACGAAACTTTGATCTCCCGGTAGCCGCAAAACAGTTCATCAAAGTTAACCGTCTGCTTTTCAAAGTCCATGACCTCTATGCCCAGGGCATCTGCCTTCAACCTGGCATTTATGTCCTTGGAGACAAAAATTACCTTCTCACCCCGGGTTTGAAAAAAATGTGCTGCAGCCAGGATCCGGTTATCAGGGACAGACATATCCATGCCATCGATTGCCGCTTCATCACTCTCAATGAAAATTTTCAACAGGCCATCATTGCCCATGGTCACACCATCTCCGAGATGCCCTTTGGAACGTAATTTATCCAAGCGCCGGATTACCTGCCGGGCATTTCTGGCTAACTCGTCATTACGCGACTTGAATTTGTCCAGCTCCTCGATAACAGTCATAGGCAAAATCACAACATTATCGTCAAAAGATGAAATTGCATCGGCGTTATGCAGCAGGACGTTTGTATCAAGCACAAAATGTTTTTTCATCTTATTTTCCTGTTTGTTTAGTTGGTTATTTACAGGTCAAGAAACGTGGTGTCCCGGTTGAGCATGGTATACCCTCTTTCTTCAACAACAACCATGTTTTCCAAACGAACCCCACCCCAGCCTGGAATATAGATGCCGGGCTCCACGGTCACGACCATTCCCGGCTGGAGTTTATTGCGCCGCTTTCTGTTTAGGGACGGTGGCTCGTGTACTGCAAGACCAACACCGTGCCCGAGACCGTGCCCGAAGTTTCTGCCATATCCCGCCCTGGAAATTACCTCCCGGGCGGCCCTGTCTGCATCCCGGGCCAGGATGCCGGCTTTGATGGTTTTGAGTGCAGCGCTCTGGGCCTGGCGCACTAAACGTATAATTTTTACTGTGTGCTTGTCGGGCGTACCCAAAACCACCGTCCGGGTCATATCTGAGCAGTACCCATCGAGCCTCAACCCCATATCAATTATTATGGTTTCGCCTCTCTTAATGAACCTGTCGGTCGGTACTGCATGGGGTGAGGCTGCATTAGGCCCGGCAGCAACAATGGTGGAAAACGCCGGAGCTTCAGCTCCCCTCCGCATCATTGTTGCCTCTATTTCCCGGGCAACTTCCCTTTCTGACCGGCCCGGTTTTAAATGCGCCAACACCTCTTTAAAAATTGATTCATTCAAAAGCACTGACTCTTGTATTTTTTGTATTTCCTGAGGGGATTTTCGGACCCGCAACTTTTCTATCATACCGCTGGTTGGAATTAATTCAACGCCCTGCTTTTGGCTCATTCTCATGAGTTTTAAGGCTGTATCATACAGCATATAGTGGCTTTCAAAGGCCAGTTTCCCGATGGACAGTCGAGCCATTAATTTTCCCAGTGTTCCCAGCCAGCTATCTTGTACCAGCACAACTTCACAGCCGGTTGCCTCCTGCTCGGCCTGGAGTTGATAACGGGAATCGGTTAACAAAAGAGGACTTCCAAGCCGAGGAACAAGCAAGAGGCCTGAACTTTCAGCAATGGAAAGGTCGGTGGCGGTATAGCCGCTGAGGTAACGTCTATTCTCAGGTTGGGTAACCAAAAGAGCGTCAGCCCTTTTGCGTCTTATTGTATGTTGTATTTTATCAAGTGGTTTCAACAGGCAAGCAATCAAAGGAATGAATTTTTCACTTATAAGGGAACGAAGTAAATATATGCCTTGGCTCCCAGGCGATATACCCTGGCATGCAGATCCCGGATTGTCTCAATTGCGTCAACACTGCCAAGATTAACCCTATAGTTGAAGGGTTTTTCAAGTTCTATCATCTGGCCGAAACAGTTTTTATCATACCGTATTTCAGCTCCTTCCGCATACCATTCAGCTACGCGCTGCTTAATCTTTGCATAATCCTCCGGCGCCGCCTCTTCTAAATCCAGATGAATTTCTATTTCCATAGTAGTCGCTGCCCCATCTCACCGAAATCGGCTGTGGGTCATGTTCTTTTTCTTTTATATGGTGACGGAGAATCTCTGGGCCACCAAATCTTTATGCTGCTGCAAGGCCTCATTATACTGACTATCCAGGTCTGACTTTATCCTGGCCCACTCCTCCTGAAACTTGGGGTGCTGTGTGGGGTCTGCCTTCATGCCCAAACCTGCCTGCCCTGTCTGCTGGGCCATGGCCTGCTCCATCTGCTGCCTGAATGCATCTTCCACCTGCTGCCTGATCTCAGCCTGGTGCTGCAGGTAATGATCTAAAATCCCTTTCATGTCCTTAAACACTGAAACCAGGTCACCACTACCTTTTGCAAGCTCAATGAGACCCTGCATGGCCTTCTCGGCCCTTTGGTTCTCGTCTCCTCTTGGCAGGGTAATATTCCTTAATAAGGCCTGAACTATTCCCTTTTTGACAGGTTCTGGGTCATTTGGTGCCTTTAAAACGCTTGAAAAGTCAGGCACACTCCCTTGAAGGTAGCCTGCCGCCACGCGCATGCCGTCTTTTACCTGTTCCTCGGCCTGTATTTCCTCTTGAGTTGCTTGGCCCATGGAAGCAGCGCGGGCAAGTACTTTTTCAAGTGTGCTTTTAATTTCTGCCATTTCGTGACACCAGTTTTCCCGTTTAATTTTTTTTACAAATAACCCAGGCAAGTATTTCCGTTTATATTGCTTAGGGTGTGACGCGATTTATACGCCATATTTGCGAAAGTGACAAGGTTGCCCAGCAAAAAAAATATACCCTTTTTACCTATATGTAATGCGAATTTTGCATCTCCGGCAGTTAGCCTTACGCAAACCCCTACAAGATAAAACCAGTCCGCAGCCATAGATGCGAAACAGATTTGAAAAAAGATTTTATTGCAGTACAGTGCAGTTTTGCACATCTTGCCAAAGGTCAACAATCTTTACTGGATTATGCAATAGTGTAACCCTTTACTTGCATATATGTATAACTCACTTGATACGGTTTGAGGAGAATAAAAATCATGGTTAGAGTAATTGTCCTTGCCACTAGAAATGAAGGCAAAGTGAAAGAATTTCAGCAGCTTTTAGAAAAATTTCCTGTGGAAATAAAAAACCTCAATGACTTTGGTCCCATTCCTGAAGTTGAAGAGGATGGAGCAACCTTTGACGCCAATGCATACAAAAAGGCTGCATTTACTGCAAAGGTGCTCGGTTTGCCGGCCATTGCCGATGACTCCGGACTTTTAGTTGCTGCTTTGGGGGATGCCCCTGGAGTAAAATCGGCCCGTTATGCCGGCGAAAAAGCCACAGATCAAGAAAATATTGCAAAGCTTCTGCACGAAATGGAGGGGAAAAGCGACAGACGGGCAGCATTTGAATGTGTCATATCCATTGCAGTGCCTTCCGGCCCGGCCCTGACTTATGACGGCCGCTGTGAAGGGGAAATTACCACTGAACCGCATGGTGCTTCTGGTTTTGGCTATGATCCGGTCTTCTTCTACCCTGAATATGGCAAAACCTTTGCTGAAGTATCAAGCCGGGAAAAAAACAGGGTAAGCCACAGGGGTAAAGCGCTTGGTGATGTTGCGGCAGAATTCGACAAGGTTCTGGCGTGGCTGGAGGCGCGCCTGGCTGAAGCCAAGCCTCCAAAACCGGACCACACCCAGTTTGAGCACAACGACTGGTCAGAGGATAAAATGGTTTAATTCACGAATTGAGGCAACCCGCCTGCTGTGTCATCAGCCGCTTCGCAACTTATTGTAAAGCGAAGCACCTGACTGCCTCAACTCATTAATATTCATGGTTTCGCTCAAAAAACTTTCCGGCACCAAACACTAAAACCTCGCTGACAACCCAAAAAAATTCAGGCAGTCTACTTGGAGCCGGCAGCTTAAAAAAAATCGGATAATAGGCGAGCGCATTTTGAGGAATGAGGCGTACAGGTAAGCGAGCGTAGCGAAACTCCGAGTGGTACGCCGCAGTGACGAAAATCGCAACATAGCAAAGCAGGTGAAGTATTTTTACTCACCTGCTACCATTGTTCTTCCTTAAGGCTACGGCCGAGAAGATCCCTCACCGCATCATTACACGGTTTATCCTGGTACAGAACCTGGTATACCTGATCCAGGATCGGCATCTCTACTCCAACCTTTCTGGCAAGGTTCCAGGCAGATCGTGTAGTTTTTACGCCCTCGGCAACCATATTCATCTCTGACAGGATGGTGCTCAATTTTTTGCCCTGTCCCAATTTAAATCCCACCATGCGGTTACGGCTCAGGTCTCCTGTGCAGGTAAGCACCAGGTCTCCCAATCCTCCCAGACCGGAAAAAGTCAGTGGGTCAGCGCCCAGTGAAACCCCCAGCCGGGTTATTTCTGCCAGCCCCCTGGTTATAAGGGCTGCCCTGGTATTTGTACCATATCCCAGTCCGTCGCAGATTCCGGCGCCAATGGCGATAATGTTTTTTAATGCCCCGCCGAGTTCCAAACCGATAACATCCGTCGCACCATATACTCTGAAAAGGGGGGTGGAAAGTGCCCTCTGGATATATATTGCCGCTTCCCTGCTCCGGGAAGCAACGGTAACAGCCGTGGGTATTCCTGCTGCAACCTCCTTGGCAAAACTGGGGCCGGACAACACACCTGTCTGAATGTTTCTGTCGCCTGCACCTGCAGAAGAAGACAGGACATCCTCCATAACCTGGGTCATGGTAAGCAGCGAATCATTTTCAATACCCTTGGAAGCGGAAACTACATAGGTGCCAGAGGCCAAATATGGTTCGAGCGCTGTAAATACTTCACGAAAAACATGGGAGGGTACAACCATGATGATAATAGCATGGCCTGCAACCGCTTCACGGAGGCCGGAAACCGGCGTAACAGTTTCAGGAAGAGTAAAGTCGGGGAGATAGGTTTTGTTCCGGCGCGTCGCCTTGAGCTCTTCAACGTGTTCACTACGATGGGCCCAGAGGGATACCGTTTGTCCCAGATCACCAAGGGGTTTAGTCAGGGCCGTTCCCCAGCTGCCGGCTCCTATGACAGCTATCTTTGCAACTGTCATCAACTCGTCTCCCGGCCTTTCCTGCTGCTCACATTCTTCACACTCTCCCCCCATTGGAGTCAATATAACAAGGGCTCTCAGCCGCGACTACCGCAACCTGCCGGCCGGGCATATCGTACCCGCCGGTCAGATTACTCGGCTGATGTATCTGTATCGTTGCTTTCCTCGTCTTCATCACCCGCAGGCTCGGCCATCCGGTCCATGCCGACGACCTTTTCACCCGCTCCCAGTTTAAAAAGGTTCACCCCCTGGGTATTGCGCCCTATAACCCGGACATTCTGCATATTGGTCCTGATAATCTTGCCGCCGTTGGTGATCATCATGATCTCATCTTCATCAACTACCTGAAGAGCACCGATCGCCTTGCCGTTCCGAGTGCTGGTCTTAATTGTGAAAACTCCTTTGCCGCCACGGTTCCTGACCGGATAGTCCTCAACCGAAGTCCGTTTGCCGAATCCGTTCTCAGTAACAGAGAGGATAGACTCGGTGTAGTCATCAACAACCACGACCCCGACCACGGTATCACCGGGATTAAGGGTCATGCCCTTAACACCTGAAGCCGTTCTTCCCATGGGTCGGACTCTCTGCTCGTTAAAACGGACCGCCATGCCGTTGCTGGAAAAAAGCATAATATCATTATTACCACCGGTCATGACCGCCGAGATAATTTCATCGCCCTCCCTGATCTTCAGGGCAATCTTGCCGCGCCGCATGGAGCGTGCATATTCGCGAAGATCGGTCTTCTTGACGATACCATTCCTGGTGACCATCATCACGTAGCGTTCTTCTCCTTCCTCCAGTTCAAAACTCTTGACCGGCATGATCGCCGCCACCTTTTCACCGGGAGTCAAATCCAACAGGTTTACCAGGGCCTTGCCGCGGGCGATACGGCTGGCCTGCGGAATCTCAAATACCCTGCGCTGGAAAACCTTGCCGTAGTTGGTCAGAAACAGGAAGGTATCGTGGGTGTTTGCCAGGTAAAGGCTGTTGACAAAATCCTCCTCGTGGGTCTGCATGCCTTTAACTCCTTTACCACCACGGCGCTGCGAACGATAAAGGTCAACCAGGTTGCGCTTTATATGACCCTCATGGGAAACGGTGACCACCATCTCTTCCTGGGGAATCATGTCCTCAGGCAGAATCTCATCAGGGGCCTCTGTTATCTCGGTGCGCCGTTCATCGCCGTACTTTTCCCTGATCTCCTCGAACTCTTCACGGATGATCTTCAAAACCTGTTTTTCATCAGCGAGGATCTCCTTAAATCGGACGACCTGACGCATCAGCTCTTCGTATTCCTCTATGATCTTATCACGCTCAAGACCGGTGAGCCTCTGGAGACGCATATCCAGGATAGCCTGGGCCTGGATCTCTGAAAGTTCATACCTTTGCACCAACCCCTGCCTGGCCTCTTTCGGACCAGGCGATGCCTTGATCAGTTCTACCACTTCATCGAGGTTGCTGATGGCAATCTTGAGGCCTTCGAGGATGTGGGCCTTTTCTTCAGTTTTTCGCAAATCGTAAGCCGTACGGCGATACACTATGGTTTTCCGGTGCAGAAGAAAATGCTGCAGAATCTGTTTAAGATTAAGTATCTCCGGGCGGCCGTTGACAATACTCAGGAGAATTACCCCGAAGCTCCTTTGCAGCGGTGTCATCTTATAAAGCTGGTTCAAAACCACGTCAGCGATCACGTCCTTTTTTAACTCGAGAACGATGCGCATGCCGCGCCGGTCAGACTCATCACGGACCTCGGAGATAGAATCTATTTTTTTATCCTTGATCAACAGGGCTATTTTTTCAATCAGGCTTGCCTTGTTCTGTTGATATGGAATTTCGGTGATAATGATTGATTCGCGGTGGGCTTTCTTGCTCTTTTCAACCTCGGTCTTCGACCGCATCAGGATCGAGCCGCGGCCCGTTTCGTATGCCTCCCTGATGCCGGCCCTGCCGCAGATGAAAGCGCCGGTCGGAAAGTCCGGGCCGGTGATCTCTTCCATCAGTTGATGGATCGAGATACTTGGGTTTTCAATCAGGGCTATGAGTCCGTCCATCACCTCGGTCAGGTTGTGGGGTGGAATGTTGGTAGCCATACCCACGGCGATCCCGGAAGAGCCGTTGATCAATAACGTCGGGACCTTGGTCGGGAAGACCACCGGCTCCATGTGGCTGTTATCGTAGGTGGGGGTGAACTCGACGGTTTCCTTGTCTAGGTCGGCAATGATCTCCTGGTCGAGCTTGGTCATCCGTGCCTCAGTATAACGCATGGCCGCCGGCGAGTCGCCGTCCACAGAACCGAAGTTGCCTTGCCCGTCCACCAGAAGATAGCGCATTGAAAAATTCTGGGCCATCCTGACAATGGTGTCATATGCCGCCGTATCACCGTGTGGGTGGTATTTACCTATCACGTCGCCGACAATCCTGGCAGACTTGAGGTAGGGACGATTATGATAGTTATTCAGCTCCCGCATTGCAAAAAGGGCGCGCCGGTGGACCGGCTTGAGACCGTCACGGACATCGGGCAAAGCCCGGCCGACTATGACGCTCATGGCATAATCCATGTAGGATTTTTTCAGCTCGGCCTCTATGGATATATCAGGAAAGTTTTCCTTGGGTGTTTCTTTTGTTTCTTCCACCATCGTGTGTTTACCCGTCTAAGTATAATACCTGTTTGTTAATATTAATTTATGATCCCGCGCATCGGGCGGTGAGGCTAATTGTTAGATATCAAGTTCCGATACTTCCATGGCGTGATTCTGGATAAATTCGCGCCGCGGTTCAACCTTATCTCCCATCAGAGTGGTAAATATGTCGTCGGCCTTTTCTTCATCGTCTATCTTGACCTGGAGCATGATCCGCTTGCTCGGGTCCATAGTGGTATCCCAGAGCTGTTCAGGGTTCATCTCACCAAGGCCCTTGTAGCGCTGCAGATGACTGCCCTTGAAGGATTCCTTGCGAACCACCTCAAGAAGCTCTTTCCAGTCTCCAACCTCAATCTGTTGGCCCTTGATGTCTATTGTATATGTGCCCTCGATCAATTTTTTTACCTTTGGGTACAAATTAATCAGTGCATGGTATTCCGGGATCAGGGGCACCTGCGGGCCGACAGTCACCATCAGGTGAGCTTTATCCTTATAGGCGGCATCGAACTCATAACAGTTTGTCTTCCACTGACAGGGCTTGGTGGTTCCCAGGATAAACTCCTTGCTCTGCAGATGATTCTTTAAATCTTCAACAAAAGCGAGATCTGCAAACTGATCGGCCGATTTGACATCATTATTCAGCAGGAAGGTTATCATATCCTCCCAAATTCCCATCCTTTCAAGGTACTGTATGATTTTCAGATAACCGGAAAGCTTTTTCAGAAGATCTACCATCTCGTCTCCGGCTACTTCTTGGCCATTATTTCCTGCCCTTATTGACATCATCTCGCTGGCCTGCCGGAAAAGGAACTGATTCAATTCCTCATCATCGGCAAAGTACTGCTCCTTCTTGCCTCGCCCCAGGCGATAAAGGGGAGGTTGGGCGATATAAACATGTCCGGCATTGACCAGTGAATGCATCTCCCGGAAGAAAAAGGTCAGGAGCAGGGTGCGGATGTGGGCGCCGTCAACATCGGCATCGGTCATAATTATGATTTTGTGGTAACGAAGCTGTTCAATATCAAATTCATCTTTGCCTATACCGGTGCCCAGGGCCGCGATGATTTGCTTGATCTCTTCACTTGAGAGAATTTTGTCGTAACGGGCCTTCTCAACGTTCATTATCTTGCCGCGCAAAGGCAGTATTGCCTGGAAAACCCGGTCACGTCCCTGTTTGGCACTACCGCCGGCTGAATCACCCTCGACCAGAAAAAGCTCACGGGCAGCCGGGTCCTTGGTCTGGCATTCGGCCAGTTTACCGGCCATTAAAAGATCAAGACCATTGCCTTTTTTTCTGGACAGTTCTTTGGCGCGGCGGGCAGCTTCACGAGCCCGGGCGGCTTCAACTACCTTGGCCAGAATTTTTTTGGCTTCCATGGGGTTCTGTTCAAGGTATATTGCCAATTTTTCATTACAGATAGACTCGACGATTGACCTGACCTCGCTGTTACCCAGTTTGGTTTTCGTCTGACCTTCAAACTGGGGGTTGGGAACCCGCACGGAAATCACACAGGTGATACCCTCCCGAACATCATCACCCCCCATTTTTTCTTTCATGCTTTTGGGGATAATATCCTCTGTGGCATAGCGATTTATACATTTGGTAAGGGCACCCCGGAAACCTGTGACGTGGGTACCTCCTTCCTTGGTGTGGATATTGTTTACAAATGAAAAAAGCCTTTCCGAGTAGCCTGTATAATACTGGAAACAAACCTCTACCTCCACCCCATCCTTTTCACCATCTAAAAAAATAGGTTCCGGGTTTACAGGGGTTCGCTTGCGATTCAGATATTCTACAAACTGACTGATGCCGCCTTCGTAGTGAAATTCATCCTCTGCACCATTCCGTTCATCGTGGAGGGCTATTTTTACGTTCCTGTTTAAAAAAGCCAGTTCTCTGAGCCTGTTCTGAATAATTTCGTATTTGTATTCCGTTGTCTCTGTAAAAATTGAAGGATCAGGCTTAAAGGTTATTTTGGTACCGGTAAGTTCTGTATCACCTATTATTTCAATATCTTTTTCTTTATCCCCGAAGGAATAAGACTGCATGTGTATTTTACGGTCTCTCTTTATTTCTGCTCTACACCATGCGCTCAAGGCATTTACAACCGATACGCCCACACCATGCAAGCCCCCGGAAACCTTGTAGCTGGAATGGTCAAATTTGCCGCCTGCATGCAGGGTGGTCATGACCAGTTCCAAAGCAGACATATCCTCGGTGGGATGTTTTTCGACCGGTATGCCACGCCCGTTATCTTCAACGGATACAGAGTTGTCCTGATGTATAGTCACTTTTATCTTTGAACAGTATCCGGCAAGGGCCTCATCAATACTGTTATCAACCACTTCATATACCAGGTGATGCAACCCCTCTTCAGCAGTATTGCCTATATACATAGAGGGTCTTTTGCGCACAGCCTCAAGTCCGGCCAAAACCTTTATTTGCTCAGCGCCGTAGTTGCTTTTTTCTTCTTTTTTTTCAATGGGTTCCATTTTTATATACTATTATCTAAATTTTAATATACTTTGCGGCCGCATATAAACTATCCACCTGCAAGTATTGTTTAGTAAAAAAATTATTAGGCCCTGCTGGTTACTACTGTTTCATTTCAGCAATATTCATATTTTCATTGGCATAATTATACTTATAAATCCCAGGTCATCATCACCCTCAATAAGACATGGACTCTGGTCTGAATTAACATAGGCCTTTATCATATCACTTCTCATTACCTGGAGGGTATCAATGAAATATCGGCAGTTAAATCCAAGATCCAATGGTTCTCCAGTATAATTTATTTCAATTTCATCTTTTGCATTTCCGAAATCCATATTTTGTGATGACAGTACAAGTTTATTATCTTCAACACTCAACTGGATGGCATTAAATGTGTCTTCAGTAAAAAGATTTGTTCTTTTCAAGGATTCAAGAAAATTTATTCTATTAATCTCTATTAAATTATTTTTTTCTATAACATCAACAATACTTCTATAATCAGGAAATTCTCCGTTCATGAGGCGCACAATCATCAGAGAGTTTTTTGTTTTAACAACAAATTGTTTTTTATCAGATCCAATGGATACATTTTTCTGTCCTTCACATACCTTCTTTATTTCAGAAACCCCTTTTCTGGGAATAAGGGTATTTTTTTCAATAATAATATCATCGTTATCTTTATCTAGTTCCTTTTTCATAATGGAAAGACGATGACCATCAGATGAAACCATTCTCAGTATACTTTTGCCTTCTTCATTCTTTTCTTTTTCTAAAAGAATACCTGTCAGGGTATAGTTGCTTTCCCTTTCCTGGGCCACTGAGAAAATTGTCTTTTCAATAAGTTCCCTAATAATATCAGAAGGTAATGATACAAGAGATTCATCAATGTACTCAGGGAAATCAGGATATTCTTCACTGGAGGTACCTGCCAGGTTATACATGCTTGAACCAGCTTTTATTTGGGCCCAGTTTTTATCTTTTTCTTCAATTTTTATACTTTTTGAGCCTGATTCTTTTACTATTTCATATAATATTTTTGCTGGTAAGGTGATTGAACCGGGACTTATTATTTCAGCTGCAACGCTTTTTTTTATTCCTACTTCCAGGTCGGTTGCTATAATTTCAATAAAATTATCTTGGGTTTGGATAAGCACATTGGCCAATACAGCCATGGTTCCTTTTTTCCCTGTTATACTCTGCAAAGAGTTAAGAGCGGGTAAAAAATCTTCCTTAGATACATTGATTGATAATGACATAGTTTGATACCTCTTTATAATATTTTATTATGTATTAAGAAGAATATTATTATTAAGAGCACTAATATGTTAATAACAAATATAATATATTGATATTTTTATAAATATTTTAAAGAAAAAATTTATAAAAAGAAGTTTAAAAGAGAGGTTTTGGAGTTATTAACATTATATAAAAATTATTATCCATAAATGAATATTTACTATTATTTTCAAAACAAAATAAAATGTAAAATAAATATTCAAGTATAGTGTAAATACAAGAAAAAAACAATGTTTTTTAGTAATTGAAATAAGTATTTTTTTTGTTTAATTACAATAAGTTAAACTCTGTAGTAAATAGTTAAAAATGAAGAACAATAAATCACCTCTTTCGGCATTGCAAAAGGAGATAAAAAAACTTCTTGAAAAAGGGATTTCAGAAGGGAATTTTCCTTCTGCTGCAGTTGGTATTTCTTTAGGTTTGGGAAAAGAAAAAAAAACATTGCTGACCTACAGTGGCAATGCAACGCTGTACCCAATAAAAAGGAAACTTAAAAAAAATGATTTTTTTGATCTTGCCTCACTAACAAAACCATTTGCGACAACAGTGGCAATCCTTTGCCTCATTAAGGAAAAAAAAATTGATATTGAAGAAAAATTACCCTCGCTGTTGGGAAAAAAAATAAAAGGAATAAAGAGTACAATAAGCACGCGGCAATTATTAAGTCATAGTTCAGGATTTCCGGCTCACAGGGAATATTTTACTATTTTAAGGGACATAAAAATTAAAGAGAGAAATGAGTTTGTTGAAAACGCTATACTCCAAGAGCCACTGGAGTATGAGCCAGGAACAAGAACTCTTTACAGTGATCTTGGCTTTATGCTGCTTGGCAGAATAATTGAAATAAAAGCAGGATACAGCCTGACACATTATGTTGAAGAAAAGGTTTTAAAGCCGTTAAATCTGGAAAATAAAATATTTTATAAGCCGCTTTTTGAAGAAAAGAAAACGCATAAAGAAACAGATTTTGTAGCAACAGAAATATGCTCCTGGAGAAAAAAAGTACTCTGTGGAGAGGTTCATGATGATAATTGCTATAGCTTGGGAGGAGCAACCGGTCACAGTGGACTATTTGGAAACATAGCAGGTGTGACAACATATGCCGGTATTCTTCTTGATTTGTGGAAAGGAGCGCTAATACACCCGAACATAAATAAAGAGGACCTGGTGTACTTTTTAACCAGGCAGCGAGAAATATCTGGAAGTAATAGGGCTCTCGGGTTTGATACACCGGCAGCAAAAGAATCGAGCAGTGGCAGACTTTTATCAAAAAAAAGCGTAGGGCATCTTGGCTTTACCGGTACATCATTCTGGATAGATCCGGAAAAAGAAGTTGTAATCGTGTTACTCACCAACCGGGTGCACCCCAGCAGGGAAAACATAAATATTAAGCAATTTAGGCCCTATTTTCATGATAGGGTTATGGAAAAACTCTTCCCCCCGGCATAAATAAATAATTTTTTTATGGCAGAGTAAAAAAATATTGTTTAAATGAATGGACATTCATTTTTGTGCTGTATTTTTTTAGTAGGTGTTTTATAGGTAATTAGAGCAGAATTATACCAGGAAAAAAGATTTTGCATTATTTTCCACTGGAACACCCTTTGGATAAAACCACATAGACGAAAAGGAGTTAGCATTACTATGGAAGGCAAAGTGAAGTGGTTTAATGACAAAAAAGGATATGGTTTTCTTGAAACAGAAAGTGATGGTGATATTTTTGTACATTATTCCGGTATTGAGGATACCGGGGGGTTTCGTTCCCTGCAGGAAGGAGAAAAGGTAGACTTTGAAATAGAACAGACGCAAAGAGGGCCGCAAGCAATTAAAGTAAAAAAACAGGACAGCTGATATCTGTTAACAGCACACATTTTGATGTAAAAAGCCGGAGAGAAGAGCTAAAGTTTCTTGCCGGCTTTTTTTATAATGTTTAGCAGGTGCAGTTGATCCTGAAAAATCCGGGCTTATATACCAACAAGTTGGCCCTTGGTCATTCTGAGTTTTTTTTGGGCCTTTCCTGCCAACTCAAGATTGTGTGTTATCAGAATGATGGTCACACCCTTCTTTTTGTTTATTTCTTCAAACAGGTGCATAATTTCAGCTTCAGTGTCCTCATCCAGGTCGCCGGTCGGTTCATCTGCCAGGATGATATCCGGGTTATTTAACAGGGCCCGTGCAATGGCGACCCTTCTTTGTTGACCACCGGAAAGTTGCGAAGGGTAAGAGTCGAGCTTCTCTCCGATCCCGACCATTTCCAGAAGATCTCTGGCAACTTTAGCGTTATCTGTTTTTGTATCCGGGCTGAATATTCCAGGAAGCAGAACATTTTCCCTGGCTGTAAGAATTGGCAACAGGCTTGCAAACTGAAACATAAAGCCGATTCTTTGAGCTCTGTATTCCGACAGTTTATCGTCGTCCAGCGTGCATATATCAACGCCTTCAAGCAGCACCCTGCCTGCCGTTGGTTTCAATATACCGCCTATGAGGGAAACCAGGGTGGTTTTACCGGACCCCGAGTGTCCAACAATGGACAAAAACTCCCCCCTGTTAATGGAGAGGGAGATGTTGTCAACCCCAACAAAAGTTGAATCATCAACAGTATAGGTTTTGCTCAGATTTTCTATGTGCAGAAATGACACGTTACTCCTCTTTAATAACCAGCAAGGGTTCCATTTTTTTTATTCGGTTAATGGGCATCATGGCACCGGCCACACAAATGGCTGTCCCAATAAAAAGCCCCACAAGGGCAATAGCGGCTTGCTGGCCTACAGTCAAACCCGCAGAGATGTTTTTCAGCAGACTGAACGATCCCGCAAGCAGGGCCGAAAGGTATGTGCCGGCCAGGACACCAATGATGGAGCCTAAAAGCCCCAGCACCAGCACCTCAATGAGGTAGAGTTTGACAATGTGGGACTCTTTGGCGCCCAGGGCTCGCATAATACCTATCTCCTTTGAGCGCTCATTGGCAATGGCTGAAAAAATAGCCCAGACAAGAAAGGTTGTAAGAACCGAGGCCAGAACCGTGGTCAGCAAAAATATTTTATTTATATCAGCCAGGGTGTTGAGAAATTTTTCACCCATGCCACTTCTGGCCACAACATCAACCTCGGGGATTTCCCCCTCCAGAACCCGTCCCACAAAATCCGGATCAAAGCCCTTTTTAAGCTTTGTGAAGATTATGGATATTTCACCTTTTTTCAGGGGTGATTTGCCGCTTTCGATTATGTTATTCAGGTTTTCTTCAGTCATAAAAAGGGCATGATCAAGGCCGGTGCCTGTTTTTTCAAGCTCCCCGACAATTTTAAAGCGGTTGTCAAAAATTGTCGCTTCAATATCCAGAAGGCCCAGACCGAGATTTTCACTGGTACCGGCCCCTGCTATTGCCTCACCGAGCTGCAACGGCCTGCCGAGTGATTTCTGCAGCCAGGGATTAATGATAAAATCGGTAGCCGGGTTGAAGGCAACTATCCTGGTCGGCACAATATCACAACACAGACCGGAAATAGAAGACAGGTAGGTGTGGTGGGTCATGGTATCAATGCCTTCAATTTTTTTAACCTTTTCGATAATGCTGAAGGGCATATAGAAGGAGGTGTTCTTTGACTCAAGAAGAAACTCTTCGGCAAAGCCGCGGGCCCCAACAGGAACAACAACAAGGTCAGCTCCAAGGCGTTGTGAAGATTTTTTCAGGCTCGAGGCCACGCTTACCGTGAAGGAAATGGCAAATATCAGTAGAGAAACCAGCAGGGCAATTGCAAAAACAAGCACCCCCGTTCTAAAGGTTTTTCTCTTCAGGTTTTTGAAAGCAACGGAAAAAAATGAAATTTTTGCCATACTGTTGTCGTCTCTTTTCGTATATGAGTTAAACCAAAACGCAGTTAAAAAAATCGGGGTGAAGGCTGTTTCCAGTACCCGTTGAACAATTAATACAAAACGCAACAGGTTGCTTCACGTAATTATAAACCCTGTCGCCTTTGAAGACAGGACAGATTGCAATGTCATGGTCAATCAAGGTCTAGCGAGAAACCAAAACCATACAAGAATGAGAAATTTGAGGTAAAACCTCCATCGAGTCCGTCTCTTATTTGCAAGACCGGCAGACGTAACATGCAGCCTGACAGAAACATGCCAGCATATTTACCACACAGAAAGTATATAAAAAGCGGGCTTCGGATTAAAATAACCCGAAGCCCGCTTGATTAGCAATAACAATCAGCTTAGCAGTTCAGCTAAAAGTTTTTACATTTTCCAGCTGGCGTCAAGACCACAGAGAATGGCCTTGCCGATGCCCTCGCCCTTATGGCAGGAAAAGCAGACAGATTCGCTCTTGCCAACGGTTTTCATTGCTTCGATGTCATAGAGCAGGATGGTGCCGTCTACAGAGTCATTGCCCTCAAAGTCCTTGGCTTTTTCACGCAGGGTCAGGACGGCATATTTGCCATCAGGAGTAGGAACGATATCATGGTTTTCACCCGGCAGCGGGGTAATCTCATCGAGCACCTTCAGGGTTGCGGCATCGATCAGGTAACCACGGTCAGCGCCTGACTGCAGGAGGTACTTTCCGTCATTGGTGAAGTACTGCCTGAAGGTTATGGTGCCGCCGGAGGCATCTTTCGGCTTACCGGTGATCACGGCTTCCTGCAGCTTGACAAGCTTGCCCTGCTCCAGGGCTGCCATGTCAACATATATCAGCTTGGTGTTGCCGGTCCATTTGGTGAAACCCGTAGGGGTCTCGTTAACGGTCAAGAGGAACTTTTTCATGTCCGGCGTATTAATACCGTGGAGAAAGGTGGTCTCGCCGGCCTTGATGCCCAGATCATCCAAGAAGACCCTGTGTTTCAGCTTCATGGTTTTTTTGTCATACACATCGAGATATCCCTCGTTGGCCATGGAAAGAGGAATGTATGAGGTTGCAGACTGGCCGGAAGCGCAGTAGTTGGCGCCGGTCCACTTGGCCCTTTCAGGAGCCGGGAAGGCAACGTCAGCAATTACTTCGCCGGTGGCCAGGTTGGATTTTCCAACATGCAGGTTGCCGCCTTTGGCTTTCTTGTCTTTCCAGGTGTCAAGTTTGTAGGTGGACCAGTACATGGTGTTTTTATCACTGGCATCGATCCTGGCATCATGGGTCGGGTATCCGTTGCCGCCGATATCCAGCATATCAGTGCTGTTTACCTTGATGGGTGCAGCAGTGTTGTTGGGATCAATGGTTACATCGACCACGGAAAAATGGCCGCCCATACCGGCGACATAGAGTGTGCCGTTATAGACTTTTTTGCCGCCTGCTTCTGCAGTTGCTACAGGTGAGTAAGAATTTACGGTGCTGAGTGTAAGGTAGGCACCGGCTACCAGGGATAGAATCCCGACAGTTGATAATATTTTTTTCATGTTTCCCCCCGTTTAAATTTTTTGATTTTTTTCTGTGAACTATTTCAAGCACGACCAAAAAAACTACGATAAAAAATTTTTCCTCCTTTTGGTGTATTTTTTAAATACCATCTTTGGTGGTCGCGTTAAGATGGTCTTCCAAAAACAACAATTACGCAGTTTGTAAAAATTAGGACTAGGTAGCATTAGATACCACAGTGTGGTACCTCTAGTCAAGAAAAAATATTTTTTAATAAAAAGTTTCTATAGTGCTGATATCAAAGGGTAAATTTGACCTTACTCCTTGAGTATTTTGGTTTTGAAGCCAAGTTTTTTTACTTTTTTTGTTATGGTTTCGACATCGATCTCATGGGGATCATAGTGTATTGAAAAAACCCCACTTGCAAAATCGACAGAAGCCTCTTCAACGCCATCCATATCAAGCAAAATGTTTTCCATATCCATGGCACACCCGGTACAAACAATGCCCTCGACAAGAAATTTGATCTCTGCCATGATTTCTTCCTTTCATATATTCTTAAACTATGAAGGCTTGCGCCTAAAAAAATAGTATGCAAAGGATAGGGTTATTGCTTATGCATAAATTTTTGTCAAGGTGATAAAAAAAATTAAAAAATACAATAGATGTAGGGTAAGTATCGGTAGATGTAGGCCTGGGCAGCACCATCCTATAAAAGCGGGAAAAGACACATAACAGCTTAATACTAAAAAAAATAATAATGTGAAACACATCGAGTATCAGACTCTATGAAACGTTGTAATGAAAAAAATGTGGAGCAGCACCTGTTCATTTTTATCCTGAGTCTGGCCACCCCCATAGTGCTTTACCTCAACAGGCACCTTGATGACAACAGGCTTACCAGCTGGAACTGGGTGTTTGACAGTGTGGGCCATTTTCCTTTTGGCCTCATGCTGAGCGTGGCTCTGGTTTTTGCCTGGTTGCTCAGCCAGGCTTCCTTTGATGAAAAAAGAAAGCCACAGTGGCTTTTTGTTGCTGCCTTTATCCTGGCATCGTCTTTTTGGTCAGCACCTGAAGTAATAGTCGATAGTTCGCGTTATTTTACCCAGGCAAAGCAACTCCAGGTATATGGGATCCACTATTTTGTTGAACAATGGGGAAAAGATATATTTGCCTGGACAGATCTCCCCCTTGTGCCTTTCATGTATGGCCTGATATTTAAATTTTTTGGAGAACAAAGAATTTTCATCCAGATTCTCAATACACTTTTCTATTCTTCAACGGTTGTTTTAACCTACCAGCTCGGCAAAACCCTTTGGGATGAAGATACCGGATTCCGGGGCGGGCTGCTGCTTCTCGGCTTTCCATACCTGTATACCCAGGTTCCTTTGTTGCTTGTGGACGTGGCGACCATGTTTTTTTTCATGCTTGCGGTTGTCTCCAGTGTCAAGGCCCTGAAATATGGGGGCACAGGCCGAATTATAGTGGCCGGCCTCTCATTGTTTTTGGTCTTTTATGCCAAATATTCAACCTGGATGCTGCTTCTCATTATTCCTCTCATTTATGCCTATTTTATAATAAAAAATCCTGTCGGGACAATAAGAAGGGGGACAGTCTTGGCCCTGGTAGCTTTTTTGTCTATTGGAATTTTATTTCTTATATATAAGGATATTTTTTTACCCCAAATAAACTTTTTAATAGATTACCAGAAGCCGGGCCTGAAACGTTGGGGCGAGAGTTACATTTCTACTTTTTTGTTCCAGATCCATCCATTTATTGCAGCAGCAGCCCTTTTTGCACTGTTGGCAGCAGCCAGGAAAGTGGATTTCAGGTTTATGATCGTCTGTTTCGTACTTTTGCTTTTTGTGGCCATGCAGGTGAAAAGAATACGCTACACGATACCCGCCTTTCCCATGCTTGCGCTTATGGGAGCCTATGGCATGGGAGAAATACAAAATAAAAAACTGATAAACCACGTGGTTTATTCTGTGGTCGGTACCTCCTTTGTTGTGGCTTTTATGGGTTTTCTTCCTTTTTTGAAAACCCTGGGGGTCCAGAATTTGCAAACTGCCGGGAGCTTTATAAATTCACTTCCGGGAAACGTGGTTGAAGTTGTAAGCCTTGCCGGAGAGGATGCGGTTGTCAACCCTGTCACAGCTGTACCTGTTCTGGATATTTATACCGACAAAAAGCTTGTGTCTGAATATGTGCCGGTAAGTCGGGAGCTCTTGGAACGGGCCCGAAACACCCCCCTTCGTTTCACCTGGGAATTTCCTTTTCCAGAATATTACACTTTAAATCCCGGTACAAATAACAGAGATGCCCTGGTAATAATTTCAGATGACCGAAAGCGCACCATGCCGCTGGATGTTGAAAATAAAATTTCACACTATCCTCTGCAAAAAACATTTCAGCAGAGTTCCTATGTTTTTCAGCATCAGACATTTGTAACCGTGTACCACAAATGACGGGTTGTCGCCCCATAGGTATTTTCCCCTAATCGTCGGTTCTTCCTGAGAAAACTTACTAAAAACAAAAGGTTCTGATTCTGTATGGACCATGAACCTTTTTGCTTGACATTTGTCATATGACAAATTATACACTCAATCTTATAAAAATGAGTGAGGGTTCATTTTTTTATTTGCGTAAAATCACCCGCTGCCTTTCATTAAAGAAATATGCGGAATGTTTTACGCCTTTGAATATAGAGAAATAACAGAGGGTATGGGTAACAACAGTAAACGGTTAATTATTCTTTGAGATTGTGCATTTTATACTTTAAATGCACCACAGTATAATGATTTAACCACAGGGAGGGAGTATGGAAGATCAAATAAAAAAGAATACAAGCAGGGCATACATTGTTATAGGAGTTATGCTCCTGATCAGTATTCTGTATGCAAGCGCAAGTGCAAATTATATGTACTTGAATGTGTACATCTGGTTTGGGCTCGCGTATGGAATGATGCTGCAGTATGGCAGGTTCTGCTTTGCATCCGCCTCACGTGACCTTTTTGCCGCCGGTGTGCCGCGAATGGCAGTCGGTATTCTTATCGCCCTGATTTTCTTTAGTTTTATACAGGCAATATTAGCGGCGACCAATATGAGCACCTTCCACCCGGCTCCTGCAGGGATACACACCGTGATTGCCGGGATCATATTCGGGGTGGGCATGGTGCTGGCCGGTGGTTGTGCCTCGGGTTCGCTGTATAAAATCGGTGAAGGGAACGGCACCTCGGTCCTGTCCATTATGGGAATTTCTTTCGGCCAGGCAATTTTTGTCACAGCCGGGGGGCCCTTTCTAAAGCTCGTACCAGAGTCCTGGGTTCAATCTTCCATGACCAAGACCTGGTTGCCCCGCGAAAATGTAACTTCCTGGTTTGATTACTATCTCACCGGTTTTATTTTCGACAGGGGAACCATCCAGCTGTCCCACACCAAGCTTTTCAGCGGTCTTCCCGGTGCCTGGAAATACTTCATCGGTGATGCCCTAATTAATGCCATTATACCGGCCTGTATTCTTATTGTTGTTATCTACAGCGCCTATATGAAGAAGGGCTTTCTCAAGAAACGTGCTAGACATAACAAGAAAAATCCCGACAACCAGATACCGGTATCAGGCCTGGGTGTACACATGACAGGCATCAAGGATATGATCCTGGCCTCCAAGCGGACCACCATGATGGGTGTACTGATCGGCATCACGGCAGGTCTGCATATCTTTGTCATGAAGGGCATGCAGCTCAAATATAATGTAACAAATTTCGGGCAGCTGCTGACCCAAATGGGCCATGGGAGCGATACCGGAATTTTTGGTAACGTTTTTGACCCGGGCTACTGGTATATTACCACCCAGGAAGCCCAGTTTGCCGGTTGGATTATGGAGAAAATCGGTATGGACATGCGGCATAACGTCTTCTTCGGCGTGGTCAACGGTCTGCCGGAACTGTGGCGCAACCCCGCCCTCTGGATGTCAATCGGCATTATTTTCGGTGCCATGATTCTTTCACTGATTGCCAATGAATTCAAGTTCAAGGCGCCCCATGGCGAACTCATCGTCTGGGGGCTTTTGGGCGGAACCCTTATGGGTTTTGGATCCCGGCCCGGACTCGGTTGTAACATCGGCGCTTTTTTTATCCGGTCTGCCGGAGGAGACCCGGGCGGCTGGCTCTTTGGTCTGGGAATGGTTACAGGAGCCTTCTTTGGTGTTAAGTTCTTCAACTGGTGGACTGAAAGGAAAATGGCAAAAGAGATGGCAGACTTTTAAATAAAGTTTAAATAGCATAATTAACAGAAACAAATTTGGAGGAAAACTAAAATGGCTGAAATGAAATTTAACAAAACCGGTGATGATACCTTTGAATTGGATGTTTGCGGCTTTGTCTGCCCCCATCCTCAGCTGTACTGCAAGAAATCACTGGAAAAAATGGAAGAGGGCGACACCTTGAAGCTCGTCTTTGATAATGCCTCATCCGGAGAGACCATTATTCAGATGTGCGAGCAGGCGGGTCATGAAATTCTTGAGCAGAACAAGGAAGGCGGCAAAATCATATACTTGATTGAAAAAGGATAATCTCTCTTTTTCTTTTGGAGCATAAATGGCTTTAAGGAGGTCAACACATGAATAAGCCCCTGGCAATAATAATAGCAATAGTGGTTGGCATGCTGGGCTATCTGACCGTTTACAGTCAGACTGGAAAGGCGCCGCAAGTTGAAAAGGCAGGATACAGCCAGGAAGGAGGGCATGGTGGAGAGTCTGCCGGCGGTTACGGTGGAGGCGAAGCATCCTCGGGCGGCTATGGGGCTGCACCTTCTTCCGGCGGTTATGGCGCAGCGCCGTCCTCCGGCGGATACGGAGCTCCTGCTCCTGCTGCAGGCGGCTACGGCGCTCCACCTTCTTCAGGTGGCTATGGTGCCCCACCACCGTCCTCAGGCGGTTACGGTGCTCCACCTCCAAGATCAGGCGGTTACGGTGCTCCACCTCCATCATCTGGTGGTTACGGTGCTCCACCTCCAAGATCAGGAGGTTACGGTGCTCCACCCCCATCGGGTGGCTATGGAGCTCCCCCGCCATCAGGCGGATATGGAGCCCCTCCAGGACGGTAAGGGAAGAATTGATTACGGGGGCCATCGGGCAATATGATATGGATTCTCGTTAACCGATAATTGGTGAATGTGATGAATAAAATATTGATTGCAGTTGATGATACAAAAAGTTCGAAAGAAATTTTTGCCAAATGTACGCATATCTGCAAATGCATGGCGCCTGAAGAAATTATCTTGTTGTACGTAGAAAAATTTGCCGGCAGGTCTCTTATGGACGAGATGCTGGGAGATGCAGAACTGAGCACCCTTCAAGAAGTCGTACAGGGAACTGAGTTCAAGGAGGCCATGGACGAGAAGGCTGAAAAGATACTGAATTTTTACAAGGGAGCCCTTGAGGAAAGGTCTCCTGTGCCCAATATCCGGACAATGGTTAAAACCGGCATACCTGCCGAGACAATTGTCCAGACAGCTAAAGATGAGGATGTCAGCATGATCATCATCGGCTCCAGGGGCAAGAGAGTCTCCCACCTGTTTATGGGAAGTGTCAGCCGGGAAGTTGCCAATACTGCCGACCGGCCGGTGATGATTGTTAAGTAGGATTTTGATCTTTACCATTGGCGCAGTACTTTTTAAATTCAAATAATACCCGGGGGCTGTAGCGTAATAAACTTTCCCCCCGGAGGCAGCATGTAACCAGGAGAGTCCCCTGTATGGGCTCTTCTGGTTTTTTTTATTAGGAGATACCGCTGTTTCAATATAGAATCAGCATCATTGGTACGGAGAGGAAGGTAAATTACAGTAGCAACTTTATTCTCTAGTGCGGATTGTAAAAACTAAAAAATGAAATGTGCTCTCATCATACCCGCCTGGGCCCCGGAGGATATTTTTTCCTCTAAAACAGCAGGGTCACAGATCAACTACTGGCAGCCGCTGGGTACGCTGTATGTTGCATCTGCTCTGCAGCAGGCAGGCCACGAGGTGCGTTTTTATAATGGCGCCTTCATGGACCATGATCAGATAATGGAGCAGGTAAGAGAGTACGGGCCGGAATTTATCGGCCTCTATTCCACGACCTTTGGTTGGGACAAGGCCAGGAGGACTGCTGCTGTCATCAAATCGATTCTTGCTGATATTTTTATTGCCGTAGGGGGGCCATATCCCGTGGCATTGCAGGAAAAATGCCTCCAGGACTGCCCGGATATTGATGCTGTTGTCACCGGCGAGGGCGAGGTCACGGTAGTGGAATTGCTCGAAAGGCTTGGTGCCGGCAGGGACCTTGAAGGGGTGGAAGGTGTAGCCTTCCGTTTCTACTCAGAAATCAAAATAAATCCACCCAGGCCCCTTATCACAGATCTTGATATGCTGCCCTTTCCTGCCCGCGAATTATTGGGAGAAGCAGGAAAATATATCCCGCCGCCTGCCACCTACAAGAGAAAACCGGTAGCTGTCATCATGACCGCCAGGGGCTGCAACCGTCACTGTCTTTACTGTTTTCAAATAGATAAACACCGTAAAAGCGGTATACGGTATCGCTCCGTGGAAAATGTCATGGCAGAGATCGAGTTGGTTTTGAGTCAGGGGTACCGCGAGATTAAGTTTATCGATGACACCCTTGCAGCTGATTACAACAGGGCCATGACAATTGCCGAAGAAATAAAAAACCGGGGCCTTGATTTCACCTGGTTTGCTTCGGCTGTTGTCAACCAGGTGGATAAGCCATTGCTCAAGGCCTTCAAAGAGGCCGGCTGCTGGGCTATCCTCTTCGGCGCGGAAAGCGGGGTGCAGAAGGACTTAAATGCCATACGCAAGGGCATCACTCCGGCCCAGATACGCAAAGCGGTTAAAGCTGCCAAGGAGGTGGGGTTGACGGTGTATACCCCCTTTCTCTTCGGCATACCGGGACAGACCTACGAGGATGGCCTTAAAACCATTGAGTTTGCCCTGGAGCTTGACCCTGATATTGCCAATTTTCATGCCATTACACCGTTTCCCGGCACCGAGCTTTATGACAATATTGAAAAATACGGCACCATGTCTGAAGACTTGACGGACTATACCTACCAGGGTGCAGCCTTTGTGCCCCATACCATGACCCGGGACGAGATAGCCGATCTGCGGCAACTGGCCCTGAAAAGATTTTATTCCCGGCCAAAATTTCTCTGGCGCAGGCTCCTGGCGCTTCGCAGCCTAAACGACCTGCTTGCCGCCTGGCAGGGAATTAAAAGTCTTTTCTGGCTGCAAAGAGAAGAGAATCTGTTTAAGAGCAAAAAATAATTTATTCTGGATAATTCTGATTTAGAGCTGCAGGTACTCTTTTAGAAGTGCCGGATAACGGCTGGGATTGAATAAAATGTTGGTCATGAAGTAGCATTCGTGGGTACAGTGGCATCCCCTGGAGTTAATAAATTCCAGGATTTTTTTCCCCTTATCTGATTGCAGCAGCAGTTGCAGGTCGTATTCGCTCTCCCGGATATTGCCGAACTTCATCTTTTCAGAAAAATCCTCACAGGGATAGAGATCGCCGGTTTCGGTCAGCACCAGGTTCAGCTTTCCTGCGTAGCACGGAGACCTGCGTTTTGTTTCACGGGCAGCCTTATAGATGAGCCTGCGCTGCAGGATATCCTGGGCGGCCTTCAGCTTTGCGCCCCGGAAACGATATGTTGAGGCCAGTCTTTTCTTAAGGTCTGACTCCAAGCGGCCACAAATTTTTTTATACTTTGCGAGATCAACCTGCTTCAGGTCATCCCTGAAGACCTCTCCCCGGATAAGGGAGACGGTATGTGTTTTTACCTGGGGAAGGGTCTGGACCAGGTCAATGACCTCGTCAATATGTTCCTGGTTGGCCTGGCAGAATACGGTATTGATGCCCAGTTCAAAGTTGGCATATTGGTAAACGAGCTTCCCTAGAGCCTCACAGGTCTTGAGGGTTTTCTGGTAGGCGCCGGGCACCCCGCGCAGTTCATCATGGACCGGCCCGGGGCCATCCAGGGAAAGTTTCACAACAATGGAACTTTTGGGGCACTCCTGCAGAATGGTTTCAACCGCATGATAAATTGTCTCCTGCAGCAGGCCGTTGGTGGGAAGAAGGATGATTGCCGGCCGGTTGACCCTGTAAAAAAGTTTTGTGATTTCAACAAGGTCGGAACGCAGAAAGATTTCACCGCCTGAAAAGGCAAGCCAGAGGAGCTTACCGAGCTGGGGAGCCATGCGCTTAATTTCAGCCAGGGAAAGCTCCGAAGCGCTTGCAACAGCAGCGTCCTGTTTTGAGATATAAAAACAGAACGGGCATTTGGCATTGCACCTGCGGGTCAGAAAAAAAGTAAATTGAATCGGGCGTTTTTTCCAGACGATGGAGTCAAGATGCCGGAATGGTGAAAAAGTCATGGCCGTAATCCGAAGTGTTGGCTGAAAAGACCGCTGAAGACACCAATGCCCACAGCAAGTGGATAGACGAAGGTATAATACAGCACGGCAGAGATTGCAAAGAAGGGACCTCGGACTTTATGAAACGCCCTTACAAGATGCCTGTTTAAATAAAGGTTGGCACCAAAGAGCAGTAATACAGGTGGAGCGAAAATCCAAGTACTGAACAGGAAACCCATAAGTATAAGAACAATATTTATGAAGCATGAGAGCACATTAAATTTAAATTCTTGTGAAGCAGTGCCGGAGTCGGAGAGCAGGTCCCTGTTTTTAATGGAATATATGGACCAGTATTTAGACTTTCTGATACCGTTGCGCATTGATTTCAACAGGCTGTAATTAAAAATATGCTGCACCAGAACAGTCTCGTCCATGAGCAGCCGGGCGCCCTTTTTTTTCAGGCGGTGGCTGAACTCCACATCCTCCAGTATGGGCATGAAGTCCTCATCAAAGCCCCCGCTTTTCTGAAAAAGGTCTTTAGTTATAAGCATAGCATGGGTGGCTACATAATCAGGATTCAAAAGATTTTTTGTTTCTGAGTAATGAATGTAGATGGATTGGAAGATACTGAAGAATTGTTGGTCATAGGGCAGCGGGGTATAGGTTCCGCCAATGACGACACCGGGCCTCTCTTTCCGGTACGCTGCTGCTGCCTTTGCAATGGTGTCCGGCTGCAGGAGGCAATCGGCATCGATGAAAAAAAGCAATTCACCCTTGCTGTTAAGGGCCCCGGTGTTTCTGGCCTTGGACGCACCGCCATGTTCTGTCAGGCGCATGAATCTGCAGGGATATTTATCAATGATTGACGCCGAGTTGTCTGCAGAACAATCATCAACGACAGTAACTTCAAAGTTGGTGTATGTTGATGCATAGGCGGCATCCAAGCAGCGACCGATGGTTTTTTCGCCGTTGTGATTGGGGATAATAACGGAAATGAAGGGTGGGGCGGGGAGGTTCAATGATTATCCTGACTATGGGCCATATGTTGATATTAAACAAAAAGAGGCCCCATGGAGAGGCCTCTTTTTATCAACAAGCCGTGTTAAGACTTCTTACCACCAGCAGATGGTCTGGTCTGCTGCCATGACCTTATCGACCAATGCATCATAGTCAGGACTGTCTGTATTGAGATCAAAGCTGTCGCTATCTCTTCCTTCGGAAACGATTTCAACCAGTTTTTTCGTTGTTTCAGAGGGCTCAGAACGATATACATTTAAAATTTTCATAATTATGTCTCCTTCTTATCTAACGTGAACCTTTAGTTGCCGTAGGGAACGATAACATCCATTTCTCTGAGCTTCTGTCCGACCTCTTCCAGCGTGGTAGCAGTTAAGGTGTTGGTATCAACATTGGCCTGCTCAGTGGAATAAACCTCTCCTTCCATATCACGGATCCACTCAAGATTCTCAGCGTTGTAGTCATCAAATTTGCCCAATGTGTGATTCATAACCACAGAATATGCGTAATGGTTGGCAACGGAAAGCCCCAGGGTTGACCTGAGGGCATCCAGGGTGTTTTTTTCGTCATCACTTTTATCTAACAGAAACATTACTTTTTTTGGCATGGCTTCCCCCTTACAGTGTCATATATTTTTCACAGTCATCAATGATATATCCGTGCTTGGCCTGGGTTGACATTTGTTTTTCGTTAAGACCTTCAGGGATGTCATTTTCCGGGTCATATCCCATCTTTTTATAGCTGTCAGCACAGATAGCCACTTCAGCAATATTGCACAGCTCGGGGAACTGGGGATCCTTGGCAAGCAGAGTTCCTTTCCAGGTAAAGAAAACTTTGACATCATTTCCTTTGGCCTTGGCCGCCTTTGTAACCCCCATGACGTGCGCCATGTTTTTTGAGCTCGTTACAAAAATACCTAAATTTGCCATGTTTACCTCCTAAACAGAAATTGTGTCACACTTTTTATGGATAGGGAAAGTGCAACAGTTAATATTTTATTTCATCTACCCTTTTTTGATATAAAATTTATAATAATCCGCTTCCTCTTTTTCGCCCAGATAGGAATGCCCAACACGTTCGCACCAGCCGGACAGGTCAATTTTGGAACCCTCGTCTGTGCCATGGATTTCGAGGATCTCTCCTTTTTCAAGCGTTTCTATGGCTTTTTTTGCCTTCAGCAGGGGCATGGGGCAAGCCAAGCCTTTTGCATCCAGGGTTTTATCGACCTTAATGATATCCATGTCTACTTTTCCCCCCGGCCACAAAAAACAGCCATATGCCTTAATAATAAAAATTTTTCAACAACGTGAGGGGTTTTGTTAAAAGCAAGTGCTCTTGGTTCCACATTGTGGCAACCGCCGCTTACTTTAATAGTCGAAAAAGACTAGTTACCATAAACAAAAAAGAAAACCCACAAAAAATGAGTCATAATTCATTTTTTATTGCTTCCAGTGTTAAATTTTTTGAGGCTCTGGCATAAAAAAGGGTTTTTTGCTTGCAGACATATGGCTAATAATGCTCTTTTGGGCTGAGAAATCAAAGGAAAGGGTTGGGTATGGATGAAGACCGGCAGGATTTACGAAAAAGGATACTGGCGTCGAGGGACAGGCTGAGTGTTCATGACAGGCATGAAAAAAGCAACTCCATCATGCACAACTTCTGGAGTTTGCCGGAAATACGTCAATGGTCCACCCTGTTTCTATATGTAAATTTTCGCAGCGAGATAGAGACGTTGGAGCTGATCAAAAGATGCCTGAACCGGGGAATCCGGGTGGCTGTTCCCCTGGTAGATGCAGAAGCTGTTAGAATGATTCCGCTGCTGATCAAAGACCCGGAACAGGATCTTGTCCCCGGCTATTATGACATCCCTGAACCCGACCCCATGAAGACTACCCAGGTTGATGCCGGGGAAATAGATGCAGCTGTCATTCCCGGATCCGTTTTTGATATTTATGGGGGGCGGCTTGGTTACGGGGGCGGTTACTATGACCGTTTTCTGTTAAACGATGCACCCCGGGCCAAGCGTATAGGGTTCGCCTTTGAGATGCAGGTCGTGGAAAAGGTACCTGTAGAACCCCATGATCAGCCCCTGGATATTTTGATTACAGAGAAAAGGATTGTGAACATGAGTAATGCAAGAAAGGAGTCCCCCAATGCGTAAAACAGCAATTTTTAAAAATGACCTTTTCCTGGAACATATTCCGGATTTCAACCATGTGGAATCACCGGACCGTCTGCGTGTGATTTATGAAGATCTCCAACAGGCGCCCCTGGATGAACTTTTTCTCTATCCCGAGTTTGGGCCTGCCTCTGTGGATGTTCTGGAGCTCAACCATACCAAAGAGCATGTGATGCGGGTGGCCGGAACGGCGGGCAAGACATTCAGCAGCCTGGACCCGGATACGCAGACCTCGCCAAAATCGTATGATGCTGCCTGTCTGGCAGCGGGTGCAGTCATGGAAGGCATGGAGATGGTTCTGCGTGGTGAGGCGGACAACGGACTTGCCCTGGTGCGCCCTCCCGGGCATCATGCCGAGGCTGATCGGGCCATGGGTTTTTGTCTCTTTAACAATGTTGCGGTTGGAGCCCGATACGGTTTGGAGCGCCTGGGCCTTGAGCGCGTCGCCATATTCGATTGGGATCTGCACCACGGCAATGGTACCCAGAACAGCTTTTATACATCTGACCAGGTTCTCTACTTGTCAACCCATGCCTATCCTTACTATCCCGGTTCAGGAGGCCTGAGAGAAGTGGGCTCTGGGGAAGGTGAGGGGTTTACAGTCAATGTGCCCCTTGCAGGAGGCCAGGATGACCGGGCCTTTGCCAGGATAGTCAAAGATGTCATCGTTCCCGTAACCAGGCAGTATAGTCCTGATTTTATTATAATTTCAGCCGGATTTGATACATACTTCGGCGACCCCCTGGGCACCATGGCGGTCACGGAACAGGGATTCGCCTGTATGACCAGGCAGATTGTTGATCTGGCCGCTGAGATATGCCAGGGGAGAGTGCTGATGGCCCTG
>CAMYKS010000005.1 GCA_947259115.1 uncultured Desulfobulbaceae bacterium | reverse complement strand
CCCTTTGAGTTTGATTGCTGGATACTTTCATACTCAGCATAGCAGGGAGTTTGTTTCTTGACTATGTTGGGAGGTGCCTTTTAGATGATTATCAAGTCTTTGCTTGACTCTTCTCAAGTAAATCAGGAAACACAATTCCTACTTTTTGAGAAACGCATCTTTGCTTCCCCATAAAAAAAGCCGAACAACCTTGTTAGGCAACTCGGCTACGGTGATGCTGGTAACCCAGCTATCTTTATGAAACCTTTGACTTTCTGTAGAAAAACACACAACGGTTTAAAGAGTACATATGGGGAGGACTTGTGTCAATAGATTTTGCTAGGGGAATGACAGGGAGGAACTGAGAAGAGTGAGGGGGAAAAGATTAAAAAGGTACGGAATGTTTATTTCAACATTCCGATAACAAGTTTATTTCCTAGAGCTGACAGTGCCTCATTGATCCGCGGGATCTTTGTCTTGTGGTGCGGATCCAGCAACCGCCGGCCTTCCTTTTCGTTGACATTCAGAAGTCTGGCAAAGGCTGCTTTTGTCAACCCCTTTTTCCTGATTGTTATATAAAGTGCAGCTTTTGCAGCCATTAATGCAGGGAGAACTATGCAGATTTCATCTTTGCGCTGTCTGCTCGGAAGCGGCACCATGAGTCCATCATCAATACACATGGCGATGGCTTCTTCCAGGCAATCTGTTGCCGCCTCCAGTGCTTCCTGATGAGTTTTGCCGTCAGTTGCTGCAAAGGGCAGATCTCTGAATGTCACCAGAAAGAAACCGTCTTCATCGGCTTCAATCTTTGCCGGGTAGATAAAATTTTTCATGATTACAGGTTATCCTTACCTGATGTCATCCCTTGTCAGTCCTAAATTGTCGAGTATCTTCTTCAACAGACCAGACCCCATCTCGTTGTCGTAATACAAAACTTACGACGATTGACAGTTCCGGTCTTTCATGATTGAACGTCTGTCCCCAAAATATAAGGTGAAGTGGCTTCCTCGGCCTCTTTTTTTGTCTATACGAACGGCCAAACCTCTTTCTTTACCAAGTTTTCGTAGAATCCTGATCAGCTCATTGCCGTTCATCAGATATTACCAATATAGGACAAATTTGTCCGAAAAACAAGACATAAATGTCCGGGAAAATTTATTATTATAACTTAGAAATAAGCACTGCCTGGTTTGATCTAAATAAAAGGGATGGAAGAAACCAACCATTGAAGATTGGTAGGGGAAGGATAGGAGAAATGTCCGGGTCAGGCTGGTTTAACATAGTCAACCCCATTTTGTTTTTTTAATCTTAATATCACACACCTTATCAAATGAACGCCTGTCCCCAAAAAGAATAAACGAATCCAACTAAAAGGGTCCTGCTGCCTTCCCAGAAAATCACTTTTCAGTCATTTCATTCAGCTTTTAAAAAGATATAACGAATGGCAAAAACGTTTGCAGTATGGGGTTTCGGTCCTTTGCTCATTTTTTTTGAATATCAAAAGTCATTTATTCGACCAGATCCTGTCCTTGATAATTTTTCTAAAGGTTTGCTCAAATACTCATGAAAGCCTGTCAATTTTAATTTTCAGGATCTTGGCTATACGTTGAGCCATGGACAGTGAGAGTCTTCTCCTGCCTCTCTCGTAATCACTGATCATATTCTGGCGGACCCCCAGTTTTTTGGCAAGTTGCGCCTGCGTCATGCCCGCCTTGTGCCGGGCTCCTGCAAGAAGATTGCCGACCCTGTTCGACTGCATTTCTTTCCTGAAATCGGTTTCCTCGACAGGAATGCTGTCATCAGGCTCTGTAGATAAGATGCTTAGTTCAAATTTTTTTCTGATCCAGTCAATTAGTTCATCAACCTGTTCCCCTTGAATTGAGAGTTCTATACGGGGCTTTATTACGAGAGCCAACATAATACACCTCTATTTCAATTTTTCCTTGCCGCCATGTCCAGCAGGCAACATATCGATACGTCAAGTGGCAATGATATGTATTCTCTCCCAAAGGAGAAAAATTCTGCCAACTTTATTGTATAGTGCCTTCTACCTTCAAATCTTCAATCAATAGGAAAAAAGTTGCTGTATCTTTTGGGGCAGTTTTTTCAACCCTCGATTAACCTTCCTTTTGATTTTGACCCTGCAATTCATAAAGTAATATTATTACCAAATAAGGTAATATGCAAGGAATATTCAGGCGGGTAAAAATGTTACTGCCACTTAATCTCTCTGGCTGTCAGGGGGCCTATCACGGTATGGGCAAGACTGTCCGGTATTTTTGAATTGGAGGCGGAAAGAGGGATAGCCCTGCCCATGAGCTCTGCATATTTCTGCGGCAGCAGGGGCTTCTGCTCAGGGTCGGCATATCCTTCAGGATAGAGGGGCTGCAGGGTCTGCAGGTCGTACTTGTCTGTGGCGCCGTGGTTATGCAGCATTTCATGGGCAATGATCATGTTGTTACGGGCCGCCAGATGCCTGCTGGCAAAAGCCTGCACCATGCAGATGTGTCCTTTCTTCAGACCAAGGGAATGGTCAAGCCCGCTGTGGGTATGCGGATCATAGTAGAGTACAAAGATCTGAATATTGGTAAGCGGTCCCTGGTAGGTATCATTTTTCCAGGCCCAATACCGCAGCTTCAGGCTCCACCACATGATTGCTAATATATTGGCGCCAAAGGGAGGTGAAGGCGGCAGGGTGGAGACTTCCGGAGCCATATCGAAAAGTACAGGATCATCGAGTGAAAGGTTGTAGCGCAGCCCTTCATTTTGCATAAAACGGGCAATGGGTTTGAAAGTATCTTTTGTGAGTCTGGCAATATAGTCTGCCGTAAAAGGGCTGTTATCCCCATTGATCGGGTATATGACGATGGAGAGCGACTGGTCCCAGTCGGTGGTGCGTTCATGGGTGAGATAGGCGTTTGCTCCGACAAGAAAAAGGATAAAAAGGAGAATGGCGACACGGATTTTTTTGAACATATTGGCTCAAGGAGTTAAACTTTGTTGATTGTTTACACGCTTTTTGGTACAAGCTATTTTTGAAAATATTAAACTATATGCTATGGGCGCTTTTTCATATCAGTGCAGCTTTTTTGCCTTTTGCCGCAAAACAGCTCTAAGGCAGCATCCTCTGTGTAACTGTAGCATAAATCTGTTAATAAATCGGTTTGAATTTACCTGATAACCAAAGCATAAAGGAGAGGCGTAATGGCACAGACTGTTAAGGCAATCGCAGAGAGCATTAATATAATGGGCAAGCGAAGCGGTACCGCCATGAAGGAGAGAAATCCGGGGCCAATCCAGGAGATGGCCAAGGAGGAAACAGCCGCAGGGTCAACCTATCTTGATTTGAACATAGGTCCGGCCCGAAAAGACGGCCAGGAGCTTATGCCCTGGATGGTCGAGACGGTAGAGGCAGTGAGCGATCTGCCCCTGGTTCTTGATACCACCAATGTTGAGGCCATGGCTGCAGGTTTCAAAGTAGTAAAAAATAAAACCGATGCGGTGTTAAACTCCATCATGGCCAGGCCCGAGAGGATGGAAGCCCTGGTTCCCATTGCAGCAGAAGCCGGCTGCAGCGTGGTTGCCCTGTTGTGGGGGCCGGAAGGTATGCCAAGGGACTCAAATGAAAGGGCGGCTCTTTCCGTTGATTTATTGATGGCTCTGACAGAAGGAGGGGTTCCCAATGAAAAAATGCTGTTTGACCCCATTGCATCCCCCATTACCCTGGGTGCTGACCAGACCTTAGCGGGCCTGGAATTTTTAAGCATGCTCCAGGACATAGCACCGGGAGCCGGTTCAACCATCGGTCTTTCCAATGTTTCAAATGGTGTGGCAGAACATCTCAGAAAATACCTGGACCGCACCTATTTGATAATGTTGATGAAACATGGACTGACCACAGCCATCGTCAATGCCTACGATGATGAGATTATGGCCATCTGCAAGGGAGAACGGCAGAACCTGGTGGACCTGGTTCATGGCATGATGGATGGCAATGATCCTGATCCTGCTTCACTTTCCGGTGCAGAGCTGGAGCATTATAAGACCTACAAGGCCCTTTCCGGACAGACGGTGTTTTCCGAGTCCTGGCTGGAACTCTAACACATCTTTGTAATCGTTCAATTTGATCTGATTACGGGTTTTTAAATATTTGAATCTTGACAGGGGGCCGGGTTCGGCCCCCTGTTGCCTTTCTGGTAATGATGTTTTTCCCGGCATGGGCGCCTGCAAAAAAGAACAAGCAAATGGCAGATATTCCTTCACATCATTATATATATGGGACCTGTACCGATTTTATAACAGGCGAAACCATAGTCGACACAGATGATGAGCGTAGCCGGCAAGAGCTTGCCAGGTTCCTGGTTGAGGATAAGGGGTATGCCAAAAGTGATCTGGAGCCGCGGCTTAAGATCGAAACATTGTATAATAAACAGTTTGTCGCATCCACCATTGATATAACGGCGCGCCAAGCAGGAAAAAGATTTATGATACTGCGCTATGGGCCCGGCTCCATCGTGACCCGGGAGCGCTCAGCCATTGCAGCTGCAAGGGTTCTGGAACCTGCATACCGGATTCCTCTGGCAGTTGTGACCAACGGCAGGGATGCAGAAATCCTGGATACTGACACGGGTAAGGTTATCAGGCAGGGCCTGGACAGGATACCGGATAAAAAGGAAGCGGAGAACATGGTAAAATCGCTGCGTTTTGAACCTTTTGATGATGAGACAAAAAAGGATCGTGAACGGAGAATATTAAATGCATATGATATAGAGGTCTGCTGTGCAGGTGGGCCATGCGCCTTGCCTGACGCCCCGGAAGGGTAACAGACGGGCAGGCTGATACCAAAAAAAATGCACTAAAGTTAAACGTTGTAAGGAGTAGCAAGCAATGACACAACACGCAAAAGACTGGTCCAAATCCAGCTGGTTAAATTTTCCTGCATTGCAGCAGCCCAATTGGCCTGATCTTGATGAACACAGGGCAGTTCTGCAATCCATCTCGCAATTGCCGCCGCTCGTTTTTGCCGGAGAAATAAGAAACCTGAAAAAGAAACTTGCTCAAGCAGCAACAGGAGATGCCTTTCTCCTGCAGGGAGGAGACTGCGCCGAAGACTTCCAGCACTGTACGGCACCGAGCATCAGGGAATCGCTGAAAGTCATCCTGCAGATGGCAATTGTTCTTACCTATGCAGGCGGCAAGCCTGTCATCAAGGTCGGGCGCATTGCAGGCCAGTATGCCAAGCCACGCTCCGCTGACACTGAAATAGTCAACGGTATCGAGATCCCAAGCTATCGCGGCGACATGGTAAACAGTCCGGAAGCTAGACTGGAGGAGCGCCGTCCGGATCCGCAAAGATTGCTCAAGGGCTATTTTCTTGCTGCTGCAACAATGAACATCATGCGGGCTTTCACCAGGGGCGGTTATGCGGCCCTGCACAGGGTTGATGCCTGGAACCAGGAGTTTGTCAAGTCCACCCCCATGGGGCAGTCCTACGAGCGCTTGGGTAAACATATTGCCGATGCCATTAACTTCATGCAGGTTGTCGGTATTGACACAGACACTCCGCAGTTCAACCAGGCTGAGTTTTTTACCTCTCACGAGGCCCTGCTTCTGGGGTACGAGGAGGCACTGACCCGCCAGGATTCCACAACCGGCGACTGGTATGACTGCAGCGCCCACATGTTATGGATCGGGGACCGCACACGTCAGCTTGATGGGGCCCATGTTGAATTTTTTCGTGGGGTATTGAATCCCCTGGGTATGAAAGTTGGTCCCAAGCATGACATTGATGAGATCAAGAGAATCATAACACGCTTAAACCCTGATAATGAAGCCGGCAGGATGACCCTGATAACCCGTTTCGGTGCTGACAAAGTTGCGCAATACCTGCCGCAGTTGGCGCAGGAGATGAAAAAAGAGGGATTACAGGTTGTCTGGAGCTGCGACCCCATGCACGGCAACACCTATACTGCTGAGACTGGACATAAGACGAGGAATTTCAGCTATATTTTGCAGGAGATCAGATCTTTTTTTGAGATTCATTGGGCTGAAGGGACTGTACCGGGCGGCGTGCATTTTGAATTGACCGGTGAAAATGTCACCGAATGTACAGGCGGTGGCCGCAATATTCTCGATGAACATCTGCAGCGCAACTACCAGACAAACTGCGATCCACGGCTTAATGCAGAACAGAGTCTGGAACTGGCCTTCCAGATTGCAGAAATGATCCGCAGCTGATTCAGCTTTCCAGTTAAGTCGATACCTTTGTCGATTGCGCAGTGCAGATCCTCACCGTACTCAGGTACTGTCTCGTCGCTGCTCGCAGGTCTTCGCGGTCTCTCCCCAATGCCTGCCGGAAAGCCAATCTGCTTGCAAGTTAGAACGAGAATGAAGATCAGTCACCCAGTGCAAGCTTGTTGAAAGTAGTATCTGGCGGAACAGGATATTTGCCGTCAAAACAGGCCTTGCAGAAAGAGTCTGAATTGAGCCCGGTAGCCTGGACCATACCTTCAAGACTCAGGTAAAAGAGGGTGTCAAGATCAAGATACTCGCGGATTTCCTCCACCGTTTTCTTGGCGGCAATGAGCTCTGTATTGGAAGGGAAGTCGATACCGTAATAACATGGGTTGCGGGTCGGGGGGCAGCTGATCAGCATATGCACCTCTTTTACTCCCACTTCACGCAACGACCTGATGCGGCTGCGTCCCGTTGTTCCTCTAATGATTGAATCCTCTATGACTATAACCCGTTTGCCTTCCAGAAAGGACCGGATCGGGTTAAGTTTTACCTTGACGCTGAAATCACGCATGGACTGGGTGGGCTGGATAAAGGTGCGACCCACATAATGATTGCGGATGACTCCCATTTCAAGGGGGATGCCGGATGCCTGGGAGTAGCCGATTGCTGCGTAGTTTCCTGAATCCGGGAAAGGCATTACCAGGTCTGCATCAAGTTGGCATTCCTGGGCCAGGATCTTACCCATCTGTTTGCGGCTCTGGTAAACATTCACACCAAAAATATCGCTGTCCGGACGGGAAAAGTATACATGTTCAAAGATGCAGAAGCTGTGCTTCTGTTTCGGCCAGGGAAAAAGAGATTTTAGCCCGCTTTTATCAATGATCAGAACCTCTCCAGGTTCTATATCCCTTATATAGTGGGCCTCAACCAGATCAAGGGCGCAGGTTTCCGATGCCACAATATAGGATCCATTAGTAAGCTTTCCCAGACATAGGGGCCGAAACCCACCCGGATCCCGGATTGCCACAAGCTGGTCCTGGGTCATCAGGAGCATGGAGTAGGCTCCCCTGACCTTGGAAAAGGTTTCCGTAATCGCTGCTTCAAGGCCTTTGGGGGAATTGCGGACTAAGAGGTGGACAACCACTTCCGTATCCATGGAGGTCTGAAATATTGAGCCTTGTTCTTCCAGTTCATCGCGCATGGCCCTTGTGTTCACCAGGTTGCCGTTATGGGCAACGGCCAGGGTTCCGCCCTTGTGGGAAACGGTAAAGGGTTGTGCATTTAAAAGATGGGAGCCGCCGGTGGTGGAATAGCGGACATGGCCTACTGCCAGATGGCCCGTGAGACCTTTGAGAATGTCTTCGGTAAACACCTCTGGCACCAGGCCCATGGCTTTATGCTGCGATATCTTCCTGCCGTCCGATGTGACAATGCCCGTACTTTCCTGCCCGCGATGCTGCAGGGCATAGAGTCCGAAATAGGTGAGCCTGGCAGCATCCGGGTGCCCGAAAATTCCACAGACTCCGCACTCATCTTTGGGGCGGTCTCTTGCTGTTTGGTCCATTTTTTCTTTGATGCTCAATAAAGTGGTTCATCTTTGAAAAGGGGACAATATAACCACTTTTCAGGAATGTTCAATCTCTCAATGTGGTACATGAATAAAAAATCCCCCAATTATCAACGGGGCCCGGTAAAATAATCAGGTGCAGGCGCGATACCTGTCCGCACCCTATTTTTTACGGGACCGACAATTTTTTTTTGTGGCTCTTAAAGAAACTCAGCTGTCATCTTCCTGGACTCCCTCCTTCGTGGGAGTGACGCTGTCTTGTTACAATGTCATTACCGCGAAGGCGGCAGGTAAGCACCCTTAAATACAGGGCATAAACACCCTTTCAGGGTATAAACGACCAGAGGGAGACTTCGGGTAAGCGCCCTTTCAGGGTATAAACAACCGGAGGAAGACTCCGTCCAGCACCCATGGGCCGGTCAAAGAGTGAAAAGGTGCCTTTCTATAGAGCCGCTTTATTTTTTTGTACAAGAGTGGGAAGAGTCTTCTGATTTGGCAAAATTATCCAGTTCCCGGTAGAAATTAACCCATGATGAGGTGTCGTTCAGAGACCAATCCCTGGGAGGAATGAAACCGCTTTTGAATCTTTTTTCAAGGCCATATGGCTTGAGGCGGTCATAGGCCAAGACATATAGACACTTTTTTCTGCCTGGGTAAACTTCACACCAACCATTGTGACTGCCACCACAAGGACCGTTGAGTAGGTATTTTGCGCAGCCGGATTGGGGGCAAAGAAAGGCCAGTCTTCCCAGGGTGCAGTCGCCGCAGTTCTGACAACCGAAAAGCGCCGCCTTGGTTATATACTCAAAGAGGGACAAAGATCTGCGCATCCGGGTCTCATCCAGCCACAGGCAGACTTTTTTGCAGAAATCATAAAGGCGCCCCTCAGGCTCAAAGGCCGCCTCGTGCACCCAGCTGGAAAAAACATAGGTAGAAATCCACGGGGGGGGCAGCGGCTGCCTTCTTGTTTCCCTCTTGCTGTTGAGCCCTGTTTCATTGTCCTTCTCATAATAGTGAAATGCTCCAGAAGGAGAAGATGAAAGATCGGCAATGAGACTCTGCCAGTCATGGGCAAATCCATCTGCCTGGGTGAGGACGAAATCAAGATCCTCAAAGGTAAGCGCCGGTCCCCCTATATGAGCCCCGTCATAGCCAAGCCCCTTTAAAACAGCGAGAAGTTTGGCTGCCCGAAGCAAGCGCGCCTTTTTGCCTTTGTCTGCAGTGCGCGCCTCCCATTGCATCTGTTCATAAAGTGAGTCAGGAATGAGACAGCCGGGCAGCTTGCCCTTATGCATGAGTTCCAATACCTTAAGGCTCGGGATGAACACATTGCCGAGGACCGGAATATCGAGCTGGTTTTGCTTCATATACTGCAGCAGTTCATGGAATTTCCGGGCTTCATATCCCAGCTGGGTTATAACAAAATCTGCCCCGGTCGCTACTTTACGGTGCAGCTTATAATACTGCATTAGCAGTTCGGACTCCAGCATCTTAAAAGGCGAGATGACAACACCTTTAAGAAATGGCACACTTATTTCCAGTCCGCCGTCGGCATGATTTTTCTGCAGGGCCTCCCGCTTTTGATTCATGCTGGAGAGCAGATCAAGGGCATGGACCGTATCAAGATCGAACACCGGCTTTGGGAATCCGCAGTAGCCCTCTTTGGGATAATCTCCGGCAATGATGAGAAGGTTGTGCAGATTATGCCTGTCCCATCCGAAAAGCAGTGACTCCATCTGGTTTCTGTTCTTGTCCTTGCATGACAGGTGGATAATGACCTCGGAGCCCATGGCCAGAATCTCAGTGCCCAGGGTTTCAGGAGAGAGGGCCGGTTGACCACCGGCGTTTTCCGTAATGCTGAGAGCCTGGATACGTCCGTCGGCAGCAATATCTTTTGCCAGTTGTACGATTCTGTCTATTTCCTGGGTCCTGCCGCCCCTTCCCGGTACAAGTTCAAATGTCAGGGTGAATTCGTCAGGATCATTAATGGAGTGGCGCAGCCTAGAATTTTGTGCTTCCATGGGAGAATCTTCCAAAGGGTAAGCCTCGATAAAAACTTGAACTTGATGCTTTATTCCGGTATGCAGTTTCTACCGGTCTGAAAAGCTGATCTGCAGGTATTTTTAAATCACTTATTACATATTTTAATACCATTTAAGCAAAGATGAAACAGATACTTAATGGAGGGCTTTGAATATTTTGGAATATCAGCTAGTTATATTGTTGTCGGCATACCTTGCAATAGAGGCGGTTGAGCAGATTCTCCTCAAGCTGAACCTGGCGCATCTATCCAGGCACGGGGCTGAAGTTCCTCCAGGCTTTGAAGAGCATGTGGATGAAGCAACATTAGCGAAAATGCGGGATTATACAGTGGCACATGGCCGTTTGGACAGAATGGAAGCTGTCCTTGCAGTGGCTATAACGCTTTTCTTTTTTTTCGGAGGGCTCTTGAACTGGCTCAATAACCTTATTGCAAAGCAGGGTTGGTCACCCATTTTATCAGGGCTCATATTTTTTATGCTATTGATCTACGCAGATACACTCATTAAAATACCTTTTTCTCTTTATAAAACCTTTTCCCTGGAAAAGCGGTTTGGTTTTTCCAAGCAGACGTTAGGACTCTGGATTCAGGATTTTATAAAATCCCTGCTTGTAAGCACCCTGCTTTTAGGTTTTCTCTTTTACGGGATCCTGTGGCTGATCACGGCCCTGCCGGACAAGTGGTGGCTGGCTGGCTGGATTTTCATTCTGCTCTTCAGTATTTTCCTGCTCTATATATCACCATATGTTATCGAGCCCCTTTTTAACAAGTTTAATCCCATAGAAGACGCCACCCTGGAAGAACGCATCAAGGAGATCATGTCAAGGGCAGGTCTGAATATCGACAGGGTGTTCAGCATGGATGCCTCAAAGAGGTCCGGTCACAGCAATGCCTATTTCACCGGTATCGGGCATGTGAAAAGAATTGTTCTGTTTGATACACTGCTGGCCAACCATGGGGATGAAGAGATAATGGCCATCCTGGCCCATGAAGCCGGGCATTGGAAGAAAAAGCACATTCTAAAAATGCTTGTATTGAGCCAGGCCTTTGCACTGCTTGGATTTTATATGGCCTATAGGTTTACAGCAGGGGATGTCCTTGCCCATTTATTCAGGCTTGACGTGCCAAGTATGTATGCCAAGCTTTTGCTGGTCGCTTTTATCGGTTCGCTGGTGCTGTTCCCATTAAAGCCCCTGATGGCATACCTTTCCCGCCGCCATGAAATCGAGGCGGATACCTTTGCCGTCCAGGTGACCGGGTCGCCGGTTCCCATGGCAAATGGACTCATCAAACTGAGTAAGGATAACCTTGCCAACCTGCATCCCCATCCGTGGTATGCCGCGTTTTATTATAGTCACCCGCCAATGGCTCAACGTGTTAAGAGAATTTTGTCTGCAGAGGGGACAGGAGGCTGAAGCTAAAGCCTGTTGTGAAAGGGCATTGCATGACTGATATATATGATAATGGAAATAAAGCGGCTAAAGTCTTTCATGAGCATGCTGAAGAGTATGACCGCTGGTTTGATGACAGCCTCTTGTATGAGATAGAGTTGGAAGCTCTGCAGTCTCTCCATTCTGAGATGCCTGGTCCAAGGCTTGAGATAGGCGTGGGGCCGGGCCGTTTTGCCCGGGACCTGGATATTGGATTTGGCCTTGACCCGGCCCCGGCAGCTCTGCAGTTGGCTAAGAAAAGAGGTGTTTCTTGCTGCCAGGGGGTTGGTGAGTACCTGCCACTAAAAGAAGGAGCGCTTGGAACACTGTATCTGCTGTTCACCCTGTATTTTGCAGATGGACCCCGGCAAGTACTCTCTGAATGTGCAAGAACTCTAGGTAAAAAGGGGCTTTTGGTCATAGGCATGACTCCTTTAGAAAGCCAATGGGGAGTCCATCTTGCAGCCAAGAAAGAAGCCGGCCATATTTTTTATGAACATGCCCGTTTTTATACCCTGGAAACTGTCAGGCAGTGGCTCGCTGAGGTCAACATGAGCATAATTGAGTCCAGGTCAACTTTGTATCAACTCCCTGGAAATGTTGAACATAAGGAAAAGCCCAGGATGTCTCTTGATGAGCAGGCCGGCTTTGTTATTATCGTCGCGAGGAAGGACAATGTCTAGGATTATTACCCTGACCACGGATTTTGGCCTGGCAGATGAGTATGTTGGTGTCATGAAAGGGGTTATACTGTCCAGGGCGCCTGCAGCAACAATTGTCGACATGAGTCATGGCGTCGGAAAGCAGGATATCCGCCAGGCGGCATTGCTTATCAGGTCAGCCTATATGTTTTTCCCGGACCAGACAATTCACCTTGTGGTTGTTGATCCGGGTGTGGGAAGCAGCCGCAGGCTAATCCTGCTGCAGGCGAACAGCCATCTTTTTCTGGCCCCGGATAATGGAGTACTGGGGTTGCTTCTGGAGCCTGAGAATTTTCAAGCGGCCTATGAAGTGCAGTGTGAGCAGTATTATTTGATGCCGGTGAGCGACACCTTCCACGGCAGGGACATTCTGGCGCCGGTTGCGGCCCAGCTTGCTACAGGCCTTGACCCAACAGCCGTGGGGCCGGCCATTGCGCCCCAGTCATTAGTAAGGCTTAAGGCAGCTGCAATAAAAATCGACAGGCAGAAAGGGGTAATAACCGGAGAGATAACAGGTATGGATCATTTCGGCAATCTCCAGACAAATATTGCTGCAAGCTGCCTTAAAAGTCTCATTGGCGAGGAAAAAGCCACTGCACGTATCAATGTCACGGGCGAAACTATTACTGGTATTCAAGGGGCCTATACACACAAAGCTCCGGGTGAGATTATGGCAATAGTGGGCAGTAGGGGATTTCTGGAAATTGCCGTCAGCCAGGGGAATGCGGCAAAGTTTCTTGATGCAGGGGTAGGAGACCTGGTTATGGTGGGACTGCACAGGGTGTAAAGCTGCATCTTTTGGTAATTGGAATTACTAAAAGAAAACGTTATCGGCTGGATATTGGTGGAATATTTAGCTGAGTTGGGTGGCCCGGTTCCTGGGCAGCGCAATGGTTAATGAAGCCCCGCAAGAGAAACTGCTGGTTTGGTGTAAGGCTGTTAAACTGAATTCCGCATTGGCGTAAATCAATCACTGCAACAGAGTCCCTGGTCTCCACAGCATGATCCCAGGCATTGCTGCAGGGAATGGCTTCAACAAAACGGTCGTCAGATATGAGGTCAACTTTGAGCTTGCTATAATCAATCTCTCTGTTTTTCGGGTTATGATAGGTGATTTTGGCTCCGCCCAATGAAATGTCGTTGACTGATCCAATGATTTCCGGCGAAGTTGTGATGAGAACTGCGATAACACCGCTTGGGACAGGTGATCGCGGGTGTTGACGGCGCTCCTGATTTTCAGAGCTTTCTGCCATTGTGGTTCTCCAAAAAGTTTTGACCGTTAACTATTTATAATTATCGCAGAGTAATATGTCTATGTATTTTTAAAGGTTTGCAAATTTTCTCGGCAAAAGATGGTGGCTCTAAACTCTTTTTCAGGTAAATATCCGAGCTAATATATTCAACGGAAGGAAATTGGCAAACCTTTATATGGCACTGTCCAGGAGTGCTAAAAAACTAAACGCTTGGGGCCGAACGGAAAACGATGGTGAGCAGAAAACAGGATGAGCAGGCCAAGGAACAACAGCGCCTGTCATGTCAGGTATGTGGCAGAATCGTCAAAGCGGAAGAATGTTGCTGGCAGGAAGATGATGATGGTCAAATATGCTGCCGGGAATGCAGGGCGGAAAGGGACAGCTGCGGCTGCAGCGATTAGCCCGTATTATCCATATATAACCCAATTCGCACTTCGCCGTATCCGAAGTCAATTTTTGCCTGATAGGGTGCCTATCTGCAATTGTCTCGAATTGTGAAAATGGGGACTTACTATTCTTGAAAAATATAAACAGGCCGGGCACCTGAAGTGTCCGGCCTGTTTATTTATACCTGTAACTGCTTTATTCTTCAGTTTCTTCAACCGGTTCCGGGACCCTGCCCTCTTTTAAATCCCGTCCTTCCAGGTATCGAATAATGGATTTTGCGGCCTCTCTGCCCTGAAAGGCGGCTTTGGCAGCAGTTTGCGGCCCAAGAACAGCATCGCCTCCGGCAAAAATCCAGTCAACGGATGACTGCATGGTAATCTCATCCACCTCAAAGGTTTTCCAACGGGAGAGTTCGATCTCGATCTCAGGATTCTCAATATGCTGGACATCCTGGCTGATGGCAGGGATTATGGCATCGGCTTCGATCATGAAGTTCGAATCGGCAAGGGGTACCGGGCGGCAACGGCCCGAGGCATCGCATTCGCCCAGTTCCATACGGATACATTCTATCTTGGTGAGTTTGCCGTTTTCGCCATGAATTTTAACCGGAGCGGCCAGGAATTCAACCTTAACTCCCTCCTCCTCCAGATGGTGAATCTCCGCCTGGGAGGCGGGCATTTCCTTTTTGGTGCGGCGGTAGAGGATAAAAACCTTGTCAGAACCAGTGCGCAGGGCTGTCCGTGCTACGTCAATAGCCACGTTACCGCCACCGACCACGACAACATTGCGGCCAAGATTAAGAGATTCTCCCAGGTTCACCCTGCGTAGGTAATCGACGCCGTGCATTACACCGTCAAGATCCTCACCCTCTACTCCCAACTTGCGGCTGGCATGGGCGCCTATACCTATAAAGACGGCATCGAAACCATCTTCTTTTAGCTGTTTTAGAGTCTTGTCCTCACCGATGGTAACATTATTGATAATTTCTACCCCGCAGTTTATCAGGGCATCAAATTCAGCATTGATTATATCACGGGGCAATCGGTAAGCGGGAATGCCCACTGTCAACATGCCGCCAAAAGCGGGTAAGCTTTCATAGATTGTACTATGATATCCGGCATGGGCCAGATAAAAACCACAGGCCATGCCGGCAGGTCCGGAGCCCACGATGGCAACTTTTTTGTCCTTGGGCATGGCACAGGGCTTGAGCATGTTTTTTTTGTTGGCCACCATCCAGTCAACAAGAAATCGTTCCAGCATGCCAATGGCAACAGGGTCTCCCTTTTTGCCCCTGATGCAGGCGCCCTCGCACTGAAACTCGTGGGGGCAGACTCTGGAGCAGACGGCAGGTATGGAATTGGTCTCACGGTCCTTCCAATACGCCTCTTCAAATTTTTTCTCGCGCAGCAGGCGGATAAATTCCGGGATATCGTTATGGATCGGGCATCCATCCCTGCATTTTGGTATTTTACATTGCAGGCAGCGGTTTGCTTCTTTGATCGCGGTTTCTTCATCAAAACCGAAAGTGACCTCGTTAAAATTGGTAATTCGTTCTGCAACTGAGAGTTCCTTTGGCAGTTGCCTCGGGATTGCTAGTCGTTCTTTGGGCTTCATATGTTCCTCCTCTGGTGTTTCCTCCATTGGTCCAATAACTGAAAAAAGGCCGCCCCTAAGGACGGCCTTTATTTAAAACATCTGACCTGGCTATTGCAAGTCTATTTTGTCATAATTTATGTTGGGCAATTTTCAGTCTGGCCATGGCCCGCTGCAAAGCAGCTTCAGCTCTTGTCCTATCATAATTCTCCTGCTTTTCCCTGGCCTGCATCAGTCTTTTTTCCGCCCTTTCCTTGGCGCGCAGGGCACGGTCAACATCAATTTCATGACCACGCTCGGCAGATTCAACCAGTAAAGAGATCTTATTATTGGAAACCTCACAGAAGCCGCCGCTGATCATGAGCTCTGATTCGTTGCCGTCTTTCTTATAGCGGAGAGTGCCCACTTTTATTGTACTCAAAAAGGGAGCATGATTGGCCAATACTCCAAATTCACCGGCAAAACCGGGAGCCGTGACAATATCAACTTCCTCGCTGACAATTGCCCCTTTGGGAGTAACCACTTCAAGTTTAATTTTTTCAGCCATCTTTTTTCCTTAGGTCCGCACTATCGATATGAGTTGCTGTTTAGGCTTCTGCTTTTGTTTTGGCACCCTTTTCAACTGCCTCTTCTATGGTGCCGACCATGTAGAAGGCATTTTCCGGCAGTTCATCATGCTTGCCATCGAGAATTTCCTTGAAACCGCGAACCGTATCAGCAACTTTTACAAATTTGCCTGCCATACCGGTGAAAACTTCAGCAACGGTAAAAGGTTGCGACAGGAAGCGCTGGATCTTACGAGCCCGGGTTACAGTGACCTGATCTTCCTCGGAAAGTTCGTCCATACCGAGGATAGCGATGATATCCTGCAGCTCTTTATATTTCTGCAGGGTTACCTGAACACCGCGGGATACAAGATAGTGCTCTTCACCAAGTACGTTGGGATCCAGAATCCTGGAGGTGGAGTCAAGGGGATCCACCGCAGGATAGATGCCCAGCTCAACCAGCTGCCGGGAAAGAACAACGGTACCGTCGAGGTGGGCAAATGTTGTAGCAGGCGCCGGGTCTGTCAAGTCATCGGCAGGTACGTAGACACACTGGACAGCGGTAATGGAGCCTTTGGTTGTTGAGGTGATGCGCTCCTGTAATTCACCAAGGTCGGTACCAAGGGTCGGCTGATAACCAACAGCAGAAGGAATACGACCGAGCAGAGCGGAAACTTCTGAACCGGCCTGGGTGAAACGGAAGATATTATCGATGAATAAAAGCACGTCCTGGCCTTCTTCATCGCGGAAATACTCAGCTGCACTCAAACCGGTTAGACCTACACGGGCACGGGCTCCCGGGGGTTCGGTCATCTGGCCGTAAACCAGGGCGGCTTTGGGCAGAACGCCGGACTCTTTCATTTCATGGTACAGGTCGTTGCCCTCACGGGTACGCTCGCCAACGCCGCAGAATACGGAAATACCACCATGATGCATGGCGATGTTGTTAACCATTTCCATCATGACAACGGTTTTGCCGCAGCCGGCACCGCCGAAGAGACCCATTTTGCCGCCACGGGGAAAGGGTACAAGGAGGTCAATCACCTTGATGCCTGTTTCCAGTACGTTAACCTCGGTATCCTGTTCTGTGAAAGCAGGTGCCGGTTTGTGGATCGGACGCAGCTTATCAGAGTCGATGGGTCCCAGCCCGTCAACCGGACGCCCGACAACATTCATGATCCTCCCCAGGGCATTGGAGCCACACGGAATCATTATGGGATTCCCTGTATCCTTGGCAGTCATGCCTCGAACCAGGCCGTCGGACTGATCCATGGCAATACAACGGACAACATTGTCGCCCAAGTGCTGGGCAACTTCAATTATCAGGTTGCCTTCATCGTCGTTGATTGCCGGGTTGCTGACCGCAAGAGCGTTCATGATGTTAGGAAGTTTGCCGGGTTCAAACTCGACATCCACAACCGGACCGATCACCTGTACTATTTTTCCAACCGATAGTTCTGCGCTCATTTGAAATAAGCCTCCTCAGGGTGTATTCTTTGCCAAGAATTTTCTTCTCGGTTTTATTCTTATCCTTTCAGGGCCTCAGCCCCACCCACAATATCCATAAGCTCGGCAGTAATGCCCGCTTGTCGCGCTTTATTATAAAGAAGCGTAAGCTCTTGTATCATATCTTTACAGGCGCGGGTGGCATTATCCATGGAAGTCATTCTGGCCGCATGTTCACTGGCTCCTGTCTCAAGCATGGCATGATAGATCATGACGTTCATATATAAAGGAAGTAGTACGTCCATGATTTCAGTAGGACTTGGCTCATAGAGGTAATCACCGGCAGCAGCGCCTGCTTGTGCTGCATCTTCTGATGCACTTGCTTCTGGCTGCACAGGCAGAAGTAATTCAACACTGGGTTTTTGTACGGCAACGCTCATGAATTTGCCATAAACTACATGGACCTTGTCAGATCCGGCGGCCAGGAAATTGGCGGCAACATCCTGGGCGATGGCCCTGGCATTGAACATCTGGAAAGTCCCCATGATATCGGTATAGGCCTTCCTGACTTTTCCAGTTTTCTTGAAATAGGCATTACCTTTTTTGCCGACACAGACCAGGGAGACTTTTTTTCCCTCAGATTCATACTGGGCGATAAGTTTTTCCGTTGCCTTGAAAATATTTGAGTTGAAGCTGCCGCAGAGCCCACGGTCAGATGTTACAATTACAATTTCTACCGTCGTCTGAACATCACGAACTTCCATGAGCGGGAACTGACCGCTTTCCATGTTGGCAGAAAGACTGGTCATGGCCTGATTGAATTTTTCCGTGTAAGGACGGAAATCCTCCATCTTCTGCTGGGCCCCGCGCAGCTTGGCGGCCGCAACCATATTCATGGCGCTGGTAATCTGTGAAGTTTTCTTCACACCACCAATTTTTGTTTGTACATCTTTAAGACTTGCCATTGCTTTGCCTTTATGCTGTTTAGTTGAGGCCTCTCGAACTTTTGAACGTTTCTCCGAAGGTGGTCAGCGTACTTTTCATCAATTCTTCGAGCTCGCTGTCAATTTCCATCTTTTCCTTCAAGCCGTCAAACACTGCCGGAGCACTCTGTTCGATATGGGCATAGAGTTCCCTCTCATAGTCAGCCAGCATGTTTACCGGAATCGGATCAAGGAAGCCTCTGGCGCCTGCAAAAAGGATGGAAACCTGTTTTTCCATGGGCAGGGGCTGGTATTGCGGCTGTTTAAGAACCTCAACGAGCCTTTCTCCACGGTTCAGCTGTTGCTGGGTAGCCTTGTCAAGATCGGAACCAAACGAGGCAAACGCTGCCAGCTCACGATACTGGGCCAGATCAAGACGCAGAGAACCGGCAACCTGTTTCATGGCCTTTACCTGGGCGGCACCACCAACACGCGAAACCGAAAGTCCGACGTTGATAGCCGGGCGGATGCCGGCGAAGAAGAGGTTCGGCTCCAGGTATACCTGGCCATCGGTAATGGAAATAACGTTTGTCGGAATATAGGCGGAAACGTCACCTGCCTGGGTTTCAATGATCGGCAGAGCTGTGAGGGATCCTGCACCCAATTCGTCATTTACCTTGGAGGCCCGCTCAAGCAGGCGCGAATGGTTGAAGAAAATATCACCGGGGTATGCTTCACGTCCAGGCGGGCGGCGCAGCAGCAGTGAAAGCTGGCGGTAGGCAACAGCCTGTTTGGAGAGATCGTCATAGATGATCAAGGCATGCTGGCCGTTGTCCCTGAAGTATTCTCCCATGGAGCACCCTGCAAAGGCAGCGATGTACTGCAGCGGGGCCGGATCGGAAGCACAGGCTGCTACGACCGTTGTATATTCCATGGCACCATGTTTGCGCAGGGCCTCAACCACCAGGGCAACCGTTGATTTTTTCTGGCCGATGGCAACGTAGATGCAATGCATATCCGTTTCTTTCTGGGCAATAATTGCATCGACGCAGAGCGCCGTCTTGCCGATCTGGCGGTCGCCGATAATAAGCTCCCGCTGGCCGCGGCCAACCGGTGTCATGGCGTCAACCGCTTTGCTGCCGGTGTAACAGGGTTCATGCACCGACTTCCGGGCGATAACGCCTGGAGCAATTACTTCAATCTTTCGGGTTTCCGATGTTTCAATGGGACCCAAGCCGTCAATGGGCTGTCCCACACCATCGACAACACGGCCTTCCATTGCCGGCCCCACGGGAACCTCGGCAATTTTACCGGTACGCTTGACGATGTCGCCTTCCTTGATGTGCTCGACATCACCCAGAATCGCGCAACCGACGTTGTCTGTCTCCAGGTTGAGCGCCAGGCCAAGAATACCGCCAGGGAACTCCAGGAGTTCCATGGCCATGCAATTTTCAACACCATGAACACGGGCAATACCATCACCTACCGAGATAACCGTTCCCGTTTCACTCAGATCAACCTTGCTTTCGTATTCTTTGATCTGTCCCTTAATGATTTGACTGATTTCTTCGGCTTTGATCTGCATTGTGCCTATTCACTCCCCTTTATGGATTCATTCAAACCCGCAAGTTGTGTTTTGATGCTCCCGTCCATAACCAGGTCCCCCACCTTGGCAACAATGCCGCCAATGATCGAGGGATCAATCTCGGTCGTGAGAATCACCTTTTTACCTGTAATATTCTCCAGGGTGGTCTGCACTTTTGCCTGCAGATCTCCTGATATTTTCGTTGCTGCGATTAACGTGCCACGGCTGACATTCCGGTCAGCATCAACCAGGGCCTGAAATTCAGTAGCAATTTCCGGCAGAATGTCAGCTCGCTTCTTCTGTACCACCAGGCTAAGAAAGTTTGCCATGAAACCGTCAGCCTGCAGCGCACTGATAAGCTTTGCCATAACTTTTTCCTTAACGTCCATGGGATATAAAAGGTTGGTCATGGCGTCAACTGCTTCCGGATGTTTTTCCAGAAAATTACCGAGTTCGTTCAGTGTCTCCCTGTACGACTCACTTTTCCCTTCTTCCTGGCCGACAGCAAAGAGGGCCTTGGCATAGCGTTTTGCTAGTATTGTCTGTCTCACTGGACTGTCCCTACTTTTGCAAGATAATCTTCAATCAATTTTACCTGATCAGTTTCCTGCAGATTTTTCCTGATCAGTTCCTCAGCCATGATGACAGCCTGGTTAGCAACATCCTCACGCAACTTCAATTTTGCTTCAGACAGTTCATACTGTATCGCCATTTCAGCCTGTTTTTTAATGTCTTCAGCAGCCCTGTTGGCCTCACTGATAATCCTTTCTTTTTCAACCTCGCCCTGGGCAATTGCAGCTTGGACAATCTCGCTTACTTCCTGATCGATGGTGGCCAGTTTTTCCTCATAAGTCTTGTAAGCCTTATCGGCTTCGGCCTTGCGCTCTTCCAAGTCGGTAAACTGTTCCTTGATTGACTGCTGGCGGGCGCGAAGGCCATTAGCTATGGGTTTTGATAAAACCTTTACCAGGACAATAAGCAATACGGCAAAGTTAAGAGTCCGCCAGAGAAGATCCCACCATTTAGCCGTCGGGACTCCCCAAAAAGTAGGGCCGGCAGGTTCAGCGCCACTGGATGCATATACAAGGCTGGATATAACTATCAAGGTTAATACGGCAAGAGATATGCCAACAACTTTTGACCATGTACCATTGCTGTTCATTTTCAGATAGCCCTCCCCAATATTTTAGCTGCCATATCAGAGGCAAAGCTAGCTACCTCCCCCGACAGCAGCTGCTGGGCACCGGTAAATTGTTTATGGATTTCACTTATCTGAGCTGATTTATGTTCCGTGGCATCCTGACGGACTTTGGCAAGGGATTCAGCTGTTGAGGTCTGGGCAGCACCCTTGGCCTTTTCAATTTCTTCCTTGGCCTTGACCCTGGCTTCGTTAAGCTTTCGGCTGATCTCTTCTTTTCTGAGCTCAGCGTTTTTTTGGAAGGTTTCAATGGCGTTGCCCAGCTCGGCAAGCTTTTCCTTCCTTTTTGCCAGGACCGTCCGTACAGGCTTATACAGCACTGCATTCATAACGACGATGAGAATCAGAATATTAATTATCTGAATGATGACTGTTATGTCGATGGTAATCATTGTAAGTAGCTCCTTATCTACAATTGCTTGCTATTTGGAACTTTAAAGCCTTATGAATGAATGCTCGTTCATAAAATTAATGGTGCTTATCTAATGTAATCTTAAAGGACTGTCAACTTTTTTTATCAATATTTTGTTAGAGAGTTTGTGCAAAAGGAAACCTGCAAAAAAAAGTATTCAACTTGTCGAAGTGAGAAGAACCCTTGAGGCTGAAAAATACAACTGCGTGATAGCGCAAAAAAGACGGCATAAGCAGGCGCACATCAATGACGTTTGTATTGAGCGAAGAATAGGGAGCGTTGCCGGAAAACAGGGATTCAGGGAATTAATCTGTATATTTCAATAGTCGAGATGGTGGATAGGCAGAGTATAAAATGTTACTGGGTCGAGACAATATCATATACAGCATTCAGGGCATCATTGAGCTTGTCGGGGAAGGGTCCTCCGGCCTGGGCCATATCAGGGCGGCCACCGCCTTTACCCCCCACCAGCGCTGAAACTTCTTTGATAATATTTCCTGCCCGGTAGGTATCGGTTAAATCCCTGGAGACCATGGCCAGCAGGGCTGCCTTGCCCTGGTGCTCACCGCCTAAAACCACAATTCCGCTGCCCAGCTTGTTACGAATTTTATCTCCCATGTCGCGCAGGGTTTTAGGAGAATCCAGAACAACGCGTGCGACGACAACCTTTGTGTCGCCTACCATCTTGGCATTATTAATCATGCTGTCAAGGTCACTGAGGGTAAGTTTGGCGGTCAAACGGCTTACTTCTTTTTCCAGGTTTTTATGGGCACTTAGCAGTTTCTCTATTTTTGCATCAAGGTTTTCCGGCGGCACCTTTAAAAGGTTGGCAAGTTTTGCCAACTGCTTTTCCTGGGCCTGGAAAATGTTGAAAGCACCTGGACCGCTCACAGCCTCAATACGCCGGACCCCAGCAGCAATACCTGTCTCGGCGGTAATTTTCAGCAGACCTATTTCGCCGGTTGCCCTGACATGGGTGCCGCCGCACAGTTCCTTGCTGAAACTGCCAATGGAAACAACCCGGACCTTGTCACCGTATTTTTCACCAAAAAGGGCAACTGCACCTGACTTAATTGCATCTTCTCTTGCCAGCATTTCAGTATTGAGGGGGGTGTTTGCCCTGATCTCTTCATTGGCGAGTTTTTCAATTTTGCTCAGCTCTTCCCGGGTAATGGGCGAAAAATGGGTGAAGTCAAAGCGCAATCGTTCTGGAGTAACCAGGGAGCCTGACTGCTTGACATGATCACCGAGCACCGTCTTCATGGCTGCATGCAGGATATGGGTTGCTGAATGATTGCAGGCAATGCGCTGGCGCCTGGACTCCATTACATGCAACGTAACCTGCTCTTCGAGCGCCAGGGAACCCTCGGTTACTTCTGTTTCGTGCAATATGACGCCATCAGCGACAATGATAGTGTCCAGAACCCTGGCTCTGCCGCTTGGGCCGACTATTTCGCCCTGGTCGCCTATCTGGCCGCCTGCTTCTGCATAAAACGGCGTCTCAGGGCAGAAGATGGAAACGGTTTCTCCCTGTTTGGCAGTATTGGTCGAATTACCTGCCCCATTGATCAAGCCACTTATTATTGACTCAGCGCGGTGGCCTGTATAGCCCACAAATGAAGCTTTGTGTCCAGCATCAATGAGAGCCCTGATTCCCGGGGTCATGGTTTCCAGCCCGGTGCCCTTCCAGGATTTTTTCGACTGGGTCCGCTGAACTTCCATGGCCTTGTTAAAGCCGGGCTCATCAACTGTCAGCCCCTGTTCCATGGCAACATCACGCACAATATCCACCGGGAAGCCATAGGTGTCGTAAAGCTTGAAGATAAAATCCCCGGGAACCCTATCCAGGTTTGCTGCCTGCAGTCGGGATATTTCGTTATTGAGCATGGCAAGGCCGTTGTCCAAAGTTTCACTGAACCGTTCTTCTTCGTTATTGACAACTTTAACAAGGAGTTCTGCGGTTTCAGTAAGATGCGGATAGGCGCCATGCATAGATTTTATAACTTCTGCTGTAATGTCAGCCAGAAAGGGTTTGTCAAGGCTCAGGGAACGGCCGAAGCGCACTGCTCTTCGCATGATGCGGCGCAGGACATATCCACGGCCTTCATTGGAGGGCAGCATGCCGTCAGCAACGAGAAATGCTGTGGCCCTGCAATGATCTGCTATGACTTTCATGGCCGTGTCAGTTCGTTTATCTTGGCCATAGGGTTTGTTGCTCAGGGCTGCAATGGAGTTGATAATGGGAGTGAATAGATCAGAGTCATAATTTGTCAGCTTGCCCTGTACTACTGCTGCGATACGTTCAAGACCCATGCCGGTATCAATGCTGGGTTTTGGCAATGGTGTCATCTTGCCCGTCTCATCCCTGTAAAACTGCATGAAAACAAGGTTCCATAACTCAAGGTAGCGGTCGCAGTCACAGCCCATTTTACAGTCCGGACTGGAACAACCGGCTTCAGGCCCCTGGTCGATATGGATTTCCGAACAGGGGCCGCAGGGGCCGGTGTCACCCATGGCCCAGAAGTTGTCCGCCTCACCCAAGCGCACAATCCTGCCCTTGGGCAGGTCCTCAATCTTTTCCCAAAGTTCAAAGGCCTCATCGTCTTCTTCAAACACGGAAACCCAGAGTTTTTCCTTGGGAAGGGCAAGGTCAACGGTGAGGAATTCCCATGCCATCTGAATGGCATCTTCCTTGAAATAATCGCCAAAGGAAAAGTTGCCCAGCATTTCAAAAAAAGTGTGGTGCCGGGCAGTATAGCCAACGTTTTCAAGATCGTTATGTTTGCCACCGGCGCGCACGCACCGCTGACATGTTGCCGCCCTGGAGTAGTCCCTCTTTTCTTCCCCCATGAAGACCCTTTTAAACTGAACCATGCCTGCATTAGTGAACAGCAGGGTTGGATCATCCTTAGGAATCAGGGATGAATCTTCAATTAATGCATGATTGTTTTTTTGAAAAAATTTCAGGAATTTTTCGCGAATTTCGTTGCCGGTCATAATCTGATTCCAGTAATTTTAAATTGTGCAGGAGTAATGTAATTATGATGCAAAGTATATTTATTTCAAATGGGGCAGCATTGCCTTGAAAGCAGGGCTTCCTGCCTTGTGCAGCAGTTCATACACCGCCATTTCTGTGGGCCCGACAGTCAGGCCCAAGGACTGCATTCTGTTTATAGCCAACGTGGCATTTCTTTTTTTTCTTGAAGATACGGCATCTGCTGCGATCCAGGGTTGATAACCGGCCTGGAGTGCCCCCAGGGCTGTCTGGAAGATACAGATATGCGCCTCTGCCCCGGTGAGCAGGATAGTATCAACCGTTTTCGGCAGCGAGTTCATCATGTTGCTGACTGCAGGGTTGGCAAAACCGTTAAACTCTATCTTGTCAATACAGGGGACATCAGACAACAGTTCCTCCAGCTCCGGCACAAAGGGGCCAAGCCCCTTCTTGTATTGCGTCGTAGCCAGGATAGGGATTTCAAGGGTTTTGGCGCAGTGAATAAGCAAACGTGCATGGCGTACCACCCGTTCAGCCTTGTAAATGGCTGCCATGAGGCGTTCCTGCGGATCTACGATCATGAGGCAGCAGCGTTGCGGAGTCAACAAATCATATTTTCCTTGCATTGTACTTTCCCATATGAAAATTAATTAATTCCGCTCCTGAAATGAACTACTCAGTTGTAAAAGCTCCCAGAAAGCAGACTGGAACATTGCATAACAATTCAGTATACCCCCTGCTTTGACTTTATCAAGAGTATTTTAAATGACAGGAAGAAAATAAATCCGTAGATTAAACTTTACAAGCGAAATATACAGGCTGGTATTGTTTAAAAAATTTCGGGAGTTATGTCTTGCCCAAAAAACAGATTATTGGCATCATGAGAGTAATGGGTTTAAAAGAGATGTTTGGGAGTTTCTGTTTGTTTTTCATAGCGTTTTATTTCCTTGAGGAATTGCTTGCACATGCTTAAAGACGAGATCATAGATTTTTTTAAAAATGTCATGCCCTTGAACCAGCTCTCCCATGAGACTTTGGAGGAGATGATCGATGACATTTCCATGGAATACTATCCCAAGGGAGAGAAAATTCTCCTGCAGGACGGTCCTCCAAGCGAATTTCTTGGGGTCATCAAGAAAGGGGGCGTTAAAGTCTACCAAACTTCGGAAACTGATGAAGAAGTCGTGGTTGATCTGAGGAGTGAGGGGGAACATTTTGGCATGCTGTCATTGCTCAGTGGCGACCGTTCCAGGAACAATGTCATTGCCATTGAAGATACCATCTGCTACCAGATACCCAAAAATACTGTCCTGGGCGTCCTGCAGAAAAATCCAGAGGTAAATGATTACTTTCTCAAGTCATTTTTTGTCAATCTGCTCGACAAGACCTATGAAGAGACACGCAAGGCATATACCGGAGGGACAACCGGAGAACAACTGCTGTTCAGTACAAAAGTAAAAGACATTGTCCGTACAGAGCCCAAAACTATTTTGCCGGATATTTCCATTCAGCAGGCAGCCCTTGAAATGGCGACACATAAAATCAGTTCGCTGGTGGTCGTAGATTCAGCAGGCCTGCCCCTTGGTATGGTTACGGACCGCGATTTCAGGGAAAAGGTTGTTGCAGAAGCGAGAGATGTGGCCAATCCAGTTAAAGCCATTATGAACACCCCTCTTATTACCATAGATTCAGAGGAGAACTGCTTTGAGGCACTGTTGCGGATGATCCGCAACAGGATCCACCATATACTTGTTTTAGAGGGTGAAAAGCTGAAAGGCATGTTAACCAACCACGATTTCATGCTTTTCCAGGGATCATCGCCCACCATACTTGTGAAGGAGATCGGCCAGATTAAAACCATTGAGGAGTTGCGGGATACTGCCCCGAAATTCTATAAAGCGGTGTCCTCCCTCCTGCGCCATGGTGCCAGGCCTCATAATATTACCGGTTTGATCACCGAGTTGATGGAAAAAATCAGCAATACGGTTGTTGATATTTTCACAGAAGAAAACGGAGACCCTCCTGTTCCCTATACGCTTTTTTTCTTTGGCGGAGGCGGCAGGCATGAGTTGACCTTGAGCTTTAAGGTCAAAATGGGCGTTGTCTATCAGGATGTGATCTCACCGGAACTAAAGCGACAGGTTGACACGTATTTCAAGCTGCTGGCCGAAACACTGAACAGTTCCATGCTGGCATGTGACCTCACCGGTGCAGAGCAATGCATAAAAACGGAGAATATCCAGGGGGCCTCTACCTGGCAGAAACAGTTTAAGAGGTGGGGGACCGGGGCTGGGACCGGTCGTGACACGGGCTTTTTTGATATGCGCGCCATAAGAGGCGAACATGACAGGGTGAACACCCTGCGGCAGTATCTTATAAACCGTGCCGCTCATTCCCGTGGGCTCATGGAGGCACTTGCAGCAGATACACTGCAGAAAAAGCCTCCCCTGGGATTTTTTAAGGATTTTGTAGTGGAAAAAGGAGGGGAGCATAAAAACAAGCTCAACCTTTACGAAAGAGGCATAAAGCCCCTTGTGGGCTGTGCCAGGATTTATGGATTAGAAAAAGGGGTAATGCGGCATTCAACCCTGGGGCGCCTGCATGAGCTGAGTTCCAGGCATGGTTTTAAGGTGGCCGAGGATATGATCCAGGCTTTCGGGTACCTCAATGCCCTGCTGATACACAGCCAACTGCACCAGGCTGAAGAGGGAGGACTGCCTGGTAACTTCATCAATCCGGACAGCCTTACCAGTTTTGAGAGAAAGACGCTCAAGGAGTCCTTTCAATTAACAGCGAGGCTGTATGAAGATATTGAAGGCAATTACTGGAGTGGCAAGGTGCTGCCGTGACCTCTTTTATCAAAAGGATACTGGGGCAGCCAAGGGCAGAACTCCCAGACTGGCTGCAGAGACAGCAGAATCTTAAAAAACGTTTTGATCCGAAAAGCCCCATAAACGAAACTGACTTTGTTGCCTTTGACACGGAGCTGACCGGCCTTGACTTTAAGCAGGACGCCATTATTTCCATAGGTGCTGTCAAGCTGCGAGGCACTACAATTCTACCTGCCAAGACCTTTTACCGGTTAGTCAAGCCAGAGTGTGAATTGAAGCACAAAAGCGTGGTGGTGCACGAACTCACCCACACGGACCTGGAATGTGCCGAGAATCTACTCGAAGTTATTGGCGATTTTGTCAAATTTGTCGGTGATGCAGTACTCATTGGCCATTTTGTCCATATTGACCTTCATTTTGTCAGTAAGCCCCTGCAGCAGGCATTTGGCGTCTCACTGAAAAACCCCGCCCTGGATACATCGACCCTGCACGACTGGCTCTATGAAAACGACTCGAAATTTGCCAGGCATCACCAGGGCATGACCATGAAATCAGATCTTTTTTCCATGGCAAAGAAATACGGGGTGGACGGAGGCAAGGCGCATAATGCCTTTAGCGATGCCTATATTACGGCCCAGCTTTTTCAGCGCTTTGCACCGTTTTTGCCTGAATGCGGCGTGAAAACCCTTAAAGAACTGCTCAAGGTAGCAAGACCCTAAGGTCAGTCTAATCGGGGATGGAGAAGATAAATTTCGAGCCTTCACCGGGTGTGCTTTCAACCCATATTTTACCGTTGTGGTATTCAATGATCCTGCGGGAAATGGCCAGGCCCAGGCCCGTCCCTTTTGGCTTGCCGTCCCTGAGGTCGGTTATCTGTTTAAATTTTTCAAATATTTTCTGCTGTTCGTCGGGATGGATGCCTGGTCCGTTGTCAGCAATCTCAACCCGGATTTCTCTCTCCTTGAAGTAGAGGCGGACAGTCACCTCTCCCTTCTCCGGAGGGCTGAATTTCGCCGCATTGGACAGCAGGTTGATCACTACCTGGATAATTCTGTCCCTGTCAGCAAATACAGTAACGGGAAATGTCGGCAGCAGCTCGATAATGGCAACCGACCTTTCGCGAAAAAGCTGGCTGGTTGCGGTAACAGCTTCTCCTAGTACCTCTGTCAGGTCAATATTTTCCATGTACCAGTCGGCCCGGCCGGATTCAATCTTGGCCAGGTCAAGAACCTCGTTAATGAGCCTGGTGAGGCGCTCGGTTTCTTTAACCATGATATCCAGGTACTTCTGGCGTTCCTCCTGCCCCATATCCGCGTTGTCATGCAGGATTTCTGAAAAGGCCCGAACCGAAGTCAGAGGGGTACGCAGCTCATGGCTCACAGTTGAGACGAACTCATCCTTTAAGCGGTCAAGCTCCTTGAGTCTCCTGTTTGCTTCCTGCAGTTCTTTGGTGGCAGCTTCAAGTTCAATTGATTTTTCTTCGAGCTGATGACTGTATTCAAGCACCTGGGAAGTTTCGTCAATTATTTTCATAACACCCTCGGGGCTGATTTCCTCGCCTTCAACCACGGAGGACACCATGACACGGGCCGATGCAGCACCAATGGCTCCGGACAGCAACCTTTCGGCAAACTCGACCAATTCGGCATCGGCCTGCATGTCTTTTGAAAAATTGATCTTGTGTATGTTGGAATAGCTGGCAAAGGCCCTTTCAGACTGGAGTGGTCCTATAAAACGGGCAACCAGGTCCTTGAGTTCTGTGATCATGGCTTTGCCCTTCCACAGGTGCGTGTCACCACTGTGCCGGTATACATCGACAAAGAGAGAAGCCTGTATCCGGTCCATGGTGTTTTGTCTGTCAAGGAGAGAAATGGAGACCAGGAGCCCGGCGTTAACAAGCATGCTCCAGAAAACCGAATGGGTAATCGGGTCAAACATATTGAGGCCAAAAAGCTGATATGGTTTTAGTAACTCGATGCCGAAGGGGCCAAGCTCAAGAAAGGAAACAGGAAGCCAGCCGGACCTGGCAAATGAAGGAAGAAGCAGGGTGTAAAACCATACCAGGAAACCTGCCAACAGGCCGCATATTGCCGCCCGACGGCTGGCATCTTTCCAGAAAACCCCGAACATGATTGCCGGGCTGAATTGTGCCGCAGCGGCAAAGGAAACCAGGCCCATGGTAGCAAGGGTGTATGATTCGCCAATAAACCGGTAATAAAGGTATCCGAGCAACAGGACAGCCACAATGCTGCAGCGCCGGATGAAAAGCAGGACGCGGCTCAGGTCCACCTGCTGGATGGCAAGCATCCTCAGTAAAACAGGCATGACCAGGTCATTGCACAGCATGGTGGAAAGCGCAATGGTTGCAACAATGACCATGCCTGTGGCCGCAGACAGGCCTCCCAAATAGACAAAGAGCGCCAGAATGTTCTGGCCTTCCGTCAGGGGCAGGGCCAGGACAAAAATGTCCGGATCAACATTGCCTTCCGGAAACAGGAGCATTCCGGCAAAGGCAATGGGCAGCACAAAAATGTTGATGGCCAGAAGATAAAGGGGAAAAAGCCAGGCGGCCTTCCTGACATGTTCCTCATTAACATTTTCCACCACCAGCACCTGGAATTGCCGGGGAAGAAACATTATTGCCATCATGGAGAGAAAGGTCAGGGTAAGCCAGTTGCTGTAGCCTCCGGGCAGGACTTCAAGCTGCATGAGCCTGGAGGTTTCGGGATAATGTGAGACCCATTCAAAAAGATCTAAAGGCCCGTCAAACATTATAAAGGTAATATAGATGCCGGCAGCGCTGAAGGCCAGCAGCTTGACCACTGACTCAAAGGCAATGGCGGCAACCATGCCCTCATGGCGCTCTGTGGCATCAATATGGCGAGTCCCGAAAAGAATGGCAAAGGCGGCCATTATCATGGCAACGGAAAAGGCATTGTCAGTCCAAATGGAAGTCTTGTGCTCCTGGATCATGGCAAGGTCAGGGTAATGCAGCATTACCGTATAACTCGTGGATACAGCCTTGAGCTGCAGCGAAATGTAAGGCATGATGCCGACAACTGCAATGACCGTAACCAGGCCGCCGATGAGGGGACTTTTGCCGTATCGTGAGGCCAGAAAGTCAGCAATGGAGGTGATGCGGTATACCTTGGCAATGCGGATCATTTTACGCAGCAGAAACCACCATAAAGCAGCCATGAGGGTCGGCCCCAGGTATATTGGCATGAAGCCGACACCGGTTTCTGCAGCCCGGCCCACAGAACCGTAAAATGTCCAGGCCGTGCAGTATACGGCGATGGACAGTGTATAGATATACGGGTTTGAAATGACAGACTTGCCCCGGTCAGATCGCCAGTCCGCGTAATAAGCTATGGCAAAGAGGGTTCCCAGGTAGCAGAGAGAGACAAGGAGTATGACCCATTCCTGCAGCATGTTACTCTGACTTCCTGCTGAAGAGAGGTGGAAATGATGTTCTGGGCAGTTTTTTCGTTTCGGTCACAATGGCAATAAACACGACGAAAAGAACCCACACTGCAAAGAGATAGAGATAGAGTGCCGGGATGCCGAACCACAAGGCGGTTTTGCTGAAAACAGCCAGCAGGGGATAATTGAATGCAATGCAGCCAAAGGCAAAAAGCACCAGCAACCGTTGGATCTTTCTTCTTACCGGGGACATGGGCATAACCTCTTAAGTGGATTTGTCGGCCTTTCCGGCAATTGGCAATGCCAGGCGTAAGGAGCTTTGTGAATTTTCTTGCTGCGGGCTCCAGATATCTCCGTCCATGGAGTGGAGGATGGCGCCAACGGTCATTCCTCCGATGCTGTACGCCGGTATTTCTGCCAGTATTTTTTCAACGACAGTAGTCGGTATGAAAGGGCCGGGCCAGAGAAGATCAAAATATATAAAATGTTTACCGATATGGGCAGCACAGGAAAGGCTGAATTCCTTTTGGTCCTGCAAGATCCAGTTGACCAGGAAATCAAGCACCAGAAGGAGGCCGAAAATATCGACTTCCGCCCCGATGGTTTGATCAGGTGAAGCAGCGACAGAAATATTATTAGCTTGCAGGTGCTGTGCCACATATCCGAAAAGTACTTCAGTATTCATCGCAGCCAGATGATTCTGTGTCTGCATAATAACTCGGCAGGAGCTGGCAAAGGAATTGAAGGCTTCTGTCAGGCTAAGTGATTCCTGTACCAGGACATTCTCAAAGGCGCTGCGCATGACCGGTGACATCTCCGGGTATTCTGTCAGGTTTTCCACAGCTGCCCGCAGATTTGTCATGGGGGACCGAAACTCTTCAATTTTCATATAAAGCGGATTGTCGGGGATATACCAGGCCGTAATATCCTCAAAAATAATGACAAAAGAACCTTCTGCTGCAGTCACGGAGGGCAGCAAGCTCACTCGGCAGCGATAAAAATGCTCCTGGCTGATTGATGCATTTATGAACTGGATATAGGGGGGAGTTTCAGGTTGGTTGTTGAGGTCATGTTGAAATCGTAGAAGGCTTAAGGCCTGTTCAAGCGGAGGCCGGGTACACAGGTCGTATAGCGATGTGCCCCTGCACAGTGACTGACCCCTGCAAAACAGATCTGCAGCAGCCCGGTTAAAGAGGGTTATCTTTGCGTCAGGATCACAGACGATTACGCCTTCTTGCAATTCATGCAGTAGTGTTTTTAGGAGGGCTCCATGGTCCATATGGGTAAGCCTGCATCAAATGTTATGTGCAACGGTCAGTAAAAGGGTTCGTGACTGAAAAAAAGATTTACTTTTTCAGGAAAGCAAAGCTTTTACTTTTTCAACGAGTTCCTGGGTGGCGAAGGGTTTGGTTACATAATCATCCGCTCCGAGAGCCAGACCTTTTTCCCGTTCCACATCCCGTCCCTTGGCAGTAAGCATTAAAATTTTTATATCTTTCCATTCCGGTTTAGCGCGCAGTTCCTGGCAGACTTCATAGCCGTCCTTTCTGGGCATCATCACATCCAGAAGAATCAAGTCAGGAATTTTTTCAGCAACAGCGTCCATGGCCTCTTCACCATTGCTAACAGAATGCACCTCATACCCTTCTTTTTTCATAAGAAACACAAGGGATAAAACGATATTGGGAACGTCATCAACGATCAAAACATATTTTGGCATGGCATCGCACCTTTGATTCTAACCGGAACGCATCCGGTTTTATAAGGCAAAACACAAAAAAACAAATAAATTAGTCCGTTATAATATTTCTGGTGAAATTGGTCACTCGTTTATCAATGGTTAACCTGAACTGGTTATCCCAATGTTTTTTCAAAAAATATTGTAATTTTTTCGAGTTCGATGGTAAAGAATGTTAGCTGAAAGAGGGAGAATGCGCAACAGGGTATTGATCCTCCCTGCCGGATTCGGAGATTTCAGCACAGGTATACACTCATTATGAAAAATATTGCTTCAGCCAAAACCGCGCATACTAACCCTGCAAAGTCAGGCAGTATGCCTGCTGGGCAGCCTGATTTTTCCACCAGAGATTCCCATGCCCGGGAAACAGTGGCCAGGAGCCAGAAACGGTTTCGCTATGCATTTTTAACAAGCCCCGACTCCGTCGCCATTATCAGGGCTAAGAACAGAGTCTATACAGATATCAACGAGATGTTCTCTCTTTTCCTCGGGTATGCAAAAGAAGATATTATCGGTAAAACTTTTATAGGAGTGTCTGCCTGGCAGGATACTGAAGAGCAGAAACAGCTGCTGGGCTCCATTGAGAAAAGGGGGCCTGTTATTAATCAGGAGACAAGTTTTATTGACTCTAAAGGCATGGTCAAAACCGGTTTACTCTCAGTTATGACCATGCCCCTGGATCAGGAACAGCATTTTGTTCTCGCCATACGTAATATTGACGCTCTGCGCAAAGTGGAGGAGGCACTGGAAAAAAGCGAGGCCAGGCACCGAGAGCTGTTTAACAATATGAGCAGCGGCGTGGCTGTTTTTGAAGCAATAAACCATGGCAAGGAATTTGTTTTCATAGACTTCAACCGGGCAGCTGAACGCATTGAACACCTGAAGAAAGAGAATATTGTCGGCAGGAATTTCGAAGAGGTTATCCCGTCAGTTGAAAAATATGGCTTGCTGGACACCTTTAGAAGAGTGTTTAAAACAGGGAAGCCGGAATACCACCCGGTGGCAATTTATAAAGATGATGATCTGAAAATATGGAAGGAAAATTATGTCTACAGGCTTCCTTCCGGTGAGATTGTCGATGTCTACGATGATGTCACCGAACGTAAGAGAGCGGAAACCAAACTCTTAATGTATCAGGAAAAACTGCAATCCCTTGCCTCTGAATTGACACTGGTGGAGGAACGCGAGAGGCGTTCCATTGCTACGGATTTGCATGATCAGATCGGGCAGACGCTCTCTGTCATTAAAATGCGTTGTTTTGAGTTGCGTGATAATCTGCAAGATCCTGATTGCATCCGTCAGATAGATGACATCAAGGAACTGGTAAAGCAGACTATTCAGGACACCCGTTCCCTTACCTTTGAATTAAGCCCGCCGGTTCTCTATGAACTTGGCCTGGTTGCCGCCATAGACTGGCTGGCAGAACAGTTTCAGCTCAAACATAAACTGAAGTGTACCGTTGAAACTGACAGTAAGCACAAACCCTTGAGCCAGGACATTGAAATTGTTCTTTTCCGTTCAGTGCGGGAACTGCTCGTTAATATCGTTAAGCATGCCCAGGCGCATAAAATAAAAATAACCATAAAGGTCAACAAGAAAAATCTCCGCATCAGGGTTACAGATGACGGCATAGGGTTCAGTCCGAAAACGAAAACGGAGCGGCCTTACAAAGAGCAGCAGTTCGGGCTCTTTAACATCACAGAAAGAATACGTCACCTCGGGGGGCAGGTAGAGGTGGATTCACAGAAAGGCAAGGGAACCATGGTTACCCTGGTTGCTCCCCTTAAATTATCTGACAAGGCTTGAGAAATAAAATGGGTATTCGTGTTCTCATCGCAGACGATCATAAAATAATGCTGGCCGGTCTGCGCTCCCTGCTGGAAAAGCAGACAGATATTGAAGTTGTCGCCGAGGCGGAGAACGGCAGAAAGGCTGTGCAGTGTGCCATGGACAATAAACCCGATGTGGTTGTAATGGATGTATCCATGCCCGATCTCAACGGTATTGAAGCCACCAAACAAATAGTGGCAAGCCTGCCGGATACCAGGGTGATTGCCCTGTCCATGCACTCCGACAAACGCTTTGTCATGGGAATGCTGCAGGCCGGGGCCTCGGGGTACCTCCTGAAAGATTGCGCCTCCCAGGAACTTGCCAATGCAATTTTTCAGGTGGCAGACGGCAAAAAATATTTAAGTCCCGAGATAACCGGCGTTGTCATAGATGATTTTCTACTGGGGGCTTCGTCAGAAAAAGTTGCTACACCTACATCTCTTTTGAGTGCCAGGGAAAGGGAAGTTTTACAGCTCATTGCCGAAGGCTGGTCCACAAAACAGATTGCCTCCCACCTCTACGTCAGCATAAAAACCATTGAAACCCACCGCAGGCAGATCATGAAAAAGCTTGACCTGCACACCATTGCCGACCTGACAAAGTATGCCATCAGGGAAGGGCTCACATCCATAGAATAACAATCCTCAGTGTAACAACCCCCAGTGCTATTTGGTGGCTGCTGCACTAAAAACAAAATTCTGCAAAAGAATATAAGGTTTTGCGAAGTGCAAAATCAGAGAATCCCCGATAGTCCTTTTCTGTGCTTTTTTGTTTAATGGCCTTCAACCTAACACTTTAATATGTTATGCAAAAATCGCATGGATAACATGCTGCATTGTGGCACATTGGGCCGGAGCGGGAAACCTTGCTCAAGGTGTAACAATGTGGTAGATATGGCACCATTAATTTAACTGTTTACTTGGGGAGAAAAACTAATAATTTCAAAAAGAAATTAAGGTATTGTTGGTGGCGGGCCCACAGTCCAAAAGGAGGTGATGCAAGCGAGACGCCCTGCTGCAGCAGTAAATGAAATCTACACTCAACTTATGATTGATAAGGAGGGGAGCTTTGACTACAGCAACTGTTTGGTTATTTATTTTTGTCGCCGCATACTGGTCCTACTGTATTTTTTGGGGGATTAAAGGAGCCAGGTCGGCTAAGACAGCATCAGATTACTTTATCGCAGGCCGTACGATCCCAATCTGGGTTTTCGTTTTGGCTGCTACTGCAACAAGTTTCTCCGGCTGGACCTTCATGGGCCATCCGGGACTTGTCTACCGTGATGGTTTCCAGTATGCCTATGCATCGTTTTATGCCATCACGATTCCTTTCACAGGCGTAATTCTCCTTAAACGCCAGTGGATCATCGGTAAACGTTTCGGCTTTGTAACACCCGGCGAGATGTTTGCAGACTATTACGGTTCAGAGGCCATCCGGATCCTCACCGTTATTGTTGCCATGATCTTCTCTGTACCCTATCTCGGTGTACAGCTCAGGGCTTCCGGCTTTCTGTTCAACGTACTGACCGATGGTATGCTGGGCGTAGAGGCAGGCATGTGGATGCTGTCCATCGTCGTTATCATCTACGTGGCATCCGGTGGTCTACGGGCTGTGGCCTACGTTGATACCCTGCAATGCCTCCTGCTGGCCTTTGGTATTGCCGTCATCGGTGTGATTGCCCTGAACGCCGTTGGCGGTTGGACTGCCCTGCAGGAAGGTATCGCTAAACTGACATCACCGGAAATTATTCCGGCTCTGGGTACAGCAATTGATCCTAAGAGGACACCTGACGGCTTCAGTCATTACACGGCCATCCCGGGTGTTATCCAGTTTGTTAAATCCGGGCCTTCAGCACAAGGTGGCGCCTGGACAGGCATCATGTGTCTGACCTACATGTTTGCCCTCATGGGTATTCAGTCATCCCCGGCATTCACCATGTGGTCATTTGCCAACAAGAACCCCAGACCTTTTGCTCCGCAGCAGGTTTGGGCATCTTCAGCCGGCATCGGCTTCATCCTTATTTTCTTTACCGCTATCCAGGGTCTTGGCGCTCACCTTATCGGTGCTGACGCAAATGCTTTGACAGCAGGTATTGCCAAGGATGTATTGCAGATCGGCGGAAACATCATGGAAACGCCGGGCAAGCAGGGAATGCTCGTTCCTGCACTGATCCATCTCTTGGCTGACACGGCTCCCTGGCTTGTCGGCCTGCTGGCAGTTTGTGCTCTGGCTGCCATGCAGTCAACCGGTGCTGCCTACATGTCAACAGCCGGCGGTATGCTGACCAGGGATCTTTACAAGCGCTACATCAACCCTGAAGCAGGTCATGCTACCCAGAAACTGTTCGGTCGTCTCGGCGTTGTTATTATCTGTGGTCTTGCTCTGGTAGTTGCCACCACTTCCAAGGATGCCCTTGTTCTCCTGGGCGGTCTGGCTGTTGCTTTCGGCTTCCAGATGTGGCCTGCCATCGTAGGTGTCATCTATGTACCATGGCTTACACGCCAGGGTATCACAGTCGGTCTTATCCTCGGTCTTATCGCAGTAATGATGACTGAGTCCATCGGTGTGAAATGGTTTGGTATTACTGCCTGGGGCCGCTGGCCATTGACAATGCATTCAGCCTGGTGGGGTATTTTATTTAACGCTGGGCCAGCCATTATTATCTCTGCAATGACGCAGGGCGGCGATAACAGGGCACACAAGCAGAAGTTCCATGACTTCCTTGGTGAAGTAGCCTCTGTACCTGCTGCCAAGCAGGGACTGAAGCCCCTGGCCTGGATCGTCACCATCGTTTGGTTCATCTTTGCAATCGGACCGGGCGCTGTTATCGGTAACACCATCTTCGGTAATCCCAATGATGCCACGACCTGGATCTTCGGCATGCCATCCATCTGGGTATGGCAGATCATCTGGTGGTTCCTCGGTGTCTGCATGATGTGGCTGTTGGCATACCATATGCAAATGTCCACAATGCCGGATAAAGACATCGTCGCTCTTGTTGAGGATATCGGTGATGTTAAAGCAGCAAGGCTTGATACAGATAAACCGTAACCGTTAACCCTTAACTTTACAGGGACTCCGTGACAACAGGCTTTTGCCTGGAGTCCGGAGTCCCTTTTTTTAATCTTATGATAACTTTCTGGTATGGAATCACGTCGTTTGTCTTTGCAGCCGTTTTGTTTTTTCCTGTGCGGAAATTGTTGATGGCAATCAACATCAATCGAATCCAGAACAAAAACAAGCGGGCGGTGACTGAGGAAGAAGTGCTGGCACTGAGAAAAAAGGTAAATATAATTGCTGCCATTATTTCCGTGACCTTTGCCTTTTTCTACAACAAATTCATGATAGTGCAGTTTTTTCCATCATAGTGAAAACTCAATGGGCAATACAATAAAATTCGATAAAAGAGCCATTCCTTATATTGCTGTGTTTCTGGTATTAACAGGGTTAGTTGTTTATTGGCGCACTGGAGTTGAAAAAAACCCAGGCGATATTAATGTCAGGGCTGGAAACTATCGTCTCGAAGACGGTTTTTACGAAGAGGCGAATAAAGAATTTTCAGAAGCTTTGCAGAAGAATCCTGATCACATCATGGCCCATCTTGGTCTCGCCTTAACCTATGTGCAGACAGGAAAAGATAGCGAAGCCATGCAGGAGTTCAACTTTGTAATTGAAAGAAATCCGGAGTTGGCGGCAGCTTATGCTAACCGCGGTATACTATATGACCGCTTGGGCGAGCACGAAAAGGCGCTTGCTGATTACAATAAATCAATAGAACTGGATCCTGAGATTCTCGAGGGGCCCGGTTTTCTTTGGCGCTTTATGCGCAACATTGATGAAAAGCCGCCAAGCATTAAGGACAGGGCTGCCTACCTTGAGGCGGAACTTGCCAAACCCGAGGAGGAAAGACTGCTGAAAGTTCCGGAATTGGACGAAAAACAGCAAATGTATAAAATTGATGATTGACGTGGGTGTTTTTACCTAGTAAAAATACAATTATAGGTGTTTTTACCTAGCAAATATATTTCTATTCTGTTATCTGTTCAATTACAAGAAATTTTCAAGGTTGAGGATGGCGGCAAAGCCCCAAAGTATTAATCTTTATTTTGTGAAGGAGTAAGACCCATGAGCGAAAAAGATGAAATGGAAGTATCAGAATCTCAAATTGCGGTACACTGGCAGGAAGAAGATTATTATTATCCTTCCGACGAGTTCGTAGCCCAAGCGAACGTAAATGACAAGTCAATTTATGACAGGTTCAGCCTGGACAACTTCCCGGATTGCTTCACAGAATATGCGGACCTGCTGGACTGGGATGAGAAATGGCATACCGTCCTAGATACCAGCGATGCCCCTCTGTGGAAATGGTTTGTCGGCGGCAAGCTCAATGTTAGCTACAACTGTATTGACCGGCACCTGGCCAAGAACAAAAATAAAACAGCGATCCACTTTGTGCCTGACTCAGAAGATGAGCGGATTGAGCACATCACCTATCAGGAGCTTTATACCAGGGTGAACGAGGTTGCCGCAGTATTGCGTGACTTCTGTGGCCTGAAAGCAGGAGATAGGGCTACCCTGCATCTGCCCATGACCGCAGAACTGCCTATCACCATGCTGGCACTGGCCAGGCTCGGTGTTATCCATTCGGTTGTTTTTGGTGGCTTCAGCCCCTCGGCCTGCGCCGACCGTGCTGTTGACTCCAAGAGCCGCGTGCTGATTACCATCGACGGCTACTACCGCGGCGGCAAATGGATCGACCACAAGGCCAACGCTGACGAAGCCTACGATATCAGCATTAAAGAGGGCCACACAATTGAGAAGGTTCTGGTCTGGCAGCGGCATCCCGAAAAATACTCCAGCTCATCAGCCCTGGTAGATGGCCGTGACTACTCCATGAATGAAGTGTTGAAGGGCTATAAAAGAGTCAAGGTGGATCCGGTTTCAATGCCGGCCGAGGCCCCGCTGTTCCTGATGTATACCAGCGGTACTACCGGCAAGCCCAAGGGCTGCCAGCATTCCACCGGCGGCTACCTGTCCTATGCTGCAGGCACCTCAAAGTACATCCAGGATATCCATCCGGAAGACGTGTACTGGTGTATGGCGGACATCGGCTGGATCACCGGCCATTCCTACATCGTTTACGGCCCGCTTTCCATCTGTGCCTCTTCAGTAGTCTATGAAGGTGTGCCGAATTATCCGGATGCCGGCCGCTGCTGGCGCATCGCCGAAGAACTGGACATCAATATCTTCCACACGGCACCGACGGTCATCAGGGCCCTGCGCAAGATCGGACCGGATGAGCCTGCCAAGTATAACTATAACTTCAAGCATATGACCACGGTGGGCGAACCCATCGAACCCGCAGTCTGGAAATGGTACCATGAGACCATCGGCAAAGGCAAAGCGGTTGTGGTCGACACCTGGTGGCAGACGGAGACCGGCGGTTTCCTTTGCTGTACTCTTCCCGGCATTTCTCCAATGAAGCCGGGCAGTGCCGGCCCGGGCGCACCCGGAATCCATCCCCTTGTCCTGGATGAGGACGGTAAAGAGATTATGCCGGGCGAAGGCAAGGCAGGCAACATCTGCATTAAGAACCCATGGCCCGGCGGCTTCCAGACTGTCTATGGCAACCGTGAGCGGTATATTGACGCCTATTACGGACAATACTGCAAGGACAGGAACAGCAAAGATTGGCGCGACTGGCCATACCTCGCAGGTGATGCAGCGGTTGTAGCTGCTGACGGTTATTTCCGTATTCTCGGCCGTATCGATGACGTTATCAACGTCTCAGGTCATAGGCTCGGCACCAAGGAAATCGAATCCGCAGCGCTTAATTGTGATGAGGTTGCCGAAGCTGCCGTTGTGCCGGTGGCCCATGAAGTCAAGGGCAAGGAGCCGGATCTCTATGTTTCTCTAAGGCCCGGGATTGAAGCCACTCCAGAACTGGCCAAAAAGGTTTCCGACAGGATTTGTTCTGATATCGGCAAGATTGCCAGGCCACGCAAGGTATGGCTTGTGCCTGACATGCCCAAGACCCGTTCCGGCAAGATCATGCGGCGGGTGCTCGGTGCTATCTCCAATAAAGGAGATGTGGGTAACATTATGACACTGGCTAACCCGGAAATAGTTGATGAAATCAAAAAAATGGTCCAGGGTGAATAAGCTATTATAGACCAATCCCCCTTCACCTGACCAAAAATAGCGCAGGGTTCCTTCGGCGAGGGATCCTGCGTTTTTTTATGGTATTGTAAATTGGCTGCAATACTTTACTCCAGACTTCAGTATTTAGTATTTAGCGCCAGTGCCACCTATTTTCCCAGACTATTAATCCTTTTCCCCTCGACCCCTTGGCCCCTTGAAACCTTGAAACCTTCAGCCTTTAACCTTTAGCCTTCAGCCTCACTCTACAAACACATTGTTGTCTTTGCATGATTATATTATTGTGCCAATGGAAGTTATCGCATGGTGCCCATATGATAAGGTTGTGACATGAATACTAATATAAGACGTGCAGAAGTAGACGTTGATTCCTTAAAGAGACTCCAGGAAACACGGGAGAGCCTTAAACAGGTCGAATCATTCCCATACCGCGAGAACCTGCGCTCCGTCATGGCAACTGATGTGCTTACCTGCAAGCCCGATGACACCTTGAAAAACATTTTCAAGCGTATGGCCGACCAGCAGGTATCAAGCATCATCGTGGTTGACCATGAGGCTCATCCGGTCGGCATCCTGACCGAAAGGGATATCATGCAGCGGGTGGTAACTGTTGACAGTATTGATCCTGAAATCACTCCGGTTTCCAAGGTCATGACCCGCGATACGATCATCCTGCACCCTGACAATACGATCTACCGGGCTCTGTCTGTACTGCATGAAAGCGGCGTCAAGCACCTGCCGCTGGTTGAAAAGGACAGGCTGGCCGGCATTGTCACCCTGCGGCAGCTCCTCAAGCTGCGGTATCCTGAACCGTTAACCCTCATTGAAGGGATAAAGGATGCCACCGATGTTGCAACCTTGAAGGCGATCAAGAATAAACTGCCTGGAATGGCAGAGGAAAGGCTGCGGTCGGGCAGGTTGGGCAGGCTGGCCTATGACATTGTCGCCATGATCTCGCTGATCAATCGCGACATCCACCGCCAGGCCTTAAAGTTGGCCGCTGAGGGATTGGGTGAACCGCCGGCGCCGTATTGCCTGTATGTTACCGGCAGCCATGGCCGTCTGGAAAACCTGCTGACCCCGGACCAGGATCACGGCATAATCATTGCCGACAACGAAGGGAACTTCCAGTACGACCAGTACTATATTGACCTGAGCGTCAGGTTTTCCGAGTACCTTGATGAAATCGGCTTTGAGTGGTGCCCCGGCTATATCATGTCATGCAATCCGATCTGGCGCAAAAGCCTGACAGAGTGGAAACAGCAGATACGGTACTGGTTTGAGGGCCAGGTGCGCGAGATGGGCCGCTTTGTAACGGTCCTTTTTGATGCGGCACCCATTGCCGGTGATATTGACCTGTTCAAGGAACTCAACAACTATGCCTTTGGCGAACTGGCCAAACACCATGAGGTCTTTCGGGTCCTGCACGAGGAAGAAGGCGGGCACCGGGTTCCCCTCGGTTTTCTGGGACGTTTTCTGACGGAAAAGGGTGGCGATCATCGCGGCCAACTTGATGTAAAACGCAGTGGACTGATCTTTGTGGTGGAGGCAATCCGTATTCTTGCCCTCAAGAATCATATACGGGAAACTGGGACCCTGAAAAGGATAGCCAAGCTTGTTAATAAAGGTTTTATCCACCCAAATGACGGAGAATATTTCGAATCCGCCTACCAGGTGCTGCTGCATTATGCCCTGAAATCCCAGGTGTCCAAAGCTGCCAAAGGCGAAAAGATCGATACCTACATTGATCCCGGGATACTCTCGCCCCGCGACAAGGAAATGCTGCGCCACGCCTTTAAGGCGGTTTCCTCCCTGCAGGATCTTGTGGCATCAGAATTCGGGCAGTTGATAATTTAACCAGCAGCAATCAGGAATAAGTGTTTAGTGTTTAGCTTTTGGTGTTTTGGTGTCTTGGTTTCTGGTTATTTGGTTGTTTTTTGGGTTAGTCTTATGTGTTTTAACCATCCAGCAAGTCTTTTATCCCTACCCTTGACCCCTCGACCCCTTGAACCCTCCAGTTTCCAGCCTCCGGTATCCAGCTAAAAAATAATTTTCCCCCATACAGATTGCACATCTGTCCCCGAAATACACATCTGTTACCACAAGTGAAATTTCAAACCTGTACCCCGCTATGAGAGGCACGGGAATTGCATAAAATCAGGTGCTGGTAATTGTATGATCGTCATACTGTCACAGCAATTACCTGGCGGATCAAGGAGCGGTAGCGCCGATTGGCTTGAAATAGGTGTAAAGTATTGAAATATTTAGTTGTCCGGCAAACTCAATAGTCACTGAAATGGCTCATTAAGAACAGAGGAGTAACCAGCAATGCCTTCCGGATTGGAGGGGGAGGGAAAAGGAAACGGTTTGGTCAGGTATAGGAACAGGGGTGAGAAAATACAGGATTAGGCCGCACCACCAACCTTGGGAAGGTACCAATAATAACGCGAGGAGAAGCCGCCATGCATGAATACAAATTGCCGTTGCTCGTTGTTGAAGATGAAAAGGCCATGCTCAATTTATACATGAGGATACTGAGCAAAGATTACCATGTGCTGCCGGCTCTGAACGGCAAAGAGGCTTTTGAGGTATTCCAGAACAACCGGGACATTGCCGTTGTTTTAACGGACGTTATCATGGAAACCGACATTGCCGGTATTGATTTAATCAACAGGATTGTCAAAATAAAACCCTCCACCCAGTTCATTATCGTCTCATCGGCCCATGAGGACTCGTTTATTGCCCTGCAGACCCTCAACGGGATAGCAAGCCTTCCTAAACCCGTTGATTCCCTGCATTTAAAAATGGCCATCAAATCAGCATTCATACGTCATAGAGAAACTGTTTGGTTGGAAGAATTTAAAAAACAAATTCGGAAAGCTCCCTGGATGGAAACCCATTAACTGCAAAGGGGCGAGGACGAATTGGGCGGCGGGCAACAATAAAAACCGCTCATGCAATTAGCAGGGAGTGGAGATATGAAAGGATGCGCTTTGCAATCATTACCTGTCGACTGGGATCAGAACTGGATTCATTCCCGCACTACTTGAAATTGTCACCATTTCAAAAAAAACAGTTTTGGGCCCTAAAGTGACAAACTTTGTCACGATTTTGATTTTTTCTGGAAATTGTTCACGCCTATTCAAGGCAAACATCCAAAGTTTTTCTGACTGACCCACAATTTTTAATAAGTTTTTGGCCTGGCAGGTGAAGGAGAAAACTTTCTCGTCTCCAGGAAAAAGGCATAAAAGTCCGAACAAAATTCTCTTCATATCCAATAATGTTATTCTTGTAAAAAGGAACATCTAAAAAACATATAGGTTTTGCCATAATGGGTAATTCTAAAGCATGTGTTAAAATCTGTTTCCCGAGTACCCATTATAAACTGGCAAGCATGCCTGGAATTACAACCATGGGTGCTATAATGTTAGACCTCAGTATGACAGAAAACCTTGAGGTAGAAAGAAATAATTTAGTTCAGAAAGCCCAAGAGTTAACAAACATCTTTGGAGCAATATTGAAAAAAAGCACAAAATAAATACGTAATTAACATGAAACGTAAAATCCGAAACCCGAAACCCGAAATTAAGAAACAGTCTGTCCCTTTTTATGTGAGTATACCGGGCAACTCTGCAAATGTGTCAATGGTTATATCAGGGGCCAGACCCCTTGTCTCCCCGATACCACCGTTGATAAAAACTGTTTTGCAGCCTGCCCGCTGGCCTACATCGATGTCGGTGACATGGTCGCCGACCATGATCATCCGGGCAGGGTCCAGGCCCCATTTTTCTGCCAGGTAAAAAATGCCGGCCGGGTCGGGTTTTTTGGTCGGCAAACTGTCGCCGCCCAACACTTCGGAGAAGTACGAGTCGATTTTCAGGGTTTGCAGAATTGTAAGCGAGAATTTCACGCTTTTGTTTGTTAAAACAGCCAGGGAATAATCGTTAATAAGTAGAGGAAGGGTTTTAACTACTCCAGGATAAAGGACGGTATTATCAGTACAGTGTGTTCCGTAATGGTCCATGAATATCCCAAAAGCATCTGCAAATTTCTCCATGTGGGTCTGGCCAAGGGACCGTTTGATGAGCTTCTGCACCCCGTCGCCGACAAAACTCTTTATTTCTTCCCGGGTGTGGGGCGGCAGATCAAGTTTGCCGAGGGTATAATTCACAGAGTTTGCCAGGTCGGTGACAGAGTCGATCAGGGTGCCGTCGAGGTCGAAGAGGATGGCTTTTATTCTAGGCATGTTAGTAGGATGGTTCATAAAAGTTGGACTCTTTTTAAGAAAAATGACACATAAAATAACGCCAACTTAATTAATAAAACTGGTCATTTATAAAAACTATTAATTAGCGAAGCGAGACTGCTAGAGATTCAAGGCAGAAGCTGTTTCGCTGTAGTCAATCTACGCGAAATAGCTGATAACGAAGAAGATACAGTAATATCGCTTTGCTAAATTGGTAAAATATGGACTTCCTCGCGTATGTCATGACTCCCCTTCAGGAAAAGCCCTTTCCTGCCGTCAATACTGACATGTTCACCGAAGCGGATATCATGGCCGTTTATTTCACAACGCTGTTCGCTTTCATAGACCCGCAGGTCCTTGCAGCCGACCACGCAGGTTTTTTCAAGCTGGGTGGCGACAACTGCCGCATGGGATGTCTGGCCGCCGCGGGCGGTCAATAACCCCTGGGCCTGGGCGATTTCTTTGATATCCTCGGGAACCGTGTCTTGGCGGATCAAAATAAGGGTGCTTTCGGGATCTGCACCACGAATCTGCTCAATGTTTTCCTGGGTGAACACGGCCAGGCCTGACAGGGCGCTGCCGCTGACCCCGATGCCCTTGCCCAGGAAAAATGGAGCGAGCGCTTCGGGATGCTCAAAGACAAAAAGATTTTCCATCTTTTTGATGGTTATCATATCCCTGGTCTGCAGAATGTAGAAATCCTTGGCTTCGGAACTTTCAAAGGTAAATTCAATTTCCTGAGGATTCCAGCGGTTCTCATACACCAGCTCGCGGGAGAGTTCGAGCAAAGCTTTATAAATTTCGGGGAAGCGGTTTTCCAGGGTGTTTTCCCTGGAACGGCCGTCAATCTCCGCCTGCTCCACCGATATGGGGTAGGTGGTAACCAGGCCGCTGACAATATCTTCGCCCTGGTCGCCGATGGCATAATCGCCCCAGAGCGCCACCCTGGTCACTTTCCTGTAGGGATGGGCCGTAAAAACCACACCGCTGCCTGCCTCCTGCCTCAGGTTGCCGAATACCATGGTCTGGATGATAACTGCAGTTCCCCATGAATCGGAAGCATCCATCAGGGCGCGGTATTCTCTTGTCTTAGGAGTGTTCCAGGAATTGAGCACAATTTCAACGGCGCCGATTAACTGCAGCCAGGGATCATCAGGAATGCCGATACCCACGGAGCGCACAACCTTCTGGTACTCCAGGGCCAGCTCCTTCATCTGGGCCGGGGTAAACTCTTTTTTAACCTTGACCTTGTGGCGGGTTTTAGCGCTGTTCATAAGCACCTGGAACTGTTCGCGCTTCATGCCCTCTGCCATGCCCCATGACTGCAGAAAGCGCCGGTAGTTGTCCCAGGCCAGATACACTTTTCCCGTGCTCCTGGCAAATTCATCCACAATGTCCTGGTTGAGGCCTACATTGTGAATGGTTGCCATCATGCCGGGCATGGAGATGGCAGCGCCGGAACGCACAGAAAGCAGAAGCGGATTCTGCGAATAGCCGTATTGTTTTGAGGTGAGCGCTTCCAACTCTGACAATGACCTGCGCATCTGACGCATGAATTCATCGCGGGCCTTGTGGAATTTATTGACCACGGGCCAGCAGCGGAAGATTTCCGTTGTTATGATAAAGCCGGGCGGCACCGGTTTATTCTCACTGGTAAGCTGCGTCAGGTTTAAACCCTTGTTGCCCAGGTGAATGAGATTTCTGGTCTGTGGGTTGCTGTTATGCAGAAAGCTGATAACGTTCTCAGGATTATAGGTCATGAGCAGATCGATACTTTCCTGGTCAAGCACCTCTCTCTGGCTTTCCAGGGTCTGCATGATCCTGGTGATGAAGTTATCAAGATGCTGGAGCCCGAAAGTGCCTGCAATCAGGTTTCTGAAAAAAAACTCAGACAACTGCAGCATGGAGGTGGAGACATCTTTTTCATCCCAGAGGTTGCGATACTTGGTCAGCAGGTTGGACTCGCCGATCTGCGGTATAATAATGGAGAGATTGTTCTGGTGAATATTGGTGTAGTATGCATAGATTACATCCTTGACCCCGTCGGACAGGCCCCTGAAAATATCGAGGTACTGGGTATAGGAGAAGCGCTTGATGCCAAGCGAATTGGAAAGAAGTTCCAGGTAGGTCTCCAGCCTGCGGCTCGTGATGCCGTCGATCCTCAGGGCCCGCAGGTAGAGGTCCAGGCACTTTATTATACGGATAAATGTCGCCCTGGTGATAAAGGAAAGATTGACTGTTTCAGGCAGTCTTTCCAGGTAAATATTGGCCAGGTTCTCCAGCCTGAAAGTCAGCCCCAGGGCGTCAAATTTTCTCTCGCGGTAGCGCCCGTATACCGAAGGTATGTCAACGGCGATGTGGCGCTTATAGTAAATATCCTCCTTGGCTTCGAACTTTTCAGTGCTCAGGATTATTTCCTTGAGCCCCTCAAGATGCGTCAGCAGGGCGTCAAGACACTGGTGGGTGTCGCAGATTTCCAGGTCTGCCAAAAGCTGCTCCATTTCCGGAAAGCCGCTGTTGATTGCCTCTTTGAGTTGATGCCGCATTTCCTGGTAGCCAAGATTATACTTGTTGTAAAGCAGCTTGTACATGCGCACCAACTGGTCGAAACGTTTCTTCTCTGATACGGCAATATCCGGCTGTTCTTCCAAGTACCTGGCGCGTACCTTGTCTTTCCATTCCAACAGGTCGGGAATCTCTTCCATGCCGGGCAATTCAAAGACCCGCTGCATGAGTTTATGCATATCATCGATGAAGATCCCATTTTCCTTAACCTCTGAGAGTACTTCTGCCGGGAGAAAAGACCCTATGACGTTTTTATCCCGCTTCTTCCAGAAAATAAATATTGCCTCAATGAAATCGACAATCAGGTTGCTGCTTTCCACGTGGCTCTGTTTGCGCAGGAAATGAATGAGGGCATCCTTGCGCCTGTGGATTTCGTCAATTTCTGTGGAAACGTCCCGCAGATAGCCTTCTGCTCCTATTTCGTTGAAGAATACCGGCATGAGCTTGGCGAACTGTTTGAAAAGGTTGTATACCGGCTCGATGGGGTGATTGAGCAGATGGGTGATATCGCGCTGGAACAGGTCGGTGTCCTTGACGCAGGTGCCGGAAAGTTTGAGGTTGATGATAAGAGCTGAAAAAAGTGTGGAACACCATTTGGGCTCCTGCATGATCAGGTTGAGCCAAACCCTTATATTGGCGAGGTGGGCCGGGTTGGTTATGGGCTGCCAGTCTTCATCCACACCCGTAACATTGGCGTACTGGAATCCAAAGCGTACCGACTCCCATAAAAAGGCCTCCACCAGCCTGCTGTTGCCGCGCTTGAAGACCTCGGTCCCTAGGACCTGTATGCACTGCAGGGAGGTGTGCGGGTACTTGCGGACATTGGCATTGAGGAGCTGAAAGGTGGTGAGCAGAAAGCTCTCTATTTCCTCAAAGGTCTGGCGCCTGATGAGTTGGACCAGGCTGCGGTTTATCTCCCGGATGGTTTCTTCATGGATCAGGGCAAGCCCTGAAGTTTCCATAATATGGAAAAGAAATATAAGCTTGCGGTTTTCACCGAAGCGGTCAAGCTGCTCCGCCTGTTCGGCGGTTTCCAGGGCGGATTGCTGCTCCTGGTTCAGCTTTTCCGGTACAACCTTGTACAGGCGCACAATATCCATGTGTGAAGGCAGCTCTAAAATGACACTTAAGGCCTGGCGGGGATCTGCATCAATATCGACTCCGTTCAGGGTGCCAAGATGCTTTTTCAGCTGTTCATGGGAGATGACACTGAACAGCTGGCCTTCCTGCCAGCCCTTGCAGATATCGCCGCATTCTTCAGTAAACCAGGCAAGCGGGTCTTTTTCTGCCAGCCAGTATTCATAATTCATGCTAAAGACACGCGTCATCAACTCTGCAAGGGGTTTAAAGTCATAAGAGGTCTCCCCTTTTTCAAGCTGCAGAAGATGCTGCGCTATTCTTTTCATGGGGTGCTGGCCCTGCACCATGAAAATGATGACCTCGTCATCTAGATTCTTCAGGCGTGAAAAAAGTCGGGCCAGTGTTTTTTCATAGCGGGCAAGGGAGTCCTGGTCCAACAGGCTGACCAGCCTGTCGGTATAGGCCAGCATGCTTTCAATTGTCTGGGCCAGCAGGGTATTGTTCTTTTTTGAGTCAATAATCGCCTGGCAGAAAATAACGGTGAAGCGCTCAAAGGCTTCAGGGCCTTTTTCATGTTTGAAATAATGGTTGATATTTTTCAGGACAAAGGCGCGGGTCCTGGGCACCAGCATTTTCCAGTTGCGATAGGGATGGCACACTTCATAGAGCAGGTCATGCAGGTTTTTGCTGATACCCTTGTAATTTTGGACAATTTCCTCCAGGACCAGGAGAGAAGGGTCAATTGTCACTTCATCTGTGGCAGTTTCCAGCAGGTTTGCCCTGAGCGCATCGGAATCAATGGCTATGGTGTCGAGAGCTGTTTGGTCTTGCGTTGCCATAATTAAAAACCGTTGCTGCCTTTAAACGGGCTTATGTGCCTCCATATACAGGATAAGATCAAGGACACGGTTTGAATATCCCCATTCGTTGTCATACCAGGCCAACACCTTGACCAGCGTCCCGTCGATCACCTTGGTGGAATCTGCGTCAACAACGGAGGAATGCGGGTTGCCCTGGTAATCAATGGACACCAGCGGCTCTTCCGAGTAACCGAGATAGCGGCTGGTCCCTTCTTTCAGGGCCTGGTTTACTTCAGGCACCGTGGTCTCCTTTTCCACTTCCATGACAGCATCAACCAGGGAGACGTTTGGGGTGGGTACGCGGACCGAGAGGCCGTCAAACTTTCCTTTCATCTCGGGTATGACCAGTGATAAAGCAGCGGCCGCCCCTGTTTTGGTCGGGATCATGGAAAGCGCTGCCGCTCTGGCCCGCCGCAGGTCGCTATGGGGAAAGTCAAGGATTCTCTGGTCGTTGGTATAGGCATGGATGGTATTCATCAGACCATGCTTGATGCCGAAGCGGTCCAGGATAACCCTGACCATGGGGGCCAGGCAATTTGTCGTGCACGAGGCATTGGAAACCACATGATGTTCGATCGGGTCATATTCGTCCTCATTTACACCCATGACGATGGTTTTGACACCTCCCTTCGCAGGTGCCGATATGACGACCTTTTTTGCCCCGGCCTCGATGTGGGCCTGGGCTTTATCCTTGTCAGCGAACCTGCCGGTGGATTCGATGATATATTCAACACCAAGATTACCCCATGGAATATCAGATGGTTCCCTGTGGTTGAAAACCTCGATGTGGCGCCCGTCAACTATAATACCACGCTCATCAGCTTCGACCTGTTTGTCGTATACTCCCATGACGGAATCATACTTGAGCAGATGGGCCAGGGTTTTATTATCGGTAAGGTCGTTGATGCCGCAAATTTCTATATCGGCAAAAGCCTCATCTTTGCTTAAGGCCCTGAAAATGGATCTGCCGATCCTGCCAAAACCGTTGATGCCAACTTTAATAGTCATTGTTATTTCCTCCGCAGCTTCTATGGTGTTTAAGAACTATGAATAATCCTGAGTTTTATAGAATAGTAACTTCTCTATTTAACCTAATTTTGTCCTCCTGAATATGTAAATAAAATAAGAATATTTGATTTTGAGGTGCCTGGCCTCATGAAAATGAATGCAGAAAAAGTTTTACCCCAATGAATATGTCTTATGAAATCATAGCAAGAGCCCTGGCATATAACTCAAGGTAACGGTGCACAACCTTGTCCCAGGCATATTTTTCCCTGACCCGTTTTGCCGCTCTTGCCTGCATGTCCAGAATCTGTTCCGGAGACTTCATATAAAGTTTAAGTGCCCGGTCCATTGCAGCCATTAGGGCTTTGGAGGAATACTCTTTAAAAGCAAATCCGGTAACCCCGTCTTCCACTTTCACCAGCCCGCCCACGGCATGAACAACCGGCAGGTTGCCTGCCAGTTGGGCAATATAATCGGTAAGACCACAGGGTTCGTACCGGGAAGGGATAAGAAAAAAATCACCGGCTGCGTAAATTTTGTTGGCAAGAAGTGTGTCATAGCCGATGAGCACGCATATCTTGCCGGCATTTACTTTTTTCTTTGCCAGGCCTGCCAGGTCCCGTTCAAATTCTTTTGCTCCGTTTCCCAGGATAAGGACCTGGAAGTCATTATCTGACTGCAGGAGAGTTTTAACGGTTGGCAACAGTATATCCACACCTTTCTGCGGAGTCAGCCTGCCAATGAGAGTAAAAAGAGGTTTGCCCGGCTCATCCGTTAAGGTGCCAAAGCGCTTTATGCCTTTTGTGCTTTTCCGGGCAAGCGTCTTCAGTAGATTCTGCCTGCAGATTTTTTTCCCGGCCAGGTCTCCTGTGGCCGGATTATAGGCTGCAGGAAGCCCCAGTTGTGCAGGTTTGGTTGTGTCAAAATTTTCAGGGTTAAAGCCATTGGTTATACCCTCAAGGCGTATACCCCTGGTCATGAGGCGATGCCCCAGCCAACCGGTCAGGGCATCATCAACGGTTTCCCTCAGTTCCCTGGCATAGTTTTCACTGACTGTGTTAAGCACCGCAAAAGTGGATGCGGCCAGAAAAGGATCGAAAGCCCCATTGAGCAGGTTGCCATGAATCAGGCCAGAGGGCAGACCACTGATGGCCCGGGCAAAAGGCAGGTCCTGCACCTCCTGATGATGACCGTGGCCCGCATTATGGATCGTTACAATTGCAGCTGTAGTGGAAAAATAATGGCGATAACCGGTGCCTTCACGCAGCATGGCCGGCAGGATAGCCGTATGTCCATCCTGGCAGTGAATGATGTCAGGCTTCTGGCCGAGGAGAATCATCAGGTCCAGTGCGGCCTTCTGCAGCAGGACATTCATGGCAAAATAATCAAAATGTCCCCTGCCTCGGACCTGGTATGGGAACTTGGCTTCATCGTCTGCCGTATAGGTGTATATGGCTTGTTTTTCCCGGTAGCGCTCAGCATCCACCAGGTAGAGAGTGACCCCGTGCAGTGTGTTTTTCCATATAGTCACCTCTTCGCGCCGGTCTTGCGCCGTGTAATTCATGTCAACTTCAAAGGACAGAGGCAGCTTGGTGAATCCCAGCCCTTTAGGGTCAATGAAGCCGTAACAGGGCAGGACCACAGAGACGGTTTTTTTTAAGCGGACAAGGGCTTCTGCAAGCTGACGGCTGACATCCTTAACGCCCCCTGCCCCGGCAACGGAATCATACTCGCGGGTTAACAGCCAGATATTATTGATGCTTGGGACCGAACTTTTATTAGCCATTAGCGTGTGATTTCCTGAAGAATAAAAATGAATAAGCCATAAAAAAATATCATACTTTCGAGCCGGCAGTATTTTACTTCTCAATAGCTTTCTGACGCAGAAGTTGATCTGCCAGGGTCAGGCAAACCATGGCTTCGCAAACCGGGACAATACGTGGTATGGCAGAGATGTCATGGCGCCCGCCCACCCTGATTTTGATGGGTTCGTTGTCAAGGTTCAGGGTGTCCTGCTCCAGGCTGATGGAGGGAATGGGCTTAACGGCCACCCTGGTGATTATGGCGTCGCCGTTTGAGATGCCGGCCAGGATGCCTCCGGCATTGTTTGTCCTGTATCCCTCGGGTGTTATGGCATCGTTATTTTCCGAACCGTGAAGTTCCGCAGCCCGGAATCCGGCACCGATCTCCACGCCCTTCACCGCTCCGATGGACATCAGGGCGCGGGCCAGGGCAGCATCAAGTTTGTCAAAGACCGGTTCACCAAGACCCACCGGGCACCCTGTTGCCCTTATTTCAACAACACCGCCCAGGGAATCACCCTTTTTCCGAACTGCATCGATAAGTTCTTCCATGCGGGCAGCGGCTTCTGCATCAGGGCAGTAAAGCCGGTTTTTGGGTATATCCTGCATATTCCGTTTGGAGGTTGCGACACCCCCCAATGCTACAGTATAGGCAGTAACAGCTATATCATTATCAGCCAGCAGCTTTCTGGCCACAGCACCTGCTGCAACCCTGGCAACCGTCTCCCGGGCAGAAGCCCTGCCGCCGCCGCGGTGATCCCTGATACCATATTTTTTCAGGTAGGTGAGATCACCATGCCCAGGCCGGAAGATGTTTTGCAGGTGATCATATGCCTTGCTCTGGGCATCCTTGTTATAAATTATCAAAGAAATAGGAGTGCCTGTTGTAAGCCCTTCAAAAACTCCTGACTGGATCTCAACCCGGTCCGGTTCCTTGCGCGGGCTCTCTCCGCCTCCCTTGCCGGGTCTTCTTCTATCCAAGTCCTTTTGGATGTATGTGACGTCTAATTGCAGGCCTGGAGGGCAGCCGTCAATAACGGCTCCCAGGGCAGGACCGTGCGATTCGCCCCAGGTGGTGACCCGGAATATATTGCCAAAGGTGCTTCCTGCCATGATCAATTTCCTTTTTTCAACTCAGCTAAAATAAATTCAGCCACCTCTTCCGGAGTTTTTCCTTCCGTATTAATAGTGAGATCGGAACTTTTTTCATACAACGGCTGCCGTTCACTTAAGACCATGGAAATTTCATCAATGGTTCCCATTTCCGTGAGCGCCGGCCTTAGGTCATCGGTCTCACTGTCTGCTGAAAGTCTCCGGCCGATTGTTTTAATATCGGCAATGAGGCAGACGGCTAGAGCATCTTTCCGTAATTTTGCCCAAGCCTTTTCATGCATGACTGAACCGCCTCCGGAAGCAATGACTTTATTTTTGCTCTTGGCAAGTTCAAGCAGCAGATCTTCCTCTTTCCTGCGGAACAGGTCCCAGCCGCCCCTGCCGACCATTTCTGTTATGGTTTCCCCCTGCCTTTTTTCAATGGTTTGGTCCGTATCGATAAAACCAAAGCCAAGCTGGTCGGCCAGGATTTTTCCTATGGAACTTTTGCCCGTTGCCCGATAACCGGTTAAAATTATCTTTTCCTTTTGAAATTTCATAGAAAAACTATATAAGTTGTTTTCAGGCAGGGTGTCAAGCGAGGACTTACCCTGAATGAAACTTGATAGAGAGGAGCAATGCATGAATGAAGCAGGAGTTATCCTGGCGGTTATTGCAGGAGTTTTGGTCGGAATAATCGGAGGTCTGCTGTTCCTGCCCGGCAAAGAAAGGCAGATAGATGAGTTGAAGAGGAAGACCAAGGAGGCAGAAGAAGGTGCTGCCACTCTCAGGGAGCAGCTGGCTGCTGAGGCTGAGCGCAGAGCTGTTGCAGAAGAAAAAAGCTCAAGAATTCAAGGGCTTGAAGAGGGCCTTGAGAGTTCCAGGCAGGAAAATGTTGCCTCACAGACAAAATTATCAGAGCTTGAGACCCGTCTTGAGGATGAGCGTAAAAATGCCGAGGAAAAAATAGCCCTGCTGCAGGAAGCCAGGGAACACCTCAAGATGGAATTCCAGAATGCGGCCAACAGGATTTTTGAAGACAAGAGCCAGAAATTTACCGACCAGAACAGGGAAAATATTGAGGGTGTTCTCAAGCCCATACGGGAGCAGCTGCTGGACTTCAAGAAAAAGGTGGAGGATGTTTACGACAAGGAGTCAAAAGACAGGGTCTCCCTGTTAAATGAGATTATCCATTTAAAGACCCTGAACGAACGGATAAGCGAGGATGCGGTCAATCTGACCAATGCCCTCAAGGGGCAGAGCAAGACCCGTGGATCCTGGGGTGAGATGATCCTTGAGAGAGTACTTGAGGAGTCAGGATTGCAGAAAGGCAGGGAGTACGAAGTGCAGACCATGTATGCCAGCGGCGAGGGCAAGCGCCGCCACCCGGATGTCATTGTGCACCTGCCCGAGGGCAAGGAAATCGTTATCGACTCCAAGGTTTCCCTGAATGCCTATGAAAAATACTGTAATGCCGATACCGAGGAAAAAAGGGTTAAACATTTAAAAGAACATATTATATCAATCAGGACCCATATTAAAACGTTGAGCGGGAAACGCTACGAGGAACTTGAGGGCATCAGGACCCTCGATTTTGTCCTTATGTTTCTGCCCATTGAGGGTGCGTTCTGGACGGCCATCGAGTCCGAACAGGGGTTGTTCAACGAGGCTTTTGATAAAAACATCATGCTTGTCAGTCCATCTACGCTGCTGGCAACACTGCGTATCATCAATAACATCTGGCGCTATGATGACCAGAATAAGAACGCACTCATCATTGCCAAAAAAGCCGGAGATCTCCATGATAAATTTGTCGGCTTTGTTGAAGCACTGGATGATGTTGGCCACAAGATTGACAAGGCCCGGGATTCGTATAGGATGGCCCGCAACCGGCTGACAGAGGGCAGGGGCAACCTAATCCGACGTTCCGTTGAATTGCGGCAACTGGGAGTCAAGGCCCAGAAAGAGCTGCCTGAAGGGCTGGTTGCCCAGGCCCTGGAAGAAGAGTCTTGAAAGATTGACATCTTGCTGCAAAGCGGCTTTGTCCAGTTATATCTGCCGGCCATACGCTGGATTTTTAAAATGCTGTGCCTGGCAAAGAATTATTAATAAAATCCAACTAGCCCGCATTTTTCACGAGTTGAGACGCCGGATAGACAAAGTGTAAGTCGTTTGAGCTATACTTTAGTTAGTATGCGAAACGCCTAACACTGCAGGCTATACGGATGTATCGGCTTGCCCGAAGGGTGAATAGTTTTAAAAAAAATCTATTCAGTCACTTAGTACAAACTGTAACCGGAAAACACACTGGAAATATAAAATTTAAATCATAAAAACATATAGTTATGCTAATTTCTCAAAACTGTTCATGAAATATTCGGGCTAGATTCGCGAGATAACTTGAGAAGAGAGAAGCAAAAATTTGCGCCTCTACAGTGTTTCAACTTCAGAGAATTTATCTACTGTATAGATCTTAACGGCCGGTCTGCGGACAGTCCACGAATGATTGCGACGGAACGACTCTGGCAAAAGGTACGTCAGAAGCCTATAAACGGGATTGCCGCGATAAACTTCCTTGCCGTAATGAGTTCGGACCCAAATCTCACTGTTGTCTGGAGGATTTTGAAAGTTCAACCTGTTAACCATTAGTTTTATCTGGTTTGCAGCAAAAGCGTTTTTATCAAGTTTTGGAACGTTCACAGCTGCGTTTCCCTCAGAGACAGGTGTGCGAAACAGATTAGGAGGGCGGGAAAAACCATTGATTACAACAAGTTGATTTATAGTGGTGTCATCAGAGACAAATGCGACATCTCTTTCGATATTGATTTGTGATAAGAGTTCCCGGGACATATCAACGGACTGACCCCATGGCCCACTCAACGAGAGAATTGCTAAATTAACAGTAACAAGAAATATAACTATGAGAATCAGCCACGCTTTTTGTTTGACTAGACAAAGTACTTCCGTTGCAAGAACTACAGCAGGCAATATGAATCCTCCCCAATATGGTGTGGTGCCTGGGAACGGTTTGTATGCCGTCGGACTTTGACTACCATAGCTCTGCCAAATCCATGCAAGACAAAGATACAATAAAAGTGCCCGGTTTTGTAATGTGAGGCGTCGCCAGTTGAGTACGCCACTGACAGTTGCAAGTCCGAGCAGCAATGCAAAGAGTTTAGAAAAGAGAAGATCCCGAATCGGTCTCATGAAGAACATGATATCCAAATTGCCATCATTTCTTAAAATTTCCCTGGCGTTTGGGTCACTATCAAGAGTAATCATGTGGGTTGAATTGATAACGTGAAAACGATAAAAGGGATCTCCGGTCCACAAAGCGTAAATCAGCAGGTCAGCCAGAGTAAAAGAAATCAGCATTGCGCAAAAGGCGATTAAGGAGTTCTTCCAAGTGTTAGCTCCTGCAACTGGTAAAGCCAAGAGGGCAATAACTGCACAGAAGAGCAAACTGAGGTGAGTGGCAACTGCAATACCTAGGATACTGCCAGCGAGAAAAACGGATTTTTTATCTTTTAAAAATAATAGCACGGCAAATGCCAGGGAAAAAAAACCGGTTGCTAAAGGTCGTGCATTTGGTGTTGTGCATAATACAATGAACGGAAGACTCGACCCCAGGATGCCTGCAACCCACACCTTCCGGATGTCATTAGTCGAATTCCAAGCAATTATAAGTATTGCCACAAACGAGAAATATGAGCCTAAAATCGTTGGAATTGCTGCAGCAATCTCATTAAATCCGAAAGCAACCAAGTTGAGACGAAGCAGAGAATTGTATATTAGCCGGGCTTCCCAATGGTTCTGGGGATAAATATCCCAGAAATATGCGAAACGAAGATGTTTAAAATCGTCAGTCCCACAAATTCCTTCGAAGAATAAAAAAACCAGCAGCAACCATAGTATAGTAACAAAAAGTACAGCCAAAACTTTGGCTTGCCTTGTATTCCAGGCGGAACCGTTGATTATTTTTAGATTTCTTCGGTTAATGGCTGTCAACTTAATCTTAAGGAAATTTCGTTGAGGTTATAATTAATGGCTTTATGTTCAGGTAGTTAAAATTGGGGAAGCCATCTCTTCCTTAACCCTGATAAATAGATAACGGAGAATAAATTTCGAGTCAACCTATCAATATTAAGTCCAGACAATTTAGGTTGAGCGGAAATCAGGGGATACAGTACTAATTTCTTGTTGCCAAATTAACCGTAGATTATCTATGCTGCAATTATGGCGCGCATAGCAAGGGGCATATTGCCCGGCTATCTACATCATATCACACCGCAAGAAGAAAGATGGTGCTCTTGAAACCGTGCGGGAGAAAATCAGAACAGGACGTCCATGCGGCGATGCATCATTTCTTGCTAAAGCAGAGGAAATCACCGAGAGGCTGTTGCTTCCCAAAAGAGCAGGGCTGCAGAGAATAAAATGAAATAATAAGTATTGTGTCACCGGATTTCCAGAAAGAGCTGCCTGAAGGACTGGTTGCCCAGGCTCTGGAAGAAGAATAACTGCAAGTAGTTCAGACTAGTTGTGAGGGAGCAAGCATATGATGCATGCTGAAAATGTCGGCCCCGTCCTGATTGTCGAGGATGATAGAAACACGGCAGCCCTGCTTAAAACCTACCTGGAGAAAGAAGGTTTTCAGGCGATTGTCGCGGATGATGGAGCAGAGGCCCTGAAATTGATCAAAACCTCCAATCCCGGTTTTGTCATTCTTGATATCATGCTGCCGAAAATTGATGGTTGGGAGGTCTGCCGCCGGCTGCGAAGTTTCTCGGATGTCCCTGTTTTGATGCTTACGGCACGCGAAGAGGAAATCGACACAGTCCTTGGATTATCCCTTGGCGCTGATGATTATGTGGTAAAGCCCTTCAGTCCCAGGGAACTGCTGGAACGGGTGAAGGCTATCCTGCGCCGGGCCAGGCCGGTTCAATCACAAAAAGAAGGGGTGCTGTCCCATGGAGGTTTGGTCCTGGACCCTGAAAAACTCAAGGTCACGCTGCACGGTAAGGCTGTCCCCCTGACTTCCCATGAGTATAAGCTGCTCTATGCCCTTATGCGCTCCCCGGGCCGGGTATTTTCCCGTTCAGAACTCCTGGATCATTTTTACCAACACGGTGAAGTGGTTGTGGACCGGGTTATTGATGTGCATATCGGCAAGCTCAGACAGAAGATCGAGGCTGATCCGTCTCGGCCCTGTTTAATCCAGACAGTTCGAGGCTTTGGCTACAGGTTTACGGACGAGGATACGGTAGAACCATGATGAAACAGCGGCTGCTGTGGAAACTTCTCCTGATAAATATCGTGCCGGTGATCGGTATTATAATCGTGGTGGTGTGGCTGGCCATCGATCAATTGGCTGCAGGTTATTTTATGGAGCTCATGGATAAATACGAGGTGTCACCGGATGACATCCACCAGATGTTTCTGACTGCCGTGCATCGCTACCTGCTGTGGGCCACAGTAGCCGCCCTTGGCCTGGCTTTTATTATCAGTTATTTTCTCATGCAAAGGATACTGAAGCCTCTGTCCCAGATGACCGCCATTACCCGGGAAGTCGCGAGCGGAAATTTTTCGGCCCGGGTGGGGGTAACCTCCAGGGATGAGGTAGGCCAGCTGGGCGTAGCTTTTAACCGCATGGCAGACAGCCTGGAGCAGGTTGAACAGCTGCGCAAAACCATGGTAGCCGATGTGGCGCATGAACTGCGGACACCGTTGACAAACCTGCGGGGATATCTTGAAGCATTGAATGACAGGGTGCTGCCGCCCGCGCCTGAGACCTTTGAGATGCTGCAGCAGGAAATAATGCGGCTGGTAAGTTTGGTTGAAAACCTGCAGCAGCTGGCAAGGGCGGATGCGGCCCGGGCCTATCTGCAGCGAGAGAAACTCTCACTTAGCGAGGTGGTGGAGCAGATGCTTGCGCTGTACCAGGCTCATTTTCAGGAGAAAAAAATTACACTTGAGAAGATGATTATGCCGGAGGCTGAGTTTGTCACGGCGGACCGGGACAAATTGCTTCAGGCTGTACGTAATCTGGTAGAAAATGCCTGGAAATATACGCCTCAAAACGGCAGGGTCGCCATATCCGGCCATCGGGAAAAAGATTCAGTCAAACTGATCATTTCCAACAGCGGCCCGGGGATACTGGAAAAGGACCTGCCATTTATCTTCGAGCGCTTCTTTCGGGCTGACCGGTCCCGTTCGCGGGACGCAGGCGGAGCAGGCATTGGCTTGGCAATAGTCAAAGAGATTGTCGAGGCCCACGGCGGCACTGTCGGTGCTGAGAGCCTGGAAAACGAAACCCGGATATGGATTTCGCTGCCGGCCTGATTCAATATCAGTTCATCTTTACACAACCTTTATCTTTGCTTTATCTCCCCTTTATAACCGCTGATTATAATTTTTTTAGAACTGGAGAGGTTTGCAGAGATGCAGCAAGGCTTTAAAGTTGAAGAAGTGTTTTGGAATGGTGTGGTTTAAAAAAATACTATATATGAGGTCCATGCAATGAAATGGTTCACTCTCATTTTAGGATTGATGCTAATCAGCCTGCTGAGCGTGCAATGTGCAGGCGGCCGGATGACAGGCGAGACTGCTGCCGAAGCTGTATTTGCCGTGCGCTGATACGATGTTGGAAAAGCAGCCCTGGAAGGGCAGCCCGGCATCATCTCAGTCAGCATTGGCTGGCACGGCCGCAATGAAATAAATCGGATACTATATGACCCTGAAACAACAAACATGGAAAACATGAAAAAATTGCTGATACAATCCGGGACGTACATCATGACAGTGTCCGAGCCGGAAGAGAAAAATAATTAAATAGGAGGATGGGTATGAAATACTTCACCCTGCTTGCAGGATTATTTCTTGTCCTGGTGTTCATGGCCTGCAGCGCCACGGGCAAAACGGAAAAACAGGCGGTGCAGCAGGAGCAGATCAAGGTCTTCTCTGTATCCGAGGGGGGCTATATCATGGCTGACAAGGTAATGAAAACAGCTAAGGAATGGAAAAAACAGCTCAACCCCAAGCAATTTCAAATTTTACGGAAAAAGGGGACAGAAGCTTCCTTTTCAGGAGATTACTGGGATAACCACGAGCATGGCATTTACAAGTGTGCCGGCTGTGGCCAGGATCTTTTCAGGTCCGGGGACAAGTATGATTCCGGCACAGGCTGGCCGAGTTACAGCAGGCCGGTGGCCCCGGAAAACATTACGAGTGAACCTGACTTCAACCTGTTCATGAAAAGAACAGAGGTACTGTGCAGCCGCTGCGGTGGCCATCTCGGCCATGTTTTCGAAGATGGGCCGCAACCGACAGGGTTGCGCTATTGCATAAATTCCGCCTCCCTGCGTTTTGTGGCGGCAGAATAAGAGATTGTCGGGTGCCAAAGAATGGAGGCGTTATCATGAAAAAAGGGATTATCATTATAGTAGGACTGCTGGTTTTCATTTACGGAAAAGCGATGTTTGCCGGCAATGACAGCACCATACAGACTAAGAATACAATGGAAAGCAGTGAATCCGGGGTGGAAAGGGCCATTTTTGCAGGTGGCTGCTTCTGGTGCATGGAAAAGCCTTTCGAAGAATTGCATGGTGTCGTATCCGTAACCTCAGGCTACTCAGGTGGTACAACATCTAATCCGAATTACAATAACTATGGGTCCGGAGGGCATATCGAGGTCGTTGAGATAGTTTTCTACCCACAGAAGGTCTCGTATAAAAAACTGCTCGAGGTCTATTGGCGCCAGGTGAACCCAACGGACCCGGGTGGCCAGTTTGTCGACCGTGGGCGCCCCTATAGCACGGCAATATTTTATTTTAATGAAGAGCAGCGGCTTCAGGCTGAAGAGTCAAAAAAGACCTTGGATAAAAGTGGTGTGTACGCTGAACCGATTGTCACGCCAATTGAAGCGGCCATGACTTTTTATCCTGCCGAGGACTATCATCAGGATTATTATAAGAACAGTCCGGTGCGGTATCATTTTTACCGTTTCGGTTCAGGGCGGGACCAATACCTTGACAAGATATGGGGCAAGGACAGGAAATAGAACGGTGAATCAGGTTCTGCAAAACATTTCATCCAGCATTGAGGCGGGAATTCAAGTCGTCAGGACCCTGTAGATTTCGGGTAATCGCAGCGGCAGCTTGCGAACCTCATCCACAAAGATATAGTTCACCTCGCCGTACATATGGCCAATATAATCATGGGCCTGTTTATCAATGGTAATGCAGAAAGGGTGGATGCCTGAAGCCTTGGCCTCGATCAGGGCATGGCGGGTGTCCTCTATGGCATACTCTCCCTTATAATCATCATAATCTTCCGGCTTGCCGTCCGATAGCGTCACCAGTAAGCGTACCTTTGCTTCCACGTTCTTAAGCATTTCTATGGCATGGCGCAGCGGCGGGCCCATACGGGTGTATTCCTGGGGCCCGATGGCGGCAATCCTGCCCTTAATCTCTTCACTGTATGGTTCAGCAAAATCCTTAACCCGGTAAAAATCGGAACGCAGCCTGCGCATACCCGAAAATCCGTAGATGGCAAAACGATCGCCGAGCACCTGCAGTGCTTCGCCCATGAGTATGAGTGCCTCTTTGATGGCCTGGTTGATCCAGCCTTCAGTTGAGGAGGACATATCCACCAGGAAGAGGACTGCAATATCACGTTCATCCCGCTGCAAACGAATAAACAACCGTTCGGACGGAGATTTGCCGGCCCGTGTATCTGAAATGGATTCGATCAGGGCGTCAAGGTCAATTTCATCCCCGTCCCGTTGGCGCTTGATAAAGCGCTCACTGCTGCGCAGCATTTCAAATTGCTTTTTAAGCTGCCGCAGCAGTCCCTTATACTTATCCAGGGTGGAGTCAACAAAGGTGCCCTTAATCGGCTGCACCTGTTTTTCAAGAAGCCTGCACCAGTCTTTTCTGAAACCATTGCGCCTGAAATCCCATTCGTCATAGGTGATTGGCGCTGCAAGGCTCTCTCCTGCCGGACTGCTTGCAGCCTGCAGCGAAGGAGCGGCCCGGCCGGCCATGCCCTGGGCGGCTGAAATGTAGTCATTGGGGATATGGCCCAGATCGGCGACTATTTCTTCTGCAAGATTGCGCAGCGGTTCCGGCAGTTCAGCCATGGGACCTTCAAGTGTCAGAAAGCGGGGCGTCTCCATGTTCTCCCGGGCTGTATGGATGTTATCTTGTTTTTTTGAGGAAAACAGAAGCATGGCAGTGCCTTCTTCGCCTGATAATACAGGGGACGCACCCTGGGACGAATTTTCGTTTTCAACCACGTCTGCTGTTTTTCGGTCAACCTTGAGTATGACCGAGGCAAGAATCTTGATGAATTCCTCTTTTGCCGTAGCCCGTCGCCTGCGCATTCCTTTGCGGGCTTCAGCAGGCCTGAGACGGCCAATATAATAAACAGGCGCAACCTTTATATAGGTTTCTTCAACGTGCTTGAGCATGGCGTAGATGACCGCAGTCTGGGCTGCGGAATCTGCAGCAGACCCTGCCGGTTTGTTGAACTCGGCAAGGACTTGTTCATGAAGAGGCAGTTCCATGGAGTTCCATGGCGGCCCTTTTCCGCCTGTGATAACTCGGTGAACCAACCCCTCCATCATTTTTGAATGCGCTGGCAATTGGCTCTGCAGGACACGTGAAGCAGCAAGATCGGAACGGATCTTGGCAGTATCTCGCCAGAGTCCCGGAAAGGAGGCAGCAAGAAAGCGTGACACTCTCTGTGCTTCCTGCAGCGTAAAAATATCTTCGGCAAGGCGTGAGTTCGGGAAAAGGGAGAAGAACAGGTCAAGCCCGATGCGCTCTGGAACCGGACCGGCTCCATAGGTGTTTACAAGTTCCACAATGAGAGGGTTGTCAGCCTCCGGATCGAATTCGTATGTTCCCTGCAGGAGAATGCCAAGCTGGAAGGTGACGATGAGTTTGTAAAGCAGAAAGTTTTCTGCATCCGAGGAGCATAGAGTCAACTTGCCCGGTAAATAAATGCATTCAGTATCTGTATATATTCGGGGACCGGTGGCCAGGGTAATTTTGCGTTCGATTATGGATCTGGCATAGGGAGTGAGGCGGCTGGCGGCAGCATTGAAATCAAGGCCGGCTTCGCCCCGGATGCGGCAGAGAAAATTGGATTCCACATCAGCCATGGAATGCTGGGCAGCGCGTAAACCGTCTTTTTCATAGGTATCGAGAAAATCTCCAACCCACGGAGTTATGTGGTCAGTGGAAAGACAGTTCAGGGCGCTTCGGGCAGAGGAGAGATAGGAGTAACACAGGGAATGACTCACGGCCCAGATTGCAGGTACATGGGAGAGGATCAGTTCCTGGGATACCGCAGGGAGTTCTACGATATGTTCCAGGTGCTCCTCAATTTCCCAATCATTGGGGGGATGGGAAGGCACTTGCGCAAAAAAACTGTCCTTGAGTTCTGCAATATTCATGGACACTGTGAATCAGAATAAGGAATTGATCATCTCATTAATGGAGGCCAGCAACTCATGATCGTCGGTCAGGGTCTCACTGATCGCAGCCCGGCAGGCACGTCTTGACTCCATGCCGCTTTGCATGAGCTTGCCGGCATGGATCAGCAACCGGGTGCTTGCACCCTCGGGCAGGCCGGCATCTTTGAGATTTCTGGTCATGGCAGCAAGGCGCACCAGTACCTCAGCGGTTGCATGGTCAACGCCGGATTCATGTCGGACAATATCAGCTTCCAGCTCCTGCTTGGGATAGTTGAATTCAAGGGAGATAAAGCGCTGCCGGGTAGACTGCTTGAGGTCCTTGAGTACGCTCTGGTAGCCGGGATTATAAGAAATTGCCAGCATGAACTCAGGAGGAGCATGGAGCAGTTCTCCGAGTTTTTCAATAGGCAGTTCACGCCTGTCATCAGCCAGGGGATGGATCACCACTGTCGTATCCTTGCGGGCCTCGACAATTTCATCCAGGTAGCAGATTGCTCCATGTCTTACTGCCATGGTCAGGGGGCCGTCAACCCATAGGGCCTCTCCTCCCTTGATAAGATATCGACCTACAAGGTCGCTGGTGGAAAGGTCATCATGGCAGGATACTGTCACAAGAGGGCGTTGGAGCTTCCAGGCCAGGTGCTGCATGAAGCGGGTCTTGCCGCAGCCGGTCGGGCCCTTTAAAAGCAAGGGGATTGTGTGAACATACGCTGCTTCGGCAATGGCAAGCTCATCTCCCTGGGCAAGGTAGAACGGCTCTTTGGTTATCATATATTCTTTCAGGGGCTGCATAATCTCTCCAGTAGTGTTTTGGGGAAACTGTAAGAATGATTTTCATTTTTACAACGTGATGTTTTCAAAAGACAATAACGCTGGACCGGAAGCAAATGCACAATAAGGAACTGCCACAATGTGGCAGTTAACCAATTGATTTTTTTCACTTTTCTGTATCAAATATCCTGCATGGCATGAAGAATATTCTCTATTTATTGTGTAATCCGGGTAGTTTTTCTCCAGGGGCTTCCTTACTAATGAACGTCCGAAAAGTTTTATTGTGCTGAAATGTAAGGGAAAAAATAAAAATTTTTGGCTTGGCCATAAAATGGCATGCTTCTTGGAATACTATATGCCGAGAGCCGGTCCTGATATATTTAAAATAATGAACGTAAAGTCTTTGTCGGCATCGAAGATAGGGAACGAAGTGAGACTTCGAAACTCGATGCGGACACGTATACCGATTGTAATTGTTGTTTTAACGAGATGGCGCTGTTCATCTTTTAACTCTTAAAGAATAAATAAAAATTTTTCTGGAGGTTTTTGAATGAAAAAGTATTTAGCAGCAGCAGCCCTTATCGGGGCGATTGGATTCACAGGTATATCAATGGCGAATGCCCGGGGAAATTACGGCCCCGGCCCCGGGTCTGGTGATTGTGATGGCGGCAGGTATTGCAATAAAGGGTTCTATTCTGAGGAGGACAATGAAAAAGCTGCCGCTTTCTTTGCAGAGACCAAAGAACTCAGGAAAGAGATCGTTGTAAAGAGAAGTGAGCTTGACGCCATGATGCTCCAGGATAACCCTGACGAAAAGAAAGTGGCAAAGCTCACGGGAGATCTCTATGATCTCGAGGCCCAGATGGAAGAAAAAGCTGAAGAAACATTTGAAGGAAAGTCCGGGTATGGCCCAGGACGGGGCTTTGGCAATTGCGGCAGACGCGGCGGTTGGTAATAACGTCTCTTACGTAATTTAAAAAAGGCGCTTTCGAACTATCGAAGGCGCCTTTTTTATTCTCTCACTGTGAATTGGCCCTTGGTGTCAGGGCATATACGTCCTGTTGATGCGGACCCCAACATATACACCGATTAAACTGCCCACAAAACTTATCAGGTAGCCGGTAATCATGCCAAACCGAGCACCCAGCCACCATCCTAACCAGCTGAATAGCGTGACGCAAAGTATGATATTCAGCTTTTTCACGGATGAAGCCGGTGAATAGCAGTTCCGGGTGAATTAAATAATTCCCCGGCGCTGTTGTTTTTTGCAGGCCGACGGCGCCGGGGAAAAGAAATATACATAATTTGAACCATCTTTATCAGGCAGCGACAGGTTCAAGCTCCGAGGTGCAGTTGGGGCAGCGGCTGGCCTTGATGGGAATTTCTGAAAGGCAGAACGGGCATTCCTTGGTGGTTGGTTCTTCAGGCGGTGCTTCTTCCTCGCGTTTGAGATTGTTTATGCCTTTAATGAGCATGAACACAGCAAAGGCCACGATGAGAAAGCTTATAACTGCATTAAAGAAAACCCCGTAGTTTACCGTCACCGCCCCGGCGGCCTGGGCATCAGCTAAGGAGGCATACGGTGCAGCGCCCTTGGCCCCTTCCTTCATAACAGCAAAAAGGTTTGCAAAATCAACACCTCCCATAAGCAAACCGATTGGCGGCATGAGCACGTCGGTCACCAGGCTTTTGACGATTGTACCGAAAGCTCCGCCGATGATGATACCGACAGCCATATCGACCACATTGCCCTTCACAGCAAACTCTTTAAACTCTTTCATCATTCCCATAGTTGATCCTCCTCGTTAAATTTTACCGTTTCCCTCATGCTTTGCATTCATTATTGGTCTGTTTTATCAATGTCCCACCCCCAATGGGTTCAGCGTGAGGGTGATGCGCCTGCATAAAACAACCTGTAATTGATACGAATTTTTATAACATAGAGAATTTCAGCAAAACTTTCAACAATGATTCCCGGTTGAGGGGAATGAAGAGAAACTCACTACGGCAACTATTCTTTAATTGCAAGCAGCAGTATGTGATTTGCGGGAATTAGCGCCCAAAATCTTGTTTCCAAGTCCAAATGAGAATTCCTGCAGGTACGGTATTCTTGCCAATATTGTGGCCTCGACATTTTCTATGACCCCCAAGGGAGAATAAGCGGAGACATCCATAACGACCTGGTTTCACCGGTCTTTATTGTCAATTCTGCAGCGCTGTTTTCTGGCGACAAGGCAAGCAAGCCCTGAACCGAGTAAAAGTATGGTTGACGGCTCCGGGGTCGGCACTGGTGGAGGATTTGAACCTGGTGAGAATGACCCGGTAGGAAACGGCATGATAGCCCCGGAGTTCGTAGTTTCTCCATCCAGTGCGTTGGGACCGCTGAAGTACCATTCTGCAACCCTGAAAGTTGCAGTATCCGTGCCGCCTGTAGCATCATTTCTGTAGGCCCAACCATCCAGATATTCCCAGGGCTGTCCAGTGCCGTCTTCGGCAATATCGCCAAATATATCGACAACATTAGTGTTTTTAAAAAGTTCGACAGCATCATCACCGTTAATTGTGGCAGCAGAAGTTGTATAATCCGGGGCAAAACCAAAAAAGTTTGTAAACTCAGTAGTTTCAGAGGCGACATATAAAAAGTCACCGGTGGCGGCAGAAGCGGCTGAAAAGGCAAACTCTATGCCGTCGGTTCCACCGCCGTTATTGGCAAAACCCAGGCCGTAGATACTCAAATCACTGATATCATTTAGGGCAAATAGCTCCACGACCTTGGGAGTGCCTCTGGATAAGGGGCCATCAAGCACACCGGTAATTATGAGGCTGGTTGCCTTTGATAAACCGGTTGTGCCGAGCAAGAAAAATCCGACTGCCAGTCCTGTGCAAATATGCTTCTTCATTGTACCTCCTCCTCAATAAAAATGAATAAGATTGCCTGGTGTGAAATTATTTAAAAGGGTGAATATGAATTTCACTTACCTCCTGCAATGAAGGAAATCAAGGAGAAAGAATGCTAGGAAAAATAGGAGGTTAGGCTATGGGTAAGGGCCCTAAAATGGCCAGAAGTATGGGTTTTGCGATGCTAAAAATGATAGGGCCGCGGTAAAGAACAGGCGCAATTTTTTTCAAGTGGAATCTGCCATATCCATTAGCAGGTTTTTAGGGCGTGGTATTTCTGCAGCCTATGCAAAGACAATTGACTCTAAATAATCCTTAACCCGGGCAACGGTTATAATAAACATTCTGGAGCCGACCATGATTGTGTAGATATCATCGGCATCTCCGCAGAATCCGGCAAACGCAGGACCTATCACGGCAGCAGGTTCAGTGGCTTCAGGCTGATCTGCTAAAATGTCCACATACTCGTCAAGACGGCTCTTTACTATCTGAAAGTAGTTTAAATCGTGCCCGGTCATAAGCCCGGTTGTTTCAGACAGATCTGCTGAAAACCCATGGATCAATTTCCAGAAATTCTCAGCAATTTGATCCCTTTGGGAGGAATTTTCCAAAAAGAAGGACAGGGACCAGCCCGTGGCTATAATTTTCAGGAGCTGGAGTTCGTATTCAACTGCTGCCGGCTTGCAGTTAGCTTCATCCGCCAAATTTTCGATAAAGAGTTTTATGTCCTCGCGGTCCATGGCAAAGTTAAAGAGGTTCTCCCCAACCTGCTCCACGCTGGTTTTTTCATTTTCCGATTGCGTCATGATTCTCTGCGCCCGATTATTTGAGCCTTATTTCGCCCTGTTTTTCTGGGTATTTTCCTGATTTGTCGATGTAAAAATTTTTTATGTGCAAAAAATCTTTATCCTTGTCTCCTGTAGGCGTGAACAATCTGCCAATGCCTATTTTTCTGTTCTTGTAATCAACATAGCCCAAGGCAATGGGAACATTACTTTTGAGGGCTATCTTATAGAAGCCGGCTTTCCAATAGCCGGTTCTGTGCCGTGTGCCCTCGGGTGCAATTGCCAGAATAAATCGGCTGCGCCCATGGAAGCTGTCAAGCGCTTTAATTGCAAAACCGGCACCTCCGGTCTTCCTGTTGAGGGGAATGCCGCCGAGTGCGCGCATAATTATTCCCAGGGGCCAGCGGAAAAGTGTGTGCTTGGCCACCCAATTGAATTTGATACCCATGGCAGACATACCCAGCAAAGCAAGGGGGAAGTCCCAGTTGGAGGTATGGGGGGCACCAACGAGCACGCACCTGTCAACCATCTGAACTGCCAGTTCGGCCTGCCAGCCAAACATCTTTAATATATGGCGCGATATTTTCTGCATCATGTTTATTGCGGTCTGGCAGGTTTTCCAGGCTGAATATTGCTACTCTGCAGCAAGTTTTTTAACCGGGGTGTTGCTAAGCACGACCGAGGTTTCTACCTGTCTTGCAGGAATATTCCAGTATTTCCGCAGGAGCATATATTTTTCCTCCTCCGTAACCAAGGTAAATCCCTGTTTTTCATAAAATTTTATAGCCCATTGTGCGTCTGCCCATGTGCCCATGAGCAGTGGTCTCGTTGTCAGAGTAGTCAGATATTGCAGCAACTTTGATCCGATGCCCATTCTCTGGTATGTGGGATGTGTATAGGCGTGGCGAATTAAGGTTACGTCCTTAACATCCTGGATTCCCATGACTCCGAGTATGGTGCCAGCCTCATCCCAGCACCAGAAAATAACGCCAGATTCTATTTCTTTTGCAAGTTCATCTGCAGGCATATAGGGATCTTTCCACCTGTCAGTGGGAATAACTCCCTTGTAGACTACTGCCGCCGAATTAATAGTTGCATAGAGAGCTGCAAAGTCGGAGTCTTTGTACAGTCGAATCATGACTTATTCTTTATCTCAAATAGTTGCGTGTAGCAAGGTTAACAGAGTATGCACACAGGGAAAACACCCTGTAAAATGAAGACAAGAAATAACCCGAAGGAAAAGAACCATTTGAAATAACGGGAAAAAAGATGAAATAAGTTTTAAGGGAAAAATTGACGGGATCCGCACCGGGGTCAAAGTTTCCTTGAGGGAGAGCAGTCTGTCAAAAATGCAAAATAGATTTGACCATTTTCCCTGTTCTGTAATAGTATTTTATTATCCATGATTGTTGAAAAGAACATTGCCCCTAACAATAAAAGTCCACAAAAGAGGACTCCATGAAAAAACGTTCTGCGCTGCTTTTTGTTTTCTTCTTACTGATGTGTTCCGTCGCCAGTGCCAAATCCACCAATTATGTTTTTAGCGGCAAAGATATCTATGAATCCTGCTCCCATGCGGTTACGGGTCTTGATAAGAGAGGGGAGTATGATGACCACAGGTTTGGCGTCTGCGCCGGATATATTGCCGGTATAGTGGACTTTCATACCGTGGCGACAACTGTGGAATCATTGCCCTCCGATATGTTTTGCCTTCCTAAAAACATCTCTACTGCAAAGGTTATCCGGGATGTCACACAATACCTTGAGGATAATCCGGAAAAACACCATGACCTGGCCGCCTATCTCGTACTCCTTGCGCTGCGTGAGGCCTACCCCTGCCAGGGAGCCATCTCCGGGCCATAACCCTTGCCAGTTACAAACAATGAAAAGGGAAGATAAGCCTCGTTAGTTCAGATGCCTGGCAGCGTCTTAACGCAGGCAAGGTTTTGCAGTTCCGTTTTATGTGTGTTCCCCCGGCAAGCCAAACTGAAAACATTCAATTTTTTTTGCCACACCTCAGGACTCCACGATTTTAGTACCACATTGTGGGATCTGTATAAATGTTGGCATGGTTTATAACGTCTCAACTTTGTTCCATTTGTTGATAAAATCGGCCCCCTGTTGCTTGCCAAATTTTGTCCAATTCGCAACAAAATCACAAAATATTGTCACCGTGTAGTTGTTTTTTATTGCATTCCTGCCTTTATGACAAAATGGCTGAAATGTCATTCACTCCATTTTGCTTTTTAACAGCTTGATTTGTCTGGAGAATATGGAAAAGCATGAGGGGGTGTTCATTCTAAAGTTTGTTAGGCATGGTTATTGCTTATAAAAAGATAGCAATATGTGGAAACTATTAGAAAAAACTCAGGGGGAGAAAAAATGGATGCTTTTGATAAAGTTACGATGATGGCTGAATTATCACAGGATCACTGCTCGCTGAACCATGGACCCGATATCAGTAATGAGGATATTCCGGCTGCTGATTATATAGTCATGCCTTTTGGTTACGAGGAGACGGAGGGCATAGAGATTGCCGTACGGGAACTGGTCATTCCCGCCTGTTTTGATTGTGTCACGGCCCTGAAAGGAGAGGAGTGGACCCTGCTCTACTGTTTTGAGTGTGCCGAGAGCCGCTGGATTTACCGTCAACTGGCTAAGAACAAGTATCGGCACCACATTCTCTGGCTGCGGGGATGTCCGGATTGCACTAATGAATTCGGAGGCTTATATTTCACCGATATCCCCTCCTGCGGCAGTACAGCTTATCTTGCTTTAAATGAGATCAAAATTGCCGTTTGAATCTCATCTGCACCTCAACAACTCCTTCGCCACTCAGAATTGTCAATTTTTGGTGTCCTGCAGCGTGAAAAAAGCATCCAGCCTGTATTCCTTCTTGTCGTTGGCATAAAACAATATTATTGTCAGAATAGGGAGCAGTGTAGCTTCTCTGGAGATAGGAGCTATGCGCAGCAGTTCAACTGTGCTTTAAACTATGAGTTTGCAACTGACGATTACGGCAAATGAGCGAAGCATTTGATCTATGGAAATTGATAGCCGGACTGGGGATTTTTCTCTTCGGCATGTCCATGCTGGAGTTCGCTGTCAGAATTTTGTCAGGCAAGGCTTTCCGGCGTATGATCAGGCTATACACCAACGGCCGTTTCAGGGCAATCGGCAGCGGTACGCTGGTCACTGCCATCCTGCAGAGCAGCTCCGCAGTATCCCTCATGGTGCTGGCATTTGTCGGGGCCGGTGTCATGAGCATGCAGAATGCCATCGGCGTCATCATGGGCTCCAACATCGGCACAACCCTGACCGTATGGATTGTTGCCATTGTGGGCTTTAAGTTAAAGATTGAAAGCATTGCCCTGCCTTTTATCGGCTTTGGGGGCATCGGCCTTATCTTCTGCGACTCTTCCGACAAGCCGAAACTGTACCAGGTTTGCAGGCTCTTTATGGGGTTCGGTTTTCTGTTTCTAGGGCTTGATTACATGAAGGGCAGTGTTGAAAATGTCGGGCAGAATTTTGACCTGAGCATGGTCCCCAATTACGGCCTTTGGGTCTACCTCATTGTCGGCACCCTGCTTACGACAATCATGCAGGCAAGTGCCGCCAGTATAGCCATTGTCCTGACCGCCCTGCACAGCGGCCTGATTACCTTTGATATCGGGGCTGCCATGGTAATAGGGGCAAATGTGGGCACCACCATCACTGTCATTCTTGGTTCTATTGGCGGCATACCGGCCAAGAAAAGAGTTGCCTTCAGCCATTTAGTCTTTAATGTCATCACCGGCGCAGTCGCCTTTTTATGCATCAAAGGATTAGCCTGGGTCATCATTTATTTCATAGATATTCAGACCAACGCTGTCATGGGGCTTGCACTTTTTCATACCCTGTTCAACCTAATAGGCGTCCTGCTCTTTTTGCCATTTATCGGCCTGTTGACAAAACTGCTATACAGGCTCTTTCCTGATCGCAAACCTATTCTCACAGTCTTTATCAACAATACTCCCACAGAGGTGATAGAGGCTGCCACCTCGGCAATGCGTAAAGAAATTCTCCATCTGCTGCATGAATGCCAGCTCTATAATTTACGCCTGCTGAATATTGAAAGGCAGCTGGTGTTTGAAGAGGATCTGCCCCTGGAGAAAAGTGCAAAGAAAAGACTCTCATTTGCAGGCCTCTATGAAAATATAAAGCTGCTGCACGCCGAGATTTTTGCTTACTACTCCAAGCTCCAAAGCCAGAAGCTGGAGGAAGTCGATGCCAAGGAGCTGGAACGCATGGTATTCGCTTCACGAAACATCATGAATTCGATCAAGAATTTTAAAGGTATACGGAGCGATGTGGATGAATTTGAAGGTTCAGACAAAGACTACCTGAACGAACAGTACAAAATGTTTCGCAAGCGGCTCCTGAAACTCTATCTGGACATGAAAAACATTCAGAGCCATGAAAGCAGGGAGGAGCAGTACCACAGTCTGCTCAAATCTTTTGTCAAGATCGAAGAGGCTGATAAGTTATGTGTCAACGATACGTTGAAGGCTGTGTCGGAGGGAAGAATAGAAGAATTGGAAATTTCTTCCATGCTGCTGGCAAACAGGCTTTTTACCCAGGCCTGCCGCCTGCAGATATTCAGCCTCAAGGACCTGCTGCTCAACCAGGAGCAGATAAATAATTTTGATCGGGCCCTTGATATGAAAGATATCCTCGAAGAGGAGCAGGGGTAGATAGGGTGTATTCCGGTTATGGTGCCTTACATGTTGCCTTGGCTTACTTGCAAATTATCACAATATGAGCATATACTCCACTATGCAATGGTTTGGGATTTAGAGAAACAAAAAAAACCGGGTGCGGAAAATGTCAGCGTATTTAATAGGACATATAACAGTCAAAGACGCAGAGTTATGGGAAAAATATGTTGAGGGTGTGGGAAAATCCCTGCTGCCCTATGAGGCAGAGGTCGTATTTCGGGGCAAACGCGCAAAGGTGTTGACAGGTGAGCACCCCTACGACAATACTGTGGTGATTCAGTTTCCAGACCAACAAAGTTTGCAGGACTGGTACTCTTCCAAAGATTACCAGGAGCTGGTCCCCATTCGTGATAAGGCTGCTGCTGTTGTGATTATCAGTTACGATGCCTGAACTGTACAGCAGTTACCCGGTCCATAGCGTAATCTTCATTTGCCACGGGCAATAACTCCTGGCGGAGAGATCCATTGTTCAATAAAAAAGATATAGCAACCGCATGTTTGTTTGCAGTCGTTATTGGTTTGGGAATCCTGGCAATTGCCGGGTTCCAGAAAAAAAACATGAATGTGCTGCATATAGTTGAGCATCCTGACCCTGCCCTGCGCAAGATTGCAAGGCCGATAGCTCAAATTGATGAGTCAATAATTTCCATAACAAATGATATCGTCTCAACCTTACGGTTTCAGACCCTGGTGGATTTTTTTTTGGATAGATCAGTGCCGAGAGGCTTGGCCGCACCGCAGGTTGGTATCTCAAAGCGGTTGGTTGTCTGTGGTTTAAGGGGAAAAATACAGGTAATGGTTAACCCTGAGATTTTGGAAAGAAAAGGGACTTATCTGGATAACGACGACTGTCTGTCTGTAAAAGAGGACAAGGGAACGGTTATTGCCCGATCCGCCCATGTGAAGGTAAGGTATACAACGTTGGACGACAAAGAAAAAATCATGGTAGTTAAAAATGATGACGCGGCTTTACTGGAACATGAAATTGATCATTTGAACGGCGTGCTTAACATTGATTATTGACTGTCGCCCTGCCTCTCTTATTTTCCAGCCGATTACCCTCAAGGAGACTCCTTAACAAAGTTTGATCTTATCTGGACCAGAAAACAGGCGGAAGAAATACCGGCGGCGCCAAAGACCATGCACATAACCATGATCTGATACCTGGCGGCAATAAGGGGCGAGACACCGGATAAAATCTGGCCTGTCATCATACCGGGAATAGAAACGAGTCCAACGGCAAAGAGGGAATTGGTAATGGGAATAAGCGATGACCTGAAGGCGATATTGCGTGCCTCGTTGAACTCGACATCCCTGCCGATTTCCGCTTCCAGCCTGTCAGCAGCAAGGCTGATGCTATTCATGGCATTGGCAAAGATCATGCCTGCCAGCGGAATAAAATAATTGGCCCAGTACCAGGGGGAGAGATTTAGTACCCCTTGGGTCACGAGAACCAGGGTTGTGCCTCCTCCGATGACCAGGGCCAAAAGTGCTTTGGGATAGAGAAGCAATCGCTTCTGCCTTACTGTTCGCAAGGCGATCCAGCTGGCAACAAGCACCATCACAGACAGGGCAGTCAGGACGACCCAGGCGCTCTCCGAATCGAATATGAACGTCAAAAAATACCCGACCATCAAGAGCTGCCCCAGCATGCGTGAAACACCATAAACGGCCATACGGTGTTCCCTGGACCAGAAATAATGGATCACGATAACAATTATAACCGGAATAAAGGCTAGGGCCAGGTTGAACAGTGGTATTACTTGGATTGATTTGCTCATGGGATATAACCCTTTGAAAAGAATATGTTTTGTTTACAATCTGCTAAATTTTACACAGTGAATTCAGGGGTAGTATAGCAGCAACAGTAAATTTAAAATACGGGATTTTGTGGAACAACTGAATGAGCAGGGAGGAATGGATTTTCGGGGCTGATAAGATTATGAAGACAGCTGAACAGGAGGTGAGAGGAACAAAAAAAATGCCCTGCTGAAAAAACAGGGCATTTTTTTTGATTAAAAATTATAGCTTAAAGCTTTACTACATTAGCTGCAGCCGGGCCTTTCGCGCCGTCTACAATGTCGAACGAAACGCGGGCACCTTCATCCAGAGACTTGAAGCCCTCTGCCTGAATGGCGGTATGATGGACAAAAACGTCCTTGCCGCCATCCTGCTCGATAAAACCAAATCCCTTAGCATCATTAAACCATTTTACTGTACCTTCTGACATCTTTACTACTCCTTTTGTACGGGTTCCTTCAGGAACCACTCATTAATAGGGCCCCGGTAAATTTATGCGTAACCGGGTTGGCAGTCTTTTATTCAAAGCCCTAAAAACAAAAAACCGCACTGTCTCATATGATAGTGCGGTGTTCTTTCTGTAATTTTTGACTACAAATACTTACTGCACGTAAACTGAATTCAATATAAGCACATTACTAAATAAAAGCAAGTAATTCTTCGGGCGTTTGTACTATAATTATACATTATCATGGGACGGTTTATTCCACATGCACCTCTTTTCTCTCTAACCCGAATATTTCATGAATAGTTTTGAAAATTAAAATTAAATGTCTGTTTTTGTGATTTAAATTTTATATTTCTAGTGTGTTTGTCCGGTTGCAGTTTGTACCAAGTGACTGAATAGGTTTTTTTCAAATCTGTTCACCCTTCGGGCAAGCCGATACATCCGTATAGCCTGCAGTGTAAGGCGTTTCGCATACTAAAGTATAGCTCAAACGACTTACACTTTGTCTATCCGGCGTATCGACTCGTGAAAAATGCGGGCTAGTCATCCTCAAATTTTATTTTGCGATGATCCTTGCCCAGAAAGAAATTTATCCATGAAGAGCTGCGGTCAAGTGAAGTGTCCCTGGCCGGAATTGGGGCTGCCGTAAAGGTCACGTGCTGCCTGACCCCTTTCATATTATGATAGACCCTGGCCCAGTAGCACCGCTTTTTTTCAGGAAAAACCTCACAATACCCGTCAATGCTGCCGCCGCATGGGCCGTTCAGCATTTTTTTGGGGCAGCCTGACTGATAACAGAGAAAACCACAGGCATACAGGGTGCAATCGCCACACATTTTACAGCCGTAAAGTGGGCGCTTCGAGAGATATTCCAGGAGCCACAGAAAGCCATACCAGAATTTTCTTGGGTTGCAGAAATGACAGAAACGGCCGGTCAGACTGAAAAGAGGGCCCTGGGGTACATAGACCAGCCAGTCGACAAAGTAGCTGAATAAATATGTTGGTGTTGGGAAATGTTTTAAGGCAACAGGAGCCGGCTTACTGCTGTTGCGCCCGTTGTGCGGGTCTTCCTGGAAATAATAAAACGGAGATTCAGACCCGGAAAAATCAAGCTGGTCCAGAAATTTCTGCCAACCCAACTGGAGTGTTTCTGTTTTGTCCAGGACCTGTTTCACTTCAAAATAATCAGCTGAATGGTTGCCTATCAGGGCGCCATGATAACCCAACCCTTTTATAACAGCCAAAGTCTTTGCAGTTCTTCCGATTGCCCCCTGGCGGGAGGATGCTTCTTCGTGGAGCCCGCGAAGCAGCGGGCCCTCCATTTTCACACCGGGGAGACCTCTTGCCTGTATAAGCCTTGCTGTGTGCATATCTGTAAGACAAATGTTTGCCACAAGGGGGGCCATGATTTTATACAGGGTGCAAAACCGAATTAATTCATCAAACTTCCGCATGTCATACCCTAACTGGGTGACTATAAAATCTGCTCCCACGCTGATTTTGCGTTTGAGTTTTTCATATTGCCATACCTGTTCGCTTTCAAACGTTTTAAAGGGTGAAACAACACATCCTTTGGCAATATTTTCTGATTCTTCAAGGCCGGATAGAATCATGAGCAGCTGAACACTGTCCATATCAAATACAGGCTTTTCCGTATTTTGGTCACTCTGCGCCGGGTAATCACCTGAGACAAAGAGAAACTGCCGGACCCCCGCCTGGTAGTATTCCTGCAGCTTATGGATGGCTGTATTTCTGTCGTTATACGTCAGAGCAAGGGAAACAATGGGTTCGCCCCCTGAGGCAAGAATGTCCTTTGCCAGTTTGGGGGTAGAAAACCCTTGATGGCATGCAGGACGGTCGGAGAGAAAAAAAGTACCTATTCTGCCATCTTCCAATGCTGCATCGACACATTTCATGAGAACAGTATATTCCTGCTCAGCTGCATAGTGGGGCAGGAGATTAAAGCACATCGGGAAGGAGTTGCGTATGGAAAGTTCTCGGAAAAAGTTCATTTCAACTTATGGCACTTGAGTATTAATCATTAGTCTGCCCTATTACCCTATTGTATGAGCGGAATTTTTTCTATATCCTTTTTGCATGCAGTCTTATTATTGAAAAATTGGTTGCATATTTTGAAAGTTGCCATGAAGATGCAGGACTGATCTATGAATTTTTCAGAACTATTACATAGCACCTGGCCATACCTCATAACACTGGCCACCTTTTTTGCCATTCTGGCTACGGCCGTACATATTCTTTATAAGAAACACGATACGAGAGCGGCGGCAGGTTGGCTCGGCCTCGTATGGTTTGCACCTGTTCTGGGGGTCTGCCTCTACTGGATGTTCGGGGTGAACCGTATTAAGCGGCGCGCCATGGAGCATTTTGCCCACAAACAGGCCGTGCCCCTGCCCGAAAAAAAAGCAGCTGTATTTACGGAATTTATTCAGCAGATGTATGGCGGCGATGAAAAAAATGGCCTGGTGCAGTTGAGCCGTATGGCTGATAAATTAACCCGTCAACCTTTAATGCTGGGTAACAGAGTCACGCCGCTGATCAATGGTGATCAGGCATATCCGCGCATGCTTTCCGCCATCGAATCAGCAAAACATACTATTTCCCTGTGCAGCTATATCTTTGATAATGACTCGTGGGGCGCCAGATTTCGTGAGGCACTGCGAGATGCCAGGAAGCGGGGTGTAGAGGTCAAGGTGCTTATTGACAGCGTAGGTGCCCGCTACTCCTTCCCGCCCATAACCTGGGGACTGCGCAGGGACGGCCTTGATGCAGCGGAATTCATGAAGACAATCCTGCCTTGGCGTTTCCAGTATTTTAATCTGCGCAACCACCGTAAAATACTGGTGATTGACGGCAGAGTCGGCTTCACCGGCGGCATGAACATCCGCGAGGGCAACTGTCTTGCAGACAAGCCGATTCACCCAGTCCAGGACCTGCAATTTCTGATCGAGGGTCCTGTGGTGGCGGAACTGCAGCGCTCCTTTGCCGAGGATTGGACTTTCACCACCGGTCAGGTGCTGGAAGGGGAACCATGGTACCCGCACCTTGATTCCCAAGGCAACGGGGTGGCACGCGGCATCTCGGACGGACCGGACGGAAATTTTGACAAGCTGCGCATGCTTATCATGGCGGCCCTGGCCACAGCCCAGGAGTCTATTCGAATCATCACCCCGTATTTCCTGCCCGATGCGGAACTGGTTTCTTCCATGCGCATCGCAGCTCTCCGGGGCGTAGAAATTGAGATTCTTCTGCCGGAGGAACCGAACCTCAGGATGGTGAAATGGGCTTCCGAGGCCGGCTTGGACGAACTGCTGCAGGGGGGCTGCCGTATATTTCTCACCAAACCGCCATTTGATCACTCAAAGTTAATGGTGGTGGACCACTCCTGGATTCTCCTCGGCTCGGCAAACTGGGACACCAGGAGCCTGACGCTTAATTTTGAATTTAACGTGGAGTGTTATGACATGAAACTGGCTGCTTCGATGGAAACTATCCTGCAGGAGAAAAAAATGCAGGCCCGGGAATTGGCCCTTGGGGAACTTCTCTCCAAAAGCCTGGTAGTAAAGCTGCGCAATAAATTTTTTCGCCTTTTTTCACCTTATCTATAGGCCAGCCAGATAATGACCTGACAACTTTCGTGAAATAAAATCATTTCTACAAAGGAGATTGTGAAGGAAAATTCACAGTCGTTTAGTTATTCCAGCCACTTAAATTTAAAGACCCCTTTACTTAAATGTGGTAAATGTTAGGAATGGGTCCATGGAACTATGGGCGAAAACGATTAATTACTATCAGCACACCCTTCAAGATCAAAACACGTATGGTTTGAATCATGGAACTGAACGAAAGATTGGCAGGTTTTTATCAGGAGCATCTCTCTCAGGGTGTTATCGAGGGAACGATGCTGAAAGGCCCTTGCCCTTTTTGTAAAGACAACGGCCGGGAAGAGGCAGGCTCTATAACTGTGTACCTGGGAGCCATGAGCTATTTTGCCGGCTATTTCCGCTGCCAGAGCCGCTGTGTACCAGGCGGTTTTGCCCCCCATTTTGGCAGGCTCAGCGGTATTGATCCCGGTACTGTTCCTGGGCATGACCCGGACCGGGAACCATATGTCCAGTCCATGAAGTTTCCCGCTGTCAATATCAACTCGGATATCAAAAAATATCAGGATAAGCTGACGCCTAATATTACAACATACTTTGCCAAGATCGGCGTCAGTGCTGATACCCTTACGGAAATGCAGGTAGGCTATAACGGCCGCTATATAACCTATCCCTATCGAATGCAGAATGGGAAATGCTACACGGCGCGGTGTGTCATGCCTGAAGATGAAAGCGATTATTTCTGGCATGGTGACAAGTCTTTTGGTTTTAACGGGCTGCAGATCTTTAACATCAATGACATTGACCATTGCGAGGATGGTGCCCTGTTTATCGTTGAAGGCGAAAAGAATTTTCTCTGCCTGCGGGAGCTGGGTTTTCCGGGTATTGCAGTGCCAAGCGCTGCAGATTTAGGCACAATAGATATCAAGCGGTTTGAGTACATACAGACCATATTCATGGTTATGAACCACTCTCCGGAGTCTGTGGAAGCAGCCCGAACCTTTGCGGAACAGGTTGGTTACAAGGTCAGGGTGCTGCAGTGGCCTTCACAGGAGAAGCGCGGCTTCAACCTTGCCGAGCTTGCCGGAGAAGATCTCGAGAACTTTAAAACTGCAATGGCCAAAATGGTCAGCGGTTCCAAGGCATTTTCTCCTTTCCATTCGCCGCAGCATGAATACGAGGTGTTTATCGACAATATCGGGCGCCAGCAGTCTGAAAGCTATAAAGCCCTGCGTACCGGTATGGCTCAATTTGATGATGCAGTGGGAGGGATTTATGGCCTCAACATGATCGGCGGGCCTCCCAAGGCCGGAAAGTCATGCCTCGGCATTCAACTCGGCACTGAGATAGCTAAAAATAAAATGGGTGTCATATATTATGATTTTGAAAACGGTGCCCAGAAGATCTACCAGAGAACCCTGTCGCGCTTAAGCAGGATCCCGGCTGATAAGGTGGTATCAGCAGAGTTGAGCAAGGTTGAAAAAGACCGTCTTGAGGCCGGCCAGGAAGACCTGCAAACCATGCTGCAGTTTTTCAGAGTAGTCAATGACCGCCGGATAACCCCGGAAATAATGCGGCGGCATATTGATTTTCTGCGCCATGAAACGCGCAGAACGGATACGGTGGTTGTTATTGACAGTCTGCACAAGCTGCCCTTCAAGGATTTTGCCGAGCGCAGGACCGGTATCAATGCCTGGCTGCGGGAATTGGAATCAATACGCGATGAACTGCATGTTGGCTTTCTGATCATCTCTGAGTTGACGCGCCAGGAAAGCGGGCGCTACGATGGGGTCCCCCACATGGGGCTTTTTAAGGATTCCGGTGATATTGAATACACGGCGGATAATGCCATGGTTTTTCTGCCTGAATGGGAGGCTGTTGACATCAAGGCCGGAACCGAGCGCATTAATTCCCTGTGGCTCGTGGCCAGCCGTGAACACAGCCCCGGTCTGATTGCCAGGTACCGCCTGGATTACCCCTATTGGGGGTTTTCAGAGGTTGATAAAGGGTAATGATCCTTTTTATTGATCAGTGACCTGATCCTCCGGAGTCTCCTTTTTGTCGCTTACCTGGTCCAGGCCAGCGTTAATGGACTCAGACGGAAGCAGGATAAAAAATATCACGCCCCAGCATAACTACACATGCTGAGGCGTATTTGTAGATGAGTGGTTAATGTCCGGCATCATGATGCCACTCAGGCAGCAGGACAATTGAGTTAGGGTTGTACCCCTGGTTTTTCAGGGTATCCATACTTTTAATGACTTCCTGTCGTTCAACATCAATGACGGTCACGGAACCGTCGTCCATACCGGGCAGGCCTAACAGATTATTTTGTACAAAGGCCAAACGTCCATCTGGCGAAAAGGCCACATGGTGGGCACCGTTGCCCACCGCCAATGTTTTCACCAGTTCCGGGTTCAGTAAACTGTTGCTGATATCGAAGATATGGAATTGTCCGGGACTGGCTGTTGTTACATACAACCGGTCGCCTTCTTCATTGAAGTACATTTCCAGTGGTACGCCGCTGCCAAGAGGGTTGAAATCAAAGGCCTCAACAAAGTTAAAGTCTTTTTTTGCTGCATCCCAGGTTCCGGCCCATATTGTGCCGCCGAACATGTTGGTGACATATACAGTCGGTGGTTTGGCACCTGGAACAAAAAGGACCTGAACAGGGGCAACTCCTGACGGTGACGGTTTCTTGGAGAGTTTGTGACTGGATAATTCTTTTCCGGTACTGAGTTCAAGAACGGTTACAGTCTCACCCCGGTCGTCAAGATCTAAGGCACTGACGGTGCTGGTGATAAGCATACGGTCAATATCTTCATTGATCGCAATCCCATGCGGATAGAGTTTGGTTGGTGAAATTGACTTGACCGGCTGATCTGTGACCGCATTCCCGACAATGACCTTGCTTGATTTCATACATGTGAGATATCATGTCCTGTTGTCATCCGAAAAAATAATATCTTCACCAACCTGGCATTCAGGCACGCCGTTTTTTTTAATGCGATAGGGGTACCTTGTCATGTCCATTACGCGCAGGTCACTTTGCCCCAATGCAGTTATGTATGCTTTGGACGCGTCTTTGTTGTAGAAGATGTGATGATTGACAAGGTCAGGGGGCAGGGGAATGTCCAAAAGGATGTTACCGAAATTTTCAGACGCCGGGTCCACGTCAATGATTGCAATTCCTTCGCGGCGCATGATCTGCTGGGGCTTGGACTCGTAATTCAGCATGGCCAGAATTTCCGCGTGCGGTACAGAAGGAATCACGCTTAATGTAATACCAAATATAAAAAGTAGAAAAGAAAACCATTTCATAATGTGCCACCTCCTCTGAAAATCTAAAGAACGCAGATCTGTCATTTAAACAGAGGTGATCCTTTGCTGCTGCCGACCCTGTAAGCCGCAAAATCATTAGTAATTCCGGCTGATGGGCCAGCATCTTAATGGCTGAGACTCATTCTCATTTCTATATTTAAATTGGTAAGGATGATTTTTAACAAAGTCAATCCAGTGCGGAGCATTTGGACATACTGGGTAATTGTTTAACAAATTGAACAGTGAAGGATTCAGGCAACTTGTTCTAATGTGAATGGAAGAATCCACCAAAGAAGTTGCAGGGGGGTAATCCAAATGGCTAGCAGCCCTTATTTTGTGATAGTGGCAGACAACAGGAACTTTCAGTATACTGTGAAAAAATATTCAAAATTGCGCTTTCAACGAGGGCAGAATGGAGTGAACCCGGAGCAAATCATATATGGGCTGGACCTTTTCGGGGTCGCAGTATTTGCAGTCAGTGGATCTCTTGCTGCGGGCAGGAAACGCATGGATGTTTTTGGGGTCATTGTTCTGGGTATGGTGACCGCCTTGGGCGGCGGTACCCTGCGTGATACGCTGCTTGATTCCGGCCCGGTGTTCTGGATTGAAGACCATGTCTACCTGCTGGTGGCGGTTGCCTTTTCCCTGTTGACGTTCATTTCGGTTCGGGTCATTTCTGTTCCCTGGCGCGGGCTGCTTATCTCAGACGCCTTTGGTCTGGCGGTCTTTATGGCTATTGGAACTGCCAAGGCACTGGCTATTACAAATTCCGCCAGCGTCGCAATCGTAATGGGGGTCATGACCGGAGTCGCAGGCGGTATGATTCGGGACGTATTGTCAGCCGAGGTGCCGCTGGTCCTGCGCAAGGAGATTTATGCCACTGCAGCTCTCTGCGGTTCACTGGCCTACGTTGTATTGTTACGCCTTGGTATGCCAGGTATTCCCTGTTTAGTCCTGTCCGCCATAACAACACTTGCCATCCGGCTTGCAGCAATTCATTGGCGTTTTTCCCTGCCGGTATTCGAATCTAAGGACGATCTGGATGCAACGGAATAAATATGAGATGCCTGACAGGTATCGAGCTCTAAATTGCTAATTCCCATTGTGCGTCGGAACGCACGGCTAACCTCATAACGTGTCAGGACAGCACCATGATTTTGTCTATCGCACTTTTCAGCCGGATGGATAAAACGGTGCTTATTCCCTTGAGGATCTTGATGCCGGTTTGCGGGTGCTCCTGCATGAACCTGTCAAGTTTGTCGTGGGTGATAATAAGAAGCTCCGTATCTTCAACAGTTCTTACCTGGCCAAGGGATTCTCTTACGGGCAGCATGGAAAAATCGCCGACGTGGGAACCTTTTTCAAGTACAGCCAGCAGGTTCGGTTTATCGGTGATCCGGTTATGGCGTTCAAACCTCATCCTGCCGGAAGCGATAATGCCGATGTAGTTGATCTTTGCCCCCTCCTGCACACAAACAGTTCCGGCCGGGTACCGGACAAGTTCGAAGCATTCTCCGATCTTTTTTCTTTCTTCATTGTCCAACAGGCGAAATATACTGATCTTGTCAGCAGAAGTTTCAATTATTTCCCGGATAATGTCACTCATAACCATTTCCTCAATCGATTTTACCTGCAAATTTCAGTGTATAATTAGCACAATATCTCATTGACCTAAATTTTCCCTTCTTTTCTCAGTATTCATGTAAAAAAAATTCTCTTTGTATTATTTCATCTGCGCTATGAGACAGATCTGTTTTGCTGTATAGTTGTTACCTGGAGGAAGCCTTAAGAGCCCAACTTTGCGGTGAATTAATACTTCTCTGTCAGTGCCAATGAACAATTATTTAAAATCATCATTTACCCAGGCGTTCGTCAGGCTTAACCGACTTGATGAGCTCGGCTTTGTCCGCTGGACCTTCAAGGCGGGTATGGAGTTCGCAGCTGAAAGAAAGTGGTGGCAGTCAGCAGGCAGCAGGCCTACACCACACGAAGGCTTGGATATCTGCTGCTTTGAAAACAGGGTCGGGCAGGTTATGTACCTAACAGAAAAAAACCTTGTCCCGGGCATGTTTGATGGCACAGTTGTTAATATCTTTGAAGACTTGCTGGGGAGGTCAATTCTGCTGGCCCATGATTTTCTGAATACGGGGCAAAGGCTTTACTCCATATATGCCCATACCGTTCCTCAAAAAACATTACAGGTCAAAAGCAGGATAAAAGAAGGCGAGCCAATCGCAACTATCAGCCCCACGGAACACATGGATATCCGACCGCATCTGCATCTTTCAGTTATCCGGGCCCAAGAGGCAGACATTGCCGACCTTGACTGGGAGACCATACATAAGGCCCACGGTGTTACCCTGTGCAATCCAAGCGATTTTCTTTGATGCATCGACAGGATAAACTTGATCTGTTTTGAAAATGTTTTAAAATAAAGAGGTTATGAAAAATCCAAGTTACTGGATAAAGGGCGGCATATCATGAGCCTGCTGCAACGGAAAACCTTCCTGTTTTTAATAACCCTTATTCTCTTCTCTTTGGGATCGGCCCTGTTTGCGTTTGCGGAAAGTTCTCTCGCGTGTCACTGCTTTAAGGAGCGCAGTTATAACCCCGCCGACAAGCATGCAACAGACGAATATATCCTGGTTGCTAGCTTCAACAGCTTGTTGTCAAAGTTTTATAATATTCCCAAACGGCAGATTGTCATGATCAAGATGAGTGAGGGGGTGCCCCAGGATGAATTATTGGTCAGTTTAAAAGTTGGCAAAATAACAAAGATTAACATGCGGAAGTTCCTTGGTTTGCGAAACGAAAATAAGACGTGGGCAGAAATTATTTCCGGCCTGTCTCAAAATAAATCCATCAAAAAAGATACAATTTTGCAAGCCATTCGAGCGGGAATGCCAATCGATGAAGCCGGTGGCAGGGTAGTCAATGAGGTGATCGCCGAATTCTTCCAGGTCTCTGGGGAAGAAATAAGAAAATTAAAAATGTCGGGCCTGGATGAAAAGGAAATAACACTGCTCTTGCTCCTGGCCGCAGCTGGCGGAAAGAAGCCGGAAATCCTTTTGGAGCAACATAAAATACATGGCAGAAGCTGGAGTGAGATTGCCTACAATCTGGGTGTCAAACCGGAAGAAGTCGGACAGCTGGTCCTGATATATCCGGCCAAAACGATTCCTCAATAGGGTGTTTGGGGCTAAAGCATGGAAATTCCCTGTGTCTAAAGTGCATCCCCGGATGAAACGGGAGCTAAAGACCGTTGAGTATATGATTGCTATTTACTGCAGGGATCATTGCCATGTTAATGAGAAACTGTGCCGGGAATGCCGGGAACTTCTAGAATACTCACGATTCCGGCTAAAAAACTGCCCCTTCCAGGAAAACAAGACAACCTGCGGTAATTGTCCTATTCATTGTTATAAGCCTAAAATGCGGGAAAAGGTCCGGGAGGTCATGCGGTATTCGGGGCCTCGTATGATACGGCATCATCCTCTGCTGGCCATCGGACACATGCTTGGCGGGGTGCGGAAAGAGCCTGGCCCCAAAAAACAGAAACAGGCCGGGGAGCCTTCCTCTGACACATAAATCAGGATTTTGATCTTTCTATGGGCATAATTCCCCGTAGCTTGCTGTAAGTAAAGTGCATGTGGAAATTTTTGATACCTCGCGGTTTGCCATGGGGTAGTTCATTTTTTGTAAAGCGCTTGTGTTAGGAGAAGGGGTGGAGGTCCGGCAAGCATTCAGCCGGTTTTTTCAAAGACACTGTATCCGCAACCGTTTTCCTTGCGGATGATCTTGATGAATTCCTCTATCAGGTAAGGATCCCACTGACCCCAGTCCTTTTCCCTTTCCAGGGTCGCCAGGGCAATTTGTTCACTCATGCCGGGACGGTAGACCCTGTTGCTGGTCATGGCGTCCCAAGCGTCTGCTACGGCAACGATGCGAGCCAGGAGGGGGATGTCTTCTCCGTTAAGGCCATCCGGATAACCGTTGCCATCCCAGCGCTCGTGGTGTGACCGGGCAATTGATGAGTAGTAATTCGATGTTTCCAGTGGGGCTAATATCTCTGATGTGAGTTTCGGATGCTCCTTTATGCGTTCAAATTCAACGTCATCCAGGTTGCCCGGTTTTTTCAGGATTTCATCCGGGATGCCGATTTTACCTAGGTCATGCAGCATGGCACCCTGTCCCAGGATACGCATCTCATCTTCATCAAGGCCAAGTTGGCGGCCTAATAACATCGCATATTTTGTAACATTTAAAGAATGACTGGCGGTATCGTCGTCCCTTGCTTCCAGTGCTTTTGCCAGTGCGAAGAGTATTCCCATGGTACGTTAAAGGTTCAGGCCTGCTTTATTGCACTCATACTTTTTTGCATTCTGTAAAACGATTGTACAATCAGGCTTCATCATACAACATGTAGTTAGGGTTTCATTAGGATATACTTTATATAGCATATATTTTGAAGTAGGCAACAGGAAAAAACCGTAACGGACAAAAAAAATTCAGAAATTTGTAAATAATACTTTGAAATGCTTTCAACCGGACTCCCTGCATATGTTTTGACACTGGCATTAATGGAGTCACTGTCCCAGACTCCCTGTATTCATCTGACCGCATGAAGACCTGAGTGTAATTTTGCCAGCCTTTAATAAGACGTTCGCATCATAATAGACTATACGGAAAATCCTTCCCGGTACAGTTTCTCTCTTACCTTTTTGCTAAATGAAATTGGTGGATATTGCCTTGTATATCAAGCACTATGGTAAAATTCAGCTGAGCAAAATATACTTTCTCATTATCTAAGGCAGATGAGCTTTATGACTTGGAAATTATAAATGAGTAAGAACAAGAATAGGAGATTGGAGACTTATAGTGATATAAAAATAAGATACTGCGACTCTGACGGTATTTACTGTATTGTTTCAGCCGCAGAGTTGCCGTGAACTTTACTCAGCAGCTCAACGAGCTCTATACCGTCGACCAGACTGATTGGTCTACCTGCAGCATAATGCCGGGCATCGTTTGTAAAAATACCGGTTGTCAGGAGAAAGGCGCCGCTTGCCTGCCTGGCATGCGTCAGGGAGCAAATGTTTTTGACTTCCCTTTTGCCCAGTTTTCGATTCTGCCAGTACCTGCATTGCACGAGATAGAGGTTGGCGCTTTTGCGTATAACAAGATCAATATTCGGATCAGCTGAAAATGAGCTGTCTTCCATGATTATATAACCGGTTTGTTTGTAAGCCTCTGCCACCAACGCCTTGAACTGTTGCCATGGAAGGTTTTGAATTAATTGAATTTCTTCTTTAAGGTCGTACAGTTTTTTCTTCCTGTTTGATTGCAGGAGGGAGAAGGTAACAGGAGTTAGAAATACCAGGGCCACAACTGGGGCAAAGACCGGTCCCAAAGAAATATGGACCTCATTGACAAGAATGGACTGGGCCCCAAAATACGGTACTGCAAACTTCAAAAGCACATAAAAAAAAGTGGATAGACTGACACTGACCCACCATGGAATTTGGGCTAAGAAATCAAAAATACTTAGGTCTTTTCGCATAGGATTCATCTTGTTACACAGGTGAAATGAAGGGTTGAATAATAGAACCGAACCTGACACATCACAAAAAAGGTGCCACATGGTGGATCGATATTAATTGAATATAGCATGCGGAAAATGTCAAGAACAATGAAAAAATGGGATCAAGTGAAAAAAGTACGGCAGGGCTTCCCTGGTGGGCTTTTGCGGGAGAGTTAAGACGACATGCAAAATAAGGGCAGCCAAACTTTTTTACAATTAACTAAAAAAATATGGATTTTGCAGTTGGGAATGAATATTATTAGAGGAAAGAGTTTTTTATAAATTCAATAATTATTCAGTAATAAGGAGAGAAGCCATGTTGACACTGGATGAATTAAAGGCGGATAGGAAACTCATGAATCAGATAGACTGGACAATGACCCAGGAAAAAGCCATTGAGATGTATCTGGAATGGGGTACAGGCTGGGGTCGTGGTAACGATTTTGTCAGCACCATGGGGCAGGAATCATTTTATTTTGTGCTCTATGACTGGCAGCGTCCTCCGCGAGTTACCCTTATACGTCGAACTACAGCCGGCGCTGAAGAGATTGCTGAAGTTCACGTGCCCGAGGATCTATTCATGAAGGCGTGGAAAGAAGACGGGGACAGGCCGGGAGTTGGTGTCCATCCCTTGAACCAGGAACTCAGGGAGTGGGTTTGCAAGGCAATAGATGGTCCGCCTCTTGATAATTCCGTAATGCAGGCTGCCTGATTAAGAGAACCGCATAAAGGAATTTCTTTTCTACGTAGAGGGTAACAGGTAATAATGCGGCCCCGGGTTTATTTTTGAAAATCCGGGGACGATTTTTATTCATGTGTGAAGTTTTGCAAATAATGAGTCTCTGTATTGTTCAATCAGTCATTGGCAAAGATATGCTGCACAGGTTCGATGCCAAAAGTAGTGGGGTGAAAAGTCTCAATGATTTCAATTTTATACTTCCCTGTTGTGCTGTCGCGTTCAGCCAGGTCAACGGTTTCGCCATTATAAAAACGTCCGTCAATTCCCTCTTCCATGAGACAGGCAATAGGCATTTTTTCATTTTCCCTCTGAGAGGCACTAACTACAAGCGCCAGTTTGCCGGTGTCCAGTTTCAGTAAGGTCCCGACAGGATACACCCCCAGCATATTTATGAATACCTTGATCAGGATAGGATCGAAGTCCAGGCCGGCACCTTCAAGCATAAGGCCCAGGGCCCGATCAGGGCTCATTGCAGATTTTCGGTACACCCGCGGTGATGTTATTGCGTCATAAACATCGGCAATGGTGATAATTCTGCCGAAGAGAGACAGCGACTTTCTCCAGTTTGTGTAAGGATAACCGGATAAATCGTACTTTAAGTGGTGCTCAAAAGGGGGCAACAGGATTTTGGCTTTGCGGTCTCGGGAGGCCTTGAGTTTTACGATCAGCCTGGCACTGTTAAGCGAATGCTCTTCAAGCAGTTTGAACTCCGAGTCATCAAGTTTTCCCGGCTTATTGAGGACTTCGTAAGGGACCTCGATCTTGCCGAGGTCGTGAAAAAGGGCGCAGATTCCGAGACGCTCCAGGGAGCGGCGCGAGAGGTTGATGCGTCTGCCGATGCACATGGATAGCAGAGAAACGTTTACCGAATGCGTGAAGGTGTAATCATCAAAGACACGCAGTGTGCTGATTGCAGAATAAACTTCGTCATCTTCAATAAGATGCGTCACCATATCCTGGACCACGCGCACGGTTTTCCGCATACCTGCCCTGCCCTTGCCCGATACCTTTTCGGCAACCTCTTTAAAGGACGCCATGACATAAGTATAGTCTCTTCTGGCCCTTTCCCGGCGCGCAGGTTTGTCTTTGCCGGTTGATTCATCATCTCCCTGGGGTTTTTCCGGTTTTTTTATGATTTCCAGCCAGTACAGGTTTTTCATCTCCAGGCCGTTTATAATCCAGCCAAGAGGGTCCGGTCGTTTACCGGCGCCATTCAGCAAGTGCATTAAAGCCAGGATGTCTTGGGATGCGGCAACCTTGATGGATTTGAAAAACCGCAATCCTTCCAAGCCGCGGTCATCAAAATAGCGCACCAAGTTGTCAATAAGGTTTTTTGTCGTCTGGTTGTAAGGGAGCTTTTCGTCCTCGATAAACAATCGATCATTGGATGCCTTGATGGCCATAGACTCATCCAGCATGCAGCCGGAAATTGATTTGGAGAATTTTGCAACTCCCTCAATAACCAGCTTGTGGTTATCCCTGTGGATTCTCGTGGTTTGCAAGAGGCTGTAAAAGTTGTGCAGAAATTCTTCGAGCTGGGAATACGCTCTGTATTTTGGAACATCAGCCATCGGTGTTTTCTCCAGATGTTTCACTACCGGCCATAGCTTTTTGAAATGCCTCTCTGATAACCCGAAATTTGCTCTTTGAGGCAGCCAGAAGAATATCCTTTGCGTCCCAGGTGTCTAAGAGCAACAGAGCAGTGGCAGCGCCTTCCCGATGCAGTAACTTCCCGAATCCTTTAAACTTGTTCCATCCATTGCCAAGAAGGATACGCTTCAAAAAAGGGATTGAGTTGGCAGAGCCGCAGCGGCCAAGGGTTTTATAACAGGCAAGGATATGGGTCGGGTCCTTTTTGTCGAAATTCTCTTTTATATATTTCTGCAGCATATTCTCCAGCACAGAGGATTTATGTTTTGCGATGCCGGCAAGTATCTCCCGGCGTATGGCTTTGCTCTCATCGTCAATATGGTAAAACAGCTTTTGGGCAAACTTGGGATCCCTGGCAACCAATACCCTTACACCTTCACTGCGCACCTTTTCAGATGGATGTTCGCTCATTTTGAGGAAAATCTTGTTTGAACGCTCCCCTTTCAATCTGCTGAGCAGAGCGAGAAGTTTCTCTCCCAGTTTCCTGTCCGGATGGTCTAAGATTTTTTCCAACGGCCCCATGTCCCGAAGGCACAGATACTCTATAACTTCCATGACCATTTGCTGAATCGCGGCAGATCGGCTCTGCATAATGATCGGCCCCAGGGAAATAGTGATCTCCGGCGAGAAATAGAGAAGCACCTGGCGCAGGGCCTGTATCTTTTCAGTATCAGTATCATCCAGCAGCAATAATTTACTGGTAATGAGATCAAAAATTTTGGGACTGGATAAATCCTGAAAAAAACGATCGATCAGGGGACGGATCCAGGCAAGGTCCGGGGATTCATCTCTGTAGAGCAACTGATGCAGGGACTGGAACAAGTTGAGCAGCAGGCTGAATTCTCCCTGCTCGATGGTGTCAACCACTTCTTCCAAAGTAAAATCGAGGACTGATGAAAAATTATGCCGGTCAGTCTGGCTGCGGAGGATCACCATTAATACTTCAAAAACATCTTCTGTATTATCCCAGTTTTCTTCCTCCTGCACCATTCTCTGCAACTCTTCGTGTTCCCCAGAGGAGATTTTCCACAATGAGTCACTGATGGATGGATCGGCAATACTTTTGGCATGGTCGTCGATACGGACAGATTCTTCGACCTGGTGGGTATCTGCTGTTTCGACCTGATGGGCGTCATCTCCCTCCATTTGAAGGTGGGCGTTGAGGTCTGAGAATTCAATAAGGGGAAAATCCTCCCAGAAAATATCACTGGCCTTGAAGATAATATGCTGCAAATCTCCATCGATGAAACCGGTGACAATATCCCCCTCGGTTTCTTCAGCAAGGGCCTTGTATTTGTTAAGAATTTTGAAAAAATAGGTCAATTCATTGAGGGGGAGACCCTGTTGGAATTCAAGCCATTGGATCCCGTCGCGGTAGAGCAGGTAAGTCATTTCTTCATTCAGGGAGTCCGATGATACTTCATGGATGACGTCTGACTCACAGAGGAGGCGGTTTTTCTCTACAGATAGTCGTAAATCGCTATGGGTGGAAAAAAAATCGGCAAATGCAGATTGAAGGTTTGCAATGGCTTTTTGGGATGTGGCATGCCCTTCAGGATACAGGCCGTAATTTTTCCAGGCCAGCAACAGGGTGTTGACTATCTTCCTGGTGTCCTGAAGTTCCTGTTCGGAAAGGGATTGTTTCCGAGATTTTTTTTTCTGTTCAGTTTGTTTGGCTGTCTGCATTGCCGGGTAACATTTGGTCGTCTCTTTATATTTGTTGCTGGGGCTGGTTAATCGATTGCTAAATAATTCCAGCCGTCCCTGCAGGTGACCTGGCTTTTTTGATACACAATTTTAATAATTTTCGCATCTAAAAAGCTAGATTACAACGTTAAATTGGAAATTGCAGGGAAATGAAATGACTATAATTTCATGGTCAGGCTGAGCATACCTGGGGAGCCTATGATTTTCTCAAAGTATGTATCCCGGGTTTCTTCCATGATCGCAAAACCAAGCTTCTGATAGAGGTACAGTGCAGGTTGGTTGCCGATATACATATTGACCTGTGCTAAAGAATAGCCAAGCTTTTTACCTTCAGCAAGTACGGAATGCAAAAGGATTTCTGCAACACCTCTTCCACGGTATTCGGGTATGGTGGCAACGGAGTCAACAACCCAGGCATTGTCAATTTCCCCTGGCAGACAGGCTAAGATTTTGGCGGCGCGTTTATTTGCATCCTCAAATGCCTGCACGGGTAGTTGTGATTTCCTGTAAGCTTCAGGAAGGGCCCGTTGTAGAGCTTTGTAGCCCATTTTTTTCGGATTATAGCCTCCAAGGCTCCCAAGAGGGATGGTGCCATTTTTTTCTGCGATGCTGGAGCAGGAAAAGTGGAATAAATGCGGAATTTCAGTGCCAACAACTCGCTCAAGAAAAAGCAAACATTTTTCTTCCGAAGTGTCCAGGATGGCCTCCCATATACCTTTTGAGACATGGGCCCGACCGGCCATAAGGATGGACTTGGCTAAAAAAGCTGCGTCACCAGCATGACATTTTCGTATCTCAACATTCATTTTAAGGCTTTGGATTCTTAAGGTTGATACCGGCGGCACGCTAGATAAGACCGTAATACGCAGCCTTAATTACCTGCGGCGCCTCTTTCTGCGAGCCTTTGCTTCAGCCTCCAGTTTATGCAGTTTTTTTTCAATGGTTTCACTGAATTTTACCTTGCCTTCGAGGACGCAACCGGGCCTGCCGGGAATACAATCCGAGTTCAGCTTCATGCAGTTTTCTGCGTTGAAATCAAAATTTTTACAGGAAAATGTCATGTCATCAGCGTATATAAATAGATTTATAATGGGCAAGCTGCTCCAGGTTGTCTATGATATCGGCAACCTCTTTGGAGGCGTCTGAAAATACCTGCATGAGGTGTACTGTGCCGCCTGCCTTGATAACCTCTTCAGCTTTCTGAAAGGTTGATTCCAGAAATTCCCTGGCCCCGGTATCCCTGGCACCGGCCAAATCGGATTTGCTAATTTCAATTACCTGTGACAATCTTCTCCCTCCAATATTAATCCATTTATCCTGTCAGCTTAGAAAGGGCTAGCAGTGCAGCATCGTAATCAGGTTCCTCACCGATTTCCGGAACCTGCTCCGTATACGCCACATTTCCTGACTTGTCGACAATAACAACAGCCCTTGACAACAAACCGGTCAGAGGCCCGCTTGTAAAGGTTACACCATAATCCCGGCCGAATGCTGCTGAACGGAAGACTGAAAGCGGGATTACATTGTTAAGCCCCTCTGCCTCACAGAAACGCTTATGGGCAAAGGGCAGGTCCGCTGATATGCACAGCACGACGGTATCCGGCGATTCAGCGGCTTCCTTGTTAAAGCGTCTGACCGATGCTGCACAGACCGATGTGTCCATACTGGGAAATATGTTTAATATGATATTTTGGTTGTTAAAATTTTTCAGGCCGGCTTCAGATAAGTCGGTTTTGACGAGCATGAAGGCAGGAGCAGGCATGTCAAGCGGCGGCAAATTTCCACTTGTTTGCACTGGGGTGCCTTGGAGTGTGATTTCAGCCATAATTACCTCCCGGATCAGTTTTGGATAAACTGTAGTATAAGTTGAATAACATCTTCTTTCTGCTTACCGTCAAATAAACGCTGGGCATGGTCAGAGCCCTTCAGTTCTTTGTAAGTTCTGGGGTCTGATGAACCATCGTAAAGTTTATACACCTCGGCACTCGAACTCATCATATCATCTTCAGCAACGATGAAAAGTTTCCGGATATTCTCATTCTGCAAAGGTGTCCCTCCTGCAGGAGCCAGGAGAACGACGGTGTCGACCAGCGGATCCGGAGTTTCCTGGAGCGTAGAGAGTACACCTGCCCCGCCGGCGCTTGCCCCTACTATGGCAATTTTTTCTGCTCCTTTTGTCTTGAGAAATGCAATACCGTTTAAAAGATCAGGGGTGGAGCCGGAACCAAGGGAAACAGAAGCAATGCCCAGCACCTGAAAACGTTCAGCCAGAAAATGCCAGCTTTCCTTGGAAAACATCGCTCCCGGTGCAAAAATTACTGCCCGTGCATGTTGCCCCACAAAATAATCAGCCCTTGTTTCCGCTGTTCCGGCAAGTTTAATTATTACTTCCTGAAACTGCATTTTTTCTTTACTGGTTTCAGGGTTTGCGGCAATGCTGTACCCAATCATACCAAGCACAAGCCCAAATGCCAAACAGAAGATGATACTTCTATGCATCGCTGTTCTCCTCCTTGTTATTGTTCTTCGGTTTTCATATAATGGTGCATAAAGTAATGTATACCTGTTGTGCTGAATTGGACGGGGTCCCACTCTTCTGGTGATATAACTGCATAATACTCCTCCTTCAGGATGTAGACCTCTGCAGAAAGTGCACCTTCCTCAGTAGCAACCAGCAGCGTCTTTCTGAAATAATACTCCCCTTCAAACTGATCCAGCCTCCTCAGGTCGGATGACAAGACTCCAATGTAGACGACGCCCCGCACCTGGGAGTGCTCTGAGGAAGGCACAACCACAGGGTATACTTCACCCCTGACTCCTTTCCTTTCATAGCCCTGCAGGATGGCATCGCATCTGTCATAGCTGCCGGCAACAATCCTTGACCAGACAGGGTCGAACATAAGCGAGCCGTATGTGAAAACATTAGGCATGAAATCTCTTTTCATCTGTGTTTTTGGGCAATCTTCTCAAACATCATGACCAGCCCGACGCCCAGTGAGAATAACGATTCAACCTTCAGGTGCTTCTCCGCCGATGCATCGAAAAAAATATTGAGGTCAGAATCCATGTCGCCTTCCCGGTTCCAGTAGCAGATAAGTATCGGCACTTTCGGTAATGGGTAAAGGGAAAGTGCTATGTCGGAGGAAAACAGGTTGTTGTCCGCTCTTGCACCACTGAACATGCTGAGCAGATCCTCAAGCAGTTCACTATTGCTGTCGATCAGTTTTTTCAGGGGTTTTTCCCCGCGCTGCACGAAAAGAGGATTCATGGGGGAACCATCCTTAAGTTCACGAAAAGGTACCCATCTGCCTGAAGTGGTCCCGCCGCTGCTGTGGATAATATAGCTTAAAAGCGGCACAGTCATCCAGACATGGGTGTGGCACTCTGATGTGACGTTGCCTTTGCTGTCAACAAAAAAATCTTTGCCCAGACTCTTGATGACAAGCTTGCCGGAAACTAATTCAGCACCAAGTTGATCCGCTTTTGAAGAAAAATCAATGGTGCCGACCTTTTTTTTCAGGATATCAAGGTCTTCGCCCCTGGCGCGATTAAAGTCTTGCCTTATGCCAATGCGGCTTGCCAGATTTTCATTGTCTGCAGCTTTGATGTAAGGACAGTCGCTCAGCTGTTTATGGCCCTTGATAACTGCGGCTGAAAAGGCCAGGCAGTTTGGCAGGGCGCATTCCCTGCAGTTTGTCTGTGGCAGTACTTTGTAAATCTCAAAAGGGCTGGTGATCTTTCCCATGTCCTAGCGTCTGTTCAAGTTGCACTGACTGGTGGGACTGATTGCATTATCAAGATTTCTGAAGAAATTAATGGCGTCCCGGTCATCGGGTCTTGCTTTCAGCCTGTCCTCATAGAGAGTAAAAAGCTTTGTCAGCACGTGCATGAGCTCTTCCCCAGGCAACGCCCCCATTTCTCCCCAGATATCGTCAGGTGATTTCATGTGTAGACCTTTTTGGAATGTATATTACGAATTATTCTGCCTGGAAAAGTATATATGAAAAAGAGGGGCAAATGGCCAGAAAAAAACTGTAAGAATGCCATAACAGTTGTTTGCCGTGCTCCGTGGTAGTTTTCCCCACCAGACATCTTGCGCCAATAGGCCCGATGTCTATGCAAAACAGGTGGATTCAGCGCTTATCATGTAAACAAAATCCAGCCCGCACAGGTCTCATAGATAAAGAGCAACGAAATTTAACTTTACAGTTACTGAAAGGACAGGTGCTGCCATGAAGAAACATTTTTTATGTGTCTTGATTTTGTTTTCCGTCCTGTGCCTGGGAAGCACAGCATTTGGGACAATAATCATCGGTCGTATAGCTTACACGGAAGGGCAAATCTACCGCTATATGGATGTTGATAAAAGCTGGGTTGAAACTTTTGCGGAATCTCCGGCTGGAAGTCACGATGCTCTGGCATCAGGGAACGACAGCAGGGCGGAAATTTCCTTCCCAAACAATATGCTGCTGCGGCTTGATGAAAATGCTGAGGTCGAAATCCTGAACCTGGAGGAGGATGTATCCGGATTTGTTCTGCAAAAAGGGCTGGCCAGATTTTATAACCTGGGTACAGCAGGAAGTATGGTGATAGAAACAGTAAGGGGCAGAGTCGTAGTTGGGCCGGAAAGTATTGTAGATATTCAGGTGGAAGGGAATTCAGTTGTTGTGTCGGCTGTGCAGGGTGAGGCAACTTTTCAGTCACAGGGCAATGGCGTTGAAAAGCTGGAGGTCATATCTGGCTCCACCAGTTTGGAATTTCATGAAAATTCCATAACTGCGGGATCCGGTTCCATTGACAGAAGGTGGGACAGGTGGTGTGCCGGCAGAGAAGAAGTCCGGACTAAAAACCAATTGGTACGCTCGGCATATCTGCCGGAAACCATGCAGCAATACGCCCATGTTCTGGAAGCAAACGGGAGCTGGCGCAGAATCTATTACCGTGGTTATAATTACTGGGCCTGGCAACCGCGCCGTGTGGCTGTCGGGTGGGCCCCGTACACAACAGGCTCCTGGTATGACTGGCAGGGCGGGCCTGTCTGGATCGACCATAATTCCTGGGGCTGGGCCACCCACCACCACGGGCACTGGATCCACAAGCATGGTGCCTGGATGTGGACACCCTATGTCCATGTGGCGCAGGTTCCAGGTGTAACTGCTATCGGGTTTAATATTGTCTTTGGCAGGGCATACAGGCCCCATTGGCACCCTGGGCGGGTGCGCTGGATTTCTCACAGCAGTCATGTCGGCTGGCTGCCTTTAGCTCCGTGGGAAACTTATTATGGCCATCGCAGGTGGGGACCCAGGAGTGTAGTGCATTGGGGAGGAGCCGGTTTCAGTATCAAGAGAAATCTTTCACATCATAGGTATGTTGACCATGCTGTCATTATACCAAAACGTCACTTTCACCACAGGGGAAAATCCGGGGCATTAAACAGCTACAATACTGTGCGGATTCAGAATATTGATAAAACGATAATTGTCAATAATTATAGAGCAGTACCTGCGGTGACAGAACAAAAGAACAGGCACCATGCCCCAAGAGTCACCGGAGGAGGCAAAGCAAAAAGCAGTCCCTCGGTTCGTTCAGAATATAAAACAACAAAGAACAGGGAGGTTGCAAGGTTTAAAAAACAGACAAGGAAAGATGAATCATTAGACCAGCTGCATTATAGAGGCCAAAAGAAAAGAGTCGATTACAACAATCGGCAAACGGCCGCAAATGAACATACAGGCACAAGGGAAAAAAGCAGGGCACCTAAAAGCAAAGAAAGCGCCCAAAAAAGGGTTGGCAAATCTGCACATTTGGCCCACGCGACAAAGGTTGCAAGCCAGGAAAAAAGAGGTGAGAAAAGCCGCAATATTGGGCATAAAAACCCCCGTGGATCCTCTGATATTGTGTCAAAAAGAATGAGAAGAAAAAACGGGCCCGGGCAGGCTTTAGCACAAAACAGAACCGTGGGCAATTCGGGGCCGGGCAATAAAGCTGCTGCAGTGGAACAGAGTAGACCCCAAAAAGGAAAAAAGGTAGTGCAAAAATCAGTTACAACGCAACGACAGGTGCAAAAAAATCATGACCGGGTCAAGGGGATTTATAAAAAGAGGGACAGAAAACATACTGGAAAAGAAGCACCAAAAGAGGTCCACAAGGAGAAACAAAAAGGCAGCGGGCAGAAGGATGTGACTCTTAGGGCTCGAAAACAGCAGGGAAACAGACAGAGAACAGGCCGCAGTTTTAGCACAGCCTCAAGCAACCAGCCCGTCTATTTAAACAGTAAATAGACAACAGAAAGAACACATAAAACTAAAAAGGACAGCAACTTGATGTGCTGTCCTTTTTATATAATGAGGAGAAGAAATGAAGTATTACTTGTCTTCAGGTATTAGTATAAGTATTAATATAAATAATACAAGCAAGGTGGTTGCTTAGGGTAAAACTGCACAGAGTCTTATTGAAGAATAAAGAGATAGCCAATATAAGCCATCAAGAGAATAAGGCCATGCAGGCGGCTGAGACCATGCTGCACCGCAAGGATCGGCAGAAGAACTGCTGAAAAGCTGAACATGACGGGAATGTCCCTCGTGAGCAGGTTGGAGGGCATGGGATAGGGTACAAGCATTCCGCAGACGCCAAGTACCATGAGAAGATTGAAGAGATTGCTGCCGATTATATTACCCACAAGAATTTCTGTCTGCCGCTGACGGATGGCTGCAAGGCATGAGGCCAGTTCCGGTAGTGAGGTGCCCACCGCAGCCAGCGTCAGGCCGATAACAAGTTCACTCAAGCCGAAATGTCTGGCCACGTCAACAGCCCCTTTGATGAAAAAGTTGGAGCCGAACGGTAGGCAGCCAAGGCCGATTAGTGTCAAAATTATACTGAGAGGCAGGGGGTACTTTTCTGTCTTTTCAGACCCGGGTCTGATTGCTTTCAACCTTTTATTACTTCTTACTGCCTGCAGTAAGCCTTTGGCAGTATAGAAGATGAGAGATAAGAAAAAAATGAAGCCGAGAAGTCTCGGAAAGATGCCGTGCCATGCTGCCAGGAAAACAACAATGGTTGCCGCCATCACGGTATAGAGCTCAAGGGAAACTGATTTGAATGAGACAGGCAGAGGAACAATGAGGGCGCAAATGCCGAGTATGAGACCGATATTGGCAATATTGCTGCCAATGACATTGCCCGTAAGGATATCCGGATGGCCTTGGAAAAGAGCAATGAGGCCGACAAAAAGTTCAGGCATGGATGTGCCGAACGCTACAACCGTCAGGCCGATAAGCAGTGAGCTCATGCCAAGCTTCTTGGCAAGTTTTGCCGCTCCGGATACAAGAAATTCCCCTCCGGTAGTCAGCAGAATCAGGCCACCGGCAAGAGCGGCCCAGGAGAGATGCATGGAAGAATAGTTGGGTGCAAAATTCATGTTGTTATTTCGGCGAGAAATTTCCCACCCTGAAGTTTATAGGCCTTATCGGCAAGCTTTTTTAAATTTTTGCTTATGGTGGGAAGGGGGACCAGGGGAGGAATGGTGATAAGTTCCGGGTCAATTGGAGGCGGTTTTTCAAGGCGCATTTTATGCTCAAAGCTCTCAACCGAACCCGCTTCAGGTGTTACGCCCATGCTGTCTGCACTACCCTCTCCATCAATGGCCCGCAGAAATCCCATGATATTGCCGATATCGTTTTTCCGGTAAAACAGATCAATTTCAGCCTTGATCGTTTCAAGGCTCGTTTCTATTTCCTCCAGGTTTTCCCGGTAGTGTTCCACGTGCGCAACCAGCCTGTCATAGGAGTCAAAGACCAGGTTTTTAAAGCGGCCCGCCTTGGTCAGTCCCCTTATTTTAATGCCCTTGAACACCTTTTTCCTGATGGTGGGAGATTCGGCAATGTAGGGGTCATAAAAAAGTTTTTCCTCCCAACCGGTGAGTTCCATGAATTCATGGATCAGGTTATCCTCCTTGAGCAGAATATAGATGCGGATCAGTTCATAGCTTATTCTTTTTTCAAGTATTGAGAGCTGATACTTCATTTTCTCAGTCAGGTCTAAGTTGTCCTCCTCGATCATTTTGCGAAAACCGAAATATCGTTCGGCGATTTCCCGCTTGAGTTCAACGGCCAGAATATCTTCAACGTTGGGCTTCATGGATTTTAATATAGTTCCTTTTGCCGTGTCTTATTGTTCGAGAGCTGCCTGGAAGTAATTATCGCAAAATCAGGCATAATTTCAGTATCTCATTATAGCATGGAACAGTACACCAGCAATTTATTACGGCAATATTTTTTTGTGATCGGATTTTTGTATATAATAGATAAAATCCGTCTGCAGGCTGGGATAAAAAGGGGATTTGGGAGGAAACGCTAAAAAGACTGATCCAGGGCTACAATTTATCTTGACACAGTGAAAGTATATGTTCACTATCAACATGTTATGACCTCCTCATTCGAGCAAAAAGATGCGGTGCAGCGCGTAAAAGACGCGGCCCAGATAACTGATATCATAGGCGAGTGCGTTTCCCTTAAACGGGCTGGAGCCAACATGAAGGGACTTTGTCCTTTCCATGCTGAGAAAACGCCATCCTTCATGGTCAACCCGGCGCGCCAGTCTTTCCATTGTTTCGGCTGCGGTGAGGGGGGGGATGTCTTCAGTTTCATGATGAAATATTATAACCTCACCTTTCCCGAAACCCTGGAGCAACTGGCCCAGCGTTACCAGATATCTCTGCCGGAAAGGAAATTTACTTCAGAAGACCAGGGTAAGGCGGAAAAGCGACAGAAGCTTTTTGACGCAAATGAGAGAGCAGCACGCATGTACCATGAATATCTGCTGAGCCATGCCGGCGGGGAACAGGCGCGCGCTTACCTGCAAAAAAGGGAAATAACCCAGGACATGATCACCAGGTTTGAACTGGGATATGCCCCTGGCGGCTGGGATTTTTTAAGCAACAAGGTGGCAAAGTCATCAATTACCCTGGCCGAGGCAGAAGGGGCAGGTTTGCTTGTCAGAAAAGAAAAGGGAGGGTTCTATGACCGTTTCAGAGACAGGGTCCTGTTTCCTATTTTTGAATTGACCGGCAGAGTGGTCGGTTTTGGGGGCAGGATCCTGGGAGAGGGGGAGCCGAAATATCTTAATACTCCGGAAACACTAATCTTTGATAAAAGCCGTATGCTGTTCGGCCTTTTTCAGCATAGAGATGCTATCCGCAAGAAAAGAGAGGCGGTTATGGTTGAAGGTAATTTTGATCTGCTGGCACTGGCCTCTTACGGCGTTGATAATGTCGTGGCGCCCCTTGGTACAGCCTTAACCCAGCCCCAGATCAGGCTTTTGAAAGGCTACGCAGATGAAGTTATCCTGCTTTTTGACGGTGACGAGGCAGGTGTTAAGGCAGCCATGCGGTCAGTGCCCCTGTTTCTCGCCGAGCAGGTTGCAGCCAGAGTGGCCCTGCTTCCGGCCCAGCATGATCCTGATACCTATATCAGGGCGCATGGCAAGGAGGGGTTGGAAAAATGTCTGGCAGGTGCTCTTCCTGTTCTGGAATTTGCCTTTGAGCATCTTAAAGACAGGCATGGCACCAGCATGACGGGCAAGGGTAAAATCCTCGAAGAGTTGGAGCCGCTTATCCAGGCCGCGGGAAGCAGCCCATTGCAGCAGTCGGTACTCATTTCGGAATTCAGCAGTAAGCTGGGCCTTGATGCCGACCAGGTTATGCAGGGATTTAGGGCGGTATCAAGGAAAAAAAGCCAGAGGCGCTCCCCCGCTGGGCTGAGTGTTGACCGCATAAATGAAACTTCATCCAGGACCACTGCCCGGCTTCCCAGAAAACAGGCACAGTTGCTGGAGTTCCTGATTTTTTATCCCCGTTACCTGAAACGGTTTCTTGAGGCCGGCATAGAGGAGATACTGGTTGAAAATCAGGCCAGCAGTATACTAGATGCCTTAAAGAAACTGGCGGCTCAAAATAAGGTGACCGGCCCTGAGCAACTCATGGAAAATCTTCCAGAGGGGCCTGAGCGCTCCTATGTTTCCCGCCTCCTCATCTCTTCGCAGTTTGTCAGGCAATATGATCAGGAAGAGTTGGCGGAGAATATGGCAGAGGAGATGCTAGTCTGGCTCCATCGCTATCGCTTTAAGAAAGAGATCCAGCAGTTGAGCCAGGACATACAAAGCGCTCAGCAAAATAAGGACCAGAAACTGCTCGAAGAGTTGTTGCTCAGAAAAGCCGAACTCAATAAATATCTGGCCTCCATGAATGTCGGGGATAACTGAGGTGATAGGCAAGAACCTGCAATCCTGGCTTTCTCTGCACCTGATTCCCGGCATGGGTCCGGTTACATGCAATAAACTGGTGGCTCATTTCGGCAGTCCGGGGGCTGTATTCTCCGCAAGTGTTTTCGATATCAAAGCAGTATGCCGTCTGCGCAGAGATAGTCTGGACGCTTTAAGCGATGTGGGGAGAAAAAAACTCCATGAGTTGGCCGGCAAGGAAATCGAACAGGCTGCTGAACAAAATATTACGATTATTGCCAATAACGATCCTCGCTATCCTCCGCTGCTGCAGAATATCCATGACCCGCCGATAGTGCTGTATGTGTTGGGAAACCCTGAACTGCTGAACTGCAGAGGGGTAGGCATCGTTGGTTCACGTGCAGCCACACATTATGGCAGAAGCATTGCCGAACAGATGGCAAAGAGCCTGGCAAGGCAGGGGATCGCCATTATAAGCGGTATGGCCTTGGGCATTGATACCGCCGCCCATATGGGTGCATTGGCAGCAGCAGGAAGGACAATTGCGGTGCTGGGATGCGGCCTTGATGTCATCTATCCACCGAGTAACCATAAGCTGTACAGGGAAATTGCTTCCACAGGGGCAGTGATCAGTGAGTATCCGCTGGGTACCATGCCGGACAATTTTCGTTTTCCAGCCCGCAACAGGATCATCAGCGGTCTGTCTCTCGGTGTTGTAGTTGTGGAGGCTGCAAATCGTTCCGGTTCTTTGATTACAGCAAGCCATGCTCTGGAGCAGGGCAGGGAGGTTTTTGCGGTTCCGGGCCGCATCGATTCCGTGAAAAGCGCAGGCACCCATACCCTTTTGCAGCAGGGGGCAAAGCTGGTTCACAGCGTAAATGATATTGTCGAAGAGTTATCCTATGCAGGGCTTCAAAGGTATGAAGAGGGCACTGTCCATGATGATACAGAACTGGACCCTTTTGAACAATTGAATAAGGAAGAAGCCGTGCTATTCAAATGTCTTGAAGTGTATCCACGGACAATTGATGAGATAGTGAGGCAGAGCGGTTTGACACCCCAGAAAGTAAATGAGCTGCTGCTGCTCCTCGAACTAAAAGGGTTGGTAGTGTCACTGCCTGGCAAGTCCTATCAGAGGAGGACAACTTCTGCCAACCAGTCCGATTGATCTCTTAAGTAAGATTTTTACCTGTAGATTTAAAAGGAGACTTGCTCTCTATGCTGAAAGTCGAAGATATTGTGGAAATCTGGTTGTAATCATTGTATTATTTATGAGCAGCGGCAGCCAGCTAACAGTTTGTCAGGATAGAATGAAATAGTCGGCCCCTGAGGGCCAGAAGGTCCTTTGGGGAGCGGGGAATAAAGGGATTTTTTATGACGTTATTCAATTTATTATATCGTCTTTTGCAGCATAACTTTTGCAAAATACTTCTTGTTATTGCATTAACTGTTAATATCTCCAGCTGCTCGCCCGGCAACCATAGCACCCAAAAAGCCCAATATCATCAACCCAGTTCACAAAAAATTTCAGTTGAACAGCGTTTTCGCCTCTTCACCAATGACTGGTATGGTACACCATATAAAATTGGCGGTACCAGTCGAAACGGCGTAGACTGTTCCGGCTTTGTTATGACTGCGTACCGTGATCTTTTCGCTGTCCGGTTGCCCAGAACCACAAAAGCTCAAGTCAAAGCCGGGGTTTCAATTGTTCAAGATCAACTGCAGCCCGGCGATCTTGTCTTTTTCCGTCCTCCATATAAGACCCGGCATGTGGGAATATACTTAGGAAGTGGCGAGTTTGCTCATGCCTCTGTAAGTCAGGGAGTGATGGTCTCCCACCTCAGCAACGATTATTGGCGAGGAGCCTACTGGACCGCCCGTCGGGTTTTATAATTTTAGTTTACGGCAGACTTGCTACCCTGCAGGCAGAATTCATGCTGCATGGGCAAAGAGTACTTCCTTATCCTAAACGCATCAGAGAGTAGTTCTCAAATGCTGAAGATACTCTCTGCAGTATTTATCATACATACTGCATAAAACATGATCAGAGGAGGCTATGCCTTATATTTGTTTTTCTTCATAATTCCAGTTCCTTTAACATGGTAAACCCAAACCGGGAAATCTTGAGTTTTCCTACTTTTTCAGGAGGTATCTATGGTGCGCATCATGAAATTAATTATTGCCCTGCTTTGCATGACTGCCCTGGCAGCATGCGCTCCCCAGACTAATACACAAAAAGGGGCCACCTATGGTGCGGCTGGTGGGGCCGTCGCCGGAGCAGTCATCGGACAGATTATCGGTGGCGACACGGAGGCAACGCTTATTGGTACAGCCATTGGCGCAGCTGTCGGTGGTGCCGGAGGTGCGGCAGTGGGCCATATGATGGACAAGCAGGAAGAGGAAATGCGTCGGGCCCTGGCTGATTCGGAAGCAGCTGCCATACGCAGGGAAGGAAATCTATTGGCAATAAGCCTCAAAGGTGATGTCACCTTTGACACGGATTCCGCTATTGTTAACCCCGGCCTCTATTCGGAAATTGACCGGATTGCCAATATTCTGGTCAAATATCCCCAGACGGTGATTCAGGTGGAAGGACATACGGACAGCACCGGCACAGAATCTTACAACATGGAATTGTCAGCCCGCCGGGCTGAAGCAGTGAAAAACCTGTTGGTCCAGAGAGGAGTTGATCCTGCAAGAATACTTACTCTGGCCTTTGGGGAGTCCACCCCTATAGCTTCCAATGATACTGACTATGGGCGTGCTCAAAACAGAAGGGTCGAAATAAAGGTTGCCCCTACTGCTCAGTAATACAGGGGTTAATGTATTATTAATTCAGAGGCCCATGTGTCTGCCGATAGTTCAAGCTGGCCTGACTGGTGAAACATACAGGGTAGCTGTCCAGTGGTTATGAGTACCTTGGATACTACTCATTGAAGAATGTTGTTTCAGGGAAGGGCGAGATCCGTCTTGAAATTTATTGCTGACAGAGGGGTTTTGTTCTTCAGGGATTCGGCGATCTGCACACCAAAGCTGTAGGCTTCCTCCATCTGCTCATTTGAATGGCCAAAATGGTTGTAATATTTGCCGATAAACCCGGAGCGTTCCGGGTTTTTACCGGCAATTTTCAAAAAAACCCCAATGGTGCACCATGGCTCAGGGTTGGGGTGGGAAAAGGCGATCAGGTTGGAAAAAAGGGCCCCGCACTTTTCAAGTTTTTTTTGTAAACCCCACCAGTGAACCTTCCAATATCCCCGACAGGAAATAAGCGGCAGCACCTCGCGGCCTCCCAGAACTTCTCTTCCGTCCCTGTCCAGAAACGACAAGACAGGGCCGCTTGGATTATAAGACCAGGTCGGACCTGCCAGAATAATGAGATCATATTCCTGCTTGCATTTGTCGGAAAGCTCTTGAATGGGAACGCGTCTGCGGAGCAACGTGGCAAACATCATGAGGTACGTGCGGAGAATGGACCCTACTGGAAAACGTAAATGTTTAACGGGTTTCAGTTTTTCATAGAAAACCTCCACACCCTGATCCTTCAATCCGGCTGACAGCCTGTTAAGCAATACTCCTGTCTGGCCGCTGAAGGAATAGTATATCAACATAACCTGGCGGTTTTTTGGAGGACTGCCCGATGGTATTTCGTTCCTTTGCGTCATTGTGCATCTTACTTTTCCATAGTTAAACAAAAAAAGCCCCTGAAATTTTCTTTCAGGGGCTTAGGCATAACAAAGGTTATGAACGTCTTCAAGAAAGGAATCAGGAAATCATTTTTTCCTCTTTTACCGACAGGGCAACTTTGTACAGGATAGTCAGGATAAAGAATCCTGTAGCCCAGACTCCAAGGGTGATCATGATCTCCTGGAAGGAGGGGTGATATGCCGTGATCTCTTCAAGCGGACTGGGAACAAAACCGCCGATGACCAGGCCGATACCCTTGTCAATCCACAATGAAATGAAGAGGAGTACACAGGCGATGGCTAGGGTGTCCTCCCTTTTTCTGGTTGCGGGCACCAGAAACATCACAATGGCAATTATGCCGAAAATTGTTGAGACCCGCATCCAGGGAACCAATTGTCCTTTCCCGTGCAGGCCGAAGAAGAGGTAATCCAGGGTATGCATATGGCCGGGTATATTGCTGTAGTAAGCCGTGAAGAATTCAAGCAGGACGAAGAATACGTTGATAAGGGCTGCGTAGGTAACAATTGTCACCAGTTTCTGAATAGCCTCCTGCCCGGCATCAAACTTTGTCACCCGCTTGATAATCAGGCAGAGCAGAATGAGGAGGGCGGGGCCGCCCGCAAAAGCCGAAGCCAGAAAGCGGGGCGCCAGGATGGCCGTTAACCAGAAATGTCTTCCTGGAAGACCGGCGTACAGAAAGGCTGTTACCGTATGGATACTGACGGCCCAGGGTATGGAGATATAGATAAACGGCTTGATCCACTTGGGCGGCGCTACTTCCTTTTTCTCTGCTGTCAGTACTACCCAGCCAACAAAGATATTCAGAAAGAGGTAGACGTTCAAGACGATCATGTCCCAGAACAGGATTGAGTTGGGGGTCGGATGCAGGAGAACATTCAAAGCTCGCATCGGTTGTCCCAGGTCGGCCAGAATAAACATCAGACACATGGACACAGCAGCCACGGCCAGAAATTCACCCAGGATGGTGATCTTGCCGAATGTCTTATAGTTATGCAGGTAGTAAGGCAGGACAACCATAACACCCGAGGCCGCGACACCGACCAGAAATGTAAACTGGGCAATATAGACGCCCCAGGATACATCACGGCTCATGCCGGTCAAGCCCAGGCCGTAGTTATACTGCTGCACATAGCTTAAAGCCCCAGCAGCCATGAAGGCCAGCAGCACAGCAATCCATCCCCAGTATCTGTTACTTCCTGTAAGCGCTTTTTCTAACATGATGCCTCCGCAAATTCAAAAATCTCTTTTTCCCAGTATATATTCAGGAGGTTAAATCCTTAAAATCCTTGTTTACCAAAGTTCCAACTAAATTATATAAAATAACGACGGCTGCGTACCTAAAGCCGGCTTGCGCTGAATGGTGAAATTTTCATCCAGGACTTTTCGTATCTTGGAATGTGAATCATTCAGGTCACCGAAAACCATGGCGCCCGTATTGCCGGTCGCTTCAACACAGGCAGGCTGCAACCCTCTCGCAAGTCGATCGACACAGAAATTGCATTTTTCCACAACACCCCGCATACGGGTGGGAAATTCCTTGTTATGCTTCGTCTGGTCTATAAACGGCCGCGGATCACGCCAGTTAAAACTTCTCATGCCATATGGGCAGGCAGCCATGCAGAAACGACAGCCGATGCAGCGGTGGTAATCCATGGCAACAATGCCGTCTTTTCTTTTAAACGTAGCCTTGGTCGGGCAGGCCCTGACGCATGGGGGATTGTCACAATGGTTGCAGAGTACAAGAAAATCCGAGTCATGCAGATGCGCGTTCCTGTGATAATGGCTTTTGTTTGTAAAGGCCTTCTCAAAGGGCACTTCAAAGATCCACTTTATCGCGTCTTTCTTGTTGTCTTTCCCGAAATCAGGGACATTGTGAACAGTATGGCAGGCCGTGACACATTTCTGGGCCAGGCCTATGTTGGCATCAAAAACCTTCTGGTCGATAACCATACCCAACCGCACTCCTGCCGGGGCATCATCATGGGATGCTTCAGCACTGCCCCCCGAAGATGCATATGAGACAGGTGAGGTCTCGCCCTTCAGCAGCAAATTGAATGCCGCAGGTGCTCCTATTCCTGCAATGGTTGACAAGCCGGCAATCTTTAAAAATTGTCTTCTTTTGATATCCATTAGAACGTCTCCTTAGGCACGTAATGGCAATCCCAGCAATACGGTTTTACGGATGTATACACATGGCACTCATCACAGAATTTTTTCTTGTCCGTGTGACATTTCAAACAGCCGTTCATTAAACTTTTTTCATACTTGACACCATCTATTTCAACAGGTGTTCTGTCCCCGTCGCGTAATGTTTCATCACGCCAGTCATCAAGCACCTTCATATGGGAGGTTCGCATATACTGGGCTGATTTGACACATTTCGTAACCCCAACCGGTTTTTCCGGTTTCGGGACGGGGCCGGCATCCAACCCGTTGAATAAGATGGGGGATATCATCAGGACCAAAAATATCAGCAGCCCAGGGATGATTAACTTTCCGTCGTACATTATGCACCCTCCTCGTTGTTTTCGGCATCACCCGTTTCGCCTGCTCCGAGTAATTCTTCAAAGCGAAGGTCTTGGTCTCTTTCTTTCTCTCCATCCATAATCAGAGCATTACCAACCAACTCCGAAATACCGCAGACTCCCACATTGGGATTCCAGTATTCCATCAGGGCCAGCAGAGTTGCCCGGTCAATGGCGCATATACAGGAAAGCATGTTTACCCCATGTTTATCTTCCACATGTTTGACGGCATTGGCGCGCGGCAATCCGCCCCGCATTCTCAGATCCATGATTTCGCCGGTATTCAAACCGGTGCCGCTGCCGCAGCAGAAGGTCTTCTCCCGAATGGTATTTTCCGGCATTTCGTAGAGGTTGTTACAGACATTCTGCAGGATGTAGCGCGGTTCCTCCAGCATGCCCATGCCCCGCGCCGGGTTGCAGGAATCATGGAAGGTAACCACACGGTGGTCGTTGCGGCTTTTGTCTATCTTGAGCTTGTTGTGCTTGATCAGATCAGCGGTGAATTCTGAAATGTGCACCATCTTGGCTGCTGCAGCATTTTCAAAGACCGTGCCGGTAATGGGTGATCTCGGGACTTCCAGGTTGTCCGGAGGCCCGTTCATGGTCTCCATATACTGGTGTACAACCCGCCACATATGGCCGCATTCGCCGCCGAGTATCCATTTGACACCAAGCCTCTCTGCCTCGGCATACATCTTGCCGTTCAGTTTCTTCATCAGTTCGTTATTGGTGAAGGAACCGAAGTTGCCGCCCTCTGATGAGTAGGTGCTGATGGTATAGTCCAGACCGACATGGTCAAAAAGCAGCAGATAGCCCATAAAAGTAAAAATACCGGGTTCAGCAAAAACATCTGCAGAAGGGATGACAAAGAGCACCTCAGCACCCTTGCGGTTGAATGACAGGCTGTTCAGCTTTACCCCTGTCACCTCTTCGATATCATCCAGGAGGAATTCGGCGTTCTGCTTAAAGGTATGGGGCTGCAGGCCCAAGTGGTTCCCTGTGCGGTTGGAGTTGGCGGCCGGTTCCAGGATCCAGTTGGTGCCGACCCCGACCAGGTGCAGCAGTTCACGGGCCATGGCTGTAATTTCAGCGGTGTCAATGCCGTACGGACAGAAAACCGAGCAGCGACGACATTCAGTGCACTGATAAAAGTACATGAACCACTCTTTCAGGACTTCAAATGTCATTTCACGGCCATTGGCAATGGAACCTAATATCTTGCCGGCCTTGGTGAAATTGCCGCGGTAAACGGAACGTAAAAGTTCGGCTCTGAGTACCGGCATATTCTTGGGATCGCCAGTGCCTAGAAAAAAGTGGCATTTGTCGGAACAGGCGCCGCAACGCACACAGATGTCCATGAACACCTTAAAGGAGCGGAACTTATCAAGTCTTTCACGCATTCCTTGTAGAATGATCTCAACCCAGTTCTCAGGGAGCTGCCAGTCATCATCTTCCACCTTCCATTCGCGCGGTTCGCCGAACAGACCAGGCAACCCTTTGCTTAAGTATTCGACAATACTCTTCTTGGCTGGATAGCAATAGTTGCCTGGCTTGAAGGTTACCGGGGTGTCCATCCAGTCCTTACGGGGGATAGCCCCGGTCATCATAGACGGTTCTTTGACGACGTTAACACTCATTTGTTCTACTTTTGTATCTGCCATAGTCGTTATTCCTTCTCAGCTGGAGTTTCAGCAGCAGCGTCAGCGGCGGGTTTTTCTGTTTCTTCAGCCGCCGGTTCCGGTTCCGGTTCCGGCTCTGGAGGTAATTCCTTTTCCAATGGTATGTCAGCATCTGCCATGAATTGCCTGAACTCATCCTCATAGTCAGCATAGGAATGGGGCTTTATACTTGGATCATTCCAGGGATTCACGTGTCTGACCATGCGGTTGTTATTGGCCAGGTTCCTGGTGGGGCTCAAAAAAACACCGCCCAGGTGCATGAGTTTGCTGAACGGGAAATAGGCCAGCAAAACGCAAACCAGGAATAGATGAATATAAAAGATGGAACCTATATTTGCGGGGATAGACGGCGAGAAGGTTGCAAGTCCCATGGTCAGCTGCTTAATGGAAACCACATCCACCCGGAAGATATAGCGCATGAGAATACCTGTCACTGCAATCCCAAAGATCAGAAACAGGGGGAAGTAATCAGCAGCAAAGGAGATGTATTTAACCTGGGGAATAAGCACCCGGCGCAGGAAAAGATAGGTAACAGCACCGACAAAGATAATGTCGGTCTGATAGAGTACCGGCACGCCCACCTGGAACAACCCGTCAAAAAACTCTATCTGCCCGATAATTCCAGGCACCGGATTGAGAAAAAGCCTTAAATGCCGCAGGACAATGATTAGAAATGTATAATGAAAAGCCAAGCCGAAGAGCCAGAGCCATTTGCTGGACCCATAGACCAGTTTGGGGCCGTCATGGATTTCCGCCTTGGTGTTTTTGAACAGGGAGCGGAAGGCGAACACTTCCAGAAGCATCCTGCCCACGGTCTGCCAAAATGTGGCAGGACAATCAAGTTTGTCCTGTTTTACCCAGTCCAGAGATTTTCCCTGGCCGCTGGTTGTTGGAATCCGGAAGGGAACCGGGGACTTGGCCCAGTTAAGGATTCGGTAGGTAAAGCCACCGAGAAATATTGCCAAGGCCACATAAGGGAATACCATCCCGAATACAGGATCCAATCCGACCAGAGAACCCAGCCATGCTACTCCTATCAGGACAATAACTGCAAGGATTGCGTGCTTCATTTATCGTTACCTCGCTTCAGGTTAGTCTGTTGATTTTACTGTTATCTGCTGACTCAATTTCTTGCTTGAGCATTGCCGAAACACATTTCGTGCCATCGGTCAATGCAGATCTGCCGCTTAATACTTCATTTACCCGAATCTGATGCAAGCGCTCCCGGCAATCCATGTAAAAATCAAAAGCCATGAGCGCAACCTTATCAATTCTTGCATCAAGTTCAGACAAACCCTCCAACATTTCTCCCCGGGTTTTCTCCTTGGCAAACTCTGCCCGTACAATTTTCTTGAGCAGGTAAACAAAGGAAACAGCCTGTGATGGTTTGAATTCCTGCACAGCCCGGATCTTAATTATATTTTCCAGGGGCCCGGCAGCCTCCCCAAGATCTTTTCCTGCAAGCAGGATGGCATAAAGATCCCGGAGCCCATCAGATATCGTGGCCCCGATTGGATTTGCAAAGCGGTCCTTCTGCTTCTTGAAAAACTCAGGGGACCCGTATGAGTCCAGCACCTGGTCTGTCCATTTCTGGACAATCGCCTTCTTTTTTTCAGCTAATATAGTTTCTATGTTCATCTCTGCTCATCCAGCAGTGCAGGTTTTACAGCATCAAATGATTGAATGGTCATTCATATATATGAGCCGATGTCCTATCATGTTTAAACCGATTTATCAACAAGAAAAAACACCATTGCTGCAAATTTTAATTTTTTTTTCTTTTGAAGAACAACTTGGAGGCAGGACTATTCCCATGGGCAGTGCAAGGATACAGCCCAGCCACATTGTGACAGTAGAACTTTGGGGGTGATATTCTTTGTAAAAAATTAATTGAGTGAGTGGGAGCCGGTTTGCAGCCTTTCCTTGAGCATGGTGTAGCGTCTGACCACGCGGTCATTATGAATGGCTATGCCGATTGCCCTTTTACTGCCCACCAGGACAACAAGATTTTTCCCTCGTGTCACGGCAGTATATATAAGGTTTCTCTGCAGGAGGGGATAATGGGTGGTATGCAGAGGGATAATGACGCAGGGAAATTCCGAGCCCTGGGATTTATGAACCGTTATTGCATAGGCCAGGACCACTTCCACCAGATCAGCTGCCTCATAGAGTACTTTTCTGCCCTCAAAATTGACTTCAACACTTTCTGCTTCTCTGTCAATTGAAGAGACAATACCCTGGTCGCCATTAAAAACTTCTTTATCATAATTGTTGCGGATCTGCATGACTTTGTCTCCCACCTGCAGGCGTCGCTGGCGCTCATCACCTGCCGTGGCTTTATGATTCAGGGCCTCCTGGAGGCGGAAGTTCAGATTCTCCGTTCCTATGATGCCTTTACGCATGGGGGTTAAAACCTGAATATCCCTGATGGGGTCAAAGTTGTATTTTTTATGCAGCCGGTCGCGGCAGAGGCTTAGTATTTCCTCTTCAATATCCTCAGCTTTTTCCCGAAATATACAATAGAAGTCCTTGGTTCCATCATAATCAGGCAGCAGATCCAGGAATTCCCCCCTATTAATACGTGCGGCATTCAAGCTTATCAGGCTCCCGGGGCCCTGGCGGAAAACCGTCTGTAGGCGGGCTACCGGGACCCGGCCTGAAGCAATTATATCTTTAAGCACATTTCCCGGCCCCACCGAGGGCAGCTGGTCAACGTCCCCAACCAATACTAGAGCTGCATCTGCAGCAATCGCTTTAAGCAGGGAGTTAGTCAGGATGATATCCATCATCGAGCATTCATCGATGATTATCATATCGGCTTCAAGGGGATTTTCTCTGTTTCTCTTGAATCCACGAATGGCGGCATCATATTCCAGAAGCCGATGAATGGTTTTTGCTTCCCGGCCGCTGGCCTGGGCCAGCCTTTTTGCAGCACGCCCCGTTGGGGCTGCCAGTTTTACCACAATACCTTTCTGTGAGAGGATAAGAAGCAGCGCCTTAAGGATAGTGCTTTTACCGGTCCCCGGCCCCCCGGTAATGACTAATACCTTCTGGCATAAGCTCTTTTTTATTGCTTCTGCCTGTTCAGGTGCCAGGTCCAGGTGCATTTTGCTACTGGACCACTCTACTGCCTGGTCAATATTAGTAATACTATGATTAGGCTGCCCACTGGAGAGTTCCAGCAACTTTGCCGCCGCCCCCTTTTCAGCAAAATAGAGAGGGGCCAAGGCGATATTTTCACCATCCACTGCTATCTTGTCAGCGGCCAATAAACTTTGTATCTGCTCCTCAATGAGAAGACGATCGCTGTAAAGATCCTCCTGCCCGGGAAATTGTTCCAATTTGCCTGTCAACTTGAGCAGCTGCTCTGCCTGCTCAAATAATATGTCCCGCGGCAGGAAGCAGTGGCCTTCACCGGCTGACTCGTCCAGGGCAAAAAGCAAACCGGCCCTGGCACGGCGGGGATCATTTGCCGGCACCCCGAGGGAGAGGGCAATTGAGTCTGCTATTCTGAAACCCACGCCCCAGATGTCTTCTGCCAGCTGATAAGGGTTGTTTTTCACGATTGCCAGGGCTTTGCGGCCGTAAGTCTTGTAAATTTTGACCGCATACGTTGCCGAAATGCCATGGCCCTGGAGAAAAACCATAATGGAGTGCACCTCTTTCTGTTCACTCCAGGCTTTTTCTATGCGCTCAACCCGTGTCCTGCCCAGGCCGGCTATTTCACCCAATCTGCCCGGGTCATTTTCAAGGATATCAAGGGTTTTTAAGCCGAAACGGCTTACAATCCTGGCAGCATAGGCGGGGCCAATTCCTTTGATAAGGCCGGAGCCCAGGTAGCGCTCGATACCGTTTATGGTATTGGGCCTAATTATTTTATAATTCTGCAGTTTAAATTGTTTGCCGTAACGGGAATCCGTGATCCAGGTGCCCGTCAGGGAGAGGGTGGAACCAACCGGTACGCCGGATAAAAAACCCACAACCGTGATTATCTTTTTTTCCTTTGCACCACTGAGCAGGCGGGCAACCGTATAGCCGTTTTCTTCATTTTGAAAGGTAATCCGGTCAAGGATCCCCTGAATCCGGGTGGTTTGTTCTGTTTGTTTTTCCGGGAATAAGCTCTTCGGCATGGAGTTCTACGTTTTGTTCTGCCTCGCAAAGATTCATCAAATGATAAGGATTGGCACCGGCTGAAACAATAAGGGGAAAACTAGCCTGGTTCCTGCTGCCGATTGAAGGCAACCGCTTCACTGTATTTGATGCCGCTGCCGCCAAAAATATCAAGACCGCTGCCTGCAGTTACGTCAAGTCTGCCTTTGCCAAGTTCCTGGATGCGCAGAAAATCACGTAAACCGCGCACGCCCCCGGCATAGGTCGTTGGCAACGGAGACCATGCAGCAAGGTCTGAGACCAGATCCTCTGCAATACCCTGACATTTGCCTTCTACATCAGTAGCATGTATCAAAAACTCGAAACAGAATTGGGAAAAATAGTCAAGGGTTTCAGGGCTGATCTGGGTGGTGGTGAATTTCTGCCAGCGGTCAGTGACCACATAATAGGCATCACCTTTTTTTCTGCAGCTCAAATCAATAACCAGTTTGTCACGACCAACCAGGGCCAGCATCTCTTTAAGCCGATCTGTAAAAATCTGCCCTTCTTTGAACACATACGAGGTGACAATAACGGCTGCAGCGCCCTGGTCCAGCCAGTAGCAGGCATTTTTTGCTGTTATGCCGCCGCCGGCCTGCAAACCTTGCGGAAACGCCTGAAATGCCTCTTTGGCCGCATCCTCATTGCCGGGTCCGAGCATGATGACATGCCCGCCGTACAGGTCATCACGGCTGTACATCCGGGCATAATGTGAAGAAGGTAACTCTGAAGTGAAATTCGTCCTGAGCGCATCAGGGTTTTCGTCGCTCAAGGTAGAACCGACAATTTGCTTTACCTTGCCATTGTGCAGGTCTATACAGGGTCTGAATTTCATAATGCTTACAGTACAGGAAACGGGAAAGTGATCAAGCCTCCTTCCAGAATCTTTGAGCCACGGCCCTGAAGGGTGGTTTATTCTTAATGATGCTGTGTAAGTATAAAATTTAACGCTGTGGCAATATGTCAGCAGAAAACGCGGGGTTCAAAAGTCTAAGCAGTTTTCTGTCCCGGACTCAGTCCCTGACCATCATTGTAGAGGGGTCCAGGTTGAGGATCTTGCCTGCTGCGCCATCGTATTCATCCTTGATTATATTTAGAAGAATGGCATCCTTCTCAGGCTGCAGAATGATAATCGTATCAAAGACGCCGTCCACCTCATGGCAGGGAGCAGGCACCCCGGCTGCACTTTTCCGGTCATCTTCCCGGTGACGCAGAGCGGAAAACCAGCCCTGAACATTCATGGCGGCCATCATTTCCTTCAGATCCATGACCGAATCATAATCTGCCTGGACAAAGTCATAGCCATCGACCACAACGATATCAGGTCTGAATATATTCTGGTACACCAGGTCGTTTAAGCGCTCTTCCAGTTTCAGCCTGCTGAAGGCCGACTCTTTGAAAGTCATGATCATGCGGTTGCGCATGAGTTCTTCTTCGACTTCAGAGGCATTTTCCAGATGAAAACCTTCAGCGATATACTTGTAAACATCCTCATACCAGGCCTTGGCTTTCTCCAATCCTTCGCCGATACTGACATGCAGTACCTTCTGGCCGCGCAGCATGGAATCCATGGCAATCTGCACCAGAATTGCCGTTTTCCCCAATCCGGCCCGGGCCATGACCAAGCCCATGCGGTGATCAGGCAGTGATTCCGGGGCTAAGGGATTGAGGACACGTAGCGGGTTTTTATTGATCAAATCCTCTTTCTGCATAATACAACTCCTAAAACCTAATTAATAAAGGTCATTATTTATGAGTTCTTCTTTTCTTCCTGAAATTTCTTAATTATTTCCTCGGAAACCGACTTGGGCACCTGCCTGTAAGTGGCAAACTCCATGGTGAACTCCGCTTTACCCTGGGTGAGGGAGCGCAATACCGTTGAATAGCCAAACATTTCCGACAAAGGAACTTCGGACTCAACTGAAGTATAATTCGCTTCCTCAACAGTACCAATGATCATGCCGCGCCGCTGGTTCAAACTGCCCATTATCGAACCCTGAAACTCTGAAGGGCCCTCCACGGCAACCTTCATTATGGGTTCAAGGATAACAGGTTTTGCCTTCTGGTAACCCTCCTTGAAGGCGCCGACTGCAGCCAGCTGGAAAGCCACATCGGAAGAGTCAACATTGTGGGAGGCACCGTCATTGATTGTCACCCGGATACCGGTAATTTGAGCACCTGCCAGTGAGCCTTTTGCCATACTTTTTTTAAAGCCCTTGTCACAGGATGAAATAAACTCGCGGGGAATTGAGCCCCCGACAATCTTGTCCTCAAACTCGTATTCACCTTCGTCCATGGGCTCCATGAATCCGCCTACCCGGCCGAACTGGCCTGAGCCACCGGTCTGCTTCTTGTGGGTGTAGTTGAACTCCGCCCGCTGGGTAATGGTTTCGCGGTAGGCAACCTGCGGTTGCCCTACTTGTACTTCGGCCTGATATTCGCGCTTCATGCGCTCGATATAGACCTCGAGGTGAAGTTCACCCATGCCTGATACAATTGTTTCGTTGGTCTCATGGTCTACATAAGTCCTGAAAGTCGGGTCCTCTTTGGTGAAGCGGTTGAGGGCCTTTGACATATTGACCTGGGCCTTGTTGTCTACCGGCAGAATTGCCAGGGAAATAACAGGTTCCGGGACATGCATAGAGCTCATGGATACAGAGATATCCGGGGATGTAAAAGTGTCACCGGAGGCGCAGTCAATACCAAAAAGGGCGACAATGTCACCGGAAGCGGCTTCTTCAATATCCTCCATCTCATCGGAATGCATACGCACCAGGCGGCCCACCTTTACCTTTTTGCCGTCACGGCTGTTGACAATGGTATCCCCTTTTTTCATGGTGCCCTGGTATATCCTTATATAGGTCAACTGGCCATAACGGCCGTCTTCAAGCTTAAAGGCCAGGGAAATCAGCGGTGCGGCAGGATTATTAATAAGAGTAATCTCCTGCTCATCGTTCATGAGATCAAGGGCTGTGTTGTTAATATCTTTAGGGGTAGGGAGGTATTCGGTAACCGCATCGAGCATGGACTGAACACCTTTATTCTTGTAGGCTGATCCCATGAAGACAGGAACCAGTTCCAGGCTGAGCGTGCCGGTCCGTACAGCTTTCCGGATCATCTCTTCGGTAGGCGTTCCTTCCAGGATTGCCTCCATCAGCTCTTCAGAATACATAGATGCAGCATCGAGGAGTTCCTCCCGTTTTGCCTCTGCATCTTCCTGGAGTTCATCTGGAATTTCAGTTTCCCTGATCTCCTCACCATTGGCACCCTCAAAGTAGATGGCCTTCATGGTCACCAGGTCAACAACCCCCTTCAGGTCTCCTTCAAGGCCTATGGGGATTTGCAGCAGCACAGCATTAAGGTCCAGTTTTTCCCTGACCTGTTGCGCCACCCTGTAAGGGTTGGCGCCGGTACGGTCACACTTGTTGATAAAGACCATGCGTGGCACCTTGTAACGGGTCATCTGGCGATTGACTGTGATGCTCTGGGACTGGACACCGCCCACGGAACATAATATGAGTACTGCACCGTCCAATACCCTGAGGGCCCTTTCCACCTCAATGGTAAAATCGACATGGCCCGGGGTATCAATGATATTAATGGCATGGCCTTTCCAAGTGCAATAGGTCGCGGCCGACTGGATGGTAATGCCTCTTTCCTTTTCCAGTTCCATGGAATCCATCTTGGCCCCGACACCATCCTTGCCTCGCACTTCATGTATGGCATGTATTCTTTGGGTGTAGAAGAGAATACGCTCGGTCAGAGTGGTTTTCCCTGAGTCAATATGCGCACTGATGCCGATATTTCTTAACTTATCCAAATTAGATGTCATTGTTACTTCCTCAAGCTTTCCTCTAATAATACCTGGGTAGCATATTTGCACCCAAAATACATCTCTTTAATTGTAATAAACTGTGACGCCGATAAACGGATACTTAGTGTTATAAAACAAAGAACCCGCTCTCCACTTCAGACTAAGTGACAGCAGGCGTCAATCCAATTCCGTCTTCTATAAAATAAGCTAAAAGAAGAAGCTGCCATTACAGCCTGGATAAACTCAAGCATTAGCCTGTTAGGCAGCCAATTGATTTTAAAAAAATGCTTCTGTTCAAAGAAATGATCTTTGATGTGCGGCGTGCGGTATACACGTTTACCGCATGCCTGTCAAGCAAAAACGACAATAAACAGTCCAGCTTGCCTTTCGGTAAAAGGCTTTTCGGGCAGCCCATAAAAAAAGGAGCCACAGGTGAAATGCAGCTCCTCTGCTATTCTAATGGTGCCGAGACCAGGATTTGAACCAGGGACACTCGGATTTTCAGTCCGATGCTCTACCGACTGAGCTATCTCGGCGCCACCTAAAAAGAAGTGGCAACTATATGGAAGGATAAATTCCTTGTCAAGTCATTTTTGCTGATACAACTCTGGTCTGCGCTGACCTGGCATGGCAAGGCAGAGTGACCCTTGTCAACCGCCAACGGCAGAAAGCCTGGTGCCAAGGGAACAAAATTTTATATATAGCCCACCCAGCGCAAAAAAAAGCAAGGGAAGGGGAAACCTGTCAGTTCTCCCTCATGACAACTCTGATGCCCATTATTATTTTCCAGATTGTCCGCCCGGTCCAGGCATGAACTAGGGTGAAATAAATCATGTGCAAAAAAAAAGAAAACCCCCAAAGTAAAAAAGTATACTAAGTGAACAGGGAGAGCATGAACGGCCGGCTCACCAATAAAGGGTTAGACTTTAAGGCGCAGGCCCACTTGAGAAATAGGGGATATAAATAAAGAGAGTCCAGTAAGGGTGTTTATCTGCAAGGCCGACACAGCTTGGGGGCAGGAACGGCGGGCTACAAAGATGACGGGTAAACCTTTGCTGTTTTTACTTGTTTCTTCTAATCATCGAGATCAAGGTCAATATCCCCACTTTTTGATGACTTAGGCTTGTCATCATCCGTGTCCTCTAAAAAATCTTCAAGGTCAAACTCCAGGCCGCCCTCTTCTTCCTCATCAATGACACCCATGAAATCAAGCTCCTCAAAAGATTCTTCCGCTGCTTCAGGCGCAGCTTCTTCCTCAACTTCTTCTGCGTCTGCTTCAAGGGTATAATCAACATCCTGCTCAGCCTCTTCTACAGCCTCTTCTACAATGCCGGCAGCTTCTTCTGCCTCCGCCTCTGCAAGACTGATGTCAGCTTTTTCATCTTCGTCAAAGGAAAAGTCTATGTCCTCATCTGCGCCAGCCATTTCAACAGGTCCTTCATCCATGGGTGCTTCATCCATGGAAAAGTCAATTCCTTCATCAACTTCAGACTCCATGGCATGGTCCTCAAAGGATTCTTCCCTGTCGGCATAGGCTGCCAAGGCCCCACTGAGAAACATAGGAGTTTCTACTTTAATGGAAGTGCCCTGCAACTCGGAGGCTACTTCTGCAATATCCCTTCCGCACTTCGCACAGGAGATCAAATGATCAAAAGAAATAAAGCCGCATTTAGGACAACGCATCGCCAGATTCCTCTGTTAGATTTTTCTATTGGATGAAGATGACTTATCATTTTTCCCTGCTTAGATGTATGATAAATTAGGCATCACGACAAATACTAGTATACACATTCTCAATTTGCATGCAATATCTATGACAAACTGGCTGCATTATTTATAAAAACAACAATAAATTAAGTTGGTGGTATATAAATTATATAATATTTTAAAAAGAAATCCGCTAATGCCCTGCCTGTAGGTAGAATGGATTTTGCAATAATTTCAAACTATTAGAAGGCAGTACCTGAAAGTGAGCACTAACGCTTTGTGCGCATGTATACAATTGTTTAAGCATGCTGATGCTGCCTTTTTCGGGCACAAAAATTTTTCTCATAGGGCACGATTGTCCTGTTGAATGCTAAAATTGTTTACGAAAATTTGGCAATACCATGTCAATCTTTGTCAAAAAAGTTTACATTGTTTTTGCAAAACTGGACAGACAGTGAAGTAATACCCAGATTTCATCAAAACCATTGGAGGGACAGCAATGAACCCATCACTGCATTTCATTTTCAGCAGAAGGAGTGTGCGAAAATATGAAAGCAGGGAAATTCCTGCAGACATGTACAATGACCTTTTTGAAGCTGCCATGGCGGCACCTTCTGCTGTTGCCAAGGACCCCTGGCATTTTCTGCTCATAACGGACAGGAAAATACTTGATACCATTGTGAAAATTCTTCCCAATGGACAGATGCTGCGCCAGGCTCCGGCCACAGTTATCGTCTGCGGCGACATCAATAAGGCCCATGCCAATGAGGTGTCATACATGCTCCAGGATCTGAGTGCAGCAGTCGAAAATCTCCTGCTGGCGGCCACTGCACTTGGGCTTGGCTCCTGCTGGCTTGGCATGCATCCGCGCCAGGATCGCATTGATGGTATCCGCAGCCTGTTCTCTCTGCCGGCAAACATTATCCCCATGTGCTCCATTGCTTTGGGCTGGCCCGCAGAAAAGCCGGAACCCCGTACCCGTTTTAACCCTGAGAGGGTGCATCTGGAAAAATGGTAATTAAAGAAGGCAAAGGACAGGGAGTCGCTTATTGCTTCAAGCCTGCTGCACCTTGCGCCAACCTGCTGTTTTTAGCCTTTCTATGCGTTCAATATTCCAGTTCTGCATGGCGTGGAGGTACACATTTCTATCCTCTTTAAGCAGTTTGATGATCTTTTCCCGGTCTTTTTTGATATCTTTTTGCTCTCCTGGATACATTTCCTGCCAGCACGCAAAACCCTTGTCAAAAATAAACCCGGGAACTACATCCTCCGGGTAAGTCTGGAGTTTTTTCTCAAGCATGGTTCGGGCCAGGTCCATATCGTATTCAATAATCCAGCCATTGTCATAGAGCATGGATTCATTGTCAAAAGCACTATTGCCTGGGCATGATGGGCAAAAGAGGCGGGAAATGACTTGGGGTGGCATAATATTATCACGCAAATGGAATTGAACCGTATGGGTGGAGCACTCACATGTTTTCCTGACATCAATACACATTGGATTATTCTCCCGGTAGTTTAGCTTATTGGAAATTATTCCCAACAAGTAACAATACCATACTCCCTGTTTTTTCCACAATATATTACTTCTCCTCCAGAATCCTGACAATTATTTCCTTGCTAATTTATGCAGAATACTATAAGGATGGGCTCTTTTTCTAAATGCACCCCTAAGGATATTCTACCAATGAATCAAAAACAGATTAGAAACATTGCAATCATTGCCCACGTCGATCATGGAAAAACAACCCTGGTTGATCAGTTTTTCCAGCAAAGCGGCATGTTCCGTGAAAATCAGGCCATGGCAGAAAGGCTTATGGATTCAATGGACCTGGAAAAAGAACGCGGCATAACCATTGCTGCCAAAAACGGTTCATTCCGCTACAAAGACCATCGGATCAATATCATAGATACACCGGGTCATGCTGATTTTGGCGGTCAGGTTGAAAGGGTGTTGCGCATGGCAGATGGCTGTCTGCTACTCGTTGATGCCCAGGAAGGCCCCATGCCCCAGACCTATTTCGTCTTGAAAAAGGCCCTGGCTTTATCCCTGCCCGTATTAGTGGTCATCAATAAAATTGATAAGCCTGCAGCCCGTTCAAACTGGGCGGTTGACCAGGTATTCGATCTTTTTGTCAAACTTGAAGCCCCGGATGCATTACTTGATTTTCCTGTGATTTATGCTTCAGCAAAAGGGGGTTATGCCATATACAATGCGGATGATCCTATTGAGGGTGCAACCATGAACCCTCTGCTCGAAAAGATTATCGAGTTTATTCCCCCGCCGGCAGGGAACCCTGATGGAATTTTACAGCTGCAGGTAAATACCATTGACTATTCGCCTTATCTGGGCAAACTTGGAATTGGCAAGGTTGTCAATGGTACTATTCATATCAATCAGAACATTGTGGTTGCAAAAAGGGATGGCAGCCTCGCCCCGGTCCGCATTTCTAAAATATTTAAGTTCGAACGGGATGAGAAAGAGCCGGTGGAAAAAGCTGAAGCCGGTGATATTGTTGCCGTGGCAGGACTGGAGGATATCACCGTTGGGGTAACCTTCACCGACCCGGATACCCCTAAACCACTCCCGCTTATTGATATCGATCCTCCCACCATTGCCATGCATTTCATTCCCAATGATTCACCTTTTGCCGGACAGGATGGCCAGTTTGTCACCTCGCGCCAGATTGAGGATCGACTCTTCAGGGAAACTCTGGGTGATGTTGCCCTGCAGGTGGAACCCCTTGGACGTGGTATAGGTTTCAAGGTTTCCGGCCGGGGGGAACTCCATCTCTCAATCCTGATTGAGAAAATGCGGCGTGAAGGATATGAGTTCCAGGTGACCCGCCCAGTGGTCATCATGAGAGAAGAGGGGGGCAAGACATTGGAACCCTATGAAGAGCTTACCATTGATGTGGAGGAAAACTACCAGGGGGCTGTCATTGAAAAACTGGGCGGACTAAAGGGGCAGATGCTGGAAATGAACCGGCGCAACGAGATGATCCGCCTTTCCTACAAAATTCCCACCCGAAGCCTCATTGGCTTTCGCAGTGAATTTCTTACGCTCACCAAGGGTATGGGGATTATGAATTATGTTTTTGCCGGCTATGGACCCCATGCCGGCGAAATTTCAAACCGGACAAGAGGCGTTCTTGTTGCCAAAGAAGGTTGTACAACCGTTGCCTATGCTTTGTTTAATCTGCAGGAGCGCGGCACCCTTTTCCTGGATCCAGGTGTCAAGGTATACAAGGGACAGATTGTAGGGGAAAATTGCCGGACCGGTGATCTTGTGGTTAATCCAGCCAAAGGCAAAAAGCTGACAAACATGCGGGCCTCAGGTTCTGATGAAAACGTTATTCTTACCCCACCTAAGCAATTAAGTCTTGAGGACTGCATTGCCTTTATCAATGACGATGAACTGGTTGAGATCACTCCTGCAGCAATTCGCCTGCGCAAAAGAAAATAACTAGGTATAAATGCCTATATATTGTATGGTGTTTCTCCAGATTATTTCATTCCATATGGAAATTAATTTTTTGCTGATTTAAAATTATTCAAAATCATTAATTTTTCAAAAAGGAGACTTGTATAAATGAAATCAAAACTGATCGTATTTTTTCTCGTCATTATGCTTGCACTTGCAGGATGCTCTTCGGGCGGCGGCAAATCCAATACTCCGGATGATAAACTTGCAACCATCACTAAAATGATGAATGCAGGCTATGAAATGTCGGACAACCAGCGCAATAATGTGAACAAGGCGGTTGAAGAAGCGAAGGAATTAATCTCCCAGAACAAAATAGATGAAGCAAATGCGCTTCTTAAAAAGACGATAAATACGATGGAACTCATTGCCGAAACAGACCGTTTCAACAAAAGCGAATAACAGCCAGCTTTAGTTTGCCGGGCACCTCACCGGGTGTCCCGGCAAACTGTCCTCATGATCTCCATACCAATAGATACAGAAACAATCCGTCTCTCCCAGTTACTGAAACTTGCCAATGTTGTGCAGGACGGGGTTGAGGCAAAGTTCCGTATCGCCGACAAAGAGGTCAGGGTAAACGGTGAAGTGGAAACCCGGCGCGGCCGGAAACTTCGAACCGGTGACCAGGTGGAATTTGATGGTGAGGTATATGAAGTTGCTGGCATCACCACCACGTAAATTTACAGTTGTTCAGACGGCTTTAGGCCCAGCTCCAATGACATGCTCGGGAACATTTTCCTTGAACTGTTCAAAGTTTTCCTCAAAAAGACTGGCAAGTTTTTTAGCCTGGGCGTCATAAGCGCCCTTGTCAGCCCAGGTATTTCGGGGATTCAGGACCTCATCCGGCACTCCGGGTACGGAGACCGGCACCTGGAAGCCGAAGATAGGATCTTCATACATTTCCACATCATTCAAAGCACCATCCAAAGCTGCATTCAGGAGTGCCCTGGTATATTTTATTTCCATTCTTCTGCCTAAACCATAGGGTCCGCCGGTCCAACCGGTATTGACCAGCCAGCAGGTTGATTTATGTTCCTCTATCTTCTTTTCGAGAAGCTGAGCATATACCAGGGGGTGCCGCATCATAAAAGGCGCGCCAAAGCAGGCTGAAAACGTTGCCACCGGTTCGGTCACCCCTTTCTCTGTGCCTGCCACTTTTGCTGTATAGCCGCTTATAAAATGATACATTGCCTGTTCTTTTGAGAGCCTTACCACAGGTGGCATAACCCCGAATGCATCAGCGGTGAGCATGATGATTGAGCGGGGATGGCCGGCCATCCCGGACTCGACATAATTGGGAAGATGCGAGAGGGGGTATGAGGCCCGGGTGTTTTCAGTCAGGCTGTCATCATCCAGGTCCAGTCTTTTTGTCACCGGATCAATGCTGACATTTTCCAGAATCGTGCCAAAGCGCCTGGTGGTAGCATAAATCTCCGGCTCAGCCTCCTGGGACAACTTGATCACCTTGGCATAGCATCCACCCTCAAAATTAAAGATTCCCTTGTCAGACCAACCATGTTCATCATCACCAACAAGAACCCTGTTCGGGTCAGCAGACAAAGTTGTTTTGCCAGTGCCGGACAGCCCGAAAAATATGGCCACATCGGCCGGGTCATTCTTATTCACGTTGGCAGAGCAATGCATGGGAAGAATTTTTTTGCCCGGCAAAAGAAAATTAAGAGCGGAAAAAATGGATTTCTTTATTTCCCCGGCATAAGCTGAGCCCCCAATGATAATGAGCTTCTGCCTCACATTAATCGCCACAAAGGTGCCGCTTCGGGTTCCATCATCGTCGCTGTCTGCATGAAAATTAGGACATTGAAGCACTGTGAACTCAGGCATAAACTTCCTCATGGCCTCATTGTCATCAGAAGCCTGCTGGATGAACATATTCCTGGCAAAGATTGAATGCCAGGCAAAGGTGGTAATGACACGAACCGGATGGCGATTCTCAGGGTCTGCCCCAGCATAACAGTCCTGAATATAGACGGTTTTCCCCCGCAGATAGGCAACCATTCTTTTAAAAAGGGCATTAAAGCGCTCTTCAGGGTAGCTTACATTTATCTTGTTCCACCAGATATCATCGCGGGTTTCCGGTTCGTCAACAATATACTTATCTTTGGCCGCGCGACCTGTATGCTGCCCCATGGAAACCACAAAAGGCCCTAAATGAGCCAGTTGGCCTTCAAACCTGCGTATTGCATATTCATACAATGCTGAAGTTGTAAGATTCCAGTGAACAGCGTTCAGGCTGTGAAGACCAAGATAATCAAGGCCATAATCAGGAATACGTTCTTTAAATTCCATTTGGTGACTCCTTATTTATAGGTGCAAAAACAAAAGGTGCAGGCAGTCAAGAACTGCTCACAACATGATCAGGACAGAGGTCATTGCTATGGACCAGATAACATCCGTCGGCAAATGCTGTTCACAGGTTGCGTCAAAAAACATGTCGGCGCGGGCCGGAAATTCCTCGTCAGGTCCCCACAGGATCACTGTGAGGGGAACCCTGGGAAATGGATACAGCCGTATAGAAGCATCACCAAGCTCCAGAGGCTGCCCGCCAAGCTCCATGCCTTTTCTATAAAAACCCTCAAAGTCCCTGCCATATTTGGCAGCAATCTTATCCAAGGGCAGCACATGGGTCCCTCTTTGAAAAATTTCACCTCCACTGAGGCTCGCTGGACTGATCATGCGGCCGGCAGGAGGAATATCTCTTGCCTTGCCCAAATACCAAAGAGCAGCCAGATCAAAAAAATAACCCAGCCCATGTAAAAGTCGTTCTCCCAAAGGGATGTGGCTTACAATTGTAAAACCAGAAACATCGACAAGAATTTCCTGGCCAAAGCATTGCATGGTAAACTTGCGTGCTGTAACGTCATATTTGACATCTGCCTGTTTGCATATAAAGGTCGGCTCTTTTTCTGCAACCAGGGCCCAGGCTAACTGGTCACCACTTAATACGTTTCCCGGCATTTTCACCCCTTTTTGAAAAGTTGAAATTTTTTATTGCATGGGCGTAAGAGTTTTACTTCCATGGCCAGGTTGCATCATATGGAATGCAAAATATTCATCACAAGTAATCCCAATATACCATATAATTCTTGCAGAGAGAATAGCCGTAATTTGCCATGCCATGAGTCGGTATTCTTGTGGCTTAAGAGTAAATTCAAGGCGGGGTGGTTGACATTAATGGATGATGGTTTAAATTAGTACCCAGTAATGGAGCCCGATGGAACCGAAATTTAAGGTTTCATCGGGATATTTTTTTATTTCAAGGGAGGATGCAAATGAATATTGCAGATAAAATGTATGTGGCTATTGATTACACACTTACCCTGGAATCCGGGCAGGAGATAGACAAGTCTCCTGAAGGACAGCCACTGGGGTTTATCACCGGGCTCGGTCAGATAATTCCGGGCTTGGAAAAAGCGCTCATGGGAAGATCTGCCGGCGATAAAGCTAAATTAGTTGTTGAACCGGAAGATGCCTATGGGCTTATCAAGGATGATTTGTTCCAGGAAATTCCCAAAAGTCAGTTTCCGAGTGATGTTGAAGTCAAACCGGGTATGGCATTTGAGGCCCAGGGACCCCAAGGCCCTTTTATGATTACGATATCCAAGATAAACGACAACGAGACCATAACCGTTGACCTCAACCACCCCATGGCTGGAAAGCAGCTGCATTTTGATGTCAATGTGATTGAAGTGCGTGAACCCTCTGCAGAGGAATTATCCCAGGCAGCTGCCAGCTTCAGTTCCGGCTGCGGCTGCGGTTCAGATGATGCAGAGGCATGTGGATCGGGTTGCAACTGCGGTTAATATGTGACCGAAGCTCCCTGCTGCAGATAAGAGCAGACCTCGGATAAACACCCTTTCAGGGCACTCTTTATAGTACCCCCTTAAAATCAGGGTATAATCCCCCCTCGGAGTATCCCCTTTAGTAGCTTACCTGAGGGGTATAAACACCTTCAATAGGGAGCGTTCATATGCTCCGGATATATAAAAAAGCCCCGCATTATGCGGGGCTTTTTTGTGAATTCTCTACTTTGTCTTATAATTGGACAACATTGTCAGCAGCCGGGCCTTTGGGGCCATCGACTACCTCGAACTGGACCCTTGCACCCTCATCAAGAGTTTTAAAACCGTCTGTTTTTATTGCTGAATAATGTACGAAAACATCACCACCATTATCTTGCTCAATAAAACCGAAACCCTTGGACGCATTAAACCATTTAACTGTACCTTCTTTCACTTCTTAACTCCTTTGTATACGGCTCATATGAAGCCACTTAATAAGAAAAACCCGATTTGTTCAAGCGGGCTGGCAGGCTGTTTTTTTATCCTAAATAACAAAAACCACACAATCTATAGGTCCTGATTGTGCGGTTCATTTCTTTAAAGTCCAAAAATCACAAGCCCTGCACAACTAATTGTTCAATATTAACAATACATATTTTACAAATCAAGAAAAATAAATAAATGACATATTTTATTATCCTGTTATTTTTGACCGCCATTTATGCGAAATTTAATGGTCCAGCAACCTGCCCAAATTACCATCTTCATTCTTGACCGCTTTGTGGATTGTGATTTTTTTGCCCTCGGTCTTTCCCGCAGTAAATGTACGGTCGCAATAAATTCCTGATAAGCGGTATTGCACCTTGCGCAGTCTGGGAAAACGTTGCTTGGTAAATTCCGACAGTCCGGGATCTTCAGCTACAACCAGCGCACTTATGGTTTTTGGGCTGCTCATGCCTGCTGGTGTAGCTGCAGACAAAGCGTGCTTTTTTTCTTCATTTTCGAGCTTTTCCCTAAACCCCTGCAAAAGACCAAGAATATAAGTTTTTCTTAATTTTCCCGCAACCTTGTTTATAGTTCTATAGTTTTGCCAGAGAGACTCTACCCTGTGTCTGAGAAAATCATAGACGTGCCTGGCAAAGGTTACATTCTCCATGGTGCCGAGCATCTCGATGGTCTTGAACGACTCAGCGCTCTCCGGATCAAATAGCTCGGAATATACAATATCCACATAAAAATAATCCAGCAGGAGGCTGGCAATTTTTCTTTCTATATTTTGCAGCCTTTTCTTTTGGGTCTTGATAATTGCATAGCTGTAGCGTGATGGTTTACTGTTATTGAGCCTTTCAAGATTGTATTTGCGGATAAAGCCATTGGCCTTGCTCATTGCTGCTGCGGCCTCATGCTTGTTGGCGCTTCCCGCCAAAGAGAGTATTTTCCGCACCTTGTTCACTTTCGTGTCATACGCTGAATCAGAGCCATGCCGCCTGACGGCAGTAAAAACTTTCGGGGTATCCCCGGCGGCAGTGTTAAAAGGATACAAGACACCAAGCTTTTCACAGGTTTCACTAAATGTTTGGCCATGGGGCTGCTCCATACCCCGGCCCAGAGATTCATGAATATATTGGTGTGCCATTTCATGCTTGAGTACATTGATGACTGCATCCCAGGAATACTCGTTTATCAGGGTTGAAGAGATACTTATCGTGCGGGTTTCAGGGCTCCATGATCCAAGCGTTGCCTCGCTTTCACTGATCCTGAACGCAGGTGCTGCAAGTGAAATCCTGTACCAGCTGCATATCAGTTTAAACTCAAGCTGCAGTTGGTGTAGCCATTTGCGGCGATATTGCAACTCATCATATATGCCTATATTCTGCTTAGAACCGTTTGTCATGATCTCATAATCTTTTGCCTTACAGCAGTTTTTCCGCCCAAAGAAATTGTCGGCATCGTAGATAGGGAACGAAGTGAGACTTCGAAAAAACACCATGCGGACAGGTATTACGCCCATAAACTATTGATGTCAATCGGCCCAGTTGCTGAATGTGAGGCTTTTTACGGACCCATCACCTTTCAAGTGCGAGACAAATGACTTAGCGATAAGGGGATTTACAGCCACCTCTGGTAATCCCGGCAGTTCACTTTTTTACTTACGACAGCAACTCCTTCCAGCGAGCCCAAGCTTCGGGTTATCTTTATTGTCGTCTGCAAATTATCACTGTCGTTTTTATGCGACAGCCATACTGCACAAGTCTTTTTCCCCCGCAATATTCTCAAATTGTATACTCGCTCAAGGAAACATTGTTTGCTGTTTTCTGTCAAATGTAAACCATGTTTTTTCTTTATGTTTTTTTTGCCCTTTTCTGTTTTTCTTTTTTGAGGGTGCGCCCAGTCATAAATATATGTGTAGTTAAAGGCAGTTGTCCTAAAAAATCTCATTTTTTCTAGGCAAGAATATCGGCAACAAAAATAACGGCATACATATTGCTAATTCAATGTTGGCTGCAGGACAGGTCAAATACCTGAATACAATTGCTGTATATTTAAATTTTTATTATACAGGGGCACATTATGGACAGACATAATTTCTCTAAAACCTCGAAGCTCTCTCTTTGGATAACAGTATTCTTCATTTCCACCTCGCTTATGTTCCTGACCCCATCAGGAGCCCAGGCCAAAAGACCTTCCCATTCATTTGCGAAAGGGAAAAGAGGCCATGATGCTGTTGCAGCTTTCAAAGATCGCATGCCTAACATAGCCTCCCGATATGGTAAAAAGGCTGAAAAGTTAGAGGAAACTCTCCTCAAGGATAAGGACCTATGGGTGGATCCTGCTGAAAATCTTTTGTATCTCTGCAATTTTGATGCTTCTGAAGCAGAAGTCCCGCCCGATCCAACAGATGCAGCTATTCCAACCGGTCCTTTTCCTCTGGATCAGACCTTCCAGCTACACAGCCTGGCAGGCGCATCCAAGGTCATCTATTTGGATTTTGACGGACATGTCACCACTGGGACCTACTGGAATAGCAATTTTAACGGCGGCGCAGATATTGTTTCATTGCCCTATGATTTCAACGGCAATACAAACTCCTTCAGTGATGCAGAACTGAGCCGTATCCAGAATATCTGGGCCCGGGTGGCAGAGGACTTTGCCATGTATAACATTGACGTAACAACCGATGATCCGGGGAGTGAAGCCTTGCGTCGCAGTGGTCCTGGGGACCAATATTATGGCATCCGCGTTGTTATAAGTCCTTCAAACAGCTGGTACGGCAGTGCCGGTGGTGTGGCGTATGTCGGTTCCTTTGACTGGAGCAGCGACACCCCGACCTTTGTCTTCTCTAATCTGCTGGGAAGCGGCAATGAAAAGTATGTGACAGATGCAACTTCCCACGAGACAGGCCACACCCTGGGACTTTCCCATGACGGCAAAACAGGTGGCACCGCCTATTATACAGGCCATGGGAATTGGGCGCCGATCATGGGTGTCGGCTATTACAAAGCCATCACCCAGTGGAGCAAAGGCGAGTATGCCGGGGCCAATAATACTGAAGATGACCTGGCAGTTATGTTAAATAACGGCGCCACCTACCGCTCCGATGACCATGGCGATTGGATTAATAACGCAGCCATGCTTTCCGGAGCAACCCTTGAAGCTAACGGCATTATCGAAAGAATCGATGATATGGACGTATTCAGCTTCCAGACCGAAGCAGGCACAATTTCCATCAATGTCGATCCGGCAAGCCTTGATCCCAATCTGGACATCCTGGTACAGATCCTTGATGACGGTGGCAATGTAGTCGGTGATGAGGACCCCTACTATATCCTGCCTGCCAGCATCAACATGAACCTGCCGGCAGGGACCTATTATATCCTTGTTGACGGAGTCGGCACCGGAAACCCTGATACGGGTTATACCGACTACGCCAGCCTCGGACAGTACTTCATCTCAGGTACCATACCTAATATAGATACTCTTCCTGCCGCACCGACAAACCTTGCTGCCAACCCGGTATCATCGAGCCAGATTAATTTAAACTGGTCTGATAATTCTTCCAATGAAAACGGCTTCTCAATAGAACGCTCATTAATAAATACGGGCAACTGGGCCGAAATCGGCTTTACGGCAGCCAACACCACAACCTATGCTGATAGTGGGCTTGGGGTGAATACAACCTATGATTACAGGGTATCGGCCTACAATGCTGCAGGCAGTTCAGGCTACTCCAACAAAGCCAGCGCCACGACATTTAACGTTCCACCACAGATCAGCGTGCTGGAAGCCACACCAGCGAGTATTCTGGACACAGAATTCAGTCAGCTCGGCGTAACCGCCGGTGGTGGTGTATTGGATGACGCCAGCCGTATCGATCCCATCTACTATCCGGCGGATGTAATGGGCAGCCAAAGTGTGACCTTGCGTGTGGAGGTCAGCGACGGCGAGGCAATGGTCAGCGATGAATTGACGCTTATAGTAGATGATGCCGACCCGCCGCCGCCGGGTGTGGACCTGTTGGTTGAGGATTTCAGCAGCGGGACCCTTGATGGTTGGAGTCTATACGACGATGGGACGATAAACGGGCCTTCCAAATGGCGTATTGTCCAGACGTTATATGGACAGCAACTGGCGCAACACAGTTCCATTCAGGACAGCGGGGCGGATAGTGATCTGGCCCATCTCGGAACCTGCCTGTCCTATGACGGCGGGATGGGATGGACGGACTACCGTCTCCATTTTAGTATGCGCACGGCGGCTGACATTGACACCATGGGTGTGATGTTCCGGCTCATGGATTCCGACAACTACTACCGTTTTACCTGGGACCAGAAGCGCAACCAGCGCCGTCTAGTCAAGAATACCGGGGGGGTGTTCAGCTTGCTGGCAGCTGACAATGTGCCCTACGTCCGATACCAAGATTACCAGATGGAGATCGTAGTCCAGGGCGATCAAATAGAAATCTGGATCGATGGCGTGCGCATTTTTGACGTCACAGACAGCGACCACGGTTACGGCACCTTCGGTTTCCACACCTGGAAGAATTCTTCGGCCTACTTTGATGATGTGCGGGTGGAGGATTTGGGTGGAGGCACATTTAACGTTCCGCCGCAGATTGTTTCTGTAGAGGCTCTGCCGGCCAGCATTCTGGACACGGAAACCAGCGATCTATCGGTGCTGGCGAACGACCCGGACAATGGTCCGCTCAGTGGACGATCCTAAGCGGCGGCGGGGTATTGGATGACGCCACCCTGCCTGACCCGATCTACTATCCAGCGGATGTGGTGGGCAGCCAAAGCGTGACCTTGCGTGTGGAGGTCAGTGACGGCGAGGTAATGGTCAGCGATGAATTGACGCTTATAGTGGATGATGCCGACCCACCGCCGGGTGTGGACCTGTTGGTTGAGGATTTCAGCAGCGGGATCCTTAATGGTTGGAGCATATACGACGATGGGACGGTAAACGGGCCTTCCAATTGGCGTATTGTCGGAACGTTATATGGAATGCAACTAGCGCAAAATGCTGCCATTCATGACGGCGGGGCGGATGGTGATCTGGCCCATCTCGGAACCTATTTATCCTATGACGACGGCATGGGATGGACGGACTACAGTCTCAATTTCACCATACGGACGTCGGCTGACAGTGACACCATGGGTGTGATGTTCCGGCTCACGGCCCCTGACAACTACTACCGTTTCACCTGGGATAAAAAGCGCAACCAGCGGCGTCTGGTCAAAAATACCGGAGGGGGGGTCAGCTTGCTGGCAGCTGACAATGTGCCCTACGTCCAACACCAGAGCTATCAGGTGGAGATCGCAGTCCAGGGCGATCAAATAGAAATCTGGATCGACGGTGTGCGCATCTTTCACGTAACAGACAGCGACCACGGTTACGGCACCTTCGGTTTCCACACCTGGAAGAACTCTTGGGCCTACTTCGATGATGTACGGGTGGAGGACTTGTAAGCGGAGGCATATTTTAACGTTCCGCCGCGGATTGTTTCTGTTGAGGCTCTGCCGTCCAGGATTCTGGACACGGAAACCAGCGATCTATCCGCGGTGGCGAACGACCCGGGCGATGATACACAGGCCATAACTATCAATGGACGATCTTAATATAAAAAGGGGCTGTCAAACCTCATCTCCAGTTTTGATTAAGCACCGGAGCATAATGATAACATTTTTATCTTCTTCGGGGAGTGACTTTTCAGGATAGTCCAATATAATTTCTTATGAGTGCAGATCTGAATAAAATTGAATATTGCCAGTGCTAGGAGCCTGTCGGAGAATTCCCAATCTACTGCAAAAGCGAGTGAATTGGCTCAAATTTCCGTGAATTTTCTTTAAAAAGCGCTGCTATTCGCATCAATTTCCCGTAAATTTGATCTCAATTCCTCAATTTTTCGTTACGATTATAATTCCCCGACAGGCTCCTAGGGTAATATACTTTATCAGCAGCAGTGAAAATCACCTCTACTCCTTTTCTGCAATACCTCTCCCGTCATCCGTGGGCCGACGGGTGAGGTATTGCTGCTTCATCCATTACCTTCTTTCTGTCGGCGCAGGGCGACATGTTCTAACGCTCCAGCCTATGTCATATTTAGGGGTTATCAGAAAATGGGACATAAATTTTAGGGAGGTAGCAGACTTCATCATTACTTGAAATTTAAATGTAAAATTCGATCTCCAGTTTATAATTCCGGTGTTTGAAACACATGGGTTTCCCTCCCTGCAGCAATTTCACCTCAGGTCACACAATACTACTTTAAAAAATGTATCCTCTGTTTTGTAAAGCTCTGAGGCAGAATAATTTCCATTATAATTACAAAAGAGTATGCCAATTCTTATTGGCATCCAATAAGGGCACCCGCCTCAGAGTGGTAACAATGTTTACTTTTGTTGGGTGACAGAATTTACGATATTTTGTCTTCTGGACAATTTTCTTTTCACTTATCAGCCTCTTTTGTTTTTTTCGTTCCAGCAAAAGTTTTATTGCAATAACTTGCTGTGTATTTTCAGGTCATTAGATGTAATTTGTCTATGTTATACAAATTGTTTTTCAAAAATTTCCATACCACAATTTTTCGGCATACAACTTGCTTTCCCTATTGGTGGCTGCAAAGCAATGTTAGCAGGCAACATGAATTAAAGGGAAAAAAAATTATTCAATCAGACACTTACAGATTTCCCATATTTTACATTTAATTTTTTACCATAAAAGAGAGGCATAAAAGGAGCGTGAAGTTACTATGAAAACTCATACAGTAAAGGACATTGTTCGCAGATTGACGGTTGTTAGTCTCACCATCATTTTCTTTATGATGCTGCTGGGTGTTGGTTATGCAAAGTCCCAAAAATCGCCGGGTCCTCCTTTTGCATTTCCAGGAGGCAAGAGGGGGCAGGAGGCTATCAACGCTTTGCAGGACCGTTTGCCAAAAGTTGCCTCCCGTTATGGTAAAAGTGCTGAAAAGCTAAAGAAATTATTCAAGCACGACAAAGATATCTGGCTCGATCCTGCTGACAACCTTTTATATATCTGTAATATTGATGCTACTGATGCAGCAACACCGCCGGAATTATCTGATGGACCCATTCCCACCGGTCCCTTTCCCTTGAACCAGACCTTTCAACTCCACAGCCTGGCAGGCGCTTCCAAGGTCATCTATTTGGATTTTGACGGACACGTCACGGCCGGGACCTATTGGAACAGCAGTTTTAACGGCGGTGCCGATATTGTTTCCCAGCCCTATGATTTTAACGGCAATACAAGCTCCTTCAGCGATGCGGAGCTGAGCCGCATACAGAATATCTGGGCCCGGGTGGCAGAGGATTTTGCCATGTATAATATTGACGTAACCACTGAAGATCCGGGGACCGAAGCCCTGCGGAACAGTGGGGCAGGCGACCAAAATTATGGCATCCGTGTGGTAATAAGCCCTTCAAGCAGCTGGTACGGAAGTGCCGGCGGCGTTGCCTATGTGGGCTCCTTTGACTGGAGCAGCGACACTCCCACCTTTGTTTTCTCCGACAGGCTGGGGAGCGGCAATGAAAAATATGTGACCGATGCAACTTCCCATGAGACAGGCCACACCCTGGGTTTGTCCCATGACGGCACGACAGGCGGTACAAGCTATTATTCAGGCCATGGAAGCTGGGCCCCCATTATGGGAGTAGGCTATTATAAAGCTGTCACCCAGTGGAGCAAAGGAGAGTATAGCGGAGCCAATAATACGGAAGATGATCTGGCAGTAATGTTGAATAACGGCGCAAGTTACAGGCCGGATGACCATGGTGACTGGATTGACAGCGCAACTATTCTATCCGGAGATTTCCTTGACGCTTCCGGTCTTATTGAAAGAACCGGGGATATTGACGTATTCGGCTTCCAGACCGAAGCAGGGGTTGTCACCATCGACATTGATCCGGCAGATCTTGATCCCAACCTGGATATCCTGGTACAGCTTCTTGATGATGGTGGTAACGTTGCCTATGAAAGTGACCCGATAAATATCCTGCCTGCCAGTCTGAATCTCAACCTGCCGGGCGGGACCTATTACATATTAGTCGACGGGGTAGGAACCGGAAACCCGAGTACTGGATATTCCGATTACGCCAGTCTGGGGCAGTACTTCATCTCCGGCACTCTACCGACCACGCAGTTCCCGCCTGCTGCACCAGCAGATCTTTCTGCCCTTCCGACATCTTCCAGCCAGATCAACTTGAGCTGGACGGATAACTCCAATAATGAAAATGGCTTCGCCATTGAGCGGTTACCTGATGGAGAGACCCTTTGGGAGGCCGCCGGCTTTGTGGCGGCCAACACTACAACCTATGCTGATACAGGGCTTAATATAAACACCTTATACCATTACAGGGTTTCGGCATATAATGTTGTCGGCAGTTCAGGCAATTCCAACAACGCCAGCGCAACGACTTTTGACCTGCCGCCGAACGCACCTTCAGACCTGAGAGCAACGACCGTTTCCGCCGACCAGATTGAATTGATTTGGAATGATAATTCCAGCAACGAATCAGGATTTGCTGTTGAGCGCTCGCAGGAAGGAGGTAGCGGCTGGGAGGGAATTGCCACAGTTGCTGAAAACACTTTCATTCACACTGATAACGGTCTTGCAGCAGGCACTACTTACTCTTACCGTGTTGTTGCCCATAATGTAAACGGCAACTCCGGTTACACTAATACGGCCAGCGCCACAACACCGGAAGTGGTGCCCGAAAGCCCGGCAAACCTGGGCGCAGTTGCAGTATCGCCCACGCAGGTTGACTTGAGCTGGCAGGATACCTCAAGCAATGAAACGGGATTCAAGGTTGAACGCTCAGATGAAGGTTCCGAACCGTGGACAGTAATTGCTACACTGTCCGGCAATACTACAAGCTTTTCCGACAGCACCGCCACTCCGGGTACAACCTTTTACTATAGGGTTTACTCCCATAACTCTGCCGGTGATTCCGGGTATTCAAATACAGCCGTGGCAACCACTGATGAACCCCCGCAATTTATCGACCAGAACGTTTCCCAGGAGGCTGCCATTGCCGGCACACTAAACGGCACATTTGTGCAGACCCGATTCAATGATTCTGGGGTGGAATCTATAACGGAAATCACTTCAGGGGGTAAACCCAGTAAACGTTACAGCTATCTGGAGCATAAGTGGATGGTGCAAATCCAGCCAGGCACAAGCATGACCCTGTATGCAAATGCTTGGGCCTCGATGTCGGCTGCAGGCGACACCTTTGTCTTCTCCTATGCAACTGATGACGAAAACTATACTGAAATGTTCACGGTAGATGCTGATTATGATGATGACAACTATTACGTTTACCTGCTGCCGGCAAATCTTTCCGGCACCGTATATATAAGGGTACAAGATACTCTCAGGTCAGCGGGCACCTTTGGCAAAAGCACTCTCTACCTTGATCATCTCCTTATCCGCACTGACAATGAACCCGGCTCTTTGCCGCTTGCTCCCAGTGGCCTTGCCGCAACTGATGCGACCTTCGATTCAATTACCTTGAGTTGGACCGACAATGCTGATAATGAGCTGGGGTACTATATTGAACGGTTTTCTGCTGGGGCAGGCTGGGAGAGGGTCGGAAGCACCGGACAAGATGCAGGAAGCTTCACTGACACTGGTTTGGTCCCTGGTGAGACTTTCTCATATCAGGTGCAGGCCTTCAATGCCGCCGGTGTTTCAGACTTTACTAACATGGTAAACACGGGCACCACACAGGGGAATTCCCTCCATGTTGCAGACCTCGACTACAATAGTGAGCAAAGCCGGAACCGTTGGAATGCCCATGCAATCATTACGGTTCACGATCAAAATAATGCTCCGGTTGACGGGGTAACCGTTGAAGGTGCATGGGACACCGGCAAATCCAGTTCTTGTGTCACGGACAGCATCGGACAATGCACTGTCAGCAATATGCGACTCAAGACTTCAATTACCAGCACGAGCTTCAGCGTTACAGGGCTTACCCAATACGGCTATATTTATGACCCGGCCAGCAATGTACAAAATGCGAATACAGCATCCAGGCCTTAATTGAGAAACTCATGCTAGAAAAAGCTCCCCTGCAAATTTATGCGGGGGAGCTTTTTTTTGGTGTGACAGGCATTATCCGCTCTGTTGTGCTGATAAGTCGGATGACCTGGTGGTGAAAGAAGCACTCTGCAGGCCCGGCAAGGGGAACTGGCAGCCGGACGGCAGGTAAGCAAAGACTCCGAGGTTAACACCGTGAAGTGTCGGCTCAATGAGCCGAAGCGGAAGGAGACCGCAATCACGATGTGTTGGCAGAAGTCAGCAGAAGCCAGATGAGCTGGACTAACCCTTAGGATTATACCTGTCCGAAAGTCATTGTGTCTACGGCTGTTTGTACTGAGCAGATACTTCGCAAGAGGGGCTTACAATCATTAAATCGTGGGTGTAAGGAGTGGGGTAAGGCTGGGTGCTTATAGGGCAAAAGAGGTATGGCAAAAGGATCAAAGCCTCAACAGGAATTGCTATGAAACCGTGTGCCCGGCGGTGTGGGAGATGGCGAGACGACCACGCAGTCTTCCGGTGGGGTAACTATACAGAACAGATGCTTTACTGACCGAAAACAATATCCAACACTATATCCTCGATAATATCCTCAAATATCTGTGTGGTTGCTCCTGCAGCTGATGCTATCATATCATACGTGCCTGCCGGCAGGGTGATGGAGAAATTTCCTCCTTCTGCCACACTGATTGAAGCTACTTCAACCGTTACATTTCCTGCACCGCAGTCAATGGCCTGCCTGATGCTCAGCAGGGTGGAGTCCTCCTCAGTTGCCAGGCCGGAAACTGAGCCGCTGATTGTAATAATTTCTGTTTCCGTTTTAAGGTTGAATTCAGCAGTATACCCCTCGTAAAATTGGGCTTCAACCACTTTGCAGGCCGGCAGATAGCCATCCCTGGTGGCAACTATATTATAGATATCAGGTGGCAGAAAAAGTTTATAGGCTCCTTCCGTGGTACTCACCGTTGCCGATTCCACTGTCACTTCGTCTTTAAAATCAGCAGCGCTGGAATCATTGATCTGGGCACTGATCAAGGCACCCGCAATGGGATCAACTCCGTTATCAACCACCCCACCTATTGAATTCTCTACGGTTTCCAGAACCTTGATAGTCGGCTTCAGAAGAATTTTGCCGCTTTTCCCAGCCATGACAACAGACTTGGCTGCATTGAAATCAAGGACCAATGACGTTGCTTGGGAAGCGACAATGGTAAACCCTTTTACAATTTTGATGCCGGTCTGGTAACCGCTTGGCACTTTCAGTTCGATACTGTTTCCTGCTTCGTCAATCAGGTAGTTGGCATGGGGGTGTATTGCATTAAGGATATTTTCCGATGTATCCGGCTGCCCGTCCAGAATAAGCCGTATCTGTCCGTACCTACCGACCTCCAGCTCACCTACACCCAGATTGGCAATCCTGCCATTGACAAGTTCCAGGAGGTTGTAGGTCTGTTCAGGTGTCATGATTGTCTCCCAACCTGCCTCCCCATCGCCTTCATTCTGCTTTTTTACCTGCACCTCGGCAATGGTGACGTATACAGCCTGATAGTCTTTGGAGGAAGCATCGGTAAGACCAAGCTCCAGGGTGCCTGTCCCAACTGACGAATTCGAACCTCCACCTCCACAGGATGCAAGCAATAATGATAAGGCTAAAATGAACCACAGAATATGTTTTATACTTGTTGACCGGATCATGGTCTTGCTCTCCCAAAAAACAAAAAAATCTATTTACCGCTCCAATTGGCGATATTTCATTTTCATGACTTACTTATAATGTAAGCATTTTATATTACCAAATATTGATATTTTCTGCCATGCTCTATTGTTCGCCCCTGTTGTAGTTCCAAAGGGTCAGCTTTCAGGGCATCAACTCCCTGTACTTCAGGTATATATTAACCGGCAGAGACACCACCTGATACAATGAGCTTCATCACTTCCCCAGGGTCAGCTTCCAGGGGGATGACCTGCTCAGACTCCACAATAATGAGATTGCCTGCAAAGTTATATGACTGGGGAAGGTACACCGCCATGCTGTCCTTGATGCCAATGGAGTCAAGACTTTCACGGGTGGCAAAACCAAGGACCCGGAGATTGCTTTTTCTGTCAATGACCACCTGAACAGGCCGGTTGAAACTTTTTTTATCCCCGACAAAAGCGTGCACCAAGTCCTTAATGGATGTGTAGATCATTTTGACCAGCGGCAGTCGGACAAAGATCCTGTCCACCAGGAGGAAGATATTCTTCGTTAGAAAGTTTGAGGCAACAAAGCCAATGAGCGTAATAAATATTATGGTGACCAGGAAACCCAGGCCCGGCACCGGCAGATTGAGCACCCCGTCAATTTGGATAAAAATCCAATAAAGAACATATACCGTGACAAAGAGCGGTATCAAAAACAGAAGTCCCTGGAGAAAGTACTGGCTTATCCTTTTCATATTTGACCTCTCTATTTTTTTAATAAAATTGTGTATCACAACCTCTGGATGAGATACAGATATGTTTGGATACGGTTTTTTTGTTTTATTGTTCTGAACTGAGCAAGAAGTTCTTTTGAGTTCTTACTGCCTTTTAACGGAGAAATATATATGCACCCCTTGCCGGCAACTCCTTTCACGGCATCATCGATATACTTGACAAGCGTCGGTATGTGGCTGGCAGGTAATTCCTCTCCTATTAGAAAATTGGCGGTTATCTCAATATTCTCATACTCTTTGTTTATTGCAAACATCTTTTTAAAGGCCTCTAACATTACTACAGCACTCACAGGTTTTTTCAGAAATATCAGTGTTGCACTGTCAAACGACTCTAATCCGAGGTTCACATAGGTATAAAAAAGCAGACGGTTCATACAGGCCCCAAAGTTTTCTTTCTTCTGCAGGAATGACTCTGCACTGCCAAAAAGAAAAAGGCTGGGTTTCTGCTTAAAAGACTTGTCAATCTCCAATATTTTAAAGGTTTTTTCCGCAGCACAAAGAATATCATCTGGTTTTGCCCCCAGCGCATCATGCTGGCCCAGATAGATGCTGTTGTAATTTTGCCGGTCCGGCCCGAAAAATTCCTTTAAGGCCAGGATCTGATCTATAATTTTCTGCCTCGACCTGCAGGTAAACTCCATGCCGGTTTTTACCTCACAGAAAGAGCAGTTATACAGACAGCCGTCGGTAATCATCAAAGGAATAACATCATAATCCACGTGCCTGCAATCCGGCGGCATTACGCTGACCCTGGTTTTGAGTATCCTGTGCAGTAGTGCAGACCTCCGGCGCAAGTGAACAGGTGAGTTTTTAGCAACCAGAGTTAAAAGTTTTTGTACCTCCTTCTGTTTCACTTTCTCCCTCATGCTGAGACCAAGAGCATAGTGAGCAATTCCTTCAAATTCCCTCAGAGCAGTGGCAACGCTATGTCGGGTAAAGGGATTTTCCCTGAACAGGGTGTTGGTTGAATAAGCGGGCAGGGAAGATAATACTCACCAAACAAATCGACCACTCCGGTATAGTAACTGCCGGTGGAATAATACACCCAGTCGTTACCCATGGTTTTCTTCAGCCATTCTGCCGGATGGGGCCAGTCAGGACCTGTGCCTGAATATGTTTTACTTCGCCGTTCAGGTTAAACTGGTAGCGGTAATTACCGTATGTAATTTCGGAATAGCGGCCGTAGCGGATGGGATAACTTGCCTTGGTGTAAGTCCTTGATCCTTGCCTGGCGAGGAAAATTCTGCACTTTTCAAGCTCACAATCCATCACTATAATTTTTTACCAATACGTAACTGATTGAAATATAATCGAGTTCTTGCTTGTCCAGGGATAACTTGCCGAATTTATCAGTTGGCGGGATGCGCTTTGGGTTCGGTTCTTGCTCCGAACAACTTTCGGACATCTTCCACTATCATATACACCGACGGCACGATAATCAGGGTTATTACAGTTGCAAACACAATGCCGTAGCCGAGGCTTATGGCCATGGGGATGAGGAATCTGGCCTGGCGTGATGTCTCAAATATCATGGGTGCCAGGCCCCCGAAGGTGGTCAGGGTCGTGAGCATAATAGGCCTGAAACGTTGAATCGCCGCATCCTGGATGGCATCAACGGCAATTCTGCCTTTTTCGCGGCGCTTGTTGGCCAAATCAATCAGCACCAGTGAGTCGTTGACAACCACGCCTGATAGGGCAACCACTCCAAACAGGCTCAGGACACTCAGGCTGTAGCCCATGATGATATGCCCGATGACTGCCCCCACTAAACCGAAAGGAATGGCAAGCATGATGACCATGGGTTGAACATAGCTGTTTAATGGTACGGCAAGCATGGCATAAATAATAATCAGGGCGATCAACAAACCGCGAATGAGACTCTGGATGGACTCTTTCCTGTCAGCCTGTCGGCCCTGGTAGCTGAAACTCAATCCGGGGTAGCGGCCACTCAGTTTGGGAATATTATCAGCATTCAATGCTTCCATTACCTGGACAGCCTGGCTTCTGGGACGCACATCGGCAGAAACCGTAATAACCCGCCTGCCATTGCGCCGTTCGATGCTGGTATCAGCCCTGCCCCGCTCCAGGGTTACCGCTTCAAGCAACGGCACCTCTCCGCCATCCGGAGTACGCAGGATCATTTCCTCAAGATGAAATTCTGAAATTCGCTCTTCCTTTGGGAGGCGGACCATAACCTTGACCTCATTGCGGCCGCGCTGCTGTCGAATTGCCTGGGCTCCGTAATAGGATTGCCTGATCTGTCTGGCTACATCCGCTGCATGCAAATTAAGACTCTGGGCCTCAGGTCCGATCTCAAAATCAATCTGCTGCTTGCCGGGTGCAAACCCGTCATCAATGTCAATCACGTTGGGGAAATACTCCATGGCCTCTGCAAGCTCTGCACTTGCATGCTCCAGCACCTTTATATCCCGGTGGCTTAATTCCACTGAAATAACCGCGCCCCGTCCCGGACCACCGGCATCGGATTCAAATTTGATTGACTCAAGACCTGCTATTTCTCCAACAGCTTCACGCCACAATCGGGTCATTTTTGCTGTGGATATGGGTCTGACTTTGGGTGGCGTCAGGTAGATGCGAACCAGGGCCTGGCTTCCGTCCACCGAGGCATAAATGCCTTCCACCAGCTCATCTCCACCATTTTGCTCAGCAACAGCTTTGCCTTTTTCAACTAAGGTCCGCTGTACATCTAAAGTTTTTTTGACAGATGTGCCAAAGGGCAGGTTTGCCGTCACTGAAGCATAGTCAGACTCGATCTTGGGAAAGAGCTCAAACCCCATGCGCCCGCTTTTGACATAGCCGAAGGCCAGCAGCAGGACCAGCAGTCCCGCTGAAAAAGAAATATAGCGCCAGCGTAATACGAGACTGAGAAACGGGCCATAACGAGTGCGGACCATACGGACAAAAAAAGCACTGAAGCCTTGCTGCCACCCGTGTAACCTGGCAAAAAGTCTCCCCTCCTTCCTTTTGCCTTTATGGCCCAGATGGGCCGGCAAAATAAACAGGCTTTCAATAAGCGAGATACAAAAGACCGTTACCACGACAAGGGGTATTTCCCGGAATACCTTACCCATAAAGCCGGGTACGAATAAAAGCGGCATAAAGGCCACCATGTTCGTGAGCACACTGAATATTACGGGTTTAGAAATATCACGGGCTCCGGTTATTGCAGCATCAAGCCATGGCAGCCCCTGCTGCCTGTGATGATAGACATTTTCCCCGACAACAATGGCATCGTCCACCACAATACCGAGGGTGACAATAAAGGCAAACATGGACACCATGTTAAAGGTAACGCCTATTGCCGGCAGAATGAGAAGACACCCCAGAAAAGAGATGGGGATACCCAGGCTGACCCAGAATGCCAGTCTTGCTTCCAGGAAAATTGCCAGCAGGATAAAAACCAGCCCTAAGCCGATATAGCCGTTGCGCAGCATCAGGTTCAGCCGCTGGCGGTAAATTTTCGAGCGATCATTCCGGGACACCAGGGTCAGGCCTTCAGGCAGGATGTAATTGATATCATCCATTTGGCGATGCACCGCGTCTGATACGGACACAGGTGTCTGCGCACCAATCCTGTAGACCTCAAGCATGACTGCAGGCTTGCCGTTAAAAGTTGCAAACCGGTCCGTGTCCTCAAAACCGTCCCGAATGACTCCAATATCCCCTAAAAGAAGTTCGGTTCCCTCTGTTGTGGAAACAATTGGGATATTGCCGAACTCTTTACCAACATCGCGCCGCTCAGTGACACGCACCAGCACGTCACCCCCCTCGGTCTTGATTGCGCCTCCCGGCACATCAACCGAGGCCCGCCTTACAATACCGGCAATGCTATCCAGGGTTAGACCGTGGGCCCGTAATACATTCTGAGGTATCTCAATGCTTATTTCGTAATCCCGAATGCCGCTGAGTTCTACCTGGGAGATACCCGGGTCCATGAGTAGACGATCCCTGACGGTCTCAGCCATCTCCCGCAACACTGCTTCTGGCTGGTCGCCAAAGAGGGCAAGCGAGACCACATAGCGCTTGCGGCTTGGCACCGTGACCCTTGGGTCCTCCACATCTTCGGGAAAAGATGAAATTCTATCAACGGCATTTTTTATTTCCTGGGCCACTCCTGAAACATCTTCTCCTTCAATGATTTCAACAGTGACCGTTCCGGAACCTTCCCGGGCCGTGGCAGTTATCTCCTTGATTCCCTCTATGTCCTGGATTGCTTCCTCAACGGCCAGCAGGGTTCCCCGCTCAACTTCTTCGGGGCTTGCACCCGGATATATCAGGGCGATGCGGACCAGGTCCAACTCAAAATCAGGGAATACATCCTTGCGGATATTCTGCCCCATGACGAGGCCGCCTATCAACAGTACAAGCATCAGGAGATTTGCGGTAACAGAGCGTCCTGCCATCCATGCTATGGGCCCCCGTTTGTGGGCATGTTTTTGTTCAGGCTTTTCCATAAGGTTTCATTTTGCTTTACCTTCCTGCAGATTTGCACTGGTTCCCTGCTGGTTTACACCAGCCTGTTCAGTCCTTAAGGCCATTCCATCCACAGGGGCCGCAAGATCAGAAACCACCAGAAGTTCACCTGGTTTGAAGCCATCCCGTATCAACACCGAGTCTTCATCCCGCCAAATTATTTTCACTGAACGTATTGCCAGCCTGCTCTCCTCATCAACAAGCCATACTTCGCTGTCATTATGGAGCGCGGACCTGGGAATTTTGAAAACATTCAACAATTCCTCGCTCTCAATCAGGACCCGGACATATTCGCCTATCAAAAGCGTGGGTTTCTTTTTTTCTTTTGCCTGCAAATCAAGGGGATCGTTTACATCAATGAGCAAACGGGCCATGCGTCCCTCTTTTGACAGGTCGGGAAGCAAACGTGCAACCCGGCCTTCCCGGATATTATTTTGCTGGTGTATAATTGTAACCTCGGAACCTGATTGGTCCCGGCCATTCGGGATCTGGATCCACTGCAGCCTCTCTAAAGGCAGAGAAACCTGGATCCGGAAAACATCTGTTCCCACCAGGTCTGCCAGCCTTTCCTGGGATGTAACCTGTGAGCCCAGGTCAACGTATCTGTTTAAGACCAGGCCATTGAATGGCGCCTTAAGAGTGGTTCTTTGCAGATTTATTTCCGCCTGCTCCAATTCGGCCCTGGCAGCTGTAATTTCGACCTGGACCTTTTTCAGGTGCGGCTTTCGCAAGGCAAGCTCACTTTCCACCTCACTTATTTTTTGGTCACCGTAGAGCAGGTCCCACTCCTTGCGTGCCACATCCTGATGCCCCTGTTCCAGTTTTAAGGCATATTCCGCATCTGACAGGGCCCTCTGTTTCTGCAGTATTGCCAGCTCATAATCCCTTGGATTGATCTGCAGTATTTTAGTGCCCTCGGCAAGCATACCGCCTTCTGTGAATTCAGAATGTATATAAATCACTTCGCCGGCCAGTTGCGCCTCTAAAGAAATCTCACGGGCAGGGATGACCGTGCCCCTTGCAGGTATTTTCAAGGTATAGTTTTCCGGTTGCATGGTCTCGGTACGGACCAGGGGCTCCATCTTGACAGGGGGTCTTTTGTTGGCCTTGGGCTTTGTTGCTATAAGAAAACGCGCCCCTGCGATACCTGCTGCGATAAGCACAAGACAAATTACCAGGCGCAAAATATTGCGACCTACCATCTTCGGTGTCCCCGATTCGCCTGTTTGCTTTTGATCGTTTTCATGCATATGTATTCTGCTGCACCCTCATTGTTTAATTATTCTGAGCCGGAGGAGTGAGTGCATCAAACCACGTTCCTCCAATGGCCCGGTAAAGGTTTATTCTTGCAATAAGAAGATCTTCATGCCGTCGGATCAGGTCGTTTTCCAGGCCCTGAACAGAAAGCAGCTGCGTCAGGACGGGCAGGTAATCATTCAATCCATTGAGATAACGGGTTCCTGCCTCTGTCAGCGCATTTTGTGCCGCCTGCAACTGGTTTTCCGAGGCAGCAACATGTTCCCTGATTTTCGTTTCACTTATCAGGGCATCCTCAACTTCCCGGACCGCAGAGAGAACCAAGTGCCGATACTCTGCCAGCTGCTGCTGCACTTCAGCCTGGTTGATTTCAACCTCCGCCTTACGCCGTCCCCCGTCAATGATAGGAGCAGTGAGGCCCGCAGTCAGATTAACAATCCAGTTATCAAAAAGATCTTCCAGTTCATCGCTGTCATTGGCAGCACGGCCCGTCAGTCTCAGGGACGGCAGCCTATCTGCACGGGCTGCCGCCAATCTCTGGTCAGCAGCTTCCAACCTCCGTAAAGCACTGACAATATCCGGTCTGTTCTGCAGCAACTGCACTGGAAGTCCTGCATCAGGAACCGCATCAAGAACCGGCAGTTCCTGACGTGTTATCACCGGTGACTGGTTTGGCATGCGGCCCAGCAGGACTGTTAATTGGTTTTCCAGTATACGCTCCTGCATTTCAACCAGGGGCAGCTGCGCCTTGTTTCTTTCCACCAGCTGTCTTTGCTGAAAAACATCAAGGGCGGATGCCAAAGACTTGCGAAAGCGCAGCTCAACCAACTCCAGGTAGGTCTTGTTATTTGAGAGCTGCTGTTCCAGGAGCTGGCGCTGCAGTCTCTGGGAAAGTATGGACACCCAGCGCTCGGTAACTTCGGCTGCGACAGTTATGGCAGCGGTATTTAGATCTTCCCGCGATGCCTTCGCTTCAAGAAGTGTGGATTCATGCCCTGCTCGTATGCGCCCCCAGAGATCCACCTCGTAACCGGCAATAAGGCCTATGCCATAATTTTCATTTTCTACTGAGCCGCCATGGTCGGTTTTTATCTTTGTATAAGATGCGCCCGCATCTCCCCCCAACGAGGGCTTCAAATCCGCGCCTGACTTTCTCGCCTGGGCCTGGGCCTTTTCCAGGCGGGCCCAGTAGGAAAGAAGTGTCTGGTTATCGACAAGCGCCTCGTTGACAAGGTTGTTCAACTGCTCGTCTCCAATGGTCTCCCACCAACGCTGCTTGGGATCTTCAATGGAATCCTGTATGGAAAATGAATCCGGCAGAACTGTTTCTGCCAGGCCGGATCTGGCATCCGGTGCATAGGGCGCGCAGGAAGATATGGCCAGAGCCAGAAAAACAAGAAGCGGAAAGCAAAGCTGTATGCTGCCCATGCTTACTCCCTTGTTTGCCGAAGATACAGATTTTACAGACCTATGGTACAAGTTTTCTGCTCCAGCTCAGTTTTCAATAATATGGCCTGTCCTGAGATTGGCACACAGGCCTGAAAATCTATGCAATACTCAATATATCTGTAGAAGTTGTCAACAAAATACGCCTTGAAACATTAAATATTATAAGATGCGGGCGATCATTAAAAAGTTTACACTCAGAAAAATTTTTAATTTACAGAAAAATAGGGCTGCATTCCACAAAGAATACAGCCCTATGCATATAAAAGGCTCTCACCCAAGATCTAAAACAGATTTGTTTTACTGTATCACCTTTACAGTTGATATTTCATTATTTTTATTACTTGTTACGCAAGAGCTCCAGTGTGAACAGAATATCTACATCTTTTCCCACCACGCCCATTTTAAAAAACTTGCCGTCACCCACATTGTATTGCAGCCTGTCAATGGTCAGCCTGGTGTCAAATCCGGCTACAATCTCCCCCGGCTTCAAAGGGTTTTCTTTCTGGCCATGGTAGTCAAACTCCAGCGCAATGTCATTGGAGACATCCTTGATGGTCAATGTGCCGGCAACAATATACTTACCGTCTCCTGCATAGGACACCTTGGAGGATTTGAAGGTCATTACCGGATATTTAGCGGTATTAAAAAAATCAGGGGAGCGCAGGTGCGTATCCCTCTTGCCCACCTGGGTATCAACAGAGTCAACTTTAATAACAAAATTGAATTTGCTCTTATCCAGATTGTCAGGAGCAAAAAAAATATCGCCGCTAAAGTCCATGAACTGCCCCCTGACAGTTGCAAAGGTGTGCCTGACGTCAAAGAAAAAATTTGTATGTACCTGATCCAGTTTCCATTGCTGGGCTGCTGCCTGAAATGGCCCCAGGACAAAGATAAAAAACATAAAAACTATTATTTTTTTCATAGCGGAATCCCCTTTAATCAGAGTTAAGAAATCTAATCTTATCAACCAAATTTTTATGCTTGATAAAGAAAGTATGTCTGAAACAGGGCTTTGTAAAGTTGGGTGGTTTTTATTTTATGCCTATTTGCCATATTGCGACAGCCTCAGCACCCAGATGCGGATTACCAGGAGGAGGTTGAGGCTGAAAACTATTAGGGCTCCATTCCACGGCACTCCGGACTTGAAAGTTTCACTGACATAGAGAATATGAACAGGCATTATGAGAAGCGCCAGCGTAACCATCAATCGATGCAGGAAGAGCCATCTGGAATAGGAAAGCCTGAAAAAATTTCTGAAAATTGTTGTGAACGAAATCGTCAGCAATACTAAAAGCAAACCGATACCCAAAAATTCCGGGTAGTATTTTTTCTCAAAGGTATAGGGCGTGAAATTTTCCGAAGCCTTAATCAGTAATGGATGGGAAATAACCAGGACAGTAATGATCATGCCGTTTATGCGATGCAGGAAAAGCAGTCGTTTTACTGAAAAAACCTGCTCAAGTAATTGAAATCTGGAGGCCAAGATAATCTGGTAGAACAACAGAAGCGCAGTAGTTATGCCTGCCAATTTGCCACTGCGCAGATATGTTTTTTCCATACCGAACTTGTACAGAATGGAGAAGGATTCAAACGTAAAAGGAATGATCCAGCCGCCGGCAAGTAAGAGCAGCGCCATTAAGGCAATGATAGTCCCCAGAATAACCCGGGTTGTTGCTGACCCTGATGGATTCATAAGAAAATTGTACGTTGCAATCCAGATATTTTCTATCTGAAGAAGATGGATTGAAATTTGTGCCTTTTCTTCATGTCTCAGATCAGGCCGTTTATCTTTCTGACCCTGTTCATCCTGCGCAGTATCTTGGCGGTATTGCTGAAGCAGTACTGTTCTACTTCTACATATATTGCATCATCCGGACGAAATACCTGCTTCAAGGCTCCAATGCGCCCATTGCCCTCAAAGGCTATATAGGACCCTTCACCTTCCTGTACCACCTTGATGGCGGAAACGGATGGCAGATATTTACGGAGTATTGCTTGATTAAGGTATTGTATTTCGAGCAGCTTCTCACGCTGTTTTTTAAGGACTGAAACCCTCTGCTCCATAACCTGATGCGTATTATTCCTGTCAAGCGGGTGGATTGCATGCAGATCACAAAGAGGCACATCGGTAACCTCCGTATGCGTTCTTTTGCGGTGGATGTCCATAACCACCTTGGCCAAAAGAATATCTTTATGGCTCAGATCTTTGGCCTCTGATTTTTTTCCCAGAAGATAGTGGAAAATTTTTTGCATGCTGCTGACCACCTGTCAATTAACGATGCCCTCTTGCAAGTCGAGCAGGGGGCGTCCTGTTTCCATTTTTAGAAAGTCGACATGCCTGTTGCCTCCATCCAGCGATATAGCATGCGTCGGACAAATGAATGATCAGCATAATCACTATAATCAAGGCTGAATATTCTTCCGTCACTGTTGTGCCACAACAAATCGATATACTCTCTAACATCCACAAACAAAGGTATGTCCTTAGAGCCGTGTACCGCAATATCTGTTTCCAGGTTCAGATTATCCAAGTTTCTTCTGGTAAAATTTGCCGATCCCGCAATAACAATGTTTTTGCCCAGTTTATATTCCCCCAGAAGCATTTTGGTATGTAATTGCTCACCATGGGTATTACTCCACCTGACAGAAATGCCATTCTTCACCAGTTCGGCAGCCACTTGCCTGTTGGGGATGCCGTTTTTCTCCCTGCCAAAAGCATCCTTGTTTGGGTCAAGAAGAACCCGGACTGCTGCACCGCGGCTGTGGGCCTTCTTCAGGGCACTGACAATTTCCCTGTCTGCCATGTAGAATGCCACCATTGCCAGCCTGTCTCCTGCTCCTGCCTGTTCTATGGCAGTTAGCAGAACGTCCTTAATTTTGCTTTCGCTTAATACCTGCACAGTGGTTTCGCTATCACTGCTTTCCATTATTTCTGGAACAAAAGAAGGTAAAGCGGCTCCCTTTGAAAAATCAAGTACCGCCTTTTCGCTCTCCAGGAGGTCTTGCACCGGGGGGCCTTTAAAGTAAAAGGCCACATTGCCGTGGGCACTGCTTCCGTCATGGGGGTTTGCAGAGGTTACAAGGGCTGCGTAGCTGTCTTCAGCATCACAAATTATGAGTTTGCGATGATTGGCCTTGAAATTAAACATTGCCAGATAACTGCGCAGGGAAACACGGCCGCTTCCAAACGGATTTGGTACCAGTGAACTGGGGTTGTTACCAAAAGGCTTAACAAAGAGACGCCAAAAAGCAGAATAGGCAGGATTACTATCGCGCAAACGCTCAAGTTTTGTAAAAATCACCTGGATGTTTTCAGCTGCCATCCTTTCAAAATAGGGGTTTTCCATGCCTCCATAGACCGTGTTTACCGGGTCTGTGATTACCACTATCAGCATTTCGGGATATTTTTTTTTACGGGCCACAAGGGCATCTGTAATTTCCCGGGCAAGCCTCCTGTAAGGTGCTTGGTCCCTGCCCATAAAATCGTTGAAAAGAAACATGTCAAGCACAATAACTTGCCTGGCTCCATCAATCATTTTGAGAACCTTGTCAAAAATCTCCTGCTGGGATTGACGCACTCCTTCAGCATCAACCCACGTCAGGTCCCGGTAGAAGGAGATTTCCTTTACAGGCCATACCCGGCCCGCAAAGGAAATTCCAGCGGGCAAAGGTTTATAGACGTTATACCACCCAACGCCGACAAGTGAACCGATGGCAATGATTGCCAGGCCCAGCAGAAACCCCCGGCCTTTTTTATGCAGAATATTGATCATTGAATGTTCGTGAGGTGTTTCTTTCATATGGTTCTTGAATAATTGAGCTGCATTCCTCCAAGTAATGACTTTCGCCGAAAATTCCATATACATCAAATGGACAGCCATTGCCACTTCATTTCCTGCAACGATAAAATCAAGCGCATTGTTCATTTTTTTCATAACCGGGCGGGCATGATAAGCATATTTTGTATGCATACTGTTCATTATGTGTATGTCAGGCCAATATAAATGAAAACAGCTCCAGGGAAGTTTTTTTATTTTTTATATTAAAATCAAGTATTTGTATGTTTTTGTGTTTTTGGCACAGGTTTCGCTATAGCTTCAGCGAGATCAACATAAACCGAAAGCAAGAAAACAAACCTCTAGGAGGGATTAACTATGAAAACCCGAATATTTGACCGAAACAGATGTTTAGCAATCCTTGGATTTATTACGTTATTTTTAATTATGTCACTTGCGCCAGTGCCGAAAGCAAAGGCAGCCGGACTCCTCATAGCAGAAGGGGGCTTTGGAGGGGTGCTGGAAATCATTGAGCATGATGTCAGCGTCACCATCAATAATGGGGTAGCGGTCACAGAAGTTACCCAGGTATTCCGAAATACCGAGAACAGACAGGTCGAGGCGCTTTATACTTTTCCCGTACCAAAAGGAGCCTCAGTCTCAAACTTCAGCATGTGGATCAATGGTCAGGAAATGATCGGCGAAGTCCTGGAAAAGGAAAGGGCCCGGGAAATTTATAACAGCTACAAACAAAGAAGACGCGATCCAGGACTGCTTGAACAGACCGATTACAAAACTTTTGAGATGAGGATCTTCCCCATTGCCGCAGGAGCTGAACAGCGCGTGCAGATTGCCTACTACCAGGAACTTGACTTTGACAACGACTGGACAACATTTGTCTATCCCCTTGCCACTGCAACCAGGCCCAGCATAGATTCCAAGGTTCAGGGCAGATTTGCAGCATCCCTTGACATTAAATCAGCCATTCCCATAGTTGCCTTGGAAAGTCCGAGCCATAAACAGGACTTCCTGGTTGTAAAGCATTCAGATAACTACTACGAAGCGAGCCTGGAGAACAGGGACGGGGATCTGGGCCGTGATCTTGTTCTTGCCTTTCAGGTTTCAAGACCCCAGACCGGCCTTGACCTTATCACCTCCAAAGAGCGGGGGGAGGACGGTTACTTCAGTCTCACACTCACCGCAGGAGATGAACTGGAAAAAGTGCAGACCGGTTCGGATTATGTTTTTATTCTCGATGTGTCCGGCTCCATGCAGAACGAGGCAAAGCTTGAAACCTCCACAAGTTCGGTTGACGCCTTTGTTAAGGCCTTGAGCCCGGAAGATCGATTCGAGATCATTACCTTCAACAGGCAGGTCAACACCCTGTTCAATACCTTGCAAAATGCCGACTCGGTTAATCTTGAGCAGGCTGCAAATTATCTTACTTCCCAGGAGGCCCGCGGCGGCACCCACCTCAGACCAGCCCTGACAACAGCCTATAAATATGGCAATCCTGACAGAACTTTGAATGCAGTTATTTTAAGTGACGGCATGACCGAGCAGGCAGAACGTCAACAGCTTATCAGCCTGATCGGTTCAAGGCCCGCAAATGTCCGGGTATTTTGCATTGGTGTGGGCAACGAGGTTAACCGCCCCCTGCTGAAGCAGATAGCAGAGGATGCCGGCGGCCTGGCTGCCTTTATCTCACAGGGTGATGATTTTAAACGTCAGGCCAAAGCCTTCCGGCGCAAGCTTATGCACCCGGTTGCTGTGGACCTGGCCATCTCAGTGGACGGTGTGAAAGTCTATGACCTGGTGCCGGAAAAACTGCCAAACCTCTATCACGGTGTCCCGGTCAGGCTTTATGGCCGTTATACAAAAAGCGGACAGGCTACCATACTCATGAATGGAAAAGTTAACGGCCGCCCCTTTAAAACTACGGCCAGTCTGGATTTCCCGGCCATTGATGCAAGCAACCCTGAAATAGAACGCATGTGGGCCTGGCAGCGGCTGCAGAAGCTGCAGGAACAAATAGACATGACCGGCTCAAAGGGTGCTGTTGCAGAAATCATTCAACTTGGTGAGACATACTCAATTGCCAGTGAATACACCTCGTTTCTCGTCCTGGAAAATAATCAGGAATACAAGCGTTGGAAAATTGAGCAGCGCAACGCTGATCGAATGAAGCGGGACCGCAGGGCCCAGAACCAGCGGCAGGAAATGCTTGAAAATATCCGTAATCAGGCAATGGTTGACCTTGGTCCGGTGGAAAAAGGGCAGCAGCAGTTACAGCTTGCCTCAGCTACTCAGCCAAACCAGCAGGCAGGAAGCCGGCAGGCACCAAAAAATGCAGGCAACCGACCCACACCTGCCAACCCTGCAAATAATTCTCGGCGCAGCGTTAACCTGCCGGGCTTTGGTGGCGGTGGGGCCTTAGACCCTGGCACAGCACTTATTGCCTTAGCCCTTGCAGGTTCTCTACTGGTAACCCGCAACAGAAAAAAATAACCGGTTTTGAACTCATCCCCCGGAGGCGGCCGGGTCATTCCGGCCGCTTTCGGGCATTCAGCCGCACAGGGTAAATCAAAGACAGGAGAAAATAGCCATGCAGCGCGCATTCCAAATAACTCCTTCAGGCCATAAAAGTCCCATGGAAAAGCAGGACAGTTTATTCCAGGGCCAACGTAATTTCCCATTTATTACTCTAGTCTTCGGGTTGATAGCCCTGGCTGTCTCCATATCACCGCAAATGACGTCCTGGTTTCAATTTGACAGGGAGGCCCTCCAACAAGGTGAGGTATGGCGGACTGTAACGGGGCACTTAACACATTGGTCTGCGGCACATTTTTTCTGGGACATCCTGGTGTTTCTTGTCTTGGCAGGAACAATAGAATGGTTCAGCAGGCGTCGGTTGCTGGCTTGTTTCGCAACCGGTTCCCTGGTTATTTCACTGCTTGTTTTTGCTCTGCTGCCGGAAATGATATATTACCGGGGCCTCTCAGGTATTGACTCCGGGTTGTTCATGCTGCTGTTGATATTGCTCTACCGCAGGAATGCAACCGGGAAAAGCTTAGTGCACAAAAGCCCCTATCTGCTGCTTGGCCTTTTTTTTATTGGCAAATCAGTTTTTGAGCTCAAAACCGCCCAGACCTTGTTTGTCCCTTCTGCAGACCTTTTTATCCCGGTTCCCATGGCGCACCTGGGAGGAGCATTGGTCGGAGCTGTCATTGGAATGCTACCCATTAAGAACTAACCACATCCTCTCTGAGGAGTAGCCGGCTTGCTGATGTTTGTTATATTTTACCTTAGGAACTGAGTCCCCGGGTGAAAAGCACCCCAAATTAATTTTTTTGGCCGCTTGCTATTTTATGTCTATGCATTGTACATAATATGTACTATGGCTAAATTTTCCCTTGCAGCTTCAGAGCGTGATTTTTTTCATCTTGTTACCAGGGCGATCCTGGTCAACCCCTTTAGTAACGAACGCAAACGGGTTGAATTTGAGATATGTGGCTTGTCCTCAAAACTATCAGCCTATGAACTCCACAAGCGATCAAAACAAATAGTCACCAGCCGCTTGCAGCAGCTCAAGGAGTCAGGCAGAAATGACATTACCCGTTTTTCCGGCAATGACCGTTATCTGGTTGAAAATGCATATCTCTATCATGCTTTTCACCTTTTCTCCGATGCTTTTGATGGATTAATAAAGGAACAAATTGCAAAGGAAGACTCTCCCGTAAGCGTTGGTTTTGCGAAGGAAGCCCTGGCACTGCTTACCGGCAGCGGTTTTTCATCCCAGGAGGCTGTCAGGTATTTTGCCCTGTTTTATCAAATGCGGCGGGCCTATTATTTCATAAGAAAAGGCTTAGTTGGCCGCAGCCGGAGCATGAGAGCCCTGCGTCAAAGCCTGTGGAGCAACGTAATCACCAATGACATCAGACTCTACACGCAACATCTTTGGAACCGCATGGAGGATTTTTCCACGCTTCTCCTCGGTGAAACAGGCACTGGCAAGGGAACGGCGGCAGCAGCCATAGGCAGGTCCGGATATATTCCCTTTAATGAACGTAAAGGAATTTTTACCGAGAGTTTTACCAGGGCTTTCATCTCGATTACCCTCTCACATTACTCTGAACAGCTTATTGAATCTGAACTTTTCGGGCATAGAAAAGGTGCCTTTACCGGAGCAATTGAAGCCCACAGGGGTATTTTTTCCAGGTGTAGCCCCCATGGAGCTATCTTTCTTGATGAAATAGGAGAAGTCTCCCTTCCCATTCAGGTCAAACTGCTCCAGGTCCTGCAGGAAAGAAGCTATTCCGCTGTCGGCAGTCATGAAAAACAGCGATTTAAAGGACGGGTCATTGGAGCCGCCAACCGGACCCTCGATGCACTCCTCACAGAGGGCCGATTCCGTTATGACTTTTACTATCGGCTTTGTTCGGACATAATCTCCATTCCGCCGCTGCGTCAGCGATTACAGGAAGACCCAGATGAGATGACAGACCTGCTGGAGCATACAATAAGGCGCATTATAGGCTATTCTTCACCAGAACTTGCGGCCGATATCGCCTTAAAAATTAAAAAATATCTGCCATCGGACTACCAGTGGAGCGGCAATGTCCGTGAGCTGGAACAGTGTGTCAGGCGCCTGCTGCTCAAGGGGAGTTATGAAATCACAGTCACAGCATCTCCCCACACCGGTGACCTGCTCCAGGAAGCCATCAACAGCGGTTCCATGAGTGCCCAGGAGTTGCTGGCCTGCTACTGTAAACTCCTTTATGACCGATTGGGGTCATATGAATCTGTTGCCAGGCAAATCAGCCTCGACCGGCGCACTGTCAAAAAACATATAGAATACTGGCTGGAGAAACCGGTATGAATAAAACGTTCCCTATACCAAAGTATTGCTTTCAGCTCATCTTCCTGTTTGCTTTTCTGGCGGGCCATGCCTCTCCATCTTTCTGTATTGATTCAACTATCCCGGATGACCCTGACCCAGGCTCTGAGACGGAATTCCATAACGCAGTCCGCTCGCCATTTATCGAGCGGGCTGACTCTCTTCAACTTTCGGATTCTAAAAATCATGTCTTTATGCTTGATATTGGTTCCGAGGCTCTTTTGGCACGAATTCATCTGATCAGGGCAGCACGAAGATCCATTTCAATCCAGACCCTTATCTGGTCCAATGATGAGGTGGGACGGCTCATGATGTATGAATTGATCCAGGCTGCTAAACGCGGTGTAAAGGTGCAGGTGCTTATCGACCATGTGGCATCGGAGAAAAACCTTGAATTATCAACCTTTCTGGCTTCCGTGCACCCGAACCTGCAAATTAAAATTTATAACCCAATAGGTCCCGCCCTCCTGAAGAAAAAAATTAAGCCGACCCTGATGGAAAAACTGTATTCCCTTGTCACAGGCTTTAATCAGCTCAATCAGCGTATGCATAACAAGGTTTTTCTTATTGATAATATCATCGGCATTACCGGCGGCAGAAATTATGAAAATGCCTATTTTGACCAGGCCAGAGGGCTCAATTACAAGGACAGGGATATTCTTATTATGGGGCCGGTGGTTAATGAGATGTCGGCCAGTTTCAATAAATACTGGAAATACCGGCATGCCTATTTATTGCAGGACCTGTTCGATGTCAGGAAGAGCCGGCAACAGGGGGATTTCAGAATCTGGTCGAGTCGCCGGGGCTTCCGGCTGCATGAACTTTTTACGGATATTGAAGCAAGGGCTTCAGAGTATGATTATCTGAAGCAGCACTTCACCGACAATCTTCAGGAAGTGGACCATGCCGTATTTATTGATGATGCACCCGGTAAAAACAATAAAAAATGGTTTGGGCGCTTCAAAGGGGCCGGCCGCATCACCCTCGAACTTGCTGAACTGGTCGGAAAGGCAAAAGAACAGGTTATCATTCAGACCCCTTACCTGGTCCTCAGCGATCCGGCGGTAAAACTTTTTAAAAAATTGCTCGCAGAACGGCCAAAACTTGATATCCGGGTCGTAACCAACAGTCTGGCTGCCACTGACAGCTGGTTTACCTATGCCGCTTCATTTAAACAAAAACAGCTTTACCTCGCCGAGCTGGGCTTTCTGCTCTATGAAGTCAAACCCCATCCCGATGACATGGAGCTCTTTATGCCTACCTATGCAAAGTTGCTCAGCCGGGAACTGACTCCCTCTGAAAGAGAAAAATACCAACCGCGGCAGACCATCTGGGATGGATATATGGATCCGGTCGGCATAAGCGATACGAACGATACCAGTGAGATAAAGAGCAGCAGTATGAAAAAGGAGGAGAGCAAAGGAAAACCTTACTTCTGCCTGCATTCAAAATCCATGGTGCTCGATGGTGAAGTTGCCTTTATCGGTTCTTACAACCTGGATCCCCGCAGCGAAAATCTGAATACCGAAGTTGGCATTGTGATCCGCGACAGCCATTTTGCCTCCCGGCTTCAAGCTGCAATTGCCAAAGACATGGAACCCCGGAATTCCTGGGTTATAGCAAAACGCAAAATCCCGCTCAGTCTGGACGAAGTTAATGCAACCCTGGTCCGAATCTCACGTATCATGCCCATCGATCCCTGGCCCATACGCTATGCCAGTGCCTTTGAATTGCTTGAGGGCCGCGATCCCGTCCCACCCCAGCATGCAGATTTTTATAATAACTACAGAAGCGTCGGCAGTTTTCCCGAGGTTTCCGCCGAACGCAGCGATAAAATATTCGGCGCCATGATATTCAAAACGTTTGGTGATTTTCTCACACCCCTGCTGTGAAGCCGCTTTTATGCAGAACGCCTGCGGTGGTAATCCTTTAGCAAAGCACAATTATCAGCCAGTAGCGTGTCAAGCTTTTCCGTAATCCCACTGTTGTCTGTGGCAGGGTAACTCTGCAGTGCTTTCCCAAAGTCCTGCAGATGGTAGAGAAAGCTGCTCAGCGCCATGTTGCTGACCTTTCTTACGCTGGCCCCATAGCCAAGCCGGGCCAGGAGGTAACCGTTCAATTCCTGTTCAAACTGTCCCCGCATGGGCAAGGCCAGGTAGGGCTTTCGCAGATGCAGGGCTTCTGTCATAAGCGTAAACCCGGCAGTAGCAATTACAGCCTTGCAGCCCGCCAGGTCCTGCAGAAAACCTTCCCGGCTTGGAGGTTTAAAGACAAGGTTAACTTTGCTCTCCACTTTATTATGCCCGTATACAATGAACTGCTCCCGCTTGAAATCCTCAAGCTTGTCGATAAAGGTTTCAAAGCCCCCTGTGAGATAAACCAGGATATGTGCATTTTTTTTCGGCTCCAGAGACAAAACTTCGCTCCGCAAAATAGGCGGGAAACAGAAGGTCCGTTTATTTTTAACGGGCCCGAAGTAAAAAGTCGTGATCAGAGAAACATCAGGTTTCGGCACCATGGCCCGGATAATATTTTCCGTCAGCAGCCGGTCCTTCTGCAGTTTTGGAGGGCAAGGGTATTGCATATAACGCATGCGATGCTGGTTGTCTACGGTAATAAGGGGAATATCATAGTGATTTGCCAGATAGGCGGTCAAGGGCTCAAAGTCTGTGATGACGCATTCCGGCTGCAGTTTCTTGAATATGTCATATCGCAGGGCCCGCAACTTTTTATGCCCCCGGGGCAATTTGCGGATATTGTCGGTAAAGGTTCTTACCACGGACACCTTGTTGTCCGAACTGTTGATATGCAAACCCTCGGTTTCGAAAACATCAAAATCATTCTGCAGATTTTTCACACCCCGGTCATAGGTAACCACCTTCACCCTATGACCCTTATCCTGCAGATGGCGAATTATCTCCCTGGCCCGTGATGAATGGCCTGAGCCTTCACCTGATACGCCGTAAACTATCATTGCCATAACCTGTCTCAGTTGCCTCCATCTTCAGTGTCTTTAACCAGAATGTGCCACTTGGGCCTTTTCCAGCTTTGCCGGAAAGCATCGGCGTCTGCAGCAAAGGCTTTCTGCTCCCTTTCATCGGCATCATAAAAAAGGACAAAATCAAACTGCCTGCTATGGGTGGTGAATTCCTCGTCAAAGAGCTTGGCGAAATAATTTGCCGGTGTCACCTCACGCCCCACTATTGTAGCAACAGGCAGGTGCAGCCCTTTGATATCTTTTGAGCTCTCATAGGCCTTATAGACAAGCTCCGTACAGACAAGCTCCGCATCGGTGAGAAAGTCAAAGTTAAAATCATAGGGTCTGCCGCTGTAATGAAAGGCCCTGATTATGGCCCTTGCCTTGGCAACTTTAGAAAGCCTGGGTCGTATAGCGGCAACTGAATCGGCCCCGGCGGAATATTCCAGGGAAGTGAAGATAACCCCTTCGCCTTTTGCTTCTATGACCCTTACCTGTCCAGCGTCGTTCTGTTTTGCTTCTGAGAGCCGGTAGGCTTCAGGGTAGACGGCCTGCAGGTACTCCTCAAGACTGGCGTTTTCATGTCCCAGTCCCTGCAGCCATTGCTTCACTTCAGCCGTGTCAAAGTACTCTTTTCTCTGTGCCGGCGTGCCGATATACAGAGCAACATGGGGCCAGAAACCCGGCATGCCGATATTTGAAAGATACCATTCCCGTCTTTCCAGGAGCACATCTCCAGGCTCCAGACTTTTTATCATATCACTGATCTGTTTTTTGCTTATCAGCGTTTTTCCAGGCCGCCACACCTTGGTATCACCCATCATTTCAGATACCTGCTTCTGCAGGGGGAACCAGGCGGTAAAGCCTGTATCCTGCACGATCTGCATGGCATTTTCCAGGGTCATTTGCGGGCCTCTGCCCTGGCCCGCCTTCCAGATGGCCTGGCTGTCTGCACCAATTTCTTCTGCAAGCAGTGGTTGCCTGTCCCCGCTGTAGTAGGCGTATATGAGATGCAGCCGCGCAAATTCAGCGCCGCGCATAACATTCAGAAAGCGGAATTTCAAATCCGCGTAGGTGTTCTCCGGCAGGCCGATTTCCGGCACAGGTTCATTAAAGACGATATGCAGGGCCGGGTTGTTCTCTGCCAGGCTGATAAAATCCATGGCATAGAGATACTGGGCCACAAAAGCACCATAGAAAAGATCAAAGGCCTGTTTTTTGGTTTCACCTTCTGTGTTTTCATATTCTTGCGCATAGTTCCCGGCAAACAGGTCCAGGGCCAGTACCTGGTCCATGAACCTCTTCCAGGTAAGCAGGGCTGTCTGCCGCTGGGCCCGGCTTAAAATTCTCTTTTCTTTTGTTTTAACCGGAGGAAAAATATCAGCCCTTGAAGGCATATAGGAAACAACCGCTATCATGCCCTGTCTTGCCGCTTTTATGGCCCGGACATCAGCATCAGCAACAGCCATGACCTGTTGCGGAACAAGCAGAAATAATATGAAAATAACGACTGGTGTAAGTTGAAATCCAATCCGCCCCGTATGATTCTCTAGTATCATAAAGTTTCTCCCTCGTTCCCCGAACCCTGAAGATATTTTACAGTCAGCTATTACTTACCCGTATCGATGATGAGTATGCAACTGCAAAAAAACGGGCAACGGCTATTTGGGACAGTAATGCAGAAAGAATATATGTTGGCCCAGATCGGACCGAAGGGCAGGATGCATATTTTCATAGTTGCTTCAGTCTCTAATTTCAGCGCCCGCTGTTTGTCTTCTCCGGGCCGCGCAGATAGGCAATGACCATGCCAAGGACAGCGATAATGCCTCCTCCCAGCATGACATAATGAAAGCTGTCCATGAAGATTCCTTCCAGGGGCGGTTGGTACTCCTGCAAACTTAAGCCGTTGCTTAACTTGAAAAAAACACTGTTAAAGATTGCGCCGCCTATGGCAACTCCCAGGACCATTCCAAGGTTGCGGGCGGCAGCGACAGTTGCAGAAGCCACACCGCGGTTTTTTGGTGCCACGGCGCTGAAAGCCGCAGCGCTGTTGGGCGGCAGGAAAACAGCGGTGCCGATGCCGGCCAGGGAAAGACGCCAGATTATGGAGAAAATGGAGGCCTTGGCAGGGATGGTGGCAAGGGAGAAAAGTGAGCAGGCAACAAGACCCATGGCCAGAGTGCAGAGAAAACGTGAACCGATTCGGTCAAAAAGTGCCCCTGAAAACGGAGAAACAACAAAGAGAGCAACAAAAATGCAGGCCATGATACCGCCCACGACATTGACCGGGTAACCGCCCGGATGAATCAGATAAAACGGCATGAGGAAAACAAGGGTAAAGAGACAGACAAAGAGGATGACCGCTGCCAGGATGGGCATGGAAAAGAGTCTGATCGCAAATAGGGAACGTGAAAGTATTGGGTGCCGGACTCTGGTTTCAACATAAAGAAGAGAGACTGCAGCCATCATTGCAATGGTCAGTAAAGAAATGGTGGGAACGGAAAAATAGCCCCAGTCATAGGCATGGGTGATGGCCATGAGCAGAGTGCCCAAGAGCACGGCCAGAATAACTGCTCCGGGCCAGTCAAAGGTTTCCTCCGGCCTGGTAATATCCGCCTTGGAGCCCTTGAGGAGAAAAAAAACTCCGGCAGCGGTAAGGAAGCCGATTGGGATATTAATGTAGAAAATGGCGCGCCAGGAAAAGTAATGGGTCAAGATGCCACCCAGGGCAGGGCCTGCGGTCAGGCCTATGGCCACGACTGAACCCATCATACCTATGGCCCTGCCGCGTTCGGCCTCTGGAAAGGTGTCAACGATGAGGGCCGGAGTACAGGCCATGGTCATTGCAGCACCAAGCCCCTGGAAAAAACGGGACGCGATGAGCCAATGGGCGGAAGGTGCCAGGGCGCAGAAAAGTGAGCCCAGGGAAAAGAGGAGGAGGCCTGAACTGTAGACGATGCGTCGGCCTTTAATGTCACTCAGTCTGCCAAAGGATAATAACAATGAGGTAACGGTTAAAAGGTATACCATGACAACCCACTGGATGACTGCAAGGGGAACCCCGAAATCAGCCATGATGGAAGGCAGGGCTATATTAACTATGGAACCGTCCAGGGTTGCCATGAAGATGCCGATGGCAACCATGAAAAAAATGAGCCAGTTCCGGGTCGTGGGAAGTGTTTGAGGGGCTGCTTTTGACATTGGCCCATATTGGTAAAAAATATGTCAATGTCAACTTAAATTTAATGGCAGGATTAGTTGCCATAAGATCAGCAATCGCTTAACATCCAACATGGGCGCCATCTTTATACCTTATTTTCGGTTTTATTTGTGACATGAATCGGAGTGCGGTGAGATGACCGCCCGTTTATCAACGTCGGAGATAAAAAGGAGTACCTTCTATCCATGTCAAATCTTCTATTTAGTTGATATATCTGCGGAATATTTTAAAGTGTCTTTGTGGTTTGGTTGATTGTATGTGTACGCGCCTAACTTTTATGAGTTGGTTTCAACAGAAGGGGACAACATGAAAAAACCCATAATTATGGTGGTCGATGACTGCGCAATTACCCTGGACGTTACAAGGATTAAACTCGAAGAAGCAGGGTATGAAGTTATTACAAGGTCCAGGCCTTTGGGTACCACATCGGAAATCATGAGAGTTAAACCTGATTGTGTGCTGCTTGATGTCTCAATGCCGGGTCTGACGGGAAATAGTATCGCAAAAATAGTACGGGAGAGTAATCTAGCAACCAAGATCGTTTTATATTCTGTAAAAGATAGAAATGAACTACGGGAACTGGTTAATGAGTGCGGTGCAGATGGATACATAATGAAATCCAGTAGTGACTCTGAGTTCCTCAACAAGGTACAATCGTATATACCCTTTAAACCTCAATAGTTCATCCCCAGAGCAATCAGCTACCGAAGTTTTTCTCCCCTGTCTGAAAATTGACGTATCACCCGCCGTTATCGCATCCCCTTTCTTCGGCAATGCCCATCTTAAGAAAGATGCCCTGCAAGGGGAGCAAATCTTTATCATTGACACTTTTGATTGATTTGTTCCAGGGCTACCTTGTTTGCTTATCCCTCGAAATTTTACCACCTTCTTTTTTTATAATTGACTGTCCCTGCAGACATTGAGTTAGGTCCTTCAATGTTTTTGGAAACCTTTCGTGAGTGCCGAGGACCAGGAAGCCCCCCGGTGTTAAACGCTCGATGATTTCCTGTCCGATTTCTTCCTGCAGCTCCTCGGAAAAATAGGTGAACACCAGGTTGCGGCAGAGGATGAGATCAAAGGTTGCAGCGGGCTGTTCGTTCCTGATATCCTGCTGCAGGAAATGTACCCGCTCCTTGTATTTTTCTTTTAAACAGAGGCGGCCACCCTGTAGTGAAAATGCCCGACCCATCATGAGAGCGGGAAGTTCACGGATGGAGCTCGCTGGATAGCAGCCGACCCTGGCCCGGTTGATCATAGCTTGATCAACTTCCGTGGCCAGGATTTTTAAATCAATGCCCTTCCTTTCCAGTCCCGAAAGTTCCCATAACAAACTGACGGAGTAAGGCTCTTCGCCGGAGGCTCCGCCGATGCACCAGCAGGAAAGGTTTTTGTCTCCTCTGAGCTTCGCATTGTCAATGAGTTCGGGGAAAATCTGTGATTGCAGATTGTTATAGACCCCCCTGTCACGATAAAATCTGGAGATGGTAATACGGCACATGGAGTCAAGGATATGCCATTCCAAGGGATTGTCCAGCAGGTGGGAGCGGTAGTCTTTCAGGTTGGCGAGCTGCAGTTCTTCAAGCCTGCGGGCCAGACGTTTGCACACCTGGCCGCGCACCTTGCGGAAGCCGGGCCAGCGCATGTGCAGGAGCGGCAGGGCCCATTGCAGAAAACATATGCAGGCGTCGTCTTTCATGTTCTAAAAGGATATTTAGTATTTTTATCCATGTATGATTACATGCCGTGTTGCTTCTTTTCCTTGCTGGTTGAACACGATCAGCGAGCGTATTTATTGCGGCTTGCCGTAGTTTAGCGAGCGAATTTGATAAAGTATTGTTCCTTACGCAAGAAGCTTACCCGCAGTTTGCTGCGGGGAGCTTCAAACTTTTTTGAATTCTACGGCATGTTACGCTATATTTCATTGAAATATTACGCTGCACATTATCTTGAGTTTAATAAAAAGTATTCAAATGCTGCGCCTAAGATGCAACTTCACGGAAGCCCAAATCAGATACAAAACCTTTAGATCATAAATTGAGTTGGCTCTATACATTCCGGCGTATCATTCTTCGGGTTGTTTACTTCTGAACTGACCCGGTATGTCTCCATTTTTTCTGCAGGATAGGGTGCGAGAAGCTCCTGCAAAGTCTGCTCCCGGGTGGTGCTCTGCAGCCAGGTTTCATAATGTTCGGGAGGAATGATGACAGGCATACGGTCGTGAATCTCCCGTAAGAGTTTGTTGGGTGAGGTGGTGATAATAGTGCATGATTCCACCGTGCTTCCATCCGGGCTGCGCCAGGACTCCCAGAGCCCGGCAAAACCGAAAACAACCCCTGTTTTCAACTGCACAAAAAAGGGTTGTCTCGCTTTGCCTTTATGCTGCCACTCGTAAAAGCCGTCGGCCGCAATCAAGCAGCGTCTTTTTTTGAAGGCTACCCGAAAAGAGGGTTTCTGTGCCAGGGTTTCAGCCCGTCCATTGATCATTTTGTAACCGATCTTCATGTCTTTTGCCCAGTCGGGGATAAGTCCCCAGCGCAACATATCCAGTTGGCGTGAATTATTCCCCTGCAGGTGCCTGACAACAGCGACCTCCTGTGAAGGAGCTATATTGTATCTGGGAGAAAGGACAACAGTTTCAGGAATGTGAAAGTGTTCCTGAATGGACCGGGGAGGAGCTTTCAGAGCGAAACGGCCGCACATGGTTTTTCCTGGCAGGATAGTTCTGTAAAAAGGGTTGCGACCCAAAGCGCAACCCTTTTCTTTAGCTTCTGGTGGGCGATACGGGATTCGAACCTGTGACTTCCACCGTGTGAAGGTGGCACTCTTACCACTGAGTTAATCGCCCGATGTGACATAATTAATCCACTGCCTGACAAACTTCAACCGAATTTTGTTCATGCGTCCGATCAGGAAAGCCTCAGTTCGTCCTTATAAATAGATAAAAAACACTTGCCCATTCCAAGTGCTTTGGGTATTTTCACCTAGTTAATCCTATCTATTAAGAAATGGTGATGAGATCAGAGTATGGTTTCATCTTTTTTATGACTCACAGGAGGTTAAACGTGACAGCAAAATCTACTGATAAACTCTGGCTTTCCGGCAATGAAGCCCTGGCCCTTGGAGCCTATGAGGCTGGGGTCAAAGTTGCCTCAGGCTACCCGGGAACGCCCTCCACCGAGATTATGGAAAATCTCTCAAAATATGAAGGAGTGTATACGGAGTGGGCCCCCAATGAAAAAGTGGGATTGGAAGTCGCCCTGGGCGCTTCTTTTGTAGGGGTCAGAGCCCTGGCCACCATGAAACATGTGGGCATGAACGTGGCGGCCGATCCGCTTTTCACTTCTTCTTACACCGGCATCCGGGGTGGCCTGGTCATTATCAATGCCGACGACCCCGAGATGCACAGCTCCCAGAACGAGCAGGACAACCGCAACTATGCCTTTGCAGCCAAGCTGCCCATGCTGGAACCCTGCGACCCGGAAGAGGCCAAGGAGTTTCTGAAGACAGCCTTTTGGATAAGCGAAGGATATGACACCCCGGTCATAGTGCGGACAACGACCCGCATTGCCCATGTCAAGGGACAGGTGGCGCCCGGCGAAAAAACAGGTTCGTCCGTGAAGGCGGAAATAGTCAAGGATGCTGCCAAGTTTGTCATGCTGCCGGCCAATGCCAGAAACAGGCGCAAGTTTGTTACGGAACGCATGCAGCGACTCAAAGACTTTGCCGAGAGTTTTCCGGAAAACCGGATCGAATGGGGAGACGGTACTAGGGGGTTTATTACCAGCGGCATTTCCTATATGTATGTCAAGGAGGCCTTTCCCGATGCCTCGGTTTTGAAACTGGGCATGGTATGGCCTCTGCCGGAGAAGATGATCAGAAGTTTTGCCGAACAGGTGGATGAACTTTTTATTGTGGAGGAGCTTGATCCCTTCCTTGAGCTGCATATCAAGGCCATGGGTATCAGGTGCCACGGCAAGGACCTAATACCTGCCGAAGGCGAATTGAACCCGGGTATTATCAAAAAAGCAATCACCGGTGAAGATTCAGCCAAATTTGCCCCGGTTGCATTGCCGCCCCGGCCACCGAATATGTGCCCCGGATGTCCGCACCGTGGCCTTTTTTACGCGCTGTCAAAACAAAAGGTCTTTGTTGCCGGTGATATTGGCTGCTATACCCTGGGGTTTCTGCCGCCTTTATCCTCCATGGATTCATGTGTCTGCATGGGCGCCGGGGTCTCGGGAGTGCACGGTATGGCCAAGGCCCTGGGCGAAGAGGGCATGGGTAAAGAGGTCGCGGTTATCGGCGACTCAACCTTCGTCCACTCGGGCATCACGGGCTTGATTAATATTGTATATAATAACAGCTATTCCACTGTTATTATTGTTGATAACCGCATTACGGCCATGACCGGCCAGCAACCCAATCCTGCCTCGGGCACCACTATCAAGGGCGAACCCGCACAGATGCTCAACTTTGAAGAACTCTGCAGGGCCATAGGTGTGAAAAATGTGGTTACGGTTAATCCCCATGAGATAGATGCAACCAAAAAGGTTCTGAAAGAGGAAATTAACCGCGAAGAGCCCTCGGTGGTGATCAGCCGGGCACCCTGTGTCCTGATACCTTCTGAAAAGAAGCGGGAAAAAGTGCCGTATCGGACAGCGATCGAAAACTGTACCGGCTGCAAGGCCTGCCTCGGCCTGGGTTGTCCGGCCATCCACTGGGTGCCGGTAACTCAGGAGGAAGGAGCCAAGCTGGGTTTCAAGGAAAAACAAAAAGGTTACTCAGAGATCAGTGTCGAGTTGTGCAACGGCTGCGGACAATGTGCTGAACTTTGCAAGTTTGACGCCATAGGTAAAGAGGAGGGCAGGTAATGGGTGAACAGGGAAATATTCTCTTTTGCGGCGTCGGCGGCCAGGGCATTCTGCTGGCCAGCGAGGTGACGGCCTACAGCTTGCTGGCTGCAGGCAAGGAGGTCCGGAAGAGCGAGGTGCACGGCATGGCCCAACGCGGCGGTTCGGTAACTGCAAATCTGCGCTATGGCACAGAGGTTTACTCGCCGTTGATCAGTGCGGGTGAAGCGGATATAGTAGTTTCCTTTGAAATGATGGAAGCAGTGCGTTACCTGCCATTTATGCATAATGACACCAAGGTTATAGTAAACACCCATAAAATTTATCCGCCGGCCGTTGCCACGGGTAAGATGGGCTACCCGGAAAATGTGCTTGCCGAACTGACCAGCCGGAATATCCATGTCAAAGAGCTTGACGCCTTTGAAATTGCCAGTAATGTCGGTGAAGTGCGGGCGGTCAATATTGTCATGGTCGGCGTACTTTCCACCTATCTGCCCGTTGACGAGCAGGTATATGTGGATGTTATGCATGAACGGATTCCTGAACGGTTCCGGGATGTCAATATCAAGGCCTTTCAGGAAGGCAGAAAGATAGCAGCGCAAACCGGCTGAGGAGACAGGGATGATTTGGAACGAAGAGTTTGAAACACTGCCACGTGAGGAGCTGGAAATCCTGCAGCTCAAAAGGCTGAAAGACCTGGTGCAGCGCAGTTATTACCGGGTAAAGCCTTACCGTGATAAAATGGATGAAGCTGGCATAAAGCCGGAGCATATTAGATCTCTGGCAGATCTGCAGAAGCTGCCTTTTACCACCAAGGATTTTTTGCGGGACAATTATCCCTTCGGACTTTTCACCCTGCCCCTGGATCAGGTTGTCCGGGTGCATGCCTCATCAGGGACCACGGGCAAACCAACGGTGGTCGGTTACACCAAAAGGGATATTGAGACATGGGCCGAGGTCATGGCCCGGGCACTGGCCTGTGGCGGTGTACACCGGGGCGATGTGGTGCATAATGCCTATGGCTACGGCCTCTTCACCGGCGGTCTCGGGGCTCACTACGGAGCCGAGAAGCTGGGCGCCACGGTGGTGCCGATCTCCGGCGGCCAGACCAAGAGGCAGATTATGATCATGCAGGATTTCGGCTCCAATGTCCTGCTGGCCACCCCGTCCTATGCCTTGAATATTGCTGAGACCATGGAAGACATGGGTGTGGATTCCTCCAAGCTTTCCCTCCGGGTCGGTATTTTCGGGGCGGAACCATGGAGCGAGAACATGCGGGAAGAGGTGGAAAAAAAGCTGGGTTTGAAGGCCATTGACATTTACGGCCTGAGTGAAATTATCGGGCCGGGTGTTTCCATGGAATGTATTGAAGCGCAGCATGGCATGCATATTTTCGAGGACCACTTTATGCCGGAGATCATTGACCCGGATAGCGGCCAAGTGCTGCCCCTGGGCGAGAAGGGCGAGCTTGTGTTCACCACCCTGACCAAGCAGGCCTTCCCACTTATCCGTTACCGGACTAAGGATATCACCAGGCTTATTGCCGAACCCTGTATATGCGGCAGGACATTTATGCGCATGGAAAAAATTACCGGCCGCACCGACGACATGCTGATTATCCGCGGCGTCAACGTCTTCCCCACCCAGGTAGAGCATGTGCTCATGGGTATTGAGGGGGTTGAGCCGCATTACCAGATCATCGTCAACCGGGAAGGCTCCATGGACACCATGGAAGTCCAGGTTGAGGTGAGTGAGCAGCTTTTCTCCGATGAAGTGAAGAACCTGGAGAAATTAAGTAAACGCATCCAGGTGGAGATAAAAGACCTGATCGGTTCCTCCTGCAAGATCACCCTGGTAGAACCGAAGACGATCCAGAGAAGTGAAGGCAAGGCAAAACGGGTGATTGACAACCGTAAAATTTAGTATTTAAAACAATACTGTTTTGCAATTGTCCATTTTCAGGTAGAACAGTGTTGCCAACCTTTGATCCGAGTCCAGCGAGAGGTGGGATATGAAAGTTGATCAAATTGCCGTATTTTTAGAGAATAAGTCCGGACGTCTGGCTGCAATTACCAAGGCCTTAAGTGACAACAATATCAATATCCGGGCCCTTTCTGTGGCAGATACCGCTGATTTTGGTATTCTGCGTTTGATTGTGGATGACACTGATAAGGCAACACGGGTATTAAAGGAAGAGGGATTTACGGTCGGCAAGACAGATGTGGTTGCTGTTGAGGTGGCAGATAAGCCTGGCGGACTCGGCAGGGTGCTGGCTGTACTGCATGAGGCAGGGATAAACGTGGAATACATGTATGCCTTTGTTGAAAAGAGCAGCGAGAATGCGGTACTCATTTTCCGCTTTGATGATCCTGATATGGCCATTACAATTCTGCAGAATGCTGGTATAAAGATTTTGACCGGTGAGGAAGTTCGTTCAATATAAGCTATTTACAGGGGGGAGTGTTGTTTTCTATGAAAGGACAATAATCCTGTAAGCTAAATCCAATAAGGAGGTTGAAACGTGATGAAGCGAGTTTTGAGTTCAGTAGTAACAGTAGTAATTTCGTTTTGCCTGGTGGCTGGTTTTTCACCAGTGTCAGCTGCCAAGGCAGAGAATATCAAGGTGGGGGCCATTCTGGCTGTTACCGGTGGCGCTTCTTTCCTGGGCGGCCCGGAGGCCAGGACCCTGGAGATGATGGTTGAAGCCATCAATGCTAAAGGCGGCATCAACGGCAACAAAATAGATTTGATCATCAAGGATTCCGGGGCCAATCCGGAAAAGGCCATTTCTTTCACCAAGCAGCTCATTGAGGAAGAAAAGGTTTTTGCAATCATCGGCCCTTCCACCAGCGGCGAAACCATGAAGATCAAAAATATCGTCGAAGAAGCAAAAATGATCCTTCTTTCCTGCGCCGCTGCTGAGGTGATCGTCAACCCAGTGGCAAAATATGTATTTAAGACACCGCAGAAGGACAGCCATGCAGTACAGAAGATCTACGGTACAATGAAAGACCTGGGTATCAGTAAAATAGCAGTCCTGACAGGGAATACCGGTTTCGGTAATGCAGGCAAGGGGCAGCTTGAAAAAATTGCTCCCGAATTCGGTATTGATATCCTGGCCTCAGAAGTATATGACAAAAAGGCCACAGACCTCTCGGCTGTAGTTGCAAAGCTCATGGCCAACAAGGACATCCAGGCCGTGGTTAACTGGTCGATTGTTCCGGCTCAGGGTATCCTGGCCAAGAACATGAGGCAGGCAGGTTGGGATGTGCCCCTGTTCCAGAGCCACGGCTTCGGCAATATCAAATATGTTGAAGTGGGTGGTGCCGCTGCAGAAGGTATTATTTTCCCGGCCGGTCGTCTGCTCATCGCCAACAGCCTGCCCGAGGATAATCCTCAGAAGCAGCTGCTGGTTCGGTATCTCATTGACTATGAGACAAAATATCCGGAGGATAAGGTTTCCACCTTCGGCGGCCACGCCTATGATGCTCTCACCATTCTTGTTGCAGCCATTGAAAAGGTCGGCCTTGATAAAGAGAAAGTACGGGATGCCATTGAAAACCTGCAGGGTGTTGCCGGTACTGCCGGGGTTTTCAATTTCTCACCGCAAGATCATAACGGCCTGGATATAAATTCCTTTGAGATGCTGACGGTAAAAGACGGCAAGTTTGCCATTTATCATAAGTAATTCAAAGTAGTTATTGATCAACTAGCAGCAGGGGCGGAGAACATATCGTATCTCCGCCCCTTTTCCTGTATGCAGTACCTGCGCATGACTCCTGAACTTTTCATACAGTACCTGTTTGCCGGCATCACCTATGGCATTATCTATGCCATAGTGGCCATCGGCTTTAACATCATATACAACACCACGGGTATCATTAATTTTGCCCAGGGTGAGTTTGTCATGCTTGGCGGCATGACCGCCATAACCATGACCGCTTTTATGCCTATGCCTCTTGCGATTGCGGTGGCCGTACTCATCACCATGGTAATCGGGGCGCTGATAGAGATGGTCTTTATCCGCTGGCTGGAGAGTCCGTCGGTGCTGCGCATGATCATCATCACCATCGGAATATCAATCCTGGCCCGTGAAGCGGCACTGCATACCTGGGGTGAAAGTGTACGGGCCCTGCCCTATTTCATCGGCAACGAGGTGACATCGGTCACCATCCTGGGGGCGAAGATATCTCCCCAGGTTCTTTGGGTCATCGGTGTCTGCTCCCTCATGGTTGCAGGCCTGAGCCTTTTCTTCAAGTTCACCTCCCTGGGCCGTGAGATGCGGGCCTGTGCCGCTAACAGGAGAGCAGCGACACTGTGCGGTATTAATGCGAAAAACATGGTTACCCTGTCCTTTGTGCTCTCGGCAGGCATAGGGGCGGTGGCGGGCTGTGTCATGTCTCCCATTACCTATTCCGACTATGAAATGGGACCGAACCTGGCAATCAAGGGCTTTACCGTTGCGATCCTGGGCGGTTTGGGCAACAGCCTGGCCGCAGTTGCAGCCGGTCTGCTGCTCGGTATAATTGAAGCCTTTTCCGTCTCTGTACTGCCCCTGGCATTTCAGGACGCCATTGCCACCTCCATTTTGCTCCTTATACTGTTTGTCAGGCCGCACGGCCTGTTCGGCAGCAGTGAGGCAGCAGGCCTGAAGGAATTTTGATGGATCTGTGGAAAAGATACATCCCGGTTCTTTTTCTGCTGGCCCTGGTGGTAGCTGTTCAGCTTATCACCCATTTTACGGAAACGAGCTATTATCTGACCCAGTTGACCATGTCAGCTTATTACTCGGTTGTGGTCATCGGTTTATGCGTACTCATGGGCTATGGCGGCCAGATATCACTGGGGCATGCAGGTTTTTTTGCCATTGGCGGCTACCTGGCCGGGGCCCTGACAACCCATAGCCTGCTACCAATTAAGAGTCATGGGCTGGTAGCATTTTTGCATAAAATCGGCCTGCTGGTTGCCAGCAAGGATCTTTACGGTGGCGACCTTCTGACCGTTGAGCCATGGGCGGCGTGTATTGTTGCGGTGTTCACCGCCGGCATCATTGCCTTGGCGATAGGCGGGCCTGTATTGAAATTGAAAGGCCATTATCTTGCCATGGCAACCCTGGGTTTCGGTATAATTATTTTTCGTATTGCCCTTGCCAGCGCATACTTCGGAGAGGCTGACGGCATCTCCGGGGTTCCCAGTTTCAAGCTGCTGCCAGGCCTTGAAGTAAGCGGCAGTTTTGGAGCCCGGGTGTTAAATTATTATATAGCCTGGATGGTAGTTATCATGGGCATTATCCTGCTGCTCAACCTCATACATTCCAGGGTGGGCAGGGCTCTGCGCTCCATTCACGGTGCGGAGGAGGCTGCCAATGCCATGGGGGTCAATACGGCCCGCTACAAGCTGTATATATTTGTATTAAGTGCTGTATTCGCGGCCCTTGCCGGAGTGCTTGTCACCCATTATAATGGCGGCATCGGACCTTCTGAGGCAGGGGTCATGAAGTCGGTTCGCTATGTCGCCATTGTTGCAGTGGGCGGCATGGCCAATCTCTGGGGGGCGCTTATCATGGGAATAGTACTGAACTTTCTCTCTCTGCGGGGTGTGTTCGGCTCTTATGATGATGCTGTTTTTGGGGTTATTCTGATTGTTATCATGCTTTTTGCCCCGGAGGGGATTTTGAATATCAACCCCTGGCAGCGGCTAAAATCGTTATTCTCTCTCCTGGCAGCGAAGCCCGGTGAAAATACAACAGAATGAGCAGGATGCTTTATGGAACGGAATAATATGCAATATGCAGGAATGTCGCATGATTTTAAAAAAGCGGACAAGGAATAATAGCAGGTGGCTCTTCTTGAAATAGATAACCTGAATCGGCATTTCGGTGGCCTGCATGCTGTGAACAATGTCAGCTTCAGTGTGGAGCAGGGCATGATTAAGGCAGTTATTGGACCGAACGGCGCCGGCAAGACAACGCTGTTTAATCTGATTGCCGGAAATCTGCCCGCAAACTCCGGAACAGTTAATTTTAACAGTACGAAGATAAACGGACGCAAGCCTTACCAGATTGCCAGGCTCGGGATTTCAAGAACCTATCAGAACATAAAACTTTTTCATGGCATGACCGCCCTGGAAAATGTCATGCTCGGAAGACACATCAGAAGCAAAGCCGGGTTCATGGCCGGAATGCTGAATCTTCCCTGGACATGGCCTGAGGAGAAGCAGATTAAAGATAGATCCATGGAGTATCTTGATCTTCTCGGGGTGGCCGATTGTGCGGACATTGAGGTCAGCAACCTTGCATTCGGCCAGCAGCGCGGAGTGGAGTTTGCCCGGGCTCTTGCCACAGAACCGACCCTGCTTCTGCTTGATGAACCGGCAGCCGGCCTGAATATTTATGAAACGGCTGAAATCGGGCGCCTTATATCAAAAATCCGGGAAAGCGGCATAACTATCCTGCTTGTAGAGCATGACATGTCCCTGGTCATGGATATCTCCGATGAGATCGTAGTTTTAAGCTTTGGAGAGAAGATTGCTGAAGACCTGCCCCATAATATTCAGCAGAATGAGGAAGTAATCCGCATCTACCTAGGGTATGAGGATGTTTAGTGTTTTAGAATTTAGATTTTAGAGTGAAGAATAAAGAGAGAGAATATTGGAAAAGAGAACAGCAGAATATCGAATAACGAATGTCGAACTGCAGAATTAAATTCAAAAACTTCAAACTTCGGAATTCCTTGTTCTTTATTCAAAATTCTTTTTTAAATAATAACTAGATAAACACCATGCTGAAAGTAAGAAACCTTGAAGCCGGTTATGGTAAACTGCGGGTGCTGAAACGCATTTCCATGCATGTGGACCCTGGAGAGATTGTCACCATCATCGGGGCAAACGGAGCCGGTAAAACCACACTGCTGCACACCATTAACGGTCTTGTCAAAGTCTCTTCCGGCGAGATTCTTTTTAAAGACAATAATCTGGGCAGGATTGCACCGGAAAAGATTGTTGCATCAGGCTGCTCACTTGTTCCGGAAGGCAGGCAGGTTTTTTCTACTATGACGGTGGAGGAGAATCTGATTTTAGGCGGCTATGTCCTGGCTAAAAAGACCATGGGGGGCATTGATGCAGAAATTGCAAGGGTCTATGAACTGTTCCCGGTATTAAAAGAACGGGACAGGCAGTTGGCCGGTACGCTATCAGGCGGTGAACAGCAGATGCTGGCCATGGGCCGGGCCCTGATGGCCAAACCTTCACTTATCATGATGGATGAACCATCAACCGGACTGGCGCCGCTTATTGTAAAAAATATTTTCAAGGTAATCTTAAGGCTCCGGGACGAGGGAAACACTGTGCTGCTGGTTGAGCAGAATGCTAAAGCGGCTCTTGGTATAGCTGATCGTGGTTATGTTTTGGAAACAGGTAAGATAATCCTGCAGGGAGCTGCTCAAGACCTCCTGCAGAACCGGGATGTGCAGCGGGCCTATTTGGGCCGCGAAACCGATTAAGAAGAAGTGACTAAAGTTAGAAGTTGCAAGTGCCTAAAGTTGATAAGACGATTATTCAATATGGCTGGTTCAAAATTTTAGTCACTTTAAACTTTAGCTCACTTTAGGCACTTCAGGTCACTAGACCTTGCAAAAACGGTAAAACGGCAGGCGGCTTTTAAAGAATTGTAGGAGATAAATCATGAAGTACTGGGAAGAAGACAGGGAGTGCATGGCAAGGGAAGATCTGGAGCAATTGCAGCTTGAGAGGCTGCAGTCAACCATTTACCGCGTGGCCACCCATGTGCCGTTCTACAGGAACAGGTTTAAGGAGATTAACCTTGATCCTGACGGATTCAGGTCGCTGCAAGAATTAAGCAGCCTGCCTTTCACCGTTAAGGATGACCTGCGCCGGAATTATCCATACGGGCTTTTTGCAGTGCCGCTGCGTGATATTGTCAGGATACATTCATCCTCAGGAACAACGGGGATGGCAACGGTTGTGGGCTATACCCGGAATGATGTCAAAAACTGGTCTGATCTGGTTGCCCGTATTCTTACGGCAGCAGGGGTAAGCAAAGATGATGTCATCCAGATTGCCTTTGGTTATGGTCTTTTCACCGGTGGCTTTGGGCTCCACTACGGCGCAGAACGTTTAGGGGCCTCGGTTATTCCTATTTCAAGCGGCAACACCAAGCGCCAGATCCAGATTATGCAGGATTTTAAAACCACGGCTCTGGTCTGCACCCCCAGTTATGCCCTGATGATTGCCGACACCATGCTGGACATGGGAATTAATGTAAACGGCCTTTCTTTGAAATGGGGACTGTTCGGGGCTGAACCCTGGTCTGAGGCCATGCGCACAGAGATCAATAATAAACTCAATATTCAGGCTACTGACAACTATGGTTTGAGCGAGGTGATGGGGCCGGGTGTTGCCGGAGAATGCTTGGAGTGCAAAGGGCTGCACATAAACGAAGATCATTTCCTTGCTGAAGTGATCAATCCCAACACACTGGAGCCGGTCCAACCCGGAGAGGTCGGGGAGCTGGTTATTACCACCCTGACCAAGGAGGCCTTTCCGGTCATTCGCTACAGGACGCGCGACCTGACAAGGCTTATAACCGAACCCTGTGCCTGCGGCAGGACAAATTACCGTATGACCAGGATCCTGGGGCGCACCGATGATATGCTCATAATCAAAGGGGTGAATGTCTTCCCCACCCAGATAGAGAATGTGCTTTTTGAAATTGAGGGGACCGAACCCCATTACCGTATCGAGATCGAACGCGAGAATCACCAGGATAAGGCCACCGTGCTCGTGGAGGTCATGGAATCAATTTTCTTTGACGAGATGAAGAAACAGCGCAAGCTGGTGGATACCATAAAGAAACGGCTGGCATCAGAGCTCGGAATCTCAGTGGATGTGAAACTGGTGGAGGAAAAAAACCTCGAACGCTTCGAGGGTAAAGGACAGCGGGTTATTGATAAACGGGTACTGTAGTAAATTATAAAAAAAAACTGATTATTTTGGTTTCAGGCCAGGCGGAGGGTTTTGCAAAAGTGCAATGTACTTGAACGTACATGTGCATTTTGAGAAGTCAGACAACACAGCATGAAAGCAGAAGGACAATGTTTTTTAAGATTTTAAGACACTGCCGATGTCCTTGGCCTTGTCCACCTCTTCTTTGAGGCTGTTTACCTCTTTAACGCCGGGTACATTGTCCTCTACCAGGTTTTTGCCGGCATCCTCAACGTCTTTTATGCCTTTTTTGAATGAGCTGATGCCTTTTCCAAGTCCGGCACCGATCTCAGGAAGTTTTTTGCCGCCGAATACCAGAAAGGCAATGCCGAGAATTACGATAAGTTCAGGTGTTCCTAGGCCAAACATATGTGACTCCTTGCTATTAAATATAAAAAAACTATAGCTCTGAAAATTAATTTTCCAGGACTATTCGTCCTCTTCCTTCTTTTCAATCTTTTCTTTATCCTCGTCCTTGGTGGCATTTTTGAAATTCTTGATGCCTTTGCCTATCCCGCTGCCGATTTCAGGGAGCTTTCCGGCGCCAAAGATTATAACAATAATTACCAGGATAATGACTAGTTCAGGCATGCCAAGTCCGAACATGGAGGCACCTCATAAATTGATAAAAAAGTTCAGCGCAGGAGTGGCGAGAGAGTATCTGTAACACTCAAACTTCATCGCTGCTGTTCAAATTAATAATATAGCTTACCTCAAAAATAACCGCTTGCAAATGTATTTATCCTCTCATGTTTTTGATTTTCTCACCCAATGCCTCTACTTCAGAGAGTATTTCTTTCTCATCAAGGGTTGTCAGGATTCGGTTTTTCATGACCAAGCGACCGTTGATGACTGAGTGGATCACATCCGCTCCCCGAGCAGCGTATACCATATGGGAAGGTATATTATAAAGTGGTGTCAGGTGGGGCTGGTTCATATTTAGGACAATGAGATCGGCCTTTTTGCCCGGCTCCAAGCTGCCGATTGCATTCTCAGCGCCAAGGGTGGTGGCGCCACCGATTGTTGCCATTGCAAGCACGGTTTCAGCAGGCATGGTCGTAGGGTCCAAGCTCATCACTTTATGCAGTTTGGCGGCTGAATTCATTTCCCCGAACAAGTCCACATTGTTGTTGCTGGCGCTGCCGTCGGTGCCGAGTCCCACGGAAATACCTGCTGCAAGCATCCGAGGCACCGGCGCTATGCCCGAGGCGAGCTTCATGTTGCTCTCCGGACAATGGGCCACCGTAACTCCTCTTTGTGCCAGGAGTGCAATTTCCTCCTCGGTCAGCATGACGCAGTGGTCTGCCACAACCCTGCTATCCAGGAGTCCCAGGTTTTCAAGATGCATAACCGGGCTTGCTCCATACCGTTCCTTAGTCCCCTTTACCTCTTCATCGTTTTCTGACAGGTGGATTATGTAAAGGGCATCGTGTTTGTCAGCCTTTTTTTTCAGGTTCTGCAATAGGTCAGGGGAGCAGGTATAAACAGCATGGGGATCTACAGTGATATTGATGAGGGGATGCCCGGAATACATACCAAAAAGCTCTTCCACATACTCGAATCCGGCTGCTATTCCACCGTAATTCGGCGAAGGGAAATCATAGAGGACTTCCCCAATCCAGGCCCGCATCCCTGATTCTTCAGTGGCACGGGCCACATCCTTGGCAAAGAGATACATGTCGCAGAAACTGGTTGTGCCGGATTTTATCATTTCAGCCAGGGAAAGAAGAGTGGCCTGGTAGACCATATCACCGGTCAGCTTTGCCTCAACCGGGAAGATATACTCTTGCAGCCATTGCATAAGGGGAAGGTCGTCGGCCAGGCCGCGGAAACAGGCCATGGCTGCATGGGTATGAGTGTTTATCAGGCCGGGCAGGATCAACCCGTGTTCAGTAGCAAGCCGCTCGGCGGCAGGATATTTGGCTGCCAGATCAGAGGCAGAGCCGGTTTCGACAATGGTGTCCTGCAGGATGGCAACACCACCATCGGTGATAATGGTTTTACTCTCATCCTGAGTGTAAAGATGTCTGCCGGTGACCAGAAGATCAGCAGTGTGTCCTGTCTGGTTCATAATAACTCCATTGCAACTAAATAATTAATAAGGTTTCCCTTACCAGCTCCTGTAAAAGCGGCTCTATTTCACCGGCAGCCCTGATAATATCATCCAGCATGATGGGGACAAAGTTATCCGGGTCGTTGACATTGGCTATAGCTGAAAGGGCAAGGACTCTCATGCCGGCATGTTTGGCCACAATGACCTCAGGTACGGATGACATGCCGACGGCATCGGCGCCGGCTGAACGGAGAAACCTGGTTTCAGCCGGAGTTTCCAGGCTGGGACCCGGTATGGCCACATAAACCCCTGAAGTAACATTGGTTAAATGTATTTTTTCAGCACTTCCCATTGCTGCACCCATGAGCGCTCTGTCATAGGGTTCGGAGAGGTCCGGAAAGCGCGGGCCCCATTCTTCAATATTGGCACCTCGAAGCGGGTTTTCACCAATGAAGTTGAGATGATCACGGATTACCATGATGGTACCGGGAGTGTAATCGGGGTTGAGTCCACCGGCGGCATTTGTGAGCACAAGGATATCCGCTCCCAGCAAGGATAAAACCCTGAGCGGCAAAGTGAGTTCCCTGGTTGAATACCCCTCATAGTAATGAAAACGACCCTGCAGTACTGCTACATCCCGGCCGCTTAAGGTGCCGAAAACAAGATTGCCGTGGTGGCCTGGCACAGTGGATTGGGGAAAGTGTGGGATATCCTGGTAGGGCAGCTGTACATCAACTTCCATGGAGTCAATAAGGGAACCGAGGCCGGTGCCAAGAATGATAACCACTGCAGGAGGCCTCTTGATTCTGCCCTTCAGGAAGCTGACGGCATCTTCGACCTTTGCTTTATAGTCCGGCATCTCTCTCATTTTTACCCATCCACAGCAGGCTAAGAATTTTATCTGCAGCCATGTTTTCTATAAAAGTGCATGGCGGGCGATATACTCCTGCACCACCCTGACATCGGGATCCAACACTTCACACCTGCTTTCCTTGTCTTCCAGTCCATCCAGCCCCGGCGGCAGTATCGGTGCTTTACCAATGGCCCTTGTAACCGCGGCCCCGAACTTGGCCGGATGGGCAGTGGCAAGACAGACAACCGGGATATCATTGGAAGTGCGTGCCTGGGCAGCGTTAACTCCGACCGCAGTATGGGGATCGAGAAGATAATTATGGTCCTTGTAAAACGTCCTGATGGTGTCCAGGGTTTCAGCCTCTGTGACACTTTTTGAGGCAAAGTCCTGTTGAACTTTGTCCAGGAGATCCGCATCAAAATGAAGTTTGCCGCTTTTTGAAAAAAGCCCAAAATCCTCTCTGGTCCTCACTGGGTCACAACCGTAGAGATAATAAAGATAACGCTCAAAATTACTTGCCACCTGGATATCCATGGAAGGACTACTGGTGGCAACAACCTCGGAAACGGAGTAATCCCCGCGGGTGACGAAGCGGGTCAGGAGATTATTTTCATTGGTTGCCAGGATGAGCCTGCGAATTGCCCCCTGGGGCAGAAGATTCTTGGCAATATAGCCGGCAAAAATATCCCCGAAATTTCCCGTGGGCACGGAAAAGTCGAGGGACTCCTTTCCGGTTTTTTGCTTTATTGTGCACCAGGCAAATATATAGTAGACGACCTGGGCCAGAATGCGGGCCCAGTTGATGGAATTGACCGCCCCCAGAGAATATTTGTCTTTGAAGGGGATGTCATTAAAAATGGCTTTGACAATGGCCTGGCCGTCGTCAAAGGTGCCCCTGATCGCAAGGTTGAAGACATTGGGGTCAGTGACCGTTGTCATCTGGAGTTCCTGGATGGGGCTCACCCGTTTATGGGGGTGCAGGATAAAAATATTGATGCGTTCTTTGCCGCGTACTCCATAAATCGCTGCTGAACCGGTATCACCGGAAGTGGCGCCGATTATGTTCATCCTGCTGCCGGTCTCTTCAAGAATACACTCAAAGACATTGCCGAGAAACTGTAAAGCCACATCCTTGAAGGCCAGGGTGGGACCATGGAAGAGCTCCAGGATAAACATTTCACCCTTTTTCACCACCGGTGTAATTTCAGGGTGAGTGAAGGTGGAGTATGACCTGGTAATGAGTTCATCGAGTTGTTCAGCTCCAATGTCGGTAATAAAGAGCCGGAAGATTTCCGAGGCCAGCTCCTGAAAGGAACATGAGTGCCAGCGGCTGAGAGTTTCCGGGGCAACCTGCGGCAGAATTTCCGGCAGCAGAAGACCTCCGTCCCTGGCCAGGCCCATCATAACTGCTTCCTTAAATGGTATCGGGGAAATTCCACCCCGGGTGCTAATATAATGCATGATTTTCTTGGTATACTGTGAAAGTAATCTGTATAGAAAAGCGTTCTGTACTGTATGAAATACTGCTACCGGTTTCTGTTTAGCAGAATCTGTCTGTAAAAAGCAACCCTTAAGGCAGCGATGAATGTTGCTCTAAACCCGGATAATTCATAACCAGTCCGGTAAAACGCTGAAAAAGGGTGAAAAATATAGATTATGGCAGCAGCAGGCTTTTGCCCGTCATCTCTTCCGGTACGGGCAGATTCTGCAGACTGAGAATGGTGGGGGCGATATCCCGCAGCGAACCGTCCTGGCGTAATTTTGCGCCTTTGTGTTGTTCGCTGATCAGGATAAAAGGCACCGGATTGGAAGAATGGGCCGTAATTGGGCAATGGGATAGCAAATCACACATGGTCTCGACTTTGCCGTGGTCTGCGGTGATAAGAACAATGCCGCCCCGGTCCGTGAATTTTTCCACTATTTTCCCCAGGCAGGAATCAACAACCTCACAGGCCTGGACCGCAGCCTTCATTATGCCGCTGTGGCCAACCATATCGCCGTTGGCAAAATTAAGAACAATGAGAGAATATGAGTCACTGTCCATGCGACTCAAGAGTTCCTCGGTAACCAGGTAGGCGCTCATCTCCGGTTTCAGGTCGTAGGTCGCCACCTCTTTGGGCGAGGGAATCAGGGCCCGGTCCTCAAGGGGGAAAGGTTCTTCCCGGCCGCCGTTAAAAAAATAGGTGACATGGGCATACTTTTCGGTCTCCGCGATGCGGAGTTGCTTGAGGCCGGCAGAGCTGATCTCCTCTGCCAGAATATGGTCCATGGTGACAGGAGGAAAAACAACGGGCAGGGTGAACTGCTTGTGGTACTGGGTAAAGGTAACGTAATCTGCCAGAGCAGGCCTGTGGGTTAGGCTGAACTCATTCCAGTCTTTATCTGTAAATATGCGGGTCAGTTCACGGACCCGGTCGGCCCTGAAATTAAACATCAGGACAACATCATTGTCCCTGACCGTTGCAACGGGAGCCCCGGTTTCATCAAGCAGGACAACAGGTTTTATGAATTCATCGGTCTCGCCCCGGTGATAAGCGTCATGTACAGCCTGCACCGGGTCGCGTCCCGGAACACCCTGGCCGTCAACAAGGGCCCGCCAGGCAATTTTTACTCTATCCCAGCGCTTATCACGATCCATGGCATAGTAGCGGCCTGAGATGGTGGCCAGGCAGCCTGTGCCGTTTGCGGCCAGCTCCTGCTGCAACTGGCTTATATAGTCCAGACCGCTGGTGGGGGGTGTATCCCTGCCATCCATGAAGGCATGGATATAGACTTCTGTCAGACCATGGCTGGCAGCCATTTTGAGCAGCGCAAATAGGTGTTTCATATGACTATGGACCCCGCCGTCGGAGATGAGGCCCATGAGATGCAGGGCGGAATTTTTTTTCACCGCCTTGGCAAAGGTATTCCTGAGAACATCATTATCAAAGAACTTGCCAGTTTCAATGGCGTAATTGATACGGGTGAAGTCCTGGTAGACTGTGCGGCCTGCACCGATGTTAAGATGCCCCACTTCGGAATTGCCCATCTGGCCTTCAGGCAGTCCGACTGCACCGTTATGGGCCACTAAAGTCGTATAGGGATAACTCTTCTGCCAGCGGTCCATATTCGGGGTCCTGGCTACATGTATGGCATTGGCCTCGGTCAGAGGTCCTACGCCCCAGCCGTCAAGGATAGCCAGTAATATGGGGGGTGGGGTATTCATTTCAGATCAATGGGTTAATCATCCAGGGAAATTCGGGGCGCATCATGCCAAAGTCCCTCTATATCAAAAAACTTTCTCGTCTCGGAGTAAAAGATGTGGACCACGACATCGCTGTAATCAAGCAGCACCCAGGTTCCTTCCCTAAGACCCTCAGCACCGGTGGTGGACAGCCTCTTACTCCGCAGCTCTGCTTCGATTGTCTCGGCAAGGCCTTGAACATGACGGGTAGACCTGCCGCTGATGATAACGAAAAAATCCGTGAAGGAGCAGATATTCCTGACATCCAGAATGACAGGGTCTTCAGCTTTTTTAGCTAACGCTGTCCGGGCACAAAATTCGGCAAGTTCCCTGCTGCTTTTTTTGCGGTGTTTTTTCTTTACCTGCTGCATGGTTTATCGTTGGTATAGGATTATGTTAGGGTGAGTGGAAACAAATACTCTTCTCATGTGATATGCTTATGCCAAAGGCTCTGAATAGCCGCATTCTTTATCAATGCATTGCAAAAGAGTACCCTTTTTTGTCGTTTTTTCAAGGAGAAACGGCTTATCACAGCTTGGACATTTTTGGGGCACAGGCCGGTCCCAGGTTGCAAACTTGCATTTAGGAAACATGTTGCAGCTGAAGAAAACTTTTCCTTTTTTGGATACTTTCTGTACAAGTTCACCCGTGCAGTTTTCTTCAGGACATAGAACGCCGGTGGTCTGGGCCCGGATATGCTTGCATTCCGGATAGCCTGAACAGGCGAGGAACCTGCCAAAGCGACCTTGCTTGTAAACCATGGGCTTGCCGCATTTTTCACATTTTTCTCCAGAGTCAACAGGCTCTTCTTTTTCTATGGGTATGATTGTGCCGTTCTCGTCTTTTTTGAAGTTCTGGGTATACTTGCAGGTGGGGTAATTTTCACAGGCCAGAAATTCCCCGGTTTTGCCCCACTTGATTACCAGGCTGCCGTCGCAGAGCTTGCATGGAATTCCTGTGGGAATGCCCTGTTTTTTTACAGATTTCATTTCCTGCTTGGCAGCAGACAGGGTTTTCTCAAAAGGGTCGTAAAAGGCCTGCAATAAGTTGACCCAATTGCTCGATCCCTCTTCAACCTTGTCCAGATTTTCTTCCATGGATGCGGTGAACTCTATATCCAGTATATCAGGGAAATGGGCCACCAGCAGTTCATTGACCAGTTTTCCCAGGTCAGTCGGCGCAAATTTTCTCTGCTGCTGCATGACGTATTCCTTATCCTGGATGGTGGAGATGATCGCGGCATAGGTGCTGGGGCGGCCTACCCCGTTTTCTTCAAGGGCCTTGACAAGGGTCGCTTCCGTATAGCGCGGCGGTGGTTTGGTAAAGTTCTGTTTTGAGTCAACATTCAGGGCTTTAACTGTTTCTCCGGTTGCCACATCTGCAATGATGGCGCTGTCCTTACCTGTATCCTCCGCTTTGCCGTTGCCATCACCGTTCTCTTCACTGGATTCAACATAGAGGGCCATGAAACCCTTGAAGCGCAGAATGGCGCCCTGGGCCTTGAGCAGGTATTTGTCAGCTTTGATGCTGATGGTGGTTTGATCATAGATGGCAGGGCACATCTGGGATGCAACAAAGCGTTTCCAGATCAGGGTGTAAAGGTTCAGCAACCCCTTGTCAAGATAGGGAGCGACCTTTTCAGGTGTCAGGGTGACATCGGTGGGACGGATGGCCTCATGGGCATCCTGCGATGCCTTGGAGCTTTTATAGAAGACCGGTTTTGGAGGCAGAAGGTCCGGCCCGTAATCCTTTTTAATAAACTCGCGTACTTCAGTCAGAGCCTCATTGTTGATACGCGTCGAATCGGTACGCATATAGGTGATCAAACCCACAGGCCCTTTATCTCCCAACTCGATCCCTTCATAAAGCTTCTGGGCCAGCCCCATTGTCCTTTTGGCCGGGAAACGCAACTTTCTATTGGCATCCTGCTGCAGGGTGCTGGTAATAAAGGGCGGGCTTGCGTGGCGTTTGCGTTCTTTCTTGTCAACTGCACTGACGGTATGTTCAGCTTTCTTCAGGGTTGAGACAATTGCCGCTGCCTGTTCCCCATTATCCACTTTGGCCTTGCGCCCGGAAATCTTATCAAGCTTGGCAATGAATACCGGGGGGTTTTTGCCTTCAAGCTTGACACTGATGGTCCAGTATTCCACAGGCGTGAAGCTGTCGATTGCACTTTCGCGGTCACATATCATTCTGACAGCAACCGACTGTACCCTGCCGGCAGAAAGGCCTCTTCGTACTTTTTCCCAAAGGAGCGGTGATATCTGGTAGCCCACCAGCCTGTCCAGAATGCGGCGGGCCTGCTGGGCCTGGAACTTATTCTGGTCGATGCTGGTGGCGTTATCAATTGCCGAGCGTATGGCTTTCTGGGTCAGCTCATGGAACAGGGCTCTATGGATCGGTTTATCAGCAGATTTTAATACATGGGCAATGTGCCAGGCAATGGCTTCTCCTTCACGATCAGGGTCAGGCGCCAGATAGATCTCATCAGCTTTGGCAGCAGCCTTTTTCAGGTCGGTGATGATTTTGCTTTTGCCTTTGATTGTGACATACTGGGGGGAGAATTTCTTCTTTACATCAACGCCCAGCTTGCTCACCGGCAGATCCCGTATATGACCTACCGAGGCCCTGACATCATAATCCTTGCCCAGGTATTTTTTCAGGGTTCTCGCCTTAGCGGGCGATTCAACTATAATAAGAGATTTCGACATTATAATATGCTCATTTCAAGGAAAAAAAGTAACCTGTATTCTTTGTTTTCTGTTTTCAGTTGCAGTGAATTTAAGAATATCCCGGTCTTAAAAGTGCAAGAGGCTATCATAAAAGAGGCAGGGAATTCAAGGTTCTTTATTTCTGTGCAACTTTTGCAGCTGCCTTGAAAAGTCTCACGCTCTGCAACTGACCTAATGATATCAGCTAATTAAGTGTATAGTGCCTGTTGGTCCAGGACTTATTAAGGGGCCGACAATTTATTTCAATGTAATGTCATTTGTTGGGTTGTGCCATAAAGGCAAGCAATTAAGGCATACTGTTATTTTGCGGCCAGGGAGAAAAAATAATATATTTTCATCTAATTTGGGATTACTCTGTTGTATCAGTTGAAAGATAACTAGGCAACTCTCCGGGCGCATTCTTTTGTGTCCAATGGATTATCATGATGCATTAAAATGGAACAGCCTGAACTATTCATAATGCTGTGGCAGGGCTTGGGTTGGCCCCTCCTGAGGCTGGTGTTTTTTATCTCCCTCGGCCTGATGATCGGCAACCTGATCGAGTCCCTGAACTGGACCCATGGTGTGGCCCGTCTGGCATCGCCGCTGGTTCGTATAGCCCATTTGTCGGATATAACCGGCGCCAGTTTTTCCATGGCTTTTTTTTCAGCTGTAACGGCAAATACCATGCTTTCCGAGGCCTATGAACAGGAGGAAATTACAAAGCAGGAACTCATTTTCTCAAACCTGTTTAACAGCCTGCCCACCTATTTCCTGCATCTGCCAACCATGTTTTTTCTTGCAGTGCCACTGATAAAGGGTGTGGCCTTTATTTACGTGGGGCTGACCCTTTTTGCCGCATTCCTGCGCACGGTCTGTATTCTGTTTGTCGGCCGGGTAGTACTTCCCGCCCATAAAGAGCATTGTGTCAGCTGCAGGCTTGAGGAAAACAGGGTCGACTCTCTGGGGCAGGCCCTTGGTAAGGCCTGGTTGCGATTCCGCAAAAGGATCAGGCGCATACTCGTGATCACCGTCCCCATCTATACTGCGGTTTTCGTCTTAAATCGTTTCGGCATGTTCAATCTTTTGGAAACATGGCTGGCCCGTCATGTAAGACTTCTTGCCTGGCTGCATCCGGAAAGCCTGGGGGTTGTGGCCCTGCAGCTTACGGCGGAAATTAGCGCCGGGCTTGCAGCTGCAGGCGCTTTGCTTGATAATGGCAGCCTGGAGGCCCGGCAGGTTGTTCTGGCCCTGATGGTGGGCAATGTCCTGTCGTCTCCCATGCGTGCCGTGCGGCATCAGTTCCCTTTTTATGCCGGTGTCTTTCAACCCAAACTGGCCGCAGAACTGATAATCTATAACCAGGCGTTCCGTACAGGCTCAATTATTCTGGTCACCATATTTTATTATTTTCTCTCGGCATGAAATGGTTTATGAAGTTTTGAATATTTTTTTATTCATACATAAATAATTTTATTGGGAGGTTTGTTTATGTCTGTACGTATTGACGAGGATGAGTGTATCGGGTGCGGAACCTGTGAAGAGATCTGTCCTGAAGTGTTCAAACTCAATGCCGATATAGAAAAGGCAAAGGTCATCATGCCGGATGACGGGCCGCAAGACCTGATTGAGGAGGCCATTGACAGCTGCCCAGTTTCCTGCATCTATGAAGAAGAATGAATTGTATGCCGGGTTGACCCAGGTCAAGGATTTGTGTAGCCTGCGGCCTGTATAATAAAAGAAAATGCAAGGCCGGCCAATGGCTTTGCCGGCATCCATCCGGAACTATACCAGTGGATGTAATTTTTACAAGTAGCTATAAGCTATTTTGAGGTAATTACCTGCACCTGTGTATTCCGGGTGGCTCTATTTTTTATATGAGATTTTAACCTGCGGGAGGCGCATAATGGAAAACTACACAAGATGGGATGATTTTCTGGTGGCAGAGCACGAGATGATCGAGCGGGCCATGGCTGTTTTGAAAAGCAACCTGGAAAAGATTGACGAGGCTGTCAAGGCCCCTTTGCAGATGCAGCGGGCTCTGGATTTTCTCATGGAGTTCGGCGATAAGATGCATAATACCAAGGAGGAAAGATTCCTCTTTCCCCTCATGGGGCAAAAGGGGCTGCCCGTGGAAGGCGGGCCCATAGGTGTCATGCTCATGGAGCATGATGCGGAAAGAAAACTCCTGCAGAGGATGATGGCTGAGCTGCCAAATCTTGCTGAAGCAACGGCTGCCGGGCGCCAGAAATTTGCTGCCGAAGGGTTCGAGTACCTTACCATTCGGGCCGAGCATATCTGGAAGGAAAATGATGTCCTGTATGGTATGGGCCGCAAGGTTTTCAGCGATGAGGAGAACGCCTCGCTCCTGCATGATTTTAAGACCCTGGACCGGCAGACATATGGAGATACAGCCAGAGAGCACTACGCCCAGATGCTGGCCGAGGTCGAAAAAGACAGCGAAGCCAAAAAGCGTCTCATCCGCAACCTGTCCTATGAGCAGATCGATGCGATCATGGAGACCCTGCCCTTTGAGGTTACCTTTGTGGATGCGGAAGACACGGTGGCCTATTTCAATAAGCTGGACAAAACCAAGCTTTTTCCACGGACCCGCTCTGTTATCGGGCGCAAGGTGGAAAAATGCCACCCGGAAAAAAGTGTGGATACGGTGAAGCAGATCGTGACCGGATTCAAGGACCGTTCCATGGACCATGCTGAATTCTGGATCGACTTCCGGGATGACAAGATCCTGATCCGCTATTACCCCGTTTACAGTGAAGCCGGGGAATATATGGGGGTCCTTGAGGTGACCCAGGCCATCGGTGCCATCCAGAAGATTGAAGGTGAAAAAAGGTTGCTCTACTGATTTTTTTCATATTTGAAGCAGGAAGGGGGCCTGGTTATTGCCCCCTTTTTTCTGGCACTGTTACATGAAAATAGTTTCGGCCTGGTGTAATAATATCTATCTTGTCTCTATGTGTGTTAATTTTTCCTGGGTCGGGCAGCCCCCCCTTGCGTTTTAACACAGTCAGCATTGTTATTTGGAACGCGATGTGTTCCTAACAAGCAGAAGAGGTCGCAGGCTGTCCTTTTTTCTTCCGGATTCCTGGAATCCGGAAACTTTTTTCCGGAAAATACACCCCTGGTAATCCCCATGTTGCATAGAGGCTCACCTTAAGTCCCTGTTATCATTAAGGGGCAAAAAGTGTATGAAAATGGTGTGATTTTTGCATGTAAATAATAAAAGATTTTAAGATAAGAAAACATAATTACTATTTAGTGTATTTAGAAATTTTAACATTGAGGCCCCAATTATGAAAAAGAAAAACACTATGCATCATAAAAACAGATGTAGGGCAATTGGCGTTGCCGCGTTTAGTATTTTGTTTCTGGCACTAAGCGCGCAATCGGTTTCGGCAAATCCGATCATGATAGCAGACTTGGCCGGAAACGATTGTTCTGGATTTTTCGGGCAGGGGTTTGGTTCCTGCCAGATTTGGGATGATCCTGATAATGGCCAGACCCTCGAACTGTCGCCGGTAATCATTAAATTTAACACAGACTTGAGTGTCAATGAAATAAACGGCTACTTCGGAGCGGTCGATGGTTCGGAATTTACTTTCTCGGATCTTGTCAACGGTCCTCCCCCCGAACCTGGGGAGGAACAGGACTTAAATATCAGCGGCACGTGGCACAACACACCCACGCCCGGTGAAGCACCGGGTGACGGCGAGACATTTGATCCTGCTATGCATGACCCCGGGGTAAAATATTGGGCAGCAAAGGCAGGCAACGGCTTTAAATTGTTTTGGGAAGTCGAGGACGCTGATCTAATAGGTATGATGGGCCCCTGTGATCCGTCAGATCCTTTTAATGTCGCTTGCCTTGACGAGGCACTCGTTGTATCATCCGGTGACTGGACAACGCCTTCAGGTAAGAACTTGTCACATCTCACACTTTATGACAGCGAACCGGTGACCGTAGTCGATATCCCAGATCCTATTGATCCTATTCCCGAGCCTGCCACCATGCTCCTGCTCGGAACAGGTCTGGTCGGTGCTGCCGGAGCTTTAAGAAGAAGAAGGAAAAATCGGGCGTAATTTTACTTAACAAAACAAAAAAAGAGGCAGGGTCGGAAAAGGCCCTGCCTCTTTTTTTGTTTAGCAGTCTTTGCAGTCTCTCATCTGGAAAGCATAATTCCTCCAGTGTCATTATGCGTAAGGGGTTTACGGTGTTGATAATCATAGCTCTCCGTGTCATTAATCTGCCCCTGAAATCAAAAGACATTCATGCAACATTTTTTTCAAGGCTGTATATGTCCTGTCAATGCATCATAGGGCAAAAGCCTGCTTCTTGGTTTCATATCGCTTCCTTGAATATGAACTGCTGAATTTGTTCTGAGTTTTATAAATCGTAAAATATTCAAGCGCCTCCGACCGCATCGCATAGCTTTTATCGTTGCGGATTATGACATCACCCCGCAGAATGATGTGCCTGGTGTACTTATTATTTTGAGCCTTTTAGCTCCTGGTGCGCGTTTTTTTCTGCAGTACTAATAAGTGGGTTCGCATCTTCAAGTTGCATATCTTGTCATTTCCCGGACTGTGGGGGCAGCCGGCAATCAATTGCCATTCCCGTTTTCCGTTTTTCCGGAATCTTAAAACGCCTTTGTAGTATGCATAAGCGCGACATGGCAAATTGCCACCGACTTAAGGTTAGCCCATTTTTCCGGATTCCAGGAATCCGGAAAAGTTTTCCGGAAAAAACAATTTCCAATGAGCTCCTATATCGCATGATAATACCATAAACAATTGATTGAATTAGTGAAAATATTTTTTATGTAAATGGTATGATCATTGCATTTATGTTTGCAGTCAACGTTATACATTTATGGAAGAGTTGTTTTTATACATTAAAAAATTGGAATAAAAAATGAACAAAAAGGTTTTTCGCGTACTGAAACTCAGCGTAAGTGGAATTGGAGCACTTGTACTGACAGGAATGTTATTGGCAGGGATAGCCTATGCAAATTCTATTGACATTGATTTTGTAAGACTGACGAATAACAATGTTGAGGACCTGTCCTCTCAGCTTCACGTGACTGTGTGGGATGCGGCACATGAACCATACGGCTTAGGCCTTGGAGCCAATGAAGTCGTTTTTATCTTTAATAATGATGTTGATGGTGGCTATGCTGCCGCTGTGCATGAAATTTATTTTGATGCCCTGGCAAATGGGGCGCCGCTCATAGGGCCTTCCGCGCCAATAAACAGTATCGGCGGTTCTACCAATTATGCCGGTGGTGGGGCAAATCCCGGAAACCTTCCCAGCGGAGAAAATGCTTCGCCTGAATTTGTGGCAATAGCAACTTTTTCTGCAGATTCTCAGGGGCGGAGGCATGATTACCTTGATACAGGCGCTGACATTCTTGGAATAAAATTTGGTCTTTATGATGACTGGGCAGCTCTCGCGGGCGATCTTGCTGATGGCGACTTGCGGCTTGGTATGCACATCGGGGGCATTGGGGACGCAGGCGACAGCGACAGCTATATAAGTGTCCCTTATGATCCTGATCCTATATGTCTGCCTGGTGATTCTGACTGCGAGGCACCTACACCTACTCCCGAACCTGCCTCCATGCTCCTCCTCGGAACAGGTCTGGTCGGTGCTGCCGGAGCTTTTAGAAGAAGAAGAAGGAAAATCCAGGCGTAATTTTTTTTTTGTATAAAAAATATAATTGGCAGGGCCAGAAACGGCCCTGCCTTTTTTTAATTCAATCAGGGTTCGCATCAATAGCCGAATATATCTCAATAAGGGATCGTGAACTATTTGTTAGGGAGTGACTGTAAAAGAGAATTCGTTTTAAAAAAAGTTATTGCATGGAGAGCAGATAGGTTCTCAGGTTAACCTTTTTGTTCTGCAAACCCAGTTTTTTGCGCAGATTGTTCCGGTGAAATTCCACCGCATTAATGGAAATATTGAGTATGCGTGATGCTTCCTTGTTCGCTCTTCCCTGGCGTACCAGGTCTGCCACCTGTATCTCCCTGGGGCTTAAACCAAGGTAGCTTGAGGAGAGATTGAGGGAAAATGAAGAGGTAATTTTTTTTATGTTCTTTTTTATAACATGGATATATTCCTGCTGGGGCGTATTGGCCAGGTTTTCTTCCAGCAGATCAAGATAAGGGTTTACCAGCCTGGTAAAATTATCCAGAACCTTGCTTTCCATCTCTGTTTTATTTTCATTGACCTGCTTCAGAAGAACCCGTAAAGCAGTATTGGTGTTTTCGAGTTCTTCGGCATGCTGTTCCGCCCGGGCCTGGGCTCTGTTCCGTTCGGTAATGTCCAGGTTGGCGCCTATAAGCCCACCGATGGCCCCTTTCGTATCAAAGAACAGAGATTTGAAGACAAGCAGTTCATGCTCTCTGCCGTCCGGGTAGAGGCAAGAAACTTCATAGGAAGTGGTTTCTCCCGTTTCCATAAGACGCATGTCCTGGTGATGGTGGATTCTGGCTTGTTTGCGCTTCATGATTGCATACTCGCTTTTACCTATAATATCTTCCCTGCCATACCCGAGTGAATCCTCAAAAGCCTTGTTGCAGCCAAGATACAGTAAGGTATTATCCTTGAAATAGACAGGCACAGGAATGGAGTCGATCAGGTTCTGCTGGAAGCGGACCTGATTTACAAGAGCCAGAGTTCTTGCAGCCACAAGTTTTTCTAAACTGTTGCGGTGTTCACGCAGTTCTCTTTCGTTGGCCTTCATCTCAAGACAACGTTTTGTCAGGCAGCGCACTTCAATGAGACTCAAAGGTTTGCGCAGGAAAAAGTTTACCCCCAGTTCAAAGCTTCTCTGCACTTCCTTGTCATCACCATGGCCGGTGATGACTACAACATGAAAGGGGTCAGCAGGAGTAATCTTGATCTTTTCGAGAAAGCCGAAACCGTCAAGACCCGGCATGCGCAGGTCAAGGAATATCAGGTCCGGCTTTTCTTTTTCCAGGTGTGCAAGTCCTTCTATGCCGTTGCCGGCAAAGGCAATATCATACTTTTCATTTTTCAGGATCTTCTGAATGGCCTTTTGCAGGGCAGGTTCATCATCAATAACAAGAATTTTAGGGATAGCCATATAAGCCTCCAGTTTGTAAAGAGCTTCTTGACACCTCAAGGTGTGCCGGAGTTGTGCCTACAATACCCTACATTGTCCATAATTTAAAATTAGAAGAATAATAGTACAATACTAGCTAAAAACTAGTATTGTCTGGAGAGGAGGTGTTGTGGTGCCGGGGAATGGTGCGGGGGTATCATAAAATGAGGGCCATCCTCTTAACAGCATTTAATCTCTGCCCGTGCTGTCAAGCGAATGGCCCTCTGGGCTTGGGCGTTGTGTGTCGCCGAATCTCTAGGTCAAAACAGGAGTCCGGCTCCAGAGGAGGGAATGTGATGCCCCCTCAGCCTGGGAGGGCTGTTGGGAAAAGGGCACACACCGGGCAGAGATATTTGAATGATCATAACTTTAATTCGTATGACAGGAACCATCCCTGACTTGAATGATTCTCGATGTATGTTTACATGCTTCAGGGTTGTGGGTAACCATGATAATGGTCTGGCCTTCACTGTTGAGTTCTTTGAGCAGGGCCATGATTTCGTCTGCAGTCTTACTGTCCAGACTGCCGGTGGGCTCATCGGCTAGGAGAATTGGCGGTTTATTGACAATGGCCCTGGCAATGGCAACCCTTTCCTGTTCCCCGCCTGACAGCTGGTCAGGCAACCGGTCTGCCTTGTTAGCCAGGCCAACGCGGTCGAGGACATCGCGGGCCATCTTGTCCTGCACCTTGGCTTTTTTGCCGGTAATCGCCATGGGCAGTTTTACGTTTTCCAATACAGTCAGGTAAGGTATCAGCTGAAAGGACTGAAAGATAACCCCGATATATTCACTTCTCAAATCAGCCCGTTGTTCGCTGGAGAGTTCGTATATATCCAGTGTATCGAGAAGTATTCGTCCCCGGGTCGGATGATTGAGCCCGCCCAGGATGGAAAGCAGGGTGGATTTTCCAGAGCCTGACTGCCCCATTATGGAGACAAATTCACCGTCATCTATAAAAAAACTCATCTCTCTTATGGCCTGAACCGTGCTCTCGCCTTCCTGGTAGTCCTTGCCGATATTCTGGATTTCAATAAGGTGCTGTACGTTTGTTTCTACAGCAGAATTATGGGTCATGTTTGTCATGGTGCAATCCTATTTTATTGAATAAAAATCATTACAGGGCCCTTAATGCTTCACTTGGATCAAGCTTACTTGCTTTCTGAGCAGGGTAGAGGCTTGCAATCAGGCTTAGGGCAACAGATAGCAGGAGTGCCACTCCTCCCAGGTTATAATTTAATCCAGCAAAAGAACCGTTCTTGACTACCAGCGGCAAGGCCGCCCAGGCAATGCCGTTACCGCCTATGTATCCGAGGAGACCGCCTATTAGTCCCACAACCATGGCTTCCAGCAGGATGATCTGCATGACATGGCCGCGGCGGAAGCCGATGGCGCGGAATATGCCGATCTCCCGGGTCCGTTCGTTGACAGATCCCATCATGGTGACAAAAACCAGCAGTGAACCGATAAAAATTACCAGTATGGCAATACCGTAGCTGAAGGTTTTAAACATTTCAACTGTCTGCATTTTCGACATCATTGCCTGCCGCAGGCCGGTCACCTTTGCTTCAGGGAATTTCTCACTTATCTGCAGCACCATCTCCGTTATGGGGCAGTCTCGGCAGAAGGCCTGCACTTCCACCATCGAAACCGTGCCTTCTTTGCCCAGTATCTTCTGGAAGGCATGCAGGTCGCCGATGATGATGCCGTCTTCCGAGGTGCCGGTCGGTTTCAGGATGGAAGTAACGACAAAATCCCTGCCGCCAATTTCCAGCTTGTCGCCGACAACCACATCGAATGTGGCCGCGGCCTGGGAGCCGATTAGCAGGTCATGGGGCGCGGCCGGTGGTGTGCCATCAAACTGCCACCAGTTTTTCAGCTGCAATTCTGTTTCAAACTCAACCCCCATGAGCAGCACGTCTCTTTTCTTGATCTTTGCGGCGCCGAGAACTTTTGCTGCAACAAGGCCAAGATTCTTGGAATTTTCTATGGTCCTGATCTCAGGGATACGCTCCTCGGAAAACTCCACCGTCTGGTAATTAACACCGCCCATGGTGATACCGCCGTAGGTGAGGGCCAGGTTGTCGCTTCTGGGAACCATGACAATGTTGGCGCCGAACTGGTCAAGCCGGTCTTCAATGTCGCGACTCATGGATTCGGTGATCGACAGCAGGGTAACGATGGTGGCAATGCCGATAAAAAGCCCCAGGACCAGAAAGATCATCTTGCCCTTGCGGCGCTTTAAGTTATTGAATGAGATATTATGCAGTTTCATCGTGTTATCCTTAAAACTTGGATTCTTTTTCCATGATCTGCAGCCTGTGGGCATGACCGACCTGGTTGAGCAGAACTATCTGGATGTCCCTCTGTTTGAAGAAGGCGTTAATGTCATAGGTATTGGTTATTGATTTATCAAAGGTAATAATGATCCTTGTGCTGTTGTTGTCCGTTTCAACATTTTTAACCCCTGCCAGCTGCTGGATGGCGGTGATTGTTTCCGGCGTCCAGCTTTCGGCATTCTGCAGTTTATAAATGACATCATCCAGGTGCCTGGTGTTGAAGTAGGCAATCGACTTGGGTACCACCACAACACCTAAGCCAAGGATAATTACCAGCGAGACTATTCCGGCCATGGTGCCGAAGCTGATGCCCCGTTTTTTCACCCCGAGCACCTTTTCCCGTTTATCCCTATATTTATCTAAATTGTAGGTCATTAGTCTGATCCTTATGTCGTTATAACGGTCTGTTATTCAGGCATCCTATTAAGACTGGCGGTATTTCATGTACCAGCTGTTCATGTTGATGTCCCGCATCTGGATCACCAACGTGTCACCATCAACAACCCTGTTCAGCGGGGCCGGGTTACAGCCGCCCTTGATGACATTGATCTTGTTGGAGGCAAATTTCTGACCGCAGTTCTTGCAGACCATCTTGTCCCCTTCCTGGTAATATCCGAGACCCGAGCGGTAACAGACATCGCAGGCGTCAATGGCAGCACGGAGAACACCGTCAGCACTTTTGAGTACAAAAAAGGTGACCATGGAGCCGTCCTCCGACTTGACCTGGAAATGATGGGCTTTACCGTCACTGATACCGGCAACCGGGATTTCAAGCTTGCCGTTGGTCGGTGTGATGAGACCGCCGGTTAAAGCACTTTTACTGGCCGTTGAACTGGAACAGCCACTAAAAATTAAAGCTGCCAGGGACAATAGAAAAATTGTAATTTTAAATGAATTTTTTCTCACAGTTACCATCTTAAAAAACCTCCATCGGTTATGAGCTGTATATCTATTTAGCATTTGTCTGGGTAAAGTAACGATTGTATAATTTCTGCCATGATGCTGATGTTGCATTGCATGGGCCTTTGGAGCCGCAACCCCTGCCTCGCTGTTTTACTGAACCTCTCTGCGGGTTTTTTGTAAAAGCTTTTTGGGCCGGGATTTCGTTGGTTGAAACAACCCTTGCCGGATATCCGAGGTCAGAGATGATTGCAGCGATCCTGTTATTCTCCAGTGAGTCTTCATGGTCAACCAGGACAATTCCCCTGCTTAAATAGCCGTTCATGCCATAAGTTTCAGAGAGTTTACTCAGTTCAGCAGCAATATTGTTCAGGCAGGACGTACAGGAAAGTTTGTTGACCTGCATGGTTGTCCGGTTGACCGTACCGGTGGCAGGGGGAGATTTCCAAGCCGTCGGGCCTGCTCCGTCGCCGCCTGCATTACCGCAGCCTCCGCTGGAGCAACCGGAGCGGTATTGGCTTTGCGGGGCAAATTTCTTTGTAGACTGTTCAGGGACCGTTGCAGTCCAGTCTGCAGTGGCAGGATAGCCCAGATTGCTGATGGTTTTAGCGATCTCTTCGTAATCCAGAGAGGACAGGTGGTCAACGGTTACTCTGCCGGAGCGAAGGTCGGCGTCCATACCCAGGGTGCCCGGTATACCTTTTAACTCAGTCTCTATAGTCGCCAGGCAGGAAGTGCAGGAAAGATTTGCCACAATAAAATTTGAGCGCTGCACAGTTGCAGAGTGGGCATGCACAACGAAAACGAGGCTCATCAGCAATGAGCCCAAGACTGCTATGGTTTTTTTGTTTAGATCCATGTTTTTCATCTCTTCTTTAAGTTATAAGTTTTGGATAGGTAAACCCTACTGCCATAGCGTATTCAGCAAAGGGTGTGCCATTTGTAGGGTTTTTCTATAAATTGTATTTATCTATTTGATATAATTGTGTAATTAAAAATTAAAAAAATGTCTGTTGGAGTGAGTATATGGAAAAAATGAAGAATATTCTTTAATGATGAGTGCTTGATTAGACAATATTATGTGCCGGGAAAATAAGAAAATTTGCAGTGTTTTTGCAGAATTGCAGCAAAAAGCTGTTTTTTGTTGTAACTTTGTGATATTCCCCCAAAAGTTATATGGGGATGGATTCCAGGGGAGTGTCGCTAGCAGAATCTACAGAACTGGAAGTAAAAAATTATTGGGCCTGCAACAATACTGCTTATGCCTGTCATAGAAAAATCCTACAGGGCAAAATTTTTTTAAGATGAATACAGCCGATTTTTCATTTGCAAATAAGACAATGTGGCAAAAACTTCATGCTTCTGGGAAGGAAGAGGAGTTCTGCTGCAACTGGTTGAATCTTCAATGCAGTATGATGCATGATCTCCAGTGCGCTGCAGTGTATCTGGACCCAAAAGCCGGTTCCCGGCCCACCCGTGCCGCCTCCTGGCCGGAAAGTCCCCAGCCCTTGGACGGGTTTGATGAAATTGTTCTGCGTGTTCTGTCGGAAGGTAAATGTTTTGCCTCGCTTGAAGCCGGTATAAAAAACTGCAGCGCAGATGTAGGCAAATCTGTTTTTCTCGGGTGCCCGTTCACTGCCGGCACAAAACGTCAGGGAGTTGTGGTTTTTCAGTTGCGGATAGCCTCTGACCGGGAACTGCAAATGTCCATGGGCCAGATTCAGTGGGGTACGGCATGGCTTGAGAGCCTTTTTTTACATAAAACCAATGGTGTTGAGGGGGGGGCGACCGGCGACACGCTGCAACAGCGCCTAATGACGGTTTTCGATGTTATGGCTCCGGTGCTCCAGGAGAAGAGGTTTAAAGACGCAGCAATAGTTGCAGTTAACGAGCTTGCCACCCGTCTAGGGTGTGAACGTGTCAGCATCGGATTCAGCGCAAAAAATCAGGTCAAAGTGGATGCCATTTCCCATAGTGCCCAGTTTGCCGGGAAAATGAACCTGGTCGGTTCCATCGGGGAAGCCATGGATGAAAGCATTGACCAGAGCACAACAATACTGTATCCCCCTGCTGCTGGACAGGATGATGCAATACAACGCTGCCATGGAGTCCTGCAGAATATGCACGGGTCCCGGTCCATTCTGACGGTCCCCTTTCTTGGTGTTGACAACGAAGGCTATGGGGCCCTTACATTTGAAAGGATATCGGAGAAGTCGTTTGATAATAATACGGTTCTGCTCTGTGAAGCGGTTGCCGCCCTGCTCGGTCCGACCCTCAAAGCAAAAAAGTTGAATGATCTGCCCCTTTACAGGAAAGCAGCGCTTCATCTCTCGGAGCGGTTTCGCATGCTTTGCGGTCCGGGAAATTCGGCTATGAAGTTAGGGTTCTGCTGCCTTGCCGCTCTGCTGCTTTTTTTTGCAGTTGCCAGCGGCGATTACCGGGTTTCGGCAACGAGTGTTCTGGAAGGCACTGTGCAGCGTTCTGTCATTGCTCCTTTTGACGGTTACCTCAATGAGGCCCCTGCCCGGGCTGGGGATATCGTCAGCAAGGATCAAGTTCTGGCCAGCCTGGATACACGTGACCTGCTGCTGAAGCGTCTGAAGTCGGCGAGCCAGCGAAAACAGCTGGCCCTGGAATATAACCAGTCCCTGGCAAAGAACGAGATCGCAGAGTCCAACATAATACGGGAACAGATGAGCCAGGCTGAATCCGAGGTGTCATTGCTGGACGAGCAGATCGCCCGGGCCAAAATCAGCGTACCCTTTGACGGCATAATTATCAGCGGCGACTGGAGCCAATCCATCGGCGCTCCCATAGAGCGGGGGCAGACCCTGTTTCAGATTGCCCCGCTTGACTCTTATAGGGTCATGCTCGAAGTTGCGGAGGGGGACATTGATCAGGTTGCAGTTGGGCAGAAGGGAGAACTTGTTTTAAATGCCATGCCCGGCAGTCCGTATGCTTTTACGGTTGAAAAAATAACACCTGTGACAACCACCAGGGAGGGCAGTAATTTCTTTCTTGTGGAGGGCAGTATCCTGCAGGACTCAAAGAAGCTCAGGCCGGGAATGCAGGGCTACGGAAAGATTCATGTGGCCCGCCGTAAATTGATCTGGATCTGGATGCATGATCTTATTGATTGGATGCGCATCCGTTTCTGGGTAAAAATATCGTAGAGCAAAGATGCAAGACACGATATTCAGTCCCTCATGGTATAGAGTCGCACACCTGAAACCCCGGATCAAGGTACATGCACAGATTCACCGGCATCAATACCGGGGCGAGTTATGGTATGTTCTGCAGGACCACCTCACCGGCAAGGTCTTTCGGTTCACCCCCATTGCCTACAGGGTGATCGGCATGATGAACGGCAGGCACAGCGTCCAGAAGTTGTGGGAGAAAGTCTCGCAAGAGTATAGCGATGATGCGCCCACGCAGGTGGAAATGGTGCAGCTTCTCAGCCGCCTCTATGAGGCTGATGTGTTGTTGTGCGATGTGGAACCCGACACCAGAGAGCTTCTGTTGCGCAGTCGAAAATCTGAAAAAAGCTCCAGGAAGGTAAAATTTTCCAACCCGTTTTATTTCCGTTTGCCTCTGCTTGACCCCGACCTGTTTCTGGAAAGAACAGTGCGTTACGTCAAGTATGTGTATACCTTGCCGGGCCTGCTGCTCTGTGTATTTATTATCGGGACAGCGCTTGTCCAGGCCGGGATCAACTGGGATGAACTGACGAGAAACCTGGCCGACAGGGTGTTTGCTAAAGACAACCTTATCATATTGCTGATCATATATCCCTTCGTCAAAGGCCTGCATGAATTAAGCCACGGATATGCTGTCAAGAGGTGGGGCGGGGAAGTGCATGAAATGGGGATCATGTTTCTGGTTTTTATGCCGATTCCCTATGTGGATGCCTCTTCATCAGCTGTTTTTCCCCGGAGGCGTCAGCGGCTAACGGTGGGCGCTGCCGGCATAGCTGTTGAAATGCTGCTTGCGTCATTTGCCATGTTTATCTGGCTCTCCATGGAGCCCGGTCTTCTGCGGGCAGCAGCCTACAACATCATTCTTATCGGCGGGGTTTCCACGCTGCTTTTCAACGGCAACCCTTTACTCAGATATGACGGCTATTATATTCTTGCCGATTTACTGAATATCCCGAACCTGGCCCAGCGCAGCATGCAATATCTCGGCTATCTGATTAACAGATATGTCTTTGGGAACAGCAGGATAGAAACTCCCAACATGGCCCCAGGGGAGCGTTTCTGGCTCTTCTTTTACGGAATTACCTCCTTTTGCTACCGGATTTTCATCTATGGGGCCATCATACTCTTTGTGGCCGGTAAATTTTATATATTCGGAGTACTCTTGGCTCTTTGGGGAGGGTTTTCGTTCATCATCCTGCCGCTTTACAAAAAAATACAGACCCTGCTGAGCGCACCTGTTCACCAGGCCAACAGAAACAGGATAATTCTGGTTATTGTCTCGGTAATAACCTGCCTGCTGCTGCTCCTCTTCCTGCTGCCGTTCCCATATCATTCCCGTACCGAGGGGGTTGTCTGGGTACCCGAGGATGCGCAAGTTCGCTCCAACACAGCCGGAATTGTTGCAGAAATCCATGCGCAAGCAAATGGTAACGTTGCAAAAAATGAAGTTCTCATTGAGTGCCGGGATCCCTTTCTGTCCACACAGATAAAGATTTTCCAGTCCCGGCTGAAGGAATACGAGCTGCGCTATAATGCCGCATACGCCACGGATAAAGTTCAGGCGTCCATCCTGCAGGAAGAGATTATAGGCATCCGGGAGAGACTGTCCCGCGCCGAAGAAAGGCTTGCTGAGATGCTGATCACAAGTCCCGCAGAGGGTATGTTTGTGCTGCCGCAGGCGGCTGACCTGAAAGGCAGGTTTATTGAACAGGGAGAGTTGCTGGGATATGTCCTTAAACAGGATGCAACAATCATACGTGTAGTAGTTCCGCAGAGAAACATTGATTTGATACGGGGCAAAACAGAGGGCGTCGAATTACGTTTTTCAGTGAAACCGCATGTGGTCTATACGGCAAAGGTCGAGCGGGAAATTCCCGGTGCGGTTGACCACCTGCCAAGTACAGCCCTTGGGGTTGCCGGCGGCGGCAGTATCGCTGTTGATCCCCTGGACAGGAGCGGCAGTAAAACATTCGAACGGTACTTCCAGTTTGATTTAGCCATGGGCGAACCATTGGAGAAGTTCTATATCGGCAGCCGGGTGTACGTGCGCTTCGACCATGGGTATGAACCCCTTGCATTTCAATGGTATCGCAGTGTTCGTCAACTATTCCTCAAGCGTTTTAATGTCTAGTAATTCCATGTTATTTGAAAAGAAATACGGCTTTTATCCGGAGCGGAGCCCGGAGGTTCGCAGTCAATTTGAAAGCCTGCTGCATGATTATCCCGGCTACCTTTTCAGCCGCTATGGCGCCAGCTTTGAGCGCTTTCATGCCATTATCGAAGAAGTGAATAAGTTCAGCCCGGCATTCCGGAGATTCGAAGGGAGACAATTGGAAACCGAAGCCGCAGAGTTGCGAAGAAAGTTCCGGCAGGAAGGAATATCTCTTGCAAACACGGCCCGCGCCTTTGCTCTGGTGAGCGAACAGGCTGAACGAACCCTTGGCACCAGGCATTATGATGTGCAGCTCATCGGGGGCTATGCCCTCTTAAATGGTGTGGTTGCAGAGATGGAAACCGGGGAGGGCAAGACATTGACCGCAACATTGCCGGCCAGTACAGCCGCTCTTGCCGGCATACCTGTACATATAATTACGGTCAACGATTACCTTGCCGAGCGGGATGCAACATGGATGGGGCCCATTTATGAAGCCCTGGGTATAAGTGTTGGAGTTATCCGCCATGATATGTCTCCTGCTGAACGGAGGAAAGTGTATCAGCAGGATGTGGTGTACTGCACAAATAAAGAGATTGTCTTTGATTACCTGAAGGATCATCTGCGCCTCAGACGGAAACCCGGGCCCATTGCTTATTCGTTGCAGAGACTTTATGGCCCGGCCGGTTCTTTGAAGGACCTCATCCTGCGAGGGCTCTGTTTTGCCATTATCGATGAGGCCGACTCCGTTCTGATAGATGAGGCCAGGACCCCGTTAATCATTTCCGGAGCAGGCGACAGCAGCTTTGAAAAAAAGGCCTATGTCCAGGCCCTGGCTTTTGCAAAACAGCTCAAGAGCATTGAACATTACAGCTCCGACAGGGCTGCCAAAAGCATTGAGTTAACCGAGGCAGGTCGCGATTTCCTGGACTCACTGGCAAACCCGGCCGGCGGCTTCTGGGTTTCCTCGCGCCGGCGTGAAGCAATGGTAAACATGGCACTAGTCGCTCTGCATCATTTTCACAGAGACAAAGAGTACCTGGTGCAAGACAACAAGGTTGAGATAATCGATGAATACACTGGGCGGCGCATGGCAGACCGCTCATGGGAAAGGGGTTTGCATCAGCTTATCGAGTGCAAGGAGAACTGCGCCATTTCTACGCAGAAAGAAACTCTTGCCAGGATAAGCTATCAGCGCTTTTTCAGGCGTTATCAGATGCTGGCAGGAATGACCGGCACAGCACGTGAGGTGGCTAGGGAACTATGGACGGTTTACGGCCTCAAATTTGTCCGGATCCCGACCAATAAGCCGTTAATCCGCCGGGGACTGCCCGAACGCTATTTTAGGACTGAGAAGAATAAATTGTCCGCCGTTGTGCAGCGGGCTAAAGAACTTAACCGTAAAGGCAGGCCCGTGCTTATTGGCACGCCAACGGTCACCGTTTCAGAGAAAATCAGCCGTCTGTTGAGCGAAAACGGCCTGGAGTATAAGGTCCTGAATGCCCGGCAGGATAAAGATGAGGCCGCCGTTATTGCCCGGGCAGGGGACAAAGGACAGATAACCGTTGCCACCAACATGGCCGGCCGGGGAACGGACATCAGGCTCGGACCCGGTGTGAGAGATATGGGTGGGCTGCAGGTGCTTTGCACGGAACCGCACAGCGCCAGGCGCATTGACCGCCAGCTTTTCGGGCGCTGCGGTCGCCAGGGCGATCCCGGCACGCATGAAGCATATATATCCCTGGATGACGAGATATTGCAACCTTTCGCAAAGACCTTTGGCGGAATGTTGCTGCGCCTGGCAGCCCGTGGAAACAGTGAACTTCATCTGCTCTTCTGCAGGTTTTTAATGCGCCGGGCCCAGCGCTCCCTGGAAAGGAAACACTACCGCATGCGCAAGGAGCTTCTGCAGCTTGATGAATCCCTGGAGAGCGCTCTGGCGTTTTCAGGCAAATCCGAATAGCCCGTTTGCTGATCAGATTCATCCTTTTCTGACAGAAAAGTGCAGCATGCAGGAAATATTTATATATTAATGGTTGGAATTATTTCAAAAATACTATATATTTAATGTGTTTATGTGCTGATCTGGCTGCATGATCCATGAATTTCCGGCTGCAAATCAGATTTCTGTAAATTGGTCGGAATCAGAAAAAATCCTCATAATTATTCAATGATTCAAAGTGTTATCGTCCTCTATTTTCAATTAAAACAATATAATAAGGAATATAATATGGTGCCTGCCCCATTTAAAAACCTTGCCATTTTTTCCCTCCCCCTGTTGTTCATTCTTTTCATACCCCACCTGTCCCATGGGCTGGATGTTGAAGCCATAACCAAGCCCAGCGCGGATATCAGCCTTTCATTTGTGCAGCACGGCAAGGTTGATAAATTGACGGTTAGTGAAGGGCATCACGTCTCAGTAGGTGATCTACTTGCCAGCTTGGAAGGGCAGGTGGAAATGGTTCAATACCAGTTGTTAACTGCCAAGGCCAATGACACGACAATTATTAAGATAGGCCAGGCAGAATTCCTGCAGAAAAGAGAAGACCTGCTGAAAATGGAGGAAGCCCATCGCAACGGGGCTGTTACGGACTGGGAGGTTGACCATGCAAGGCTGGCAGCCGAAACCGCCCTGCTTGAGGTAAAGCTGGCCGAGTTTGAACACGCCCAGGACCAGTTGAAGCATAAGGAATTTAAAACAGCTTTAAACAACCTTCACATCAGGAGCCCTGTCAATGGGATTGTCGAAGAGGTGAAAATTGAAAAAGGCGAATCCATACAGGCCCTTGCGCCTGTTATCCGCATAGTTGACATCAATGAGCTCCTGATCGATATTGCCGTTCCGGTATCCAATGCCAAATCATTGGCCGTTACCCAGCAAGCAGTAATAAAATTTGCCGATGGAGAAGAGGTGCAGGGAAAGATCGACCACATTGCGTCAGTGGCGGATTCCGCAGCAAATACACTCCGTATCAGTGTAATAGCAGCAAACCCCGGCAAGCGGCCGGCCGGCGAGAGGGTAACCGTTTCCTTTCCCGATGTGGAAAAGTCAGAAGAGTAACACAGAAAATTTAAGGCATTCCTAAACGTAGGGTATCAAAAATGCAATTTATTAATACCTGCAACTGCAGGTCGCAAAAACCTCTGTTATTCCCCCGTTTTTTCTTTTACTGCCTGCTGACCGCTTTTCTTTTGGCCCATTCCGGAATTGGTTTTGCCGGTGTATACGGGCAGCCTGAAGTAAAGAGCAATGTGACAGACAGGTCGGAACTGCCGACGGTTCTGTATTCCCTGCAGATTAATACATACGTTTACGAGTCAGCAGCCCTGCGGGCTTATGATGCCCTGCCCGGCGATCTGCAGCCGGACGCTTTTGTCTACAAGACAGACAGCGGCTACTATACTCTGCGTCTCGGACGGGCAGCCAACAGGGATGATCTGCTAACCATTACGGAAAAGCTGGCAGTCAGGGGGTACAACTTTATACAGGTCAGGACCGATCCCCACAAAGTTAATAATGCAGCCGTTGAAATGTTGCAGACAGCAGAGCCGGGCCGGGAAACGGGGCCTGAGACAGAAGCTGCAGCACCTGCAGAGCAAATGCATGCAGCAGAAGTTGCAACAGAGAAGGTGGTGTCTGCGTCTCAGCAGCAGGAGGCCGCTGCAGCAGAAGTATCAGGTCAAAAGGCAGGTATAAGCCTTTATGAAGATGATATGACTGAAGTGTATGTTTTGCCAACAGGCGGAAACTCTATAAAATTAAGCCTTGAAGATGCGATCAGGGTGGCTGTTGATCAGAATCCTGATATCAAGGTTGCAGCGTTTCTTTCTCCAATTGCAGAAGAGGAAAAAAAATCAACCCACACGGTTTATGACCCCTCTCTCTTTGCAGAAAGTAATATTTCCAGAACAGACAGGCCCATACAGAGCAAGCTTGACCTTGGGGAGGGAGATACGGAATCGGACAGTTTTGTGGAAGATAGATGGGGCGCACGGGCCGGTATCAAACAGCCGTTGCCCACCGGCGGCATATTATCGCTTTCCGTCCTTGATGTTGACCACCTGGATAGCAGCAGTGATCTCGTAATACCTAACCCACAATACACCTCGCGTCTTACCCTGGAGTTACGGCAGGCATTGTTGAAGGAATTTGGCGATCCGACTAATCGATCTGCCATGGAACTTGCGGACCTGAACCTGAATGTTTCCGGCATGGAATATCGCAAAACCATGGCCAACGTCATGCGGGAAGTGGGAACCTATTACTGGCGATTGGTCTATTATGCCAAGCAGATAAGTATCAGCCGCAAGTACCTGCAGGATGCGGAAGATATTTACCAGAGACTTCTCCTTCGCAAGGAAAGCGGTCTTGCCGACCTGCTGGATGTCGACCGGGCCCTTGCCTCCGTGCAGGATCGTAAAGCAATATTTATCAAAGCGAACACAGATTATAAACTGGCAATGGACCAGTTAAAGCTCTTGTTGGGCTTTGCCTCCGGGGCAGCCGGGGCGGATGTTGCCATCATTCCGACTGAGAGATTGTCCAGCAAAGAGGTTGAATTGGACAAGGCAGCCTTGCTGCAAGAAGCCCTTTTGAAGCGCCCGGAGTATAGCATCGCCCAAAACAGGGTAAGTGCAGCAGAAATAAACAGGAAACTTGCCAGGCACATGAGGCTGCCGACCCTTGATGCCAGGGCCATGTATGCTTTCAATGCACTGGGGGAAGATTTCAGTGATGATGTTAAAGATACATATTTCAGTGATGATAACAGCTGGGCGGTTGGTCTCGAGTTTGTCTGGCCCATCGGAGGGAGAAAAGCTGAAGCGGATTATCTGAAAGTCGTATATGAAGAAAAGCAGTCACAGGCGGCATTGGCCAAGATATCTGAGGAAATCAACTTCCAGATAAATTCTTCAGTCACTGAAATTGAACAGTCGGCGAAAGAAATCGAGGCCACGGGAAATTCGCGGCAAGCCAATCACAGGCTTTTATCAAGGGAGAAATCCCGTTTTGAGATCAGGCAGGTAAATATCCATTCCCTTCTTGACGCCCAGGATGATTACTACTTCGCCTACCGCACATATATCAGGTCAATATCAAACTACAACATCTCCATGTTGAAACTGAAATGGGCCAAAGGCACGATCCTCGAGGATTTTGGGATCATGCAGAAAAATTGAACCATCCCCATCAGCTTCCATATTATCTAAACGCTGCTCTCAGGGGAGTATACAATGTAATTATCGCCATTATTCTTCTTTACATGATTCTTAGAGCCTGATGCCTGGCGCCATAACATTACGTGATCGGTAGCGCTGGAGAGGTAAACGGTAATTCCTATACTTGCCGTAAAGGTGATTTTCCAGGTACTAAGTTGCAGCGGTTTTTTTATTTCCTTCGACAATGAGATTGGCCAGGGCTTCTGCTTTATCAGGGCTTTGCAGCGGCCCGACCAGCAAAGCAAAGCAGCCAATATCAACGTGAAACAGTTCAAGGGGAAATTCGGCAGTGTTGTTGAGGTCGGGCAGACCAATGGAGATTTGCACGATTTATTGCAAACGCACGGCAGTCATGAGAAGCCGGTAATCCGGTTTCGAAGCAGGGGGTTATTTATTCATCAGATTTAACAGTTCAGTGTTTGTCAGAGGTTGGCTGAAAAGATACCCCTGGTATTGATGACAGCGATTTTTTTTGAGAAACTGAAGTTGCTTGTCATTTTCAACCCCTTCGGCAACCGTCTGTATACCCAGACTTTCTGAAAGAAAAATTATGGTGGAGACGATGGCATTTCTTTTTGCATTATCTGGTATTTCGCTAATAAAGGACCTATCGATCTTCAGCTCGTCAACAGGGAGAAGATTGAGATAGTTCAATGATGAATAGCCGGTGCCGAAATCATCGATGGATACTTTAAGGCCCATGACCTTGAAACGTTCCAGAAGCGTTGTTGTCTGCTCAATGTCCTCCATTAAGAGAGATTCGGTGATTTCCAGTGTCAAATATAAAGGATCAACTCTGCTGTGCTTTACTATATCTTCAACAATATCATGGAATTCACTGCTTTGCAGTTGCTTGGCAGATAAATTGACACTCATACCTATCATGATGCCCTCTTTGTGCCAATCTGCCAGCTGACGGAACGCCTTCTTCAGTATCCACTCCCCGATGGGAATGATCAATCCCGTTCGTTCCGCAACCGAAACAAAGTCTTCGGGCGGCACGAAACGCCCATCCCTTTCCCAGCGCAACAAGGCTTCAACTCCTGTAATTATGCCGGAGTCAATATCAACCTTTGGCTGATAGTTGAGCGCAAACTCATCTCTTTCAAGGGCGTCACTCAGCATGTTTTCAATATTACGCTCTTTGTCATATGTGTCGTTGATGGACCTATTTGAAAACTGGAAACAGTCACCGCCTTTTTTCCTGATATAATCCCTGGCACCCCAGACAAGATGAATCAATGTGTCCCGCTCTTCACTGTCTTCCGGATAGTTTGCAATGCCGATACTTGCCCTGACGTGAATATTTTTGTCATCAACACTGAAAGGCTCTCTTATTGCCATAATGATACGGTTGGCCACAATTGCTGCATTTTCAGCACCGTGGATACGATCCAGAAGCAGGGAAAAAGAGCTGCCCTCCACGCGGAAAAGATTCATCTGCTTAAAAGCTTTAACCTTAATGGATGGTCCAAGCACATCTGTATCCCTGACCGCCTGTTTAATTCGGAGGGAAACCTGCTGCAGGATTTGGTCAGCTGCTGCGTTTCCAGCCGTTGCATTGATTTTATCAAAATCATCCAAAGAGATATTCAAAACGGCCAATTTCTCATTGTAGCGTTTCGCTTTCCTGAGGGCCCAGTCAAAACTGTCAAGGAACAAGGACTTGTTTGGCAGGTCGGTGAGGCTGTCATAAAATGCGAGGTAATCCAGGTAAGACTTGGCAGCTGCAGTATTACGAATGCGCAATGCCAGTTCTGTCGGGTCCACCGGCTTGGCCAGAAAATCTGTAGCGCCCAGGTCCAGGGCCTTGATTTTATCCTGTGGGTCTGAGGAAGCAGTTAAAATAATGATGGGCAGATGCTTGAATTTCGGTTTTTTTCTTAATGCAGCCAAAATATCAAGACCTGATACCCTGGGCATGATAAGGTCGAGCAGGAGAATATCCGGGTCTCTTTCTTCAAGGACGTCTATAGCCTCTGTGGGATCACTCACCAGAACCAATTCGCTGTAGCCTGCATTCTCAAGATAGGCTTCTATCATCTCCAGGGTTGTGATTTCATCATCGACCAACATGATAACAGGGGCCAAGACAGCATGACCGTTTTTGTTTCCTGCTGATATGTTTTGCAAATCTGTTCTCTCCTGCGTTTATTTTTGTAATGAAGCGAAAAGTTCAGAGAAATCTGAGCTAGAAACGGGCTTGCTGAACAGGTATCCCTGGTACTGGTCACATCCCTCCTGTTTCAGGTAATTGAGCTGGTCCGTAGTTTCTATGCCTTCGGCAACGGTCTGCAACCCCAGGTTGCGGGCCAGGTATATTATGGTGGATACTATGGCACGGCTGTCCGCTTGATCAGACACATTATCGATAAAGGATTTATCGATCTTCAACTCATCCACCGGAAGCTTGCTGAGATAACTGAGTGAAGAGTAACCGGTGCCGAAATCATCAACGGAAATCTTGAGGCCCATGTCCTTCAGGTCCTGCAGGATAATGATCTTGCTTTCGATGTCGCCCAGCAACAGGCTTTCGGTCAGTTCCAGTTTCAAAAACCGGGGCTCAATGCCGCTTTGGGATACAATCCGTTGCACCGTAGTAAAAAAATCCGGGTCTGCAAACTGTTTAGCTGATAAGTTAACGGCCATGGTGATGCCGCTTTTACCTTCCTGGTGCCATTTTTTTAACTGGCTGCAGGCTTCGGTTAAAATCCACTCACCGAATGGAATAATGAGCCCGGTTTCCTCGGCAATTGGTATAAAATCCAAGGGCGAAACAAGTCCCTGGCTGCTGTCCCAGCGGACCAGCGCTTCAACCCCATCAATGGTGTTATGGGCAACATTCACCTTCGGTTGATAGAACAGCACGAGTTCCTCCCGGGCTAAAGCCTTTCTGAGCCTGGATTCCATACTGTGCCGCTTTTCATAGGTTGCGTTGATTTCAGCGGAGGAAAACTGGAATGTGTCGCCGCCCTTGTTTTTTGCAAAATCCTTGGCACTTGAAGCCAGGCGCAGCAGCTCTTCAGTGCTTTTACCCTCGTCAGGATATGTTGTAATGCCGATGCTTGCCGTAACGTACACATCGTTGCCGGCAACGGATACAGGCTTGCGGATATCTTCCAGTAAGCGGTTCGAAACACTGGCGCCGTTGCCCGCCTCACTTATCCTGTACAGGAGCAGCGAAAAAACGGGACCTTCAATCCTGAACAGGTCGATAAGCGTGTCATCTTTGATAATGGAGGGTCCCAGCAGGTCAACATCCCGGACTGCATTTTCTATGCGGTGTGTGATCTGGCGCAGCACTTCATCCCCGGCACTGATCCCCATGGTGTCGTTAATACGGTCAAAATGATCCAACTCGATATTCAGCAGGGCCAGTTTTTCAGTAAATCGTTTGGCCTTTTTCAGGGCATTGTCAAAAAGCTCAATAAACATTTTTCTGTTGGGCAGGCTGGTGACGGAATCGTAATAGGCGAGCTGGTCAAGATATGCCTTGGCCGCTATGGTGTTGCGCACACGCAGGCTCAATTCACTGGGGTCCACAGGTTTGGCCAGAAAGTCCGTGGCGCCGAGATCCAGGGCGCGCAGTTTGCTCTCAGTATCGGTTGCCGCTGTAAGGACGATGACAGGCAGGTATCGCAGCTTAGGATGCTCGCGCACTTGCGCCAGAATATCATACCCGGATACCTCGGGCATCATAAGGTCGAGCAGCAGGATGTCCGGCCCGTTCTCTTCGATCTGCTGCATTGCCTCAGTGGATTTTTCGACCAGGACGAAATTGCTGTAACCTGCCTCCTCGAGATAAATCTGGACCATATCCAGGGTGATGGGCTCATCGTCAATTATCATGATTTTTGCATATTGCAGGTCACGTACGTTGCCGAGGGTTGCCTGGGATTTGTCTTGAGTTGTTTCTTGCATATGTATTTAGTTTCCTAAAGGGTATATTGTTTCCATGGAAAAATTCTGTTCACAGGAGATTTCAACGGTTTTTCTGAAGAGCAGTATGCCGTATGAAACTATATGTTTTTCCTGCTGTTGTGAAATGCACATTCTTGTGCTTGGCCGTTGAGCCTTAATCCTGGCTAGGTATTTATCATCTTAATGAAAAGAAATAAACGCTAAATAATAACTTGAGTATTTCTGGAGTGTTAGCCGGACGGCGGTGGTACAACAGCCTGTATCATTCTTTTTATATGGCTGTACTTCTGCCTGGCCTGTTCAGTCACCCCCGATTTTGCAGCGTTAAAAAGCTCTTCAGCAGGCTCGGTAAAATCGGCATAACCGACCGTTCCTGCTTCACCCTTGAGCCATAAGGCCAGACCGGCAAACTCTTCCAGGTCGTCTTTTTCCAGCGCCCTGTCCATTTTATGCTCCTGCTCTTTGAGCTTGTCGACGAATTTCTGTACGATATGTTTGAATTTATCATTGGAGGCCAGACTTGAAATAACAGGTTCCTGCTCTGCCGGAGGTTTCTCGGGCGCTGCCATGGGCTCGCCCTGGAGTCCTGCCGCAGGCGGTTCCGGAGCACCGGCAGAAGGAATATACAAGCGCTTGGCCAGAGCCCGCAGTTCCTTTATGCCCTGGTTCACCTCGGATGCCCGCTGCTCATTGGCATATTTTTCCAGGCTGGCTGCAGGTCCGTTGAAAACATCAAAACCCATTGTGCCCCCGGTTCCTTTGAGCCAATGAGCCAGGGCGGCAACCTCTGCAAAGTTTTTCTCAGCAGCAGCCTGTTCAAAGGCATCCAACTGTGTTTTAAGTCGGTTGGAAAAGGTAACAATAATCCTTTGAAATTGCTCGCTATCAGCCGGCAGAGTTGACACTATTGGAGCAGTTTCTCCACCGGCCATTTCCGGGGCGGCAGCTTCCCGGCCGGCCGGCTGGGAGGATTGAGTCGTCTCAACCTGCAGCCTCTCCCCTCCCAGAAGTTTCACCATGCCATCCATAAACTGGTCTATGACGATGGGCTTGGTGAAAAGGCCAGAAAATCCCGCTTCCAGGCATTCCTCTTCAAACCCTTTCATGGCATTTGCGGTCAATGCAATTATGGGAGGGGTGAACCCTTTAGCCCGCAGTTCTGCTGTAGCTGTAAATCCGTCCATCACCGGCATCTGTATGTCCATCAGGATGATATCAAACTGTTCAGCAGTGGCTTTTTCAACACCCTCAAGGCCGTTAACCGCCTCAACCACCTGCACTCCGGCATCCGCAAGGAGAAGCCTGACAAGTTCACGGTTCTCCGCCCCATCATCCACGACAAGGACACGGGATTCCGGGAATTTCCAACGGGTTGCTGCAGAATCACTTAAAATATTCTCCTGCAGGGAGACTTCTTCCGGTGCCAGGAACACCACTTCCTGCAAGTCGCCCGTTGCCAGGGTCACGCTGAAGGTGCTTCCCTTGCCGGCCACGCTTGTCAGTGTAATGTCGCCGCCAAGAGCCTTGCTAAAATCACGGCTGATCGAAAGTCCCAGTCCGGTTCCACCGAACTTGCGGGTCACGGATGAATCCGCCTGCTCAAAGGGGCTGAAGATGCTTTCCTGCCTGTGGTGTGGAATGCCAACCCCGGTGTCTATAATATCAATTTGCAGCAGTGATTCAGGGCTTTTCCTGTAACTGCATATCATGGTAATGGAGCCTTGTTGGGTAAATTTAATGGCATTGCCCAGCAGGTTGAAAATAATCTGCCGCAAACGGCCCGGGTCAGTTTCAATTTTCTGCGGCACCGGACCTGCTGCTGAAAAGTTGAGAGCAAGGCCCTTCTCCCTGGCATTTACGGACAGCATCTGGATGACCTCCTGGATAATGCTGTAGGGCTCTATCCAGGTCTTTTCAACTTCAAGACGGCCTGATTCGATTTTTGAAAGATCAAGGATGTCATTGATCAAATCCAGGAGGTTTTTACCGCTGGTGTGGATGGTGCCGAGATACTTCATGCTGTCTTTTTCGTTTCTCACATACCCACGCATGAGGAGTTCGGTAAAGCCGAGAATGGCGTTCATCGGCGTCCTGATGTCATGGCTCATATTTGCCAGGAAGGTGCTTTTTGCCTTGTTGGCATGTTCTGCAACCTCTTTCGACTTGCGAAGTTCAACCTCCTTTTCCTGCAGCTGCGTGATATCGTTAAAACTGACCAGGACCCCCGCATACTTGCCTGCCGAGCCGAGAACCGGCGAGCAGTTGGTCTTGAATGTCCTCCAGAAGTTATTGGGAAATTTCAATTTGAGAATTGTGTCTTTTTGCGTCAATCCCTCCCGCAGTGCTTTGATCCATGGGCGCTGGGTTTTGTCCAGTATGCTTCCATCCGGGTCACACCATTCCAGGGCGCTTGCGCGGTGACCGAGCAGTTCTTCGGGTGATTTGTCGAGCATGGTGGAAAAGGCGGTGTTGGCGAGCACAATCTGTTCACTCCGGTCGAGGATAAGCAGACCCTCGGCCATGGTGTCCAGTGCCGACCTTACCCTGGCAGGTATAGCGCTTGAAGGGTCAAGGTGACGCAGCATTTTGCCTAGATAAAAATAAAAAAACACAAAACATCCCAGTCCTAAAAAGGCAACTAACTGTACCATAGGTGAATGCAGATATCCCATGATCCCCTTTTTCACGATGGGTTCGTAGCGGAGTTCCAGCTGGCCCCACTTGCTGTTACCGGACCATATGGGCACCCTTACCTGGGATGCCATTGAATATTCACCAGACATGGGTTTCCAGTTGTCAGCATGGCCCTCAGTCTTTACCAGAAAGAATTCATCTGCACGGCGCAATGCAAGTGAAAGCAGGTCAGGGTTCCTTTCAACCAGTAAATTAAAGTCGCCCTCCATGCGTTCAATGTCGGCAATTACCACCATCTCGGTGCTGTATATGGCTATGGACTCGGCCAGAGCCGCCCGACCTTTGCGAATTGCACTGGCCTCATCGGGTACTATATTGAAAAAGAACGCCAGCATCACGAGGCTTGTTACCAATCCAACCTGTCCGATGACGATGCGAAATTTCGTGCTTAATATTCTCATGCGTTTGAGGGCCCTTGTCCGGAGACACCGGATATTGAGGTATTATTGTTTTGCCGAAGGCTGGTGCAAAGTGTCATGACAGGTTCGGCGTGTCCTTTTTTGTGTCATTAATGCTTTCTTCCTCTTGTTCTGTATCACCATCGCCGACAATTTCTTCAAGGGACTCGTCATCCTTATCCTCGTCGTCCTTCAACTTCGCAAGGATCGGCAAGGGGTCTGCTATCTGCCAGGCCGGCAGGGAAGAAAGCAGGGAGCTGAGGAGCATGCCGCTCCTGACCAGCCAGACGACATAACCGACTGAAAGAGTCGTGGTTGTGGCAATTGCGGAGCCGATAATAGTTTTTTCAAGCTTGATTTCCCTGGCAGTCTCCTGTTCCATGGCATCAAACGTAGTTTGCAGCAGGATTGAGGTCATTTTGTAGTCCACACCCCAGTTAATTTCATTTTGGGAAGCAATTTTTTGGGCCGTGGAAGAACTGCGAAGCCTTTCAGTCACCAAAGTACGATGGGCTTCATTTCTTTCATTGAAAAAATCCGGGCTCAGACTGGCTATTTCAAGGGGACTGAAGGTAATGGAAGAAGTGGCCAGCCCCAACTTCAACGGGCTGGTCGTAACGGTTTGTTCCTGGTCTGCGGCAACTTCGTTGGAATCACCCTCATCCCTGGAATCAAAAGTTTCCTCAGCAATTTGCTCTACTTCTTCACCTTCCGGCTCAGTTGTATCTTCAGCCGGAGTATTGTCCGAATCATCATCGACGCTTGGATTATCAGTTTCGCTGTCAAGAGTGGGTTCCGGTGTATCATCGATAATTTCGTTGGGGTTTATCTGTTTTTCATTAACGGTAACATCAAAGGTTATTGCCGTGGTTGTGGTCCCGTCACCGACAGTAACGGTAATGGTAACCGGTCCGCCGTTCTGATTTGCAGCAGGAATGACGTTTATGTTTCTGCCTGCACCGCTGCCGCCCAAGACAAGATTGGCACTGTTATTCGGAATAATTGTCGTATTACTGGATGTTGCAGTCACAACAAGTGATCCTGCTGCAGTCTCAGTGTCACCCACGGTAAATGCCAGTGCACCAGTTGAACCGTCTTCAGGGATGGTCTGATTGGCAATGGCTGTGATGGTCGGTGCATCGTTGTCCGCAGTAACGGTAACCGTAAAAGTCGTGTCTGTGGTTGTAGTCCCGTCACCGACAGTAACGGTAATGGTAACCGGTCCGCCGTTCTGATTTGCAGCAGGAATGACGTTTATGTTTCTGCTTGCACCGCTGCCGCCCAAGACAAGATTGGCACTGTTATTCGGAATAA
>CAMYKS010000004.1 GCA_947259115.1 uncultured Desulfobulbaceae bacterium | reverse complement strand
ATGGCACCGGATTCACGCAGATCAGACAATTGGGGCCGTTTGTTAGGTCGGGACTCCAGGCTGCGGTTCAACTGGGACAGGGCAATAACCGGCAAGTCCAGTTCTTTGGCCATGGCTTTCAGTGACCTTGATATTTCGCTGATTTCCTGCTCGCGGCGTTCTGCACTGGACCTGCCCCGCATGAGTTGCAAATAATCAACAACAACCAGGCCGATGTTGTGTTCTGACTTCAGGCGTCGAGATTTTGCCCGCATTTCCAGGACACTGATTGCAGGAGTGTCATCAATATATATAGGTGCTTCTGAGAGAATACCCGTGGCTCTGGCAAGTTTAGGCCAGTCAGGGTCACGAATGAAACCCGTCCTTAGAGCTTGTGAGTCAACCCGGCTGACAGAGCACAACATACGCATGCCCAGCTGTTCCTTTGACATCTCCAAACTGAAAACCGCGACAGGGATTTTATGGAAAATAGATGCATTTTGGACAATATTCATGGCCAATGCAGTTTTGCCCATGCTCGGTCTGCCTGCCAGGATGATTATATCAGAGGGCTGCAGGCCGGCTGTTATTTTATCAAGATCATCATAACCGGTGGGTACCCCGGTTATTAACTCTTTCTTTTCAGCAAGTTTTTCGATGCGTTTGAAGGTCTCGGGAATAATTTTGCTGAGGGGCTGGAAATCCTGGCTGCTCTTAGTGCGTGAAATCTCAAATATGGTCTGCTCCGCATCATCTACGAGGCTGTCGATATCATCCTGTTCTTCGTAACAGCGCGATGATATCTCTGTGCAGGTCTGAATGAGATGGCGCAGGGTGCCCTTTGACGTGATGATCTTGGCATAGTAAATGATATTGGCTGCAACAGGAACAATATCGGTAAGGGTGGAGAGATAGGCCGGGCCGCCCACTGCATCAAGCTGATTTCTGTCTCTTAACAGATTGGCAACCGTAATGATATCCTGTGGCTCATTTTTTTCGAAAAGAGCCACCATTGCCTTGAAGATGATCTTGTGGGCTTCACGGTAAAAATCTTCAGGGGCCACCAGTTCCACAACCTTAACCAATGCACCTTGTTGCAGCAAGATGGAACCCAGAACGCACTGTTCCGCCTCTAAATTCTGTGGAGGTAAACGATGCGGATCAGAGCCCGTTTTTCGCTTTGATACAGTCCGGTCAGCTTCCATGGCCCTGTTTTATACTTATTCGGCCTCCAGCGGAACGACTTGGATAGTTATTTCCGATGTCATCTGGTAACCAACTTTTATCGGTACAATAAATTCACCAAGGGTCTTGATCGGCTCAGTGAGAAGTATGCTTTTCTTGTCAGCCTGAATATCCATTTCTGCAAGTTTTTCAGAGATGTCTGCAGAAGTGACTGAACCAAATAATTTGTCTTCTTCGCCCGCCCGATGTTCTATGGTAATAACCGTGCCCGATATTTTCTTTGACAGTGAATCAGATTCCTGCTTCTGTTTTTCCCTTCTCGCCTCAATTGCAGCTTTTTCCTGCTCCAGTTGGGCCAGATTTGCCTTATTGGCAATAACAGCCATTTTCTTGGGGATAAGATAATTTCTTGCATAGCCTGATTTGACTTTTACAATCTCACCTTCTTCACCAAGGGTTTCCATGGTTTTTTTTAAAATGAGTTCCATTTTTTTTACCTCAAAAAAGTTCCTTTCGAAATGTACTGATTCTTAGTTTGTTTTTTATCTGTTCCTTGCAAGGACAATCAAGCAGAACTGCTCCGGTTGTCAAGTGCTTGGTTTAGCTTTCTGAAATCAGCCCAGACATCAACCATGCCGAGAAATGACAATATGATGATGCCATAGGTTTGGATGAAGATCAATGCATAAATCAGGACACGGATAAACCTGGGCACGGACCATCTATTCAAAAGACTTGCAGCTATTGCCAAGCCTTGAAAAAAATATACAGTACTACAAACAATCAAGCCATTAAGCCCAAGTGTACTTAGCGGTTGCGGCAACAGTAAGAATATTGCACCAGACAGAACAACCAGCCAGACAAATGGATCAGGCAGCTTCCATTTAATATACTCAGGCCAGGGTGTCAGCGCCAGGGCCTTTTTCCTGAGCAGCCAGTTCCCTAAAGTCAGGTTCAGCCAGGCAGTGCTCAAGAGACCGGAAATCAATAAGGCCGGTAGGATTTTCGGGATATAATCCCTTAAGAGTTCTACGGCCCTGCGAATACTTGCCAATGTCTCGGGAGCAAGTTCAGCCGACTCCTCATACAGTATGATTCCGCTGCTCAATCCCTTGTCTAATTCGATCAGCAAGGTCGTATACGGGTTTGTCTGATGCAGCATTGCAAGACAAAACCAGTATACGAACCATGTAAGTGCCAGGATCAGAAAGCCTATCAAGCCGGTGGCAACCGGTGACTTTCTTTGAAAAACGCCATAGGATAAAGCTATTCCAAGTGGCACCAGAGTTAAAGAGAAAAGCATCATCGGCAGCGTACCGGTTATCAATGCTCCACCGGCGGCAAGAAGAATGGAGTTTCGTATGAAAACCTGGCCCTTTTTTTTACCTAAACTGACGAAGTAGTAGAAGACAGGCAAAGGCACAAGGCTTGTCAACACACCAATTTTTTCAGGGAAGAGTGTGGGCAGCAGCAACATTGCTGCCAGTATGAGCAAGCCCGCAGACTGCGCTTCTCTATCCTTGTATCTACCCTGAAAATGTGGTGCAGCCACCTCTTATACCTGTTTTACAGATGTGTCGGTCCGGCATACGGCATCAGGGCAATCTGTCTGGCCTTTTTAATTGCATCAGTTAATTTCCGTTGATGCTTCGCACAGTTGCCATAAATGCGTTGGGGAATAATTTTGCCCCTTTCGGTAACAAAATTCCGTAATGTTCTAATTTCTTTGTAGTCAATCACCAGACTCGTGTCAGCACAAAATCGACATACTTTCTGCCGGGCGAATATTCTTTTTTTGGGAGGCATAGCAGTTTCTCCGGAATTATTTTTCAGTTATATATGACGGAAGGATAAACAGGCAAGAAAGCGTTGAATCAGTCAGCCTTCTCTTCTGCAACCGTGTCTGTTTTTTCATCGTCAGCACTGTCGGATTTCTCTTCTGCAACCGTGTCTGTTTTTTTATCGTCAGCACTGTCGGATTTCTCTTCTGCAGCAGTGTCCGTTTTCACTTCATCAGCACTGACTGTTTTTTTGTCTTCGATGTTTTCTACGTCGGAAGCCGGGACAGGTTCGGCACTGGCGATTTGTTCCTTCACTGCTTCGGGGTCGCAGGAATCAGCCAGTTTCACTGTTAAATATTTGAGAATACGGTCATCGATTCTGAAAATACGTTCGATTTCAGCAACAGATGTAGGAACACCGGCATAATCCACGTGAACGTAATACCCCTGGGTTTCCTTTTTAATCAGGTAGGCGAGTTTTTTCAGGCCCCAATTGTTGATTCCGATAATTGTGCCGCCATCACCTTCAATCGTTGCAACAGACCTGTTGGTAATCGCCTCAATTTCATCTTCGCCAATGTTCGGCCTGACAATAAAAATAGTTTCGTATCTGCGCATGTGTTCCTCCTCACGGACTTGAAGTGGCCCTCGCTATCTATGTCTTGGCAGAGAGCGAGAAGGGTTATAAGATGTATTAAGAAGTCTAAAACGAATCTGGTCTTTTACATGATGTAAAGCCAATTGTCAATTTTTTTTAGGTTGCCCGCCCCCTGCTTTTTCACGGCCCTTAATTTCCAGCCATTTTTGCCTGAGTTCAGCTGTCGATTCAATTTTTTCATCGGCAAAAACATGGGGATGTCTGCGAACCATTTTGGCACTTATTGCGTCTATTACGTCACCAATGGCGAAAAAATTCTCTTCGCTGTGAATCTGGGCCAGCAGAAAAATTATATACAGAAGGTCTCCTAACTCTTCTTTGATGTGCTGATGATCTCCTGTGTCAATTGCCTCCATGAGCTCCCGGGTTTCTTCCAGGAGGTAGCGTTTCAATGACACGGGGGACTGCTTCCTGTCCCACGGGCACCCGTTTTCAGAGCGTAACTCCCTGACAATATCAACAAAACAAGCAAATTTTTTTTCGGGATCTGTCACTGTCTACCTCATATATAGAGTATTATTGATAAAAGCAGTTCAGGGGGTGATGAAAACAAATAAAAAAAGTGCACAGCAACAACTTTTTTAGGTTGTAATGAAAAAAAACAGTGTATATATTGGCTCGCGAAAAATCCCATTGATAAATGTTGAAGGTCTTGCCATTTTATAACCTAACCAATTTGTCACGTCGGTTGCATTTTGCATGGTTTAATTTTTTAATAGCTGCCAGTAATCTACGTATTACAACAGATGTAAAATTAATTCTCTATGTTTACTGTTCATTTTTTTCAATAGCAGCGATAATTGCAGATTCCAGCTGACCGGCGGGGCAGGCCTGTATGTTCAATAGTATACAGAAAATGGCAATAAAGGTATTTGTTGAGAACAATAAGTTTGACGCTTAGGCTACAGGAGTAAATGCATGAAGAAGGACGATAAGATCTTACTTGAAAAACATAAAGACATTGCCCGTATTGATCAGGATATAAAGCGGACGCATGGCTGGTATGTGCGAGTACGTTACCTGGGAAAAACATATTCAAAGTTTTTTTCAGACCGCAAGTGTGGTGGAAGATATTCCAGTCTTCTAGTTGCCTTGGCCTGGAGAGATAAGACAGAGTCGAAACTTGGCAAACAGCGCACGGACAAACATATTGTAACCATCAGCAATTCAAAGACCGGGGTAGTGGGGGTTCGCAATAATGCTAAGCTGAATAGATATGAGGTCAGTTGGGTTACCTCTTCCGGAAAACAGGGAAAAACCTCTGTATCAATTAATAAACACGGGAAAGAGAAAGCATTTGAAATGGCCTGCAGGATTCGCAAGGAAAAAGAAGCAGAGCGCTTGGCAGAAGGATAAGCTTAGCCAATGCGTAATTTGAACTTGACAAAAGCTTAGGTTTTGTTATTTATACATGTTTCTGAGTTTGCGGAAATACCAAGAGCCATACTCTTATTTAACAGCAACGACAATGTTACTGGTAGGGACTTCTTAAGCAAATGGGAAGTGGTACCTTATCAGATTTGATTATTAGGATACTATCATGAAAGACTACGAAAAAATGACCGTTAAAGAGCTGGTTGATGAGTTGACCGGCATTGGAGCCACTTTTAATAAAAAGGCTCGCAAAGCTGAACTTCTTGAGCTTCTCCTCTCTGAAACAGCAGGAAAAGGCAAGGTGGCAACCGCTAAGGATGAGACCCCAACGCCTGCAGTTAAAGCTGAGAATACTCAAAAGGCAAAGGGACCGGGAGTGGCTCCTGCTGAATCCGGCTACGCCATAATCCGTACCGGGGGCAAACAATACCAGGTGTCGACCGGTTCACTGGTCCGGGTTGAGAAGATTGCCGGTAATATAGGTGATACAGTCGAGCTCAAAGATGTTCTTGCTGTTTTTAGCGGTGAGAGCGCCAAGATAGGTCAGCCTACGGTTGAAGGGGCTGTAGTGACAGCACGCATCGTAGAGCAGGATAAAGCGAAAAAGGTTCTGGTTTTTAAAAAGAAACGACGCAAGGGATATCGCGTCAAGCGTGGTCATCGCCAGATGTTCACAGCCCTTGAGATTTCCAGTATCTCAGAGTAACTGATACAATATACCGTAAATTTATAATTGATAATTCATTGAGGTTTTATCATGGCACATAAAAAAGCAGGCGGCAGCACAAGAAACGGAAGGGACAGTATAGGTCAGCGACGGGGCGTCAAGAGGTTTGGCGGCCAAGTTGTCAGGGCTGGAAATATTCTGGTTCGTCAACTGGGCACCAAAATACATCCAGGTACCAATGTCGGCCTTGGTCGTGATTATACCCTTTATGCAAAGGTTGATGGCGTTGTTACCTTTGAAGATTTCGGCCGTAACCGCAAAAGAGTCAGCGTCTATCCCGACGAGTCCTAATTCCCAGTAATACCTGTTGACCTGCGGAATTAATCTGCGTCAATAGCGTCATCTGCAGTCCCCACCGGCAAAGGAGCGGCATGGAAACTATAATGATACCGGCCGCTCTTCATGCATCTGCGATTGCTTTTTGCTTCGCGGGAAACCGTGTAAATCAACTTTCAGTTATACATCATGGCTTTCATTGATGAGGCCAAATTTTTTGTTAAAGGAGGCGACGGAGGCAATGGCTGTGTCAGCTTTCGCAGGGAAAAATTTGTCCCGAAAGGCGGCCCTGACGGCGGTGATGGCGGTAAAGGCGGCAGTGTCATTATTGAAGCCTCAAAGAAACTCAGCTCCCTCATTGATTTTCGCTACCGCTCCCATTTCCTGGGCGAAAGAGGGGTGCACGGAAAGGGCAAGAATAAGCATGGCCGCAAGGGCGCAGATCATGTTGTTAAAGTGCCGGTAGGGTCACTTATTAAAGATGCCGAGACCGGTGAAGTGATTGCTGATCTTATTGAAGATGAACAAAAGATCATTGTGGCAAAGGGAGGGAAGGGCGGCCGCGGCAACACACATTTTACCAGCAGTACAAACCGGGCACCCCGCATAGCCGGAAATGGCAAGCCGGGAGAGGAGCGCTGGCTGCGCATCGAGTTAAAAATTTTAGCTGATGTTGGTCTTGTCGGCCTGCCCAATGCAGGCAAATCAACCCTGCTGTCAAAATTGTCAGCCGCCCAACCCAAGATAGCTTCCTATCCCTTTACCACCCTGGAACCGCACCTTGGGGTGATGCAGCTTGAACATCATCCTCCCCATATAATTGCCGATATCCCAGGGCTCATTGCAGGGGCCCATGAGGGCGCAGGGTTGGGGCATAAGTTCCTGAAGCATATTGAGCGGACCAAAATGCTCCTGCATATCCTTGATGCTTCCAAACCCATAGATGAAATTATGGCGGACCAGGAGGTAATTGCGCAGGAGCTGAGCAAGTTCAATGAAATACTGTTGAGCCGTAGAAAAGTTATAGTCTTGAACAAAGTTGATTTGCTGGAAGATGTAGAGCAACTTGAACGACTCACTGCAATTTTTGCTAACAAGGAGATTTCTGTACTTGCCATATCCGCTTTAACCGGTTCAGGTGTCGGCGCCCTCAAAGAATACCTGGCTGAAACCCTTGACGGGGGGTTTGACGGGTAATCTTTGTTTTAGTAAATTATCTGGACCGAACCCTTATGAATTTAACAGTTGAGTGAAGCCGTGTCATGACATTTCAGGTGAACAAAGAGGAAGGTTTTGCTTTGCGAAAGTCATATCTTGGCAAGTCAAGACGTGTTGTTGTCAAGGTTGGCAGTGCGGTTTTAACCGGTGCAGACGGATTAAATATGTCTGTAATGCAAAATCTTGCCAAGGATATCTCTTTTCTGCTTAAGTCCGGCAAAGAGGTAATACTGGTAAGTTCAGGTGCCGTTGCTGCCGGTAAGAAAAGATTGGGTCTGCAGATAAACAGAAAACTTGAGCTCAGGGAAAAGCAGGGAACTGCAGCAGTCGGGCAGAGCAGACTCATGCGCTTCTATGAAGATATATTTGATAGCCTGGGATACAAGGTGGCCCAAGTGCTTCTCACCCATGATGACCTTTCCAACAGAAACCGTTATTTAAATGTGCGCAACACCATACTCACCCTGCTGGAGTGGAAGATCATCCCGATCATTAATGAAAATGACACCGTTTCAGTTGAGGAGCTGCGCTTTGGTGACAATGACACCCTGGGTGCTCTGATTACAAATGTCATCGAGGCTGATTTGTTTATCTGTCTCACTGATGTAGATGGTCTATATACCGGTAATCCCCATGAAAATCCTGCGGCAAGACCAGTCTGTACAGTGGCTAAGGTTGATAAAAACGTTGAGGCAATGGCCGGTAATGTCGTCGGTGCTCTCGGTACGGGCGGTATGCAGAGCAAAATTCAGGCAGCCCGCATGGTTTCAGCCCGGGGTGGATGTTCCTTCATCGGTTCAGGTCGAGAACAAGATATTATACAGCAGCTCTTTGCCTTTAGATCCGTTGGTACGTTTTTTCTGCCCCAGGCAGAAAAAATGCAAAGCCGCAAACATTGGATCGCCTATGTCCTGCGTCCGAAAGGCGAACTCGTCCTGGATAAGGGAGCCTGCAAAGCCCTTATAAAAGGGGGTAAAAGCTTATTGCCTTCAGGCATATTGGAGATCAGGGGCAATTTTAAAGTGGGCGCTCCTGTGCAGTGTCTCGATGAAAAGGGCAATGTTATAGCAACCGGATTGAGCAATTACAGTGCCAATGACTTAAGTAAAATTAAGGGGCTTAAAACGGGTGATATTGAAATGACCCTGGGATATAAGGATAGCGATGAGGTAATCCACAGAGATAACCTAGTTGTCCTGTAGTCGAGAGAAAAAGATCAACTTTGCAAGATGGAGAAAGATATGTCAGTACGGAAAACTGTTGAAGCGCTTGCAATTGCAGCAAAGAAAGCAGCGCGAAAATTGAGCTTTGAGTCAACAACCCGGAAAAACAATGTATTGTTGCGCATGGCTGAAGCTTTACAGGAGCGGAAGGAGTTTATCCAGGCTGAGAATGAAAAAGACCTTATTGCAGGTCGTGAAAAGGGCCTGTCGGCAGCAATGCTGGACCGGTTGGCCTTAACTGATAAGGTTATCGATTCCATGGTTGCCGGCCTGCATGAGGTTATGGCCCTGCCGGATCCGGTCGGTGAAGTGGATGATATGATACGGCGCCCCAACGGTCTTATGGTCGGCAGGATGCGTATTCCCCTTGGTGTAATCGGCATGATTTACGAATCAAGGCCCAATGTTACCGTTGATGCTGCGGCACTCTGCCTGAAAGCGGGCAATGCCGTTATTCTCAGGGGGGGCTCAGAGGCAATTCATTCCAATCTTGCCCTGGCAAAGGTTTTGCAGGATGCCCTTGCTTCGGAGAAAATCAATCCTGCGGCAATCCAGGTGATTCCGGTTGCCGACCGGGAAGCGGTAAACGTCCTGCTGTCACTGGAAGATTACATCGATCTTATTATCCCGAGAGGCGGAGAGGGACTCATACGGTTTGTCTCCGAAAATTCCCGTATTCCGGTCTTGAAGCACTATAAGGGAGTATGCCACGTTTTTGTGGATGCCGATGCAGACCCCGATATGGCGGTGGAAATTGTCATGAATGGCAAATGCCAGAGGCCTGGTGTCTGTAATGCCCTGGAAACCATGCTCGTGCACAAGGATATTGCCGAAACTTTTCTGCCGTTGGTGGCCTCCAGGTTGACTGCAGAGCATGTTGAATTGCGTGGTTGCCGCAGGACAAAGGAAATCCTGCCGGATATTAAAGATGCTGTGCAAGAGGACTGGCCTGCCGAGTTTCTTGATCTGGTCCTTGCCGTCAAGGTAGTGGATGACCTTGATGATGCCATGGACCATATTGCACAATATGGCTCACAGCATACCGAGGTAATCGTTACCCGGAGCTATGCCAACGGCCAGCGTTTTATCAAGGAAGTCGATGCCTCAGCGGTAATGATCAATGCCTCGACCCGGTTCAGTGACGGCGGCCAGTTCGGTCTTGGCGCTGAGATCGGCATCAGCACAACCAAGCTGCATGCCTACGGCCCCATGGGGTTGAAGGAATTGACTGCGAGAAAATTCATTGTCTATGGCGATGGTCAGGTGCGATCTTAATACCTGCAAGCGACAAATAATTTAACAACCTTACCATGGTGCAGACAGCAGAAAAAAAGCAGCAGATCGGTTTGCTGGGGGGCACCTTTGACCCGGTCCACAACGGACACCTTGCTGTATCAAATCATGTCCGGCACGCCCTGGGACTCGATTCCATCTGGTTTGTGCCGGCAGCTTTGCCGCCTCACAAGGCTGAGCATGGAGATGGTCAAAATATTACCAGCTTTGCCCATCGTTTTGCCATGGTTGAAAGAGCCATTACTGTAAACAGTTCATTTGTCGTCTCCGACATTGAAGCAAAACGGTCATCACCATCCTACTCGATTGATACCATTAAAATATTGCTCCCACTGATCGGGGAGAATGCGGAGCTTTATTTTATTATTGGGGCCGATGCATTTGTTGAAATTGATACCTGGAAACGTTTCAAGGAGCTGCCGAGTCTTATCAGCTTTGTGATTATCTCCAGACCGGGTTTGCGGCCTGAAAAAATTGAAGAGGCAATGCGAAATATTTTTACCGGTTATGAATACGACCCAGTGCAGGATTTGTGGATTTCTCCCTATTATAAAGGGTCTTTCATCCTTCTGCACATGGAGCCGGTCGCTATTTCATCAACGGAGATAAGGAAGCGGGTAAAAATGGGAGAAGAGGTTACAGGTCTAGTGCCTGCAGCAGTAGAGGCATATATTAAGAAACATAAACTGTATATTTAGCCGAGTGGCTGGCGTAATCTTTCATTTATCATTCTTGAGCCAAAATCAGAATCTTTTAATCGTCAATTTAAAAAAGCCGAGATCAAACACCCCGGCCTCATGCTCGTAACAATGCAGAGTACGCCAATAATTTCAGGGTTATACGAAAGTGAATCTCCTCCCGCAGAGCGAGCGAACTACTTCCTGGTGAATATCGTGTCAATCTTCCAATGTTTCGTTAGAGGACAATATCGAACAGGTAAGTGAACCCGAAGTCTTCGTTGCACTTCGCTTATCTGTGAGACGCCGAGAAATTTTGAATGATGAAATTACTCGACTGGAAAGACTATATAACATCATGAGTTATTGTCTCTAAGGTTCGAGTAACTTTTGTAGAAAAGAAACAAATGCATTAGTTGAATTTTTTAATTCCTTCGATATTCTGCGGTTCGTTTTTTAATTATCCCGTTCAGTTTCTCGCCGGATACGTTGAACCTATCCTGGTCCACAACTAGAAGTGGTGGGTTTCGCGAGAACTAGGAGTTTACCTCTTCAGTGAAACTATTTTGTTCGAGTCAGAAAGCAATTCCTTCTGTTCCAGCTTGATCTTTTGTATGCTGTTCAACAACTCATCTTCGGAGATAATTTGCTTGGTGAGCAGAATGTCGATCAGGGCCTGGTTGATAATAATTTCTGTTCTTAAAACCTCTGCCGCCGAGATGGAAGAATTTTGTTGTTCAATATGTTCAGTCAAAACATAACCTCTTGAGCGATTAATTAATGGAATATATACGCAGTATATGAATTGAACTTTGAAGAAGAGGACTGCGACAGTTTCTTGTAATGCCAATTGTATCTTTCTTTTTGCTGCTTCACTCCCTGCGCTAAAATATTTTCCAGTTATGTAATCATTAATTATATGATTTTAGCTGCAAAAAATATACCAAAATATATTTAATCAACGATGTTAAATCATAACAACAATTTGGCGTCAAATGGTTACGTAATTACAGTATCCGGCGGGCTAATTTTCCAGAAATCCGTTTCCGGAAATCTGGAATATTCCGGAAATGCGGAGAGGTGGTTGGGAAGAATATCCCCCTGTTTGTCAGGGAAGTTCAGGATATCTAACCTGATTATTGCCTTATTTGGGGGGTGTTTCCATGCAGCTACTAAAAATGACAGACAAAAATGTAAAGCAGGATAAAGCTTTCAGAGAAGTAAATAGCTGAGATAAAAGAATTTTTTTTATTGCATATAGTTGCAACTATATGTTGTTTTTCCATGAAAAAATGACGTATGTATAATACAGAAGGAACAGGGCAGGGAGACAAGAGGAAACAAAGTTTTTTGCTGATAAGTCAGCAGGTACTACTGATCAGGATTTGTCCATCAACTCCATGGCTGCATTTATAATGGCTGGCTCATCTATGTGTCCATTATGCCAGAGAATTTCCTGGGTGCCGTGTTCCATGAATCTGTCCCCATACCCTAAAATGTTCACCTTGACATGAGAGAGATTATTAGCGGCAAGAAGCTCCAGCACAGCTGAACCGAAGCCACCCATGCGGGCATTATCCTCAACAGTGACAACCCTGCCTGTTTTTGCAGCCCAGTCAAGGATAAGGTCACTGTCCAAGGGTTTCACAAAGCGTGGATTAATTACCGCTGCATTAATGCCGACTTTTTCCAACCCCTGGGCGGCTTCCAGGGCAGGATAGACACGGTTGCCGACCGGCAGCAGCAGAATATCCTTGCCTTGACGTAATAATTCACCTTTACCGAGGGGAATTTCACTCAGGTTGTCCGACAATTCTACACCCTCACCTTGGCCTCGGGGGTAGCGCAAGGCCGCAGGTCCCTCATGACGAATCGCGGTGTAGAGCATATGCTGCAGTTCGTTTTCGTCCTTCGGCGCCATGATGACCAGGTTGGGAACAAAGCGCAGATAATTTAAATCAAAAACACCATGGTGGGTTGGACCGTCGTCACCGACAACACCGCCCCTGTCAAGAGCAAAGGTCACCGGCAGGTTTTGCAGACAGACATCATGGATGATCTGGTCCAATGCTCTCTGCAAAAAGGTGGAATAGATGGCAACTACCGGACGCATGCCTTCTGTTGCCAGTCCTGCAGCAAACGTTACAGCATGCTGCTCTGCAATACCCACGTCAAAAAATCTGTTAGGAAAACGGCGCGCAAAACGGGTCAGCCCTGTGCCTGCAGGCATGGCTGCAGTAATGGCAACCACCTCTGGCTCAGTCTCGGCGAGGTGTACAAGGGTGTCGCCAAAACAGCGTGTATAGGTAATGGGAGTCTCAGCAACAGGAACAGGTGTGCCTGTTGTGATATCAAAGGGGCCGACACCATGATAATCACCCGGATTTTCTTCTGCCGGGGCGTATCCCTTGCCTTTCTTGGTAATGACATGAATGAGAACAGGGCCATGGCTGAAATCCCTGACATTCTGGAACGTTTCAATCAGATTTTCAATTTGGTGTCCCGGGATAGGGCCGATATATTCAAATTTCAGGGCTTCAAAAAGCATTCCCGGTGTGAAAAATCCTTTGAAGCTCTCTTCGCTTTTTTTAAGGACCTGCAGAATGTTTTCGCCAATGTTGGAAAAGGATTTTAAAAGATGCTTCAATTCATCCTTGGCCCGGACTACCTGTTTGCTGGTCATCTTTCTGCTCAGAAAACTGGAAAGCGCACCTACATTGGGAGAGATTGACATCTCATTGTCATTGAGAATAACAATGAGGTTTTTATCCACATGGCCAGCCTGGTTGAGGGCTTCAAATGCCATACCACCTGTCATGGAACCGTCACCTATGACAGCGATGACGCGATTATTGCTTTTTTTCAGGTGTTTTGCGATGGCAATACCAAGGCCGGCAGAAATTGAAGTGGAACTATGCCCGGTATCAAATGTATCGTAAGGGCTCTCCGATCTTTTTGGAAAACCGCTGATACCCTTGTATTGGCGCAGGGTATGGAATTGATCCTTACGTCCTGTGATGAGTTTATGGCAGTAAACCTGGTGGCCAACGTCCCAGATCAACTTGTCGGAAGGGGTATTGAATACATGGTGCAGGGCCAGGGTCAATTCAACCACTCCCAGGCTCGGCGCCAGGTGCCCACCGGTCACGGAGACCGTTTTTACTATCTCTTCCCTGATTTCTGTTGCCAGCTGTTCAAGCTCGACTACAGAAAACCCGCGCAGGTCTTCGGGTGAATTAATTGTCTGCAGTACATTTTGTTTCATGTCATCTTTCATAATACACCAATACAAGAGATACAACAGGCCAGAAATGTTCAATGGCCTGAATAATCCGTTTGTTATCGTTTCCGGGAGACAACATAGCGGGCCAAATCCCTCAGCCTGTCCGCCCGTTCATCAAAGTCATCAAGTGTAGCAAGAGCTTCCTGTAGAGCTTCCTGTGCTTTTTTTCTCGTTTTATCAACACCAAACAGGGCCGGATAGGTGGCTTTATTTCTGGCAGCATCAGAGCCGGCTGCTTTTCCAAGTTGTTCTTCGGTGCCCTCTACATTGAGCAGGTCATCAACGATCTGGAAGGCGAGGCCTATTTGTATACCATATCGGGTAAGGGCCTTGAACTGTTCAGGACTACTGCTGCCGAGTACACCACCTGTTTGTACAGATGCCGTAATAAGGGCGCCGGTTTTGCGGCTGTGAATGTCACGCAGCATAGTATATTGAGCTTCCTTCCCCTCATGGGTCAGATCAAGGAATTGTCCGCCGACCATGCCCTCCGGGCCTACAGCTCTGCTGATGAGAGAAATTATGGTTAGGCGGTCATGGGCGGGAATCGTTTCCCGGACATCTCGGCTTAACAGGTCAAAGGCATAAGTCAGAAGGCTGTCACCGGCAAGTATGGCGCACGCTTCACCGTAAACCATGTGGTTTGTCGGCATGCCCCGCCGCAGATCATCATCATCCATGGCCGGCAGATCATCATGGATGAGGGAATAGGTATGGATGCATTCCAGGGCGCAGGCGCTAAGCATAACTGAATCAGGAAATTCATTGTTGAAATCTTTAACAGCCTCTGCTGCTGCAAGGCAGAGGATAGGCCTTACCCGTTTACCGCCGGCAAAAATGCTGTAGCGCATGGCCTTAATATGCTCGGCCAGGGTGCTTTCATCTTCAGGCAGATACCTTTCAAGGGCAGTATCTATCTGCTGGCGTTTTGTAGCTATATACTGCCTGATATCCATTAAGGTTTTTTTTCATCCAATTCGTCGAATGGGACAGGTTCCAGCCTGTTATTTTTTTTAAGAAGAATTTCAACTTTTTTCTGTGCTTCACTCAATTTGCTGCTGCACTGTTCAGCAAGCTTAACCCCTTCGTCAAAGTACTTGAGTGATTCTTCCAGTGATAAATCACCTTCCTCAAGTTCGTTGGTGATCTGCTCAAGTTTTGCCAGGGCCTCTTCAAACGATTTTTTTTTCATGAATCACCTGCCCGCTGACTAAATAAATATATTAAAGGTGCGTATCCGTTTCAGTTAACTCTTATGGCCTGTGCGAGAAGTCTGTCACCTGTTCCGCTAAGAACGTCAAAGATACATAAAGAACATTTCGTCTGGAGGTCAATGTAAATGAAAGGTTCAACAGTATTCTGCAGGAAGAGGCAAAATTAAAAAACTGTCACTAATGATGCTATTGCAAAAAATCCCGCCGTCAACGACGGGGCCTGACAATAGTAAAAAAAAATACCGGCGGAATACCTGTCCGTCGAGTGCTTTCGAAGTCACATTTTTCTTCCCTGTCTTTGAGACCGACAATCATAATTCATTAAGGGTTGATCATCAACGTCTTTACAAAAAAAACATGACTGTGTTAATACTGGGCTCCTGCACGGTATCTTTTACTGAAAACCATACAGAACTCGGTCTGAAACAAATTAGATCTGGTTATGCCTGCGTTTCAGGTATGGGAGCTGACCCTTGGATGACATGAATATAAGCGGGTACCACTTGAAATGCTGACAGTAAATATAGAACGTTTCATAACCTGGTTGACAGATGAGAAAGGATACTCCCGTCATACCATTATTAATTACCGCAGAGACCTGCTTGAATTTGCAGCTGTCGCCGGCAGCGCATGTAATGTAAGGGAAATTGATACCCCCATCATCCGCAATTATGTCTACAGCCTGAATAGCAAGAACAAAAGTTCTTCAGTGGCAAGAAAGCTCTCAGCTTTACGAACATTCTTTAAGTTTCTGGAGCGGGAGAATGTGATCCGCCACAGCCCGATGGGGGCTGTCTCCATGCCGAAACAGGAGCAGCATATACCTATTTTTTTATCTGTTGATGAGGTTTTTGCCCTGCTGGAATCACCTGGAGCGCATGATACTTTCGGAGCCCGTGACAGGGCCATCCTGGAACTGCTATACTCAACGGGAATGCGGGTGTCAGAACTTGTTGCCTGTAATGTAACAAGTCTTGATTTTGAGAGTGAAATGGTTAGGGTAAGGGGCAAGGGCAACCGGGAACGCATAATACCCATTGGTGCACAGGCCATAAAAGCGCTGCAGGCATATTGGGTCGAGCGCGAAAAACTTTTAAGAAAGCGTTTGCAACTGGGGAAAAAGTTTGATAAGGCGGCTGTGTTTTTAAACAACCGGGGCACCAGACTTACAGCGCGAAGTGTTGAGAGACTGATTGCCCGGTATGGACAAAAAGCCGGAATAGACAAACAGGTCACGCCCCATGTCCTGCGTCATTCTTTTGCCACGCATCTGCTTGAGATGGGAGCTGACATGCGTTCGGTGCAGGAATTGCTGGGACATGCCAGTTTATCCACAACCCAGAAGTATACGCATCTTGATATGGTGCACTTGATGAGGGTCTATGATAAGGCGCACCCCAGAGCCAGAAATAGTTGATAGCAGGAACATAAAGCATTGAACCCGGCAAATGGTAAAATGCAAAAAAATGGTGGAAAAAGTGAAAACACGTTCGACAACAATTATTGCAGTGCGGCATAAAGGCAGAGTGGTCGTCGCCGGCGACGGCCAGGTGACCATGGGTAATACAGTGGTTAAGCATGCGGCCCGCAAAGTCAGGCGCCTCTATAACGGCAAGGTTATTACAGGTTTTGCCGGTGCCACCGCCGATGCCTTTACGCTTTTTGATAAACTGGAACAAAGACTGGAGCAGTATAAGGGGAATCTCATGCGTGCAGCTGTAGAACTTGCAAAAGACTGGCGTACCGATCGAGTACTGCGCCGCTTGGAGGCCTTTCTTATTGCTGCAGATGTTGATTCTTCCCTGCTGCTTTCCGGTTCCGGAGATGTGATTGAATCCGATGACGGGATTCTGGCCATTGGTTCCGGCGGGCCTTTTGCCCAGGCCGCTGCCAAGGCCTTGGTTGGTCACACTGATTTGAGTGCAGAGGAAATCTGTCGTGAGGCTATGGGGATAGCCGCTTCCATCTGTATATACACAAATGAAAACATAGTACTTGAAACACTTTAGCTGCAAAATTTTCGCATATCAGTACTGTGGCTGATTGAAGATAAACATTTACATACAGGCTCTGAGCATATGAATGATTTTAAATCTCTCACACCCAAAGATACGGTCAGTGAGCTTGATAAATATATTATTGGACAGGATGAAGCTAAAAAATCGGTGGCAATTGCCCTGCGCAACCGCTGGCGCAGGCAGCAGGTCGAGCCTCCTCTTCGTGATGAGATTGCGCCTAAAAACATTATCATGATCGGCCCCACAGGGGTCGGTAAAACAGAAATTGCCAGAAGACTTGCAAATTTGGCCCAGTCCCCCTTTTTGAAAGTAGAAGCATCCAAGTTCACGGAGATCGGCTATGTGGGCCGGGATGTTGAGTCGATGATACGCGATCTCGTGCAGCTGGCAGTCAATATGGCAAAGAAGGAGGAGCGCAGTGAGGTAGAGGATAAAGCCCACGAAATGGCAGAAGAAAGGCTGCTTGATCTGCTTTTGCCATCAATGCCGAAACCCGCAGGCAGTCCCAGGATAGGCATGGATGCCAATGGTGCAGTGGAGGGGACGGAAGCACCGGATGAAGCTGAATCAACCCGTGACCGTTTCAGGAAAATGTTACGGGACGGGAAACTGGAAGATAAAGAAGTTGAAATGGAAGTCACCCAGGCCCAGTCCATGCCGATGATTGAGGTTTTTTCCAATACCGGCATGGATGAGATGGAATCAAACCTGCGGGATGCCTTTGGCAAGATTTTTCCCAAAAAGGGAAAGATGCGCAGGCTGAAAGTGGCGGAGGCTTTCAGCTTATTAAAAAATGAGGCGGTGGAGGATCTTATCGATATGGATAATGTAACCCGCCAGGCAATTCAGAAAACAGAACAGTCCGGCATTATTTTTCTTGATGAAATAGATAAAATCGCTTCACGCCAGGGAGGCGGGCATGGTCCTGAAGTCTCGCGGGAGGGGGTTCAGCGTGATTTGCTGCCCATTGTCGAGGGTGCCACTGTTACGACTAAACACGGCATGGTAAAAACCGACCATATTCTCTTCATTGCCAGCGGTGCCTTCCATATGTGCAAACCTTCTGATCTCGTCCCCGAACTCCAGGGGCGTTTTCCCATAAGGGTAGAACTGAAGGCCCTGGGCAAAGAGGAATTTTTCCGGATTCTGACAGAACCGGAAAATGCCCTGCTGAAACAGTATGTGGCATTGATGAAAACAGAGGGTATAGATCTTATTTTTGCCGAGGAAGGAGTTTTGGAGATAGCCCGTCTGGCAGCAGAAGTGAATCAGAAAACAGAAGACATTGGCGCCAGAAGGTTGCATACTGTACTGGAAAAAATCCTGGAGGACCTGTCATTCCAGGCACCTAATATCGCTGATAAAATATTTACCGTTACAGCCGATTATGTGCGGGAGCAACTGACGGATATCATCCGGGATGAGGATTTGAGTCGTTTCATTTTATAGAGGAGCCGGCTTCTTAAAAGCAGAGAAGTTGAAGTGTATCGGAGGAAAAAATGGTTGAACCTGATTTAAAATACTGTCCGAAATGCGATGATGAATACCGGGCGGAGATTGAAAAATGTGCTGTCTGCTGCATTGATTTAATCACAGGACGGCAGAAAATTGAGATGCAAGAAGAGCGGCGGAAAAAATTTGAAAGCCGCGTCAGTGATATAAGCCCTGATGACGATCTTGTACGCATTCGCAGGGGGCCCTTAGCTGAAATGCGGTATCTTGAAAATTTGCTTGATGCTGAAAGAATAGGGACTCTTCTTGTGGGTGATAAGGAAACCTGCGGTAAAGACCGGTTTGGCAACACCCTCAGCACTCCTACAGCCTATGACCTGATGGTCAAGAGAGAAGAGGGCATGGAGGCCCTGCATATAATAGAAGAGGAGCACAGGCGAACGACCGGTTTAGATGAGTTTGACCATGCCAATGCTGATTCGGTTTATAATCCTGCGGCTGCTGAGGCATGCTGCCCCGCCTGCGGACACTCTTTCCCTACATCTGAAACTGCCTGCCCTGATTGTGGTTTGGGTTTTGGCTAGATATTAGCGCTCACATGCATAAGAATCCGGTAGTCATTATCGGTGCAGGACCAGCCGGCCTTGCTGCCGGCCATGAGTTAATCAGACGAGAAAAATGTCCGATAATTTTGGAACGGGACGGGATTGTCGGCGGTATTTCCCGGACCGAATCATACAAGGATTTTCATTTCGACATTGGCGGGCACCGTTTTTACACCAAGAATGAGGAGATAAACAGGCTTTGGCAGGAAATGCTCGGGGCTGATTTTCTCAAGGTAAACCGCCTTTCGCGTCTCTACTATCAGGGAAAATTCTTTAACTATCCTCTGCGCCCAACCAATGCCTTATTCAATCTTGGCCCAGTTGAGAGTCTGCTCGTTCTCATAAGCTACTGCAGGGCCCGCTTATCTCCACAACCCCAGGAAAACAGCTTTGAAGAATGGGTTGTCAACCGTTTCGGGGAACGGCTCTACAGGACCTTTTTCAAGACCTATACTGAAAAGGTCTGGGGTATCCCGTGCAAAGAAATCAGGGCAGACTGGGCCGCACAGCGCATCAAGGGCCTGTCGCTTCTTGTTGCAGTCACAAACGCCTTATTCGGCGGCCAGCAGGCCAAAAGTCTCATAGAGCAGTTTTCCTATCCCAGGCTCGGGCCGGGTATGATGTGGCAAAGGTTTATGGATCGTATTGTGGCAGGTGGTGGCAAGGTCATGCTGCACTGCGAGGTGTCTGCCATCCTCCATGACAACAGCAGGATAACAGCGGTTGAATACCGCAATGGTGGAACTGCAGGGGAATTGAACGCCGAACATTTTATCTCAAGCATGCCGATTCCCACGCTGGTGCAGTTATTTCAGCCACAGCCCCCGGCTGCTGTTTTGCAGAGTGGAAGCCGTCTTGCATATCGTGCCTTTATCATTGTTGTTCTTATAATTGACAGGCAAGCCCTGTTCCCGGACCAGTGGCTCTATATCCACAGTCCCAAAGTCCAGGTCGGGCGCATCCAGAACTTTAAGAACTGGAGCAGGTCCATGGTTCCGGATCAGAGCAAGACCAGCATCGGTATGGAGTATTTTTGCAATGAAAATGATTCGACCTGGAAAAGGACTGATCATGAACTGGTGGAAATGGCCACACGGGAAATGGAGGAAATGGGGTTTGGCCCTGCATCGCAGGTAATTGACAGTTATGTGGTGCGGCAGTCCCATGCCTATCCGGTATATGACTCTACGTATAAGCAGAACCTGCTGACAATCAGAAACTATCTCGACAATTTTAGCAATCTGCAGACAATTGGCCGCAGCGGCATGCACCGTTATAACAATATGGACCATTCAATGCAGACCGGGATCCTGGCAGCAAAAAATTCCTGTGGAGAGCACCATGATATCTGGGCGGTCAACGAAGAAAAGAGTTACCTGGAAGAGGATAAGGCGGCAAGAGAGACGCCTATTGTTCCGGAAAAAATATTGATAAGGGCATTTGCCCGGATGGACAAACTCGCCTTTGCTGTTGCGGTCGGCACAGTTTGCGGTCTGCTTGTTTTCAGTGCTACCCTGTGGATTATAAGCCGTGGAGGAGATGTGCTGAACTCTCATCTCAGGCTTTTAGGACAATACTTCATCGGTTATACGGTGACCGTGAAAGGCGGCTTTCTCGCCTTCGGCTATTCCTTTTTCTGGGGCTTTCTTGCAGGCTGGCTTTTCGCCTATCTGCGCAACCTGTTTCTGGCAATTTATATTTACAGGATCAAAAGAAAGGTTGAGCTGCTGTCATTAAAGGATTTTTTTGATAATTTTTAAATCTCAAACTTAATTCACCACTTAGACTGGTGTGTCTCAGCTAGGCTATGCATGTAGGTTAATGATAAATAAAGTGAAGTTCCCGTATAGTTTCTTACATTGCCTTAAATACATTGTTACGTTCATTTTTGCTTGCCCAAAAACGAACCAAAAAGGGCAGCCGTTCACTTGGCCCGCTGCAGCGGGCTACCCTGCGCTGCTCGCAAAGAACGGGCGACATCGGAAAGTCGCTAACGCTCCGCCGAGTCGCTTATCCGTTCTTTACTGTGCTGCTCGGCGGCGTAAAATGGCGTCAAAACAAAAGACCCATTTATGGGTGGTTGTTAAATTAGACATACTGCAGGTGACAGGATGGTAAAATCAGACATGGAAAATACATCGCTGACCCCTGAAGAGAAACTCTTTAGCAGTGTAATGTTGCTGAATGCTAAAGTGGTAGGCCTCACACTTGGTGTCATTTTTGGGCTTGGAATCTTTGTGGCGACAAATTGGCTGGTCATCAAAGGCGGTGACAGGGTAGGGCCCCACCTGATACTCCTGAGCCAGTATTTTATCGGCTATAAAGTGACCTTTGCCGGCAGCCTCATCGGGGCCGCATATGGTTTTGCCCTGGGGACAATCTGCGGTGCCATCATGGGGTGGATCTATAACAGGATTGTGGCATTCAGGCAGTAAGCTTCAAAGTAATCAAGCTGCTGTTTCCCTCTGCTTCCAGGCGCCATTTCTTTTTTTCTGCTGCTGCGCACTTACCGGTTTCTTTTCATAGGTAATTACCGGCTCCCCCATGGTTTTGTTAACTTCAGCGGTAAACTCCTTACAGGCCTTTATGGTGAAATCATGGGGTATTTCCAGGTCCACCTCGCCACGGCCTGCAAAGTGCAGGGTCAGGGATACGGGGCAGGAGCCGTGATGACGATAAAAAACCTTTTTAAGGGCCTCAAGGTTCTGACGGTTGACCCGGTCTGATTGCAGCATGATGCGGGCGGCGGCCGTATATTTATCACGCGCCGTCTCCAGGGTATCCACGCCATTGGCAATTATATTATCCCCACGTTCATCCTTTTTGACCAGGCCTTCAATGACAACGGGTGTGTCGGTATGCAGGATCGCGGCGCACCTGGCATAAAGTTCCGGGAATATGACAACTTCAACGGTACCGACAATATCCTCCAGAACAATAACAGCCATGGGGTCGCCTTTTTTGGTCTTTCTGTTCTTGATATCGCGGATCAGGCCGCCGACCCGCAGGATCTGGCCTTCGACCCATTCTTTATTTTCACTGAGGTTCGTATCGGTCACCCCCAGGATATCTTCCCGGTAGTCATCCAGGGGATGGCCGGTCAGGTAAAAACCCACGGTTTCCTTTTCTAAGGAGAGTTTTTCCTGGTCAGACCAGTCCGGGATCGCCGGGATTTCAATTTTTGTATGCTGCTGTTTATCTTCGCCGCCCATGACGGCAAAGAGTGAAATCTGGCCGCTCAACCTGTCACGCTGGGCAGCCTGGCCCTGCTCCAGGGCCTGGTCGAGAATGGCAAAGAGTTGCGAGCGCTTCAGGTCAAGGGAGTCAAAGGCCCCTGCTTTGATAAGGCTTTCCAGGACGCGGCGGTTTACCCGGCGCAGGTCAACCCTGGAGCAGAAATCCTCAAGTGAGGTGTAGGGGCCGTCTGCCATACGCGCTTCGATGATGGAATCCAGTGCTGCTTCGCCGACATTTTTAACTGCCGCCAGCCCGAAGCGGATACGGTCTTCAACCACGGTAAAGTCCTTATAGCTTTCATTGATATCAGGCGGCAGGACCTCGATTTCACGATCCCGGCACTCATTAATATAGAGTACAACCTTGTCGGTGTTGTTCATGTCGCACGATAGAAGTGCTGCCATGAACTGGGCCGGGTAATGTGCTTTAAGGTAGGCTGTCTGGTATGCGATCAGGGCATATGCTGCTGAGTGTGACTTGTTGAAGCCATAGCCGGCAAACTTTGCCATGAGGTCGAAGATATGTGCGGCCTTGTCCTTGGGGATATTATTTTTTTCCGCTCCTGCCATGAATTTCTCTTTTTCATTGGCCATGGCTTCGGGAATTTTCTTTCCCATGGCGCGCCGCAGGATGTCGGCATCACCGAGGGAATAATTTGCCAGGACATTGGCAATTTTCATGACCTGTTCCTGGTAGACGATGACGCCGTAAGTTTCCTCAAGAACCGGCTTGAGTTGGGGCAGCGGATAATTGGCAGGCTTTTTGCCGTGCTTGGTTTCAACAAAAGTGCCTACCATGCCACTTTCCATGGGACCGGGCCGATATAAAGCAACCAGGGCGATAAGATCGGTAAACACTTCGGGCTTCATATTAATTAACAGTGCCCGCATACCTGAACTTTCAAGCTGGAACACGCCAAGGGCATCACCTTTGCAAAGCAGGTCGTAAGTTTTTGGGTCATCCAGGGGGATTGCATCCAGGTCGAGCGGATTCCCCAAATCTGCCTCTATAAGCTTGATTGCCCGGTCAATGACGGTCAGGGTTTTCAGGCCCAGAAAATCGAATTTGATGAGACCGGTCATCTCGGTATATTTCATATCATACTGGGTTAGAGTCTCTCCCTTTGGTCCTCTGCAGAGGGGCAGGTATTCAACCATTGGTTCGGGTGAGATCACAACGCCGGCGGCATGGGTTGACATATGCCTGGATAGTCCTTCGAGAACCCGGGCAATGGAAAGCAGGGAAGCAACCTTCTCATCTCTTTTTTCCGCATCCCTGAGTCGGGGTTCCTGCTCGATGGCTTCCCTGATGGTAATTTTCAGTTGATCAGGGATAAGCTTGGCAATGCGGTCCACATCACCAAAGGGCATGTCCAGGGCTCTGCCAACGTCCCTGATAACAGCCCGGGCCTTCATGGAACCGAAGGTTATAATTTGGGCCACATGCCCTGAGCCGCCGTATTTCTCCTGTACGTAGTGGAAAACGTCGCCTCTCTTTTCCTGGCAGAAGTCAATGTCAAAATCAGGCAGGCTCATACGCTCGATATTCAGGAAACGTTCAAAAATCAGGCCATAGGGCATGGGGTCAATTTCGGTTATGCGCAGGCTATAGGCAACCAGGCTTCCGGCGCCGGAGCCTCGTCCGGGCCCGACCGGTATTTTTTTATTTTTAGCCCAGTTGATGAAATCGGCCACGATGAGAAAATAGCCTGGAAATTCCATGGTTTTGATGACCTCGATTTCCATCTCTAAGCGCTCGCGATAGGTTTTCTCCAATTCAGGGGTCAATTTTTCCCTGTCGCGGATTGCAGCCAAACGTTCCTTCAGACCTTCCCGGGCCAATCTGTCAAAGTATGTATCCAGGGTCTCATTGTCGGGCAATGGAAAATTGGGAAAATGATGCTGGCCGAATTCCAGCTCAAGGTTGCAGCGCTCGGCAATTTTTACGGATTCAGCCAGGGCCTCGGGATAATCTTTAAACCGATCCCGCATCTCATCGGGAGACTTGAAGTAGAGTTCATCCGTTGCAAATTTGAAACGATTTTTATCATTTATAGTCCTGCCTGTCTGGATACAGAGAAGAACTTCATGGGCAAAGGCCTCATCGCGGTTAAGGTAATGACAGTCGTTGGTGGCCACGAGTGGAACGGAAAACTCCTGTGAGAGTTTTTTCAAGCCTTTGTTAACTTTTTTCTGTTCCTTTATGCCGTTGTCCTGCAGTTCAAAGTAGAGGCGGTCTCCAAATATTTTCTGCAGCCCCTTTGTTTCCTTGCGGGCGCCATTCATATTGCCGTTTAAAATTAGGTGGGGTATGCCTCCATGCAGACATGCGGTCATGGCAATTAAGCCTTCGTTGTGGGCCTCCAGGGTTTCCTTGTCAATGCGCGGCTTGTAATAGAAACCTTCAAGATGGGCAATGCTTGCCAGTTTCATCAGGTTTTTATAGCCCGTGGGGTTCATGGCCAGAAGGACAATATGAAAGGCGGCATCACTGGAGCTCTTTGCCCCGGTATGTATTTTTCTATCCTGTGGCGCGATATAGAACTCACAGCCTATTATCGGTTTTATGCCGGCCTTTTTTGCTTTAACATAAAATTCAAGGGCGCCATGCATGACGCCATGGTCGGTAATTGCCACTGCACCCATTTCCAGTTCCTTGCATTTTTCGAGGAGATAGTTGATGCGGATGGCTCCGTCAAGGAGGCTGTATTGTGTGTGGACATGAAGGTGAACAAAGTCGGCTGCAGGTGTTTTAGTCATGGCAGTTTATCTGGGGGTTATAGGATTCTGGTATGATGAAACAGGCATAATAGAGTTCATAATTTACAGCTGCAATGGGTCCAAAATGTTCTGCAGAAATTTCAGGGATCCCATGGGAAGGAGATCAGGAATCACTGGAATAGCAGGAGTTTCAAAGGGGATTCCCCAGCCGGAAAATGAGGATTTGCTATTTAACTCTTAGCCTCATTTATGGTCGAATAAGGAGAATCTGTCAAGTGCATTCAGGCTATCCCATAAATCACTTTCATTGCGCGGCTCCAGAGTGATAATCGGGTACATATTGTTTGATTTCAGGTGGGAAAAAAGGCCGGCAAAATCAAAGTCGCCCATGCCCACTGGCAAATGCTCGTCCCTGAAGCCATGGTTGTCGTGCAGATGAAGTTGGCCGAGCCACTGTCCCAGGGATGCCAGCCAGTCTTGCCAGCCCATACGGGCAAAGGCCAGAAGGTGGCCGACATCAAGACAGAATCGAGTCATGGGAGAATCAAGGGCTGCAAGGATTTTTTTATGGATGCGGGGCCCGGCTTCGTATGTGTTTTCAAACATGATCGGCGTTTGGGATTGCTCTGCCACTACAAGCAATTGCCGCCAAGTTTCCAGGGAGGTGGTAAACCACTGGTCAGTCTCATAGCTGTGGACGCAATCAAGATATCCCAAATGGCAAACAACTGATCGCGGTTTAAATATGTCAATGAGATCGAAGCAGCGTTTAAGTTTATCACGCACGGCCTGAAGAATATATTTATCCTGGGCTCCTGGCAGCAGATCATGGAATGGTGCATGCAGGGTGCAATTCAGACCCATGTCGTGTAAAAATTTTGCCCTGTCCACAAAGTCCTGCCTGCTGAAGGTGTTAAGCGCATCACCGTCAAGCCCAATCTCTGGGTTAATCCGGTGAAGCGCCACAAAACGTTCGTATTTGTTAAACTCGGCAAAGGGGATGTTGACAAAACAGCGGGCAATTATGTGTGAGAAATTATGTTCCATGATCGGCGTATATATTACTGCGATTACAGTCCTAAGACGAGTGAATTTTAGCACCATACTATTTTTTCCGGCAGGAGAGAAAAAGAACTTCGGCTGCACCAATAAATCATGCAGCCGTTCTTTGTATTTGGTGTGATGTTGAGCTTTTTTCTTTGCAAGGAGTTTGCCGGACCATATACACCACCACCCCGAACCGTGGTCAGTCCGGGGTGGTGGATACATTCGGCTCCTGTTTTCCAGAGGGCCAAACGGGGGGAGGCCTCCTGGAAAACATGCATGGAGAAGAGAACTGTATCTATTATTACCATATGGTGGCACTCTTGAAAATGCGGCAAATTGTCGCAGCTGTTAGCTGAAGAAAAGTTTGGCAGCTGCAGACATTGACAATTATTGCCGCTGCTGATAATTACTGACTGCGGGACTTGCCCGATCAATTATCCGGCCAAAAGTTTTTCAGTTTAAGGCATGAAACAGGAAGCATATTCGGAGAGATATCAAGGTGAACCCGAAACAATATCCAGTATCGGTCTGGCCGGTAAATGAGGCAACTGCCAATATTGCTTTTTCATGGCTGCTGCATCTGCGCTGGGGTGCAGTCTTTTGCCAGGCAATCCTTATATTTGTTGCTTACATTTATCTGGAGATTGCCATTCCCATCTTTTTTGTTTCGACAATTATTATTTTCGAGGCTGTCAGCAATCTTTTTTTTACCTACCTCCACAGGCTGAAAAAAAATATCCCGGAGTGGTTGTTCGGCCTGGTGATGTTCCTTGACATAATTTTTCTCACTGTACTTCTATATTATACCGGGGGGCCAATGAACCCCTTTACCTTTCTCTATCTGGTGCACATTGTCCTCGGAGCTGTTTTGATGCGGCCCCACTGGTCCTGGAGCCTGACAGTTTTTACCATACTATGCTACACTTCTTTTTTCCTTGTTGACCCGGAGTTCCTGGGCAGGCTGCCGCTCATAATTCCCGGTGGATTTATCGGAGGTGCGGATATCCAGGAAGCCTGTCATCCGGCCATAGCCGAGTACACCCAGTTGTCTGACCATATGAAGCTTCATCTCAAGGGTATGCTTCTGGCCTTTAGCATCACCGCTGTTTTCATTGTTTTTTTTGTCGGGCGCATACAAAAGGCGCTGGAGGAACACCAGCAAACCTTGATCAGTCTTGATGAAGAAAGAGCCAGAAGTGAAAAGCTTGCCTCCCTGGCAACCTTATCTGCAGGTGCAGCCCATGAGTTTTCCACGCCGTTATCAACCATCGCCGTTGCAGCGGGAGAAATGCTGCATCAATTAAGAGATGTAAAGAGCGACCAGGGGCTCATTGATGACGCCCGGCTTATAAGGGATCAGGTCAAGGCCTGTAAGAATATCTTATACCAGATGGCGGCTGATGCCGGAGAACATCTGGGTGAGGCGCTGGAAAAATACGCTGTAGAATATATCGTGCAACAGACTCTCAAAGAGTTTTCTGCAGAGGATCAAGCCAGAATTCGAGTAGAGAATAGAGTCGCAGCAATGGTAATATTGGTGCCACTCAGGACCCTGGTGCGCTCTTTAAAGGGATTGATAATAAATGGCATCGATGCTTCACAGCCTGCTTCCCATGTTTTTCTCCGATGCTTTTCCGATGATATATATATATTTTTTCAGGTGGAGGACCAGGGTTCCGGCATGGATGAAGAGACATTAAACAGGGCGCTTGAGCCTTTTTTCAGCACCAAAGAACAGGGCAGGGGGCTGGGGCTGGGGCTCTTTCTGGCGCAGAACGTGGCGCAGCAATTTGGTGGCGAATTGAAGATTTCTTCGGAAAGTTTGGCCGGAACCAGGGTGACAATAAGTTTTGCCCTGGATCATATCGGGGTCACCGAGTACATTTCCCGGCATCGGAAATAAAAAATCACGGAGGATCGTACAATGCAATCCATCATTCTGGTTGATGACGAAGAGCATTTCAGGGAACGCTTGGCACGGGCATTCAGCAACAGAGGATATACGGTTTTTCAGGCGGCAAATGTCGATGAGGCCTTGGCAAAGATAAAAAAGAAGCGTCCGGACTGGGCCCTGGTTGATCTGAAAATGGAAGGGAAGAGCGGCCTTGACCTGATCAGGGAGGCCAAGGATTTTCTGCCGCAGCTGAAAATCGTCGTTCTCACCGGCTATGGCAGCATTGCCACAGCTACCGAGGCCGTAAAGCTCGGGGCCCATTATTACCTGCCAAAACCTGCTGATGTCGATGATATTCTCTTTGCTTTTGAAAAGGATCCTGACCTGCCTGGACGCCCTGAACAGGAAGAGTTTGCAGCGCCTTCACTGGCGCGGGCCGAATGGGAGCATATTCAAAGGGTTTTGAACGACTGCGACAACAACATCACTGCCGCGGCCCATAAGCTTGGCATCCACCGAAGAACCCTGCAAAGGAAACTCTATAAGTACGCACCGAATAAGTAAGCACGTAATTTATTTCTACCATGGGGACAGATTTCTAATCTGTCCCCTTTCCAACATAACTCTAGTGCGACAATTTGCCGCATGTGCAGATAATCCTTTCAGTGGTATTTTACTTTATACTTTGTGGCCAAACTATTGAGAAACAGGCAGATTGCCTGGCACCAGTAATTATACACTAAAGGAGAAAATGGGTTATGAAAAAGAAAAATATGTACCATGGGTATCTGCAGAAATTTTTTGCTTTATTCCTTGTTTTGCTGCTGGCGGCGACAGCAGGATGCGCCTCTTCCGGAAGCAAGACCGCCGAGAAGGAAGCCGCCGCCGCGACAAGCCAGGCCGCGGTACAGCAGCCAATGGAGATCCCGGGGAACGTTTCCTGTGGAAAATGCGGCATGTATCCTGCCCAATATCCGCGCTGGCATTCGCAGATTATTTTCAAGGACGGCACCATGACGCCGTTTGACGGCTGTAAATGCATGTTTAATTTTCTCTATGGCATGGAAAAATTTGACAAAACACATTCCAGGGCTGATGTGGCAGTCGCCTGGGTAAAGGATTTTAACTCCGGTGCCTGGATAAATGCTGCGGAGGCACACTATGTGGTCGGCAGCAGGATGGGCCCCATGGGCAAAGAGCTCATACCCTTTGCAGATCAAGCCGCAGCGAAGAAATTTCACCAGGAGCAGGGGGGCGCCATGATGACGTATGCTGATATCAACCCCGACGTAATGAAAACTCTGGGAATGGGCGGCATGAAAAAACATATGAAGATGTAGTTATGACTATACTGGGGACAGAACCAAAGTTCAGTCCCCAGTATAGTAAACTCTGTCTGGAGACAGTCTGGGGTATCCCTATTATTTCCCTTATGCTTTTATGTGGATTTCACCCATGAAATGGCCTCATCGAGGCTTTCATAGGGGAAATACTTCACCTTGGCGTTGACAAAATGATCGACTATTCTGGGCATGATTGAAACAATTTTACCGTCGGAAACCGCAGCGACTTTTTCGATTTTTGTATGATGTTCACGGACAAACTTCAGATGGGACAATAACCCGGCGAAATCCTCCCAGCCGGGAAAAGATTCAATTTGGATAATCAAGCCATTGAGCTTGCCCTCTTTCTCAATATAGGGATCCACTTCATCTGCAAGTCGTTTAAAGTCCTTTTCGTTTAAAGGAGTTGAGGGCGTCACAGTTACTATGCCGGCATCTTTATCAAGTTTAATAAATATCATAAATTCACCTCTTACCATTAAAGTGATCGTATTGGACCGGGGCTTGCGTTAATGCGTTATTTGATAAATACTAGGCCGCAAATCTAAATTTTTAATTGTAACATAATTCAAAAACAAAAAAATATTTCCCAGTCAACTTTTTTTCTTGAAGTTGCTCTCCATGCTGCCACTTGACATTTCTTTCCTCCCTGACGATATGTATTATTATACAATGGCAGAACAAATTTTATTCATAAATAAAAGGAGAAGCGTGATGATTACACTATCACTCAGGGTTTGCATGGTTATTGTTGCCATGTCTTTGTTGTTTTCAGTAACTGCATTTTCTCAAACTGTTAAAATCACTCCTTTAGGAAGTCATGATGGTGAATTTTGCAGTCGTGACCGTGCCATGCTGTTTGAGGATCCGGATGGCACGAGACTGCTTTTTGATGTCGGACGCACAGTAGCCGGCCCTGAAGATCCACGCCTGGGCAAGATTGACGTGGTTCTATTGAGCGGTATGCATGGAGACCATATTGGGGACAGGCGTATTTCTAAAACAGGAAACGGTACCTGTGCAAAACCGCAGACCGAAGTCGCAACTATTCCTAACTCGAATACTGCAGCCATTATTGTTGGAAAAAATGCTAAGGCACTCCTGGGGGGGGAGATGCATAAATTCATGCAAACAAAGGTGAAGGCAGCCGGAGGTTCCCCCGAGCAGGTGGAGGTCCTACGTTTTGGGGGCGAGCGTCAGGTTGGCGGGGTACGGGTTGCAATCGTTCCGGTTACCCACAGCAATGGCATAGGAAGTGGTTTTTTAAACAAGGATCTTGGAGACTTGCTCGATCATGACGGATTGACAGCCTATGCCGGACCAGATAATGGCTATATCTTGAATTTTTCTAATGGGCTGGTGGTTTATCTCTCTGGAGACAGCGGTATTTTTGCCGATCAGGATATAACTGTCCGTGGTTATTACGGCGCAGAGTTGGCCGTTATCAACGCAGGCGGAATTTACACCTCCGGGCCGAAAGAGGCAGCATATTCAATCACCGAGCTGATCCGCCCTAAAGCGGTCATTCCCCATCACATGAATGAAGCTGCCACAGAAAAAGGTGAACTCAAACCAGGATCAAAAACCGCTCTTTTTGAAAGTTTAATGAAAAATATTCCTGTTCACATTCCATTGAGCGGTCGTACAATGGAGTTCAATGGCGAGGGCCGGTGCCTCAAAGGATGTTAAATGTAACAAAGGGGGGCAAGTATCCCCCGGGCAAGTACCCTTTCAGGGTATAAGTTGTTAAAAAGTTAAATCTAATTCTGACACTTTCTTATGGGAGTGCGGGTATGTAGAAAAAATACACACCCGCACTTCTCCTACCACATTTTTACCGGCAGCAACGGACACTGGAAGAAGTCCGGTGGACCGCCTGCTGGGGAACCTGGAGAAATGTCCAGATGTCCCAGGTCATGGTGAAACATTATATCTTCATAGGATTTTAAAACAGGAAGCTCGTCATGGGCCATCATGCCGTCCGGAGTCCACATTGCAGTGTGGGTGAACCAGCGGCCTCCATTATACAAGCGATTACCCGGGCCGGCATCACTCACCGGTAATTGCACCTCAGCACCGTTGGTGATTACATAAAGAATATCGTATGACTGCAGGTTATGGGCATTGGGAGCCGGAATTGTGGTAGTTGCTTTAGTTCCCCAGACTACGCCGTCAGCATAGACGGATGGGGTGAAATTCGGTTTGCCTTTTCCTGCAAAAACACTGCCAGCTGTCAGCAGAAATAATGTTGCCATTGTCAATATTGCTAATTTTTTTATCATCTTCATATCCTCCGGTTGTTTTGAAATTCAGCAGTAAATCTGATATGTCCCCGATCTGTTTTATCTCCCATCCACACGCATCACCTCCTTCAGGCTGGATTCCCGGCCCATAAAATGCTGCTGGAAAGCGCAGCTTGTTCGTTGCTTGTCAGGTTATGAGTTTATGCAGGAGAATATAAGAGTGGGTTGTAAAGGAAAGATAAAGACCGTTTAAAGATTTGATAAAGAAAGGCAATAAAGATCAGAGTTCGGATTTTACCAAGTGACTGAATAGATTTTTTTCAAAACTGTTCATGAAATATTCGGGTTAGGGCATTTTTATTAAAGTGATAACATGCACGGAGGACAGGGAAACGGTAGGACAAAGCAGCCACCGACATTCTGTCTCACACTAAGCATGTTTTTATTGCTGGTGCTGTTTTGCCTGAGATTTGTATTTTATGCCTTTCTCAATATTTGCCGAATTCCAGATCATCCAGGGCAATAATATTGTCGGCCGTATTGCGATTCGCTTTTTCCTGCTGCTCAGAGGAGTCGGAATAAGCCCCCTTGGCAGCAGGAAGTTTTCGTTGAAGCTGTGCTGTTTCTTGTGTGAACTGTAATTTGTTAAAATCAGCGTGCAGTTTAAACCGGTCAAGCATGGAACTCAACTGGCTGGCCTGAGCTGAAAGCTCTTCCGCCGCTGCCGCGGACTCTTCAGCATTGGCGGTGTTCTGCTGGGTGATCTGCTCCACCTGTCCAAGCCCCCCATTCACTTGGGAAATCCCCTGTGCCTGCTCATTGGAGGCAACGGCGATCTCTTCCACCAAATCACTTGCCTTACCGATACCTTCAACAATTTCTGTAAGTGCCTTGGCTGTTTGATTGGCAATTTCCGCGCCTTTTTTTGTTCTCTCCACCGAACCTTCAATGAGCTCTGCCGTTTCCTTGGCCGCTTTGGTACTTCTTGCCGCCAGATTTCTCACCTCTTCAGCCACCACGGCAAAACCCCTGCCGTGCTTACCGGCCCTGGCAGCTTCTACTGCGGCATTTAATGCCAAGAGATTGGTCTGGAATGCAATTTCGTCAATTACCTTAATGATTTTAGAGATATTCTGACCGGCATCATTAATATCATCCATGGCCTTAACCATTGCCTGCATTTGCGTGTTACCTTTTTCTGCAGCATTCTTCGCCTGTTCTGAAAGATGATTTGCCTGGTTGGCATTCTCAGCATTGGTTTTGGTCTGGTGGGCCATCTCGCTTATGGAACTGCTTATCTCCTCAAGAGAACTGGCCTGTTCGGTGGCACCTTGGGACTGTGACTGGCTGGCATTTGATACCTGCACTGCTCCTGAAGCAACCTGTTCCGTCGTTGTTTTTACCTGGCCAAGGACCTCATTGAGATTCTTATTCATTCCTTTCAGGGCATTACCAAGTACATCCTTTTCGGAAGCCAGTTCCACTTCAACGGTGAGATCCCCTGCTTCAATGGTTTTGGCCAGACTGGCCTTTCTTTCAAGGCCGTCGGCCATTTCATTTAAGGCCATTGAGAGTTGCCCCACTTCATCTGCGGAGCCGGAATCCAACCTCTGGGAGAGATCACCGGCGCGGATAGTCTTGGCCAGTTCAACCGCTTTTTTGATCGGCTTAACTATTTTTCCTGTAACAACAATTAAGGCCAAAGCCACCAGGAAAAGCATGGAAACAGCTATGAACAGGCTGACTTTCCTGATCTTCCTGGCAGGTGCATAGAGCTCTGCAGTTCCGGCACCAGCTGCAATAATCCAACCAAGTTCTTCATAGGTGGCAAAGGAAACCAGTTTTTCCAGATTATTGAATGTATAGATTATCTGCCCTTCCTTTTGCGTCAGAATCTCTTGGCCGAAATCATACTTTGCCAGATCAAGCGTCAGGATGTTTTCCTTATCCGGATGGGCAATAACGAGTCCGTTTCGATTCATCATATAGGCGTAACCGGTATTACCCAAACGAATAGAATCAATAAAAGTTCTGCTGAAATAATCTAAATCTATGAAGCCCAACAGTACGCCTTCAACCGTGTCATTTTGACCAACGGGGGCGGCAAGAACAAAGACCGGAGCTCCGCTTTTTCCGCTTTTTATGACATCTGATATGAAGATAGTGCCGTTCAGCCCCGCCTTGAAATATTCAGACTCGGCTGCCTGCATGGCACCTATGATATCGGGATTTGATGCGGCTATGATAGTGCCGCCTTTATCCACCAGGACAATATCCTCGTAATACACGTACTTCTCTTTCAGGTGCGCCAGTTCTTCATTGGCGCTTTTGCGCGCGGCTTTTCCCAGAAAACTGTCCTGCACTGAAGCCTGGTAGACCTTCTGGTCGCTCCAGCTTTCAAAGTCAAGTTTCCGGTCTCTCATCCACAACGATATGGCATCAACCGTTGAATCGGTTGTTTGGGAAACCATACCGGAGACTGATTCCTGAAAAGCTGCTTTTGCTGTTATGTATGATACGACCGTAGAAATGATCATGCCCAGGATGATTAACACGAGGGTCGGGATAAGAATTTTACTTCTCAGGCTTTTGGTCATGTCTTTCCCCACAACATTTATTTTGGGTGCTTGGGAGACGGCAGCAGGCATTTGGGCCGGAACTGTTTACAATTGATTTGCAGGTCGGACGCTATTCGATAACACGGTCTGCAGTTCCCAAAAGTTCATAGGGTATCTCTGCCCCGAATGCTTTGGCTATTCTGACATTGATGATAAGAGAGCCCATGACGTTCTTGACCATGGGGATATCGGCCGGAGAAGTGCCATCTAGAACCTGCAGGGCGGTTTTGGCAGCCCAATCGCCAAATTCTTCTGCAACCTTAGCAAAGGTGATCATGGCGTAATCGGCAATGAATGGTTGGGTGGCGCCGGTGGGGATTTTGGTATTGGTTTCGGCAAAGGCTGCTGCATCCTTATCATCCCAGTCATTGATCCCGGCCTTATTGCCAACGATCATCACATCAACCTGGTTTTGAACCTCGACAAAGCCCTTTTTCCAATCGGCAAGATCGGTTGCATAGTATTCAACAAGGTCGATATTGAAAATTTTCTTGTAATACTTTCCTTCTTTTCTGCTCGAGGTTACATCTGCACCTAAGTGTCCTATCCTGGTTCCTTTGGCATAGGGTTTTAACTGGTCAAGCAACTGGGGAATGGGGGAAACCTCCACCATGCCGGTAACATTTTTTGTGGGAAAGCCATAGATTGAGGCGTCCCAATTTAACCCAACGAACACGAAAGGTAAGTTGGAATTCTTGTAAAATGGTACAATTACATACTTTGAAGCATTATCATCCGCAGCAATAACCACATCGGGTTTGAATTGTTCGATGGCTCCTTTAACCTTAAGGGCAGCCTCTTTCTTGAAAGATTCATCCTTGTTTCTTTTTGTATCCATCCTGACGATTTTTAGTTCTGCACCGGTGCCATCCAGGCCAGCTATTACAGAGTTTACAATGCCGTCACTCCAGGCATAGCCTTCATGGTATGAATCAATAAAGAGAATTTTCTTACCACTGTATTCTGCGGCAAAAGATGTTGCTGCCAGGAATACCGCCATGCTTACCAACAGAGTGATTTTTACTAATTTTCTCATTTCTTCCTCCTCGTGAGTGTTTACAATTTATGACTGGCTTAGGAAGTAAAGTTGGACAATTGTTTTACTTTGAAGTTTCTGTATGCCATGCAAAATAAATAGCCGGAAATTTGCATCCGTAGCTGTATTGCAAGAAGTGATCCATTTTGCTGTAAAATTTACCAAGATTATTTCTGATAAGTATTATCAGTAAGTTGCGTAACTATTGTTTTCATGCGTGATTGCTGTAAATATATTCTCAGGAGAAAAAGACGAAAAAGTGACAAAAATTGTCAGTGGGATACGGTAGCTGTGACAATTATATCCCAATGATAATCTGTACGGGTATGGCGCTTGCTGAAAAGCAACTATTTGGTTTGGGGAAATTCAGGAGGTGCAGGGTTGATACAAGCACCATATAGAGGTCCAGGTGCCCGGCAAATGTATGCGAACCTGCAATTGGTTTTTAAAGGGGTAATACAACCAGTGAATATTTTACGTTTCAGGCTGGATTTTCGTGCCGGAATTCGCACATAATCAGGTGGCGCTCAATTTATCAAAAACATGTATGCAGCAGTGTATTGCATGGACGGATAAAGCACCGTATTATGGCCTGTTACTGTGTTTTAATGCCAAGGACTTTTTCATAGATCATTTTTTTGGTGTCGGCATCCGGTTCCGGGCTTGGCCAGTGGATAAACTGGGTTGTGATGCGCATGTAGGAGCCGTTGTCCTCCTTGCACTTGTCACAGATGGATTCAGACCGGTCACGGTACATGATCACCTTGCTTGCCGGTTCACCGTCCTTGGCCACAGCCGCCATCTTGCGGCAGCCGCAGTCCAGCCTGATCACTGCGACCCCGACGGCATCCGGGCTTCCTTCGATAATTCCCTGGATCATGGCTTCTTCTGATTTTTCCGGGGCCCAGCCATTTTCATTTTTCTTCTGGTCTTTTTTCATGATATATAAAATTGTTGAAATTTGAATGTGGTATATGTTGCTGTTATCATAGTAAAAATTTTGCATTGCCTCACTGGAAATAATGCTTATATTAGGAACGTAAGTGTGACAATCTACTCTGAAAAGAAATAGTAGGTCAACAGCTATTTCCTGCTTTCCTTTATCCCTTTTTTCATACTCAGTAGTTTCACGTATTATTTGGTGGATTTTTTTATTGACAAAAAAGGGGGGGTGAATTAGAGGGGAATAGTTTTCGTGCGTGATGATTCTTCAAATAGGAGATTGTCCTCATTTTAGGAATAACTGGTCCTTTTGACTTGTTCTAAACAATAATTAATTTACATGGAGGTTTTACTATGTGGGAAGTTGTAGTTGACAAAGACAAATGTAGCGGCGACGAAGAATGTGTTGATGCATGTCCGGCGCAGGTTTATGAAATGGTAGACGGGAAATCCGATCCGGTTAATATGGACGAATGCCTCGGCTGTGAAACCTGTGTTGAGGTTTGCCCTGAAGGCGCAATCACCGTAACAGAGGTTTAATTTCTTTTTAGAGAAAGCAGACTCTACGATGTAACCCATAGGCCTGTTTCCTGAAGAAGGGACAGGCCTATGTTTTTTTGTATGTAAGACTTTGTTTATACCCATCCTGGGTGGCTCCGTCTGCCCGGCATGGTGGACCATAACTGGACATACTCTACCTCGGAGTCTTCCGTTGATCACTTACCAATATCCGGGACACCAACAAAGCTCAGAACATATATATCTGAGCTGATTTTTCCTCTCGGGATCACCCGTTGATCGCTTACCTGAATCCGGGCTATATGATGCAGCTCATTGGATAATGAAATTAGCCTGCATATAATTTTTTTCATCAAATTGGAGAATAGACGGATCAGATGGGTTTAAAAGAGATCCTGCAACGGTACAAGCCCGGCGTTTCAGTGAGAACCCATTTGTTTCTCGCCGCCATAATCTGGAGTGTGGTCGGTTTTTTTCTACTCATGAACGGTTTTGTCTTAGTATCGTTGCAAAATAAGTTATGGTACGGAGTGATTGGCCTGGCCCTTGGAGCTGCCAAGACTTTTTTTGTCCTTGACCGGGTGGCCCGGAAAAATGTGAAAAGAATTAAGGCATTTGATGATAAAGTCTGCATCGGTTCCGTATACTCATGGAAAACATGGGTTCTGGTGGCGGCCATGATTATTTTGGGCAGGATTTTACGCACTACGGTTTTGCCTGGTGAAGTAGTCGGACTTATATACACTGGAGTGGGTTGCGCTCTTTTGCTTGCCAGCAGACTGATGTGGCTGGAATGGAAGAGGAGTCCCTGACCATGAAACCACGTTCTTTTAACAGGGTCGAGATAGATACTGGAGCCCTGCAGGCCAACTTTCAAAGCATTCAACAGACAGTCGGGCAGCAGGTCAGGATCATGGCTGTCGTCAAGTCGGATGCCTATGGCCACGGCCTGGTTGAATGTGCCCAGGCAATATACCGTGCCGGAGGCAGGACCTTCGGTGTGGCCGAAGTATGGGAGGGAGCAGCACTGCGCCGGGCCGGACTGCAGGGTGAGATTGTCGTACTTCTGGGAGGGGATTCTGAATCCTATGGCGAGATTATTAAATACAGCCTGACACCGGTTGTCTTTGATATTGATTTCATCACAGGACTTTCCCATGAGGCCGTGAGGAAGAATACTGAAGTAGGGGTGCATTTGAAGGTGGATGTCGGCATGGGCAGGCTCGGGGTCCTGCCCCATCAGGTGGAATCGCATGTTTCACTGCTGAAACGGTTGCCGGGCATATCGCTGTCCGGGGTGCTGAGTCACTTTCCAGCTGCCGATGAGACAGGAGCTGTAGGGACCACCCAGGAGCAATTAGCTCTCTTCAGAAATGTTGTGACTCAGTTGAATATAAAAGAAGCGGAGGCAGTTGTAGCCCATATTGCCAATTCTGCAGGGCTCATTAATTTCCCCGGCAGCCATCTTGATATGGTCCGGCCGGGTATCAGCCTCTACGGCTATTATCCTGATGCTTCCCCTGCCAGGGCTCAGGCTTCTGCTCCCGCGCTGCATCTGCAGCCTGTAATGGGTTTTAAAACCAGGGTTTTGCAGATAAAGGAATTGGATGCGGGTTGCGGTATAAGCTATGGCCATACATTTGTGACACGCCGTAAAAGCAGAATTGCAGTATTGCCGGTCGGGTATGCCGACGGTTATCTCAGAAAACTTTCCAACAGGGCAGAGGTATTAATTGATGGCAGGCGGGCACCTGTCTGCGGTCGGGTCTGTATGAATGCCACCATGGTTGATATAACGGATCTGCCCCGGGTTCTTGTAGGTGATGAGGTCGTTCTCCTGGGAAGACAGGGTGATGAAAACATTACCGCTGATGAGATTGCCGGGTGGCTGGAGTCTATAAGCTATGAAGTGTTGTGTCTGTTCGGCTCATTCAACGAAAGAGTATATGTATGAGCTTTTGAATTAAGCCCATCTTTTGTGTCATCACAGATTCGGCATGGTATGCCATAGCCGAACCTGTTCTTCCTTAAATCTGGACTAAATTCAAAAGCTCCTGAATTTTGATAAAAAATTATATATTTTGATTCTTTCCGTAAATTTTCGACAAATATAAATTGAGTAAATAATGATAAAAGAACAAATCAAAGACATTTTAGACAAATATTTCAACGAGGGAGTCGAGCAGGGCCTGTGGACCAATGCTGCTGCCGGCTCATATGCGGTGGAACTGCCCAAGCATACCTCCCATGGTGATTTTTCAACCAACATGGCCATGCTTATTGGAGGCCGTGAAAAGAAAAATCCCCGTGAGGTTGCATCTCTGCTTGCTGAACAGATGGGTACGCATATTGACCTGTTTTCTAAGGTTGAGATTGCGGGGCCGGGCTTTGTCAACTTCTTTGTCCGGGATGCAGTCTGGCAGTCTGTCATAAAACCTGTCTGTGAAAAGGCTTATGGATATGGCTCTTCCGGCATAGGGCAACAGAAAAAGGTGCTGGTCGAGTTTGTCAGTGCCAACCCCACAGGACCATTATCCATCGGCCACGGCCGCCAGGCTGTCCTGGGTGATGCCATAGCCAGGCTCCTGGAGGCAACCGGTCATGAGGTTACACGGGAATACTATTACAATGATGCAGGACGGCAGATGCGCGTCCTGGGAGAATCCACCAGGGCCAGGTATATGGAGCTCCTGGATCTTGGGGCTGAGTTTCCTGAAGACGGTTACCAGGGTGAATATATCTATGACATAGCCAGGAAACTCATATCTGAAAAAAATGATTCCCTGAAAGATACAGCTGATGTTGCGCCTTTTAAGGAAAAGGCGGAGCAGGAGATATTTGCCAATATTGCCGAAACGCTTGCACGACTCGACATCAGGTTTGATAATTACTACAACGAGCATTCGTTATATGAAAAAGGACTGGTCGATGATGTGGTTGCCCGGCTGCGCGAAAAAGGCCTGGCCTATGATCATGACGGGGCGGTCTGGTTCAAGACCACGGAGTTCGGCCAGGAGCAGGACCGTGTCATCATTAAAAGCACGGGCGAGCCCACCTACAGGCTTCCTGATATTGCCTATCACAGGGAAAAATTAAAACGGGGCTTTGATTGGCTGGTCAATATCTTCGGTTCTGATCATATTGCGACCGTTCCCGATGTTCTGGCCGGAATCAGGGCGCTTGGCTATGATGATTCCATGGTGACTGTGGTTCTCCATCAGTTTGTTACCCTGACCCGTGAAGGCAAACAGGTAAAGATGTCAACCAGGAAGGCAAATTTCATCACCGTTGATGAGCTTTTTGACGAAGTCGGCCCGGATGTGATCAGGTTTTTCTTCTTGACACGCAAGGCGGACAGCCAGCTGGAATTTGATCTGGACCTGGCCACGAAAGAGAGCCAGGAAAATCCTGTATTTTATGTGCAGTATGCCAATGCCCGCCTGCGCAGTATCCAGAAGAAGGCAGAAGAAAAAAACATTAGGCGCAACCCGCTGCAAGAGGTTTCCCTCGGGAAGTTGTCCTTGCCAGAGGAACTCAACATGCTCAAGGCACTTGCCTCCTATCCGGAATTAGTAGAAGATTCTGCCCTTGACCTGTCACCACATCGGATTATCTTTTTCCTCATGGATCTTGCCGGGCAGTTTCACAGTTATTATAACAGCCACCTGGTAATTTCAGACGACCCGGAACTCACCCAGGCCAGGCTATGGCTTGCCGAAGCACTTCGCATCGTATTCCACAACGGTCTGCGGGTAGTCGGCCTTTCCGCCCCGGAAACCATGTAATTTCAGGGTGAAGGGTGAAGGCTGAAGGCTAAAGGTTAAAGGCTGAGGGCTTAAAAATTAGGCCTCAAAGAGAAAAGGATTTTAGGAGCAATTCAAATTTATCTGAAAATATACTGCTGCTGATTACCGTTCTACAAAGTGAGCGATGATTACCGGGTAACGAGATAACCCAATGATTATCAGTCTATTAAACGTCTGATGATTTACAGGCAGGCAGACAGGCAGACAGATATAATAATAAGAATTCAAAACTCAACAGTAACAATTGATAGAGTGGCCAGGAGCAGGAAGAAGAAAAAGAAAATAAAGTTTGAACTCTCGCTGGGCGGCTTGCTGGGGGTTGGGGCCCTGTTATTCTGTATTTTTTTATGGATGTTTCTCCTGGGCATCTGGGCAGGGCAGACAATACTTCTGCCTCCCGGCTAGACATGCAAAACATTGCTGCAGTGCTTGACCCTGTCTTTCTCTCGGAGTAAGATGGCGCCGCCATCTAATGGCATTAATGCATTTATTGCGCCGGATACCATCCTGATCCGGTTCTTTTTTAATAGGGGACAGATTTAAATCTGTCCCCAGATGATTATAAGAATGTGAGGAAAGAGCGCTAAAATGATACGCAGTGCCCGCATGGGTGACATAAAGAAAATTTATAATCTGCTGAAGTACTACGCCGACAAGGATCTCCTGTTGGGGCGCTCTTTAAGTTCTTTGTACGATCAGTTGCGGGATTTCAGTGTCTATGTGGATAAGGAGGAAAAGGATTCGGATCAGGAGAAGCTGGTCGGGGTCTGCGCCCTGCATATATGCTGGGACAACCTTGCTGAAATAAGATCGCTGGCAGTTGTTGACGAGTTTCACGGCAAAGGGGTCGGGGGGGCTCTTATTACTAAGGCCCTGGCCGAGGCTGACTCCTATGGCATTACCAGGGTCTTTACCCTGACGTACCAGCCTGATTTTTTTAGAAAGCTCGGCTTTCGGGATATTGATAAGTCAGAGTTGCCCCACAAGGTCTGGAGTGACTGTATCAATTGCTCCAAGTTTCCGGATTGCAATGAGGAAGCCCTGGTCTGGGAAAAAAGCACATAACATCTTTGCGGCTCCATGTTTATCTCTTGGAATGGTAGCGGCTGCAGGCCGGGAAAACAAATATGCAAGATGTCACGCCTTTTCAATAACAACATTTCTTCCGTATTTTGGTGTTTAAAGGGGAAATGCTCAATAAATGCAAAAGACTGCAATTAGGTCACTACATACGGAGTTCTGAGTAAATGATAGGTTCTGCACTAACAAAAATATTCGGCAGTAAAAACGAAAGAGTTCTGAAACAGATCCAGCCGCTTGTAGGCAGGATAAACAGTTTTGAGGCTGATATCCAGAAGTTGGATGACGGGGCCCTGGCGGCAAAGACAGTTGCTTTCAAGGAAAGAGTTGCCAAGGGGGAGCCGCTGGATGATCTGCTGCCGGAAGCCTTTGCCGTAACCAGGGAAGCTGCCAGAAGGGTGATAGGCGAAAGGCATTATGATGTTCAGCTTATTGGCGGCATCGTCCTGCACCAGGGCAAGATCGCTGAGATGAAAACCGGTGAGGGCAAGACGCTCTGTTCAACCCTGGCGGTCTATCTTAATGCCCTATCTGGAAAAGGGGTTCACGTAGTAACGGTCAATGACTATCTGGCCCGGCGTGACGCTGAATGGATGGGCACTATTTACCGTTTTCTGGGGCTTTCCACCGGTACGATCCTGCATGAAAAGAGTGACCAGGAGCGCCAGGAGGCCTATAATGCCGATGTGGCCTATGGCACCAACAATGAATTCGGTTTCGATTACCTGCGCGACAATATGAAGTTCGACATTAAGGATTATTGCCAGCGGGATTTCAATTTTGCCATAGTTGATGAGGTTGACTCCATCCTCATCGATGAAGCCAGGACGCCCCTTATCATTTCCGGCCCCGCCGATATTTCAACAGAGCTTTACCATCTGGTGGATAAGATCATTCCCGGTTTCAAAAGGGATGAACACTATAACCTGGATGAAAAATCACGTTCCGTATCTTTAACAGAGGAAGGTGTGGCCCTGGGTGAGAAACTACTTAAGGTGGAAAACCTGTATGATCCGAAAAATATCGAATATCTGCACCATTTGAACCAGGCCCTGAAAGCCCATCTCCTGTTCCAGAGCGACGTTGATTACCTGGTCAAGGAAGGCGAAGTGGTCATAGTTGACGAGTTCACCGGCCGCACCATGCCGGGGCGTCGATACAGCGACGGCCTGCACCAGGCCCTGGAGGCAAAGGAAGGTGTCAAGGTCGAACGCGAAAACCAGACTCTGGCCTCCATAACCTTTCAGAATTATTTCCGCCTGTACGACAAGCTTGCCGGCATGACAGGTACGGCAGATACGGAAGCAGCGGAATTTAAGAAAATTTATGATCTTGATGTGGTCATAATCCCGACCCATAAAAACATGATCCGTATTGACTACCCCGATTCGATCTTCAAGAATATCCCGGCCAAATACAAGGCTGTAATCCGTGAGATTAAAGAACTGCACACAAAAGGACAGCCTGTGCTGGTCGGTACAATATCCATCGATGTTTCCGAAAAGATATCCAATATGCTCAAAAAAGAAGGTGTCAAGCATTCTGTGCTCAACGCAAAACACCACGAGAAAGAAGCTGAAATTATCGCAGAAGCGGGGCAGAAGGGCAGAGTTACCATAGCCACTAATATGGCGGGCCGGGGCACGGATATCAAACTTGGTGAAGGGATTCCCGATCTCGGCGGCTTGCATATTCTGGGCACCAGCCGCCATGAATCCAGGCGCATTGACAACCAACTCCGTGGACGTTCAGGAAGGCAGGGCGACCCCGGTTCATCCCGCTTTTATCTGTCCCTGGAGGATGACCTGCTGCGTATTTTCGGCTCGGATAGAATTTCCGGTGTTCTGGACAAGCTGGGCATGGATGAAGATGACCCCATAGAGCATAACATGATCAGCCGGGCCATTGAAAACGCCCAGCGCAAGGTGGAAGGTCATAACTTTGATATCCGTAAACATCTGCTTGAATATGATGATGTCATGAACAAGCAGAGGGAGGTTATCTACCAGCAGAGACGTGAAGCTCTTGACAGCAAGGATATCAAGCCCATCATCGAAGAGATAATCACCGAAGAGATGGAGTCCGTTGCGGCGGAATTCGTTGAACAGAAAGTGTTGTCTTCTGATTGGGACTGGAAGGGGATAAATGAGCGGCTGCAGGGAATCATCGGTTTTGCGCCCCAATGGGATGAGGCTGACATGCAGGATCTGGATCATGACAGGTTTGTTGATAAGCTGCTGCACATTGCCCGGCGGGCTTATGAGGAACAGGAAGAGAAAATCGGCCTTGAAGGTATGCGTTATCTTGAACGGGTAATTTTTCTGCAGATGGTTGATACCTACTGGAAAGAACATCTGCTCAATATGGATCACCTGAAGGAAGGTATCGGGCTGCGAGGCTATGGCCAGAAAAACCCCCTTAATGAATACAAGCGAGAGGGTTTTGAAATGTTTGCCGGTATGATCGAAGCTGTGAAACAAAAGGCATTGACCACCCTTTTTCGCATTCAGATTAAGAGCGAGGAGGATGTTGACCATGAGGCCCTGGAGAAGAAAAAGCGGCAGCAGGCAGAGTTGCGTTTAAGCAGGGGCGGTGAGGGAGCTGCACAGGCCCAGCAGCAGCCCTTGAAGCGGGAAGGTGAAAAGATAGGCCGCAACGACCCCTGTCCCTGCGGCAGCGGCAAGAAGTATAAGAAATGCTGCGGCAGGCTCAAGTAATTTATCCTCGTTATTAGAGAATTTGGGCGCTATAAGTGATCATTAAAGGCTTTACATATGCAGCTGTTGCAGCCGGGATCAGGAAAAAAGACCGACTGGATCTTGGTCTTATTTTTTCTGAGAAACCTGCGGTTGCTGCCGGTGTTTTTACCACAAACCGTGTAAAGGCAGCCCCGGTATTGCTTGATATGGAACGGTTGGAGCTTGGCGGGGCCCAGGCACTTCTGGTGAACAGCGGTGTGGCTAATGCCTGTACAGGGAAGATCGGCATGCAGGTGGCCCGGACCTGTACGGATTTGGCTGCCGCAGCCCTGAATATTGACGGGAACCTGGTGCAGATAGCCTCCACCGGTGTTATCGGAGAACAGTTGCCGCTAGAAAAAGTAGCAGCCGCCATGGATGAACTGGTTGCCGGTTTATCGTCAAGCGGCTACGACGAGGTAGCCCGTGCCATCATGACCACGGATACGGTGCCCAAAACAGCGGCGCGTACCTGCTCAATAGCCGGCAGCAAAGTAAAGCTTTTCGGTATGGCCAAGGGAGCCGGCATGATCATGCCTGATATGGCAACCATGCTCTGCTTTGTCATGACCGATGCAAATATTAATGCGGACATTCTGCAGCAGCACCTGGCAGGGGCGGTAAAGCTGTCATTTAACCGTATCACCGTTGATGGTGACACCAGTACGAATGACACGGTCCTGGTCCTGGCGAACTGTACGTCGGGCAACCCGGAAATCACTGCATTTGATACAGAAGAAAGCAACGTATTTAGCGCTGCCCTGACAGACTTATTAAAGGACCTGGCCCTGCAGATCGTTGCAGACGGGGAGGGAGCCACCAAGTTAGTCACAATAAAGGTCATTAATGCCGCCAGTGAAGGGGATGCGGTGCAGGCTGCCCGCACCATAGCTAACTCTGCCCTGGTCAAAACCGCCTTTTTTGGTGAAGATGCTAACTGGGGACGGATAATAGCTGCTTTGGGGCGCTCCGGCGCAACATTTGAGCAGCACAGCGTTGATATTTTTTTTGATGACGTGCTCCTGGTGCAGGATGGCCTGGCACTTGGAGCGGCAGCAGAAGCACAGGCAACAGAAGTTCTCAAGCATAAAGCATTCACAGTCACTGTAGATCTTAAAGCAGGGCAAACCGCCGGTGAAATCTATACCAGTGATCTCTCCATAGAGTACATCAAAATAAATGCTGATTACCGCAGTTGATTAATCTGTGGTGCCCCAGACTCAATCTGACATAAATGAAAGTAAGGTTTTGATTAATGCTGCCAGCTCTTTCTCTGTGCTTCAGGTTCCCGCTATACGTAACTCGGCTATTAAAAAATACTGAATGCTATATTCAATGTTTGAGAAGGGAGGAAATGCAAAATAAGTTGCAAACATCTCAACTCAGTGTTGCCTGAGAAAGTGCAGTATCTAAAATGGTATCACCAGTTTGTGGGAGAAAACTCAAAATGTATATTTGTTGCAATTATTTAACTATAAGAGTCATCATTCACATTTAATAATCTATTCTTAATTATTTGATCCCCCCGGCGGTTCAACAACGTGAACGTTTGAGGCCAGCTCTTGCGAGACCCGATGCTCAAGGCCATCTTCATCAATACGTAGTTGCCGTAGTGCAGATGGTTTATATTTTTTTGGGAGTTTGCCGAGATTGCATATCGGTTCACCAGGGCTTATAGCTGGCAGGCTGGTCATGCCGATAACAACTGCGTTAAACGGAGCATTGAATGTGTTATGTTCTCGACCGAGAATCGTCGAACTCGTCACAAGTGGCTGGCCTATTTCGATAATATCACCCGGCTTGACATGGAAGTGCAAAAAACCTCCACGCTCAGCCCGAATCCACTTTGATTGTTTGATGACTACTTGATATGCTGGATTTACAGCCTTGCCGTCGAGCATCTTGAGTTTGCGAAAAACATTTTTAACGCCGCGTATTGAGGTTTCAACAATACTTGGTTCGACTTTCCATACCTCCCCGCCTTCCATAATGATCGTCGGGCAACCGGCACTGCAGGCTTCACGGCGAAATGAACCCTGGGGCCCTTTACTGTCAATGGTGATCTCCGAACCAAACGATTCTGCGAGCCAGCGGACTTGCGGGTTGGTCAAATCGGCACGGACGTTTGGATAGTTTGTCCTCCGGATAGCGGCAGTGTGGAGATCTATTCCGTAGTCGCAACGCGGAACAATCTCATTAAAAATAATACTGGCCATGCGGCTGGCAAAACTTCCTGTTGCTGATCCGGGGAACGAACGGTTTAAATCACGACGATCAGGCAAGTATCGGGAGTGACGATCGAAACCGAGTAAATTAAGAACAGGAACAAAAATGACTGCCCCCCTGGTCAAGTTGAAATGATTGTCTTGAATTAAATGGCGAACAGTTCCGGTGCCGTTTAGTTCATCACCATGTAATGCGGCCGTGACAAATACAACCGGGCCATCCTCCAGTGCACGGCGGATGTGTACTTGAACCTTTACTGTCATGCCGCTGTAACTCTCACTTATGGGGAGGTTAACGTCACGCGACTCACCGGCTGGAATCTCTTCTCCGAACCATTCGTTTATAGATTTTCGTTCGCGGCGGATAGCCATGGATTATCCTTCTTCCGGTTGTGTCGAATAACCATCATGTATGTTACTCCCAGTACGAACTTCTTCTGCCACAGGCAATTCGGGTAGTTTATGTACCTGCGGGCGTCTCCTCTGGCGAGTTTTTGCAGGTACCAGATTACGCATCAACTCTAGTTTGCCGAAGCAAAGCAGCCGGTCACCAATTTCAAGTTGTCTCTGTGGCCGGGGGTTTGGTATAACTGTAGCACCGCGATTAAGCGTCAGGACTATGATATCTTTTTCACGCAAACCAGATTCCTGGATTGTTTTGTCGATGTATTCAGAGCCATCAGGAATGTGTAACTCTGCAACTCCATACCCTCGACTCACAGTCAATCGTTGACGCAAGTCGATTTCAGGAAAATTTATTTGGGCTGCGATATGATCGATTATCGTGCCGGCGATGTCGAGCTGGGTGCATCCTTCTATTCCTTCCAGGCCAGGAGAGGAATTTACTTCCATAATTTGTGGTCCGGTTTTGCTCTCAAGCATATCAACGCCGGCGATTCGAAGGCCCATTATCTGCGCAGATCGAACGGCGGTTTCTTTATACTCTTTATCAAGTGTGACGGGTTCGGCAATACCACCCCGGTGTACATTGCTCCGGAACTCCTGCCCTTGGGCAACACGGCGCATGGCAGCAACCACCTGGTCCCCGACCACAAAAGCCCTGATATCCCGTCCTTTGCTTTCAGCAACAAACTTCTGGATCAAAACGTTTTGTTTCTGGCTCTGTAATAACTCGATAATAGCTTCGGCCGATTTTTCGGTTTCAGCCAAGAGAACGCCGATACCTTGAGTTCCTTCAATCAGTTTGATAATTACCGGCGCTCCACCAACTCTGGCTATTGCCGGCATAACATCTTTCTTGTCGCGGACAAAAGTTGTTTCTGGGATACCAATTTGATGTCGACTAAGAATTTGCAGAGAGCGAAGTTTGTCTCGTGAATTTGAGATGCCTGCGGACGTGTTTGCGCAAAACACATCCATCTGTTCAAATTGCCGCACAACCGCTGTACCGAAATAGGTAATCGACGCTCCGATCCTTGGCAGTACAGCATCATAATGGGAGAGTTCTTTCTGGAGAAAGTATAGATTTGGCAGACCTTCTTCAAGGTCAATGGCAAATTTGAGCGTATTGAGAACCTTAACCTTGTGGCCGCGTTGTTCGGCAGCTTCACGAAGCCGGCGGGTGCTGTAGCATTTTGGACTGCATGAAAGAATTGCAAGCTTCATTGCTTTCTCCTTTTGTTACCCATAGATTTTTTTTTTGGAATATTTCTTTTTCGACTCGGCTTACCATTATAAAATGACTTGCCGGCATTGACGAGAAAGCGCCCCCTGAATGCCTCGCGGCCCAGCAGCATTCGAAACCCCATTTCGTCACGTCTTGCAAGGGTTAATTCAACGGGCCAGGTGAAACCGAGCAACGTTATATTGGTTATAATGACTGGCCGCATTGAGTTTCTTCCACTTGAACTGCGTACAGATCTAAATTCGACAATTTTTGCCAGAACATCAACGGTTTCGACACTTTTTCGCTGAACAGGATGAACTTGAAACCGGACCCACTGCACCCCATCCTGCTCAAATACATGCTGGTTAAAAGCATGTAGCGATGACGACCGGGCTCCGGTGTCGACTTTAACCTTAATCCTCTTGATACCAAGGTCTGGAAGTTCGATCCATTCACGCCAGCCAATCACAGGTAAACATGATTTTTTATGCTTCACCTTTTGTTTTTCATCACAAAACGATTTTGGCTGGTTCTTTCGCATGTTCTTTGTAGTTCTCTCCATGTTGCCCAGTATTCACAAGGTTGAACATAGTAGGACAAACTGAAATTAACTTAATCGGTACGGGGCAAACGTATGACTTTTACTCTTTGAGTTGCCATGTAAAACTCGTGTTACCGGCAACTTAACACTTCCATATATTTTCTTAAATATCAAAGTTGAGACTGCTTACCATCAATGGTTTTAATCCCAACAGGTTCTTATGCCCTTTAAACTGGCTATCTTAAACGTATCGTTGTTTTTTGAAACTCGATATTCATAGCTAACCTGTACTTTCAGAATGTGTGATTGTCAGGTCATATTATTTGAAAGGTGTAGACAGGCCGGTGATTTTACAATATTTTATTTCCGAATAGTTCCCTTGATGCAATGGTTCTTAGTGTATATTGTATAAGCATAAAAAAGTTATTGTATACTCTCCCTAAACTGTAATGGAGGTATGATCATGGCCGATGAAACCAAGAAGGTCTGTCCCGAGTGCAACGGTGATAAGAAGATCGACGGAACCTGTGTATGCAACATGGAGTGGCGCGGCACCCAGAAAGGTGATGAATGGGATGACTGCCAGTGCTCAAAGGAGGAAACCTGTCCAGTCTGTCAGGGTACGGGCTTTGTTTCATGATCCTAGGAGCCTGTCGGAGAATTCCCAATCTACTGCAATTCTTTAAATAGCGCTGCTATTCGCATCAATTTCCCGAAAATTTGATCTCAATTCCTCAATTTTTCGTTACGATTATAATTCCCCGACAGGCTCCTAGCTCAAAATATTCATGATTTTTTTAACAAAACAATCTTTTGCCTGACAATTCTTAGGATTGCTGACTGAGAGATAAATTATCCTCAGGAAGCAATAGAGTGAGAAGTGAAAGAGTGCTTAGCTTTATGTACTTGATGCTTCCAGCTTCTTTATGCCTGTTCTGATAAAAAAAAGGGCCAGGAAGAGGGAGATGATTATTGAGGCAATAATCCAGCCGATAAGCGTCAGCAGGTCGTTTGGAGGCATTGTTCCGCTTCGCAACCAACTTTTCATAACCCTGAAAACAGGTGCCCCTCCCAGGAAAATAATTGCCATTTCAAAGGCAATGGCACTGAAAAGAAAGAGGATGGCACCGATTCCTCCCAGGGCTGCAGCCCTGTTCTCTGCCTTGAAGTCCGCGTAGATTGCCCCGAAGCCCAGGGCCATGGCGAGAACAGTCCAGGTAATAAGTAAGCCGGTAATGATCGAGATCCACCACATGGGCCCCTCGATATTGAGGAGGTGATTGGACACAACCAACAGGATTAAAGCGAGTCCGGTAAAAGGGACAACATAAAAGAGATATTTGTGCAGCATATACCTGCCGGTTGAAAGGGGGGATGACATGATAATATAAAAGGAGCCCCCTTCCGCACCAATGGAAGGGTAGACGAAACGGGCTGCCAGAGAGGCAATGACAAATCCTGTTAAACCGATATTGAGAAAAGAAATAAGGTTGGTCACATACTCTTCTTCAAACAAAGAACGCTCCACAGGAAGCACTTTGAAGTTATAGAGGTAGACAACAACCAGGGCACCAATCATGAAAAGCTGCGACCATTCGGCGGAATCCCGTAAAAAAAGCTTCGCCTCTTTGCGGAATATCCATCGCAGGGCACTTTGCCGGTATTTACCGCGGCTGAAAAATCTCCGGTAGCCGCCAAAGGATTCCTGGGATTTTGTGAAGCCGGGGAGAAACCAGCGCTCCATGGCCCATTCGCCGAGGATGAAAAGTGTAATGGGAGTGATAATGAGCAGTGCAGCTACCAGAATATCAATTTCACGGTCCAGGAGATAGTAGGAAAGCAGGTTTGATGCCCAGGCGGCCGGTATATAGGGGGCGGCAGGGGTGGCAAGAGAGGAAAGATAGTCGACAAAATAACCGTATTTATCGGGATTAACCAGGTCTTCCGGTCGCATGAGCCGGAAAATAAGATAAATAAAGATGCCGAAACATATTGAAAGGTAGAGAATAACATCCTTGGTGCGTTTGGCTGGAAAAAGATTGACGAGAACGACTGTAAAGCCCATGCCGAAGGTTGTGGCTATGGCTGCAGTGGCGATAATTGTTCCCAGCATGAGGGGCCAATAGAGAATGCCGGCCTGGAAAACTGTTCCATATGCTGCAAAAATGGGGATTGAAAAAACAATCATCATCCATGAGGTATATATCGATGTTGTAACATAGCGCATGAAGAAAATATCGGATTTAGCAACCGGCGCTGCAAAGATTATTTCATTGTCCTGGGAGAGGAACAGGGTTGATACCGCAGAAACCATGCAAGAGAAAATGAGCATGGCAAACATGGTTATCCAGGCCATCTGGAAAATTTTCAAACTGAGAATTATGCCGAGTTCATTCTGGCTGTGAAAATAGGTAACTACCCGCACCCCGATTTTATAGAGCACGAGGCAGACCGTGAGGCTGAAGGCCAGCACTCCCATGGTGCGCAGCGGTAGCCTGCCTTTCGGGAAGAATCTGTTTTTGGCAGAATAGAAAAACGGCTCAAGAAGTGTCATTCGTTTAGAAGAATTCATTTGCTCTATCTCAAATATAACAGCCGCGACAACACGACGGATAATTTCAGCCGGTCCTCAGGGCCGCTATTATCTCCTGCAATTCATAGGCGCCGGTCAGTTCCAGGAATATTTCCTCAAGATCCGAGTGTTGCAACCGGGCCTCAAGCTCCAGGTCTTTCAGGTTGCCCATTGCCCGCAGACTGCCGTTCAGGATGATGCCTATGCGGTCACAGAGTTCTTCGGCGATTTCCAGGGAATGGGTTGAAAGGAAAATGGAAGTACCCCTGGCAGCATGATTTTTAAATAATTCCTTCACAATACGGGCACTTTTCGGGTCAAGGCCGACCATGGGCTCATCAACAACGATGAGGGGGGACTCGAGCATAAAGACGCTGGATATAATAAGCTTCTGCCGCATGCCATGGGAATAGCTTTCTATAAGATGATGCTGCCAGTCCAGGAGATCGAAAAGGTTGAGGTAGTGGGCTGTGTATTTATTAAAAGTATCAGGGGCGAGATTATACAGACTCGCAATAAACTGGAGGAATTCAAAGCCGGTAAGTTTTTCAAATAAATAGGGGCGGTCAGGGATGTATCCCGTATCCTGCTTGCATTTTTGGGGTTCGCTTGCCAGGCTGCGATTGTTTATTGATATCTGCCCGCTATCAGGTTTTAAAAGACCGGCTATCATCTTGATTGTGGTTGTTTTACCAGCCCCGTTCGGGCCCAGGAACCCGAAAATCTCCCCCCTGTTGACGTCAAGGTTTATACTGTCAACTGCCGTGAAACTGCCGAAGGTCTTGGTCAGGTCCTTTATGACCATGGCCGGGGCATGTTCAGGCCATGTTTTTTCCTTTTTATTGCTACCTTGATTCATGGCTTAATTTTCTCTGTCGTCAGCGATCTCAATTTTCAATTTTCCGAGCAGCGCTGCAATTTTAATCTGCTTATCCGTTTCCCCTTCCACAAATTTAATATGGCTCAAATCAGCCGGCAGTTGATTTTTAGTCGTATCTAAAGAATACCAGTTGCCGTCAAGGCAGACTTCGTTCCAGGCATGGTAATAAAATGCCCCATCAAAAAATGTCACCCCGGCAACGATTCGGGTTGGCACGCCTACATTCCTGGCCAGGGCTGCAAACAGGGCGGCATGTTCATTGCAGTCGCCCATTTTTGTATTCAGAGTTGTAAGGGCATCCGGAATACCAAGAACCGGCCTTTTTTCGAGATTAGTATATACCCAATCAGATAAAATCCTTACACGTTCAAGATCGCTGCCTGCTTTTCCTGTTGCTTCCCGGGCTACTTCAGTTATGCGTTTATTTTTTGATTGGATATACGGGCTGGAAGCAAGCTCTTCCGTAAAACCTTTGCAGGAAAGAGCATCATGCTCCGGCAAGGATTCCTTGTTGACCGTAAGAATATCATTAGCAAAACTCTGGCGGTCTTTATTCAGGTCAAATTCAGTGTCTGGAGGCAGGGTCAGACGATAGCGTATTGTATTCAGGTCCGTCAGGTCGAGGCTGCCGCCAATGAGTGGAATGGATACGCTGCTTAGAATTTCTTGGCCTTTGAACTTTATATCAGTGGCCTTGAATTCCGGTTCGGATATAAATACGAACCCGGCCGGTGATTCTTCCTTCATGACTTTACCTTCATCGTCCAGCCAGCTGTTTATCCTGACTCCGGAGAATGTCTCAATAAAATGATGCAGGTTATACACACGCCCGTTGACGAGAACTTTCTTGCGCCCTTTATATTCCATAACAGTATCTTTTCCGGATAAGGAAATTGGGTCGAAATAGGGGATCTTTAATTTGTCTCCAGGCTGCAGCCCTTGTTCCATGAGGTAAAAACGATTGTTTGTCGAAAGATACGGCGGCTGCTGCAGAGCAATGGTGTCGGAAATTGTTTCCTTGCCCGTTGTTAAGGAAAAATGGACTTCCTGGCCTACAACCCGACCCTCTGCTTCCATTTTATAAAATGGGGAGGTGAATTGAAAGTTGAAATCCTTGAGCCGCATATCCAGACCCAGGGTCGCCTCGATCCTCATGTCAATGGGATGGGATTCGTTAAGAATATTGAGATAGAGAAAGGCATCCTGGTAGAGAAGATATGCGTCGGAGCCGGATTCGGTCAGCCTGTTTTTCACGAAGCCGATCCTTTCATTTTGGAAGTAGATACCGGCAAAGCTCTCCTCCCTGCTGCGCTTGATGATCTGTTCCTCGTTAATATCAATACTTGAGATAAAATAATCGCGCTTAAGCAGGGCCCCAAAGAGAACAAGCCAGAGAATGATAAAAAAAATGCGGTATGTATTGCGCTGAAAAGTCAATGAATGCCTACCTGTAAACTGAGGGAAAACAAAAGCAGCATGGCATTTGTAAAGATAAGCAGTTCTTTGGCATCAGGCAACTGCGCCGCTTGATTGCATAGCGGCTAGGATATTTTTTTCCTGCAATATATCATCCGACAACCCATACCGCGGTATTTACACTCATGGCCATCACTTTTTCAGTTACGCTGCCGAAAACACCCTTAACGAACTCTTTGTCGCGGCGGCCCATGACAATTGTGCCAAAGTCATCAATCAGGGCCTGGCGTACTATCTGACGGCTGGCATACATGCCTTTTTTTGTTTCAAGGCGATGGATGCGTTCAGGGGGGAATCCACTGTTGATAAGCATTTGCCGGGGTGCAAGAAAATAATAATCCGCATCTTTGCAGTGAATTTCGCACCAATCCGGCTGCAGAAAACGGCTGCAATAGTTCACGCTGAGGTCTTGTTTCTGGGAAAACATGGCAGTGGAATGAAAAAGGGTTACTTCCGCATAAGGATTGTCCTTAAGCATGAAACAGAGGTGGTCAACGGCCTGCATGGTGAAATGGGAACCGTCCACCGGGACAAGGAACTTGCGGGAATCAACCTGGCCGTCAACAATCCAGACCGGTACATCATGGCATTTCTGAAATATGGTACTGGATACACTGCCCATGATGAGTTCTTCAAGTTTGGAGGCGCCGCGGCGCCCTAATACCAGGGCATCAAATAAACCTTTCCTGGCAACGTTTAATACCTCGGCTGCAGGATTTGCGGTGGCAATTTTAACCTCCGTTGTAACCTGTTCCTCTTTAAAGCCGTTGCGCCGGAAACTGTCAATTGCTTTATGCAGGAATTTGTTGGCTGCAGCACACCGTTTCTGTTCCTCGGGGCTCAGCGTGCTCATCAATTCCTTTTCATCAAGCCATGCACTTGCAGCTTCGGATGGATTACAGGTTATGACGGAGAGCAGGTGCAGGCGGATATCATCAAGATTTGCAAAGAGTTGTTCCAGGTAATGCAGGGTATTGGAACTGTATACTGAACCATCAACAGCAACGAGCAGTTTTTTTTCCATGGATGAACCTCTTTTTTTTTAATCGCAGGGGTTGTCATAGGTGCATATCAGGCCGCAATAATTCTGAAAAACAAGCTGGCTGCCCAATTGCTCGACATAATTCGGCAGCAGCGGTATTTTGCCACCGCCACCCGGAGCATCTACGGCAAAGGTTGGTACTGCCATGCCGGATATGTGCCCGATCAGGGATTGCATGATTTCGATGCCTTTCTCGATTGGGGTGCGAAAATGATTCGTACCCTGTGTCATGTCCGTCTGGAAAAGATAGTAAGGTTTGACGCGTATGCGCAAGAGTTTATACATTAATTGCTTAATAATTTCCGTCTCGTCGTTGATTCCCTTGAGTAAAACCGTTTGGCTGCCAAGGGGGATGCCGGCATCAGCTAATCGGCTGCAGGCTGTTGCAGCCTCAGGGGTTATTTCATCCGGATGATTGAAATGGGTATTGATATATACCGGGTGATACCGTTTAATTGTTGCAGCAAGTTTTTTCGTCACCCGCATGGGCAGCGTACAGGGGACACGGCTGCCTATCCTGATAATTTCAACATGTTTTATGGCTCGCAAACTTGATAGAATATAATCGAGCCTGTTGTCATCAAGAAGCAATGGATCGCCGCCTGAAACGAGGACGTCCTTGATGGCGGTGGTCTGCCGCAGGTAATTAAGGCCGGAATTGATTGTTTTTATGCTGATATGCATTTCTTTTGTACCGATCTTGCGTTTCCGTGTGCAGAATCGGCAGTATACAGCACATTGATTATGGACCAGAAACAGGGCGCGGTCAGGATACTTATGAACCAGGTTCGGTACGGGACTCAAGTTTTCTTCGTTTAACGGGTCTTTCATGCAGACAGTGTCGTCGAGTTCCAAAGCATCCGGCACCGCTTGGCGCCAGAGTGCATCACCGGGGTGTTTTATCAGACTGAGATAATAGGGGTTTATGCGCATGGGATAAATATTTGTCACCCGTTCAGCATCTTCCGGACTAATCCCAAAGTGAGCAAACAGATGTTCAGGTTCAGTGATGCTTTTTTTGAGAACAGTTTGCCAGTGTTTCATATTTTTCAAGCAAAAAGTAAATTAATGGAGAGATCTATAAGGAGTCACTAAAAATACAGCTACTAAAAACAGTCATTGAAGAGTGGATATTTAGCCCGAATATTTCATGAACAGTTTTGAAAAATTAATTTAAGTATCTGTTTTTATGATTTAAATTTATTTTTTTACAGTAGATTTTCCCGGTTACAGTTTGTGCCAAGTGACTGAATAGATTTTTTTCAAAACTGTTCACCCTTCGGGCAAGCCGATACATCCGTATAGCCTGCAGTGTGATCCATACTAAAGTATCGAAGTCTCCCTTTTCGGTCACTTATCTGCTCAAACGACTTACACTTTGTCTATCCGGCGTCTCGACTCGTGAAAAATGCGGGTTAGAGAGGGAAGACCCGAAGAAAAATTTTATATGTTTTTTTCCAATCCCTGAATATTTGTGTGATCTCCTAAAACAACCAGAATATCTCCTGGCAGTATTTCAGTGCTGGGACTCGGATTAAAAAGCATTTCTCCTTTTTCCCGCTTGATGGCAACAACGATAAGATCATACTCGGATCGGATACCTGATTCCATCAATGTACTGTTTGTAAAAGCTGCTCTGTCGGAAACACGCAGTTCTTCGAGTCTGAGGCCAAGTTCTCCTTCATGGACTGCGAGATCAATAAAATCAATGACAGTTGGCCTGACCAGTGCTTGAGCCATGCGGCGGGCCCCGATTTCGTACGGTGAGAAAACCTTGTTGGCGCCGGAACGTAAGAGCTTTGTTTCAGCGCCTTTCTTGCCGCTTGACCTGGCAAGAATATAAATATCCGGATTGAGTACCCTTGCTGAGAGGATAATATAGACGTTGTCGGCATCTGAACTGGTAACGGCAATTAATGCTTTGGCATCTTCAATATGAGCCCTGTTAAGTATGTCATCATTGGTCGAGTCTCCTTGCAGTACAAGATAACCCAGTTCCTCGATGGTTTTTATCTCTTCCGGGTTGTTTTCGATTATGACGAAGGTTCTCCTGTTTTCATGCAGGATTTTGCTGATCACCTTACCAATGCGCCCGAAGCCACAAACTATGTAATGGCCCTTAAGATCTGCCAGCTTTTTTTCCATATGTCTTCTCCCCAAAAATGTCTGCAGGCCGCCTTCAACCATGGCCTGTGTGATTAAGCTGACGCAAAAAAGAAACAAACCAACTCCGCCGAAAATAAGAAGCATGGTAAAATATTTACCGGCAGGGCTGAGTGGTATTACCTCACTGAAACCTACTGTTGTGATACTGATTACAGTCATATAGATTGCATCAATCAGGCTGGTACCTTCAATAAGTATATAGCCTAAGGTTCCGAAAATCAGGATCATGAGTAGTAGAACTATGCTGATGAGGAATTTTTTCATGGCTGTAAATTAAATGTTTAGATGCGAGAGGATAAGTGTATTTGAAAGATACAGGCAGGCCAAGAAACTGGCTACTTCTTTTTTATTTTTTATTTGACCTCAAAGGAGACAAAGAGCTTGACATCAACCGTTTAAGGTTTATTAGTAAAAAACGTATATATTTTTGTTTTGTCACCTGAAAAGCGTATGTGAAAATATATATTCAGGAAGCACTTTATGCCGGGGAACGGTGGATTTACCCCCAGGTCTTTTTTAAATATTCAGTATGGGCTTGAAATAAAAAAAAACTAAAAGGAAAAATTATGGCACAGGAAGGAATTTATAAAAATCCAATCTTACTCAACAGTGGTACCCATAAAGAAGTCAAAGTCAGCAAAGTAGAAGATTATGGCTTTGCCCAAGAACTCAATTCAATTCTTGTTACAGGGCATGAATTTATTGAGGCTTCCAAGCATTATCCTATTGTTTTTGTCAGCGGTAAGGACAATGATTTAGTGCCATTGGCGGTTCTTGGTCTACGTGACAAGAGCAATCTTTTTATCGATGACGCTGGAAAATGGTTGGAAGGGGCATTTATACCGGCATTTATCCGCAGATATCCTTTTATTTTATCAACAAGTGATCCTAACGGACAAAATTTTACAATTTCGGTTGATGCAGATTATGCAGGATTTAACGCAGAAGAAGGAATGTCTTTATTTGATGAAGAAGGAAATAATTCTACTGATTTGAATAATATTATTGAATTCTTACGGCAATACCAAATGCAGAATATGCTGACCCAGGAATTTGTAAAAAAACTAGTAGATTATGACCTGCTAAAGGATTTTGCAGCAGATATAACCATGCCTGCAGGAGAAAAAATCGGGTTCAGGGGAATGAAAATGATTAATGAAAAGGCCCTTCGTGAACTTGATGATGAAAAGGCCCTGGAGCTTTTTCGCAGGGGTTTTTTGGGCTGGATATACGGGCATCTTAACTCCCTGTCAAATTTTAAAGTTTTAGCCGCGCATGAGGTGAAAAAAGCTACAGCGTAAAAAGCGGCATAGTTCTCACCCGAATAGTTTTTATCTCAAAATAATAAAAAAAACCCGCCGGAAAACCGGCGGGTTTTTTTGTCATATAAGTAGGTAGATTGACTATTCAAGGCCTGCTACATCATTTGCCTGCAGACCTTTCTGGCCTTCGCTGATAGAAAATTCAACCTTCTGACCTTCCGTAAGTGTTCTAAAACCCCCGGTGTCACGGATAGAAGAATAATGTACGAATACATCATCTCCTTGATCACGCTCGATAAAACCAAACCCCTTGCTGTTGTTAAACCATTTTACTGTCCCAGTTTCACGATCTGACATAATCAAACTCCCTCCAATTTGATGCATGAAAAAAACGGCAATGTATGCCACCACTTACTGAACCCAAAACTACTTTGAAATCAGCATATTAAGTTATTATCCAGATACAAACAAATAATAGCTTTGTCAAGAATAATCAGCCTTACGAAACAAGTTATAGAGGTAATGATAACGCAAAGTTATCCATGCTTACGTCCATTTGTACCAGACATTTTGAGGGGATAGTAAAAAAAATTTCAAAAACAACAATCAATGTTAATCTTATTTGCATTTTCGGCAATGATATTATAGAGTCGCTGAAAAAACAGGATGCCTGGGTGGCGGAACTGGTAGACGCAAGGGACTTAAAATCCCTCGGGCCTTGTGCCTGTACGAGTTCGATTCTCGTCCCGGGCACCAGTAATAGAGAGGGGTTCAGCCGGATTGGTTGAATCCCTTTTTGTGTTAAGTGATTTTTTACAAGGGCTTTACACGAATAACCTCTGACGGTGGACAAGAAAAAGCCCCTCCGATTGGAGAGGCTCAATATATTAACTGGACACCATGAATATTTAGGAATCATTCATCAGTTTCTGTTCATATTTATCCAGCTTGGCCCCGAGTTCATGCCATTTGTGGTGAAAAAATTTTCAAGCAGTATCAGAACTATTATCATTCTCTGGTATGGGAAACCGCGTAGTAACCCTGGTATATTCGCCCTCTACACTATTGATAATAAGCCTGCCATCGTGATCCGTAACTATACCGTGGCTAATGGCAAGCCCGAGGCCGGTTCCCTCCCCGGCAGGCTTGGTGGTGAAGAATGGATTTATAACCTTGTCTATAATCTGGGCGGGAATACCGACACCGGTATCATAAAAACTGATGTCAATAACAGATTCATCGTCAACCAGTTTTGTCTCAGCGCTGATAACCAGTTCCTTCTCAGCAGATGTGCCCGGATATTTCAGACTCAAGGCATATCTGGCATTGTTGATAATATTTATAAAGACCTGCATGAGCTGCTGGGAATTTGCCAGAATCATGGGCAATGATTCGGGGATATTCACTTTCAGGGTTATATTGTCCTTGAAAATTTGAGTATCAGTCAAGGCAAGGGTTTCCTGGATTACCTCATTAATAATGACTAAGGTCTTACCCCGTTCACTTTCCCGCGCAAATGACAGAAGACTTCTGACGATATTGCTCACCCGGTCTCCCTCCTGGATTATTCTAAAAAGGAGTTCGTCGGTCAATGGCGCGTCATCCTCAATTTCGTCAATAAGGATCTGCGCAAAGTTGATTATGCTGTTCAAGGGATTATTGATCTCGTGGGCGACTCCGGCAGCGAGTTCACCCAGGGAAGACATATGTCCGGCGCGCATGGCTTCAGTCTGTACGGTAATATCCTGGGCCATAAAGACAATCCCCTGAAAATCACCTGCATCATTACGGATCACCGATGCGGAAAAAAGCACTCGTATCTTCTTGCCGTCCTTTGCCTGATAAATTGTTTCCCCGGTGCCCCCGAAATCATTGATGGATTCAGCCCTGAATCCAAGTTCGTCGAAATAACCCTTGGCAAAAATGAATGACATCGGTTTATTCAGCAGTTCCTGTTCCGCATATCCCAGAAGATCGCAGGTTGCTTTATTAACATTCCTGATATTGGCATCACGGTCAACTACGACAAGGGAGTTGAGCATGGAGTGAATGATGTTATCCGTATATGCCTTAGCCGATAAAAGATCATTGCGGAACTGTTTGAGGTCCAGGGTCATGCGATTGAAGGATTCTGCCAGGCTGCCGATCTCATCTTTCGAGTTGATATCGATCATGAAACTCAACTTTCCCTCGGCAATGTTCCTGGTGCCTTCGACAATCTTGTTAACAGGTCGGTGCACCAGGAAGAACACAAACAATACCGAAATAATACAGACAACAAGAATGGTCAGCAGCACATACCACCGGAAATGGTTTTCGTATTCCTGCTGACTGGCATCCACCTTGTCAAGCTGCATGATTACATCGAGAACCCCGAGCACTTTCTGGTCAACGCTGTGGGCGTGACAGTCCGAGGTCACACATGATGTCTCGCTTTTGATGGGACTGATCAGACCGAGAACATGTTCACCTTCCTGGATGAAATAATCACGGGTGCGCTTCAGAATTGAGACATCACCGCTGGGCGGTTTCGAATCTCCGCTGTGGCATACATTGCAGGCATCGGCGTTCATATCTACCATGGTGTTGACCTCTGCCTGGTTGGTTGAAAAAGTGATTTTCCCCTCTTTATTGTAGATCCTGATTTTCTGGATTCCGGGTTCCGCGGCTATGCTTTCGATAATTCGATAAATGTCCTCCCTTTCATTTGTCATCATAGCGTGATTGGTACTACGCTTGATAATGTCACTGACCTGGTCGGCATTCTGGTACACACCCATCATCATATGACGCCGGTACATGCGGATGTTGAGGACACCGATCAAAGCGAAGATAACAATCAAGGAAAGACTGAGATATACAACCAGCTTGGGGCCAAGACCTATCCTGTAGCGTTTCATTACCTACCTCACGCCTGATGGATATTTTCTGCTGCTGGGGAGAAAGCTTGCTGAATCATACTGCATAATCAACATGCAGAAGCCTCAAAAGAAGTGAACTTCAGTTCCGGATAGGGGATCATAAGATTAATGGCTAATAAATGTATGTTGTTGCGAGCACGGTAAATAAATACACGTTTTAAAAAACAAGACAGTTTGAACCATACCTGTATGGCAAATTATATTTCATGTACCATGGATTATTATAGTATGAGTGTATATGTGTCAAGAACAAATGAATAACCATTCATTTCCGCTGTGCCGTATTTGCATAATTGAATTTTCTGTATTGCGGAACCATTTGCCGGGACATGCATTTGAATATATGTACTCCGAGCCAATTTATTGATTTCTATATTTTGATACTGTTAGCCCGAATATTTCATGAACAATTTTTAAAAATTGGTTTAACTATCTGTTTTTGTAGGTTAAATTTTAAATTTCTAGTGTATTTGTCCGGTTACAGTTTGTACCAAGTGACTGAATAGATTTATTTCAAAACTGTTCACCCTTCGGGCAAGCCGATACATCCGTATAGCCTACTGTGTTAGGCGTTTCGCATACTAAAGTATAGCTCAAACGACTTACACTTTGTCTATCCGGCGTCTCGACTCGTGAAAAATGCGGGTTAGGATAAGTTGAATTCTGCATATCCGGAAAAACCTTCACATGCACCCCCAATAAATCATTGCGTAAGGGTTGTAGAAAGCTGCAAAATGACAGAAGTTCAATGAGTTTTCATATGGGCCCGCATGATCAGCAGTAATTTTGAGAGCCGGGTCTTCGAATTGCATTATGAGGTTCATCCGTTTTCAACAATAACCGGCAGTTGGATAGTTACCTGGGCATACTCCCCGTAACTGCTTTTTAAAGTAAGTTTGCCGCCATGGTCGGTAATGATCCCATGGCTGATGGCAAGACCAAGCCCGGTGCCTATGCCGGAAGGTTTTGTGGAGAAGAATGGATTGTATAACCTGTCGATAATTTCAGCGGGAATGCCGGTGCCGCTATCCAGAAAAGTAACTTCAAGAAAAAGTGTATCGTCAATTGTTTCTTCGTTGGCTTGGATGATAAAGTTTTTCTTGGGATGGGCTTTGGGATGTTTTTGGTTTAAGGCGTAACGGGCATTGTTGATTATATTCAAAAATACCTGTTCAACCTGTTGAAAATCTGCAAGTACTTTATGGAGTCCGGCAGGAAAATCCACGTTCAGGTTGATGCCATCTTTAATAATCTGGGCCTCTGTAAGGGCCAGGACTTCATCGAGGACGTCGCGGACATCAATGGGCTTTCTTTCCTTTTCATCTTCGCGGGCAAAAGAAAGCAGGCTGCTGACAATGCTTGCGACCCGGTCACCTTCCCTGATGATTCTCTGTGGGATTTCTTCAACAGGAATTTCTCCTCGCTGTAATTCATCAATCATGATTTGGGCGAAGTTAATTATGCTGTTGATGGGGTTGTTGATTTCGTGGGCTACACCTGCTGCCAATTCACCGATTGAAGCCAAATGTCCGGCCCGCATTGTTTCAGTCTGCATGGTAATATCCTGGGCAACACAGACAATGCCTTCAAACGAGCCTTCTTCATTGAAAATGACCGAGGCGGTCAAAAGCATGCGGACTATTTCGCCGTACTTGGTCAGATAGGTTGTTTCCACGTTTTTTGTGAAGCCTTTATTGATGAGATCATCAAGTCCGATGCCGCCGTAATACCCTGCAGCAAAAATAAGTGAAAATGGTTTGCCGATCAATTCCTCTCTCGTATAGCCGAGCAGGTCATAGGTGGCCTGGTTGGCCGCCCTGATCGTCTGGTTTTTATTCACTACCAGGAGAGAGTTGCTCATGGAGCGTATTACGTTATCGGTGTAGGCCTTTGCAGCAAGAAGTTCCTGCCTGGATTTTTTCAGTTTTTCAGCCATTTTGTTGAACGATGCGGCCAGCTGACCGATCTCGTCCCTGGAATGCACGCTGACCCGATGGGTCAAGTCGCCTTCGGCCAGGCGGTTGGTGCCTTCAACTAGCTGCGTTATTGGTTTTCCCAGGGCACGTGCCATGAAATAGGCATTAATGATGGTAGCGAGAATGGCTATAAACAGGACCAGGGTCAGCATCTTGCGGGAAAATATTGAAATATCTAAAATCGCTGTATTTTTTTCTTCTATGCGTTTACTGACATAGGTTGCCGCCTCTCGACCCAGGGTTGCTATACGGTCTGCTTCCCGTACCGCAATATCTTCCATTTCCCGAGCTGAGGATCCACCCCGGTAACCTTCATGCACCTCTGTTTCGAAGGCATACACTGCCTGTTTGAACTTTTGCGCAGCCCGGCTGATTTCATCTATATTGGCAAGTTCTTCCTGATCTTTTGCCAGTACTTTAATTTCATTTATTTCTTTAAGGGCCTTATTGACCAGCAGGTCAATTGATGCAACGACATCAGTGCGGCCCAGCCTGTAGTCGTAAAGGCTGTCTTTTGCATGGGCGATGATCTCAGAAACATCATACCAGCGCCGCAACTTAACCTGATCGATTGTGATAATGGAGGTGAGGCGTTCCGAGCTGTCTGATATGGTTATATAGGCAAAAATACTCTCAATGATTATGATCAGCAATAGTATGAAAAGGCCCAGATTTCTGGCTGTGCGGAACGAAAAGTTCATTGATTAAATCCAGGTGGCAGAAAAAACGATTTACTATTTAAAGGAATATTCTTCAAGATCTATACCCAATTCATTAACCATATTATAAAGGACGAAATAATCGTCGTTGTTCGTTGCAATAAATTTTGTTGCGCCAAAATTTTTCAATATTTCACGGCCTTCTGTGGATTCGTGCAGGTGCTGCAGCAGCGTTCTCAGGCGTAATTTTATGGCCGGGTTGAGGTCCTTGCGGACAGCGAGACCGTTTGAAGGTACCTCCGCTGATTCGGCAAGAACCATCATCTGTTCTTTGAAGTCAGGATATTCATCTTTAAAACTATTGAAAATATGATTTTTGCAACCACCTATATCAGCCTCTCCCGTATAAACAGCCCAGGCGGCAGCATCATGGCTGCGGGCATAGGAAATTCTTGAAAAATAATCCTCCAGGTTGTCGATACCGTGGTACTTGAAATAAAAGCGTTGAAATATATAGCCTGCGGTTGTTGCCCTATCAACGAGAACAAGGCTTTTGTTTTTCATATCTTTAACGGTTCTGATGCCACTGTCTTTTCTAACAAAAATATATCCCCGATACGTGGAGTTCCCGTCAAGCCATACCGGCCTGACAAGGGGTTCAATGCCTGTCTGGGCATGGGTTAATGCATAGCTGAAACTCCCGAAAAACCCGGCATCGGCTCTTCCTTCCTGAAAAGCAACACTGATTTCCCCATAATTTGCCATGATTTCAACAGTGACATTCATCTCCATCTTCCGGGAAAGGTAGTCGGTGATATATTTGTACCGCCTGCGTTGTTCAAAGGTGTTTTTTTCGGGAACAAGGAGCATACGCAGAGTTCTTTCAGCTCTTGCCTGTGCCTGCGTCTCAGTGCCATGGCAAACGGCCACAGGCAGGAAGGACAAAAAAGTAAAGAGCAAGGTTGAAAACAAAAAAGGCAGTATGGAAATATGTATGTAGGTCATTGGTAATTACTATTGCTGAATGAATTCCAACCACAGGGTTTCGTTGACATCACCGGTTCCGTAAAATGGGTCGGATAGTTTTGAATTATGGCTCCGGCCGGCAATTTCATAGCGGGAAATACCGAACAAGTATTTTTTGCCAGGGGTAAATTGGATATCATCCCCGTTGCCGGTTACCAGTTTCCGCCTGAACTCGATGGTCCATCTGCCATTAAGCCAAGCACCTTTGGCCCGGACATCACCTCTGCTTCCAGTGGGCTGCCGTAAAGTATAGCGGGGTAGCATATCACCCCCATAATCGCTTATCAGGTCGATAGTGTAAGCACTCTCACCATCGTCACCTGACCGTAACAGATACATGGTTTCTCCTGTTCGGGAAACAATTGTTGTTGCATTCCGGTCTTCTGTCAGACTGTATGTATGGCTCTTGTCATCAGCATAGCCAACTCCATCAGTGCGGCATGCCTTCCAGAACCAGATGTCAGCGTGGTAAGCAGTATCGGAGTATAAACTCATATCAACAGGATTAGAGCCCATATTCCATTTGAAGATAAAAATATCTTCCCGGTCATGACCCACCGTATAGATTTGACGCCCCTTGTCCCAGACCCATGTTTTATGGGTTAGCGACTTATCAGGATCGGGAAAGCTGACCAGAAAAAATATCTCTGTATCAGTATATACTGCTTTAATTATTATCGGCAGAAGATTGGCCTTGTCAGTTGTTGAAACAGCAGGAGCATTTTGCCAGGCAGGATCGGTGGCGAGTCCGTCAATTACCGGAGGTTCCGATGCCGGCATTACCGTTAGATTCTGTTCAGCGCAGCTTAACGAAGTTAAGCCCATGAGCAGGAGCCATAAGGAGAAGGAAAAGCATCTTTTCTTCATAGTCTTTGCAAAATGGTGCAGGTTGAAATTTTGTCAGTCAAGCTCGAATAGCAAATAAAACAGGGACTGCATCACAGTTTGATATGTATTCATTCGGTCACAAAAAACAAAATAAAATGAATATAACAGAATATTCCCAAGCATAAAGATAATTTTGCAATTCCACCCACGCAGTTGGAGTATGAATAAAAGGAATAACGCAATAATGGTTTTTTTAAAAAACAAAACGGTTGTAACGAGTGTGATTATTACATGAAAAAACCTGGCCGTTAATTTTAGCGGCCAGGTTTTTTACAGATGTAGAGTCAGTTTATTCAGCAGCCATTTCTTCAGCCGGTTGTTTATTCAGGTATGCGTAGAATGCAGGGAAGGCACCAAGAAACATGGCAGCAATGATGTATTCAACTCCTTTGATATGAGTGTAGAAGTCTGACAGGGTGTGAAATTCCTGCATCAGGCCTACAGTGATAAGATACTGGCGGAGCAATTCTGATACCTGCCAGTTTGCCTGGGCCAGACCGCTTAAGATGGAAGCACTTGACCAGATTGTAATGAGTGATCCAAGAAAGATGGATGCGAATTTGAATACGGTCATGCTTTTAGTAGTGGTTTCTCTTTTTGACATTTTGTCCTCCTGAGTAGTTATGGTTAAATGAAATAATTTCTTCCTATATTCCTGTAAACGCTGTGAAGATGCCACGACCTAATTCCTGTATACTCTGGGTTTGTGCTATGCCGTTAATGAGACATACAAAGCCCCAGGCACCAACAAAACCAGCCATGATTAATATAACGCCGATACCAAATCTTGAGTTTCCCATTTGGAGGTCGGAGATTTCAGCATTACCGGCAAAGGTTGTAACCTGTCCTTTTGAAATTTTATGTTCGCTCAGCATGGCTTTTCTCCTTATTTGTATGGTTGTCAGAATTCAGCTTTGTATCTCTGCATTATCTTCTTGTAATATATTGAAGCATAAATCGTGCCATAAAAATAATTATTGTAATTTTGTTCCTAAGGAAGACATGAAACAGGGAGTGGGCTAAAATGATTTCATAAAATTTTATTCTATTATTTCAATAGTATAATAATATAAAATTGGAAATAATTATTGTCTAATAAATTTTAATGTCCGGTAATTATACGGAATGTTCTTAATATAAGTACTGATGTTTAAAGTAAATAAGACGGTATATTCAGCCACATTTTGTCCCAATATATAATTGTAACTAATTGAAATTATGTATATAAAATATTATTTACTGAAATGGTGCAGGAACTGTGGCGTGTGTAGCACTTGTGTGGCATGCAACATTTTTGTTGCAACATAAACGTGGTATTAATAGAGAAAAATAATTTTATATGAATTAATAAATATTATGCTGATTATATGGAAGAATTATCAAATGCAATTTAGTAATTTAAAGTGAAAAAAGTTTTTTAAAAAAAAATAATAAAAAAACCCATGAAGACTCCTGCTGAAGCAGAAGTCTTTATGGGTTAATGATGTACTATTATTTGTAATTTTTTGTTTATTTCAGGAAGAATGAAATAAGCAGGGAGACAACACCCCACATTCCTGCAATGGCAGCAATTGCCATGAGGGCTCCAAAACAGATTTCCGCCTTACTCATTTCTGTTTTTTGGGTTTCAGCATTTTCCTGGGTAACTGTATTGATTCTTTCCTGGGTGGTGTCGATTGCATTAGTCATGACTGGCCTCCTTATTTGTTTATTTTTTTTTTATAAAATTAACTGTATTTGTATTCCTCATTATGTTCTTTGTCTTTTTTATTGCAGAAATGGTGCCACATTCATTTCTTTTGTCGTTTTTTTTGATAAATGACTTTTTGAAAGCTCGATTGTTTGTGTTTTTATTTGCTTGTTTAGTTTGTATTCGTCTGATTTTGTTAATATTATTTATTGAATGTTTAGTTGCTTCTAATCTTGAAACAATTTTCGGTTTTGTACTATTTGTTGCAGCTGTCAAGTGTTGCACCGGGTGTTGCATGCTACGATATTGTGGCGCAAATACGTTGCATGCAACATATTTGCTGGTAGTGTCGGAACATTATGATTGGCAAGCTGAAATGAAAAGATGCAGTCCGGGTTGCTTGTTTTATCATGATAAGCAGATAATGTGTAAGGCACTGGAAGGCAGGAAATACTATAGAAGGTGATCAACGAATATTGCCGGATTCCCGGGTTATGGAGCGACAGGCAGTTCCATGATTATGGAGGTATGGTCATCCAGGGTACTTTCAATTTCGAGCGTACCGTTATCGTCTTCAACAATACTGCGGCAAATGGAGAGACCAAGGCCTGTGCCTACTCCTTCAGGTTTGGTCGAGAAGAAAGGTTCAAATACCTTGGTAATGATGTTTGGGTGAATACCGACGCCAAAATCGGTGCATACAACCTTTAGGCGCTGCTGTCCATTCAGGCCGGTTATCTCTGCAAATATTTCAATGCGTTTTTCCGGGTGCTGGCCTGGGTAGCGCTGATTAAGGGCATATCTTGCATTGCTCAAGAGGTTTAGAAATATATGCTGCATTTCCTGGACATTCACCTTGACGGAAGGGACATCATCCGGAAAACGAAGTATGACATCAATTGCGTCATATCTGAACTGATTTTTGGTAAGCGCCAGGGAGTCTTCAATTATTTTGTTTATCTTAAAAGCTTCTTTTGTCTGGGAGCGATTCCCATTGAAGAAGAGGAGCTGCTGGACAATCTGCGAAATTCTTTCGCCTTCCTTTATAACATTTTTCAATAATTCAATAGACTGGTTATTGTTGCCTGCGGTTTCTTCAATTTCATCGCTCAGGATCTGGGTATAGTTGATAATGCCATTGGTAAGGTTGTTTATCTCATTTGCCACCCCAACGGAAAGCTCACCCATTGCAGCCAGTTTTGAAGCCTTAATTGTCTCATATTTGTGGGCCTTTTGTTCGGTATTATCCCTGGCAATCAGAAGGTATGTATCATCTTCTCCGGGCTCATTTTTCAGGGAAGAGAGACTAACCGTATATTCTGTTCCGGAACAACGAAGTTCAAGGGAAACAGTATCTCTGCCAGCGCTTAAGGTATCCAGGAATTGACGGGGAGTATCGGGACTGCCGTGGAAAATGTCATAAATACTTGAGCCGATAACTTCATTGGTGTTGTTTCCCAGTTCAGCCTCTGCAGTGGGGTTTGCCTCGACAATGGTGCCGTTGTTTCTGATAACAAGAATAAGATCAGGATTGTTTTCAAAGACTTTTTTTCTGGCAGCCTGCAGACGCGCCAATGTCTTGTCTGACTCTTTGGCTGCCAGGGCAAATATAGCAAAAACAATCTCGCGGCTCATGCCTTTCAGAAGTTCAATTTCTTCCTCAGAAAAGCCCTGAGTGGTATTGGAGTATATGTTCATGACTCCAAATATCTGCTGGTCGTATACAAGGGGCAGAGCTATACAGTGAGGCTCGCTGTTTGCAAAAGGTGTGTTTTTGAAGGGGCCCTTGGGTAATCCAGCCAGAATATCACGTAGGATCACAGGTGATTTTTTCTCTAAAGCCTTATGGGCTGCATCATATTTTTCAGTATTTTCTTCAGCGGCTGTGAGCAGGGCGGTCATGCATTCATCCTGCTCCTGACGGTTCATGGTCGTTGAACCATCTGCAATGACAGGCAGAATCCGCTTGTCTTCCCCTGGGATACCGATCCATACCAGGCCGTAATCGCTGTTGTGCAGCACACCCCGGCATGCTTCGATAAAGACGGCATCCCTGGTTTTAGCCTGCCAAACGGATGCGCTAACATTATGGACCATTTCCAATACCCTGTTGTAACGTGCAATTTCACTGGATGTCCTGTTTTGTTGTGACAGGAGATTCTGGAATGATCCTGCCAGCTCAGCCACCTCGCCCCTTTTTTTTCGTACGGACAGGGTAGAGCGTTTCCCGGAAGTTACTTCCCTGGCTTGCTTTACAAGGTCAATGAGCGGCATGGCAATTTGGCCGTGCCAGAAGAGTAAAATATAGATGACAATAAAAAGGATGATGGCCAGGAGTCCTATGACAAAATTCTGAAAACCGACAAGCTTTCTTTTTACATGATCTACAATAACCCTGTCGAACAGCATCAGCCGTTCACCCAAAATGCGTATTTCCTGGTTGAGCAGGCGGATCTTTGACAGGGGCTGGTCACCCGAGCCTATGCTTCGGAGTAAAAGAATGATGCCTGCAAAGTCAACCTGGCCGGCAAATGACAGCCTGTACTCATCTGGGATGATCGGTTGCTGCAGTATCTGTGAAATATTTACATTTAAGTTTTCAATTTCATTTGTAATGCTGTTGAGCTGCTGAAGGCGGTTTTCCAGGAGTGATTCGGTTATATGCTCCCTGATGGTGGCAAATTGAAAAATGACCTTTTCATTCTGTTCAATGATGCTTGCATATTCTTTATGGGACCTGTATTGCCGCGAACCGAGCAATAAGAGAAAACCGAGGATCAATGCCACAAAGATTGCTGCAGTATAACTGGTTGTTCTCAATGAAAGGATCATGTCAGTCACCCTGGGAATTAGTGCGTCTTACAAATGTTCCCCAACCGGTACCCATGCAAAGACAAAAGCATACAGATCCGTTCTTAATGACTTGTCTGTAACCATCGCTTCGTCTGTTTGTGTACATAGCAGGTAAAGTTGTTTTTTGTGGTCTTGGACGATCGGCTGCATTGGGCAGCCAGGTGCAACAGGGGTGTGGTTTGGGATTTCCATACACCCCTGTTGCACAAGGAAGAGAGCTTTTATGAACTTGCCGTATCTTCATCCTTTTTCCAGCTATAGAGGATGGGTAAGCGATACAGGATGAATCTGTAGGTTACAATGTAGAGTGAGTAGATGAAGATACAGATCATTACTTCCCGCCAGTGCGGTATTTCCTGATAAAGCTTCCAGTTAAATGTAATAAGAGCTGTATTAAGACGGTTTAAGGCGATGCCGAGAACCGCAATTAGAGCTGCAAATCGAGCCAGGCCTGGCATGTTGTTCCTGATGGAAATTGTAAAGAGCACCATGGGCAGGATAACGCCCGCAACCATTTCCAGCATGAACCACTGGCCCCAGCCGCTTGCCAGGTAGCCCCAGTCGCCGTCATGGGCAATGGCGATTATCTTGATAACCAGATAGGTGATTAATGCCAGGGTGGCACCCTTGGCCAGTCCCAGGGTGAGGCGGTCCAGGCTCTCCAGGAAGCTTTTGTCACAGCGCCAGGCCATGGTTTTTTTGCAGATCGTGCTTACGACGATAAGCATGGAAAGACCGGCAAAAATCGATGAACAGAAGAAATGGAACCATTGAAACGGTGAAGAGTACCATAACGGATGGACCTTTCCCGGAGCATAGGTGAACAGGGCTCCTAAAGCACCCTGATGCAGGGTGGACAGAATAATGCCTGCGATGGTCAACCCGAGGATAGTCTTTTTGACAGCTGTTTTAAGTTTCGGCATAGCAGCCCATTCGGCAAAGGCCGGAACCAGTTCAGCTACCTGCACTGAAAGATAGGTAGCAACATGCCAGGCAACCAGGAACAGAACCGCCGCAGGTCCCAGGGAGACAAACATCGGGTAGATTAAGCGCCAGGGTTGACCGAGATCGACCTGCAGAAAAATAACCGCGAATAAATATCCCAACAGGCCGTTTAACAAAGCCAGCCGTTCAATGGGTTTGAAATCATGGCGCCCGAAGACTTCGACTGTAGTGCCCAGCATGAATCCTGAAGCTGAGAGAGGAACCATGACAAAGAGACCCCAGCCAAGAAAAAGACCCCAGGGGTAATCATAGGAGCTGTGCGTTACATAGCCAAGTCCGAAGAAGAACCTGCTTACAGTAACGTAGCCGCCAAAGGTGAATATAACTGCAAAGAGCCAGTTGAGCGGATTCCTGAATGCCTGGGCCAGGTATTCACTTAAGCTCAGCCCCAGGAGTAGTTTGTCTTTGATGGTTAATTTTTCATTTTTTCCGGTATTATAATGCGTAGCCACGGGAATTTTCCCATTTGCGATAAGTGTTTTCATTCTCTCCATCCCTCCTATTATATCTCAGTTTTTTCTTCTTTATTCTTGGCATCCTTACGTGTTGCCAGGAGGTGAAACCCGGCAAAAAGTGCAGGCCAGATAGTCAATACCATGGGGACCACGGTCAGGAACTCCTTGACATAGGAGAGAATCGGCTGATTGCCGAGATCAGTATCAAAGCCTACCTGGTCAAAGGGGGCATTTGAAAGATACATCCAGGATGTTCCCCCGACCTCATTTTCGCCGTAGATATGATCTTCGTAAACGTCAGGATAATTCTGAATCCTTTTATGGCCGATCTTGATAAGATCCTGGCGTTTGCCAAAAGTCAGAACTTCACGCGGACATGCTTCGACGCAGGCCGGAGGACGACCGAACTTCAGCCTGGTATCGTAACAGAATATACATTTTTTAATAACCGGGTTTAAAACACTGGAGTAGCTGTAAGCCGGGATATAAAAAGGACAGGCAACCATGCATGTGCGGCAACCCACGCAAACGGTAGGGTCATATATTACTGCCCCTTCAGGCGTCTTGGTGTAGGCATTGACAAAGCATGAGGTCAGACATGCAGGCTCGTTGCAGTGATTGCACTGTATCTTGCGGAAGAGGGGGTGGTCCTGCCCCGGGATTTCGTAGCGGTTGACAACGGTATATGCTCCTTCGCTGGTTCTGCGCTCGTGATCCAGGACCGACATATCGTCAAAAGCCTGGGCCGGGGCCGGCAGGCCCTGCTCCTTGTTGCATGCGGCTTCGCAGCTCCGGCAGCCGACACAGCGGGTCAAGTCGACCAGTACGCCCATGGCTTCAGGATATCCGCCAAAAGAAGCAGAAGCTTCTGCACTTTTGCTTTTGGCGACTACCGATGCGGCAGCTCCTCCGAGTAGGCTGCCTTTCATGAATTTTCTTCGGTTCATTGCTTTCATTATCTTCTCCTTATTATATATGCTGAAAAGTACTTTATGTAATCCGCCTTTAGTGTCCACCACCTACCGGTTTATCACTTTTGGGAGGCGTATAGCTTCCGGCATGGAAAAACTTGTCACCTGCATCGGTGCGTGTATGGCAATCCTGGCAACCGTTCGCCACACCCATTTCCTCATGACAGTTCATACAGCGGATGTGATAAGCTGCTTTCAGTCCCACCTTGTCGCGGTGATACAGAGTATTGTCAGCATCAATTTTATGCAGATAGTCAGCATCAAACCGTTTGCTTGAATGGCAGCCCTGGCAGGTGATTTCATCGGTTGCACCACTTTCTGCGTGGCAGCGCATGCAGTTTTCATTTTCGATTTCAGTGCCAAGAGTATGGTGATGGCAGACTGAGCATTTACTTTCAGTAACTTCTTCGTGCATGGCATGGTCAAAGTAGACTGGATCATAAAGCTGAGCCAGGGAATCGATTTCCACCTCATCAGGCCCTTCACCTGCTAAAGCATTGGTGCCATAAGAAGAAAAGCACAAAAGCATTGCCATGAGTGAACTCAGTAGATATTTTTGGATTAGCTCCATTTTTCTGTTACCTCCTTTGGGTTAATTTTTTATAAATTACTGAAATTGTTTATAATAATTATTTCTAAAGCTTGAGTTTTGGGTAAAAAAATACCTGGCAGTTTACTGCAACACAACCAGGCAACTATGTCAGATCAAAGGTTACGTTTTTGCTCCAATTCCCCCTCTGGAACGATTGAGATAGGTATAGAAAGCAGGAAAGGCCCCAAGAAACATGGCTGCAATAATATATTCAACACCCTTGATATGGGTATAAAAGTCGGACAGGGTGTGGAACTCCTGCAGCAGGCCAACAGCAACCAGGTACTGCCGTATGAGTTCGGACAATTGCCAGTTGGCCTGGGCCAAGCCGCTGAGAAATGCTGCTGAAGACCAAATGCTGATAACTGTGCCGCAAAAAATAGAAGCATGCCATGCTATTCTCTTGCCGTTTATTGTATTCTTGCCCATGACGATTCCCGTTTATTTCAAATAATAAAATACGTATTACATTCCTGTGAAGGCAGTTATGAGGCTGCGTCCGATTGCACTGAAACTCCCTGCACTGGCCAAACCATTTACCAAACATGCTACTCCCCAGATACCTACGAAAGCAGCCATTACCATGATAATCCCTAAACCCAATCTGGAATTTCCCAGTTCGAGTTCGGCAACTTCCACAGTGCTGTCAAATGTTGCCACTCTTTCCTGGCTGAGTTTCATTGAATCGTACATTGTGTGTCTCCTTGGTGGTTCGAGTGCAATTTTGTTAAATTACGTTCTAAATTTATGCTTTGCTTTGGAGTTATGCATATCCCATGCCAGAAAAATATTTAGCTTCAGGTTTCATGTTTAATTATTGCGCTGGATTTTGAAAAAATATAAAAATGTATATGGTGAATTTAATTGTTCATTTAATAACAGGTAGTTATGGTTAATAGGTCTGATTTGAGAACACTTTTGTACCGATACTCTCTCCCGAGGACTGCAATGCTTCGAAAAATTGACCAGGAACATAATTGAGAATGCTTATTATATGCCTGTCGCATGGAGTGTTGCATGCAACACATGTGTTGCAACACATGTGTTGCAGTTGTAATTATTCTTTTTAATATTAATACTTTATGTAAGAAGTGAAATGGAGTTGTCTTGTCGTTCCATCGGGATTGAAAATCAAGCACGCATGTTTCCCGGCACAGCATGATAAAGTAACTTTTATGTTATTATTTCAGCATTATATGTAATTTATTATATATACGTGCCCATGTGCATGACCTGGAATGTCTATTCTGTAAAAATATCAAAAAGTGAAATATTGCTATTAAAGGAATTGTTTATGGGGAACAATTATGCAACAGGACAATAAATCAAATAATATTAAAATTTTAGATAGTTGATAATGGAGCGGCTCTCCATGTGCAGTAAAAAGTGTGGCAGTCCGTGGGAGGCTGTACAGGTAAAGCAGGAGAAATTATTAATACGATAAGTGAAGCGCTCTGCTACTCATAAATATCCAGATTGGACAGGTCAATATTATAACTCGATATTTTTCTGTACAATGTGCTGCGGTCTACTCCGAGTAAACGGGCCGCCTTGGCCTTATTGCCCGCAGTGCGGCGCAGGGCTTCAATAATTTGCCCTACCTCATCCTCTGAATCCATTACAGGTGAAATGGGTTTGGGCGGATCATGGTGATGAACTGCAGGTTCATGGCCTGGAAGTTGAGGTGTTTCTGCAATCAATATTTCAGCAGGCAGGTGATCCGTTGTTAACGTGTCTCCCAGACAGAGCACGTAGGCGCGTTCAACGACATGCTCCAGTTCTCGGATATTTCCCGGCCAGGAATGGTTCATAAACAGTTCCATTACAGAGTCGGAAAAACCGGTAACACCTTTTTTCATCTTATTGTCAAAACCAGCGAGGAAGTGTTGGGCCAGGAGAGGAATGTCCTCCTTGCGTTCGCGCAACGGCGGCAGGATAATATCAACAACCCGAAGCCTGAAGTAAAGGTCTTCCCGGAACTGGTCCCTGCGTACTTTTTCTTTGAGATCGGCATTGGTCGCCGTGATAACCCTTACATCAACCTGGATGGGCAGGTCCTGTCCAACCGGATAAAATGTTCTTTCCTGGAGAAAACGCAGCAGCCGCAACTGCATGCGTGAAGAAATATCACCTATTTCATCGAGAAAAAGGGTGCCGCCGTCCGCCTGCAGGATTCTTCCAAGTCTGTCCCTGTCCGCACCGGTGAAGGATCCTTTTTTATGCCCAAAGAGCTCGCTTTCCAGAAGTTCTTCAGGGATGGCCGTGCAGTCAACCTTGACCAAAGGGCGGTTGTGGCGTGGGCTTTCTTCATGCAGGGCATCAGCAACAAGTTCCTTTCCTGTACCGCTTTCACCAGTGATAAGGACCGTTGTGTCGACCTTGCCGACGCTTTCGATGAGGGCATAAATGCGCTGCATTGGCTGACTTTTCCCAACAAAACGGTGGAATTTCGAGCGCAGATCACGTTTATCAAGATCTTCCAGATGGGTTAGATCACGGGCAGTGATTACCACACCGAGAAACGTTGACTTATTATCTTCGAGGGGCGCTGCTGTGACACTCATAACACCAAAGGTTCCATCCGATTTCTGCAATTCGATACGATGGAGTTTGATCTCATTCCGGTGCTTGAGAACCTTTTCCGCATCGTCAAGCAATGCCCGGCCAAATTTACTGGTCAATGTGGGAAGAGAAACACCGATGGCAATTTCAGGCAGGAAGGATCGGGCCCAGTCGCGGGCCATATCGTTCATGTCGGCAATGCGGAGATGGGTGTCTATGGTAATGATTATCTCTCTGACAGAACCAAGGATTGTCTCTTGCAGATAGCGATTTTTTTCCTGTTGTTCCTCAAAGCGGATTTTTTCTTTTTGCAGTTCCTGTTTTTCAAGGGCCAGGGCCACTATTTTTAACAGTTCGTCCTTTTTAACAGGCTTGGGTACATAGTCAAAAGCACCGAGCCGTACTGCCTCAGCAGCTGTTTCAATATTCGGGTACCCTGTTATCATGACCACAGGACAGGTTTTGCCCATTTCCTTGATCTGCCGCAGAAGATCAATTCCTGAAGCACCCTGGAGGACGATATCGCTGATGATCAGGTCAAAGTCTTCACGTTTAACAGCAGCAAGGGCTTCCTCGAAGCTTGATACCCCGGTAACAGATCCATAGCCGGCCCTTTTTAACAGCATTTCAAAGGTCAGGCGTAAGCTCTCCTCATCATCAACAATCAGTATCCGATCAGTCAGGTCATGTTGGGCGTCCATCAAAATCTCCCTTGCAAGAGTTGGATCTTTTATGTGCGGTTTTATTGATCGTTTATATAAATATTGAGCATAATTTAGTTCGTATCCGTGGCTCTACTCAAAATTATTCGCACCAATAAGAAATACAAAATTATATTTAATTTAACGTTTATCACGAAAAAGAGTGAATGCTAATTCATTTTTTGTTATGAGGCAATTCTAAAAGATAAATATTGTTTATGGAATCCAATCAATTTGAAATAAGAATAATATTTTTTCATGCCGCTACTGGACTTGAGGCTGAACATATTTGCTTTTGTTCTGAAAGTCACGGTTATGCACCGAAAATGATTAGAAATATTGCCTTGACCGCTGCATCTAAGTACCTTTATAGTATGCAACCCTGCGACAGGAAATGATTTCCTTACAAATTTATGATGAGCAATATAAAGAACTATAATGACGGAAAAGGCAACACCTCAACAAAGGTTTCCTTGGAGGAGCGTAGAGGTTTTCTGCGTCTGGGACTTAAAGTCACCGGTGTGTTCGTGGGTGGATCAGTTCTTACACTTACTCCTGCCCAAAAAGCAAAAGGTGAACTGCTTGGCGCCAGTGTTGTGGGGACCTATCCCTATCAACCCCATCATGCAATGATAATATATAACGATAGATGCATAGACTGTGAGCTTTGTATTGAAGCATGCACCCAAACAAATAATGTTCCTTCTTATGGGTCCAGAAACGCAATTCTAAGTCGCAGAAAAACGGGCATTGCAGCCAGTAAAATGATACGGGAGTTTCTCCCGGTACTCTGCAATCAATGCAACAGGCCTCCATGTGTCCGCGTATGTCCAACAAAAGCTACCTATAAAGATAAGAAGAATGGCATTATCATGATGAATGAGTCGTTATGTATCGGATGCAAGGCCTGTATGACTGCATGCCCTTACAATGCCCGATACTATAACAGAGAGCTCCAGGCAGTGGACAAATGCGATTTTTGTTACCGCAGACGCTTGCAGAACGGGGAGACTACTACCGCCTGCGCCGAGGCATGTCCGGCAGGTGTATTGTTTTTTGGTGATCTGGCGGACCAGAAAAGTGAATTGTATACATTGCTCCATGTAGCGGAGCAGACCATACTGGTCCTGCGTCCCGAATCGGGCTCCATGCCCAATGTTTTTTATCTGCAGGGATAGAATGGGAACGATGGTGTCGGGATATAGGCATGAATAAGTTAGACAAAATATTTTTTCTTTTTATACTCCTGCTGGTCTTTACGGGTATGGTGCCTGCATCCGGGGCCCAGGAATACGGTGGAGGGCCGATTGTTTTTATAAAACCGGTACGGGCGGTAATTTTTGAACATAAATTTCATCTGGGGAAACAGTTCGACTGCCAGAGCTGCCATCCTGATTTATTTGCCAAAAAAGCAGGTGAGGTTGAAGAAAAAGGCGATTTTACCATGGAGTCTTTCAGGCAGGGTAAATACTGCGGCAAGTGCCATGACGGCACGAATGCCTTTTCAGTTAATACGAAGTGCAATTGGTGCCATATCGGTGTGCAGGGGCATAAGCACCTGGAAGAATATGAACTGGGAATAAAGTAGGCAGCACTGCGGCTTTAAATTTTTGAGAAAAAATATGACGACCAATATTGAGGATTTAGAAGAGGGGCGTCTGGCCAGCTCTTCGGTAAAATGGACGACACATCTCTTGTCTCTCTTTGTCATTGCAGGGTTGACTGCCGGTTCCTATGCGACAATGACCGGGCATGAGATCGCCTATGGTACTTCGCGTGAAGTTCCCTGGGGAATATTGACCTCATCCTTTGCTTTTTTTGCCATCACCTCCACAGGATTATGCCTGCTTGCAGCCATCAGCCATGCCTATGGAGTAACTCAGTTACGCCCCTTGGGGAGTCGTGCGGTCTATCTTGCCATCGTTACCACCGTGACTGCCTTCATGCTCCTGGCTTTCAGTGTGGAAAGTCCCTGGATGCTCATCTACTTCAACGCTGCGTCTCCCAGCCTTACATCCAATATATGGTGGCTTTCAACCCTGTATGGCATCATGTCAGGCTGCCTGTTTCTGCGTTTTGCTTTTTTGGTTTCGGGCAGCCAGGGTTTGGCTCTGAGTTTTGGAATTATTGCTGCTGTCACTGCAGTTGGTGCAAATAACAACCTTGGCGGTTTGTTTACCCTGGCTTCTGACCCGCCCATCTGGTTCGGGATTCAACTCCTTGTGCTTTTTCTGGCCTCAGCAGTGTTATCGGGAACGGCAGCTATCATTATTTTTACCGTGCTTGCCTTTACATTACGGCAGCAGAAAATAGCCGGAGAGCCACACAAGGCGCTTGAGACCGCCGCAACACTCATGGCTTTAATGATCGGCATAGTTCTGGTGGTAACCATAGCCAGATTCTATTCCATTTTTTTCAGTGACACCCCTGATCCGGGAAGAGCTGCAGCCCAGGCCCTGATAAATGGCCCTCTGGCCGTTAACTTCTGGGGCTTTGAAATTTTCACGGGTCTCATTATGCCGTTGGCTCTGCTGCTGATCACTAAAACAAAATCCGTTTGGGCCATGACATTGGCCTCCTGTATGGCCATGGTAGGAGCGTATGTCCAGAGGTTTGACCTGGTTTTCAGCGGCCAGATTATACCGAAGTTTAGCGGCTGGAATGATCTGCCGCAATATTTTCACTATTTCCCGAGCGGCGCCGAACTCATCGTGGTTCTTGGGGCATTTGGCCTGGTGGGCTTTGGTTTCCTGCTGGGTGAGAGATTCGTGGGAAGGCTTTTCCGGCTCTATTAAGCGGAGACTGTTTCTTATTTATCCGAGGCTAGGAGCCTGTCGGAGAATTACAAATCTACTGCAAAAGCGAGAGAATCGGCTCAAATTTCCATAAATTTTCTTTAAATAGCGCTGCTATTCGCATCAAATTTCCAAAAATTTGATCTCAATTCCTCATTTTTTCGTTACGATTATAATTCTCCGACAGGCTCCTAGTTTTTCCTGCTTATGCCACAGGTCATTGACCTGCTTCCGGTGAAGCACCTGAATTTTTTGCTTTTTTAGCTGCCTGTACACTGTCCCAGCCGTCTCTATAGCCCTTGCGGTAGAGTTTCCGCAGGAGAAGATTTTCGGTATCCGGCTCCGGGGGCTGTTCCAATCCTTGCGCTTTCTGGACACCGTGGGAATAACCAAGCTCGTAATATTCCTTTTGCGGTTCCTCTTCGGTGGAAACACCATATATAAATGATCCCATGCAGTTTTTTAATATCATAACTGTGATGAGCAGGATTATCACCCCTGAGACACGTATGCCCCATTTGGTATGAGTCGGGATCTCGGGCTTTTCATTTATAGGCTGCATTGCTGTTACTTGACTTTTTTTTATTGGTTGTATTGTCAGCTGAAATCGGGCCCAGGTAAATTTCACCAGAGGTCTATGCTCATTTAAGCTGTATGGCTTCCCAGGTATCAGGGAGTTCCAATCCTTACCAGATATACGAAAAGTATGAAACAGAAATTCATCTGTATTGCCCGGAGTTCTTCTTTCAAACGTACTCTATCTATCATTTAATTCATTATGCAGCTGGTGGTAAATGATCTGAAAGATATTGCTGGAGGTACCACAAAGTGGTAAATCAATAAAATACTTGCAAAATTTACCAATTCCTTTTAATGATTACTCATTCATTTTTTTGAGTAATAAAGTTTTTTTTTGGAGCTGTTGTCCCCAGCAAAACCAGACATAACGAGTATGAAAAATTCTTCTGCGAATTCATTTATCTGTCATCACATTATTTCCTTTAATAATATATGGTATTGCCGATGGGAATTCCTCTACCTATAGAGAAAGGTAGGAATTGGTTGGCCGGCTATGTAATTTTTTTTCAGAACCGTTATTAATTGGGGATACTAAACGAGACAGATACCAAATAAAAAAATTAACAGGAGGTCTTCAACACCATGAAACTAAAGACGTACTATCTGGTTGGTGTTTTTATCATTCTTATAAGCTCCTGCCTTCTTTCGACCTATGCCTTTGCCACTGAGAATGATGAATGCATGGAGTGCCACAGCGACGACTCCCTTGAGCGCACTGAGTCCGAAGGGATGAAAGAGGACCTCTTTATTGATTACAATAAGTTTAAATACTCTGTACATAATGTGAACGGCATCACCTGTGTGGACTGCCATTCCGATATTGAGGAACTCAATTGGGATAACGATGTGCCCCATGAGACCTCTCTGGCGATGGTAAAATGCGAGGAGTGCCATGAAGAAGAGGGTGAGGCATATCTTGACAGTGTTCACAAGAAAGCCGGCGGCAAAGGTATAACCATCCCCTGCTATGCCTGCCATGGGTACCATTTTGTCTCTCATCTGACCTCGGATTCCGTCTTTGAGCGGGAGAATAAATTCTGCCTCAGGTGCCACAACCCTGATAGCTTCCATGATTGGCTGCCACAGAAGCAGACACATTTTGCCTTTGTGGAGTGTGCCGTTTGCCATGCCCCTGATTCCCCGCGTTACATTTCGCTCAGATTTTACGACCTGATTTCCAATAAGTTCTTAGGGGCGGAAAATCTGCTCGCAGCCTTGGAGACGGACTATGACGGCTTCATGGATAAGGTGGATAAAGACCAGGACGGAATCATCAGTTTGCAGGAATTGGAAGACATGGTCCTGCTGTTGCGCCAGAAAGATATCCGCGGCACCTTCCACGGTGAGCTGGTACTGGAGCTGGTGCCTTCCGTGCACCATGTCAACAGGGGAGGGGCAAACCGGGAGTGTGAACAATGCCATAATCCGGAATCGCCATTTTTTGAGGAGGTCTATATCAGTCTTAACAGAGAAGACGGCACCGGTGATCGCCACAGGGTGGAGCGCAGGGTGCTTGAAAGCTACTATGTGAATCACTTCTATGCAATTGGCGGCACCCGGGTGCGAAATCTTGATAAGATAGGACTTGTTCTCATTGTCGGCGGGTTAAGTGTGGTGACAGGACACCTCCTGGTCAGGATAGCAACCGCACCTGTCCGTAGAAAAAGAAAACAAAAGAAAGATGAATTTTCAATATAAGGAGAAAGGTCATGGGAGATGATAATTTGATGTATGTTCATCCTGCTCCAGTCAGAGTATGGCACTGGGTCAATGCAGTTGGGTTTATCATACTGATCATAACCGGCATCCAGATACGGTTTGCTGAAATGGTGAACTGGTTTTCACTTGAAGAGGCGATTCAACTGCATAATTATGTCGGTTTTGTAGTGATTGCAGCCTACGGTCTATGGGTGTCTTTTTATTTTGGAACCATGAAAATCAAGCTTTACTTCCCAAATCCAAGGACCTTTGTGCCGGATGCCATTAAACAAGTAAAATATTACGGTTCAGGAATTTTCAAGGGAGACCCCAACCCGCATCATATGACCCCTGACAACAAGTTTAATGCCCTGCAGCAAAAAGCCTATGTCGGCCTCATGTTTGTCTTTCTTCCGGCTCAGATGATAACCGGGCTTTTTCTCTGGCGGGTTAAGAGGTTCGAAAATTATATAGACCTTCTTGGCGGCATAAAAATCGTCTCAACTATTCATGTCCTGCTCTTTTTCTTTTTTACTGCCTTTATATTTGTGCATGCCTATCTTGCTACCCTAGGACACACACCTTTAGCGCATTTCAAGGCCATGTTCACGGGATATGAAGATCATCATGAGCCAGAAGCAACCGAGGATGCCATAGTCTAGTGAGTATTAGCCGAAGGAGTTAGGGAGTACATAAAAAAAATTATAGTCCCGGGCAATAAAAAATGCAGAGTCACTTCTGACTCTGCATTTTTTATTTATAAGTGTTTTTTATTCTTATTTCACAAAGCCGGTGGACAAGCAGGTGACATTTTTTCCGGTAGCACAATTAAACAAAAATTTTTAAAACCGATCTAACATGCCTCCGCCGGCCAATACTGCTTATCAAGCCCAACCAGAAAATCCTTGTACAAGTCTACATGTTTTTCCCTTAGATGCTGTTCAATTTCTGCAACAACTCCAAGGTATGGAATTCTCAGGCCATGGTAATTTATAGGTTCTCCAATCTGGCTAAAGATTAAATTAAATCGTTTCAGGGCATACCAGAGTTTCTTTTCTGTTATCATATACCAGTGTGTGATCCCCATTTTTTTGCTTACTTGATACATTTCTTTGAATAATCCCAATATAAGGTATGGCTGTATCTTGACCTTTTCACTTTGTATCCTGCCACAATCGGCAAGCCCCCCATCTTCAGACACCTTTCGAAATGATTTGGCACCATAGAGACCATCACCCTGGCGACGGCGATACTCCTTACTGATGGCAAGACGGGAAATTTCGGCAATTTTATCCACTGATGGCTTTTTGCCTGTGAAGCCAATTGGAACTGCATTTTCAATTGGGAAGCCATGCTCTGAATGGAGAATAAGTCGTATGGTGCCTATAATCTTTTGCCTTTCGGCATTTATCTGTTCTATTGCTGCCAATTCTACTGAATGGGGATCATATATATCCATTTCCAGGCCTGCAGGATGGTCCCCTTGTTTTTCAAAGCCAAATTCATTGACATAAACATCATAGCGAAGCTTATAGACTTCCTTTTTCAGGTATTCCGAATCAACTTCGATAAACTTTATTCTTTTCATCTGCTCTTTCATACGAATCATCCTTTATTAAATGAAATAAAATTTGTTACTCAGTTGCTGCATTTAGTTTCTATTTCCGGTCCTGGCATTTTTTGAAAAAATAACAGAGGTAGCATTGTTTTTTCGTCGGTTCATCAAATTTAACTCAAATGTATATTTAAAGTTTAGGAAGGGTGAGGTAAGCGGCTCATTTTATGTAGTCACTTTTTCATGTCTCTCATCCCCATTCATATTATTTCAAATTCGCCTGCTCAAGCCTGATTCTCCCAATGCAGTGCACCAGTTCTGCTTCGGAAATGACCTGCTTGGCAATCAGGATGTCAATCAGAGCCTGGTAGACAACGATCCTTGTCATTAAAATATCTTCTGCCGAGACATCTCTTTGAGGTTTGATCAGTTCAGCCATTTGAAAACCCTCCTTACCAGTAAAGTATTTGTTGATATGCCATGATTAACGTTGTTCCAGCTCCAGTCTTCGTATTCTCAGGCCCATATTTATTTTCTCTTTTCACTGGACTGTCTCATTTTTGAGACAGTCCCATATCCCATTATCTTTCCAATGCCTTTGATTTGCTCTTCATTGAATTTTCAAGATTGATGCAGCTGTTTGAATAGACTGCTTTTATTGTTGATGAGGCTTGTACAGACTACTTTTAGGCGCCGGTAAAAAGGGTTCATACCAGGCTCTCTATATGGTAATTAGCAAGGACTATGCCAATATAATTAAGGATGGGTCATCTGTCAGATATTATTATAAAAAATAAATATGCTGAGGTTGCTGCCAGGGGCAGAAAAAGCAAAAGTGTCTGTTTTGGGCAACAGACAGAAAAGACTTTTTTGTTTTCCTCACTGTTACTCTATCCTAAAAAAATGCAGAGAGGTGTATTGATTATCCCGTATATAATTTTATTGGAGCAGTGAGGAGTTCTGAAATGAAATTAATAAAAAAGCCGGGAACAGCAGATCAATTCAGTAAAAGTGGACACGTAACGATGCGGTGTAATAATCGGTGGCAGGAGTTTTGCAGCAGGGTATTCATATGAAAGAAATTGTGGCTGAATGGACAATCCCACTTTATGGGGTGGTGCTATAATATGATATCATTGTATACCATGGGGTTCAGTGTAACAGCATGGCCCCTTTTTGCTGGGCCCTTGGCTGTTTTGTTGCTACGTTCTTCATAAGACGGTGTTTCTTAGTCTGGAATCAGACTCTTGGTTTACTGTTTTAAATAAGTTACTATTTATATATCCATGCATTTTTTAATGCGTTATTTGATACAATTCATAAGCTGTTATGCCTTTTGGGAGTGGATGAAAAGTTTCTTGTCTTCTGCCCTGCGAATATTCAATTAAGCCAAGTGTTTCGGTAGGTAATGATGAATGAGAATATATAGACCGCACTCCTTCTTTGCTCTTTTACTTACAGGCTTTCTTTTAGTCTCCCTGCCTTTGCTCACGGCCCTGTACAGTTCAGTGCAGATTCTGGACGGCTTGATGGTGCAGAGCAATGTTGCCGTTTATCGTTCTGTTGATATGGTAACAAGTAGTAGAAAGGTAGCTGAACTTCTCCAGGATGAGGAACGTAAGGCAAGAGTATATAATGTTCTTGGTGATCCGGCTCAACTTCTTGAACTGAACAATACCCATCTGGATATTGAAAAGGCACTGGAGTACCTTCTTTCTTTTAAAAGCGACGAACAACTGCCGCAATTGATTGAGGAACTGAAGTTCAAGGAAAACCACATTTTAGCTGTTTTAAATAAAGATGCAGCCGGGGATCCTGAGCTCATTAAAGAAGAGCAGGAACAGGTTCTTTCCCTATATAAGGATCTTACCAGCTTAGCCAGATCCATTGAAAAATCGAGTAATCAGTTGATGCTTGATGAGGTGGAAGCGCTGAAGCTGAAAGTTAATCAGGACAAAGAAAAACTTATCTGGCAGGCCTCTCGTTTGCTTTCTTTTACAGTCCTCCTTATCGTTATATTTATGGCACTCATCTCCAGGCCCATCAGGCAAATTAACAAAGGAATAGAACGCCTTGGTGATGGAGATTTTACAACACCTGTTGATATTTCAGGCCCGAAAGACCTGCATGACCTCGGCAAGAAACTGGACTGGCTGAGAAAACGTCTTACAAAATTGGACAAAGAAAAAATAAAGTTGGTAGCCCATATATCGCATGATTTAAAAACACCCCTGGCCTCCATTAAAGAGGGGGCGAGTTTACTCCGTGATGAACTTGTCGGCCCCATGAATAGCAACCAGAAAGAGATAGTCGAGATTCTGGACAAGAATTGTTTGAAATTGCAGAAACTTATTGAAAATATCCTAAATTTCAATATGGCTCAAGCCAGGGACATTCCTTCTGAAAAAAATCAAATTAAATTAGATGAACTCATTGGTGAGATAGTGGCTGATCAGCGCAATTCCATTCTGGCCCGAAATATTGAACTTGACATTAAGCTTGGTACCATGGAAGTTTACGGGAACCGGAATCAGCTGAGAACTGTCTTTGACAACCTTGTGTCCAATGCGGTGAAATTTACTCCGGATCAAGGAATTATTCGTATAAGACTAAAAATCGATGGTAAACATGCGCATTGTCTTGTAGAGGATAGTGGCCCTGGTATTGCTGATGAAGATCGCTCTCAGATTTTCTCACCTTTTTTTCAGGGTAAAAGATCAGAAAAGGCCGTGGTCAAGGGTTCTGGCCTTGGCCTTGCAATAAGTAAAGAATATGTGCAGAATCATGATGGATCCCTTCGTCTGTTGGCCAGCAAGAAGGGTGCCCGTTTTCTAGTGACTCTGCCACTGTCAGGATGAATAACGTCGTGAAAATAAACATTTTGATGCTTGTCTGTGTGTTGCTGCTGGGAGGATGTGCTGAATTGGGGCAGTCCAGCCTGGAACTGGTGCAGCCCAGCCCGGAACTGGCGCAGCTCGATCCAGAATCGGGGAACCTTCCGGAACTGAATGTGACTACTTATGTTTTGTCGTGCTTGAACGAAATACAAGGCATTGGTCCTGAGGAGTTTGCTGCTAATTTCAAAATGGCTGAAGATGGACTCCAGTATGGTCAAGACCTGTACAAATTACACTTTATATGCTTGAGTTTAGATGCACAGGCTGACTATCAGCAGTTTAAGCAGGGTCGGGAGGTGCTTGAACAATACATAGCTGAACACCCTAACTCCACAGATGATATTCAGGGATTCAAAATTCTTGTTGATTGGCTTGATGTAGAAATGTTGAACAAATGGAGTGCCTGGAAAACGCTGCTTGAAGACAAAAAGAAACTCACCTCAGAAGTTGAAACCTTACAGGGAAAGATTAAGAAGGATCAGATTTTGAACGAGGAGTTGCAAGAACAGATCGTGGAGCTGAAGAAACAGATCGGACAGTTAAAGAACATTGAAAATATTATTAAAAGCAGGGAGACGGAGCAGCCTTGAATAGAAAAAGCAACAGAATACTCCTTGTTGATGATGAGGCGGATTTGCTCAGCCTGTGGAAATTACGACTTGAGAGCAATGGTTATGAGGTTACCACGGCGCTCAGCGGAGAGGAAGCCCTGGTGAAATTCTCACTGATCAATCCCAATGTTGTGCTTACTGATCTGCGCATGCAGGGGATAGACGGCATGGCTCTTTTTGAGGCGATTCGGGAAAGGAACAAGGTTATTCCTGTGATTATAATTACCGCCCATGGCTCTATTCCAGAGGCTGTTGAGGCGACGAAAAAGGGAGTTTTTAGTTTTCTTACTAAACCAATTGACGGCAAGGATCTTATTCTCGAAACTGAGAAAGCGTTGCACTTTTCAACCGGTGGCACTCTACCGCAGAATGATAGTAATAAGTGGCGCAGGGATATTATTTCCAAAAGTGCTGCCATGGAGGAACTTCTTTCCAGGACTTATTTGGTGGCTGATACAGACTCGACTGTGCTTATACGAGGAGAAAGCGGTACCGGCAAGGAACTTTTGGCCGTTGCTATTCATAGGGCAAGCAGCCGCAGGGACAAGCCATTTGTCCCGGTCAACTGTGCAGCTATCCCGGAAGCACTGCTTGAGTCGGAACTGTTTGGTCATTCCAAGGGGTCTTTTACGGGTGCTTTGAAAAGCCATTTTGGACTTTTCCAGGCCGCGAACAAAGGAACACTTTTTCTCGATGAGATCGGTGATATGCCACTGCATCTCCAGGTAAAGCTGCTCAGAGTCCTGGAGGAAAAGCAGGTAAGGCCTGTGGGTAGTACAACGCCGGTTCCTGTGGATGTCCGTATTATCTCCGCAACACACAGAAACCTGGAAGAAGCTCTTGAGCACAAGCAGTTCAGGGAGGACCTTTTTTATAGGCTCAATGTCGTGAGTCTTAACCTTCCTCCCTTGCATGAGCGCAAGGAGGATATACCGCTTCTGGTGGAATATTTTGTTGAAATCCTGTCCGGTGAGAACAGGAAACAAGTTAAGAGGATTGCGCCTGATGCAATGCGGATTCTGGTGGATGCAGCCTGGCCCGGGAATGTCCGTCAATTGTACAATGTGGTAGAGAATGCATGTGCTCTTGCCACCTCGCCGCTCATTACTGAGGACCTCTTGCATGATGCAATAAAGCAGCATCAGAAGAAGATAGTCCCCCTGTCAGAAGCCCGACGTCAGTTTGAACAGCAATATCTCATAAAGCTCCTGCAGACAACCCAGGGTAATGTGTCACAGGCTGCTCGTATAGCCAATCGTAACCGCACAGATTTTTATAAACTGCTGAATCGCCATCAGATTATTCCAGCTCTTTTCAAATCATAATACGATACCATTGGGTTTTATTACCGGCTTAGGGTAATACCCCGCGGCTTGCCTCATATTAACTAAAGTGCTAATTGGGTTGGATGAGTATTTACATTCACAAAAGCCACAATAAAGCAGTTCTGTTGTACCAGAAGATACCCCGTGGCTTGGCGCGGGGAGTTTAATTGCGTTTTTGGGTGTCGCAAAATAGAGACTCGTAGAGGGCTGTTTTGCTTTTTGCTTACCGAAGGCGGATCTTTCCTCTCATAAAGGATATAGAGCATTACTTGCCCCGGGGCGGAATAACATGTGAACCCGTTTTTCTATGCAGACTGAAAAGCGGTTACCTGTCACCCTACCAACATCAGCCGATTAAAATCTATATTCTGATTCGTCAAATTTACTCAGGATAGAATTCTGGTTCAGCTCCGGTGTGTATACCTGGATCTTGTTTCCTGCGAGAAATTTCACAGTTGTAAAAACCTCAACTGAATACCACACACCAACTCTTTTGCCATCCTGGTCAAGGATGTAGGCAGCGTAATAACCACCTGACCTATCAGCATCCTGCTCGGAACTTATGACATAAACCCATTTTCTCATCTGGTTGTAATCAACATAAGGAAATGGTACCCAAAGATTTCCTGGATTGTCCAGTTCATAGTCCTTGTGGATTAACAGGATTGCATTTGGTCTATCATAGCCACCGCTTACATAATAGTTATGATCTTGCAGCACTTCATAGTTACGGAACAAGTTGTCAAGATCCCTGTCTCTGTCCAGTGTCCCGTAAATGTTGGCTGCTAAAGCAAAACCTGCCAGCATAATAAGTGTAAGAACTGATACAAATAAAATGAATAAGCTATTACGTCTGTTCAATATATCATTTATTCTTCCGGTCATGGCGAGTACCTCCACATATATACTGCTCTGCAGCAACTTCATGGGTCACTGAATGGTATTAATTCTTATTAACTATAACATAACCACCTTTGTCAAACATGCCAGTTGTCCGCTGGACATGGCAACTTCCAATACGGTTTCAAAAGTTTCCATTATGGCAATTCGGTGCTTGCATTACCTATGTAGACAGTGATTACATGGACACCTGCTTCTCTGTTGATGCTGCAGATTCCGCCCGCAGCGGATTATCAACCTAATGCTGATTCAGGGATAAAAGATATCGGTGTTGACCTGATGCTGCGTTACAACATGAACGAAAATTGGGGCATCAGGGGAGCCCTGGCTTACAGTGCCCTGCTGAATGATGCCAGGGACAGCCCTTTAGTTGACGATGAAGGAGAAAGTGGCCAGTTTATGAGTTCGGTAGTAGGCATCTATAATTTTTAAGACTGAAGGGTTTGTGCAGTATCGGTTTTTTGACGGCAAGCCAGAAATATCCGCCAGATTCCACTTCGCTAATCCGCCGGATATTTAATTAAAACAAGAGTTTGACTTATGTCAGATAGAATCCGGATTACTACTACTAAAGTTGAGTTGTCAAAGGCGGATTTTACTGTATTTGTTTCAGGCTTGCCGTCAATGCAGATTGATTTAAAATTTCTTTTCCCGGGGTATTGCCATTATCTTTTGCCACCGGGAGCAGAATATGAAATGTTATACTCCCGGAACTGCTCTCAAATGACACGCAACCACCATGGTTTTGTACAATGCCCGCCACAGCAGCAAGGCCAAGTCCCCGCCCCAATGACTTAGTGGTGTAAAACGGCTCAAAGATCTGTTTTGCTATTTCTTCAGGGATTCCAGGACCCGTATTGGTAATATCTATGGAAATATAACAGCCTTGCGGGTGAACATTTTTGAAGGAACATTCCCAATCGGTTTCCTTGATTACATTTCTGGTTTCCACACACAGTGTGCCGCCGCCATCTTCCATGGCCTCAAAGGCGTTTGTGAAAATATTCACCAGCATTTGTTTCATCTGGTTTGGGTCACCGAGAATTGGCCAGAGGTCTTTATCCAGGTTATTGATAATATTTATTTTTGCTGCAAGACCGGTATGTGAGAATTTCAGGGTTTGCAGGATAAGGGAGGTGAGCACAATACGTTCAAGTTTGTACGCCCCTCCCTTGGCATAAGCCAGAAGCTGGGTGGTAAGGTCGCTCATGCGGTGGGCAGCACTTCCTATGGCTTCAACGATGCCGCACTCTTCCTCTTTTGGGGCGGTTCCCATTTGCAACAGGTCTACATTGCCGATAACAGTACCCAGGAGATTATTAAAATCATGGGCAATACCTTTGGCAATGAGGGCTATGGACTGGTCTTTCTGCTGTTGGAAGAGCCTGGCTCGAAATTCCTTTTCCTCTTTTTCAAGGCGTAATTTTTCTGTAATATCACGCCCCACTTCAATAATACCGGTAATCTCACCTTCATTGTCAAAGATTGGGGAGGCGCCAAGCTCAACTACATATTCAGTGCCGTCTGCCCGTTTATGGGTGTGCACAAGGTTCACCGGTTGTTTCGATTCAAGAACTTTTTTCAGGGGACAGGGATGTTCTTCCCCGTGGCATGGCTGGTTTGTATGATGCGAGATCTTGTAGCAAAGATGGGAATCTGTCAGGGGCAGGTCAACCGCGTGCAGTTCAATTGCCGTTTTGTTAATGAGGCGAATGCGGTAATTCCTGTCGATTACCATAATGGATTCAGCAACACCGTCAATAACAGACTGGAGAAAAGCCCGGGTAGATTCTAGCTCATTCTGCACCTGCTTTAATTCAGTAATATTATGGGCAACTCTGACAGAACCGATATAGTTTCCCCTGTCATCATTGAGCGGTGAGATGCTGACTAGGAAATTTTTATCGGGATGTTCTTCGTAGATTTCAACAGATTGCCCCTCGCAGTATGCTGCTATGGAATCAGGGGATGTCATTTCACCAGGCTTTTCGTTGCCATGAACGAGCAAGTGAAAATTTTTACCAGCAAGTTCATCCTGTGTTGCGTTGAGATGCTCTGCCATACTCTTATTGACACGCAGGATTCTGTTCCTGCTGTCAAGTATGGTGATCATGTCCGGAACAGTATTGAAAGTCTGCTCCCATTCCATTTTTGCCCTCGTAATTTCCTCCTGGGCCAGTTGCCTTTCCGTAATATCACGGGTAATGATCTGGAGAGCGGACTTATCTTCAAAGGTAATTGACTTCTCAGAAGCCTCGATTGCAATTCTATTACCGTTCTTTAAAAATCCGGTTGTCTCGTAACGGTCTTGATGCAGATTGTTTGCGGGGGGGGTCTGCGGTAAAGGGTTTTCGTTCCGAGCGGGGGTAACCAATTGAATGAGGGACTGTATATCCATATCAAGCAGTTCATCATATTCATAGCCGAAAATTTTCGGAAATGCCTTGTTCAGCCATTTAATTTTTCCGTCGATGACTACTGCAATTCCATCGGCTATTTCTTCAGAGATATTACGGAATTTTTTTTCACTTTCTATGAGAGACTCCTCAATTTCCAAACGTTTTTCAAAATCCTGCTTCATGTATATGGAAAAAATGTACAGGGAAAAGATTGGAAAAATAAAAAAAAGAAAGGCCGGCGGAAAGAGCATTTCGGCAAAGTACTCAAAACGGTCAAAGTAATTTGTCACACCGCCCTCTTTAAGGACATTAGACACCCCGACCAGGAAATAAATCAGCAGAAAAAGGGTCAGGAATATTCTTGAGGGATGTCCCAAAAGATTTTTCTGGATGCGGAATGCCAGGAGCAAAGCCAGACCAAAACCAATGGTGGAAAAGATATGAAAGATGAGAGTCAGGTCCACTTAAGAAGTTTCCTTCAGGATTGATTCATCAGCATCCCGGCAAAAACGGTTTTGTATTTCAGTTTCTAATTGTGGGTAAAAAGACAGTTTGTCCAGTGAAAAACTATGCAATGAATAGACCAGGAAGGCAAAAAATGTCAAGCAAAATTGGATAATTATTAGGTAACGTGGACAACTGAATATTTCGGCATTATAATAATTTCAGTTTGGAAAAACTTGTTAGCCAGCAATAACGCATATAATTTTAAAGTTATTTTACAATATATGAACATCAAAATAAAATTAAATCCTAACAATTCAATATCTTACAGTGAGGTTGCATTTTTACTTGGTGCCTCGTGTTGTGGGATGAGAGGAGACAAGGGTGGAATATTTCACCGATTTGCATATATAGAATGCCCAAAAAACCATTGAATGCCCATTCAGAAAATTGTCTTTTTTGCTTGCAATTTAAGAAAATAATCGTATATTCCGTTTGCCACAGAAGTGTTGCATTGTCCATCGTTAGTGTTGCAGGGAATGCAAAGTAAGCTGCATGTCTGTAGTAATACCTTAAGTGGAATAATTAGGGCGAGAAGCATTAAGAAAAATATGCCGAGGTATTTATAATGATATACGTTGCCGTTTTCCTGATTCCGCTTATTGCGATGCTGATTTTTGCATCTGTTAAAATGGTCCCCCAATATGAACGTGGTGTTGTCTTTCGGATGGGCAAGGTACTCGAACCGAAAGGTCCGGGTATGGTGCTCGTCATGCCCCTTATTGATAAACTCAAAAGGGTTGACATGAGGACCATTACCCATGATGTCCCTGGGCAGGATATCATTACCAAGGACAATGTCTCTGTGCGTGTCAGCGCAGTGGTTTATTTCAGGGTCGTCGATGCGGTAAAAGCTTCAATTGAAATTGAAAACTACAAGGCGGCAACATCACAGTTGGCCCAGACCACTCTTCGGAGTGTTTGCGGCCAGGAGGATCTGGATCACATACTGTCCGAACGTGATGCCAAGAATAGGAAAATGCAGGAAATTCTGGATCATGAAACAGAGCCCTGGGGCGTTGCCATAAGCAAGGTGGAGTTAAAGGAAATTGATCTGCCTGAGAGTATGCAGAGGGCTATGGCCAAGCAGGCAGAGGCGGAAAGGGAGCGTCGGGCCACGGTCATTAATGCAGACGGCGAACTGCAGGCTGCTGCCAAACTGAGCGAGGCTGCAAGCCTGATAGCTAAGGAACCGATTACCCTGCAGCTCCGCTACCTGCAAACCATCAGAGAGATAGGCGTATCGGAGCAGAACAGTACATTGATTCCGGTGCCAATTGAATTGTTCAAGCACTTTATGAATAGTCCATCATCATAAAAAACAGGATTAGAAGGATCATGTTAAACGTTACAGAAAAACAGGGATGGTTGAAGTTTCTAGTTATTATATCTGTCGCATTGCTGGTAAATCTTGCCCAGAATGCCGCAGCCATGACAGACGAGGACTGCCTTGACTGTCATACCGACCCGGACCTTACCGTTGAGGTTGACGGCAAGACCGTTCAGTTGACCCTTGACGGTGATAAGTTTGCAGGTTCGGTCCATGCGGACAACGGCTGTGTCTCCTGCCATGAAGAGGCTGATGTTGAAGAAGCACCGCATCCATACCCAATGGCCCGTGTGGATTGCGCCAACTGTCATGATGATATTGCCGAGATTTTTGCAGACAGCCTGCATGGCCAGGCTCTTGAAAATAATGATCCCTATGCGCCTAAATGTATAGACTGTCATGGCAAACATGATATCCTTTCAATGCAGGATAAGGATTCTCCTACATATGTAATGAATGTTCCCTTTACCTGCGGCCGCTGCCACCAGGAAGGCAGCCCCATGACCCTGACCCATGACATCGGCAAACATAATATCCTGAAAAATTTCTCCATGTCCATACACGGTGAGGGGTTATTCCGCAAGGGGCTGACCGTAACCGCGGTATGTTCCAGCTGCCATACGGCCCATAATGTTCTGCCGCACACGGACCCGAATTCCACAATCAGCCGTTTGAATGTTGTGAAGACCTGCATGAAATGTCATGCAAATATTGAAGATGCTCATACCAAGATCGTCCGTGGTGAATTATGGGAAACGGAACCGCATAAAGTCCCGGCCTGTGTCGAATGCCACGGACCTCACCAGGCCAGGAGAGTTCTTTATGAAGACAGCCTCAACGACCAGTTCTGCCTGAAATGTCACGGTAATCCTGACCTGAAGAAGATACTGGCCAACGGTGAGGAAAGAATTCTGTATGTCAATGTCGATGATTTTGAGCATTCAATCCATCAGGAGAAACGTATTGCCTGTGCCAAGTGCCATGTCAATGTTGATCACCAGAAGAATCCGGTCTGCCAGGATTCAGGCCCGGTGGACTGTTCCATATGCCATGCCCAGGTGGTAGATCTTTACGACAAGAGCACCCACGGCATGCTGGTGGCAAAAAATGACAAGAATGCCCCGGTCTGTACGGAATGCCATGGCACCCATGGCGTCATGTCAAAATCCAACTTCGAATCCCCCATATTTGCCCGTAACATTCCGGATCTCTGTGGCCGCTGCCACCGGGAAGGAGAGAAGGCCGCCCTGCGCTATACAGGAAAACAGCATGATATCGTCAAGCACTACCAGATGAGTATTCACGGTAGGGGATTGTCGCAGTCAGGACTGATGGTCTCAGCCACCTGTACCAACTGCCATACGGCTCACAGTATGCTGCCGGCCTCCAATCCTGAATCAAGTGTTAACCGGGAGAATATCATTACCGCATGCGCCCAGTGCCACTTGGGTATTGCTGAAAAATTCAGTTCCTCGATCCACAGTCCGCAGGTATCAAAAACGGATAAAAAACTGCCGGTCTGCAATGACTGCCATACCTCGCATACCATCAGCCGTCATGATACAGCAGGTTTTCGTGGTCTGATCCTTGATGAGTGCGGCACCTGCCATGAGCATGAAACAGACACCTATTTTGAAACGTATCACGGCAAGGCCTCCATGCTTTCCGGAGGTGAAAAGACAGCAAAGTGTTCCGACTGTCACGGGGCCCACGATATCCTGCCGGCATACTACAGCGAGTCCCGCCTGAACAGGCGCCATGTCGTGGAAACCTGCAAGAAATGTCATCCGGGCTCCAACAGGAAATTCACCGGCTACCTGACCCATGCCACCCATCATGACAGGGATAAGTACCCTTATCTGTTCTATACATTCTGGGGCATGACCGGCCTGCTGGTGGGTACCTTTGCCTTCTTCGGCATCCACACCCTCTTCTGGGTGCCGCGTTCCTTCAGGGAGCGTTTTAAGAAACGCCGTGAACATAGCCGTCAGAGTATTCTGAAGAAGGACGAATAAGGATAAAATAAAACAGCTCTTAAAGTAATTTGAATATAAACAGAAATGTCGGCAGAGCCGAGAGTTTTTGAGAAGGAAGATTCATTATGGACAACCCACAAGTAGAATATGTACAACGTTTTTCAATTTTTCCCAGATTTCTGCACTTTCTGGTGATTGTCAGCTTTTTGACCCTGGCTGTTACCGGCATGGCGCTTAAGTTTGCCTCGGAGAGATGGGCTGAATTTGTTGCAGATTTTTTTGGCAGCTTTGAGGTCTTGGGAGCACTGCACAGGTTAATGGCCATTGTTACATTTACCTACTTTGCCTTAACCTTTGTCCTCATGTACCAGAATTGGAGGAAGTCCGGCAAATCAATTGTGCAATTTATCCTTTATAAAGACAGCATGATTCCTAACCTGAACGATGCCAAGGAACTGATCCAGACCTTCAAGTGGTTTTTCGGTTTGGGGCCGCAGCCGCAATACGGGCGTTGGACCTACTGGGAAAAGTTTGATTTCATGGCGGTCTTCTGGGGTGTGGCAGTCATCGGTACAACGGGATTATGCCTCTGGTTCCCTGAAACATTCACCATATTCATACCCGGTTACTGGATTAACATTGCCACAATTATCCACAGCGATGAGGCCCTGCTGGCATCGGGATTTATTTTCACCATCCATTTTTTCAATACCCATTTACGTCCTGAAAAATTTCCCATGGACCCGGTTATTTTCACCGGCACCATGCCCCTGGAAGAACTGAGGCATGAACGGCCCCGGGAATATGCCGAGCTCGTTGCTGCAGGCAAGCTTGACGAGATCAAAGTGCCCCCGACACCACGCTGGTTTTTTGTTGTGTCCCATGTTTTTGGTTTTACCGCTTTGGCTATAGGTCTCACTCTCGTTGTATCCATTATCTACTCAATGGTCTTCCTGTATGTAAAATAGGTAGTTTTTCGTACATAAAAATAGTTGAGCTTTGGGACCCCCTTTGTTATATAAACGGGTTCTTTCATGAGTTGACCTTGTTTGCCACATCGTGGTTTAAAGATCACCAGAAATTAATGAGATAAGTCCGGACTACAAAAGCCTGGCCTGATTATATTTAGGAATATTTATATATCCGCACCAATGAAGAAGATAGCGAAGGAGAGCTAAGAGAAATGTCTGAGAACGAAACAAACCAGGAAGAGCAAACTACAACAGGTGGCGGCACCAAAAGCTACAGAGGGCCATGGGGTCACATTATCCGGGGGATGTGGCGTACACCCCTTGGAATGTTCGGAGTAGTCCTGACAACTGTCAGTATCACCTTGATGATACTCGGCATAATTGCAGAGGTATTGGGAGTCTTCCACAACCCTTATATCGGTATAATAACCTTTATGATTCTGCCGGTCGGCATGATACTGGGTCTTTTGATTATCCCCCTTGCTGCCTGGTTAAGAAGGAAGCAATACCATAAGTACGGCATTGTCAAAGAACACCTGCAGATCAACCTCAGTGATCACAAGCATCGTAAATTCATAATCGGCTTCATTATCCTGACCATCGTCAACTTAGCAGTTCTTGTTCTCGTCGGTTATGAAGGCTATCACTTTACCGATTCACCTTATTTCTGCGGCATGGTGTGCCACGATGTCATGGCGCCGGAATATACGGCCTACCAGCGCTCTCCCCATGTAAAGGTTGCCTGTGTGGAATGCCATATCGGCCCTGGCGCCGACTGGTTCGTGCAGGCCAAGATATCAGGCCTACGCCAGGTATTGGCTGTTGTGGCTGACAGCTACAGCCGTCCGATCCCGGCACCGGTGGAGCATCTGCGTCCTGCCCGGGACACCTGTGAACAGTGTCACTGGCCTGATAAGTTCCACGGTAAGAAGATTAAGACATTCAGCCATTTTTCCAACGATGACCAGGTCAATCCCGAGGTCAATGAAATGGCCCTGCATATCGGCGGTCATAATCCCCAGACCGGAGATTTTGAGGGCATCCACTGGCATGTAAGTAAGGATGTTGAGGTCAGTTATCTTGCTGCTGATAAAAAGCGGACCCAGGTAGCCAGGGTCAGGGTGAAGCGTCCAGACGGCTCTGAAGAGGAATTTGTCAAAGAGGATATTGAGATGCCGGAGGGCGAGGAAGGTGAATGGCGCACCATGGATTGTATCGACTGCCATAATCGTCCTACCCACATCTATGATATGCCCGATGAAGTAGTGGACTTCGGTCTGCTCAGCAAGAGGATCAACCCGGAAATTGAAGGCATCAGGGAGGACAGCCTCATTGCCCTGCAGCGGGAGTACCCGTCCAGGGAAGAGGCCGAGGCCAAAATGACTGAACACCTGCTGGGGCTACAGAAACTGCGCAGCGAAAAGCAGGCCGAGGAAAATGGAGAGGATATCAGGGCTGCAGGAGAGTACCTGGTTGAGTCCTATATGAATAATGTCTGGCCCAACATGAATGTCCTATGGGGTACTTATTCAGGGCATCTCGGCCATAAGTATTATGATGAAAACGGCTTTGGCTGCTTCCGCTGCCATGATGAGGAACATACCTCCGAGGCCGGCAACTACATCAAAATGGACTGCGACCTGTGCCACGATGAACCAGAGTAACAGACAACCTTTCAGTTAATAAATCAAGCCCCCCGCTGGAATTACCAGTGGGGGGCTTTTGTTAAAGAGGCATATAAAAATCAATTTTATCGAATAATACCATCAGCCATCCTTCCATCATAAAAAATCCCCAGTTTGACTTACACAGACATCTAAATTAGCAACCATTCCTACCAAGTTGTTCTTTCTAATTTTTATTGACAATCAGGTTTATATGTTTTTTTATAAATCAAAGTCCTGGCATATTCATAAAATCTCCAATAGAAGGAAACTTCAATGAGAGAGGTGTATTTAAAAACGCCATTACAAGGCCTCCAGGGGAATGTATTCGTTTCCCTATGGAGGCCTTGTGTTTTTCCACAAAAGTAAAAGCCGAAGTACCTGTAAAGGTTGGGCAGAAAAAAGCAGGACTAATAAAAATGAGATAGGGCCCCGACTATTAGGGCAGGCTGAAAAAGTGATTACTTCGCAGTTTTTTATTTACAAAAGGAGGGATGGTGAACATGAAGGTAAAATGTATAGAGACCATTGCTTTAGTATTGCTTGTTTTTTCAACTCCAGGGTCTTTGATGGCAAATGTATTAACCGACTTTGATTCCACCCAGCCCCGAGGATTTATGGAGAACAGCTGCGGTTACGGCTTGGAAGTCTTAAATGACCAGGGCCAGGACCTGTGTGCGGTGAAGGAAGGCTTCAGGGCGCCCCAACGCCTGGGAGACGGGAACCATTATCGTGACTGGGCCGGGATGACCATGGGAAATGCCGCCCGTGATCCTGCTTTTTTCGCCACGACATATGTGGCAAACAATGATTTTATCAACCTGATCTATGCTGCTGTCGCCAAAGGAATCGATACATTCAATCAGGACCTTTTCGATCTTGTCGGCATTGGGACGGCAAGAGAAGTTGCCTGTGCTCTGGAGCTGTATGACCCCAACATCGGGGAACCCTGCATACCCGGAGGTGATATCCAGCTCCTTGAAGAAGACAAGATTCCCCTGACAGCGGATATGTGCCTGCGCTGTCATACTCCGGTGGGATGGATGGAGGGGAACTCTGAGCCTGCGACGCCCCATGCCCCCTTTCTGAAAGGACAGTTCTGGGGAGCAGCCTTTAAGGAAAATCCCGTTGATGAGTTCGGCAACCCCCGAGCCGTGAATACCCTTGAAGAGTCTGAAGCGGAAATGGAGGGCATGCAGTGTGATTTCTGCCATCGGGCAAAATTCAATGAGGGATACACGCGACAGTCCCGTTATGACGGAAGAGTGATGGCTGCAGGAAACGGAAGTTTTTTCTCTGATATGAATGACACAACCAGGGTGCGTCACCATCTTCGAGACGGAGCAGATATTCCAGAAGGCACGGAAGCCATCTCAGGCGAATCGGGAGGGATCTATGAGTGTTTTTCCTGTCATACCCGTGATTTTTCTTTCGGCTATCTTGAAATTATTGCCCACAGGGACTGTGCTCACTGCCACGGGGAGAATTCCACGGGCACCGGATCTTCCGGTGGTTTTGCAGACGCCAGTCAATTCTGCGGTGCCTGCCACGATGTCACCAATCCGCTCATCTATACCAGGACCTCCGGCGTGGACCGCATGCTCCACCCCATAGAGAGAACCTATACCGAATGGTACTGGAGCGGTTACCGCGGCAATACAAAATGCCAGGACTGTCATGTGCCCATGAAATTCCAGGGCGCCCAAACCTGGCTTCTTTACCCGGGGCTCGACATGCTCTGGGGCCCGATTGATGATAAGTGGACAAAACCCCCTTACAATTATTCTGTTAATCCCTGGAGAACCCAGTCATATATGGATGCCATGAATAGAAACAGGGCATTTATGCGGGACACCGCAGCAGATATAGCACTGGTTAATACTCCTGCCCAGGCTGCGCCCGGCCAGGTGGTCACGGTAAATGTCAAGGTGACGAATAAAACAGGGCACAAGCTTCCTTCCGGTTTTGCCGAAGGGCGGCAGATGTGGCTTCATGTACAGGCAGTTGATCAATCGGGTACGCTGCTCTTTGAAAGCGGATATTTGCTGCCTGACGGCTCCCTTGCCCGCAAAGAATATTTTGCGGCAGCAAACGGCGGCTTTGTCATGGACCCGGGGAAGACCATGATCAAAGTCTATGAACAGCTGGTCCTGGCAGAGGGCTACAAGAATTTTAAACTCGATGGTTACAGCATTATTGATGCGGACAAAGACGGGACTGTGACCCATGCAGAGGAGGAATTTCATTTCGTCCTGATGAACTATATCGAGAAGGACAACAGGATCCCTCCTCTTGGCTACAATAAAGAGGCGTACATGAAAGACGGGGCCTTTATTGTTCCCCATGATCCAAAGGATACGGACTATCCCACCGGGCAGAACTGGGATGTGACACCCTATGCCTTTACGATTCCCGCATCGGCACAGGGAGCCGTTACCGTGACCGCCACCCTGAAATACCAGACCTTTAACAGGGAGTACATGGAGTTTCTCAATGAGCATGATACGGAAAACACGGAGAAATTCGGAGGCCGGGCCCGAAATCTTCCTGACGGGCCTTTTGAAAATCATATGACATGGGGCAATGTCACATTTGATATCTGGACAGCAGCCAACATGGGTGAGCCGGTGGTCATGGGAACAGCTACTGAGATTATTGCTCTCCAGTAAAGTGAAAAATGTGCGGCAGGGGAAGACTGCGGCATATGACCGCAAAGCGGGACTTGTCCTGAAATTGAATATGCACAGAGTGTAACCAGGACAGTAAGTAATCCAATCACATATAACTTGTTGGCATCATGCTAACAGGATATTTATGCCCGCCGGTATACTAACAATACTATAGGAAAAAACTACTATGAAGGGCCAGTAGGTGTGCCCCGGTTGTGCTGAGGCTGGGGAAAAAAATAAAAAAAGCCACTGCCAAAATTATCTGGCAGTGGCTTTTTTTATTTTTTTGCCGCACAGGCACAGCCGCAACCGGAGGATTTTTTCTCCTCCTTTTTTTGCATGGTCCCTGTTTCAGTGCATTCCGGACATTTTTTAGGTTTGCATCTGCCTTCCTTGGTAGCGCCACATTTTTCACATTTAAATACAGCCATTTTGTTCTCCTTTTGTAAAGTTGTTGTTTTGTTTCAGTATTTTTTACATAAATTCAAACATTTAAGAATGATAAAATGCAAAATGATTTATGTCCAGTTACAGTTTAGCAGGGAGTATCTCTGCAGATTTCAAACAATAATCATGCAACATGCTTTTGCCAAATATTTGATGCATTCAAAAAAACTTCGAAATATCAGCGCCACCTGACACAATAAATAGTTTCAAGAGGTATACGTGTCCACATCGTTTTTTTATGATGCCGACAAATATTTGATGCATTCAAAAAAACTTCGGAATACCAGCGCCACCTGACACAATAAATAGTTTCAAGAGGTATACGTGTCCGCATCATTTTTTTTGATGCCGACAAATATTTGATGCATTCAAAAAAACTTCGGAATACCAGCGCCACCTGATGCAATAAATGTTTCAAAAGGTATACGTGTCCGCATCGTTTTTTATGATGCTGATAAATATTTGGAGCATTTGAAAAATTTTATCGAAAATAGTGCTACCTACTGAAATATATGGTTAGCACGGTATAGATGTCCGCATCGTGCTCATAAAAATATAGAAATTACATGACAAACTTTCTTGTGCGGTAATTGTCTATCGGATTGTTTCAATCTGGGTTTGTGCTTATAGTTGATCAACATGCGCACCTTAATCCATCTAATTCTATGAGAAACAAACATGGCTGAATTACAGAAAAAAACGCTTGCTGTTAAGGGTATGACCTGTGCTTCCTGTTCTGCCCGCATTGAAAAAGTACTGTCATCCCAGGCCGGTATCAGTGCTGTTTCAGTGAATCTGGCTGCAGAAACCATGGAGGTGGAATGGGATGATGCGAAACTTTCACTTGATGATATTTCAAGCCAGGTTGCCGGCCTTGGTTTTGAACTTGAGATACCTGCCAGCGAGGTAACCCTTGACCTGGAAATTAAGGGTATGACCTGTGCTTCGTGTTCGGCACGCATCGAGAAGGTGATATCAAACCATAATGGTGTGCGGAAGATGCAGGTTAATCTGGCAGCAGAGACAGGTGTTGTTGTATTTGACCCTGACATAATCAGCAAGCGCAGAATACTGGAAACCATTTCCGGTCTTGGATTTGAAGCTGAACCGTTGGCGGAACAGGATGAAAACCTGCTGCTAAAACAGCAGAGGGAAACCAAGGCAAAACTGACCAGGATGAAAAAAGAGCTTATCCCGGCTTTTGCTTTTGCCTTTGCTTTGCTGGTGCTTTCCATGGGCGAAATGCTCGGCATGCCGCTGCCGAAATTCCTCGATCCCCATAATGCTCCCTTTAAGTTTGCCTTGACCCAGTTTCTTCTGGTTTTGCCGGTTATGTGGTCCGGCCGCCGCTTTTATCTCAATGGCTTTCCCGCCCTTATCAGAAAATCACCCAATATGGATTCACTCATAGCAGTGGGCACAGGGGCAGCTTTTATCTATTCAACCTGGAATCTCATTGAAATTTCTCTGGGCCTTGACGCAATGACCCGGGTAATGGACCTGTACTACGAGTCTGCCGCGATGCTTATCGCCCTGGTTTCTTTGGGCAAATACCTGGAGACGCGCTCCAAGGCCAAGACCTCTGATGCCATCAGTCAACTCATGGAATTAACACCTGACAAGGCAACACTTATAAAAAACCCGGGTGCGGAAAATGAGGCACAGGTTTCCATTCTTGTATCCGATATCGAAGCCGGAGACCTGATCCTGGTGCGACCCGGTGAAAGAGTTTCAGTGGACGGTACGGTTAAGAAGGGGCATTCCAGCGTTGATGAATCCATGCTGACCGGAGAAAGCCTGCCCGTTTCAAAGGAAGAAGGGGACAGGGTTATCGGCGGTACCCTGAATAAGAACGGCATGCTGCGGGTACTGGCTGAACGTGTCGGCCAGGATACCGTTTTGGCACGTATCATTAAAATGGTGCGTGAAGCCCAGGGTTCCAAGGCACCCATCGCAAACCTGGCCGACAGGATAAGTTTGTATTTTGTGCCGACGGTGATGGTCATAGCAACGCTGTCCGGACTGGCCTGGTACTTTATCGGCGGGGCACCGTTTCCCTTTGCCCTGCGCATATTCATCGCTGTGCTTGTAATTGCCTGCCCATGCGCCATGGGACTGGCAACACCCACATCGATCATGGTCGGCACCGGCAGAGGCGCCCAGCTCGGGGTTCTCATTAAAAGCGGGGAGGCCTTGGAAATGGCCCAGGGGATAAACGCTTTAGTCTTTGACAAGACGGGCACCCTTACCTATGGCAAACCGCAGCTAACCGATTTTGAGCTGGTGCAGGATGCAGGTGAGTCGGAAGATAAGATCTTGGCTCTTGTTGCAGGAGCGGAAAGTGTATCCGAGCATCCCCTGGCAGAGGCGATAGTCCAGGAAGCCCGGACAAGGAACCTGCAGTTAAAGGAACCGGATACCTTTGAGGCCATTCCAGGCAAAGGAATTAAAGCTTCCATGGAAGATAAAATCCTTCTTCTTGGCAACAGGGAGTTTATCTGGGAGCAGGTTGGACATTTTGACTATCCATCTGTTGACCGCAGGGCTGAGGAATTTGCCGCCTCCGGCAAGACTTCCCTTTTTTTGGCGATCAATGGCGAGATGGCAGCTTTGCTGGCCATAGCCGACAAGATAAAGCCTGAAACCCCGCAGACAATCAACAGGCTGAAAAACATGGGAATCAAGATTTTCATGCTCACCGGTGACAATAAAATAACAGCTGCAGCAATTGCGGTCCAGGCAGGCATCGAAGATGTCATGGCTGAAGTCCTGCCGCATTTTAAAGCGGAAAAGGTGGCAGAGTTACAGGGTAAGGGCATGAAGGTCGGCATGGTTGGCGACGGCATCAACGACGCCCCGGCCCTGGCAAAAGCCGATGTGGGAATTGCCATGGGCACCGGCATTGATGTGGCTGTGGAGTCGGGCGATATCGTGCTCATGAAGGGGGAACTCAGTGGTGTGCTCACCGCTATTTCACTCAGCAGGGCAACCATGCGCAATATCAAACAGAATCTTTTCTGGGCCTTTGCTTACAATGTCGTGGGAATCCCTGTTGCCGCAGGCCTGCTCTATATTTTCGGCGGCCCCACCTTAAACCCCATGATTGCCGGTGGTGCCATGGCCATGAGTTCGGTGTCTGTTGTAACCAATGCCCTGCGGTTACGGTTTTTTACACCGGAAGAGTGAATATGACTGGAGTGATGGAGTAGAAAGAGATAGTGACTAAAGTTACAAGTGAGCTAAAGTTTATTTTTTAATCTGGCTCTTAACGAAACTAAGCTGTCATCTTCCTGGACTCCCGCCGTCGCGGGAGGTAAGCACCCTTTCAGGACACTCTTTTTAGTACACCCTTAAAAACAGGGCATAAACCCCCCTTGAGGGGTATAAACGACCAGAAGGAGACTCCAGGTAAGCGACCAGAGGGAGACTCCGATCTAGCACCCATCCAAGAGACTAAGCCAAGAAATATTTTTTATAACTTTAGCTCACTCTTAACTTTAGCTCACTTTAGTCACTTCTTTTTTACTTGACCCCTCGACCCCTGTTCTTTACCGGGTTAGCACCCTGTGGAGTTCCATACTCATTTCCTCCAGATTATAAGGTTTCGGCACTACACCGACAAATCCGTAGCGCTGATAATTGGACATGATCGGATCCCGGGCGTAACCGCTTGAAACAATGGCTTTGACGGCAGGATCAATTTCAAGCATTTCCTGTATTGCCTCCTTGCCGCCCATGCCACCCGGTACTGTAATATCCATGAAAACAGCGCTAAAGGGTGTCCCGTTTGCCCTGGCTTTCTGAAACAGTTTGACCGCTTCGGCTCCATCTCCGGCAAGCTCCACTTCATACCCCAGGTACTCCAGTAATTCTCTGGCAAAATCCCTGATCATCTCCTCATCATCCATAAGAAGTATCTTGCCGCTGCCCGTGATAACTTGAGAAGGTTCTGCCTTAATTTTCTCATTTTTCATGAGAGAGGCCGGAAGGTAAATGTGAAACGTTGTGCCTTTACCGGGCGGTGAATCGACTACTATATGACCGTTATGGTTATTAACGATTGAATGGACGATGGAAAGACCCAGGCCGGTGCCATCATTTTTTGTAGTGAAATAGGGGTCGAAAATCTTTGGCAGATCATCCGGCTTAATTCCCTGACCTTGGTCCCGGATAGAAATTTTAACAAACTTCCCTTCATTTATGGGCAGATCGCTTTCACGGGTTGCTGTATAATTACTGGCTGCAATGGTAATTGTTCCGCCTTCGGCCATGGCATGATCGGCATTTATCATCAGATTCTGGATAATCTGGGTGAATTGACCACTGTCCACAAGGGCCCGCCACAGATCTTTGGCAATAGTAAAGTTGCATTTGACATTGGCACCCCGCAAAGCAAACTCTGCCGATTCACGGAGCAAATCGGCGATTGCAACACTCTTTTTAACCGGATCGCCGCCCTTGGAAAATGTCAACAACTGCTGCGTAAGATCCTTGGAACGAAAAAGGGCTTTTTCCGCCTGCTGCAGCCTGGCAGAAGCCTTGCTTGCAGGATCAATAAAGTTTTTCGCCAGGGAAATGTTGCCGACTATGGCGGTTAAAAGATTGTTGAAGTCGTGGGCTATGCCGCCGGCCAATAAACCTATGGATTCGAGTTTACTGGCCTTGATGCGCTCTATCTCAAGGAGTTTTCTCTCACCGATATTTTCAATCAAGCCGATGATAAAAAGCGGTTTACCGGCCTGGTTACGGACAAATGATGCAGTCAATTGACCCCAGACTACCTGGCCATCATTGCTGATATAGCGTTTTTCAGCCCTGAAAAAATCACGTTTGCCATCGAGGAGTTCATGGTAAAGTTCCATGTGTTTTCCTGCATCTTCAGAGTGGGTGAGAGTGGAAAAGGTCATTTTCTTGAGTTCTTTTTCACTGAAACCCAACATTTTCTGGAAAGCGGGGTTGCATTTCAGGATATGGCCATTCATGTCGGAAATGGTAATGCCCAGGGCCGAACCCTCAAAAACACCCCTGAATTGATCCTCACTCAAACGCAGAGCCTCTTCCGCCAGCTTTCTTTCTTCTACTTCACTTTTTAATTTGATTAACGAGTTGTTTAATTCATGGGTGCGTTCCTGGATCAACAGTTCAAGATTGTCACGGTGGTGCTTCAGGTCTTCTTCAGCCTGTTTGCGCTCTTCAATTTCAGCAACAAGCTTATTTTTTATAGAGCCTATCGTATCTTCTGTCCTGATCAGGAAGAAGTACATGAGTGCCATGAGTATCATGCCGATAAAAAGAAAAAGGGCAAGTATTGAAAGGGTGATCATGTTGAGGTTGTATTCAAGCGCCGTCACATCTGAAATAACAATTATATCACCAACATCCCGTGCCCCGGCATCTATGAGGGGAATAAACATGGCGCGCAGCTGTAGATTATCAGTGTTTAATTCCACGATACCGTCTGCATGATCCTGATGCGGCAAAGCAAGTTGACCTCCAATCTGTGGAGGTATATCATCTTTGGTTGCATCTATGATTACAGAGTCTCTGAATAAGTCCCATTGAGAATCGCGTCCTAACATGCGCATGCCTTCTTCCCAGTCCAGACGGTGCAGACGGGTTTTGTGAATGGTAAAGATGAGATCAACGTTGAGGCTGCGTTTCAGCATGGGCGCGATGTGCAGGATTTCCTTGCCGAGTTCTATGTAGCCGACAAGTGTTCCATCGATAAACCAGGGATGCACAACCCTGAGGGTAAAGGTGCCGAGAGGGCCAAGTTCGATGCCGCTGCCGTTTGTTCCCTTACGAACAGCTGCGTTCATGGTTGAACGGTTGATATAATCGCCGAAACGTTCAGGATTGTGCACACGCAGGAAGCAGTTTCTGTCAAGATCTGTAAAATAGAAATGGGTAATGTTGTACTTCGATTTAATTTCAGAAAACATTGGGGAGGCCGTCTGAAACAGGGAATCTCTGTCCCGGGTTAACCATATTTCCTGCAGGTTTTTATCACGCCCCAGCAAGTCAACGTGGGCTGCAAGCTGGTTGGTTTCCATTTCAAGAAGGGTAGGGAAGAGCTTTTCTACGCTGTCCACATTGGACTTGATAGTGTTATGTATATGCAGGCGTTGAATCATGAAAACGCTGGCAAGAGAAACCGCAAGCATGATGAAAAGGCAAAGCAGGAGCGGAATGATGAGCTGTTTTCGTAAGGGAGCGTCAGAGTGTTCCATGGTTGGAAAATGAGAGAAAATGGTAGTCTTGTCTGGATAAAAAAATATTAGTAAGACTAATCAGACCTAGGCATTAATACATTGTACCCACAAACCAATTATACTCCTTAGAGCTGAAAGAGTCCATAATAACCGTTGAAGATAAAATTTGATTGTAATTTTCTGCAAACAGCTTTAAAAAAAACAATTACACCAGCCCTTGATCAAGCATGGCACTCACAACCTTGACAAAGCCGGCAATATTGGCACCAGCCACATAGCTGCCGGCTTCACCGTACTCTTCAGCGGCGTCCAGGCAGGTCTGGTGGATTGATTTCATAATTATTTTCAGGCGGCTGTTTACTTCTTCCGCCGGCCAGTTCAGGCGCATGGAATTCTGCGCCATTTCCAGGCCTGAAACTGCTACGCCTCCTGCATTGGCGGCTTTGGACGGCCCGTAAAGAATTCCGCGGTCGCTGAAAATGTCTACAGCTTCCGGAGTGGAGGGCATGTTGGCCCCTTCGCAGATAAGTTGTACACCGTTATTGGTCAGATTTTCAGCGTCCTGCCGCTGGATTTCATTTTCTGTGGCACAGGGAAAGCAGCAGTCGGCCCCATGGCCCCAAAGAGGATTATGGTCCAATATCTGATCTGCCGGTGTATATACAGCTGAAGTGTATTTTTCTGTATACCGATCAATGCGGCCACGCTTGATATTTTTAAGCTCTTTTACAAATTCAAGTTTTTCCGAGTCAATGCCCTGTTCATCATAAATGTAGCCGTATGAATCTGAAAGGGTCACAACCCTGCCTCCCAGGTGCAATATTTTCTCCGCTGTATACTGGGCAACATTGCCACTCCCAGATATCAGGCAGGTTTTGCCTTCCAGTTTATCATTGCGGGTGGCAAGCATCTCCGCTGCAAAATAGACACAGCCATAGCCGGTTGCCTCCGGCCGGATCAGGCTGCCGCCCCAATTGAGGCTTTTACCTGTCAGTACACCTGAAAATTCATTTTTCAGTTTCTTGTACATGCCGAAAAGATAACCGATCTCCCGGGTGCCTACCCCGATATCGCCGGCAGGAATATCAGTGTTTGGACCTATATGCCTGAAGAGTTCAGTCATATAACCCTGGCAGAAGCGCATTATTTCATTATCCGATTTACCCTTGGGATTGAAATCCGAGCCGCCTTTGGCGCCGCCCATTCCCAGGGTTGTGAGGCTGTTTTTGAAAACCTGTTCAAAAGCTAGAAACTTCATGATGCCCAGGTTGACCGAAGGGTGAAAACGCAGGCCGCCCTTGTAAGGCCCGATGGCGCTGTTCATTTCAACCCGGAACCCACGGTTGACATGGACCTGTCCCTCGTCGTCCATCCACGGCACCCGGAACTGTATAACGCGTTCAGGCTCAACAATTCTTTCAAGCACTGCTGCTCTGCGGTATTCCGGATTTCTCTCAATAACAGGCTTTACGGATTCGAGCACCTCCTCGACTGCCTGGTGGAATTCCTCTTCACCTGGATCCTTTTCCCGCACCATTGTCATAAAATCATCCATATTTTCTGCTCCTGCCCAGCTCGTGAATTATTCGACTTAAAAAACTATTTCTTATTATTTTTTTCAAATATGACGCATTCCGATGTCTGAATGTTAACTTTAATACGAAAAGGGTTTGCAAGACGCACATGTCTCAAGTGTTCTGTCTCATAGGTTGTCGGTAAAGATGCTAGCCATTGCCAGTTGATGAAATCGGCAAGCTTTTCATCGTTTTCAGTGACTGTCAGGTATTTGATACCCATGGCGGTAATATTCTGGAAAAAGTGGGTGCCCTGGGAATCCTCGGCAAAGAGCTGGTCATTACGCAGTTCAATCATTGCCGCCACCCCGGAAATGTCCTCCCAGCCAACCGGGATGCCCAGCCAGGGGTCAGCCGACCCCCATCTTCCCGGGCCGATAAGCAGGTATGGTTTCTGCCCTTTTATGAGCCTGGCATTGATATGACCGATCTCACGGGATATTTCCCGGGTCTCCTTAGTTTTGAATGTCTCCGGTTTTATATAAACAATATCAGCAATTGTATCATCTATTCCATGCCCCAGGGGCTTACTGGAATAGCAAAAAGCCCCATCGATCTCTGTCTGATCAATTGTAACTTCATAGCGGTTCTCACCGGCAACCATGGGGCGGATCTGCAGGAAATGAAACCTGCTCTTCTCAGCATCGCTGCCCAAGTCAACAGCGAACTCGATTTCTATATCACAGCTCATCCCCTTGTAGCCCAGTTCCAGGAGATCCTGCAACAGATCTGCCAGAGGCAGCATCTGATGTTTCAGGATGGAGGCAAAAGTGACAACCTTCGGACCTTTGGAGAAGCTGTCCCGAACAGCATGATCCTCAGGAAAATAGGTGCTTACCATGGCCTGGACGGGTGGTTCATTTTCAGCATCGCTTATTTCCCGCTGCACAAGATTAGATTGGCAGTAGTCGAGTTCAGCAGGATATCCCTTGATGCGCAGGGCATAAAAGCTCTGCTGGGAGCTGGACAGCATATCATCGACGTTTGCAAACTGGGGCAGTTTTTTCGGGTAAGGGGGAGAAAAGAGAAGGCATTTTCCCCCTTCTACTACTGTTTTGCCAAAGCCTAAGGCGATCTGCGCAATGCCGTCATTCGCTTTCATTTTACCAACTGGATAGTAATTGTACGATTTGGTTATGCCGGAAATTGCAGGATAGAAATAGTTGCCGTATGGCTTGCCTGCCAATATTTGAATAATGACAGCCATGCTTTCAGGGCTGGATGCATGTTTGTCTATTCCAGAGGAAAAGGCCCGTGGATCGGCGAAGTACGTTGAGGCAAAAACAAGCTTTACAGCTTTAACCAGTTGCTGCAGGCGGATTCCATGGTCAGCATGGTTGTTTGGCAGCATATAGGTTTCAAAAAGTCCGGCAAAGGGTGTGTGCAGTGCATCCTCAAGAAGGCTTGAGGAGCGGACGCTTAATGGCTCGAATACCTGTTGCAGAAAAGCGCCAAGTTGATTTTCAAGCCAGGTCGGCATAGCTGCCGCAAGAAAAAGTGAGGCGATTTCAGCATCGCTTTTACTTGCAAAATCAATTAAGAGATTATTTTGCCGCATAAAAGCCTGAAACCCTTCAGTTGTTAGGACAAGGGTCGGTGGTATGGAGATGCTTAGCTGGGGATATTTTTCCTGCAGCCACCCATTTTTAGAAAGTTGTGAGGCCATGAAGGCCAGCCCCAGAGCCTTGCCCCCCATTGAGCCATGCCCTATCTTGACAAACTGCATGACATCGGCATCAAAATCATGCTCGGCAAAATGGGCCACAACACCCTGTTCCCTCAATCTGCGCAGGGAATGGATCTGCTTAATAAGGTATTGGCGCAGCGTCTCAACATTGTTAAACTGAGTTATACGGCTCTTGTGCAAACGGGACGCAAGGCCAATCTCTGCCCTGGCCATAACCCAGTTTGAGAAATGATTGTGTGTCGCATGGAACAGCAGGCATTCATAAGGGATGGTGGCCAGTTTTTTTTCAAAAGAGTGCAGACTTGAGGCCTGGTCAACTTGCAAGCCGTCCGGCATGTGGAAAATAAAATCACCAAAACCGAGATGCTGCAGAAAAAACCGGTGGATTTCCTCTTCAAGTATGTCGTCGTTTTTATTGATAAAACTTGCTGGAATTGCTTCTGCCTTTGGGGCATTGGTCGATTCGGAACTGAGGAGCAACAGTGGTAGATCCGGTATCTCCCTGCGAATATGCTGCAGCAGCTCTAATCCTGCGTTATCCTTTAAATTGGAATTTTTGGGAAAACGGGTATCGGAAAAGATGCCGAAAACAAAGTTTTTATACTTGTGATAGAGCTGCATCGCTTCTTCATAATTTTCCGCCACCAGGATCTTTGGCCGACCGCGCATCTTCAGGAGCCTGTGCTCCTCATTGAGGCTATCATCCAGGACCGCCTGGGTCTGGGCCACCACCTCCTTATAGAGCAGCGGCAGGAAGAATGATCGGTAAAGCGGCGAATCCTCCACGAGGATGAGAACACGAACCATGGCCAGGGAGGTATCCCATTCAACGTTATGATGGTCTTCAATGTTCTTGATAAGCGCCAGGAGAAGTGCGGGGTCGGCAGACCAGATATAGAAATTGTCAATTCCGGATCGCTTCCCTTTTTCCATGTATGGGGTGATTGCTTTCAGGCTGTGGGCCAGGAGGATTACCGGCAGATGCGGACAGATTTCTTTTATTTTGAGGCCTAAGATGTTGCAGTCCATCTCGCCCACCTGGGGCAGGGTAATAACCAAGTCGAATTTTTTATAGCGTACCAGTTCAAGAGCTTCAGCAGCAGTGGAAACGTTGGTCAGGCGCGGCGGTTTGCTGAGGTTCAATCCTCTGTATTCGTTGATGATCCGGGTGGAGAGGCTGGTGTCCTCTTCCATGATAAAGGCGTCGTAAGGGCTCAGTACCAGGAGGATATCACGTATCTTGTATGCCATGAGCTCATGGAAGACCTTAAAGCTGCTGTCCAGGTCATCATGCCACAAACTAATGTCAGGCTTCATCGGCTTCCACGTTTAAGGGTAATGTGTGTCAGATTTCCTCTTCTTCTTCGGGGAGAATGGAGCGCGGCAGGCTGTCCATGTCAAACTTTTCCGCAGCCTTAATGCCTGCTTTCAAAGCTTTGCTGTTCATCTTTTTGGTTTCCTGGGGTACCCTGGCAGACAGGGCGGATTCCAGGCTTTTGCGTGACAGCAGGGGGCAGAAATGTCCCAGGGCGCCAAGGGCAACAATATTGGCAGCCAAATCCCTGCCTGCAGACTCCCGGGCAATTTTTGTAAAGGGAAGAGCAACAACCCGGCTGGTGGGTGTCTGGTCCACGAGGCCTGAGTCAACAAGCAGCAAACCGTTTGCTTTGAAATCAAAGCAGTAGGAATCGCAGGATGCCTGGTTCATGGCCAGCATCATGTCAAGCTGCACTGCCTTCGGGTAGTCGATGGGCTTGCTGCTGATGACCACTTCGGCCTTGCATCTGCCGCCACGTGCTTCAGGACCGTAGCTTTGGGTCTGACTCACGTTATATCCTGCAAAAATGCCGGCTGCTTCAGCCAGAATAATGGATGCCAGAATGATTCCCTGGCCCCCTGAACCGCTAAGCCGTATCTCAAAACGATCAACATCCATACCCCTAACCCCTTTGGGCCTTTAGCCTTATTTTTTTGTATTCCTCAATGTAGTCTGGTTTATCCGTGTCAGCCAGGATGCCAATGGTAAATTTGGCGTCAAGGGAATCCGGCGGCATGCTGGAGCCGTTGTCCTTTGATACGGCGTGCTCTTTCAACCAGTTGAGCATGGTGACCGGGTCGCCCATCTGGTTGCGCCTGCCGAACTGCACATGGCAGTTGGACATGATTTCCACAACACTGAAGCCGATTTTATTGATGCCTTTCTCAAGAAGTTTGTCCAGCTGCGCGGCATGATACACTGTGCCCCGGGCCACAAAACTTGCTCCGGCGGCAACGGCAAGTTCAGCGATGGAAAAAGCATGCTCGATGTTGGAAAAGGGTGAGGTTGTTGATTGGGCTCCATATGGTGTGGTTGGGGAAGCCTGACCGCCGGTCATGCCGTAAATCTGGTTATTAATAATGATGGCGGTAAGATCCAGATTGCGCCTGGCGGCGTGAATGAAGTGGTTGCCGCCGATGGCCGTGGCATCGCCGTCCCCCATGACCGCAATAACGTTGAGGGACGGGTTGGCAAGCTTGATGCCGGTGGCAAAGGTCAAAGCCCTGCCATGGGTGGTATGCAGGGTATTGAAATCGACATAGGTGGGCATGCGGCCCGAGCAGCCTATGCCTGAAGCAAATACGATATCATCTTTTTCCAGGTTCAGCCGCTCAATGGCGCGGATAAGAGCGCCGAGGACAATACCGTTGCCGCATCCGGGACACCATACATGGGGAAATTTTTTGTGGTGGCGCAGGTACTTGTGGCGCAGCTCAGTCATTCCTGAAAACATGCTTTATCTCCAATTCCGGGGGCTGGATTAAAATATACATGGCAGCAGACCCATTTTACATCTTCTGAAGTTCTTCGAATATCTCAACAGGGCTGATAAGTTGCCCGTCGATACGGTTGTATTTGAAGACCTTGGTCAAACCGGTGTTAACCCGTTTTGCCTCACGGCTTATCTGCCCCATGTTCATTTCAGGGACAAGGACTGCCTTGCACTGGCGCATGACGTTCACCACCGTGCTTTTCGGAAAGGGAAAGAGGGTGACCAGCTGGATGAGCCCGGCTTTGATGCCTTGGGAACGGGCCATGGCAACAGCCCGATGCGCTGAACGGGCAACGGAACCATAGGCGATAACCGCGATCTCGGCATCTTCAATATTGAATTTCTTGGTAATCTGAATTTCAAAAAAACCATTGGTTATTTTCCTGAACTGCCGCTTTAAAAAAGCCTCGATCTCATCCGGTCTCTCCGTAGGAAAGCCATGGGCGTCATGCACCAGACCGGTGACGTGATGCCTGTATCCATCTCCCATGGCTGCCATGGGAGGCACGCCGCGGCTGTTGTCTTCATAAGGTTTGTACCATTCCGGCGGTACATTGGGCACGATGCGGTCCACCACTTCGATGGAGTCGGCAGCCGGGATAGTGAAGGTTTCCCGGGAGTGGGCCACGACCTCGTCCGAGAGCACCACCACCGGCACTCTGTATTTTTCCGAGAGATTGAAGGCCGTGACAATTATAGAAAAACATTCGCTGACCGAAGAGACCGAAAGGACGATGACAGGATGGTCGCCGTGGGTTCCCCAACGGGCCTGCAGGACATCTCCCTGGGCCGGACTGGTCGGCAATCCTGTGCTGGGTCCGCCACGCATGACATTGACAACGACACAGGGAACTTCGGTTATGCAGGCGTAGCCAAGGTTTTCCTGCATGAGTGAAAACCCGGGACCACTGGTGGCGGTCATGCTCTTAACACCTGCCAGCGAGGCGCCGATTACGGCACCCAGGCTGGAAATTTCATCCTCCATCTGGATAAAGGTGCCGTCCACCTGGGGCAGCCGGTAGGACATGCGTTCGCTTATCTCGGAAGCAGGGGTAATGGGATACCCTGCAAAGAAACGGCACCCCGCGGCAATGGCGCCTTCTGCCATGGCCTCATTTCCCTGCAACAGAAATTTTTTGCCGTTCAACTCAGGCGCCATTTTTCTTCTTTCTCCTGTCAGGGTAACGCTCTTGGATGGATATGGCGAAATCAGGGCAGTGAAATTCACAGAATCTGCAACCTGTACATGCATCCGGATTATGTATGACCGGTATGGAGTTTTTACTTTTTTCGAAAACACCTGCAGGACAGAATTCAACACAGATACCGCAGGACTTGCACCAGTCGGCAAATATTTTCTGCACAAAAAGTCGCTTCCCTTCCTTTTCCAGGGATTCTTTAATTTCCCAGTAATTGTCAGAATGGTTTGCAGGGTCTGCTATGGGTTTGTTTTTTGATTTGTGTTTGGGCATGCAAAGACCTGCTGGGGGATATCAATTTAGGTAACTAAATATAATTCAGTTGAAATCTTACCGGAATCATTGGGTTTTGTCGATGGTTTTTCGGAAAAAACAGGACCAGAGACACAGGCACAAAATTTTTTAAGTTTCCGATTTTGCTGCAGTATGGTAAACGGCACAGTAGAAATGTGGGGTATTTTTGCTGGTAAGTGCTTGATATGGAGGAAAATTTAATGCCTGCGAAAAGTTATAAATTTGTCTATGACGAATATGGCAACACAACTGAAATTAAAGTACACACCCGTGGTATTGGGGTACATGGCAATAATTATGTCAACAAGGGTACCGGATTTACAGAAGAAGAGAGACGAAATCTTGGTATAGACGGTGGGCTGCCGCCGGCGGTAAGGCCTCTTCAGCAACAGGTAAAGAACAGCCGGGAAAAAGTTCTCAAGAAGGAGGACGATATTGAGCGTTATATCTATATGCGTTCTCTGTTTGACCGCAATGTAACCCTGGCCCATGCAGTTATTGCCACCGACATTTCCCAATTCATGGAAATAATCTATACGCCGACCGTGGGGCTTGCCTGTCAGCAATATTCTTCCCTGTTCCGCTCCGCAAACGGCGTGCATCTCTACCCGGGAAATATTGATAACGCGGAGGACATACTGCGCCGTTACGGACACCGCGATATACGTGTTGCCGTGGTGACTGACAACCAGGGAATTCTGGGAATCGGGGACCAGGGTGCAGGAGGCATTGCCATTTGCCTCGGAAAACTTATGCTCTACACCCAGGGAGCAGGCATCGCCCCGTGGCACTGCCTGCCCATTTCCCTTGACGTCGGCACCGACAACCAGGCATTGCTGGATAACGAAGAATACCTCGGCTGGCGCCATCGCAGGGTGAGGGGTTCCGAGTATGTCAAATTCATGCAGCAGTTTGCCAAAGCCTTCAAAGCGGTTTTCCCCCATGCCCTCTGCCAGTGGGAGGATTTCTCCAAGCAGAATGCCTTTGCGGTCAGGGATGCCTATCTGCATGATCTAATTTCATTTAATGATGACATCCAGGGAACCGGCGCAGTGACCCTGGCAGCCATTTTTGCGGCCATGAAAATTAAGGGAGAGAAGATAGAGGACCAGGTTTATCTCGTTCATGGTGCCGGGGCCGGAGGTATTGGTATTGCCGAGCAGATAGAGGTAGCCCTTATCGAACATGGACTGCGCGAAAGTGAGGCCAGGAGAAGGATATTTACCCTGGACAGCCGGGGTGTTGTCACGTCGGACAGAATGGTTGAGCCCTACAAGGCCAAATATGCCAAGAATCCTGTGGCAATGAACTGGCTGCAGGAGCCGGGTGATAATGCCCTGCTTGAAGCCGTGAAGCATGCCGGAGTCACTGTATTGATAGGGACTTCCGGGCAGGCCGGTTGCTTTACCCGTGAGGTGGTTGAGGCTATGGCCTCTAACTGCGAACGTCCGGTTATCCTGCCCCTTTCCAATCCCACCGATAAGGCAGAGGCCCTGCCGGAGGATATTTACCAGTGGACCGCAGGGAGAGCCTTGGTTGCCACAGGCAGCCCTTTCCCCCGTGTAAAGCTGGGAGAAAAGGAAATAAGGATTGGGCAATGTAACAATGTCTTTATCTTTCCCGGGGTAGGACTCGGCACCCTGGCATCAGGTGCAAAGGAAGTACTGCCTTCTTTTTTTACGGCAGGGGCAAAGGCGGTTGCAGAAATGGTTTCACGGGAGGATCTTAAAGCCGGTATCCTTATGCCGCGCGTGGATGAGCTTAAGGAGGTGAGTTCCAGTGTTGCTCTGGCCGTTGGCCTTGCCGCCTTACGTGATAACGTGAGCGGCCCCTGTGCTTTCAGCAAATTCAAACACAGGAATGATCCCGAACGCTTGCAAACACTGATTGAAAAAATGCGCTGGGAGCCCCAATATCTCCCCCTGGTTCCAGTATAGCCTTTACTGTACACAGGATCTGTACCAGCTTTGCATGCCCGGTAACCAGAGGAAAAGTCAGAGATGAAACTCCGTTTGATTCTACTCATACTCTCGCTCATGGCACTTGTTTTTGCCTCTGCCGGAAGTTATTTTTATTATACTTCTTTTAAGGAGGCGGCTTTCAGGGAAGCTGAAAGCGAGACCCTTATCCGCCTGGAACGTATCAATAAAAATCTGACAACCCTTCTTTCAGAGTATAAAAAACCGGTTCGGACCCTTGCAGGAATGAATGAACTTCATGAGTTATTCAGCAACCCAGATTCTGAATCCTTATTGGCTGCCAATCGTATTCTGGATCATTTTAGAAATACCCTGCAGGCGGACGTTTGCTACCTCATGGATTATGAGGGCAAGACAATTGCCTCAAGCAACCGTAATGATCCTGACAGTTTTGTGGGGCAGAATTTTTCCTTTCGCCCATATTTTCAAGAGGCAATACGTGGCAACCCTGCCAACTATATGGCGTTGGGCTCCACCTCGGGGAAAAGGGGTGTCTATTTCAGCTTCCCTATCTATGAATACAGTGAGGAATCTCCAATAGGTATTGTAGTTATTAAGGGCTCTATTGAGCAGATAGAGAGGGAGATTGGATTTATTGAGGATGAAATAGTACTGGTGACCGATCCCAATGGTTTCATCTTTATATCGAACCGGCAGGACTGGCTCTATCATACGGCCTGGGACATTTCAGAAGAATTGACGGCGGAGCTCGCCTCTTCAAGACAGTTTGGCAACGGTCCCTGGGAATGGACGGGGCTTAAGAAATCTGCAGAAGAATATGCAGTGACCGAAAACGGTATCAGGTTTCTCCTGCATGAAATTGATCTGGATAACTATCCGGGTTGGAAGGTCATGCATTTGCTGGACATGAAAAAAATATCCCAGGAGGCTTTCAAACCGCTCGTTGTATTTGTACGTCCTATTGTTCTTGCCTTATTTGTGGTCCTCGGGATGTCAGTACTGATGCTGTACAGGCAGGCCAGCCTGGAGATCAGACAGCGACGGGCCGCTGAAGAGGCATTGCGGGAAAGTGATAAGCGCTACCGTTCTCTGTATCATAATACTCCGGCCATGCTCCATTCCATCAACAGGAATGGTGAAATTGTCAGTGTCAGTAATTACTGGAGTGAAATGCTCGGTTACAGCGAGCAGGAGGTTATCGGTAAAAAACTGACGGATTTTTTTACGGAAGAATCGAAGCAATACGCAGAGCTTGTCGTTTTTCCCGAGTTTTTCAAGAAAGGCTTTTGCACCGATATTCCCTACCAGATCCAAAAAAAGGATGGTCAGGCAATCGATATTCTTCTCTCTGCCATTGGAGAACGTGATGAGACCGGCGAAATTTTCAGAACCCTTGCCGTATTAATCGATGTCACTGAGAGGAACAGGGCAGTTGAGGCCCTCAGACTAGCCAAGGAGGAGCTTTCCAGTTATTCCAAAGACCTGGAAAGACAGGTCAGTATCCGTACCAGGGAGATTACCAACATTCTGAAGTATACGCCCGATGTTGTGTACGTCAAGGACAGAGATGGTAGGTATATCCTGGTCAACTCCAGATTTGAGGATTTGTTTGGGGTCAGCAACGAAGAAGTTCGCGGAAAAACCGATTACGAAATTATGGCAAAAGAGGTTGCCGATGAATTTCGTATAAATGATCGCAAGGTTCTGCAGGAAGACAAATCAATGCAGGTTGAGGAACGCGTGGTCCAAAATGGTGAGATCCATACCTACCTGTCGGTTAAATTCCCGGTATATGATGAAACAGGAGCTATCAACGGGGTGTGCTCCATATCCACAGATATTACCGCTGTAAAGAAGGCGCAGAACCAATTGAGGCGTCTTTCCGGAAGTATAATGGCCAGCCAGGAAAAAGAGCGCACCGCCATAGCGCGCGAACTGCATGATGAGTTGGGTCAGGTGCTGACCGCTTTGCGCATGGATGCGGTCTGGATGCAGGAACGCCTGAAAGAAAGCGATCCAAAAACTGCTGAACGCGCCTTGACAATGTGTGACCTGATCGATAACACCATAAAAGACGTGCGTTCCATAGCCATCCGGCTGCGCCCCGGAGTACTGGATGATTTGGGACTTGTAGATGCACTGGAGTGGCTGACCAGCGATTTTGAAAACCGTAGCGGCATTACATGCGTTTTTGAACATGAAAATGTCCCGGCAATAAATGAAACCGTCTCCACTGCAGCTTACAGAATCTGCCAGGAAGCCCTGACAAATGTGGCACGATATGCAGAAGCAGGCCGGGTGTCTGTTGTTTTGCAAGCGGAGGGGAACATACTGAATCTTTCGGTCAGGGATGATGGCAAAGGTTTTGATATCTCCGGGCTGGCGGAATTTGAAGGGGTCGGTATTGCAGGCATGCGGGAACGGGCGGCACTTGCCGGCGGTAAACTGGAAGTTATGTCTGAAAAGGGTAGGGGATGCCATGTGATGTTTAGGGCTCCGATCAGCAGGAATCTGAACTCGTGACGGAATATTGCCTTCGCTTTCTGAGAACATTTCTAATACTGTTAATGGAGAAGCGGCTTTAGAATTTATATTGAACGTGTAATTTCGTTACGACTCCCCTTCGGGGGCCGTTGCATGCACCCCTTTTCATGCCTTTAGACCCCTCATCGGGATACTGAAACTAATGCCCTGAAAGGGTGTGAACGGTGGGGCATGGGAAACCAGGGCCGAAACGATTCTTCCTCGATTATGAAGCCCGACAGTTCAGGAACTCAGGGTGCTGCAAAGGAGACAGGATGATAAAAGTGCTGCTTGCCGATGATCATTCCATAGTGCGGGCCGGTCTGCGCCGCATTATTGAAGAGAGCCCGGATATTGAGGTCATTGCCGAGGCAGATGACGGCAGAACCGCTATTCAGCTTGCCCGGGAAAAAAATCCTGATGCGGCTGTCATCGATATCTCCATGCCCGGAATGGACGGACTCGAAGTTGTCAGTCAACTGAAAATATACCTGCCGGGTCTGCCTGTTATTATACTGACCATGCATGAGGAGGAACAGTATGTGGTGCGGGCCATTGAGGCCGGAGCCATGGGATATGTCACCAAACGCTCTGCGCCTGAGCATATTGTCAAGGCCATTCATCAGGTTGCAGGAGGAAACAGGTATCTTACTGCAGAGGCCAGTGAAGCACTTGCCCTGAGGATTGCCAGGGGAACGGGAGGCAAATCTACGTTGGACTCACTCTCAAACAGGGAACTGCAGGTGCTCCGTCGTCTGGCCATGGGGCATACCAACCATGAAATAGCCGAGGCCTACGGCATCAGCATAAAAACTGTGGACACCTATCGTTTACGGTTGCTCAAAAAATTGAACCTGCGCAATAACGCTGAGATATCCCGCTTTGCCATGCAGAACAAACTTATTGACGCCTAACGTCAAGGATGGTTGTAGTCTGATTTTTTGGAGGGTTCCCAGGTAAGAAAGCAGTTGGCATATCCTCTGAGAAGGTTGATTGTTGAAATACTAACTCTGTAAGTTCCCATTCTCTATTCATACCATACCCTAGTGTTTTTTGGATCGCTTCTTGGTCCAGTCGATATGAGAAGCCTGGTCAAACCAGAGGGGGCGTTATGAATTTTTCATTCTATCTTAAGGGGTAATACCCCGCGGCAAGCTCCGAGGTATTTCATTCAATGGGGCATTTTCTGTAACCCCCAAACATTATTCAAAGTAAGCAATATGAAAAAAACATGTAAATTATTCTGTAAATATTTTATAATATAACCGTTTTATTTAAGAATGGTATCAATTTTGCCTCTTTTTTTAAGAAGGAGAAACATCTTGTTTTTTATAAAAATGGATTTTCAAATGAAGGCAAAACTTAAATTATTCATATTATTTTTTATAGTTTTACTTTTAGGGGGGTGTCACGGCGGCAGTAATAAGAAAAAAACTTTGCCAACGACCACGACCCTCCCCGGAGTTTCCGCTACTACAACCACAACCGTCCCCAAAGGCTCCCCAACTACAACGACCTCAACAACGACCACTACCTCGACCACGACTTCGACCACAACAACGACAACGACTACTACCACTACAACATCCACAACAACGTCCACGACAATCCCCGGAGGCTCCCCAACCACGACGGTCCCCGGAGGTTCCCCAACCACTACGGTCCCCGGTGGAACCTCTTCCACGACAGTCCCAGGGGGGGGCACAACAACTACCACACTAACAACAAGTACAACTTCAACGACAACAACGACTGTTCCCTCTTCAGGTACATGGAAATTAATTGAAGTGCAAAGTGTTGAACAAACAAATTCAAGTACACGATATTATAATTATGATGTTAATGGTTTAATTGAAACTGAAGAGCTTCATACAGGAGGTGTTATACATGTTGCTTATTATTCCTATGATGCAAACCAGCATATCCTGACTGCAGAAATTGACAATCATGATGATGGGACAATTGATAATGTTGTATACCAATACTTTGCTGGACCAATTGATTATCTTTTACACTTTGACTATTTTGTAAACTGGCATGGAAACAGAACAAGAGTTGAGAAGGATTTATTTAATAATGGTACAGTTGATTATGTTGAACTATACTCCTATGACGACAACAGTGGAAAAATGACTACTTTAGAGATAGACGAGGATAATGATGGGACGGTTGATACGATTTCATCTTTTTCCTTTGACATTATGCAAAATACAGTAACTGAAGAAATTGACGAGAATATTGACGGAATAATTGATGCTGTTAAGTACTACTATTATGACAGTAATGAAAATTTGATCTCAATGGAAAGAGACCAGCCTGTAGGTGGAGCAATTGAGCGGGTTTCTTACTATACGTATGATAGTAATGGTAATGATGAAACTGAAGAAACCGACTTGGATAATGATGGAACTATAGATATCTTTACAGACTTCTTTTGGGAGCAGATGTAACATAGAGTTATTTTAATAAAAAATTGTAATTTGCTAAGATATAGATAAGAGCCCCTTTGTTGCTAGAAGGGGCTTTTATCTTATTTTCAATAAAAGCTCTTTCCTGCTGAAGTCTGCCAGTGATAAATTAATATTTTTTTATGAAATAATGCGAGATACGATTATGGAAATTACAAAAAAAGAATTGGCATTAATAGATGAATGGGTTGAATTGCACGGGGAGATAGAAAAACTGGAAGATGAGCTGGACAGCCTTTCCCGGAAATTAAAGAATATTAACAATAAGTTGTATGCCAAGAACCCCAAGGTGGAACTTGAAGAGTTCCGTGATTATCTCACCGCTGAGATAAATAGACTCAATAAAAAGGCAGATAAGGATAGGACCAAACAGTTAGCCAACTTGAAAACAATAGTTGAGCATGATATCAACATCGACAACCTTGTTGAACAGGATATCGATATCCAGGAGAAAGAGATAGATATTGATTTGAAAGATTATAAACAGAAGTGATAAGAAGAATTTCAGACAAATAAACATAATGAATCCAGTAAAGCCCCTCTTCTTTTTGAGAGGGGCTTTTTTTATATGAATCCTTAATGGGAAATGATTTGAAATTGTTTGAACCCTGTATTTATAGATAAGCGCAGACTTCGAAAAGTCCAGCGTTCATCAATGGGGTTAATTACATGAAGATTCCGGGTGCATATGTCGACGGAGTCCTTTATACGAGCCTGGCAAACTTTGTATTCACCATGCAGCATTGAATATTCCTATACATACACCCTTGCTGGGTATTTCGGAGCCGCAGGCTACTCCCTAATTTTCAAGAATGGATATTCTCCCTCGTTCGACTCGGAAAGCCATAGTCGAACCTACTCTTCCTCAAAGTCTTCCTGCGATCACTTCTCTTAATCCGGGATATAGCAAACGGCTCACGGATTAAGGTGTAAGAAAAATTCTTACGGAAAAATCAGAATTCTCCGGATTGATTTAAAAAGAGGTAATTGGCACTATATATAAACATGAGGAATTAGATATTTTGTTAGAACGGGTTTGCAAGAGTTTACAAGTTGAAATTTTGCACAATTCATCCAGAAAGGAAAATGCCCAAGAAGTGATAATCCTGAAAACAGCAGGTAATTTTTCCCTATTTCATTTCAATTTTTAAGGAGGTTCTACCCATGAAAAAAGTATCAAAACATTTAACTATCGGTTTGGCCATGGTCCTTGGATTTGCCATGATCATGGCACAGGTTGGTACTGCCGCAGCAGCGCCGATCAAAATCCGCTTCTCCCACGTGGTGTCGCCCAATACCCCGAAAGGCCAGGCGGCGGATATGTTTGCCAAGCTGGCCAATGAGCGCCTTGCAGGCAAAGTTGAAGTACAGGTATTCCCTAACTCCCAGCTTTATACAGATGGGAAAGTGTTGGATGCCCTGAGCACCGGCAGTGTGGAGATGGCAGCACCTTCTACCGCGAAATTCACCTCATGGGTTCCACAGTTGCAGCTTTTTGACCTGCCATTCCTGTTCAAAAACAGTGATGCACTTTATGACACCATAGATGGCAAAGTAGGAAAGAAATTGTACAAGATGCTGGGCAAGAAAAATATGCTCGGTTTGGCCATGTGGGACAACGGCTTCAAGCAGGTCGGCAATAATAACCGCGAGGTCAAGACGCCTGCTGACATGGCCGGGCTGAAATACAGGATCATGTCATCAAAGGTTCTGGAAGCACAGTTCAATGCAGTTGGCGGCAATCCGCTGGTAATGCCTTTCTCTGAAGTGTATTCCGCTCTGGAGCAGGGCGTTATTGACGGTCAGGAGAATACCTGGTCCAACATGTACTCCAAAAAATTCTATGAAGTGCAGAAATACATAACAGGGACCGACCATGGTTATCTTGGCTATATGGTTGTCACCAACGCCCAGTTCTGGAACTATCTTCCCAAGGATGTCCGGGCCGAACTTGAAGCGATACTCCAGGAAGTTACCGCTTGGATCAGGGTAAATGCCTACAAGATCAATATGGATCAGAAACAAAAAATTATTGATGCTGGTACAACCAAGGTTACCGAGTTGACCGAAGCTGAAAAAGATGCATTCCGTAAGGCTTTCAAGCCGGTGCATAACGAATTTCGTGATGTTATCGGAGGCGATCTGATTGATGCGGTTTATGAACTGAATGCAAAGAATTAAAATCCATAATTGAACCCTGTCTGTCAGCCGTCGTTTATTTGTTTGGCCAATATAGAGCTGACTGGAGATGGCGAACTTCAGGAAGCCGCAATCCCCTAACCGTACAAACTTTGCAGGTCAAAGCGAAATTCGGTGGTTGACAGACATATAAATTTATAGCATTAAAAGAGAGTTATGAAAAAATTAAGAGCTTTTTGCAGGAATGGGTGGCTCTTCTGTGATCATTTAAAATCCCTAAGACCATGGAAAAAGCGAAAGCAACCATTATTGACCGCTTAGAAGAAATACTGATCTCAGTATTGCTCGGCGTTGCTACACTCCTGGTATTTGCCCAGGTGGTGGCACGGTATGTCTTCAATGCAGGGATTACATGGGCCCCGGAACTTGTGCAGCATTTTTTTCTGTGGACGGTGATGATCGGCGCCTCCTACGGTTTCAAGCACGGTGTCCATCTCGGGGTGGACGTGCTGATGAAGAAACTGCCGGAAACGCAGCGGCGGATAATGGCGCTGGTCGCAGTAGTGATTTCCCTGTTTTTTACCGTTTACATGGCCTACCTGTCTTTCTTTTATGTCCACGATGCCTACAAGATGGAACTCATGACAGTGGACCTGGAAATTCCCCAGTGGATACCGCATCTTGCCCTGCCCTTAGGGTTTACCCTGATATCAATCCGGCTGATACAGGTCTTCTTCTGGGTTTATACAGGCCGCATGATCAATGTCTCCACAAGCGGTGAGCTTGACAGTGATGAGATTGAGGAAATTCCGGATATATATCCCCCCGGCCATCCAACCACGGAAGAAGAACACTTAGAAAAGATTAAGGATTAGGGGGCCTTTCATGGAAGCAACAGTCATATTTATTGTCCTCGCAATCCTTCTTCTCATCGGCGTACCCATTGCCATCTGTCTGGGTCTTTCGGCCGGCATTTATCTGCTGCTCTTTTTCCATATCCCCGAGTGGACCACTACCACCAATGTGCTTTCCGGCATCCTGCCGAACAAGTTTTCAGCCACCATGGAGCATTTCACGCTCATGGCCATTCCGTTTTTCATTCTCAGTTCCAATTTTCTGTCAACCGGCGGTGTGGCCCGGCGCATTGTACGGTTTGCCAATGCTCTGGTGGGCTGGATGGCCGGTGGACTGGCCATGGCCGGTATCATGGCCTGTATTCTTTTTGCTGCAGTCTCAGGCTCTAGCCCGGCCACGGTTGTGGCAATCGGTTCCATCATGATTCCCGGCATGCTTGAGGCCAATTACTCGAAGCCTTTTGCCGTGGGTTCAATCGCCACGGCCGGCAGCCTGGGTATTTTGATCCCGCCATCCATTGTCATGATAGTCTATGCGGTTGCCACTGAGCAGTCGGTAGGAAAAATGTTCATCGCCGGCATTGTGCCCGGCTTGATGTTGGGCGGTATGCTCCTGTTTGTCACCTGGATAACCGCGGTTAAAAAAGGTATGCCGCGGCAGCAGAAGCCGACCTTGCAGGAGGTCTGGAAGTCTTTTTTAGGCGCCTTCTGGGGTTTGCTGCTCATCGTCATGATCATCGGCGGTATTTACGGCGGCATCTTTACACCGACGGAGGCGGCAGCCGTAGCGGCGGTATACTCGGCGATTATTGCGCTTTTTGTCTACCGTGACATGGGTTTCAAAGAAGTTCCGCATGTGCTGCTGGAATCAGCCAAGATGACCGCCATGCTACTTTTCATTATTGCCTGTGCCATGATCTTTGCTCATGTCCTGACCATGGAAAGGATTCCACAGAATATAGCTGAATGGCTTGTGGCACGGGAAATGTCCTGGTGGATGTTTCTGCTCATGGTTAACGTGATTCTCTGGTTTGCTGGTGACTTCATGGAGCCTTCTTCCATCATTCTGATCCTGGCACCCATTTTTTTCCCCATTGCCATGGCGCTCAAAATTGATCCTATCCACCTTGGTATCGTCATGACCCTGAATATGGAGGTTGGGATGATAACTCCACCGGTGGGACTGAATCTCTATGTCGCCTCGGGTTTGAGCGGTTTGAGCCTTGAGGAGGTCACCAAGGCATCCCTGCCCTGGATGGCGGTGATGATTGCAGCCTTGATCCTGGTTACCTATATCCCGTGGATCAGTCTTTTTCTGGTCAACCTTCTTTATTAATAATCCTACACACAAGCTGATACAGCAACACCTGCTGCGGAGTCTCCCGTTGGTCGCTTACCTGGAGTCTCCCGTTGGTCGCTTACCCGGAGTCTTCCGTTGGTCGCTTACCCGGAGTCTTCCGTTGGTCGCTTACCTGTCGCGGGGAATTTGGCATATATTTATAGAGCCAAAACCCCTGCTCCGTGCATCTGCAGCTGTCTTGACTAACTTTTTCACCGACAGTCCTTCCAATTGCTCCGGCATTATCTTTATAAAGTATCTAAGAGATCAATAATTATTTTTGTTGCCCCCATGTCTTGCATGGGGGTAAGTTGATATTATTCAATTTGAACTAATTTTTTCAGTGGCAAAACAAGGGGAATATTAATTTGATAACCTGATTATGGAGGATTGTACAATGAGTGATGCAAAGTCATGTGCCAATTGCAGACAAGCTTTACCCGGTGATTTCAGTGGGGCGCTGTGCCCGGGCTGTGGACTGACCTATTGGAAGTGCGGCAATTGTGGATTTTTAGTCACCGCCCCGGTCGGGCCTGATACCTGTCCGAGCTGCAAGGAAAAGTGCGAGTTCAAGAATGTTACCTGTTACACCCCGGAATGCGGCGGACCGGGAAATGTTGATCCAAGGCTTTAAGCTGAAGCTGGAAAAAAGGAGAAACACATGAAAAGCAAAGTATTATATACTTTTTTACCTATACTTTTTGTCATTTTTTTTGCTGGTGGCTGCCAGAAAACTTACTACAACACCATGGAGAAGTTCGGCGTCCATAAGCGTGATATCATGGTGGATCGTGTTGAGGAGGCGCGTGACAGCCAGGAGGAGGCCAAGGAACAGTTCCAGTCCGCCCTGGAGCAATTCAGTTCGGTTCTAGGTTTTAAGGGAGGCGATCTGGAAGATAAATATAAGATACTCAAGGCTGAATATGATGAGAGCGAGGCTAAGGCCAATGAGGTAAGGGACAGGATTGATGCGGTTGAAGATGTATCAGAGGCGTTGTTTGATGAGTGGGAGAACGAACTCGATCAATACTCCAGCGCATCTCTGCGCCGTGACAGTGAAAAGAAATTAACAGCAACCAGGCGCCAGTATAAGCAGCTTATCACAGCCATGAACAAGGCGGAAAAGAAAATAGAACCGGTGCTTACAGCCCTGGGGGATCAGGTACTGTACCTGAAACACAACCTCAATGCCAAGGCCATTGCCTCGCTGCAGGGTGAACTGGTCAACGTTGAATCGGATATAGCCGACCTGGTGAGAGAGATGGAAAAATCCATTACCGAAGCAAATTCTTTTATACAAACAATGCTTGAAGAGTAGGGGCACCATGGATATTCTGCGTATAGTGCTTGCAATTCTGCTGCCGCCACTGGCAGTGTTTCTGACAGTCGGACTGGGGATGCATTTCTGGATCAACATCCTGCTTACCATTCTGGGAGTTATCCCGGGAATGATCCATGCTCTTTGGGTTCTTGTGAAGAAAAAAGAGAATTAAGGGTGATGTTATGGCACTGTTTTTAGTTCAGCACGGCAAGAGTTTACCAAAAGAAAAGGACCCCAATCAGGGACTTTCCAGGGAGGGGTTGGCAGAAACTCAAGCAATGGCAGCAATGGCTGCAGAAAACAATGTCCAGCCCATGCGTATCATTCACAGCGGCAAGAAAAGAGCCCTGCAGACTGCTGAGATTTTCATGAAAGCCCTGGAACCGGAAGCTGGAATTAGCAAAGAAACGGGCCTTGCCCCAATGGATGATGTTGCCAGCTTTGCTTCTTCATTGAACGGTAATGAGGATATAATGGTGGTGGGGCATCTTCCTTTTATGGAAAAACTTGTTTCTCACCAGGTTAGCGGATCCCTGGAAAAACCGGTCATCAAGTTTCAGAACAGCTGCATAATCTGCCTGGATACCGATGATTTTTCCGGCTCTTGGTATATACGCTGGGCAATTTTTCCACGATATGATTAGGCGACTGCCTAAGTGTTATTATGGCTGAAACCATTCCGAAAAAAAGTTTTACACCCGGCGGTCCCCAGATCACTGCGGTCGGCCTGGGAGGTGAAGGTATACTTAGGACTACAGGTCGCTCTCCCCATGCCCGAAAAGTTCTCCACGAGTCGCTTTCCCAGGGCATAACCTATTTTGATTCTGCACCTGCTTACCAGGACAGCGAACTCTATCTCGGCTCCATCTGGAAGGAAAACCCAGTTGCCAGACAGAAGGTATTCCAGGCCAGCAAGTCTGGAAAACGTGATAAAAGAGGCGCGCTTTCTGAACTGGAGAAAACCCTGACCCGTTTGCATACCGATTATCTTGACCTGTGGCAGATACATGACTTGCGGACGCAAAATGACTTTGCTGTTATCAGCGGTCCCAATGGTGCCTTGGAAGCCTTTGTTGAGGCGAAGAAGTCAGGGAAGGTCCGGAACATTGGTGTAACAGGACACCATGACCCTGATATTCTAGCCAGGGCGGTCGCCGAATGGCCGGTTGATTCGGTTATGCTGCCGGTTAACCCTGTGGAGGAACTGTTGGGAGGGTTTCTCACAACAACCCTGCACGAAGCGCAGCGTAAAAAAATTGCAGTAATCGGCATGAAGATATTGGGGGCCTCCCACTATATTCTGCCGAAGTTTAACATTTCAGCGGACCTCCTGATTCGCTATGCCCTGTCGTGGGGCATTACAGTTGGAATTGTCGGCTGTTCTGCAGCGGATGAAGTTCAGACACTTGCCAGAGCGGGAAGCAGTGCCAAACCAATCTCCACTGAGGAAAAAGAACGCATTTTAAAGGTATTCAAGCCTTACTCCAGAAAACTCGCCTTTTACAGGGGCGTACTATGATAATTTTATCGGTTACACTGCATTCGGTAAAAAAATATTAAAAGGACCGTCATGAAAGTTAACAAGACCGCTATTTTTGCCTTCAAGGGCAACCCCATCTGCTTTGCCCACGTGCTTCTTAATGCCATTGATTTGCATGAAAAGGAAGGCGAGGTAAAAATTATCCTGGAAGGGGAGGCCACAGGGCTCATCATTGAGCTCAGCAAATCGGAGCATCCCCTGCATGCGCTCTTCGAGAAGGTAAAAAAGCTTGCCCTCATCGATGCAGTCTGCCTTGCCTGTGCCATAAAGATGGGAGCACTTGCAGCGGCCGAAGCAGAAGGCTTCAGGATTGCAGAAGACATGGCAGGCCATGCCGGCATGGCACCATATATTGAGCAGGGTTATGAAATTATTACACTCTAGCAGTATGTCGGAAAAAGCGATGAAATATTACAGTCCTGTACCATTATTTTTTCTGGGAGTTTTATTGATTTTCCTTTACGCATGTTCGCAAACGGAGGACTCTCCAACGGTTTTGATGCGACAGGGATGGGTGAGTGATTATGCAGATAAACTGCAACCGGAAGAAAAAGTGCGAATTTCCGCTGCTCTGGAAGCGTATGAAAAGGAAACCTGCCACCAAATTTTCGTGATTATCATTCCATCACTTGCTGGTGAAAATATAGAGGAGTTTTCTCAAAGAACAGCCGCAGCCTGGGAAATCGGGCAACCGGGCTTTGGCAATGGCTTCCTGGTCAGTGTTGCCATGGAGGAGGGGTCAGTGCGTATTGAGACAGGTTCCGCCTTTGAATGGTTTATTCAAAATGGGACAGCGGATACAATACTCAAAGAAGTAATGTTTCCATTATTTCGGGAAGATAAGTTTGTTGAGGGACTTGATCGGGGTCTGGAGGAAATTATGACTGCAGGCCGTCTTAAACCGATCCCTGAGGATCATAAGCCGGTTAACTGTCGCCAATAAATATTGATGTCATATGGAGCAGGTTCACCCTAAATATATTGCTTTAGGCAGTAGACTGGTTGGCGTGCCGGAGGTTCTCACCCTCGGGGTAAAACCTAATTTTCATGACTATACTCAGGCGGAAAGACAGAAAATACTGGGCGCCGAGTGTGTCCTGTATCCAAGCCTGAATTATGCCCAGTATCTTACCACAATGGGTAAGAAGATTTTTCCCAGCGTAGAGACCTACCTGTATGCTGGCCAAAAAATGAAGCAGACCACCCTTTTTACCATGCTTTCCATTCCGCATCCCAAAACAAAAATCTACCTGAAAAGAGAATTCAGCAGCATCGAAAATGAATTCCCCTTTCCATTCATTGCAAAGATTCCCAGGAGATCATCCCGGGGGAGAGGGGTGTTTAAAATTACTGAATCAGCTGAACTGGGGGAGTATCTGGAAAAGACGAAATTCGCCTATATCCAGGAATTTATTCCCCATGAAAAGGATTTGCGGGTGGTCCTGATCAACTATGAACCGGTTCTGGCTTATTGGCGTAAACTACCCCATGGAGATTTCAGAACAAATCTGTACCAGGGCGGAATGATTGATTTCGACAACATACCCCGGGATGTTATCGAATTGGCCAAGGAATTTTCCAGAAAATGCAATTTTAATGATGTTGGTCTTGATCTTTTGCAGAGTCATGGAAAGTGGTACCTGATTGAAGCGAATATGCAGTATGGACGTGAGGGTTTTAAAAAGAAAAATATGGTTCTCAAGGAAGTTATTCGGCAGAAACTGTTAGCCGGAACTCTTTTTGGCTAAACGTTTTTTTATATAAGAGGGAAAAATATTTGTATAATAAGTCCTTCTATGAGGTAAAGGTTGGTTTACAATTTTCTCGCTGATCTTGTTGTTCTGCTGCATCTGGGCTTTGTCTTGTTTGTTCTGCTGGGAGGATTTCTTGTGTTTTGGAGATCAGCAATGGCCTGGTTTCATATTCCAGCTGTTGTCTGGGCCGCAAGCATTGAGTTTTTTGGCTGGATATGTCCCCTGACGCCTCTGGAAAACCTGTTACGCGCCTTGGGTGGCGATGCAGGATATGCAACAGGCTTTGTTGAGCATTATATAATACCTATCCTTTATCCGGCAGAACTAACCCGGAAGACGCAATTCGGTCTCGGCCTGATAGTTCTGGGGGTGAATATTGCTGTTTATTGGACCCTTTGGCAAAGACTTAGAAATGCCGGGGAGGTTCAAAAGTAACCAAAGCACAGGAGCCCAATATGGACAGCTGGTTTTTCTGGACAATATTAGCCATGGTCACATTTGGAGCCTGGGGTTTCTTCCCAAAGCTGGCCGTCAAATTTATCAGCCCCCAGAGCGCTTTAATTTACCAGGTGCTCGGCGCTATGCTTGTGGGAATCGTAGGTCTTGCAATGCTTAACTTCAAACCTGAAACCCATCCCATGGGTGTTTTGTATGCTTTCTTAACAGGTATTACCGGTGTGCTCGGTACATTTTTTTATTATGCGGCAGCCAGCAGGGGACAGATTTCAATTGTGGTAAGTCTCACAGCCCTCTATCCCCTGATAACCATTGCGCTGGCCCTTGTATTTTTACATGAAACCCTGGTCATGAAACAGGTTATTGGTCTTTTTTTTGCCGTTGCAGCCATTATTCTGCTTGCCGGTTAACAGCGTTGCAGACAGGATTAGGACTAAAAATTACAATTTAACTGAAAAAATTACCTTGCATAAAGCCTTATTATGAATAAATAAAAATGACTCATTATATGGAAAAGGCATGTGCTAAAGCGCAGGAACTGGTGCTGGAATTTTAAAAACAGAACTGGAGGAGAACAAATGGCCGAAGATGTAAAAAATGCAGAAAAGTCAGCCGAAAAATCCCTGGATAAGATGACTGTTGTTGAACTTCGTGAAGTTGCAAAGGGAGAAATTCCCGACATAATCGGCGTGACCGGCATGAAGAAGGAGGAGTTGCTGGAAGCAATCAAGGAAGCCAGAGGTATTAAGGATGAAACTCCAGCCAAGAAAGCAAAAAAGAAAAAAACTGCCGGCCCCAAGAAGGAAATGACCCCCAGGGAAATGAAACAGGAAATTATCCGGCTTCGTGACGAGAGGGAAGCGCTACGCAAAGATGGGGACAAGAAAAAACTTGAGATAATCCGCCGTCGCATTAACAGGTTGAAGAAAATGTCAAGAAAGGCAGCATAGAAGTAGGTCCAACAAAAAATACAACTTTAAACTCTCAACAGCAGCGGCTGAGAATTAAAAGTGAGGGTGCGCTGACTCCGCTTGATAAAGTGGAGATATTGCTCTAACTGACCAATGAACATTTTTTATTTGAATGTTTATGCCTGGAGGATGCTTTGGCATGGGCAGCAGAAAGAGTGCTCACCATTATAAAAAAAAGAAAAGCAGGCACGCAGAGACATCAGCAGAGAGAAAGAATCATCTCTCTGTAAACCCAGATGCAAAGAAAAGACTGGAGATTGTCCTGAAGTGCGATACATCCGGTTGTGCCGAAGCGGTCATTTCCGCCATCAGCTCCTGCGCTCTGCCTGAAGTGGAAATTAATATTATCAGCTCAGGCGTGGGCGCTGTAAATAAATCAGACCTCTTCATAGCGGAAACCGGCAGCAGGCTCATTATCGGTTTCAATGTCGGACTTATGCCCCATATTGAGCAGACTGCCACTGAACATACTATTGAGATTCGACTCTATGACATTATTTACAAACTGCTTGAAGATTTAGAGGCGATAGCCACAAGCTTTATGCCACAGGAATTCTCAGAAGACATTGTCGGGTCTGCCAGGGTCATTGCTCTTTTTAAAAGCAGTCGCAGGGGTATAATTCTGGGTTGTGAAGTTTTGCAGGGCAAGCTGGAGCGGGGACACCCTTTCCGGGTTGTGGGTGCCATGGGTCCAATATATAGCGGGATGATCGAGTCTCTGCATATTGAAAAAAATGGAGTCAGGGAGGCAACGAAAGGGCAACAGGTGGGCTTGAAAATCAGAAATTTTAACAAGGCTAAACTAGGTGATCTGGTTGAAGCCTTTCAAGTAGCTTCAGGGCAATTTATAAAGCCATGGCAGCCGCAGGGGAAAGTATTTTATCCATAAAGCGGCCATAGGTTTTTCTTGAATTTTACATTTCTCTTTGCTACATTGTGGTAGTGCCTGTTGCTCTTTTGTATTGCGTAAAATCAATAATTTCAATAAGTTGTGCTGGAAAATGCAAATGCTTAGGAATCTGATTGGTTGATTTTTTCTTGTAAAAAATGAAAAAGTCCGGAGGTGTCTCATGCAGAGTAGTCTAAATACCAGGTCGGAGAATCAATTACAGGATAGAATCACTAGAATAGTTGAAGGTGTTTTAATGCTGAGCGGAGTACTAACCGGTATTTGGCTGTTGGCTGTTCTTGCTCTATCCTTTATGAAATAATTCATAATTCCTGTCTTTCAATCAGCATACAAGAAGGGCCAGGAATTAATTGGCCAAGATTTACATATCGCCCCCCCAAAATAATCCGCCGTAGTGCGGATTATTTTGTCCACAATCTTAATTCCTTAGTGGTTGTTTTCGTTTTTGAGAAAGAGTAGGATAGCGGTAACCTCATCTCGTGAATTAACCTGGCTTAAATGAAAAGACTCTTTTCTCAGCAATTATTATGGTTCAGGAAACAGATTCGCAGGCAGAATTGGATCGCATCAAGACAGAGATTAAAAAAATATCCGACACATTTGTATTTTCTGCCCAGGACATAGTATTGCATTTTCAGACACTCACCTCGGCTCGGGCCTCAAGGATGCTTATGGAAGCCCCGGGTCTTTACTATCCCGTCATGGACCTCTATGTTATCTCCAGGTCCGGAATGAGCCGCGGGCATGGCTCGATGTATCAAAATTTCCATTCGTTATTCCAGGCTGAGAAGGCCACCTGCTATGGTTTTGTGCTGTACCCTGAAAGTTTTGTCAGGACCTGCCTTGATAAGATATTACGCAAGACAACAAAGAGTATTACGCCACAACTGCGGATTTCCATGGAGAATGTTTTTAATCGCAAACACCACAAGAGAATGAAGCTTGTGGGGTCTGCAATTGAAAAAGATCTTATCATGCTGCTCAAAAAAGACCTGGGCTGAAGCCGGACAAACAGCGGCATGCTTGTAACTGAATAAATAAGGATTAAAATGCCCAAGGAAATTCAATCAATTAACAATGACGGCCGGAATTACCAAAAACCAAGCGAACGGACCGCCCGGTTTATTCTGGGTATTTTGGGCTGGATCAAGGACATATTCAATCCAACGCGCACAGTTCTTCCCCGGGGGCAGGTGTTCCAACATCAGGGGTGTAATTTAGCCGCAGGTAAAGTACTGCGGTATTCTCGTATTCTCCTGGTAGAGGACGAACCGAATATTGCCCAGGGGTTTATTAATGCCATAAACAATTATTATGTTTTCGGCCCAGTCAAGATTCACGTCGCCTATGCCTATGATGCGGCGCTCAGGTTTTTTGATAACGAGGACATAAACCTGGTGATCATGGATGCTGATCTGGACGACTTGGATGGTGACGGTGCAACCCTGACCAGAATTTTCCTTGCAAAAAGTCCGGGAGTCACCATTCTGGCAAACAGCAGCAGCAGGATTTCAAACCTGCAGCTCACCGGTCTCGGGGCTCTGGAGACCCTGGGCAAAAGTACGGAAAAACTTACGAGCTGGCTTATGCTAAACGACCCCGCAGGTTCAGGTGGCTGAGTAATTTTTAATTAACAAAGTATCATTTTAATTTAATATTATTTATGATAAAGAGAAAGATATATAGAGGCAGGAAAAGTCGGCGTAAGTAGTCCACAGGCATTTATATTCAGGTAAACGGAAACGATGTTAAATTTTATCAGGCAGACATTGATAAGCAGAGGGCAGAGATCTTCCGAAACTGTCAGTGACAATGGTGAGCGCACCAGAATTGCCGCCGGTGTTATTCTTTTGGAGGCGGCCTATGCTGATCACGTATGTACTGATGAAGAGTTGGATCATGTGATTGAGACACTGCGTGCGGAATTTAACATCTCGAAGCAACATGCCGGAGACCTGCTTGATTTGGCCCATCGTAAACGGAGTCAGGCTGTTGATCTTTTTGAATTTACCAACCATATCAATAATGAATTCAACAAGGAGGAGAAGAGGGCGGTTCTTGAGGCTGTCTGGCGCATAATTCTTCTTGACGGCGATCTTGAAAAACACGAAGACCATTTTGCCCGCAAACTGACCCATCTCCTTCGACTCGGCCATAAAGACATGATTGATGCCAAATTAAAGGCTCGGACATAGATACGGTAAGGGATTTTTCAGGTATTGCCGCTGTCGTTCATAACGAAGAGGTGCCGCAATGGAAGCGAAAAAGGTTCTGGTTAAGCAAGGGGATGTGGCGGTTCTTTCCTGTCCCTTCTGCCGAAAAATAAAAAAGATATCAGTGGCACAATATAAGGGAACCGGCAAGCGCGAGTTGCGCATAAAATGCAGCTGCGAAAAAAAATTCTGCCTCTGTCTCGAATACAGAAGACACCCCAGGAAACGTGTCAGATTGTTGGGCAAAAATATAAATATGTCAAAACAAGAAGGCCAGCAGATAATCATAGAAAATATTTCTATGGGAGGGATAGGCTTCACCATTTTTAACAAGCATCGGACCCAGACAGACGATCAGGTTGAAGTTTCATTTGAACTCGATGATAGTAATAATACTCCCATAAATTCAGGTGCTACAGTGCGATCATTAAGTAAAGACCATGTTGGCTGTGAGTTCAATGCTACACATAACTTTAAAGCATCTCTAGGGTTTTATCTCCTCAATTAGTTGGAAAAATTTTGAAGGATTTACTTGAGCAAGTAAAAAAATTCCGCCAGGAGAGGGACTGGGATCAATACCATTCTCCCAAAAATCTTGCCATGGCCCTGGTGGTTGAGGCAAGCGAGTTGGCCGAGCATTTCCAGTGGTTGACTGAAGAGCAGAGCAACAGCCTGGCAGCCGACAAACTTGCGGCGGTGAGGGAGGAGATTGGCGATGTTTTGATCTACCTGGTGAATATTTGCGACAAGCTTGGCATAGACCCCCTGCAGGCGGCCCAGGATAAACTGGCAAAAAATGAGGAAAAATATCCTGCTGTAAAGGTCAGGGGCAAATCAAACAAGTACAGTGATTACAAGTGAACTGCGCATTCTGTCATAAGGAAATTGCTGAAACAAAGATCCATATCAGGGATGAATGTCATTTCTGCAGCAGGGACCTTCACATTTGCCTGCACTGTGAGTTTTATGATGCCAATGCTTATCGGCAATGCCGGGAATCAGTTCGTGAATTGGTGCAGGATAAGGAACGGGCCAATTACAGTGACTTCTTCTGTCTCTCAACAGGAGAAGCGGCCAAAGCCGGGTTGGGAAATAAAGCCTTTGAGAAATTGAATGATCTCTTTAATGATAAGTAATTAACTCCTTGTACCTTTTGCAATAACAGGAGTTATCATTATGCTGCAAGATTTTTGCACAGACGGTCCACATATTTGAGCAGGGTGGGGATCCTGTCCTCGCCATGCATGCTTTTGATAAGAAATTTTGCCCGTTCTTCGTTAATACCATCTGCAGTTACATAGAGAGGATTTTTGCTCTTGCCGCGCAGTACTTCACAGGACTCTGGCGTCTCAGAAAATTCCGTTTTTGCCACCCCGATAACAGCAACTTCTTCATCCAGAATGTCACGCAGATGTTTGCCCAGGCCGGGTTCTCTGTCACTACCCAGATAAACAAACCCGTCAATGATAATGCAGTCAAGTTTTTCGGGCACCTGTTCCAACAAGGCTGCTATACAGGGTAACTCCCGCCGGTAAAACTGGCCAGGCATATAATTGTCCGGAACCGCACAGGAGATCACAAGTTCTTTAACGGGTTTATCAGCAGTCCAGTTGCGGAAAAGTATACCCCCCACAATAGCCGCATCTTTCCGGTATGCTACATCAACTGCTAGAATCATGAAGGAAGTCCGGTAATATAAAGGTTCAAGACTTATTATGGCCCTGCTTGTTTGTTACAATTTACCATAAGCAGTTAAAATGTAAAGTTTAACGGATTTCGATTCCCGGTTCCAGAAGGTGTTTCTTGACCGCCATGATGAGCTCTTCTGCCCTATGGAATATGCCGGCTGCCAGGACTGCTTCTATACCAGTTTTTTGCAAAAACTCCAGATTTGCTGAAAATTGAAAAAAACAGTTTATTTTTTAATTTTCAGTTTTATGTTTATGCTCACTTGGCGCAGCTTTTTATTCTGCAGAGTTTTTCAGGGGTTCCTTAAGTGTCTTTTCAGGATTTGCAGTGGGATGCCATGACCATCCCGGTTTTCAGCACAGCCTGAATAAGAAAAAACGTATCACCGGGGAAAAAATGGTAAAAAAAATAATTTTTTCCATAATACTAGCCGTTTTTTCAATCAATGTCGGCTGCGTTTCACAGCAGTATCGCGTCAATCCGGAATTCAGAGCCCTGTCCAGGGAAATCCGCAACCCTATTCTGGTACTCCCCAAGGTCGAGGTCTACGAATTGACCGCAGGCGGGGTGCGCGAGCCGAAACAGGAGTGGAGCAATATAGGTCTGGAAAACGTGACCGCCGCTGTGCTGCAGAACCTGCAGGGCATAAAATACCAGATCATGGACAAGGAGCTTTCCCCTGAAATGGAGGAGAAGCTTGAAGATCTCCGTTCCCTGTATGGTGCTGTGAGTCACAGCATTGAGTTGCATGCAATGAATGGGCAGAGTCCGCATATCTTTCCCACGAAAATACAGAATTTCGACTACTCCATCGGCCCCATAGATGATATCCTCAAGGAATTGGAGGCAGACGGCATCATCATGATTTGTGGTTCTGATGAGGTCTCCACCGGCGGCCGTCAGGCGCTCATGGCAGCAGGCATTCTAGCCAGCGCGGTCACAGGGAGCTATGGTGCACTCAGGTCGGGCATTACCAGAGTCAATGCCTCGATAATCGGAGCTAACGGCAAGATCATCTGGTATTCGTCCAAAATCACTTCCGGGCGGCATGATCTGCGCAGCCGGGAAAGCGTTGACAATTTAATCCAGCAGCTCTTTGCTGATTTTCCTCTGCACGGCTTATGAAATCTACAGTCACCTTAATCATATCCTCCTGTCTGTTGTGGGGCGGCACTTCCATTAATGTTGCCACGGATTATATTGACCGAGACTATATCGTTGAGAGTCTCAAAACCATTCACGGAGAGAACTGAAATGAATAGATTGATCGTGTTTCCTTTGTTTGTTTTATTTCTGTCAGGCTGTGCCGCGAGCTGGAAAGAGGTGGGCGGGCCCTACAATTTCGAACAGATGAATTACACTGTTGATCTTCCAGCCGGTTGGATGAAAGCTCCTACCACCGATATGCTTCTAATCAGCAGGGACGGTATTCTGCTGCAGAACATCATCATCAAGGGCATGGCCATTGGTGATGAACTGGAGCATTCCAAGAAAAAAATCCGAGCGGACATGCTGCCCCACGAACAGGCGGAATTGATTGCCGATGATTTCGCCATCAACCCCTCCCTCCTGAACTTCACGATCCAGGAAAACTCACCTGTGACCATTAGCGGCCACAAGGGTTTCCGCCTGGTTTTCACCTACAAAAACCAGGGAGACTTACGGGTGAAAAGCACGGTTAACGGTTTCATGGTCCGGGACCAATTTTACCAAATTTGTTATACGGCAGCGGCAAGATACCATTATGACCGTGACCTGGCCTCATATGACCAGGTGGTTCAAAGTTTCAAGCTCTATGTAAATTTTCTTTAAATAGCGCTGCTATTCGCATCAATTTTCCAAAAATTTGATCTCAATTCCTCATTTTTTCGTTACGATTATAATTCTCCGACAGGCTCCTAGCATGGTATCGGGTTGACAATTGAGTATTTGGGGCGGCTAAAATAGTCAGCCATCATGTATTTGTTCTTCGCTTTAATTTTGCACATCAGAAAAGTAAATATAGCTGCAAGTATTCCCCTTCAGGGAAGGTACAGATTGTACCCACTCATCGTGCCCATTTGCACTTAGACATATTGTATGATGCGGAACGGTGTATTATCAACCAATTGGAAATTCATTAATATCAAATTTATGGTTATTATTTGATGTTTTTGCTTCATAAGTACGGTGTTTATCACTGCACCCGGTTTTTGGGGATGAACGAATGAAGATTTATCCTGGCATTACCATTTTATTGTATTATATATCAGTAATTTAATGAGTTTTTGTGCAGGGAAATTTTGAGGCCTGCCTGGCAACAGTCAGGAGAAACAGATATGCTCACCGGGTTATTTATATTGTAAAAAAAAGCAGAAAGGGATATAATAATTACGTTACATTCAAATTTATTCGTGTGTGTCTATCTCATTTGCAACAATTAATTTTTTTGCAGAATTCTCTGCTGAACTCTATTCTTTGTTGCCAATACTCACACAAAGGGGCCCATCTGTGAAACTCTATGTAGGCAATCTGATATATAATATGACCGAAGCGGAATTAAGCGATTTGTTTACTCCTTACGGTAAAGTGCTCAATGCCCAAATTATTACCGACCAGTACACCAGGCAATCAAAAAACATGGGTTATGTTGAAATGTCGGCCCGTGAACACGGCAAGCGTGCCATTGCCGCCTTAAACGACAAGTATGTCAACAAAAAGCATCTTGTTGTCAGGGAAGCATGACCCAAATACGACAAAGGGCTTTTTCTCACCGCATCGAAGAATACCTGCATAACTCTGAGTCGTTTGATGAGCAAAGATTCGACTCTTCTCTCTACAAAGTTATTAAACAAAATAAAGATCCGCTATCTGCTGCCGGTCCCTCTTCGCAGATAGTGAAAGTCATCAGGGGGCTGAGCTTCAGCGATCATATCGAACTGGTAATGATTTTGATCGATCGTGCGTATCGAGGCCTGCGTGATCAATCAGGCGTCAAGGCTTTTGCCGGGGCCGTTGCAAAAGCGCTGCAGACCTATGCTGAACCGCTTGCCGACGGTGATTACGCCTGCTTTCCCTATCCCTACTTTCTTTTGCACGGCCTCGATAAAACTACAATCGGTGAGGTTGTATGGCAGCTGAAGAAAAACAGCAGGATCATGCATGAAACACTGGCCCTGCGGGCTCAATTCATGGAAAAACTTGGCGGTCCTGTGTACCTGGAACAGAATATGAAAATGCTCATGGAGGAGGGGGCTGCTGAAGACACATCGGGGATATGCTGTTATTTGACCAGGGCTTCCGAACAACAGCCCCATGGCACGGATTGCAGTTATATTGCCAAGGTAAGTTTTTTCATTGATACGAGCAACAATGAAATCATTGTCATAACCATCCAGGGGCAGCGCATTCAACAGGGAAACAAGGCAAGAAGCAGGAATTTCGCCCGTCTTGGGCATAAGCTGCAAATGGATCCGAGAGCCTATCTTTTAAAAAAAATATGTGACATTGGCAGGCGGGAAGCCTATCAAAGAATAAGAGTTATAAGGCCAAAGGATCATCCCATGTATCTTGATAAGCATTGCGGCTTTAAAGCAAGATATGAACCGATTATCAGGCAGGCCGGCATCAATACCGAATGCAGTTGTTACCTGGAATGCGACTTGTCAAATACAGCCGCGGAAACATAACTTATGCGGACCAGTAAGCAGCCGAGGTTGGCTTGACTCCCTCCCGACATACCAGCGCCGATAAAAATACAGATGGGAAGTATCACCCGTATAGGAAAAAATTCTGAACGTGCTGTGCTGATCCAGGCATCACGGACCTTGGTCCGTAAAGATGTCGTGATGCAGGGAAAATATGATAGACTGAAATTCAGATCAGGAGGGAAACGGGCCATCGTTGCTATAGCCCGGACTCTTTTAATCCGCATGAGAAGGCTGTTACATGATAAAAATCCTTACGTAGTAGGATTGGTTGCTGTGAATTATGAGCTGAAAATCAGTGTTTCCGGGAGTTGGAGCACGGCGCATCATGTGGGTAACTGTTGTCGCGTGACTACGGCGGCAGGTGTGCAGGCATCATTTTTTGAACATCCCGGATAATTACATGCGGTTTCGCATTGCCCGAAAACCACGGATAGGAGGCTGGCTGAGTTCAATTCGTAACACTTTTTGCAAGCCGGGAGGATCTTACACATAGGAGGATGTTTGATTATTAAGTTTGAATAATTGGCAACTATGAGTTCATCAAAAAAAGGTTTTTTTTATATACCAACTTGGGCCCTCATCCTATTAAGCATTGTTGCGGCAGGTTCAATATTATTTGAAGTCTTTATAATATTTAATATTGGTACATTTGAAACCATCGCTGTAAATGGCATTGAATATCCTCAAGGATCAGAACAATATAGCTCAGCAGCTGAAACCTTGAAACAATACCTCGGCATTTCAGCCGCTGTCTCACTTATATTTTCTTTTGTGACTGGAAGTTTTGCTTACAGAAGAATAAAAAATCAAAAAATTTAAATCTAATAAAGGCAGTTAACATAACTGTTAAGATAGTTAAACGGCAGGGGCAGTTAAACCACTGCAAATAATGGCAAAATATATTAAGTTTTGTAGCTCTTAATGATTCTCCGGTTATTGAATTTTTTTTATCATGATTACAAAACAATAAATACTGGATCCCCTCCTCCGCGGGGATGACAAATCCTACATCACTGTCACTCCCGCGCAGGCGGGAGTCCAGAATATTTAAACCTGAAAATAGTTTATAGCCACATTAAGTTTTAATATCTGAATATTGGCATGTCTTCAGCAACACTTTTATACGCAATTACAGCATTTACTTATGTTGTAGCAATGCTGTCCGGTTGGTCACTTATCGCCTCTTTAGAAAAAGAAGGGGTGATAAAGAAGAAAATTTCCCTAAGGTCTCTGCCTTGGATTGCCTTAATGGAATATTATAAAATGGATAAAAAGAAAAATGGTAAGTATGGCGTTGTCGGCCAAACTTATATCATCTCGATTTGTGCCTTAATAGTTGAGGGCGTGACTATTGCAATTTTATTGTGGTAAAGATATCATCTGAGATTGTTAAAAGGCTTAGGTGTTAAATCACAACAAACATTAGCATGGATGGTTAATTAGGAATTGGGGAATCAGATTGTAACAATAACATTGGGTATATTATTCATATGTATGGCCGTATTAATGCCTCCTAATGTTGTTACATTCATCGACAAGTTATTTCTACTCTTGTTTGGTGCTGTAGTTACCTCTGTTGTTTTCATTATTAATAGCAGCCCCTCAAGCAAAATATATTTCTCCGCGCTTCATTTTAAAAGTAAACTGTCTCGTTGTTTATATGGGAGTTTAGCGGTATCTTTTTTGCATTTCTGGGTTGATACTCCCTATAGTACTGCTTTTTATCAACAAGGATGAAGCTATTAACTTTATATTCTCAATATATTGGTTCATAACACTTTTAGGTGTTGCTGGAGTTTGCTTCCCATTAGTTTGGGCAAAGATTGATTAGTAATATATCTAGTATTGTTAAACAGCAGGGGTGTTCAAAATCACTACAAACAATGGCAAGGATGTAAGTAGAAACAGAGTATTAATTTAGTGTGAAATTAGGACATTAAATGGGAAGATGTCATGGAGAGAGAATTTCAATTCAGCGGAAAGGCGGCTATTGCGGTAGGGATACTTTTGATTGTCGGAATTTCAATTCGTTTCTTTACTTTTTCTGATTCAGCTGACGCAACTCTAGAACAGAAAGTTCGTGATGTTTTGTGGTCGACCTATAGTGGTATCCATCTCGGTCCTGAAATCAACCAGATTAGAGAGAAGGGTGAGTACGGGGAGGTTCCTGCCCTGCTGAAAAAGGCATCACCCGATGCCATCAACATTGAACAGATCAGCCGCAGTGAACCGTTGATGTCGTGGTCTTCAAATCAGGTCGTCATTGTCCGTGTTCGTTACCGCTTTCCGGAGGATACTGAGACACAGACTGAGTATATGAAATTCGAACACGGCAGTATGTTGAACTCTTGGAGTTATACTTACGATACCTCAGCAATTTCCTATTATTTGAATTTTTTCTGATAAAACCTATGAATGGTTCTAAGAATATCACTGTGTCCAGTTGACATTTTGAGTTAACATAACTGCAACATACTCTTGATATTGTTAATTGGATAAGGCTAAAAACTAACTAAAAATATGGCAAGTTATGATTGATTCCCTAATACTCTTTTTTAAATATAACCAACTATATTTTTTCTCAGGGGCAGTATTGCTTTTCCTCGTCATGTTTCCGACCAAGAAGAAAGTTTCTCCCAAAACACAAAAAGCTTTGTACTTGGCTGTAGCCATATGGGTAATATGTTTTGCTTACAGAATTAACACTGGTCAGGATATTATCTACTTATTTGAAAAAAAAGATAATTTTGGCAATCAAAGTAAACCATCCCAAATAAAGGGGGGACCATTTAGTAAGTATTATTCTAACGATGCAGGAAGAAAGTCAAAGAAGTAAAAAATAATAAAAATCAATTAAACAGATAGTTAAATGGCTTAGGCTTAGAAAATACTAGACACTCTGGCAAGGTGTTTTGCCCATCCAATGGAAGATAATTCAACTATTTTTAATTAACATAAGGAGGAGTAAAAATGTGGGAAGTAGTTGTAGACAAGGATAAATGTAATGGCGATGAAGAATGTGTAGATGCTTGTCCATCAGAGGTATTTGAAATGGTCGATGGCAAATCTGATCCTGTAAACATGGATGAATGCCTTGGGTGTGAAACCTGCATTGAGGTGTGTCCCGAAGGAGCAATAACTGTCACTGAAGTTTAATATTGTTAACTGGTCTGGGCGGTCAAATTAACTAAAAATATGGCAAGGATTATTAAGTGAGGAGTTACATGATTGGTTTTCTCGAAAAAAAACTTGGGATTGATTCTTCACAAAAGAAATTTCAAGGTCTAATTATTGTCACCATCTCTTTTTTTGTTGTGGTCATGGGTGTCATCCTCTTTATGTTAGGGGGAGGATCAGTAGGTCGTATGCTTATCATTATCGGATTTATAGGTTGCATCATAGGCATTTCAAGACATATCTGGTTTATGTTATCTGATAACGCTGCAAAGAAATAAAATAACATCCAGTATTGTTAACTCAAATTAGCCCAATAACGGGCAAAGCAATGGCAAGTTGTTTTCAATCGCACTGAAATATTATTAACCTTCAAACAACCACTCTTATGAAACTAGAATCAAACCAAGCGGCACTCATACTGGAAGCCAATGATGAAGGTGAGATTTCTGTCAATTTAGCTGCTCATGATGTTGACGGTTTGGCAGCTGTAATATGTCAAATAATTGCTCAGAAATTGACTCAAGATGAAAAGTTTCTAGCGGAGATAATGACTGCTCTCGAATCTGAAAACAGTAAAAATAATTACTAATATTGTTAATTGAAAACGCCCTGAATTGGGTTTAAACAATGGCAAGGATGTTTGATGCGGATTTTTCGCTAAGTTATAATAACACCCACTAATTTGAACTTAACCCAAATCATGATAACGTAAAATATTTTTCGCACATTTGATAGAGGCATGGTGGCCTCGTTATGGTCAATTGGTAATCGCCAAACAACCAGACAACCACAACACGAGGAGGCCACCATGGCAAAGAAGTATAGCAAGGATTTGCGTAAAGTCATCCAGATTGATGA
>CAMYKS010000003.1 GCA_947259115.1 uncultured Desulfobulbaceae bacterium | reverse complement strand
CCACATCAAAAATGGATTTACGTTCCTCGGGCAGACCTTCAGAAAGCGTGGCAAGAAACTGCATATCAAGCCATCAAAAGAGGGAGTCCTCGCCCTCATCCAGAAGGTGGGAACGATAATCACAAAACACGTCGGCGCCCCCATGCCGGCCCTGACCAAGAAGCTGAACCAAACGCTTCGTGGATGGGCAAATTACCACCGCCATGTGGTGGCAGGGGAGGCCTTTAGTCGCATCGACACCTATGTTTTTGAACAACTGTGGCGCATGATTAAACGACGACACCAGAATAAGTCGAAGACCTGGTTGTTCAAGAAGTATTGGACCGCATCAGGTCAGAAGCATATTTTTGCTGTTAAAGCTAAGACCAAGAAAAATGTAGAGAAAATCTACCAGGTCGTAAGAATATGCGCTATAGGAATTAGGAGACATGTGAAAGTCCCAGCGGCAGCTAATCCTTATATGCCAGAATTCGCAAAGTACTTCTGGGAACGCAGGAACAAAAAGGATAGCAAACTATTGCCAGCCATGTCGGCTTGTGAACTTACAGCGATGGCAGCATAAGAGGTAAAACAGCCGGGCCGCCCACTAAGGGCTGCTTTTGAGATACTTGAGCGGAGTGACGGGAAACTGTCACGCTCCGTTCTTAAAGGGGAATGGGGCTGTAAAGCCCCTGACCTACTTGATCCAAAAACAACAACTTCATCCCTTCTGTTTTCCATCCTTGATTTTTGTACGTCAATGACGTATAGTAAACTATATGAAATTTATTGAGACACCGATATTTACCAAAGCAGTCCAGGAACTACTTGAGGATGATGAATATAAATCCTTACAAGTTGCTTTAATGCTAAGGGCAGAACAAGGTGCCGTCATACCTGGTTCTGGTGGACTTCGCAAAGTTCGCTGGGGAATCAAAGGCAAGGGAAAACGTGGTGGGCTCAGGGTGATCTATTATTGGGATAAGAAAACGGAGTTTTTCTACATGCTTTATATTTATTTTAAAAGCAAAAAAGATGATCTTTCACCGGATCAGCTCCGGCTCTTAAGCCAGCTAGTCAAGGAGGAGCTAATATGAAGGATAAAGACTTTAACAATTTAGTAAAAAGCGTTAAGCAGGCCGGAAAAATTAGGCGTGGAGAAATGAAAGCGAGCCGTATATTTGAGTTTGCTCCTGCTGACATAAAAAAAATCCGAGACCAACTACATAAATCTCAATCAGAATTTGCTATGATGATCGGTGTAAGTGTCTCCACTCTCCAAAACTGGGAACAAGGCCGTCGCAAACCTGAGGGTCCAGCTCGAGCGTTACTGAAAATAGCAGCAATCAATCCCAAAGCGCTGGAAGAAGCCCTAACTGCATGATTTCAAAAAAATGGCCGACAAAACGCTACACATTGACCGAAAGGGGCGCGGGCATATTGCCTGTTGCCCCTTTTGTGTTTCCGGGGGTTTTGGCAAACGCTGAGTTCCCTTGCGCCAAGTGAGCTCAAACGTTATAAATATTTATGAAATGACAGCATAAATTACCTTGAGCAATTACAGAAAAACAGCGCAGGGCTCATTCCATGGATGATAAAGTTATACGGGAAATCCGTATCGATCCGATAGTGCCGACTCAATCCGTACTAATTAGTACAGTTCGAGGAAAACGGCCGCGTCAGGATGAATCACCTTTATCAAGAGATGGGCAAAATCATGTAGAAACCTGCCCATTCTGTCGAGGCAATGAACACCATACTCCGCCGGCATCATTTCAGATCCCTGCTACCGGAGAATGGGATATCAGAATAGTTGAAAACCTTTACCCTATCTTAGACGACGATCCCCTTATCCCAGGATTGCCACCAGGGATGCAACAGGCCATAGAGGGATATGGATACCATGAGGTTATCATCGATCACGGCAACCATGGAATTGCAATTCACCAGATGAGTGAACAGCATCTGACCCTGCTTTTAGGTGTTTATCGCGATCGCATGCACACATTGTATAAATCAGATCCTCGGATCACATATGTCCTTGTCTTTAAAAATTTTGGCAAAGCTGCCGGCGGCAGTATGGACCATAGCCACAGTCAGATTATTGCCATGCCTATTGTGCCGCATAATGTTCAAAATGAAGTTCAGTGCAGCCAAACTTTTTATCAGAATACTGGAACCTGTATCTTCTGTACCCTTATTGATGAAGCATTATCCCTTGAAACAACAACCTATAACAGAGAATCAGGAGAAATACGCCAAAACTACAAAACCATCAAATATGTAATAGAGCAGGGTGAAAAATTTATTGCCATCAAACCATTTGCCAGCCGCTACGAATGGGAAGTCCACATTCTGCCAATAAATCACCAAAGCAATTTCCTTGAGATAACTCCTGAAGATCTTGATGATTTGGCCCGGGTTCTCCGGCGAACCATGGCTCGCCTTAAGGCGGTTATCGGTGAAATACAATACAATTACTTTATCCATTCTGTACCCCACCTAAAAAAAAGCAGCGAATTTGCCCCTAGTTATCACTGGCATATCGAGATATGTCCGAGAACGAGTATACCGTCGGGGTTTGAGTTGGGCTCTGGTCTTTTTGTTAATACCATCAGCCCGGAGAATGCTGCCTCTAAACTTCGCCAAGCTCTACTGAATGACGGATATTACTACCACGATAAAAAGAATTTATAACAAATCGCTTAAAAACGACGCGCTTGAAAAGCGCGCGTCTTAGATCAAACGATGGGATCAAAAAACTACTTGCCAAATTTAATTTCTTTACACATAATAATGTGTAAAAGGAGGTGTGAAAATGGCAACGAATTTAGCTATCGATGATAATCTAATCGAACAGGCTCGTGTTTTGGGGAAACACAAAACCAAAAAAGCTGTAGTAACGGAAGCTCTTCATGAGTATATCCAAAGGAGAAAGCAAACAGATATATTAAATGTTTTCAATTCAATATCATACGACAAAGACTACGACTATAAAAAACAACGGAAAGTAAAATGAAAGTCATTGTCGACACATGCATCTGGTCGTTAGCGCTCCGGCGCAACACTCCAAAATCCAGCCAACTTATTGACGAGTTGAAAGAGTTAATATCAGAAGTTCGGGTACAGCTTATTGGTCCTATCAGGCAGGAGCTTCTGTCTGGAACAAAATTAAAACAACAATTCCGTAATTTGAGAGACCACCTCTCCGCATTTCCAGACCTGCAATTAGAGGCAGAAGATTTTGAACTGGCTGCAGAATATTACAACCTGGCGAGAGTTAAAGGCATCCAAGGTTCAAACACAGATTTTCTAATTTGTTCCCTTGCCCATAGATATAAGATGCCAATTTTTACAACTGACAAAGACTTTGAACTATACAAGGCCGTTCTTCCTATAAAACTCTATGCGCCACGATTATATGAAAAATCATGATCCATAACCAAGCGCTGCACATTGCCAATCTGCCCTGCGGGTATCTTGAAAGTGATTTTTAGTGTTATGTTTCAAGCTTTGAGCAATATAATATAATCCATTTTTTCAAATCATTAAATGGAGGGCTATTATGAAAATTGCATATTTTTTGTTGATTTCAGTATTTATATTGGCGCCGAATAGCTATGGAGAGAGCAGTGGAACTAATAACATTAATGCATTTGTTAAAGGCTGTGTCTCATCATACAATCTGGGAGGCCCTATTTGCGAATGCCTGGCGAAAAAAGCCGATGAGAGGCTGACGCCGCGTGGCTTTGCTTTTCTTGTTGCCGGGATGAATAATGAAGATAAAAAAACTGCAGAGCTGCGGAGCAAGCTCGAAATGTCTGAAGCTTTGGAGGCTGGCATGTTCATGGTTAACACTCCTCAGGAATGCGGTGAGGGTATGGATGGGAATTGAAGAATATTAACATCGTCAAAAAGGCCCTGAGGAAATGAATCGGGTAGCCGGAGGCATCTAGAGCCTCCAGCCCCCACAACACACTGCGTGCGGATCCGCACAGGGCGTTTCACTTAGAATGGTGAAGCTTGATCCATCCATCACGTAACGCCTAAAGCCCATGAGATTTGAGATAGGCATTAGATAATTATTGTCGCGCAATTCCCCCCCAAAAAACCAAGTCAAATTTATCTTTGTGGCTCCAGACTTATAGTATTCTCTTTCAAACACTTACCCCCCTTGCCCAGTGAGAAACTCTTCAACTTTCTCTGTTCAACCAGCCAGGTTGCCAGGGCGCTTTCATATCAAAATAAATCCATCCCATTAAGCAGATTTCACCTCAAAAGCGGCAATAAACCCTTGCTTTGCCTCCTTTATAAGTGCTGCTAAACACATTTATCCTTATCCGTAGAAATACCTAGTTTTTTATTTACAAATTATGTTATGTAAGCACGATAAAAATTTGAGATGGAGTATACCACGTGTAAATTCCACAAAACTTTTTTTAAATGATCATTTCTTTTTTACTAGGAGGTCCATTTCATGTCTGATGGAGAAACAGTTCAAGGGAATCCGGCAGTTGTCGGTCTTGCAGGGTTTGCACTGACTACCATGCTTCTGCAAGTGCACAATATAGGATTGTGTGATATCGGGCCCATAGTGGCGCTTGGTTTTGTATTCGGCGGCTTGGCCCAGATGATCGCCGGTTTCCAGGAGTTCAAATGCGGCAATAACTTCGGCTACAGTGCTTTTGTATCCTACGGGTGTTTCTGGATAGCCCTTGGCATCATTTTCATTCTCAACCATTTTAACATTTATCATTCCAGCACGACCGATGTGGGATGGTTCCTGGTGGTCTGGACTATTTACACTTTTATCATGTGGATTCCGGCAATGAAAATTCATGGGGTAATGGCCTTAACCTTCACACTGCTCCTAATCGGCTTCATTCTCCTTGACCTGGCTCATTTCGGTTTTCCCGAATTGACAAAGGTTGCAGGGTATGAACTTATGCTATGCGCCGCCTCTGCATGGTATATGATGGCGCATGTCATATATGCCCAGGTCTTTGGCAGGGATGTTCTGCCGGTGGGTAAACCCTGGATCAGATAAACATTTATTACGGTGTGTACTTACAAAAAGTAATTATGAGGATATATCCAATGCAAAAATTTATTATCGCTCTTGTCATTTCGACTTTAGTTCTTTTTGCCACCCAGGCATTTGCCGGAGAAAAAGCAACCACAGAAGAATGTGTTCAAAAAACCCATGAAGCCGCCGCCATGATAAATGCCCGGGGATTGGAGGAGTCCATTAAATTGATTGGCGACCCCAAGGGCCCTTTTGTCTGGAAAGATTCCTACGTGTTTCTGATGGACCTGAAGGGAAAAATGCTGGCGCATCCCATGCAGCCGGAACTGACACAATATGAGCATGTACTTCTTGAAACCGATGCAGCAGACAAGGCATTATTCGTCCATTTTGTCAACATTGCCAGGGAACATGGACAGGGTTGGGTGGATTATATGTGGCCCAAACCAGGAAAAAAATCACCTTCCAAAAAGGTCACGTATATATATAAAGTTCCCTCAAAAGACCTTCTCGTGGGTGCAGGGGTATACGTAGGCGGGATGATGTATTGATTGCAAGTCAACATGTATGTGCATCGCTGGTTTGCTTCGTTAACCAACAACCTGCTGATGATTGCCGGAGTATCCGCGATGGCTTTTATCAGCACCCTTTTTCTTTTACCACGGACTTAATGTTGATTACCTGAAAATCCAATATTTCTGCACCAGTATTCTATATAGCGCAACCCTCAAACATTGCAGACACTATCTAATCGTAACAGCAAATTAGAGCAGGTCTTCAAATTCTGACGCAATTATTTCAACCTGGGCCTGAACTTCTTCCCAACGCTGGTATAAACGCTCAAGTTTACGTTCCAGGGCATTGTACTCCCTGCTGCTCTCGGCAAATTTATCCTGGTCCCGGTAAAGCTCTGGGTCCGCTAGAAGCTGCTCCAGTTCTTTTTTGCGGGTCTCCAGCTCCTCTATCTCCTCTTCAGCCTGCGTCACCTCTTTTTTCAGGGGCTTGAGCTTTCTGCTTTTCTCCTGCCTGATTTTTGCCTGTTCCTGCCTTGACGCCCGGCCCTTCTGTTTCCCCTGGTTTTCCGCCGCAATTTCTCCATTTGCAGCTTCCTCAGCCTGGTTTATTTCAGCTCCCTCCTGAAGACTCTTCAGCTTATGGAGATACTCATCGATGTTGCCTTCATAGAGTGTGGCGTGCCGGTTTTTTATCTCCAGCACCTTATTGACAAAACGGTTCACAAAATGGCGGTTATGGGACACGATGATTATGGTGCCGTCGTATTGCGCCATGGCATCCTGCAGAATCTCCTGGGAACTCATGTCAAGGTGGTTCGTGGGCTCATCGAGGATAAGAAGATTGGCCGGTTGCACGATCATCTTTGCCAGTGCCAGCCTGCTTTTCTCTCCTCCTGAGAGCACCTGCACTTTCTTGTCCACCTCCTCTCCCCTGAAGAGAAAGGCCCCCAGCAGACTGCGTATTTCCGTAACAGACATGTCACCGGCCACAGAGGACAGGGTCTGGAGAGCGGTGAGGCTCGGAGTAAGTTCCTGGGCCTGGTGCTGGCCGAAGTACGACATTTTGACATTATGGCCGAACTTCACCTGGCCTGTATCGTATTCCTCAAGGCCCGCAAGGATTCGCATCAGGGTGGATTTGCCGGCCCCGTTAACACCCACGACAGCCATTTTATCACCCCGCTGCAGTTGAAATGAGACATCATCAAAAACAGGCTTCTCGTCGTAGTGCTTGCCCAGGGATTCTGTGTCAAGGGCCAGGCGGCCGCTGGGGGCTGCGGGGGGGAAATGAAACGCTACGGCCTGCTCTGTTTCAGCCAGCTCGATACGCTCCATGCGTGATAATTGTTTGAGCCGGCTTTGCACCTGTTTGGCCTTGGTTGACTTGGCTCGGAAGCGCTGCACAAAACGCATGGTCTGCCGGATCTGGGCCTGCTGATTGGCATACGCAGCCCTGTCAACCTGCAGGCGGATTTCCTTGTCTGCTACATATTTAGAGTAATTTCCCTTAAAGGCTGTCAGCCTGCCAAGGCTGATCTCCCAGGTTATGGAGGTCACCTGATCAAGAAAAGTCCGGTCGTGGGAAATAATCACCAGGCCGCCGTCATAGGTGAGCAGAAAATTCTCCAACCAGGTAAGTGAATCAAGGTCAAGATGATTGGTCGGTTCATCCAGCAGAAGCAGGTCAGGCATGGCAAGCAGCAGCTTGGCAAGCATCAACCGCATAAGCCAGCCGCCGCTCAAGGAACTGCAGGGCCGATCAAAATCTTCAACTGAAAAACCCAGCCCCATGAGCACCTTTTCTATCTGTGACTGCACCCGGAATATATCTATCCTTTCCAGCCGGTGCTGAAGATCCCCCTGTTGTTTGAGAAGGGTGCTGAACGCTGAGTTCTCAGGGCCGACAGAGGCCAAACGGCGGTTTACCTCATCCAGGTCCTGCTGCAGGACCAGGGCTTCGGCAAAGGCATTTTCCGCTTCCTGGTAAATGGTCCTGCCCGTATCAAGTGCTGCGGCTTCCTGGGGTAGATAGGCGGCCTTGAACTGTTTCGGCTGGTTCACAACGCCGGGGTCGGTTTCACTCAAGCCACATATAATCTTAAGCAGAGTTGATTTCCCGGCACCATTAACCCCAACTAGCCCAATGCGGTCGCTTTCATTAATCCGGGCTGAAACATTATTGAATAAATGCTTGTTGCCGAATTGTATATCCAGGTTATTGACGGTGAGCATGAAAGAGGTGCCTGAAGTGAGCTGAATTTATCTAAAGTAATAAGTGACTAAAGTTTAAAGTGACTAAAGTGCGCTGAAGTTTGCTTGAGCTGCCAGTAGAAAAAAGGGTTCAAGGGGCCGAGGGGTCAAGGGGGCAAGTTTTTTTAAAAAATCTTGTACCCTTTTTCTTAAAATTCTTAATCCTTGCAGCCATAGGCCAATTGTTTTCCCCTCGAATCCTTGAACCCTTGGCCCCTTGAACCCTATTTCCACATCAACAAACCAAAACCGAATTTCTGGGCTGCTCTTTAGCAAAGACCAATTCAACCCCATCGAGCAATCCAAGGGCAGCCAGTTTTTTCCTACTCACATTGTCCGGCCCGCGAAAGATGGATTCATCTGCTGCTGCAACAGTCAGGCTTTTCACCTGTATTTTGCTACGCAGGGCTTTTCTGGTTTTTTTATAAAGCATCCGCGAAAGTACAAGCTCTCCAAAGGCCGGATGATAGGGACCGGCCACCACCTTTCCCGCAAGTTCTTCCGAGGGCTGCAGCCCCATACGCACCACCTTGATATTGTAACAGTCAAAAATGGTTTTCATCCTGCAGCTTAAAGCTATGGCCATGGGCAATGACAACGGCCGGTAATTTCCATTACGGTACATTTTTTCCAGGCCGCTGCCTTTTATTACCACAGTAGGATAAATCCTGACAAAATCAGGCCGGAGTGCTGCCACCCTTTTTGCTGTTGCCATAAGCTTGAGAGTGGTGTCCCCGGGCAGGCCGCACATAAGCTGGGCGCCTACTTTAAAACCACTTTCACGAAGAAGCCTGACCGCATCCTCCGAATGCTGCACAGAATGCCCCCTGACGCTTTCCTCAAGGACACCAGCATCAAGGGACTGGATTCCAAGTTCAACTATGGATACGGAGTATTCCTTTAATAAAGCAACGCTTGCCTCATCAATATAGTCGGGCCGCGTCGAAATCCTGATGGAGTCGACCTCTCCATCTTCGATAAAGGATGTAACACTACCAAGCAGCTCAGTTTGTCTCTGCCTGGAAAGCCCGGTGAAGCTGCCGCCGTAAAAGGCGACTTGCACGCCATTTTTATTTTCTCTTCTTGGGCGCTTTAGCCACTGCTCGATAATTTCCTTCACTTTACCAAAGGTAGCCGGCTCATCATCCAGCCTTGCATTGCCGGTAATCGTGTCTTGGTCGCAGAAAATACAGCGTTGCGGGCATCCCTGATGCGCTATGAAAATTGGAATTACGAGAGGTGTCATGGAGAGTGTTTTTTTATTGCACAAAAAATATGCATGAAATGACGGTGCGTTATTTAATCATTCATGGAAGCATGTATTTTCATAAGTTCGTCCCACCATGAATTAAGTGTTGCAAGGGCTTTTTCCGCCGCCTGCTTTTCTGCTGTTTTCTTACTGCTGCCGGTACCGGTCCCCAGAACCTTTGTCATAAACATGACAGAGACAGTGAATTCCTTTGCATGGTCAGGCCCTTCTTCAGCCTCAAGGTGATAGGTTGGTGCCCGGTTGAAGTGCTCCTGGAGTTTCTCCTGCAGCTGACTCTTGGCATCTTCAACCAGCACCCCTGCCTGATTTTCAGGGAGCATTGGCGCAAAATGACTGCTGATAAAATGGAGCACATTCTCATACCCTTTGTCCAGGTACATTGCACCGAGCAACGCCTCTAAAACGCTTGCCAGTATTGAGGGTTTACTTCTCCCATGGGAAAGCTCCTCTCCTTTGCCGAGCATGAGGAATTCGCCCAACTTGATACCCTTGGCCAGTCTGGCAAGGGTGGCTTCTTTAACCAGTCCGGCTCGTATTTTAGTGAGCTCGCCCTCCCGTATCTCCGGATACATGTGAAAAAGCATATCACTGATTGCCAAATCAAGGACAGCATCGCCGAGAAATTCCAGAGTTTCGTTATTCTGACCATCTTCAAGCTGCTCGAAGCCAAATGAACTGTGGACAAGAGCTCTCTGGAGGAGAATAACGTCGGAAAACTTATAGCCGAGCAAGACCTCAAGCCCCTGCAGCTTGTTTTTGTTTTCATGTGCCAGTTGCCGGATAGTCTTCATGGCCAAATCTTCTCATCGTGCAAGAGGTGGACAATTTCCCCTTGTCAAAAAAAGGTTTCTATGTTTAAGATGACCGCTCTGCGAAATCATGCTATGATTTCAAAAAAAAGGCGGCGTAGCCAAGTGGCTAAGGCAGCGGTCTGCAAAACCGTTATTCACCGGTTCAAATCCGGTCGCCGCCTCCACAAAATGATCAAAAGGGGCCAGCAAAACAGCTGACCCCTTTTCTTTTTGTATACCTGGCCTGAACAATTTTTAGCCCGTATTATTTTGCAGCCTCATGCTGATATCACATGCAGGGGCTGAGTGCGTCAGCGCTCCTATTGAAATAAAATCCACCCCGGTCTCGGCTACCTGCCGGACATTCTCCAGATTGACACCTCCGGAAGCCTCCAGGAGCACCCTGTGGCCGGCTAGTTTAACAGCCTCACGCATCATGACAGAATCCATATTGTCCAGCATGATGATATCCACTGAACAGGAAATGCATTCCCGCACCTCATCCAGACTGGAGGCCTCCACCTCGATTTTCATGGTGTGGGGAACTTTCTCCCGCATCCTGGCAACGGCATTTTTTATGGAACCGCAGGCCTGGATGTGGTTATCCTTTATGAGTACGCCGTCTGCCAGATTAAATCGGTGATTATGTCCGCCACCGACCTGCACCGCGTATTTCTCCAGCATGCGCAACCCGGGGGTTGTTTTTCGTGTATCAAGAATCCTGACCGGCAGGGGTTTCACCTTTTCAACAAACTTCGAAGTCAGGGTGGCAATACCGCAGAACCGCTGCACAAGGTTTAAGGCGACGCGTTCAGCCTTTAATAAATCCAACACCGGTCCCTTTGCTGTCAACAGCACATCTCCCGGAAAGGCCGGGGTTTTATCCTTGCTTGCCTGAGTGATCGCAATTGCCGGGTTCTGGGTTTGAAAAACAAGGGAAGCAACGGTTTCCATACCGCAGACCACAAACGAATCCTTGGCCACAAATTCTGCCGCCCCGGTCTGTTCCGGCGGCAGGATTGCTTCACTGGTAAGGTCACCGCTGCCGATATCCTCATGCAGGAATCTCTCTATCGCTTTTTTTAATGTATTTACATCCATGATTTTTGCTACAAACAATTAAAATCTATCTAAATTTCATACAGTAACGGCAAAGAAAAAAGATTCAGATACAGGTACGCACCCCTCAAGGGGGTATAAACTTCGACTCCGAGGAGCTCAAACTTAAAGGAAAGCGAGCCTGCGATACTTCGGATGAACTTTTGCTGCCGCCATTAGAGGTGTTTTAAGCGCTCCATGCTCTCATTAATCTTTGCCAGCTTGGCAGCAAACGTCTCCTTCTTTTCCTCTTCTTTTGCCACCACCTCAGCAGGGGCATTGGCAAGGAACTTGCTGTTACCGAGCTTGGCTTCAACCTTCCTGAGCTGCTGGGAGACCTTGCCCTGTTCCTTTTCAAGCTTTGCCAGTTCCCCGTCAACATCAACCAATCCTGCCAGGGGCACAAATATTTCTATTTCATTAAAAATGTATGAGGCAGCCCCTTTGGGCCGGCTGCCTTCAGTTAAAACCTGCAGTTCCTCCACGCGTGTCAGGGCCAGGATGGCCCTGCTGTTCTCCTGCAAGAGGGCACTCTTTTTCTGTTCAGGGCAGATCACTGTCGCCTTGACATGGGCCGATGGATGGATGCCTGTCTCGCTCCTGATATTTCGCAGGCCCGTTACCACACCCATGAAAAGGGCGGCGCCATCTTCCGCTGCTGCGTTGTCCCAATGAGCATTTTCCTCCGGAAAGGTTTCATTCATAAGGCTTGAACGCTCCCCGGGAAGTGCAGCCCATATTTCCTCTGTTACAAACGGGGTAATGGGGTGCAGCAGCTTGATAATTATCTCCAGGACCGTAAATAAAATTCTTTTCCCGCTTGTCTTCACCTCCTGGTCGTCACCGTACAGATCCCCTTTGATCCATTCCAGATACCAGTCGCAGAACTCATGCCAGACGAACTGATAGAGTGTGTGGGCGGCATCGTTAAAACGGTATTCAGCCAAACTCCGCAGTACCTCGCCAATTGTTCTGTTGGTGCGGCTTAGTATCCACTGGTGTTCCAGAGCAAGGCCTGCCGGTTCAATTTCCTCGCATGCGTAAGGCCGGCTGTCCCTGATATGCAGGAGAGTGAAGCGCGTCGCGTTCCAGATCTTATTGATAAAGTGGCGGTACCCTTCAATCCTGTCCTCGGAAAGGCGGATATCACGACCTTGGGCCGCAAAAGCGATCATGGTAAACCGCAGGGCATCGGTGCCGTACTTGTCCATGATGAGCAGGGGATCCATGACATTGCCCTTTGATTTACTCATCTTCTGGCCGTCGGCATCCCTTACCAGGGCATGCAGGTAAACATCCTTGAAGGGGGTCTCCTTCATGAAATAAAGCCCCATCATCATCATGCGCGCCACCCAGAAGAAGAGAATGTCAAAACTGGTGATGAGCACTGAGGTAGGGTAAAAGAAGGAAAGTTCCCTGGTGTCGTCCGGCCAGCCCAGGGTGGAAAACGGCCAGAGCGCCGAACTGAACCAGGTATCTAGCACGTCGGTTTCCTGGACCAGTCTGGATCCTTTGCATTTTGTACACTCGATAGGATCAATACTGCTGACAATCAGCTCACCGCAATCCTCACAGGTCCAGGCAGGGATCTGGTGGCCCCACCAGATCTGGCGCGAAATACACCAGTCGCGGATATTATACATCCAGTCAAAAAAGGTATTTTCCCAGGTTTTGGGATATATCTTTGTCTGGCCTTCCTTCACAGCAGCAATAGCCTTTTCAGCCAGGGGCTTCACCGAGACAAACCACTGCTTGGAGAGGCTCGGCTCCACAACGGTATGGCAGCGGTAGCAATGCCCCACCCCATGCTGATAATCCTCTATCTTTTCCAGCAGACCGAGTTTTTCAAGATCAGCCACCACCTTCATGCGGCAGGCATAGCGGTCCATGCCCGCATAGTCCCCGGCCTCTTCATTCATGGTGCCGCTGTCGTCCATGACCTTCAAGGCAGGAAGGTCGTGTCGGCGGGCAATCTCAAAATCGTTTAAGTCGTGGGCCGGTGTGACCTTCAAGGCCCCGGTGCCGAAATCTTTTTCCACGTGTGCGTCAAAAACTATGGGGATCGTCCGATTCACCAGGGGCAGCACCACGGCCTTTTCCGGCAGGTCGTTATAGCGCTCGTCCGAGGGATGGACTGCCACTGCCGTATCACCCAGCATGGTTTCCGGCCGGGTGGTTGCCACTACGAGATACCCGTCTCCGGTGGTGAAAGGATAGCGGATATTATACAGTTTGCCGTCTGTCTGTTCGTGCTCAACCTCCAGGTCAGCCAATGCTGTATGGCAGCGGGGGCACCAGTTAATAATATAATCGCCCCTGTAAATCAAACCATCTTCAAAGAGCCTGGTAAAAACTTCGCGTACCGCCCGGGACAACCCCTCATCCATGGTAAAGCGCTCCCTGTCCCAGTCACAGGAGCAGCCAAGCCTTTTGAGCTGGTTGATAATCTGGCCGCCTGATTCTTCCTTCCACTTCCAGACCCTCTTGATGAACTTTCGACGGCCGATGTCATGGCGGCTGATGTTCTCAGCTGCAAGCTGCCGTTCCACCACGTTCTGGGTAGCAATGCCGGCATGGTCGGTGCCTGGAAGCCAAAGGGTATTATAGCCCTGCATTCTGCGGAAGCGGACCAGGACATCCTGCAGGGTATTGTTCAAGGCATGGCCGACATGCAGAACGCCGGTGACATTGGGTGGAGGAATAACAATGGAAAATGACGGTCTCCCTTCTTCCATTGTTGCCTGGAACTTTTTTTCCTGCTCCCAGAAGGCATACCACTTCTTTTCAACGCTAGAAAACTCATAGGCTTTTGCCAGTTCCGGCCCAGGTTTTTGTGTCTCAGATTTATTTTCCATGTCGTTCATGCTTCGGCAAATTTAACAATTGTTGGTCTCGAATTTATGCCCGTAAGGGTGTTTATGTCCTAAAAAGCAACACACACCGGACAGGCCCGCCATCCCTAAGCTATTGATTTCACTATGTCCTGTTGCAGATTACGCGACCATTTGCGAATAAAGCAACTCTTGCAACTTGCAACTGGACTATTACATTACGGCCCATGGTTTAGGCAAAAATATATCCTGATACAGGTCCAGGGCATAACGGTCAGTCATGCCGGCAACAAAATCACATACAGCCCGGTGATTCCCGATGGTCTGGGTATCCGGGCCTACCACGTCCTCGGGCAGGCCCTTTTCAAGGAAATAATGATACAGCTCCCTGACCACTTTCATGGCCTTTAAAAAATCGTCGTGCACCTTATGGGTTTCATAAACATTTTTGAACAGAAAGGATCGCAGATCCGTTATTGCCGTCATGATTTCCCGGCTCATGGTCAAACGGGCCCCGCCTTCATTCAGGGTTGTGTAGATAAGGTCTTTCACCATGGTATTTATTCTTTCCGAATGGGTCTTGCCCAGCGTTTCATATATATTTGCCGGCTGCTCGTTCTCTTTTATTATTCCAGCCCGCAAGGCATCATCAAGGTCATGGTTAACATAGGCAATGATGTCAGCCACCCGCACCACCCTGCCTTCCATGGTTACAGGAAGCTCTGATATATCCTGGGGCAGGATTTCCTTTCTGCCCTTCGAGTGCATGCTGATTCCGTTCCTGACCTCAAAATTCAGGTTCAATCCCTTGCCCTCATTCTCCAGGATATCTACAACCCGCAGGCTCTGCTCATAATGCCTGAATCCCCCGGGGTGCAGTTCATTTAAAACGGATTCGCCCGCATGCCCGAAAGGAGTGTGCCCCAGGTCATGCGCCAGGGCTATGGCCTCTGTTAAATGACCGTTGAGCTTCAAAGCCACAGCCACGGTACGCGCTATCTGCGAGACCTCGAAGACATGGGTCAGTCTGGTGCGGTAGTGATCCCCAGCCGGTGCCAGAAATACCTGGGTTTTATATTTCAGACGCCGGAACGATTTGCAGTGGATAATCCTGTCCCGGTCCCTCTGGAAGGCAACACGTATATCGCATTCCGGCTCCGGCCGCTGCCGCCCCCTGCTTTTTTTACTGAGACAGGCATAAGGAGAAAGAATCTTCTCCTCATTTTCCTCCATCTCTTGCCGAATTGTTCGTTCCATTATCGTGTCTGTACAGTAAAAAAAATCTACGCAGGCTGCAACGGCTGCAGCCCTGCGCTATCTTTTAGCATCAGCAGGAAATGAGGACAAGTCTTTTTGCAACTTTATTACAGAAGCCTGGTAATAAAGACTGCCAGATGCTCTGCTTTCCCGCCTTTGGCGCCTGTTGCTAAACCACGCTGCCACTGCAGCAGACAGCCGGAACAGGCAGTAAGAACAATCTGTGCTGAAAGCCCGGCAAAATCATCCATGGGCCTGTCCCGGACCAGTTGGCCCAGCTCCGGGTGCGCCACCTGGAAAAGCCCGCCATGGCCGCAGCATTGCGGCCCGTTTGGCAGCTCCTGCAGTTCAATTCCGGGCAGCAGCTTGATGAGCTGCCGGGGCTCCTTAGTGATGTGCAGCTTAAAGCGCAGGTGGCACGGATCATGATAGAAGACCTTTTGCCCCGAAATATCTGCTGCTGTTAATGTATCAATTTGTGCAGAGAATTTTTCCAGAAAAAAAGTGGAGAACTCCTGCAGCCGCTCCGCAAAGCGAACAGCCCTCTCCCGCCATTTTGGATCACCGCCTAAAAGTTCTTTATAGGACTGCAGCTGATAATAACAGGAGGAGCAGGAGGTCAGGATGGGAAAATCATTTTCCTCAAAGGCCCTGATATTTTTTTTAGCCAATTCCCGCGCTTCGCCAACCCTGCCGGCAGCCAAGGCAGCCATGCCGCAACATGTCTGTTCAAGGGGAACACCGGCTTTACATCCTGTCGTTTTAGCAGCAAGCAGCTGGGTGGACTCAGCTATCTCCGGCTGCAGGTGGTTTGCAAGGCAGCCTGTAAAAAAACTCAGGCTCTGCTTCTGCCTGCTTTCCTTCCCCTCTTCGCCTTTAGCCGACTCTGTTTTCAGCTTTTCGATATACCCTTTTGCAGGTAATTTGAATGCTTCCTGCTCAAAATTTTGCAGACGCAGGCGCAGGCCGCTTTCTTGCGGCAACCAATCCCCAAGCAGCGAGTTGGCAGCTGCGCCTATCCTGGTCAGGTTTGACAAAAGGGATGGATGGACAAGGGCCCTGCGTGACACATACTTGAGAAACGAAAGCCCGGAAAGCCTGGGGAGTTCAGAACGAACGCCGATAACCAGACCGGGTGTATCGAGACCCCTTGGGCAGGACTCAAGGCAGGCGCCGCAAAGCAAACATTGGGAAAATATCTCTGCGTAATGCGCTGAAACCTCTCCCTTTTCAATCCTAAACTTGAGATGCTGCTTACCACGTGGAGTGTGTATTTCATTGCCGGTGGCCAAATACACAGGGCACACAGTATTGCAGGTCCCACATTTGACGCAGGCCCCTTCATCTTTTTCGTTACATTTCTTCATGTATCTTTTTTTCGGCCTGTTCAGCCCAAGTTATTCACGTGTCGAGATGCTGGGAAAGAAAGGACAACGCAATACCATCGTATGCGGAATCCTTGATGACAAAGGATTTCCCAGCATATCGGCGCGTGAATTGCGGGCTAGCGCTGCCAGAGGAGATAGGCCTTGATAAAAGGCTCCAGTTTGCCATCGAGCACGCCATCCACATTGCCGACCTCACAGTTGGTCCGATGGTCTTTTACCAGCCGGTATGGCTGCAGGACATAGGAACGAATCTGGCTGCCCCAGCCGATCTCCTTTTTCTCTCCGTGCAGACCTTCCTGCTCCTTGGCCTGCAGCTCTTTCTCCCTTTCATAGAGCCGGGCCCGCAGCATTTTAAAGGCCATGTCCTTGTTGCGGTGCTGGGAGCGTTCATTCTGGCACTGTACCACTATGCCGGTGGGCAGATGGGTAATTCGCACAGCGGAGCTGGTCTTGTTGACATGCTGACCACCGGCGCCGCTTGCCCTGTAGGTATCAATGCGCAGATCCTTTTCATTGATATCGATGTCAATGGTATCATCGAGCTCCGGGAAAATAAAAACAGAAGCAAATGATGTATGCCTGCGTCCGCCGGCATCAAAGGGCGAGATACGCACCAGGCGGTGGATACCCATCTCTGAGCGCAGGTAACCATAGGCGTATTGGCCCTTAACCAGAACGGTAACGCCCTTTACGCCAGCCTCATCCCCGGGCAGATAATCAAGGATGTCAGTCTTGAAATCTTTTTCTTCAGCCCACCTGAGATACATGCGCAGAAGCATGTCTACCCAGTCCTGGGCTTCTGTTCCTCCTGCTCCGGCGTGAATGGTCAAAAGCGCATTGGTCTCATCATGCTCGCCGGAGAACATGCACTTCAGTTCAAAATCTTCCACCCGGGTTTCCAGTTTCCCAAGGGTTTCGTCAACTTCCTTTGCCGCCTCTGCATCTTCCTCTTCCAGGGCCATTTCAAAGAGCAGAGAAGTGTCCTCCCACGTCGAATAACAGGATTCCCACGAGTCCAGTGCTTCCTGAACCCTGCCCCTGTCCTGCTGGATTTTACTGGCCCTGGCAGCATCATCCCAGAAACCAGGGACCATGATCTGCTTTTCGAGCACAGCAAGCTGTTCTTTCTTGCTGTCTACCTCAAAGATGCTCCTTCAAGGCAAGGATACGAGCCTTTAAGTCCTGGAGTTTTTGTTTCAGTTCTGCTGACATATGGTTTATTCCTCCACTTAAATTATAAAGATAATCATCCAGTTACATGATTGCATCATATCTCTTCCTGTTTGGCACCCCTGAACAGGAAGAGCAGAGGAATGCAGATGAGCAGACAGAGCAGACCGAAATAATGCCCGAAACTGACAAATATTGTTTTTGCCTGCAGCAAAGGAGCGTCCGCCACCAGATAAAAGGGCTGAAAAATGGGTGACACTCCTGTTATGCGCCCCAGCGGATCTATAACCGCACTCACGCCGGTGTTTGCCGAGCGCGCCATAGTTCTCCTGTTTTCAAGAGCCCTGAATACAGACATGGATAAATGCTGCCATGGGGCGCTTGAACGACCAAACCAGGCATCATTGGTTATATTGACCAACAGGTTTGCGCCGCTGGCAGTCCAGTCTCGAGCCAATTTAGGGAAAATGCTTTCATAACAGATTAATACCCCAATTGCTGCGCCTTCGCAAGACAGTGGTTTGCCGGGTTTGCCGCTGCTGAAATTACCAATATTTTCAACAAGGGGACCGGGAAGAGAAAAGTAGTCGCTGAGCGGAACATATTCGCCAAACGGCACAAGGTGCTGCTTGTCATAACGCCCGCCGATTTCCCCGTCAGGAGTAAAGAGATAGGCGCTGTTATAGGAAAGAAGCTCTCGTTCCTGCAATGATTTACCGTCTTCTATCTTTTGATAAAAAAGAGCGCCTGAAAGCAGCCAGATCTTCTGTTTAGTGATCAGAATGCTTTTAAGTCTGTCATAATAAGGGTTGTCGTTGATTAAAAAGGGAAGCGCGGTTTCAGGCCAGATCAGAAGAGAGGGAGGACCATTTTTCTGTGCCATGGCCTGCTCTGAAAGGCGTGTATATATATCAATTGTTTGCAAACGCATGGCCGGGGACCATTTTTTGTCCTGTTCAATATTACCCTGCACCACTGCAATCTTCATTGTGGGGCTTTGGGCTATCACCTCCGATACCTGGCGGTAGCGAAAAACATTATACCCCAGAACCAGCAGTATTATGCAAAGGGCCGGCAGTATAGCGGCAAACCCGGCACGACGGATCCTCAATGCCAAAATCGGTTGGGCCGCTTGAGTTGCAGATCTGTTTGCCAACCAGAGAACAAGGAGCAGAGCCGTTACAGAATTCACCAGAACTATATGTAAGGTAATGCCGAAATGGCCTGTCAGGTCAGCTGTTTGGATAAGGAGCAGGGCTTTATACTGTGAATATCCGAGATCCTGCCACGGAAAACCTGAAAAGAGAAAGGAACGAATATAATCAAGCCCGACCCAGAGGAGCGGACCAATCCAGACAACCATCATATCCTGCTGCTTCCAGACCCGATTGATTACGGCACAAAACAGGGCCAGGTAAGAGCTCATATACAGCGCCAGGAGCAGCAGGGCCGGAACTGAGACCCAGACGGGAAGATTGCCGTATTTGCCCAGGACGATGACAATCCAGTACAGCAGCAAGACATAATGCACCATGCCGGCCAGCAGACCCAGCCGAGCTGCTGCGCCTGCACTCACATTCCTTACGGCCAGCAAGAGAGGCGTCAATGCCACCCAGGCTACAGGCCAAAGCCCGGCAGCCCCTGGAAAAGAGAGAAACAGGAGGATTCCTGTTCCAAGGGCAAGCCAGGCGGGAAGGAAGCGGCTATTTTTTTCTTCCCCGGCTTTCACTCTAGCTTCCCTTTGTCATTTCCTCTGTATTTTAACCGTTTTTATATGACGCTTAGTGGCTGAAATAACTTTGAGTATCAGGGTATTAAGTTCGACAATTTCGCCGGCCTTGGGCAAATGCCCGAGCTGGTGGATGATAAATCCCCCCACTGACTCATATGGGCCGTCAGGCAGTTCCACATCAAAAAAAGACTCTACCTCTTCAATATCCTCCTTGGCATAAATCACGATGCTGCCGTCCTGCATGGTCCGCAAATGTGGCTCATCCTTGTCATACTCGTCATCAATCTCGCCGACGATTTCTTCCAGCACATCCTCCAGGGTGATTAAGCCACGGACACCACCAAATTCGTCGGTCACAATGGCCATGTGGTTTTTCTTGGCCTGAAAGGCCCTGAGCAGGTCAACTATGCGCATGACTTCAGGCACAAAGTAGGGAGGCTTGATAAGTTTTTTGATATCCGGACACGCCTGGGGCGCATCAACGCAGATAAGAAGATCCTTGGCATTCAATATGCCGATAATGTTATCCTGGGATTCCGCATAAACGGGTATTCTGGTAAAACCCTCTCTGGTAATGAGCTTCAGCACCGCAGGGATCCCTATCTGCACGTCGGCACAGACCATTTCCGGTTTCGGTGTCATAATTTCATGGATAAGTGTGTCCCTGAACTCAAAAATGGAGTTGATCATCTGCCCTTCCTGGTGGGTGATCAGTCCTTGCTCTTCACCTTCTTCAAGAAGTTCCTGGATTTCCATCTCAAGGTCTTCCGTGGTATCTGGAGAACGGCCTATTCCCAGAATACCCAGAAGGCGGATTAAAATATTTTTACTGGGCTGTGAATCGTTTAGATCGGATGAGGAATCTTGGTCTTTTTCCATGCGGAATTTATGCTAAAAAGTAATTTATTTTATAAAGCAGTACTTTAAAGTTTAAAGTAATTGTTTTCCAGCATGGGTAGGGGAAAAACGGCATAAAGTCAAGAAAAAAATTGACTGTTAGGGCCAAAATAAGTATAGAGTTCCCTTTTGCAATTTCCAAAAGGGGATGAATATGTAGAGCAATACTATTCTTCCCCTTTTTGTTATGTTAGAGAAAATAAGGTATTATTCACTTTAACATTTGCATTTACCCAGTTATAATAACTATTTTGGCGTGTTTGTCGCGAACATATTGTTTTTTAATTTATTTCCAGACGGGCTGGACAAATAACATCCTTACACACGTCTTACCGCGGGGAGCTTCAATTAATAGAGCCGGGTTATTGTGAACGACAAAATCCTCATAGCAAACAGAGGCGAAATCGCCTTACGAATTATGCAGGCCTGCAAGGACCTCGGGCTGGATTATGTTGTGGTGTATACTGCAGCGGACGAGGACTCCGAGCATGTGCGCCAGAATCTTGACTCCAAAGGCAACAACAAGAGGGCCTGGCAGGTCACCAGCTATACCGACCCTAATGATATCCTTGCGGTCGCCGATCATACGGAGTGCACAGCTATTCATCCGGGCTACGGCTTTTTCTCTGAAGATTTCCGTTTTGCCAGGCGGGTGACCGTGCGGGACAGACCTCTGACCTTTATTGGCCCAAACTGGCAGGTCATAAAGAATCTTGGAGATAAGATCAACACCAAGAAGGTGGCCAAATCTCTTGATATTCCTGTCATACCGGGAACGGACAGCCCCATATACAATGAAATGGAGGCCGAGGCAATTGCCGATCAGCTGCTGGATGACCAGAAAGACCAACATATCAAAAACCCTTCCATACTTGTAAAGGCTGCTGCCGGCGGCGGCGGCATGGGTATTGAAGAGGTGCGTGAAATTGAGCAGTTCAGGCGCATCTACCGCCAGGTACAGAACTATGCCAAGAGGCAATTCGGCGATGCCGGAGTTCTGATTGAGCAATGTTTGCGTGATTACAACCACCTGGAAGTGCAACTGCTCTGCAGCCGTCACGGGGAAAGAGTGCATTTCGGCACCCGCAACTGCACCATCCAGAGCAGCGGACGCCAGAAAAGAGTTGAGGCGGCTCCGGGGTTTGATGATTCCTGCTTTGTCTATGATTTTAACTCCAATGAAGTGCTCGAGCGTATTGTGCAGTATTCCTTGAAGCTTGCCTCCCATGTGCGCTATGACAATGTTGGTACCTGGGAGTGGATTGTGGCCCAGGACGGGCAGCCTTACCTGCTTGAGGTAAACACCAGGATACAGGTGGAAAACGACATTTCAGCCCGTATCAGTTATATCAAGGGCAAGCACCCCAACCTGATCAGGGAACAGATCCGGCTGGCTTTGGGTGATCGCATTGGATTTACCCAGCATGATATTGTCTCTAAGGGTGCAAGTATTGAACTCCGCATCGTGGCAGAAGATACCAGGCGTGGATTTGCGCCGTGGATCGGCACCATTGAAAAATTCCGCTTTCCGCAACATGAATGGGCTGCTGTCTATACCCATGTACCTTTTGACAGACCCTATATGATTCCAAGCGACTTTGACCCTAACCTGGCCCTGGTAGTCATGTGGGGTGCGTCTATCCAGGAGGCGAAAGAGAGGGCAAGCTTATTTCTGCATGAAACCGTTATTGAGGGTACGAACAGCAAAGGAGAGCCCATTATCACCAACATGGAGTATCTGCACAACAACCTGGACCGCCTGCTCACCTTCTGAGCCAGGGAATTTGTTTTGCGGCAAACTATGACAGAATGGGGACTGCAACTGGATCATATATTAAATCCCACAGTTCTTAAGAGGATTGGATAATAATAAATAATTTTAAGGGTATTACCAGTCGGCAAAGTTTTTTCGCAGTCAAAGCTTGTACCCTGTTGTCAAGGGTGTTTATACCCTGTTGTCAAGGGTGTTTATACCCTGTTGTCAAGGGTGTTTATACCCTGTTGTCAAGGGTGCTTGTACCCTGTAATTAAGGGCACTTATCTGCAGGCAGACATAATTAATACCGCATAATATAACCAGACACCACTATGGACGATCTTCGCAAAAGACTTCATAAAACTGAAGAACAGCTTAATTACCTCATCAGGGTGAAAGACAGCTCCACCTGGGGTAACCTCTCAGGTTTTCAAGAGAAATATTCCCACCTGAAGGACTCCTTTTATGACTACGAGGAAGAAAAGCTTGCTGAAAAGATCCATGAACTGGAAGAGGCTCTCTCCTTTATTGAGGAACGCTGCGAAGAAACGTTAAGCCCCATGGAGCGCGTTCGTATAGTCCGCAGCCCGGAACGATTTACCCTCAAGGATATCCTGGAAAATATTTATGAGGATTTTACCGAGTTAAGCGGTGAGGAAGATGCAAGCATCGATCCTTCCATGGTGACGGCCAAAGCCCAGATCGTGCGGCGCGTTAAAAATAAAATCTACTCGCAGGCGGTGATGGTCATAGGCCAGGAAAAGGGCCATGGCGAGGAATACCGCAACGGCGGTTCCTGCAAACCCTGGGGCAACGAAAAAGCCCTGCGCTACATGCGGGTTGCTGAAACCGAGGGCATCCCCATCCACTTTTACATATTCACACCAGGCTCCTTTCCCATTGAGGATTATCCCGGCGCAGGCCAGCAGATTGCCAGGAATCTCTATGCCCTGACAAAACTCAGGGTGCCCATAATATCCGTTATCTCCGAGGGTGGTTCCGGCGGCGCCGAGGCCATTGGCCTTTCAGATTTCCGTCTCATGTTTTCCCATGGCTATTACTCCGTTATCTCCCCCGAAGGCGCGGCGGCTATTGAAGGTAAAATACGTGAGGGCGAGAAACTTCCGCCTGAGCTTGTCGATGCCTGTGCCGATCGGCTGAAAATCACAGCGGAAGACAACCTGAGATTTGGCACCATTGACCGCATTATCCAGGAACCGACCCTTGGGGCAAAACGGGATGATTTTATTTTTTTCAAGCAGCTTCGCTCTGAGATAATCCGGGCAACCGATGAGGTAGTATTGAAAACCAAAAGCCTCAGGGCTTTCAGGGCTTACGATGTTAAGCTGAAAAAAGCTGAGGAATCGGCTTCAGAAGAGCTTGAAATCAATGTTTCCTGGGATCTCAATGCTGATGAAATAAAGCGCCTTCTCAGCCATAGATCCAAAAAGTACAGAAATATGGCTGCCAACTATTTTGGTGGGCAGCCCACCCCGTCAGAGGCTATTTACAGAAAAACGCGGAATGTTCTCTTCAGGCTTTATTACGCCTTCCGCTACGATTTGCTGCGCCAGCAGCAGAAACAGGTGGAAAAGGTTATCAAGGATGTATCAGGAGAGGGCTCGGTCCTGCTCAAAAGAGTTACCACCCCTTTCACAACCGCCTATAATTTCATAAGCCGCAAGCCTGAAGAAGCAAAAAAGAACAGGCCGACCATTGAGCGCCCGAGCGTCCCTGAAGAAATGGATATCTGGGACACCTACACAAGCCCGCTGGCCAATGAAGATCGCACCATAAGCTGCCCCAATGCCTCAAAACACAGTTGCAAGGATCTCTGGGTTCCGGATCTCTATGGTGAATTCTGCGGAGTTTGCGAAAACTGCGGATATCACTTTCCTTTGGAGTATGAATGGTACTTAAAGCATCTTTTTGATCCTGACTCCATCAAGGTTTTCAACAACGAAATAAGCTCGCTTAACCCACTGGACTATCCTGGTTATCAAGAACGCCTGGAGCTGGCCCGCGTCAAGACCGGACGCGGCAGTGCCAATATTACCTTCTATGCCAAAGTCATGGATGTGGATATAGTGACCACAATGCTTTACAGCGATTTCCGCAACGGCACTGTCGGTGCAGCTGAAGGTGAGAAGTTTGTCAGGGCCTGCGAAAAAGCCCGGCTGAAACGAAGACCCCTCCTGGCTTACGTCCATACCACAGGCGGTATAAGGATCCATGAAGGCACCCTTGGTGTTATCCAGATGCCAAAGTGCACCATGGCTGTCCGTGAGTATATCGATTCAGGCGGCCTCTACATTGTTGTATATGACAACAATTCCTATGCCGGGCCTGTTGCCAGCTTCCTCGGCTGTTCTCCATATCAGTTTGCCATCCGTTCGAGCAGGGTTGGATTTGCCGGCAGCAGGGTTATAAGAGAAACCACAGGGGAAGATGTGCCGCCGGATTACCATAACTGCCGCAATGCCCTCAGACGCGGCCACATCCAGGGTATCTGGGACCGCAGGGATTTCAGGAAAAATCTGTATAAGGCTCTCTTGACCATGGGCGGCAGAAACCTTTATTACCGGTAAGTGCGACAAGGCTGGATAAAAGATCAATAGAGTGTGAATCAAATCATGTACGACGACATTAATTTTGATGAAATAATAAACAAATACCGCTCAGACCCTTATGATTATCAGGATGTAGTGACTCCGCACACCGGACGGGTCACATTCAAGGTCAATGAAGGGGAGGAAGTCAAGGGGCCCAGCGGTAAATGGAACCATCATCCGGGTACGCTGCTGTACATCCTCAACCGCGAAAACAACCCCAAGCACCTGAATTCATTGACAAATGGAGTAGTCACCTCCCTTCGCAAAGAGCTGGCGGGGCATTTTGTCGAGGCGGGGGAAAAACTCATGACCATCAGGCATCCCCTGAAAAAAAGGGAGATCATTGAAGGTATTTTACAGAATGTTCTCTCCCTGTTCCTGGCCCCTGAAAAGGCAAAATACTTCTTCTCTTTGGATATCCAGGCCCGCATAGAAAAACAGGCTGAAAAGGCCGTCTTTATCAAGCCTGGTGAAGAAATTATAACCATGTCGCTCATGAAAAGAGATACCCCCATATACTACACTGGTGTTGAAGGTGTCATACATTCGGTGTATTTCAAACCGGGCGTCAGCGTCAACCAGGGTGAACCGCTGATCGGGGTGTGTTCCAGGGTTGATGCGAATAGCAGCGCTATTTAAAGAAAATTCACGGAAATTTGAGCCAATTCACTCGCTTTTGCAGTAGATTGGTAATTCTCCGACAGGCTCCTAGGCTCAATATTCATGAATAATTACAATTAATGGCTTTTTGTACTTGGCCGATCAGCCTTGGGGCTGTGAAACTACAAGATTTCTTTTCGAAGAAACGACAAGGAGGTTTTTGCCCATGTTCGATACTATGGGGAGCATACTGATCATTGACGATGAATCGGTGATAACCGATTTGTTGAAAGAAATTCTCGAAGAGGATTACACTGTAGAAAGCACGACAAGCTCTGTTGATGGCCTGGCCAGGGTGCGGGCAAAACTGCCGGATGTCATTCTGCTTGATATAAATATGCCGGAAATTAATGGCTATGAGCTGTGCCGCCTGCTCAAATCCGATTCTGAAACAAGAAACATCCCGATCATTTTTATCACCGCGCTGTCGACTCCGGAAAACGAAACCCTTGGGCTGGAGACGGGCGCCGCCGATTACATAGTCAAGCCTATTAATCCAAGCATTGTCATGGCGCGGGTTAAAAACCAGATGGAGGTAAAAAAGCAGCGGGATTATCTTGAGCAGCTGTCCTCAATAGATTCAATGACCGGAGTCTATAACCGCAGGTATTTCGATGAGTGTCTTGACCGGGAGTGGCGTCGCTGTCAACGCTCTCAATCGGCCCTCTCACTTGTCCTGATGGATATTGATTATTTCAAGGCCTACAATGACCGGTACGGTCACGTTGCCGGAGATGACTGCCTGAAGGTGGTTGCGGGGAAGCTGCAGCAAGTTCCCCAGCGCGGTGGGGACGTTTTAGCCAGGTTCGGAGGCGAAGAGTTCGTGGCAATTCTGCCCGATACTCCTTACGAATTTGTCCAGTTCATGGCCGAGAAATTCCGCAGAGCCGTTGAAGAAGCAGCAATTGCCCACGTCTCTTCAAAGGTGTCGGATGTGGTTACAGTGTGCGTAGGAGGTGCAACGGTAAAACCCGATAATAAATTCAGTCCCTTGGAATTGTTGCAGTTGGCTGATAAGATGCTTTACAAGGCCAAGAGCGAAGGCCGCAACCGGACATATACCTCTTGCTTAGACACCAGTCCGGGAGAGGCAGCCGCTGAATAGGCTGCGCCGTAAGAGCAGGTGATAAAGCACCAAGAGGAATAATCACTCACTATATCAAATATCACGCAGCTGAAAATCAACGGCCTGCCCAGCTGCATAGAGGTCAGCTGCGCTGAAGATGGACCGCCCCTCGGGGTAGGGCAAGATTTACTGTGATGACCAGCCTAAAACCCATTACTCCTGAATATATCCAGCAGATCATAACCGAGGAGGAAATTCCCCTGCGCAGCAGGATATTTGCTCCGGGTACAGTAAAGACAGTTTTTCGCTATGGTGCAGTGGTTGCTGCAGTAATTGAGCACTACCCCAATATACCCAGGGGAATGGAAAGAGCCCGGCAGAACATCAATAACGCTGAAGAAGCAGGCCGGTCGTTTCCAAGCGGCATGGTCATCCTGGCTGATGAAATGGTGCAGAGCAGGGGGCGTTTCAAAAGATACTGGCATGCGCCGCAGGGCGGGCTCTGGATGACTCTTGTCCTGGTCAATACCCTGCTGCCGGAAAGCAGCCTTCTTGTCCCCATGGCTGCCGGGGTTGCCTGCTGTGAAGTTTTGCGGGATTATGGTATAGCGGCGCACATAAAATGGGTGAATGACGTTCTGGCAGACGGCAGAAAAATCTCCGGCATCCTGACCGAAACATTTACCGGTTCCTGTTCTGGAGAGGAATATGTTCTTGTCGGCATTGGCATCAATGTTAATAATGACAAGTTTCCCGCCGAACTTTCAAAACAGGCGACATCTTTGAAATCACTCCTTAACAGGGAAATCAGCCTACCGGAAATTACAGCACGCTTACTGGCCAAGCTCCGCTGGAATATCGGTATACTCCATTTTGAAGAGGCTAAATATCTTGAAATGCATGGTGGCATTGCCAAATGTAATGAGACACGTGTGGCAAACATGCTTGCAGATGAACATTTGCTCCTGAAAAACTATAAAGGCTTGACAGATATTTTTAACCGCCGGGTGCTTTTTGGTTTTGATGTCCAGAAAAACCCACAGTTTGAAGCCAAAGTTATAGGCCTGGATGACGCAGGCGGCCTGATCCTGGAAATGGGGGACGCATCCATAACAGTGCAGCAAAGCGGTGAAATTATCTACCTGGATTGATATTTCCGACTGTCATTTTATTGCAGAAAATTCCAGGCCGCAATCTCCCGCTGCAGGAGATATTCGCCATATACTTTAAATAATTGCAGCGCTTCCCGGATAGAGGCGTCAGAAAACCGCAGCCGTCCCAATTTCTCCATGGGCAGTTTCTGGGCATGCTGCAGCAGTTTGATAGTATTCAGAGAAAGCGGGACCATTCCACGCGCTGCAGACCCTGGAGAACACTTTGTACACAGCAGACCATGGCGACCGGGATGAAATACGCTGCGCATGCCTGACTGCTCAGATTTTTCACATTTGATGCAGTCGGAAAGGTTCAGCCTATACCCCAAAAGCGTATACAGTTTCACCTGGAAAAATATCTGCGCCAATTGGGGATGGGTCCCCTTGTCAATACTTTGCAAAACCCAGAGAAGAAGGTAGAAGATATTTTTATCGGCATCATTATCCCTGAACCAGTAATGGATAAGTTCACAGGCCAGGGCAGCGCTCACATAGCGCTCATAGTTTTCCCGCAGGCTCATGAAAGGGGTCAGCAGCTCCGCTTCTGCAATGCGCACAAGGCCAGAGCGCCCACGGTCAACATAAAAAACGTCAAGCAGGGAAAAAATTTCAAGCTTATTGCTGAAACGCTTCTTGCTCCTTTTGGCGCCCTTGGCTATTCCTGCTATTTTCCCTGCCTGCTCACTGAAGAAGGTGACAATTTTGTCCGATTCCCCAAGGTCACTCACCTTAAGAATGATGGCTGTCGTATTCTTGGTTGTCATTACAATGAAGCTGGTAGAAATAACCGCACATTTAAATTCAACTGAGAAAATCAGAAATGTCTGGCAGTAAATGTGAACAAAGGGAGGGGAAATGCTCCTGGTAAAAGCCAAGTTGATTGTGTGGCTCCAGGTAGTTTTTGTAAATCCAGTAGAGGAGAAGCCCTGAAACGAGAATGATAACTGGCAGAAATAATCTGCGCAGAATTTCAGCAAACAGATTTTCCTCCTGCCCCTTCAAGGTTATTACCGTGCTGAAGCCGGACCTGCGCCCAGGCTTTTTCGGACTTTCGGTCTGTTGGAGATACTTTGCCTGTATTTCTTCAGGGTCCAAGCCGAGATATTCAGCATATTTTTTATAAAATGCCTTTATATATACTTCAGCGGGAAGCTGCTTCCTGTCTTCATTTTCAAGGGCCTGCAGAACTGCGGGTGAAATACCGGTGGCTTCAGACACTTCTTCCAGGCCTATGTCGCGTGCCATGCGTTTGTCCCGCAAATAAGCACCGATAGTATCTAATGAACCCAACTGGGCATCATGATTTTTCATATCTCCATGATCGCTGTTTTTTTGCATATGCTTTTTTGATCCTGTACCCTGTGGGAACTCCGTCATTACATTAAAGTAAAATTTTGATATAAGCCTCATCCCTGAGACTTTTTACCCATGCATTGTACTGCTGCTCCAACTCCTGGCGGTATAGAGTATCCCTGATTTCTTCACGCACGGATTCATACGGTGCTTTGACAACACGGTCTCCTTCTTGAACGGAAAGCAGTTTAATAAACTGAAAGGCATTGCCTGCTTCAACGATTGGGCTTATTTCACCCGGGTTCATTCCCTGGATGACATCCCTCATGTATGGAGCCATTTCATCTATCTTAAATCGTCCTATATCTCCCCCGTCAGCTGCTGAAGGCAAGTTGGAATATGCTTTTGCCAGTTCAATAAAACTTTCGCCATCAAGAATTCTTGCCCTGATCTTTTCCGCTTCTTTTCTGGCTTCCTCCTGAGTATCAAAACCTGTTACTTCCAGGGAGATGGAATTTCTCCAGGTAAATCCCATTTGCATGATATGATAGCCGCCTTCTCCCTTTTCCTGGGTGTATTCTTTCTGATACATGGCCTTGATGTCATCTTCAACGATGACAATTCGAGACCGCACCTCGAAACTGATGAGCTTGGACTGCAGGATCTGGTCACGCAGATTCTCCCTGTATTCATTCTCAGATACATTCATTTCAGCCAAATTCTTTTTGAAATCCTCAATTGTGGCATTGTTCCGGGTAAGTATCTGGTCGATTGCAGCGTCTAGCTCCTGTTCAGCCACCGAGATTGACAACTTCTCAGCCTGCTGCCGGACAATAAGTTTATCTATCAGAGTGGACAGTACTTCAGAGCGGGCCTTTTCCAGGGCCATATTCAATTCATCAGATGGTGCCTTTGCTTTGATACGGTTAAAATATTCCCGACCCGTCTTTTCCAGTTCAGTAAGGGTAATAACATCATCATTGACCACAGCAACGACCCGGTCAACAAGATGGTCCCCATGGGCAAGGGAGGCCAAAAGAAAAAATAAAAGAAAACTTGAAAACAGTATATGAAATCGGTTCAACATTAATCAAAACCTTGGCTTGTTCTAGTTATTTGTAAAGCTACTGAAAAATGGTTTCCCAGCACAATCATGGCAGCAGGGTTTATACATACCCTTTTTAATTTTAGCGAACAACAGATTATTGCTGCAATTGATTGCTCACAAAATCATCTTCCGTGATAGTATAAGATTTTAACTGGTTGAATCAACCGTCTATATGCATCATTTCATGCCACATTTCCTAGGCCTTTCTGTAAGAATCGGGTGTGTCGACATTTTGAACTGCACCGGTAAACGGGCGCAGCCGTTCACCCCGGCCTGCCACTAAAAGAAAGGCTTTTAATAACGGCATGTGTTGAAGTATGTTATAATCTGATCAATATGATCGCTCATCTTTATCCAGGTCACAAAAATGATTATAATAAAAGTGCTGAACAAGAGATACAGTTTATGAATAGTAAAAATCCAATAGCAAACCCAATAGTTGTTCTGCGCAAGGAATTCGATGACTGGGCCGTGCTTTTTAATCCGGATACAGCTGAAGCAGTTGGTGTCAACCCGGTTGGCGTTGCAATCTGGGAAAAGCTGGATGGCAGAAACACTATAGAAGATATCACTTTGCAGATAAATAAGGCTTTTGCCGATGTGCCGGGCTCTGCTGCTGAAGAAATACAAAATTTTGTAAAAGATCTGACGAAGCGTGGCTTCATTGGCTCTGAACTTGATTGTTCCGTCTGATGCAACAAAACTCACCCCCAACCTCAATCATGCAAACCCCGCGCTCCGTTGACCTGGAGATCACTTCCCGTTGCAACCTGCGCTGTTTATACTGCTATTTCTTTGACAACCACCAGGTGACTTACCAGGAATTAACGACTGAAGAATGGCTGCAGTTCATGGATACATTGGGTCAATGTGCGGTCATGGATGTATGTCTGGCAGGCGGGGAACCTTTCATCCGTGAAGATCTGCCGGAGTTGATTGAAGCAATCGTCAACAACCACATGCGGTTTGCCATCCTGTCAAACGGCACACTTATCAATGAAGATATTGCTAAGTATATTAAAAAAACGAATCGCTGTGATTCTGTACAGGTGTCAATAGACGGTTCCTGCGCTGAAGTCCACGAAACAGGCAGGGGAAAGGGCTCTTTTGCAAAGGCTGTTCGAGGTATACGGATTCTACAGAAACATCATATTCCGGTGACTGTACGGGTCACTATCCACCGGCATAATGTACATGACCTTGAAAATACAGCCCATTTTCTCCTTGAGGAGTTGGAACTACCTGGTTTCAGCACCAATGTAGCAGGATACTTCGGCTCCTGCCGGAAAAATGCTGCAGACGTTATGCTCAGGATTGCAGAACGGCAGATGGCCATGGAGACCCTCCTGCAGCTTGAGCATAAATACAACGGCAGGATAACCGCCCAGGCAGGACCACTGGCTGACAGCCGCTATTGGAACAGGATGGAAAAGGCCAGGAGAACCGATGCTGCGCAATTTTCCAACGGCGGCCGCTTAACCGGCTGCGGCTGTCCTTCCAGTAAAATAGCGGTTCGGCCAGATGGAATGATAGTGCCCTGCACCATGCTCTCCCACATGGAACTTGGCAGAATAAACCAGGATTCTTTTGAAGAGGTGTGGCAGAAAAATAAGACCCTGCACAAATTAAGGACACGCCACCTCATACCTCTCGACAGCTTCACAGAATGCGCCGGATGTGATTATATCTCCTACTGCACCGGCAACTGCCCCGGCCTGGCCTATAGCTTGACAGGCGGGGTAAATCAGCCAAGCCCTGATGGCTGCCTGCAAAAATTCCTGGCAGACGGCGGTACAATTCCTGCTCTTAAGTAAGGATGATTCATGCTAAAAGAATCCGTAGAAAAAACAGTCGAGACTCTCTATTCTGCAGAGTATCCCCTGACTCAGCTTTATTTTTACCTGACTGAAGGCTGCAATCTGGCCTGTCGTCACTGCTGGCTTGCCCCCAAATTTGATCCGCATGGCAATAAATCTTCAATGCTTCCCCTGAGGCTCTTCCAAAAAGCAATTGAGGAAGCAATTCCCCTGGGCCTCCAGACTGTAAAACTTTCCGGAGGTGAACCTTTGCTGCATCCGGATTTTCCTGCCATGCTGGATTTTATCTTAAAAAAGGAGATGGGGTTGAACCTTGAAACAAACGGCATCCTCTTATCTCCGGAAATGGCCGGAGCAATTGCCAGGCAAAATAACCCCTTCGTGTCAGTCAGCCTGGACGGTGCCGATGCAAAAACCCATGACAGTATACGTGGCGTTGAAGGCTCATTTGATAAGGCCCTTTCTGCTTTGCAGAACGTGGTAGAACATGGCATCAGGCCACAGGTTATTATGTCGATTATGCAATCCAACTCAGATCAGATAGTAGCTTTAATAAAATTGGCTGAAAACTTTGGTGCCTCATCGGTAAAATTTAATATCATTCAGCCCACCGGCCGCGGAGAAACAATCCTGGAGGGTGATAGAGGTTTAGGGGTCGGGAAACTCCTTGAACTGGGGCGCTGGGTTGAGACAGAGCTAAGTGTGCAAACCGACATGAAGCTCTATTTTGACTATCCTGCAGCTTTTCGTTCACTCAGTCGTTTGGCTTCAGCGGATGGCAGCGGGTCATGTGGTATTCTTTCCATTTTAGGAGTTTTGCCCAGCGGAGAATATGCTCTATGCGGTATCGGCACCCATATGCTGGAGTTAATTTTTGGAAAAGCCGGCAATGGCTCTCTTGGCAGGATCTGGCAAGAAAATCCTGTCCTTTTGCAATTAAGAAGCGGGATGCCTGACAAGCTCACCGGCATATGTAGCAATTGCCTGATGAAACATATCTGCCTGGGGTCCTGCATAGCCCAAAGTTTTTATAGAACAAATTCTCTCTGGGCCCCTTTCTGGTTCTGCGAACAGGCTGAGGCGATTGGACTGTTCCCTGACAGTCGCAACCATTTGGCTTTAAATAATTCTCAGAAAGTAATATAATAATAGATGAGAGGTAAATTTATGACAAAAGTAAAAAAGCCTATCTATGAATCACCAACCGTCATGCCGCTTGGTGAGCTTGCCAGAGGTGTTGGTGCTGCCTGCAAACCGGGAAGTGCTCCTACGGGAAAATGTAATGCCGGTGCCGCGGTGCCGCCTCCAGTTCCATGCAATAATGGGGGGCAGGCAGGGTCGAGTTGTACGAAGGGCGGCAGGTTTGGCAAGTAGTAAACTTTCCAATTTCATCTTAAACGGCACGCACAATTTATACCAGTAGCATTCCCGAAAACTTATTTGTGAACTCTGAAAACCAAAGAAGATGAACTTAGATTTTGCACATGGTGGATCGCTTATTTTGGCTGATGGCAGCTCCTGGGCCATTATCGCAGACGACGATTATGGATCTCAACTTGCCGACTCTTTAACCACAACAATGCAGCTTGGCCCTGCCAGCAGGATCGAAAAAAACAGGATGGTCATTATGAACGGGGGGACCCCTGGGGCCCAAAAACACTTTCTTCCCCAGGCCTTACAAATGTATTCCTCAATAGATCATAACACATCGGCCATATGCCAGGTAAATGCTGCAAAAAACAATGATGCCTTTACTGTCCAGCTCATGCAGTTGTCATTAATCTTCTGTAATCGAGCGGAAACCCAGGGAGGTGTGTTGGTCCATGGTGCTTTGGCGGAAAAGGACGGGAATGGAGTCATCCTGGCCGGCCCGGGCGAAGCCGGCAAAACTACGGCCAGCCGTCGGCTGCCATCCCCCTGGAAATCCCTTTCCGATGACACCACACTCATCGTAAGGGACAAACAGGGTTTTTACCATGCGCATCCATGGCCCACCTGGTCCACCTTCATGTTTGGCGGTGATGGCGGCAGCTGGAACGTGCAGCACAGTATACCACTGAAGGCAATTTTCATGCTGTCCCAGGGTACAACAGACCGTGTTGAACCACTGGGTCAGGGCCAATCGGCATGCATGATCAATGAAACAGCTGAACAGGCCTGGATGGCGCTCTTAAATAACATTGATTCTGAAAAGCTCACTGCTATGAGTCTACAGCGGTTTGACAATATCTGCGAACTTGTAAAGACCGTTCCCACATATATACTCAACATAAGCAAATATGGCTCATTCTGGGAGGAGATCGACAAGGTGCTTTCCAGCAACTAATAGAATTATACGAATTATGTCTCAAAGAAATCAAACAGCCTGGCTCCCTGTCTATTCAAAAACCGGATTACCCCTGCATCATTCAGATTCGAAGGGCAACTATTTCTGTGCCCATAGGGGAACCAGTATGAATCCGACGCTCAGTAGGCAGGAATTACTGGAAATAACAGGTTATGATGTAAAAAAACCTGAAATTGGCGATGTGGCATTTTTTCTGCCGCCCCATGAAAAGGACTATTGTGTTCATCGTATTATCAAGAAGGGACCGGAGGGTTTCTTTACCAGGGGAGATAACAACAGTGACATTGATGCATGGGTTCTGCAGGAAGAAGATATTTACGGCCGAGTTATTGCTGCCCATCAGGGCCAAAGGTCCAGAAAAATTTACGGTGGTCTTCCGGGCCGGCTGGCAGGTATTTCCTGTCTTGCCCGACGGAAAACCAATGCTCTTATCGTTACACTACTCGGGCCTGTTTACCGGGCCGTTTGTAACGGTGGTCTGCTGCACCGGCTCATTCCTCTGCGGCTGAAACCCCAGGTTGCCACATTCCAATCCAACAAAAATACATCTCACAAACTGTTGCTTGGCAAGCAGGTCATAGGCTCATATGATTATGCACTTCTCAAGTGGCAGATCAAACGTCCTTACCGTATATTTATTAACGAGTCCTCCCTGCCTAAACCCCGCTAGCCCGAATATTTCATGAACAGTATTAAAAATACTAGCTTAAGTATCTGTTTTCGTGATTTAAATTTTATACTTCCAGTATATTTGTGCGGTTACACTTTGTACCAAGTGACTGAATAGATTTTTTTAAAAAAACTCTTCACCCTTCGGGCAAGCCGATACATCCGTGTAGCCTGCAGTGTGACGCGTTTCGCATACTAAAGTATAGCCCAAACGACTTACACTATGTCTATCCGGCCTCTCGACTCGTGAAACATTCGGGCTAGATTTTGTTCCTGAACTTTTTACATGCTGTACATAATGCTTTTCGTTAATATCCTTTACTGAATCGACGGGTTACAGTATTTATTTGAGCATAAAATCTTTATTTTTAAAGCTCTTATGCAAAAAACTATCAAAGAAAAAATAGTCCAGGCCTTGCGAGTTGACCGGGCTTTTCGCCTTGTCTGGCAGGCAACCCCCGGCTGGACCATGGCAAATTTTGCTTTGCAGGTCATCCAGGGCATACTGCCCCTGGCCACGCTTTATCTCATGAAGCTGATCGTTGACGCTGTCACCCTCTCCATTAATGCGCCCGATAAAACCCAGGCCTTTAAGCAGATTGTCCTGCTCATTATCATCGCCGGGGGGTTGGCTCTGCTGGGTGCACTCTGCCAGCTCCTGGCCAATATAGCCAGTGAGGCAATGTCTCTCACTGTAACCGACCATGTATTTGACATTCTGCATGCAAAGTCTGTGGAAGTTGATTTGGAGTATTACGAGAACCCGCAGTACTTTGACACCCTGCACCGGGCCCAGCAGGAAGGGCCTTACCGCCCCACCAGCATAGTAAACGATCTGGTCAGGCTGGCGCAGAACTCCGTTACCCTGCTGGCCATGACAGGTCTGCTCCTTTCACTGCACTGGGGGGTGGCCTGTGTCCTTTTTCTGGCAGTAGTGCCCGGAGTACTTGTGCGCATCAAATATGCCAACAGAATGTATCAATGGAAGCAGGAGAGGACCAGGACGGAGCGGCAGGCCTTATACATCAACTGGGTGCTCACCGGAGACATCCATGCCAAGGAAGTCAGGCTTTTCGGGCTTGGAGATCTGCTGCTTGAGCGTTTCAGCAACCTGCACACCAAGCTGCGGCATGAAAAGCTTGCCATCGGCAAAAAACGGACCACAGCCGATTTTCTGGCCCAGGCAAGTGCTACTGTCGCAGTATTTGCTTCCTTTGCTTTCATTGCTTACAGAACAGTGCAGGGCAGTATCACCCTTGGTGATATGGTCATGTACTTCCAGGCCTTTCAGCGGGGGCTAAGCTCCATGCGCGACCTGCTTGGCGGTATGGCAAGCCTCTATGAAGACAACCTGTTTCTCTCCAACCTTTTTGAGTTCCTTAACCTGAAACCGAAAGTCAACGAGCCGCCTGACCCCAAACCGGTCCCCCGGCCGCTGCAGCAGGGGATTGTTTTTGACAAGGTGAATTTTCATTACCCAGCAAGTAAGCGTAGGGTACTGGAAGATATTTCCTTTGCCATTGCACCTGGTGAGACCGTTGCCCTGGTGGGCAGGAACGGCTGCGGCAAAACCACCCTGGCAAAGCTCTTATGCCGTTTATATGACCCGGATAACGGCAAAATAACCTTTGACGGCATAGACCTGAAACAGTTTGCAATAAGGGGGCTGCGGACAAATATCTCCGTGCTTTTCCAGGACTTTGTCAAATACTACCTGACAGCCGGGGAAAACATCTGGTTCGGCAATGTGGAACAACCCCTTGATGAGGAAAAAGTTGCAGCTGCCGCAAAACAGGCAGGTGTACATGAATTGATCAATAATCTGCCCCAAAAGTATGACACTTTGCTGGGCAAATGGTTTGAGGATGGTGAAGAGTTAAGCCGCGGCGAGTGGCAGAAAGTTGCCCTGGCCAGAACATTTTTAAGAACATCACAGATCATCCTGCTTGATGAGCCGGCCAGCTCCCTCGACCCGAGGGCGGAGCATGAAATTTTCTGTAAATTCAAAGAATTGACCCAAGGAAAAACCTCGCTTTTCATCAGCCACCGCTTATCCACCGTAAAAATGGCGGATCGCATTATTGTCATGGGTAAGGGAAAAATAGTGGAAAGCGGGTCCTATGATGCACTGATGCAGAAAAAGGGCAGCTTTGCCCATTTGTTTGAAATCCCCCAATAAACTCAAACAGTCAACTGAAATCCCTCTTCCAGCATCTTCATCATGGTGATGGGGATAATGTGGATTTCCGTGCAGCCGTAGCGGGCTAAAATATCCCGGGCCTTTCTGGCCCTGTTGCCGGAACGGCAGTGGATATACATTTTTTTATCGGATTTTTTTATTTCTTTCAGGGTCTCTACACCAATGCCCCTGGCTAGGTCTGAGAGCGGTATATGCATGGCGCACTTGAAGTGGTTCTGTTCCCATTCCTTCTGTTCCCGGATATCTATCAACCGGGCCTTGCCGCCCTTAAGTTCCTGGAGGATTTTTTTATAATCTTCCTGTTTCTCTTCAAAAAGGAGGTCATAATTTATCATCTATCGGCCTCAATATAATTATGTACCGGATTATTTTTCGGAATCTTCACGGGGAACACTGCCTTTGCCCCAGTGGTGATCCTGACCGAAGCGCTTAAACCACCAGTCTTCACCTTCCAACTGCTCGTCTTCCCCGGGAATGAGCGGGAAAGTATACTGAGCGCAGTAATTGAGCAGGATTTCATATCCTGCAGTGAGCTCGTGCATGTTAATTTCTTTCGCCTTCCGCTGCGAACTCTTCCGGGTATCAGGGTGATGTTTCTTGGACATTCGCCGATAAGCCTTCTTGATCTCTGCAAGAGTCGCTTTCTCTTTCAGACCAAGAAGTTCAGCAGCGGCCTTTATATCAGCCCATTCCTTGCGCGTCATTTTGCCCTGTTTTCTTCCTTTTTATGAGATCTCCATTGCATTTCAGTACCCGCAAACAGGCGCTTGATATTATCTGCATGCTTGAGCCAGATAAGCACCCCGATGAAAAATGCCAGGAAAACATGATAGGGTGAACCTTTCAGCAGCCAGATCCACACGGTCATCAGGGCAGAAACCACCAGAGAACCCAGTGCGACATAGCCCGAAAAATAGACCACTGCAATAAAGAGCACAAGGCTGATTAATACTGCCACAGGTTCCAGGACCATAAATACTCCCAGGGCTGTTGCCACACCCTTACCGCCCCTGAATTTTAAATATACAGAATAAATGTGCCCCAGAAAAGCAGCTCCGCCGCATAATGATACGGCAAGGTCCACCTCATGGGAATCTACTGCCGTTCCTGAACGCAAAAAATACCAGTGCGCTGTCAGCATCGGGATCACGGCCTTCAGAAGATCACCAACAAGGGTCAGAACCCCCAGTTTTTTGCCCAGCAGGCGCGTGACATTGGTGGCCCCGATATTACCGCTGCCCGACTTACGGATATCAATCCCCGTCGCCTTTGATAAAACAAGACCCGTCGGGATTGAACCGATGAGGTAAGAAATCATAATAAATAGATATAACACTTTACTAATAATATACTCTTTAGATAATTAATCATTCCTGTTTTTATAACTTATTATACTCTGACCAGGGTTTTAAATTAGTTTAAAAATATAATTAATGACAAAGAAAAAAGCTCAAGATACAAGGAATGCGAATTTTGAGGAATGAGGCGTACAAAGCGTACGCCGCAATGACGAAGAATTCAGCATAACGCAGTAAATTGACTTTTTTCGAAGTCATTATGTTTTGCTTTTTTTGAAAACAGGCTCCAATCCTCCCATCTCGGCAAAGGCGCCGATTTCATCCTGAAACTTTCGCACATAGGGGCAATCCCACACTGCCAGAACCTTGTTACGGGCCATGTAAACCGGGATTAATGTTCCGTCACTGTGCTTGGCCGTATCTGCCGTTTTTTCAAGAATATAGGCGAAAATCTGTGGTTTTCTGCACACTTGCGGGCGGTCGGCGTAGACCATACATTTCTTTGTATCCACCGAAAGCCCGGGGCAGACTGAACCTCCCGGCAGTATAAGACTCCAACCGTTTTTCCAATGATACAATGCCATTTCGTGTTTATAAAAAGGGTCATCATCCAATTGCAGCGGCGGGTCGGACTGGGCTGTTTTTATGCGGCTTTCATCAGTATCGATCCTTGGGAGGGCAAACAGGTCAACTTCTCTGTCCGCAAGCGGGATCTCAAAAAACTCATGCCGCATTTTGCCCTTAAACCCCGAAGCTGCATCAAACTCGCTGTTGGGCCCTGTGCAGCAGAGTACGCAGCCGCATGGCCCGCAAAACATGCTGTTAACAGTTTCCAGCTCCTGACTCAGAATCTGCTGTTTGATCCAGAGTTCAAGGGCCTGGCGCTTGGCCACAGGTTCATCCTTTTCATTGACGATAAAGGGCAGGTTTGCTGAGAGTTTTTTCTTGCCCTTAATCACTTCGAATTCTTTGAGAAAGGCTGCATACGGGGATAACATCTGCTGAGGCTTTTCATAAAGAACACCCTCAAGCGTAACGGATTTCGTTAAGCGCTTAAGGACATCTTCAATGGTTTCAAAAGGGCCGGTCAGGTATAAAAACTGCACCATATTGACCAGAGGCAGTACAGGCTTTTTCAGCCGGGACAGGCCTTGCTCAAATATTGTCTTATCTTCTCCATTCATTTTTTCAAATTTCCATCTTGGAAGTTACATTTTTCACGAAACGGCAACCATACCCCATAAGGGTTATCAAAACAATAATTGTGCACTATTCTGTCAATTTCAGGATATCCCATGTATATTTCTCCTTTTTTATTGGAATATGGGCTTATTAATTATTATTGTTTAATACTTATACTAAATACAAATTGTAAAAAACGAGCTACACAATGGCTATTAAAAAAATTCTCACATATCCTGATCCTGTCCTGCGGCAGAAGGTTGAAACCGTTACCTGCTTTGACGATTCATTAAAGCAGTTGGCCCACGACCTGGCAGAAACCATGTATGCTGCGCCGGGTGCCGGCCTGGCCGCCAACCAGATAGGTGTGTGCCTGCGTGTTGTTGTTATTGATATTTCAGCCAGTGAAGATGAAAAAAAGCCGCTTGTTCTGGTCAACCCTGAAATAGTTGAACAGGAAGGGTGCCAGGTGGATGAAGAAGGCTGCTTGAGCGTTATTGATTTTACAGCCAAAGTTGAACGGTACACCAGGCTGCTGGTGCGGGCCAAGGACCTTGACGGCAAGACCTGGGAATTCCCTGCCGAAGACTTTTTCGCCCGGGTTATACAGCACGAACTTGACCACTTGCACGGCATTCTCTTTATTGACCATCTGAGCCCCCTGAAACGCACGTTATACAAAAGACGCCTGAAAAAACTGCTGCGCGAGCAAGAGGAAGGATCATCCTGATATGGCCGCCATCAATCGTATTATTTTCATGGGCACTCCGGAATTTGCAGTACCCTCATTAAAGGTTCTTCTCGAAAAAGGTGAAAATGTTGTCTGTGTGGTAACCCAGCCCGACAGGCCCAAAGGCAGAGGCAGAAAAATCCTGCCTCCACCGGTAAAAGAGCTTGCCCTGCAGGCCGCCATCCCAATTCTGCAGCCCCAACGCATCAAGGGTGATGATTTTCTTGCCGAGCTGAGAAGCTATGAGCCGGACATTATCGCACTGACTGCCTACGGTAAAATTCTGCCGAAAAACATCATCAATCTTCCGCTGCTGGGAACCATAAATGTACATGGCTCACTCCTTCCCAAGTACCGTGGTGCCGCACCTATCCAATGGGCTTTGATCAGCGGTGAAACGGAAACCGGTATTACTATCATGCAGATGGATGAAGGCATTGATACCGGTGATATCCTGCTGCAGGAAAAGATACCTGTCGAGCCGCAGGACACGGCGGGAACACTGGCGTACAAGCTGGCTGAACTCGGTGGTTTAGCTCTTGGCAAAGCAATTGATCTTCTGCGCCAGGGGCGGCTGCAGCCAATTAAACAGGATGAGCAACAGGCAAGCTCAGCCCCGCTCCTGAAAAAAGAAGACGGGCTCGTAGACTGGACACAAACTGCTGCACAGATAAGCTGCCTCATACGGGGCTTGGATCCCTGGCCGACAACCTATACAACTTTATCGGACAAGCGGCTGCGCTTGTTTTCTCCCGAGGTTGTTGCCGGCAATTCCTGCCCAGGTACTGTTTCTGAACCGGGCACAGTGTGCAGGGTGGACAGGCAAGGGCTTCTGGTAAATACCGGGAATGGCTGCCTGCTTATCAAAGAAATCCAGGCTGAAGGCTCCAGGCGAATGAGTGTTGATGCTTTCATCAGTGGCAAACCCATTCAGCCCGGCACAGTATTAGGGCAATGAAAAGGCAAAAAGCAAGAATCCTTTTCTGGGGTTCATTTCTGCTGCTGGTCATCTCCGGCCTGATCCTCCATGTTTTTTGGGGTGAAAGCTTGCTCAGCCAGGCACTCTTTCACCTTGAAGATATCTTGACAAATGGAACCAAAGCCAGGGAGACCATCCTTTCCTTTGGATTTCTGGCACCGCTCATGTTCATGATCCTGCAGATTCTCCAGGTCCTCTTCGCCCCTGTTCCCGGAGAGGCTACAGGAGTCCTGGGAGGGTATCTCTTTGGAGCCTGGACCGGTTTTATTTATTCCAGTATTGCCCTGGCGGCAGGCTCAGCTCTTGCCTTTGGACTCGGCCATCTCTTTGCCGATGCCTTCCGGGCGCGTTTCTCAAAAACAAAAATATACCGCAAATTCAACCATTTGGTTTTTAAAGGAGATTTTGTGATTCCCTTTGTTCTTTTCCTCTTTCCCGGTTTTCCCAAGGATTCGCTTTCCTACCTGCTGGGGCTCAGCACCATGCCCTTCAAGGTCTTTATTTTTATTGCTGCAATTGCCCGCATGCCTGGCACACTGCTTCTTTCGTTCGAGGGGGCCCAGGTCTATGAAAGAAATTATCTTGAATTATTGCTTCTCCTCGTGTTCTCTGCCATAGTGGCATTGCCGTGTTATCTTTACCGCAGGCAGATCCTGGAAAAGCTGACCCATTACAGCAGCGCCAAGAAACTTGAAGAGGACACTGAATCAGACAAATGAATGGTAAGGATCAGACTCTTATCGCCTATGCAGACTGCTTTTCCGGGGTAAGCGGTGATATGTTCCTGGGCGCCCTCCTTGATGCCGGCCTGAAGCTTGAGCACCTGCAGGCGGAATTGGCAAAACTGGACCTGGAGGAATTTACCCTGCGGAGTTTCACCCGGCAGGAACAGGGATTACGCGCCACGAAGCTGGAGATCGCTGCAGGCAAACCTACTGCGCCCAGATCCTGGAAGGACATCAGGAATCTTATTTCACAAAGCGGGCTGCACGGGACAATAAAAGAAAAATCACTTTCAATTTTTAACTGCCTCGCAGTTGCAGAAGCCAAAATCCATGACTGCCCCTTGGATGATGTACATTTCCATGAAATCGGCGGCCTTGATTCCATTATTGACATTGTTGGTTCAGTCATTGGCATCCACTATTTGGGCATCGATCATCTCATTGCCTCTCCGCTGCCAATGTCAAGGGGCTGGGTGCGCTGTGATCACGGCCTGCTGCCGCTGCCACCGCCTGCTGTTTGTGAAATTTTACGGGATGTTCCGGTTTACGGCTCCAATATTGAACAGGAACTGGTTACCCCTACAGGAGCTGCCCTGGTAAAAACCTTGAGCTGTGATTTTGGTAATTTTCCTGCCATGAGGATTAGGCAAACCGGATATGGAGCAGGCAGCCGCAAACTGCCTGGCAACTTGCCAAACCTGTTCCGGCTTGTCATCGGCATTGAACAAAAAGTAGACGAAAGCCAGGAGGTGGAAGTTATTGAGACCAACCTGGACGACTGGTCACCGGAGCCCTATCCTCATCTCTGTGAACAACTCTTCTCCCTTGGCGCCTTGGATGTCAGCCTGACTCCTCTGCATATGAAAAAAGGACGCCCGGGCTTCCTCCTGCAGGTCATCACCGACCCTGCCAGGTCTTTGAAAATAAAAGAATGCATATTTTCAGAAACAACATCCATCGGCATCAGGTTCAGGCGCGAAAAAAGGATGACCCTGCCCAGGCAAACAGGCACGGTGAACACAACCTGGGGCCCTGTGCAGGTCAAACGGGTGGAAACTCCCGCAGGCTATGTTCTGTATCCGGAATATGAGGACTGCCGACGTTTAGCCTTGGAAAATAAGGTGCCGTTGAAAGATGTGTACGCAGAGGTGAATCGTTGCTCGCCTGCGGAGTTTGAGAAAGAGTAAAGGATTCAAGGGGGGCTTGGGTATAAAGAGAACCGAAGAATATCGAATAATAAATGTCCAATTTAGAAATATTAATATTGAAGAACCACTTCATGATTCAATATTCCTTGTTCGATATTCGATATTCTAATATTTTTTCCCTTTAAAACTTTTTTAAATTACTCTTGCCATTCTTATGCATACATTAATAATGATAATAGCCACCGGCTTCTATTCCGGCTATCTGCCAAAAGCTCCAGGCACATGGGGTTCGCTTGTTGGCTTATTGCTTTTCTTTCTGCTCCACACACTCAGCTTGCCGGTATATCTTGCAGTAGTTGCCGGTTTATTCTTTGTGGGATTTTTTGCAGCAGGCGGTGCTGAGAAAATACTGGATTCAAAAGATCCGGGCATCATAGTTATTGATGAGATCGTCGGCATGCTGATCACCATGATCGCTGTACCTGTAACACCCCTTACCATGGCCCTTGGCTTTATCCTTTTTCGCATATTCGATGTATTCAAGCCGTTTCCGGTGAACTTTTTTGACCAGCGCTTCCACGGTGGCCTTGGCATCATGCTGGATGATGTGGTGGCCGGGATTTACAGCCTGGTTATTCTGCAGCTTTTGCTTTATTTTGTCTTCTAAATTCCACAGAATTCATGTACCTGCTTCAGTTTTTAAATCCTATTTTCACAAATAAAACTTTACCTATAAATTAAATGCGTTGAAATCGAAGAAGATCCAAGGAAGAGGCCTTTTCACTATAGTAAAGCTATGTGAAAAGGCTGATGACAGGTAAGCGACTGCAGGGAGACTCCGCAGGAGGTTCAATGATTTCAACTCATTAGGTTAACGCAAGCTGTTCAACCCCACAAAACTGCCGTTATTGTCTTCGGCTAAACGCCGCATGAGAGCGGAAAAACGAGCAACATTCATCTGGGCGGCAGCCTGGGTAAAGAGGACAGGAAAGCCTACGGCATGAATGCGGACCCGCCTTTCACCCCCCCTGAGCGTCTTGTTGATACTGTCCACTGTATCCACTACATTCTGGATGGAGCCCCTGGAAAAGTCATCGCCGAACACATAAAGGCTGATTTTTTTATCAGATGCATAAAAGCGCCGGATCGCACTGGTTATTCCTTCAACCGGACTTGAGTTGGAAAACGGCGCCCACGAGGCGAGCTGTTTCAGGATTGCACGCCGCCGGGCCGGACTGTCCGGGATCCAGCGGCCGCTGTACTGCGAAAACATATAGTCCCCCATATCATTCATCACCTGGATGCCTTTTACCCTTGGGTAGATGGCCAGGATCTCTTCCATCTTCCGGCGCACAAGGGGCCAGGCGTAACGCTGCATTGATCCGGAGGTATCGACAATAAAAATAATGTATTCACTGTCCACCGGCACACCGCCGATCACAGCGTCGGTTTTCGGCGGCTGATACGTATTCTGCAGCCGGCGCATCTCCTCGCTCAGGGTTTGTCTGGCAGTCTGCAACTCTTTTTCAATAATGGTCTGGGAGGCATGATCTGTCCTGGCTGCCTTAAACTGCCCCTTAATCTTTGACAGGTCCCCCAAAAGCCTGGCAAGTTTCTCTTTAGACTCGGACAGCTGTGTCTGCTTATCAGTCAGCTGCCGATTCATAATCCTGGTTTCACCGCGGATATCATACAGTTCCTCTTCCATCTGCACTATCAGGCCGCTCAGGTCCACACTCATTTTCTCAATCACCAGGGGTTCTGAGACCTTGGAGATGACCAGCAGCAGGATAATGGCCCCAAAACCGCAGGAAACCACGTCCAGAAAAGAAAGGTTGAATACATCTATTACCTTGCGCTGCTTTTTCATGGCCAGTCACTCGTTGGTGTCAGGAAGGAGCCGCCCGTATCCACTGCCAGTTTCCAGAAAAGAACCGCTGCCATGGGATCGCCTTCCATGGGAAAAAGAATGGTATTCACCGGGATATTTTTTGGTAAAAGCTTGACTGCCTTTTCAAAAAACTTGAGGCGCTGTTCGCCGGATACCGCTTTTTTACCTGTTTTACCGGTCCCCTGCGTCGGCAGGCCGTCGGTAATGAGCAGTATATTGTCGGGTCTGGGCAACATACCTGCCGCAGCTTTAAACCCATTTGCCAGACTTGTCCCGTCAGCAGGCACCTGTTTATTCATGGCCCCGACTATTTTTCCAAGCATTGCACCATCTGTTACCGGTATCCACTTCCCTGCACTTTCAGGCAGGACAGGGAAGGACTTCGTATTAAAAGCATGGACCTGCAGGCTGGAATCCGGCGGCAGGTTGGCAATCAACCACTCGACAGTTTTTCGGGCCTGGCGCCACTTGGGGGAAGAGCGTTTGGTTGCATCATCCATGTTGCGGCGGCGAATGACATTAACAATGGTGCGGTCCAGCATGGAAGCCGAAACGTCAAGCAGCACCAGCACCCTTTTACCGCCAAGTTTAAGTCCGGTAAGATACTGACGGTTGCCTTCACCCTCAAATTTTCTGACTTTCCTGCCCTGTTCCTGATCTGCCTCCAATTCTGCGCCAAGCCTGCGATTCTCCTTATCCAGGGTTTTCAGGTCCGACTGCAGCTCGTTTACATGTTCTTTACGTGCCAGGGTCAGGTTTTGCAGGTCAGCCAACTCCAACTCAATATCTTTTATAAGTGTCAGAACCTCTCTTGATCTGCCCTGGGTTATGACGACCTGGTCTTCTGTGACCCTTACGCTGTTCTTTACTTCCGCGAGATGTTCCCTTCCGGCCCGGACCTCGAGTTCCTGCCGCATGACCTCGGCCCGCAGGTCTTCATGCTGCTCCTTTCGCGACCGCAGCGTATCGGCGTTGATTACCAATACCAGCAGTACAACGGCACCAAAGCCGCAGAACATGATATCGAGAAACGACAGATTAAAAGGAGAGAGGCTTTTGCGGCGTCGCATGGCAGAGAAATCAGGGTTGCGGGTGGATGCGCAACCGGCTGATAAGGTTGTGGTCGCACCAGGACTCGGTATCAAGCACCAACCGTTCCTGCATGAGCTGCAGCTGATGGATAAAAAACATCAACACTATGGAAATCACCAGGGCGATAAAGGTGGAATTGAAGGCCACACCCAGGCTCAGGGTCACCCCGGAAATATCACCTTCCACAGCCCTGTTCGCCTGAGAAAGAGCCGCGCCGATACCCCTGACCGTGCCGATAAACCCAACCGAGGGGATGGCCCAGGCAATATAGCGGATGGTGGAAAGCTCCGATTCCAGTCTTTCGCCCTCGGAAGCACAGAGATCACGGACGGCGGTGGCTGAATCCTGCACATTGCGGGTGGCGCCAAACCGAAGGATGGAAGTGCGCAGGGCCCGAGGCAGAAGATAATAGCGGCTGGCCTTGGGCAATTCATCAAGCCTCTTGGTCAGCTCCCTGGTATCTTCCGGGCCGACCGGCATATTGGCCGGCAACTGCAGAAGATCCTCATCCAGCTGGCGCCGCTGGCGCCATGAAACCGTTCCCTTATAGCCCAGGATGGCAATGGCCCAGAGCATCAGGATAAAACAGGTCTCCTGTTCATAATCTTTAATCACCACATGGAAATTACGTTGCTGGACATACTCCGGATCTGCAGCCAGCCGTGATTGCTCTAATGCTATAAATTTTTCTGCCTGGGGCCGGATCAGTGTTACATAGGCCCCATGTACAATAATAAAAGAGATGAGCAGGGCGAAAATCTGAAAAATTAATTCAAACGGGAGTTTCCTGGGCATTAATTATTCCTCTGTTAAATGTCGGCTGGAAATGCGACCACCGAGTCGGCGCCGATTTTATCACTGGGGATAAATGGGCGCGGCCAGTTGGGATCCCGCGCTGACTTTTCTTGAGCATCATCCTCGACTGCAGGAGACGGCTTACCCTTGTCTTCCCCTGCATCGCGGCCGCCATCTGTCCCCGGTTCACTAGCTGCCGTTGCTGCTGCAGCCAGAAGAAAAATACAAATCATGACTATTTTTTTCATTGTGCATACCTCGCTACACGAAAACCAATATCATCACGCTTCTCCCTGCTATAGCCACGATAGCTGAGACGCAGTTCGGTGATGGAGCCATCACGCCAACTGGCGCCTTTCACCACATGATGGGTGCCGGCTGCCGGTCCCATGGGATCTGTTTTAACTTCATCGGCAAGACCGGTATAGGAGGTATAAAAATCGTGACACCACTCAGAGACATTGCCATCCAGATCAAAAAAACCAGCAGAATTATTATTGAAACTGGCCACCGGCCCGCTGACCGCAAACGTATCATTATATCCGTCAATTATAACGGAAAGGATTGACCTGGCTGACTCATCGGCATAGTTACCGGTCTTCTCCCGGGGTGGGAAGCTGCCTGGCCAACCATAGCGTGCCGGCTCCTGCCTGCCTGCCTGCCGAGCCGCATAGGCCCATTCAGCCTCAAACGGCAAGCGATACCCAGTGGTAAACGGCACCACCGGCACCATTGTACCGTTTTCTTCTCTGTAGAATGGGACAAGACCATCCTGTCGGCTCAACCAGTTCAGATAACGGATCGCCTCCTCCCAAGTGACATTGACTGCCGGCTGCTGGTCTTTGTCAAGGGTATTACGCGAGTAAGCACCGGAATGGTGATTGGCCTTGAATAAACGGTATTCACCGTTGCTTACCTCCTTGCTGCCCAGGTAAAAAGGACGTGTTATTAGGACTTTATGTTGGCGTTCGTTGGATCGCCGCCCCTGTTCGCCCTTTGAAGTGCCCATTTGAAATGATACAGGGTTTAAGAGGATAAGCTGCTGCCCCCTGCCGCTGGTTTTTCCGACAGGCTGCGGGGCCTGTTCGGCAATCTTCCCCTCCGGCATGAGCCGGATATCTATCTGCTGGCTGTAACTCTGTTGCGGGGTAACAGTGCGGACCACAGGCTTATAGCCATTGGCACGGATTTCCAGGGTATGCTCGCGCACCTTCAGCTGCAGGCGGTCCGTTGCCGGGTTATGGAGCTTCCCGTCAATATAGAGCTCCGCCACAGGCGGCTCAACGGTCAGAAAAATAATGCCATACTGGGGCTGCAGATTGAATGACAGAGTCTTCGATTCTCCGGGTTCCAGTGTGATTTTTCTACTGACATCTTCATAGCCGGCCAGGCTGAGCAGCAGAGTGTGTTTATTTCTTGCACTGATATCGATTTCAAGCGGCGTTCTTCCACGGTAAAGAGAATCTACCGTTACTGTTGCGCCGCCGGGCTTGCTTTGCAATACAATAGTTGCCGCAGCAGGCTGCAAGACAACGGCAGGGGGTGAAATCTGTGTACCCGCTTCCACCTCAAGTTCCATTGTATGGGTGGCATAGTCCTGTTTAGCGAAAACTACAGCATGCTTGCCGGCCAACAGTTCAATAAAAATCGGGGTCGGGCCATATTCCTCATTGCCGATACTCACTGCTGCGCCGGCCGGCTCTGTCTTCAGGGCAACCTCTGCCCAGGCAGGCGCAAGGGTAAAATCAAAGCGCTGTTTTTTATCAAGACCCTCAATATGGACCGTCTGTTCCTGCTCAAAATATCTCTCCCGGACAATACGTATGCGGTGTTCACCGGCTGCCAACTCCACATCGCTCAGAGGTGTTGAGCCGATGCCCCGGTCATCTACAAATACCGCTGCCCCATCCACAGGTGTTGTAAAAAAAGCAACCCTGCCAGGCAACTTATTAAGGGAAAAGGCATAACGGTTAACTCCGTCTTCTGAAAGAATAACCGGCGCCTCGAGCTTTTCATAACCTGTCTTTGTTGCCTGAACCGTGTAATTTCCGGCAAGACCCAGAAAATGGCTGCCAAACTTGACCACCGGAGGGAAACCCGACACGGAGATGGTATCAGGTTCAGGACTGACTGCTATCTCCAGGGGACGTGCGGTCAGAATAAAAATTGCTGCACAGAGAAGCAGGAGAAACAGGCCGCCTGCCAGCAGACTCCATCTCCTGGCTCTGCTGGCGCCAGGTCGTTTATCATTTGTAATACGAGGCAATGGCCCGTTTGCTGCTACAGCTTCAGGATGGGGAGTCCCCGGCGGGATGACTATATCCTGATCAGCCACTCTTGAAACGTGGATTTCTACAAGGTCCCCTGAAATTATATAATGCAGCAGAGAACCACCGACCCTGGTCGAATCACCGGACTTGATCCAGGTGGATGCTTCAATATGCTGATCGTTATGGTATATGGATGTTGAATTTTCAGCAGGCTGGATAAAGAGGTATCCCTGTGATACTCCTATATATCCCTCAATCCCCTTGCCATCCTGCAGCAGGATATGGGCTCCGGTGGTGCTGCCGATTGTCAGCGGCAAATCGGTATCTGTGTAACGGGTGGTCCCCCTGGTATCTCGTATGTCAAGCAAACGGCTCAAATCGGCTCCTCACAGCGTATTTCAAAGACAATGGGACTGTCTGCAGCCTTAACAGTAAGGGTCCGGCGCACATCCCGGAATCCCGGGCGCGATCCCACCACGGTATAGCTGCCGGGCACCAGGGTCACCCTTTTTTCCAGAAATTTTCCGAACCGGCTCACTCGATAGATGATAACGCTTGTTTCATTATCAGAGCGCAGAGTGATTTCAACGGGAGTAGATGCTGTCCGCACCAGTTCAGAAAGCTTGCTGGACTGCTTTTGAAGTTTGGGACCCGGGTTATCAATACTACGGGCTTTTGCCAGTACATGTTCAGCCTCCTGCAACGGGCCTTTTTCCTGTAACCGTGCCGGCTGTGACAGTATCTGGACCATGCTCCTGTCAAGTTCAAATCTCTGCCGGGCCATTTTGCGACCTGCCTCCGCAAAACCAAAATTCGGCTCTATTGCCAGGGCCTCGTCATAAACATGCAGGGCGTCTGACCAGCGTTCCTCTGCAGCCATTCTTTCAGCTTTGCCCTGAAGATGTATGAGCTTTTGTGCCTTTTCCATTGCTGCCAGCCGTTTACCGGCATCCCGGACGCTGGTATCGGTTGGGCGCAGACTGGCCGCTGCAGCCAACGACAGGCGGGCAGCTGCAGTATCATTTTCAGCAAGTGCCAGAAGGATTTTACTCATTGCCTCCTGAAAGGCAATTTGCCGCAGGCTCCCTTCAACCCTCAGCAGGGCCTCTTCGGCCGGGTTGAATTTATTATCAAGAGCAACGGCTTCCTGCAGTGTTTTACGCGCAGCCCTCAAGTCATTCTCACCTTCATAACCCAGGCCTTTATTATACAGCGCGATGACCTGATCAAGATTTCGGGCCCGGGCCGCCCCCTGTTTTGCCTCTTGGTTATACGGATCAATGGCCAGGGCCAGGTCAAAGGCTTTGGCTGCCTCGCTGCTGTCATGATTTTCAAGAGCCAAAGCGCCCATAGTAAGTGCAGATGCAAGGCGCTCCTCCCTGGAGGAGAGCAGTTCCTGCAGGCGTATGATTACCTCTTTATATGATGCCAGCGCCTCTGTGAAATAGTTTTTCCGGAGCAGCTCATCAGCCCTGGCTGTTTCTTCAAGAATGGAGGGATAGGTATCCGCACCCCAGACAGAAACATTATCCGCCTCAGCCCTTGCCTGCAACTTCAGCCACTCTCCCAAATGCTGTTCCACTCCGGCTCTGGTGGGATCGGGCTGCTTTGCTGCAGTTTCGCCAGCCGGGGCTTGCAACTGGGTTGGTGGTTGGCTGGCATGTTCATCCTGCAGTTTAGTTGATTGCGGCAGCAGCCAGATGACCATTGCTGCCAAGCCAAGGAGAAAAAGCAGACCCAGCGACAGCACCAGTACTGTCAAACGATTGTCTTTTTTCCTGCTCCCCTCCGTGCCAGGGGGGGTTAGGATTGGTTTTTGTCTATCCCGTCCAGATGCAGGATGCCGACTGTCACTCATACCGGGGCTTAGGGTTTACTACTGTCAATTGGCTGCTCAGGGAGGGCTTCCTCTGCCAGCAGCCCGGTTTCCCTGGCATATATCTGCTTGAGGATCTGCCTCCACTTGGCATATTTTTCCTCCGCAGTACCAGTAAGTCGGATTGTCTCGCCCTCCACTTCAACTACCAACGGTTCGGCCTCGGAAGAAAAGGAGACCCCCAACTCCTCTATAACCTCTTTGTTAATGGTGACCTCCTTGCTCTTTTGCATGCCGGTATATATTGAATACGCACCGCCTGCGACCATCACCTGCTGCACCGTTTGGCTGGCCGCTGAGCTGTTATCTGAACTGGAGCCAATTGCTATGGCACCGACAATGGCTGCCACGCCGATTATCTTCCGCCTGAGAGCTTCCCGTTCAATCTCCCGCATGGTTGCGACCTCTTCACTGCGAAATTTCCGCCAGTTGGAATACGGTTCCCAGAGGTCCAGATAATATGCTTCATAATACCCGTTAATTGCGTCAATCAGCATATCATCCCGGGACCGGACACTACGGACCCGCGCCATCATAGGATCACTGGCGGCAGGCAGATGAACAATATGCAGCTGATTATTTTCGTCATAGGAAAGGTATTGCCCATATACATCAGGGGCCATATCCTGACCGTAGCGCAACTCGGCTACCCTCTGGATCTTTAGTATCCCGGCAGAGTCCAGACTGTTACGATATGCAGCCAGATCATTGGCGATGGTATTAAACAGGTCCTGGAAGGTGTCCTCTTTTTCCGGTTCATTGGTAAAATGCTCATTCATCAGGGCTGTTTCAGCATAGGTCTTCCTGAACCAGAGAACGTTACGGCTGTCCAGTGCTTCAATGGTCAGCACCAAGCTTTCACCGTCCGAATGTTCAATTTTTCCCCGCACCAGGACTTCGGAGCCCTTGTCATCATCGGGAACGATGCGCACCGTTCCCCAGTAACCCGTGCGCTGCATTGAATATTTAAGATGAACGGGTATGAAACGAGCTTCCGCCTCTCTGATTTCAGGCGTCAGGCCATGCCGTTCGTCAATGTTTTCAGGAAGCTCGCCGGGATCAAAGACCTTGATGGAAACATTAAGAAGTTCATGGTCGTCAAATTCCTGCGGGGCCATGAGCGGCGTAACCTGATCGTCCACCTGTTTGCCCGGCAGGGTTGTGCAGCCGCCAAGCAGACCGGTTACAAGGAATAGAAGTGATAACAATGTCAAGAAACGCATAAACCAACTCCTGCCAAGGTTTGTTCCCTATCCAGGATGGAGTTTTCTATTGTTTTCCTGAATCCATGCGTTGTCGGATGTATAGCTGCTTTAAACAATTTTCCGCCATGGGTTCAGGATTTAGGAGCCTGTCGGAGAATTACCGATCTACTGCAAAAGCGAGTGAATCGGCTCAAATTTCCGTGAATTTTCTTTAAATAGCGCTGCTATTCGCATCAATTTCCCGAAAATTTGATCTCAATTCCTCAATTTTTGTTTACGATTATAATTCCCTGACAGGCTCCTAGTCCGCATTTTTCACGAGTCGAGACGCCGGATAGACAAAGTGTAAGTCGTTGGAGCTATACTTTAGTATGCGAAACGCCTTACACTGCAGTCTATACGGATGTATCGGCTTGCCCGAAGGGTGAACAGTTTTGAAAAAAATCTATTCAGTCTCCTGGTACAAACTGTAACCGGACAAATACACTGGAAATATAAAATTTAAACCACAAAAACAAATATTTAAACTAATTTTTCAAAACTGTTCATGAAATATTCGGGCTAGCGAACTCCCTCTTTGTATTTATAGTACTCTTCCCAGAGTTTTTTCTTCAGTTCAGGATCGGTCTCTTTTTCAGCTGCCTCGCGCAGCTGCCGGGCCACTATATCGTCATAGCCTGTTTCAAGCCCCTGCCGACCGGGCTCAGAACCGGGCCCCTGGGCCTGTTGTTCTCCGGCCCCTGGAGCTGAACCGGCCCCTTCGCCGGAACCTCCACTTGCGCCTTGCCCTGAACCGGATGCTAATCCACCCGGCTCTTTACCGGTTTGGGCATCAGCGGTTCCATCATCCTCCGATCTCTGGCCCGCCATACCTTCTATAACGGAGGTCTGGCTGCTGCCGGCGCCCTGCCCTGCAGTCTCTCCTGTTCCCATATCGGTTCCGCCGGCGCCACTGTATCCGCTGCCTCCATGCCCGTAACCGGATTCTCTGCTTTTTGGTTGACGTGCGGCAAGCCGCTCTTCTTCCTGCAAAAGCTCTTCATCAAATTGCCCTAAGGATTCGCCGAGTAGTTTCTCAAGTTCCGCTACCTGTTCCTGGCTGGTAGGCTCGTAACCAACCTGCCCTTCAAACAGGGCCTGATTCCCACTTGGACAGGGAAGTCCGGCTACTGAGGACGCGCCGTGCTCAATTGTCAACTGATGACAATACGCACCTATTCGCTCGGTAAGATACATTATAAACTTTTCGTAATCCTGCCGCCCTCTCTCGTCCAGGGTTGCACCCTGTTTTTTTCCCGCCAGGTCATGAACTGCCCGGTGCCGGGCACGGTCAAGAGCTGTCACACTTTGCCTCAGTTCATCCTCTGAAGCGATAATGGGAGTTGCTGAAACGCGCAATGCAGAAAACAGCAGCAGCAATAAAATTATGGCATGTAAAAATCTTGGTCCAATCATTGTCATCAAATAGTACCACCTGCTTTTATGGGCTGTCAAGAATCACTCCCTAGGCCGGACAAGAGAAATGTCTCTTTTTAGGAGCAAATGATCCTGACATCACCCTTGCCATTGACATTTATTTTCGTTACCATCGGGTCTATTTTAATAGTATAAACATGCAGAACCCTTATTACCAAACATATACTGCTATACAGTGACATAAACCATGAAAGAAATTCCCCTTAATGAACGTATCATCCTGGCCCTTGACGTAGAAAGCATTGAACAGGCCAAAGATCTGGTCAAAAAAACAGAGTCGCATATCAATTTCTATAAGGTAGGCCTGCAGCTTTTCATGGCCGGCTGCTTTGAAATTGTGGACTGGCTTGCTGCCCGGGATCACAAGGTCATGGTTGATCTCAAATTTTTTGATATTCCCGAAACTGTCAAGCTGGCCGTGGCTCAACTGAACAACCGGGGAGTCACCTTTGCAACCATCCACGGCAATGACCCGATTGTCAGGGCTGCTGTGGCGGCCAAAGGCGATCTGGCCCTGCTGGCAGTCACAGTTCTGACAAGTTTTGGCCAGGAGGATATGCAGGCCATGGGCATGACAAAATCCATTGAGGAACTGGTTTATTTTCGTGCCAAAAGAGCCCTGGAGCTTGGCTGCGACGGCGTGGTTTCATCAGGGCTTGAGGCTCCGCGATTACGCATGGATCTGGGCGATAAGCTGCTGCTCGTGACACCGGGCATCAGGCCAGGTGCCAACACCTATGATAAAAAGGACGACCAGCAGCGGGTGGCTACAGCCAGGCAGGCCATGGCCTCCGGCGTTGATTACCTGGTGGTTGGCCGGCCCATTTCCAAGGCGGAGGATCCCATTGGCGTTATTTCCACACTGCAGGAAGAGATCAGAAAGGGTTTGGCAGGGGAATAAAGGGTTCAAGGGGTCGAGGGGCCAAGGGGTCAAGGGGAACTTCTCAACGTTAAATATCAGTTGATTTCTTTTACCCGGCTCACTGGTGAACTATAAAGTTTAAAAAACCTAAGGGGTTATTGATGCAGGGAATCATAGATTTTCACGCCCATGCCTTTCCGGACCAGGTTGCTGCCAGTGCCATTCCTCATCTGGAAGAGGAAGGCGATGTCAAGGCCCTGCATGACGGCAGGGTTGAATCTTTGCTGAACCTTATGGACCGTGACGGTGTGGAAAAAAGCGTCATCTGTTCCATTGCCACCCGGCCCTCCCAGTTTGCTGCTATCCTCGGCTGGTCGAAACAGATCCGTTCGGAGCGACTGCATCCCTTTCCTTCCTTTCATCCCAATGACTCTAAAATATTGGAGCACATCGGCACTATCAGGGAAGAAGGGTTCAAGGGTATCAAGATGCACCCCTATTACCAGCAATTTTTTCTTGATGATAAAAAGCTGTACCCGGCCTATGAAAAAATCAGCGATCTGGGCCTGATTCTTGTCATGCACACCGGCTTCGATATTGCCTTTCCCAGAATCAGGCGCTGTGATCCGCAGCAGATCCTCAACGTTGTGACGCGCTTTCCGAAACTCAAGCTGGTCACTACCCATCTCGGGGCCTGGCAGCAATGGGGAGAAGTTGAGGACCTTCTGGCTGGCAGAAATATCTACATGGATATTTCCTACACCCTGGATCAGCTTGATCCACAGGCCGCCCGCAGGATAATCCTCAAGCATCCCAAGGAGTATATTCTGTTCGGTACGGACTCGCCCTGGTCCGGACCCCAGGAAACCTTTACAAACCTGCAGGCTTTAGATATTGGACGTGAAAGAGAAGAATTGATTCTAAGAAAAAACGGTTTGGCACTCTTGGAATCTGTTTGACTCATCTTGGCTTTTCAGCAGCAATAACCCCTGCCGATTTCTCTTTGCAGAAAATGATCTATGACTGGAAACCGAGTTCTGTTTTTTACAGGTAAACTGTAATGGAAAAAAATATAAAAACTGATATTATGAATTTTTCTGAATATATTAAAATTACAGATAAACAAACGCAACCGGCAGGTGTAAATGTAACTCTGGCACTATTGGCTGCTGATGGCTGGTAAAGTTATTGTTTGGCTTAAATATAAAGGGTATGAACAAAAAAGATGAAAAAAATTTGCTGATTTTTTTCCGGCATGGCACATAACCGTATTAACTACTATCGAGGAGAGAAAAATGGGATTATTTGACTTTGTAACCGCAGCAGGAAGTAAGTTGGGTGGAAAAATCTGGGATTTAACCCATGATGAAGTGGATATTACCAAACCAAAGGAAATCAGCCCTGAACAACTCAATGAATTAAGAGCAAAGAGTATCAGCGAAAACATCAAGGAATCCGAAGTGAATGTGGAAGGTTTGAGCGTCGTGGTTGACGGTGAGGAAGTGATCCTCAAGGGCAAGGTGAAAAGCCGGGAGGCTTACGAAAAGTTAGCGCTGGTGGCGGGTAATCAGCACGGTATCGGCAGGGTCAATTGCCAGTTAGTGATCGATACACCTGTGCCGGTATCAACGGTATCTTCCCAGCCGGAATCAACAGTATCTCCAGAGCCGGAGTCAACGTTTTATACTGTTAAATCAGGGGATACTCTGTCAAAGATTGCAAAACAGTTTTACGGTGATGCCTCTAAATACCCTGTTATTTTTGAGGCCAACAAACCTATGCTGACCGATCCCAATAAAATTTACGTCGGCCAGAATCTAAGAATTCCACCCCAATAAAACCGACCGGGCACTCCACATAACAACCAGGGTATTTGGGGTGCCCTCCTATAGTGGTAGTCCCAAACAAAACATTTCACATTTATTTTACATCTGTAGAACGCAGGAATTGCTGCTCGGAAGGACAGAGTCGGGTGGCTGGAAGTTTTTGAACAGTTTTAAATGTTAGCTTTTAAATAATTTCTTCTGTTAAGCGTTTTTTTCTGTTCCACTTTGTGATAGGCCTCAAGGCACCTTTTAGCGCCGCACAAATACCGCCGCAGATACACTTCTTAAAATGATACCGCAAGCCTTTAAATGCCAGATTTGATTCTCGCATCAACATACCTCCTTCTGTTTTTTTGGAAATAGTTAGAACGCGATTTTATACTCATAATGCAGGAGAGAGCAGAAGTTGTCAAGAGAAAAATGAATGAACATTCATGTTGTTCTGCAATGTAGGCTGGAGGAGGCTGGAAATAAAAATTGTCGTATTAGGGTTTATGAAGACTGCTGGAGTCAATGGATGGATATATGAAGGTGAAAAGAAAACGGTATACTTACCCGCCTGTCTGCACCATGCTGAAATGTCTGTAATCCTCGGCCTCGCAATGCTTGAGGTATTACCATGCCTAATGGGCATGTGGTTTTGACGGCAAAATACCCCCTGCGTTGAAACCGCCCCTGAAATTCACCAAACCCTGCACATTACATGGCCCACGAGACTGTAGTTCCCAGTTGCAGTATCATAGAGCAACCGGTTGCCGCTTACCTTAATATTGCTTCCTTGAATATTGACTGGTGAAGTTGTTCTGATCTGTTTCTCCGCAGCAAGATATTCCAGGGATTCAGTCAGCATTTCATACCCTTTATTGTTCCGGATTACGACATCACCCCGCAGAGTTATCTGTTTGCTGTCCGTATTATACCATGCCTTTTGACTCCGGATGCGCGTTTCTTCATGTTCTCCTGTAGTGCCGAAAAACAATGCTTGCACATCTTCAAGCTGCATGTCCGGCTCATCATCTTTGCTGTAAAGACGACCGGCAGTTAACTGCCAGTCTTTTGTGCCGTTTTGGCTCTGCTCAATTTGTACACCGGTCATTTCAGAACTGCCTGCACTGCGCGGGCTTTTGAGAGAAGGGTCAGATGCGCCTGATCCTCTATAATCCGGACTTAAAAAATCGGCAGCAAGGGGCTTCCATAGCGGCATAGTAATGAGCACTGCGATGGGTACCATCCACAGTAGATTTCTCGTGTCTTTCAGCATAGTTAACAGGGCTTTTGTTCGTACAGATATTGGGGTCAGGCCTGCATATATTTTTCAAGCAGCACCTTGCCCGCACCCCTGGCTTCCAGAATAAGGTCACAAACTTCACGCACAGCCCCCCTGCCCCCTTTTCTCTTCGTCACATAATGGGCAACCTGCAACACCTCCGGGACAGCATCCTCTACCGTGGCGGCAAAACCTACACGTATCAGTATTGGCAGGTCAAGCCAGTCATCGCCCATGTATCCTACTTCAGATGGCTGCAGCTTAAGTTCCTTAAGAAGGGTGTCTAATATCTCACGTTTGTTTTTTACCTTCTGAAACACATACTTGATACCCAGGTCCTGAACCCGCCGGTTCACAGCCTCTGATCCACGGGCGGTGATGAGCCCTACCTCAACCCCGCTTTCCATGAGCAGTCTTATGCCAAGGCCGTCACGGGTGTGGAAGGATTTAATCTCATTGCCTTCATGGGTATAGGTTATGGTGCCGTCGGTTAATACCCCGTCAACATCCAATAAAAAGAGCTTCAAACCTTTGGCCTTGTTTAGACAGGATTTCCAGACATACCCTCTTTCAGTGGGTTCCTGTCTGTTCCTGGCCCTTTCCAGCAATGCCTGGGTCAATTCACAGTCCGACGGATAAGCGGATTTTCCGTTTGAACATGTATCATCCTGCGCCATAGTTAAAATTCACCTTCTGGAATTGTTATTGTGATAATTACATATCAATGTGTTCTTCCGAGACAACGGTATGGATCTTCAGGAGTGTTTTCAACAGGGCTTCAACCCGGTCAAGGGGCATGGAATTGGGGCCATCGCATAGCGCCTTTTCCGGTTGCGGATGCACTTCCATGAACATGCCGTCAAGGCCTGCAGCAACAGCGGCTCTGGCCAGCGGTGGGATGAACTCCCTCTGCCCTCCGGAGCTTCCCCCTGCGCCTCCGGGAAGTTGTACGGAGTGGGTAGCATCAAAGATTACCGGGCACCCCAGGGAACGCATCACCGGCAAAGCCCGCATATCCACCACAAGGTTGTTATACCCCAGGGCGAAACCCCGTTCGCATAACATCAGATTCTTGTTGCCGGAAGCCCTTATCTTGTTCACTGCATTTGCCATATCCCATGGCGACACAAACTGCCCTTTTTTGAGGTTAATGGCTTTCCCGCTCCTGGCCGCTGCCACCAGAAGATCTGTTTGCCGGCAGAGAAAAGCAGGAATCTGCAGCACATCAAGCACCTCGCTTACCGCATCCACATGCTGCGTTTCGTGGATGTCAGAGATGACCGGCACATTATAGTCCTGGCGGATATCGGCAAGTATTCTCAAACCCTCCTCCAGTCCAGGCCCCCGATAGGAATCAAGCGAAGTGCGGTTGGCCTTGTCAAAGGAAGACTTGAAGACAAAAGAAATGGAGAGACGTTCGGTAAGTTCTTTGAGGGCGGCAGCGACCTCCCTGGCCATCCCGGCTGACTCAAGGACACAGGGACCTGCCAGAAGCAAAAAAGGCTGTCCTGCCCCAACGTGAATGGGTTCTGCATTACCTGGTCTGCTGATTGAAACGATATCCATGATTACCTAACCAGTATGCGTCATTGAGACTGACCCCTGAGCAGGAACAGCGAGCCCATTCCCCATTGTTCCCATGGTTCGCAGTCTTCGCTTTCCCGGAGTCTTCGCTTTCCCGGAGTCTTCGCTTTCCTACCACGGGGAGCTTCAATACTGCACTGTTGCCGGTTACTGTTCCTGGGAATATGCTAATGCTGCCTTGATGAACTCCCGGAACAGGGGGTGCGGCTTCATGGGTTTTGATTTGAATTCCGGATGGAACTGGCAACCAAGAAACCAGGGATGATCAGCAAGTTCAATAATTTCAACCAGGGTATTATCCGGTGATGCTCCGCTGATTACCAGCCCCTTTGCAACCAGTTCCTCGCGCAGGTCCGGATTAAATTCATAACGGTGGCGATGCCGCTCATGGATCTCTTTCTGGGCATAGGCAGAGTAAGCAAAGGTTGATTTATGCAGGTTGCAGGGATAACTTCCAAGCCGCAGGGTTCCTCCCATATCCGAGGTCTCATCCCTGACCTGCACCTGCTTGGTGCGGAAATCGTACCATTCTTTCATCAGGTAAATAACCGGATGTGTGGTCTTTTTATCAAACTCTGTACTGTGCGCGTCCTCCATACCTGCAACGTTTCTGGCAAATTCAACAACCGCCAGCTGCATGCCGAGGCAAATACCGAAATAGGGAATCCTGTTGGTTCTGGCATAGTTGACAGCCAGGATCTTACCTTCCACACCGCGCTTACCAAAGCCACCAGGTACCAGGATGCCTTGGCATCCTGCCAAGGCATCTGCTGAACCGCTCTCTTCAAGGTCATCGGCACTGACATAACGCAGCTCAACCTTGGCATCATTGGCGATGCCGCCATGCACAAGTGATTCATGCAGACTCTTATAAGATTCGGTCAAATCAACATACTTCCCGATTATGCCGATGACGACATTATGCTTGGGATTCTTGATCTTTTTTATCAAGTCCTCCCAGGGTTTTATCTTAGGAGCACCCGTCCAGATATTGAGAAGTTCAAGTATCTTGTCATCCAATCCTTCCTTATGGAAAAGAACAGGTACTTCATAGATGCTCTTGACGTCTTTGGCCGTTATAACGGCATCGGTGGGCACATTGGTGAACAGGGCGATTTTTTCTTTCAGGCTTTTGGTCAAAACCGACTGCGTCCTGCACAGCAGAATATCCGGCTGAATACCAATGGCGCGCAATTCCTTGACGCTGTGCTGTGTGGGCTTGGTCTTGACCTCGCCCGCAGTTTTTATGTACGGCACCAGGGTTACGTGGATGAACAGGGAATTATTGCGACCGACATCAAAACGGAACTGGCGGATTGCCTCCAGAAAAGGCAGCCCTTCTATATCACCGATGGTGCCGCCTATTTCGATAATGGCCACATCCACTGTATCGGCCAGCTGCAGGATGGCGTTTTTTATCTCGTCAGTGATATGGGGTATTACCTGGACAGTCCCGCCCAGGTACTCACCGCGCCTTTCCTTGGAAATAACCGAATAGTATATGCGGCCTGAGGTATAGTTGTTTTTCTGTGCCATCACGGCATTGGTGTAGCGCTCGTAATGCCCCATATCCAGATCGGTCTCGGCGCCGTCATCGGTGACAAAAACCTCTCCATGCTGAAAAGGGTTCATGGTGCCGGGGTCGACATTGATATATGGGTCTAATTTCTGGAAGGTGACTGAAAGCCCACGGCTTTCGAGAAGAGCACCAATGGATGCTGCTGCCAAACCCTTGCCCAGAGAAGAGAGTACTCCACCGGTGATAAATATGAACTTGGTCCGGGTGGACGGCTTTGAGGAATTCATGGGCCACACTATAGCAACCTGTCCATAATTCGCCAATGAAAAATAGAAACGATCATAAAAAGTTTACAGTCATTAACAGGGCCTGATAAACTCAATTAATTACAGGTGCAATACCTGTCCGCATCGTGTTTTTTTTACGATGCCGACAAAAATAGCTGACAACTTAAAAAGATTTACAGTCATTAACAGGGCCTGATAAAATCAATTAATTACAGGTGCAATACCTGTCCGCATCGTGTTTTTTTACGATGCCGACAAAAATAAAGGAAATTCTCGAAAAACTTTGACATCCTTATGAACCGTTTTTAAAGTGCCAATTCTATAAACTAGATAACTTCGTTAACCTTTTAAATTTTGATACGTATGGATTTTCTGAAACTCGCTGACAAAACAATTGTTGTATTCGGTCTGGCCAACAGAAAGTCTGTTGCCTGTGCAATTGCAAAAGTTTTGCAGGCGGCGGGCGCTGAGGTCATCCACGTTGTCCGGAGCACTGTGAGAAAGGAAACAGCTGAAAAACTCTTTCCCGATTCCAGGGTTTTTATCTGCGATGTGGAGGATGAGGAAAATATTATGCGGGTGAAAAAAGAAATTGCAGCGTCAATTGACGGGAAAATTCACGGCATTGTGCATTCTATTGCCTTTGCCAACTATGCTGACGGTTTCAAGCCATTTCACGAGACAAACAAAAAAGATTTTCTCCAGGCCCTGGACATTTCCTGCTTTTCACTCATTGCCATCTGCAAACATTTCAGGGAACTGCTGGATGCCAACGGTTCGGTAGTAACCATCTCCATTTCCACCACCAGGATGGCAGCAGAAAACTACGGTTACATGGCACCCATTAAAGCTGCTCTGGAATCATCACTCTGTTTCCTGGCAAAAAGTTTTTCCAGCTTTTCCAAGGTCCGCTTCAATGGAGTCTGCCCGGGACTCCTTAAAACCTCCGCTTCGGCCGGCATCCCCGGCTATGTGGACAGCTACCTTTATGCCGAGAAACTGACACTTCGCAAGAAGGGATTGCAAACAACTGAAATTGCAGATATTGCTGCATTTCTCCTGTCGGAACGATCCTCTGCCATTACCGCCCAGACCATAGTCGCCGATGGGGGCATGGGCATAAATTATTTTGATGCGGATATCATCGCCAAGGTTGTGGATTAATGAAGTTCCAGCATGTGCGCTTTCAAGGTTTTGGCTATGAACTGCCACCCAATGTAATCAGCTCTGAAGATATTGAAGAAAGCCTGGCTCCTGTTTACGCAAAACTGAAGCTGCCCAAAGGTCGCCTGGAACTGATGAGCGGCATCAAAGAACGACGCTTCTGGGACAAGGGAACCAGGCCAAGTGACGGCGCAGTGCTTGCGGGCAAAAAAGCCATTGCAGCTTCCGGTATTGCGGCCGGCGAGCTGGAATGCCTGATATTTACTTCGGTTTCCCGGGACATGATGGAGCCGGCAACCGCCTCCTTTGTTCACAGGCAACTGGGGTTGCCGGAACGATGTCTTGTATTTGATATTTCCAATGCCTGTCTTGGTTTTTTGGATGGCATGATCTTCCTTGCCAATATGATTGAACTTGGGCAGATTAAGAGTGGCCTGCTGGTGGCCGGGGAAACAGCAGAGGACCTGCTGGAATCAACCATACGCAATTTAGCGGCCGACAACAGCCTGACCCGCAAGACAATCAAATACTCTTTTGCCTCACTCACCATCGGCTCCGGTGCTGTTGCCCTGGTCATGACCCATGAAAAATACTGCAGTGGGAAGCAGAAATTCATCGGCGGCGCCTTTCGTGCCAATACCGGGTACAGCGAGCTCTGCCAGGGCGGCCAGTCCAGCGATCCCGACTCCAGTCACAGATCAATCCTGATGGCCACAGACTCCGAAGAGCTCATGAAGCGAGGCATTGAAACCGCCAAGGATACCTGGCATGATTTTCTGCAAGAACTGGGGTGGCTCGCGGCTGATATCGATGTTTTCTTCTGCCACCAGGTAGGCCAGGCCCATGCCCGCCTGCTTTTTGAAAGCTTGGGCCTGGCCCCTGATAAAAATTTTGAAACCCTCTCATTAATGGGCAATACCGGCTCAGTTTCAGCGCCCGTCACCATGGCAATGGGACTGGAGCAAGGCATATTCAGCAAGGGACAACGTGCTGCCCTGCTGGGCATAGGCAGTGGTATAAACTGTCTTATGTTGGGGGTTGAATGGTAACAGGTTCCGGGATACATTGAGACAATGAATGCAGCCAAAACTTCAGCGCTTCTGACGGAAAAACAGGGCCGGATATTGGTCCGTCTGGCCCGCGAAACCATTGCAGCAGGGTTGGGGCTTTCTGACTCTGGAAAGACGAAAATTCCTGACACTGAACGTTCGGATCCGGCTTTCCAGGAACAGCGGGGGACCTTTGTCACCCTGAAGATCAAAAACCAGCTCCGCGGCTGCATGGGCTGCCTCACCCCGTCTGAAACCATACTGCAGGGCATTGAGCGTAATGCCATTAATGCCGCTTTTCATGATCCCCGTTTCCCTGCACTTACCGCGTCAGAACTTGAAGAGGCAGAAATTGAAGTAAGCATCCTGACCAACCCAAAGGAACTGGAGTATGTTACTGGCAATGATCTGCTCAAAAAACTGCGCCCCAATATTGACGGAGTAATTATCAACAAGGGCACGGCCCGCTCCACATTCCTTCCCCAGGTTTGGGAACAGCTTCCCGGGACTGAGGACTTCCTGGCCCATCTCTGCCGAAAGGCGGGGCTTTCCCCTGAAGAGTGGCAAAAGGGTGAGCTGGGTGTATCAACGTATCAGGTCCAGTACTTCCATGAAAAAAAATGAACATCTTCTAAGGCCTGAGTTTACCAAACAGGTGGCGGAACTCTATCATGATATGGAGGCCGCCTACGACCAAACTGCAAAAGCGCTGGATTTTTCCTGCTCCGGCTGCCCTGACAACTGCTGCGACAGTTATTTTCTGCACCATACCTACACGGAATGGGCCTATCTCTGGCATGGCCTTGAAAGGCTGGAGGACAGCCAACTGAAAAATATTACTGCGAAGGCAACAAAATATGTGATCGAAAGTGAAGCAGCCCTTGCAAGAGGGGAACGGCCCATAATAATATGCCCCCTTAACGAGGATGGGCTTTGTTCACTCTATTCCTACAGGTTAATGATATGCAGATTGCACGGCGTACCTGCGGCCTTTGTGAGGCCGGATGGACGAAAGCTGGATTTCCCCGGCTGCTTTCGGTGTCAGGAGCATATCTCCGGAGATAATTCCGTCGCACCAATGGATCGCACGAATTTTTTCAGGAGGCTGGTTGAATTGGAACTTAAACTGCTGGGCCAGAGAAGAATGACTGCCCCCAAAGTGAAATTGACCATAGCGCAGATGATAGTCAAGGGACCGCCCGAACTTTAACCTGTGCAGCACGTTTCATTTTGGTGAATCTTTGATTACTATTTTATTCCATCAGGGCCCCGGCAAATAAAACATCAACGCAAGTTTACTACGTATATCAGATACCATTTTATTCAACTGGCAGAGTGATTATGAAAAAAAATGAAAACCAGAGACTGAAGGCTGCGATCCTGGAGGTGACCAATAACCAGATACGGGATAACGATCCGCCGGAAACAAAGCAGGCTCTTGTAAGACTCCAGGAACAGGGCTATTCAGAAGAGGAGGCCTTAAAGCTCATTGGCTATGTAGTTGCCTCTGAAGTTTTTACCGTCTTAAAGGAAGGCCGCACATACAGTAAAGAAAAATTCGTTGCCGCCTTGAATGATTTACCCAAGCTTCCCTGGGAGCAAGAGGGCTGATGTGTTTTTCCCATTGCTGCATCTTGCTCTGCATGGAGCCATCCCGGCTGTTACGGCCCGTCTGGCATTTCGTGAAATCTGGTTGCAGGCATGGCTTATAATGATGCTTACCATGGTAGTGGACCTGGATCATGTTCTTGCATCTCCGGTGTATGATCCCGGCCGCTGCTCCATCAATTTTCATCCCCTCCACTCCTACCCGGCAATTGGTGTGTACGTATTGCTTCTGTTTCTCCCCCAATTAAGGATTATCGGTATTGGACTCCTGCTTCATATGGGTCTTGATCTTATGGATTGTATTGTCTGAAGATATGAAAGTATCCTTAAAGGTGCATACAGGTAAAGCGAAAATGCCCGTTGTTCTCCTGATTCATGGCCTCGGCATGAATAATTATTTCTGGGTTGATCCGGAAAAATGCTCCGTGTTGGGTGGATTGGCCCCGCTCACTGTATTTCTTACCGATGCCTCTAAAAAGTCTGCTAACACCATATCCTTTGGCGCATTGGATCCTCAAACCCAGGGGCTCTGGAATTGCTTGAAGAGTGCCGGGTTCTCCCTTGCTTCCTGGTCCCAGAGCCAACCGCTTGGGCCGATCCAGATTGCCATCGATGAACTGAAAATTGTTCTTGAAACCGTCCGAAAAAAATGGCCCGGTAAAACAATTTACCTCATTGGCCACAGCCGCGGCGGACTTATAGCCCGACGCTTTCTTCTGGAGGAACGTGCAAACGACATTGAGGGTCTTGTCACTATCTGCAGTCCACACTCAGGAACCGGCATGGCAAAATTTTCCCATTACCTGAAACCCGCTGGTACTTTTATAGAAAAGATCATTCCCAATAAATCCAAAGCCACTTTGACAAAAGCCCTGACCCGCCTTGCGGTATTTCTCCAGAGTCCGGCCATTGCAGAGCTTACACCTGAATCGGAATTTATGGTTTCCATGCAGAAAACCCTACCCCGGGAAATGCGCAAACTTTCCTTTGCAGGAACAAGCCCGGCACTGTTTCAGATTATTGTCCGCTTACCTGCCGGCAACCACAAGGTTCTGAAGTTCCCGGACATGCTTGCGGGCATCATCCCCCCGGGACATCTTCCCAAAGAATTAACGCCTGGTCATGGTGATGCCCTGGTGTCAGCGGCAAGCGCAAAACTTTCAGGCAGCAAACATTACAATTTGCCGGTTAACCATGTAAGGGCAGCCTATGACAATAAAGTCCACCGTAAAATTCTTGATTTTTTATGTTTTTAACCATAGTAAATCTTCGACTCTGCTGTGACGCTATAATCGAATGAGGTAAATTGTCATTATTACAACTAAAAAACCCCGTGCTGGTGCAGGATATTAAATCCTATCCCCAGGAGCACCAAACCACCGGCTATTTCAGCCCTGGCCCCTATTCTGGATGCTGAGCCCAGCAGGCAGCCGAGCTTTAAGCCAATGACAGTCAAGAGGGTTGCAATTATGCCGATAATAGCTGCCGGCAGCCATATGGAGACATTGAGTACAGAAAAGCTCAATCCAACGGCCAGGGAATCAATACTCGTTGCAATTGATAACATGACCAGCGTAAATCCTCGTGTAGGATCAATCTTCTGCGCCTCCTCATCACGACCTGCGATAGCGTCCTTTATCATCTTGGCGGCCACCAGGGCCAGAAGCCCGAAAGCCAGCCAGTGATCAATGTTTTCCAGCAGACTCCTGACAGCCAACCCGGCACCCCAGCCGATAATATTCATCATGGCCTGGAAGAGGCCGAAGTGGAAGGCCAGCCTGAAGGTTTGGCGGCCGCTGACCTGGCAGAGGCTGACGCCTGCGGCAAGGGCCACGGCAAAGGCATCAACTGCCAGCGCCAAAGCGATGAGTATAATAGTCCATAAATCCATGGGCTACTATATATACCAGAGCGGCAAAGCAGACAAGTCGTCCGACAAAAAGAAATCGCGATGCCCTGCACCGGTGTTTCTTGTATTTTGGGTTGATTATGGGTGAAATAGGTCTTACTATTTCGCTGTATAACTTACTATTGCCATGCCTTTGAAAAATTTGCCGCAACTGCTTTCCACAGCGTGCAATTTCAACTAACGGTTATGTATCTTTCTTGGGTAAAATATAGATGTCCATTGAGCAGGCTAAAGAAGTATTAAAAATTGAAGCTGAAGGGATCCTGGCGGTTCTGGAACAGGTCGGGCCTGATTTTGACAAGGCCGTTGCCCTGATAATGGATTGTCCCAGCCGCGTTATCCTTGCAGGCATAGGCAAGTCAGGGATAATCGGACAAAAAATTGCAGCAACCCTAAACAGTACAGGTACCGCGTCCTTCTTTCTGCATCCGGTTGAAGCCATGCACGGCGATTTGGGGATTGTATCGCCCAGGGACGTGATCCTTGCAATTTCATACAGCGGTGAGACTGCAGAACTGAATCTCCTGCTCAACAGCCTCAAGAACCGTTCTGTGTCAATAATTGCAATGACGGGGCATCCTGGGTCAACAATGGCCAAACTTGCTGATGCTGTTTTAAATGTTGCTGTACCGAAAGAGGCGTGCCCCCTCGGGCTGGCACCAACTGCCAGTACCACTGCAGCCCTTGCCATGGGTGATGCCCTGTCTGTTGTTCTTCTTGAGCGCAAACAGTTCAAGGAATGTGACTTCCGTAGAAATCATCCGGGCGGCAGCCTTGGTGAGCGCTTGAAAGTAAATGTATCAGAAGTTATGATCACAGGTGAACACATTCCCATGGTGGCGAAGGACACCTCTTTGCGTCAGGCGGTCTCAATCTTGAATGCCAAAAACCTAGGTGCAGTTCTCATAGTTGATGGGGCGCGTCGGGTGGCAGGGATCATAACAGACGGCGACATCAGGCGTCTTGTGGCAAAAGAAATCAATCTTGATACCCAGCGTGTTGCAGACCATATGACCCCGTCGCCTAAAACCATCTCAAAGGAACTCCTGGCAGCGGATGCCCTGAGTATTATGCAGGAATATGAAATTACCATTTTGCCGATAACAGATGTACAAGGTCATCTTGCCGGCATTCTGCACCTGCATAATCTGCTCGGCAAAGGAGAATTCCGTTTCATGGTATAAAACGGTTTCTTGGTTTAAAAAAACGAGGACAAGAACATGTGTCAAATGAATGTAGTACTGGAACAGGATGGCTCACTGGAAAAAATTATGGAGAATGTGACCCACCTGGCAGTGACCGGCGAAGGGGTTCTGGTCAGTACCTTATTTGAAGAGCCGAAGCTGGTGAAATCAGCCTGGGTCAAGAATATTGACTTCCTCAACGGCACGGTAACCTTAGACAATAAAGCCTTAGATCATGACTGAAAAACAATACACTGATATTGAAAAGCTGCAAACGCTCATTACCCACTGGCTGCAGCATAATGAGAGCCACGGCAAGGAATATGCTAAATGGGTTGCCGTTGCAAGAGAGGCCGGACATTCCACAACAGCTGAACATATGGAGCAGGCGGTCGATCTGCTTGCCAAGGCGGACAGGGCCTTTGAAAAGGCCCTGGAATCTATTGGCGGGCCGCGCAAAGGACAGCACCACCATCACCATCACCATGATTAATGAGAAGAGATACGATAATTAATCGCGGGGCTTGCCTTTCCATTCAAAGGTCCGTAAAGCATCAAACGGGTCATCACTCTCTGAGGCAATTCTTCCCTTTACTTTCAGAATCCAGTAACTGCCGGGAGTTGCGCTGAGTATTTGCTGCAGACTCCTTGAAACTCCGTGGGAGTCTTCTACAAGGTTGTAAAATCGGCTGTCTATTCCAATAAATCCATCCTGGAGATGGGCAATGGTATGAAGTGTTTTTGACAGGTAGCCTTTTTCGAGGCGCTGAAGATCATCAATTGAGGTAAAGCCCTCTTCCTTTAAATTATCCAGGAATTCGCCCAGAACCTTTTGATTGGCTGCAAGGCCGTCCTCGATTCTTGTCATGAAGTTCTCTGCAGATCCGTTGATCGCCTCATTTTCCGGGACCAGGACTCCGTCATAACGGATAAGCATGCTCTTTTCAAAAAAACGGCTCACGCGCTGCCGGCAGGATTCAAAGTCAGAACCGGCGATCAGGATATCATGTAATATTTCCAGGTTATCCATATAAATCCTCCTGCCGTATAAATTCTCTCTAGCCCTGAAACAATGGCAATTTAAGAATATCAAGAAAGCTGTTTACATGATACTCAGCGGGCAACTCCTGGTTTTTAAAGGAGATGAGACGCATGTCAACGCCTGAGGTATGTTCCCGGTCGACCATGCTGTCACCGATGTAAACGGCCTGGTCGGATGCCAACTGAAAGTGATTAAGGATTTTATGCAACGCCTCGCTATGGGGTTTTGGCCGTTGTACGTCGAGAGAGGTGACCACAAGATCAAAATAGGGATCAAGCTCGTGCATCTTCATGACAGCATCCATTGTCGTACTTCGGTTGGTGCTGATTGCCGTGTAAAATTGCGGTTTTAAAAATTGCAAAAATTCCTTCAGGTCCGGCTCAATGAGCATATACTTTAAAAACGGAGTATAATCAAGTGTTTGCCTGTAGGCATGAACCTTGTCAATTTCCCCGGGTTGCTTCCTGAAGATATAAGATACAGCATCAAAGACATTATGGGTGTGGACATAATCCTCTTCCTTCTTGTCCATCAGGGGGAAGCCGAATTTTTCCAACAGATGGTTATAATAGATTCTGTTGGCGTCTTTCGAGTCAAACATGACGCCGTCACAGTCAAAAATAACAAGTTTCAATGTTGTCATGGTCACTGTTTAATCAGTAAAATTTATCCTCTTTCAGAGGCCACCTGCAGCATATCCTCAGCCAAACTCTCAGCCCCCTTTGTCTCCCTTTCCAACCGTTCAAAGAAGACCTCCATGAAGTCATGGCGCTCCTCCGCAAGCCTTCTGCCCTCAGGGGTCAGCATGCGGTCTTTAATCTTGGACATTTTGAACTTGAATTCACGGTAGGCGGTATCTTCCTTTGAATAGGGCTTGCAGGCAAGGATGTCAACATCATTATCATTATGCAGTCTGGCACCGGTCTGACCGGCAAAAAGAAATGCCCGGCCAATACCCACCGCCCCTATGGAATCAAGCTTGTCAGCATCATAAAGAATTTTTGCCTCAAGCGTCTTGGGAATCTTATCCCCGCGATACCTGTGGGCCTCGATGCAATGGGCAATTGCATCGATAAGGGCTGGTGCAAAGTCAAGCTTTTCCAAAATATCCCGGGCCAGCTCTGCACCTTTTTCCGCATGGCAGATTTTTCCCTGCTCCCTGGTCTCAAACCTTCTGCCGATATCATGGAGCAGGGCGGCAGCACTTAACACATCAAGCTGTGCTCCCATCAGCCGCCCTATATGCAGCACTGTTTTATGAACACGCTCAGTGTGATCAGGGCCGTGGCAGCCGCCCATGCCGTCATGGTATGGGTCTGCCAGCCGGCGGATTTTTTCAGTCAATGCAACCCCGAGTGGATAATCATCTTCTTTAAAGCTGTCTTTGCTCATGTCTTCTCTGTAAAAAGTCGTATCTGCAGCCAGCGAATTGCAAACCGCAGCAGGCTCATATCATCTGCCAGAATTGCCTGCCTTTCCTCTGCGTCCAGCATATATTTATCACAAAAATCTGCAGAAGACACCATGTTGCGGAATTCATCCAGCCTGTACAATGCCAGAATGAAAGTATCCTTTTGCTCTTGAGTCAGGCATAGGCTCTGGGCAGCCTTTTCATGCTGCAGCAGCCTTAAGACTTCATCATTTATTGCATTGTACTCTGTCAGTCCCTGGTTTTTGAACCACTCGGCAACGTTATGGGAATCCGACTCAGCAAAGCCCTGGCAATGGGCCTCGCGCACCAGGACATGAACTTCGCGCACATCACCGTTTGCAGCAAGCGTTACACCCCGGCCGACGGGATAGGCCCGGCAGGCCCCCGGCCTGCTGTTATATACCTTACAGCCGCTTTCAGAGATAAATGGACAGCTGGCCCTGCCGTCATCCACCATGCCCAGGTATACCACGGGGACCCCCCCTTTTTCATCCTGCTCCACAACCACATACCGGTCAAAAAACTCCGCCGCGCTCATATGCAGCTCTTTACAGAGACAGAGAACATCATACGGTGTCAGCGCCAAGTCCAATTCGCGGCAGCACTCAGTAAAGCAGGCCACATCAGGATGGCAGCCGAACGAAAAATGTTTCTTACCGCAAAGCCTGGATATATTGTCGGGAAAATCCATAGTTGCATCAATGGAGAAAAGTTACAATTCCTTGGGGAAGACCGTAATACACCCCTTCTTTCAAAAAGAGTTTTCCGGGTAGAGCAAAAAACTTTTATCACCACCCTGTATTGCTACTCCTTTTTCCACAAACTAAGCACTGGACTGGCCACGAAAATTGAGGAGTAGGTTCCCACCAGGAGTCCGAACAGCAGCGCTAAAGAAAAGTCATGGATAACCGTGCCGCCCAGGAAGAAAAGTGCAAAAAGAACCAGGGCGGTGGTAAGCGAAGTGACCATGGTCCTGCTTAATACTTCATTAATACTTACGTTTATAATGTTTAAAAATCCTTTTTCTTTAAAAGCACCGTGCTCCGCTTTACGCATATTCTCGCGTATCCTGTCAAAGACAACAACAGAGTCATTGAGGGAATAACCAGCCAGGGTTAAGAGTGCTGTGACAATCAGGAGGGTAATCTCTATATTAAACAACCAGCAGATGCCAAGCACTACCAGAACATCATGAAAGGTCGCTATGGCAGCCGCAAGCCCGAAGCTTAAATCAAAGCGCATGGCAAGGTACAGGATAACACCGACAAGAGATATGAAGATGGCCTGCAGGGCCTTGTTGCGCAACACTTCACTTATGGAAGAGCCAATTGCCTCCTGGCTTTCCATGGTAAAACCTTTTTCAGGCAGGTTATCCTGAAAAACAGCTGAGACCTGCTCTCCAAGGTCTATAGCTTTTTCTGCGGATTTTTTCAGCCTGACAATAAGCCTGTTTTCATTTTCCACCTGCTGCAAGCTCACGTCACCAAGATTATTGTCTCCCAGAACTTTACGAACTTCCTGCAGGGAAAACGGTTGTTCCGCACGATACTGGACAAGGGTGCCGCCGGTAAAATCAACGCCGAGATTGGCCTTGCCCCGGGCAATCTGCACAAAGGCAATGAGCCCTATAAGCACAAGCACTCCTGAAACTGAAAAAGTAATTTTCTTCAGCTGCATGTAATCAAACTTGGGTGTCTTGATAAATTGAAAGAATTTGATGGGTTTGAGCAACCGCTTGCTGTGCAGAAAATCATATACCAGCCTGGTGCCGAAGAGCGTTGACAGCAGGTTGAAGGTAATACCAAGAGACAGGGTGACGGCAAAACCCTTGATCGGGCCGGTGCCGAAAAGAAATAGAGCCAGGGCTGTAATAAGGGTGGTTACCTGGGAGTCTATAATGGTCCAGAATGCCTTATCATATCCCCCTTCAACCCCGGACTTTACAGACTTGCCTATGGCAAACTCCTCCCGCATGCGCTCAAATATGAGGACATTGGCATCCACAGCCATGCCGATGGATAAAATAATACCGGCGATTCCAGGCAGGGTCAGTGTGGCCCCAAGTGCTGCCAATCCTGCAAAGAGTAAAAATATGTTCAGCACAAGGCCGAAATTTGCAATAACGCCGGACAGCCTGTAATACAAAATCATAAAGACCAGGACCAGCACGGTTCCGAGCAGACCGGACATCAGTCCCTTATCAATGGAGTCCTTGCCCAGGCTGGCTCCAACCGTAAGGTTCTGGATGATTTCAACCGGGGCCGGCAGAGCCCCGACCCGCAGAACAATGGCGAGATCGGTTGCCTCTTCGTAAGTAAAATTGCCGCTGATCTGGGCCGAGCCGCCAAGAATTTTCTCACGGATCACAGGCGCAGAACGAACTACATCATCCAGAATAATGGCAAATCTTTTGCCCACATTTTTTTCAGTGACCTGGCCAAAAATTCTTCCACCCCGGCCGGTAAGGTCAAGACCGACATATGGTTCGTTAAAATTACCTCCCACTCTGACCTGGGCGTTTTTGACCATCTCGCCGGTCATCATCAGTTGGCTTTGTATCAACAGCGGCGTTTTCGTTTCCGCACCGGTCTGTGGGTCAACATTTTTTTCGAAATATATCTCTGTTCCCTGGGGCAGTTGGTTCTGCAGTGCAAGGTTCAGTTTTTTCCTGCTTTCTCCCATCTGCCACTTACCGCTGTTCTGGACCTGGCTGATCAGCTGCCAGGGATCTATTGCTGACTCCTCATCAAGCAGCTTAAACTCCAACTGAGCAGTATCTTTAATAAGCTTCATCGCACGTTCAGGATCCTTGACTCCGGGCAGCTGTACAACGATCTCATCGGTTCCCTGCCGGAGGATAACCGGCTCTGCAACACCGAACTGGTCAATCCTGTTCCTGATAATCTCCAACGACTGGACCACCGCGTTTTTATTAATAGAATCAACTTTTTCGCTGGAAAGATTCAGTAAGATACGCGGAAAAGAACCCTCTTCCGCCTGGATATCGACATCCAGGTCGGGAAAATCGTCTGCCATCAGTTCCCTGACCGTCTCTAAAACGCCGGTGTTTGGCAAGGTGAGTATTACCTTATGGGGATCCCCGGAATTCGTCTTTACAGCAGTAATCTTTTTTTCTGCCAATCCTTCCTTAAGGTCTCTCACAGCAAACTCAAGGGTATTGTCAACGGCTTTTTCAAGGTCCACCTTGAGCACCAGATGCATACCGCCCTGCAGATCAAGCCCCAGGTTTAAGCCTTCAGGTGCGACATACGTGCTCATCCATTTTGGCGCACCTTTATAAAGAGACGGGGTCAAAATAACTCCTGCCATAACAATCACGAATAGCAAGAATGCTATTTTCCACTTGAGAGTCCTGTTCATCCAGTAAGCTCCTTCGCTTTTACAAAAACTACATTTTTATTGGGTTGTTCTTCCATAGAATGAATTGCTGTGGCCAGGGCTATTATCTGCACTGCCCCCTTGCCCAAAACAATCTTTTATAACAGTTGCCTATAAATCAGTGCTTTTCTTCTTATATGCTGCGGAAAAGAAAAGGGCGATTATACCTTAGATGCCAAAAGTGTCAATTTGCTTTTACAGATTGGCCATGGGGAAAGTCAGACAACTGCTTCAGGCAGTTACCGCCTGTTTATGGTCGCGGCCATGCAGCCGGCCCCGAACCCATTGTCTATGTTTACCACTGCCAGCCCTGGCGCACAGCTGTTCAGCATGCCCAGCAGCGCTGTAATTCCGCCAAAAGAGGCGCCGTAGCCCACGCTGGTCGGAACTGCGATAACCGGCCTGTCAACCAGCCCTGCAACCACGCTGGGCAGAGCGCCCTCCATGCCGGCGACAACAAGTAAAACTGCAGCCTGCTGCAACAATTCTCTTTTAGACAGCAAACGATGGATGCCGGCAACCCCGACATCATAAAGCCTTTCAACGGGATTGCCCAGGTAATGGGCTGTAAAATACGCCTCCTCGGCAACCTTCACATCGGATGTTCCTGCTGTTATGACGAGAATCGTCCCCCGGCAATCATGCTCAACTACTTTGTCAGTATTGCCGATCAGCATCCTCGCTGTTTCATGGTAGGTTAAACCCGGGACCTTCCGGCAGACCCGTGCCGCCTTTTCAGGGTTCACCCTGGTAGCCATTACCACGCCGGGCTTATCCAGCATGGCACCCATGATGGCAGCAACCTGCTCAGTACTTTTATCCTCACCATAGACCACCTCGGGAAAGCCGGTCCTCAGGGACCGATGGTGATCAAGACAGGCAAAATCCAGCACTTCAGAAGGCCAGTGTTTCATTTGCTTTATTGCCGCAGCAATATCACAGGAACCGTCCCGAACTTCTTCAAGAAGTTTTTTTAAATTCTTTTCATCCATAATATATATCTGATGACTTTTTCATTGCCAGAGCTGCAGCAGCATTGGCATCCTTTGCCGGCCCATTCTGTTCTGCAACATATGGAGCACCGTGCAGAGATGTTGCATTTCAACAGCAAGTTTCCTACAATACCAGACATTCCGCAACAAGTCTGATGACTTTGAACAAAATCTCACAGATAGCAGCGGGGCCAAATATAATCAAGAGATAACGGGTGCAACACCTGTCGCCGGCATATTTTCAAGTAGAGGTTTATACCCTGTTTTTAAGGGTGTTTATACCCTGTTTTTAAGGGTGTTTATACCCTGTTTTTAAGGGTGTTTATACCCTATTTTCAAGGGTGTTTATACCCTGTAGTTAAGGGTACACTATAAAGAATTACCAGAAAGGGTAATTAACTACGGGGCTGACAAAGCCAATTCTTCAAAACCTATAAACATTATTCAGAAAACCTCAACCTATGAACAACAATAAATATTGCTAAACCCCATGAAGAATAACCATGCCATGCAATGGGCTGCACGGCTCGCATTTATCACCTCCCTTACTCTGCTCGTGGCTAAATTCGGTGCCTATTACCTCACCGATTCTAAAGCGGTGCTGTCCGATGCCATTGAATCAATTATAAATGTGGTTACCGGTGCCTTTTTAATGCTTTCCGTTACTGTCAGCAACAAACCGGTGGATGAAAACCATCCCTATGGCCACGGCAAAATTGAATCATTTTCAGCAGGACTTGAAGGCGGCCTCATCATCATAGCCGCTATAGTAATCCTTGTAGAGGCGGTCCCGGTTTTTTTTGCACCCCAGCCGCCCAGAAACCTGGGCCTCGGTCTCTATATTTTAGGTGCGGCCGGGGCAGTCAACCTGGTGGTCGGCACATACCTGATGCAGGCCGGCAAAAAGTATAAATCAGAGGCCCTCAGCGCTGACGGCCGCCATTTGCTGACAGATTTTTACTCCAGCGCCGGAGTGATAATCGGCCTGCTGCTTTTTCGGCTTACCGGATATCAGTGGCTTGACCCCCTTATTGCCTGCCTTGTCGCACTCAACATTTTCATCCCAGGCATAAGGATTTTAGCCAAATCCTTTAAAAATCTTATGGATGAGGCTGACCCTGAACTTCTTGAGCGCATTGTACAGGGTCTCAATACAATCAAGAAGCCCGGCTGGCTGTACCCCCACAAGCTAAGGGCTCTGCGCTCCGGGCGCTACCACCATGTCGATCTTCACATATCACTGCCCCATTACTGGACCTTGACCCAGGTGCACGAGGCGGAACAGGAAATAACCCAGGCCCTGCTCGATGCCCTGGGCGAGGAGGGTGACATAATGATCCATGTTGATCCCTGTGAACCTCCCTATTGCCCGGTATGCGAGGTTGATGACTGCGCTGAAAGAAGTGATGAGTTCACCTCTGCTTCCAATTGGTCCGTCAAAGAGGTGATCTCTGCAAGGGCAACTGACACTTACGGACCGCTTCAGCTGTGAGGCAACCATAATGCCTGCAATGCCAGTCCAGCATCGGCCAATGAAATCCTGGCACAAAATCAGCATCACCCTGGACCCGCGCATGACCGATGCCGTCACAGCCTACCTTACTGAACTGACCGGTACCGGTGTTGAAATCTCTGCAGCGGAAAATGGACGGGCAACAACAGCCCACCCTTTCCCCACTGAAAAAATTACCGCCTATATCCCCATCGGCCTTCAAGGGGCTGATAAAAAGGCTGCTGCAATAAAAATTGAACAACTCTGGCAGTTTCTTTCGAAAATCCGGCCCCTCTTTGCCGATTGTCCTGAGCCGCACCTTTCAACTGAGACCATAATGGAAGAAGACTGGTCCCAAAAATGGAAAAGCTTTTTCACCTCTTTTCAGATTACACCGACCCTCACCATAAAGCCTTCCTGGGAAGAAGCCGGCAAAGCGGGCACAGAGGCAGGATCAGCTGTTATAGAAATGGACCCCGGGCTGGCTTTTGGCACCGGCCACCATGCCAGCACCCAACTGGCTCTGCTGCTTCTTGAGGAGCTTTTCCAGAACAGACCGATGAAACTTGAAAAGGTCCTTGATGTGGGGACAGGTTCGGGAATTCTGGCCATGGCCTGCAGACTCTTTGGCGCCAAGGATGTACTGGCCCTTGACAATGACCCCGATGCGCTTGAGACAGCCAAACAGAACATTCTCAGAAACCGCCTTGGAGGCAGGGTCAAAGCCAGCGGCCAGGATGTGACGACCATACAGGGTGATTTTGATATCATAGTTGCCAATATAATCCATGATGTCCTCTCTGAACTGGCTATTCCCCTGACCAGTCTCCTCCATAGACCCGGTTTTCTGGTTCTTTCCGGCATCCTGCAAGGCGACCAGGAACATTCCATTCGCGGGATGTATACAAAAAAGGGCCTGAAATTTATCAAAAGTCTTAAGAAAGATGAATGGGTGGCACTACAATTTCAGAAGAAATAAATTGAGGTTTTTATGCGCCGTTTTTTTGTAGACCCTGAAAATATTATGGGGCAAACCGCAGATATCACCGGAACCGAGGCCCGTCATATCTCCACTATTTTGCGTCTTTCACCGGGCACAACGGTAACTCTTTTTGACGGCAGCGGCTCGTACTATGAGGCCCGGCTTACAAAAATATCTCCCTCCAGGGTTGCAGCAAAAATTGTTTCAATTATTCCCTATATCGACTCTGCCGAAGAGTACCGGACAGCCCTGCACCTGGGCATCGGACTACTCAAGGGCAAAAAAATGGATTTCATTATCCAAAAGCTTACGGAACTGGGAATAGAAAACATGCTCCCTTTCCGGTCAAAGTTCTGTGCAGCTCATGAACCCTCTGCAGGCAAACTTTTGCGCTGGAAAAAGATAGCTCTCGAGGCATGCAAGCAGTGCAACCGCCCTGTGCCCCCTGCTTTACAAGAAGTCACAGATTTTAATGACCTGGTATCCTTCTCAAAGAGAGAAACGTACGACCTGAAGCTTATATTCTGGGAAGAAGAGGTGCAAAAAAACCTGCGCCAGGCCTTGGAATCTCTGGGGCAAAAAAAATCAGTGCTGGCACTCATTGGCCCGGAGGGAGGTTTCAGTGCCGGGGAGGTTGCAGATGCGGTTGGGGCCGGTTTTCAGCCTGTAACCGTGGGCAGCAGAATCTTACGGGCCGAAACCGCGGCAATAGCTTCTGCATCCATCCTGCAGTACGAACTTGGCAACCTGTCATAGCATAGCTGTATAATGCAGGAAATACTTTATGCGACTCCTCTCTTGTTAACACTCTTAACAAATGTTAATATTCAGTTAACGAATTAACGTTCCTTACCCTGATCATGATCTGGAGCCCGCATATCTTGACTGACAGTCCATTTTTTGTATTTTTCGTTTGCAGCAAAATCGTTTATTTCAGCTCGCCCTGCTGTGGCTGCAACATGTTCACTTTTTTTACAATTGCAGGTTTTTTCTACACCATACTATTCATCTGCATCCCATAATATATAATAGCATCAAGGATTTTTCGGAGGAGCTATGCTGGAAAAAATATATGGCAAGTATTGGCAGACAGTGATCGACACGATGCTTGAAGGTTTGATGCTCGTTGATCCAGACGGTAAAATTGTCTTTGTCAACCGGGCCTTTGAGCAGCTTTCAGGCTACAAGAAGGAGGAAGTGGAGGGCCAGACCTGTGAAATTCTTGGCTGTGACACCTGTTTTGGCACGAGAAAAGAGGGCAAGGATAAATATTGCGCCCTGTTCAAGGAAGGTAAGGTAAGGCGCCGCAAATGTATTTTTCAGAAAAAAGACGGTGGCGAGCTTCATGTCCTGAAAAACGCAGCCCTCATTAGGGACAAATCCGGCAAGGTTGTTGGGGGCGTTGAAAACATGACAGATCTCAGCCCAATCGTTGAAAAGGAAAAGGTTATTCTGGGCCTCAGGAAACAATTGAACAATGAGGACGGTTTCCACGGGATGTTGGGCAAATCAGCGGCCATGAAAAAGGTTTTTGACCTTATTACCAGTGCCGCGCCTTCGGAAGCGCCGGTGGTCATCTATGGTGAATCAGGCACCGGAAAAGAGTTGGCTGCTGCTGCAATTCATCGTTTGAGTGCACGTCACGGAGGCCCCTTTGTAAAAGTAAACTGTGCCGCCCTAAATGAAAATCTTCTGGAGAGTGAACTTTTCGGTCATGTTAAAGGAGCCTTCACAGGCGCAGACAGAACAAGGGTAGGCCGCTTTGAAGCTGCTAACTGCGGAACCATTTTTCTGGATGAGATAGGTGACCTGCCTCTCACCACACAGACAAAACTGCTCAGGGTCCTGCAGGAAAAAGAATTTGAAAGAGTGGGCGACAACCGCCCCATCACCACTGATGTAAGAGTCCTGGCTGCCACTAACAAGGATCTCAGCAGGCTCATGCAGGAGGAACTTTTTCGGGAAGATCTTTATTACCGCATAAGTGTAATCCCTATCTATCTGCCGCCTCTACGGGACAGGCTTGCGGACATTCCTCTGCTTGTTGACACCTTTATCCACAGGATGGGCCTTAAAACAGAGAAAGCCATCTCCGGCATTGCCAAAGATGCCCTGGATGTGTTCATGCATTACCACTGGCCCGGAAACATAAGGGAACTTATCAATGTTATTGAATATGCCTTTGTCCTCTGCCCGCATGGTGAAATTTCCACTTCACACCTGCCGGCCCAGCTGCTTGGGCACCATCCGCTCCATGTTCAGCAGACCTCAAGGTCGGGGAACAAAAATCTTTCAGGAGACGGACGCCAACAGCTTATCCAGGCCCTGCAGGCAACCGGCGGCAACAAGTCGGAGGCTGCAAGGCGCTTGGGCATCAGCAGAGTTACACTCTGGAAGCGCATCAAGAAATTAGGCATCCAGGTTGATAAGCAGATACGGGAATAACAGTATAAAAAACCACTAATCCGCATTTTTCACGAGTCGATACGCCGGATAGACAAAGTGTAAGTCGTTTGAGCTATATGTAAGTCGTTTGAGCTATACTTTAGTATGCGAAACGCCTAACACTGCAGGCTATACGGATGTATCGGCTTGCCCGAAGGGTGAACAGTTTTGAAAAAATCTATTCAGTCACTTGGTACAAACTGCAACCGGACAATGACTAGAAGTCATAAAATTTAAACCACAAAAACAGATAGTTAAACTTATTTTTCAAAACTGTTCATGAAACATTCGGGCTAACGGCTGCCCCTTTTCCCTTCCAAGCTGCGCCGGGCTGCCTCAAGGTTCAGACGGGCCTGCCTGTAGTTGGGTCGTAATGCAAGTGCTTTGCTGAAATGGAAAACAGCCTCATTCGGTTTCCCCTGTTTCATGAGCAGGATACCCAGATTATTATGGGCCCGGGGTTCCTCGGGGTGTCTTTCGATCAGCTTCTGCAGCTCATTATAAGCTGCACCGGCGTTGCCCTGCAGTGAAAGTGCATAGGCCAGGTTCAAACGGAATAGAGCTGCATCCGGGTTCAGATTTACTGCTGTGCTGAAGTGCTGCACAGCTTCATTAATTTCCCTGCGGGCCATGAGGACATTGCCAAGGTTATAATGGATTTCCTCAGCATTTACGGGGTGCAGATCCAACGTTTTCCTATAGTAAAGCGCGGCCTCATCATATTCATGATTTCTCTCAAGGGCATTAGCCAGTATTGCATGTGCCCTCGGCTTGGCAGGGGATTTTGCCACTGCATCCCGACGCAGGGTTATTTCGTCCTGCCAGACCATATTACGCTGAAACGTCCAGACTGAAAAAAACATCAGCGCCGATATTGCTACAGAAAGTTTCAGCCACCTGCCCAGCATGGCACGGTTGCCCAGCAGGACTACTGCAAAAATTGCCAGCATGGAGGGCAGGTAGGTACGGTGCTCAAAAATGATCTCAAGGCCTATTACCGAGGACTCAATGACGAGATTGCCCAAAAACCAGAGGACACAGAAGGCAAGAAGCCGCTCTCTTCTGGCCCTGACAATTGCGAGCCCGAATAATGCCAGGAGTACACCCAGGGACATTATGGTTGTAATGGGATCTAAAAGGGAGAAGGAAAGCTGGAATTCATGATCTATGTTCAGTCTTCCCGGAGAAGGAAACAGGAGGAGGCTCACATAAAACAGAACAACCCTGAACTCGGTAAGAATCCTCTGCATCATTGTAAAATCTCGGCCTGCAAAGCTGTTGGCGATTGAAGACAGGGGATGCAGACCAAGAAACAGTATGGCAACGCAGACAAAAAATACACCTATGCCGAGGAGCGGCAGAATCCTTTTCCTCAGCCAGGAAAAACTCAGATCCTGGAAGAAAAACCATTCATAAAGCAATATGAAGAGCGGCAGAGAGGCCGCGTTTTCCTTTGAACCCAGGGCCAGCACACCTGCACACATGGAGCCGAAAAAAAGACAGGTCTGCCGCCCTCTGCCTTCTGCCAGGCGGGCCCTGACATAGAGCAGCATGGCCAGGATATAGAACATGGCAGCCAGGCTGTTCATTCTCTGGATAATATAGGTCACCGATTGGACCTGCAGGGGGTGCACCAGCCAGATCAAAGCAGCTGCCAACGGCAGCCAGTCACTATACTTTAATTTCTGTTGTGCCTGTTCCAGGCAAAGGGTTGTTTGTAGAAACAGGTAGAGAAAGATTGCAGCACTAAGGTGGATCAGGATATTTATAAGATGATAGCCGAACAGTTCATACTCATGGAAATAGTAATTGAGGCCAAGGGTTAAATAGGCTACCGGCCTGTTATGAAGCGGGCTGTCAAATGCTGCCTGGGAAAGAGCGCCCCAGCTCACGCTTGTCATGCGGATATGCGGATTCGCCTCAATATGATACCAGTCATCAAAAATAAAGGGACTTTGAAAGGTATTGGAGTACAGCAGAAAAACCACTGCTGCAAAAAGCAAATAGGGCCAGGGGCCGGAAAGCGAAGGTCTGCGCCTTGGTATATGCTGAACCTCTTTTTTAGAGGAATCTTTTTCAGGGGTGCTTGCTTGTATTTTCAAACCAGTGCAAGGGATCACTTGCTGCCGCTGCTGCCGGCATTATTGTAGTTTAGCGGAAGCCCCAAGAATTTCGCGCAATTTTTTACTCATTTCATGAATTTTATAGGGCTTCGGGACTATGCCGCAGAATCCGTATTTCTCGTAATTCGCCATGACGGGATCATTGGCGTAGCCGCTGGAAACAAGTATCTTTGCCGCAGGATTTATGGTCAATAGTATTCTGCTCGCCTCACTTCCCCCCATCCCTCCGGCTACTGTCAAATCCAGGATGACCGCGTCAAAAGGCTTATTTTCTTTCATTGCAGCCTGATAGAGATCCACCGCTTCTTCACCGTTAGCTGCTGAAACGGCACTGTACCCAAGATGCGCGAGCATCTCCTGGACCAGGCTTCTCACCGCGTCTTCATCATCCATGATCAGAACCTTGCCCTCACCTTTATAAACTGTATCATTCTGGGCAGGAGTTTCCTCAATTAAGGCCTCGGTAGCAGGGAGATACACAAAGAATTTTGCTCCGGCACCAGAACCGGGCTCTACCGTAATATGACCGCCATGGTTTTTGATTACTGAAAAAGCCGTCGCCAACCCCAGTCCACTCCCATCTTGCTTTGTAGTGTAAAAGGGATCAAAAATTCTGGGGAGATCCTCGGCCTTGACGCCATGCCCCTGGTCTGCAAAGGTAATGCGGACATATCTTCCTGGAACAATTAACATCGGGTTGTCCTGTGCCAGCAAAATATTTTCCGTACTGACACTAATAATACCTCCCTCCGGCATGGCCTGGTCCGCATTGATAACTAAATTGTTTACTACCTGGCTGAGTTGGCCCGGGTCCACCTCCACCTGCCACAGGTCGTCAGGCATCGTAAAATTGCACTTGACATTGGCGCCGCGCAGGGAGAAATTGCTTGAATCACGAACCAGTTCGTTAACATTCATCACCTTTTTTACCGGTGCACCGCCACGGGAAAAGGTCAACAACTGCTGCGTCAAGTCCCTGGCGCGCAGGGATGCCTTTTCAGCAGCCACCAGTTTTGCAATAACCTTATCATCCGACGCCGCATAGGTTTTTGCCAGCGAGATATTGCCCAGGAGGGCAGTCAATATATTGTTGAAATCATGGGCGATGCCGCCGGCAAGCAACCCTATGGATTCAAGTTTCTGGGCCCGCAGGACCTCTTCTGTCATTCTTTTAGTATTCGTTATGTCCCGCACCACCTCAATTCCGGCGTAGATTTCTCCGTTTTGATCTATAAGAGGAGAAGCTGTTATCTCCACATAACGGGTACCATTAGGGACCGGTACACTTCTTTCCTCTTTATGCACCTTGCCGTCATGAAAAGACGCCACAACAGGACAACCCTTGCACGGCTTGCTGTTTTGTTCATAAGCCTGGTAGCAGAAAGAACCGACATTGTCGCCCTTCATTTTTTTATGGATTTCATTCTGGAATAGAATGGTCATGTCTCTATCCTGAATAGAGATGCCATCACCAATGGCCGCCAAAATTGCATCTGATTTGCTCTGCTCAGCCCCTGCCTTTTCAAGGGCTTTTTTTAAGGCAGCTTCTCCCTCCAGTTGTTTTACCAGTTCAAGCTTTGCAATTATGGAATACATGAAGAAGAGAAAGAAGGCCATGAAGAGGATTTCCAGATATTCCTCATAGGGGTCAAAAAAGGAAGTGATGCCGGCATGCTCCGCGATATTTGTGAGGCCCACAACAAAGTACAGCCCCATTAAGATATAAAGCAAAAACCTTGTTTGATAATAAATATGATCTTTGCTGATGAAAAATGCAAAACAGAAGGCTACCCCGAAGCCCAGGGTAGAGCATATATCAATAAAGACGATAAGGTTCACTCGCTGCTACCTCGTTATCTCTGACGTCTTTTTTTGGGTCAATGAAATGCAGGCCGCTGCAAAAAAGAATGCACTCATGGCATAGCAGATGTGTTCCAGCACATTCAGAATATCCCCCAGGAATACTCCTTCCAGCACTGTAAAAATCCTGGCCAGGACAATAAGCAGGAATCCTGCAAAAAATAAGCGAAAATCGGGTATCACCCGTTTTTTTGCTTCGTAGTATACTATTACGAGAGATACCAGCCCCAGGATAAGGTTAATAATTTCACTTTCCTCAAACATTATAATCTCTTCTTAGTTACGGCAGTTTTGCTGCCTTTCCAGACCCAAGAGCCCGAAAGAGCAAGACATAAAGACCTTTAAAATTTTCATTTTAAACGAATATGAACTATTCACAACTGATAAACTGTCTTCTTAGGGTTTATCCATAGCGTTGAACCACAAGAAAGATTGTATGAAGGCACATTTTTCCTTTTTGCTCTTGCCCCATGATCTGTTATCATAAAAAGTACAGTGCAGGTACACGTAGGGCAACAATCATTCAACTCCAATAAATTGCACAAGGCATGATCTGATATGCGCGCAGTGGTTCAGCTCGTCAAAAAAGCTTCGGTAAAGGTTGAAGATTCGCTCATCTCTGAGATCGGCCCGGGTTTATTAGTCCTTCTTGGTGTTCGCAAAAATGACACAGCCGGTGATGCAAAAACGCTGGCAGAGAAAATTGCCCACCTGCGGATTTTTCCCGACCAGGGCAAACTGATGAATCTCTCCGTTCTCGATGTTGGGGGCCAAATGCTCGTCGTCTCACAGTTTACCCTGTATGGCGACTGCAGAAAAGGCAGGCGCCCTTCCTATGCAAATGCGGCCCCCCCTGACCAGGCAGAAGACCTCTATGAAATGTTTATCAAGGAGACCGCGAAGCTGGGAGTTCCCGTGGCTGCTGGAAAGTTCCAGGCCATGATGGACGTTGAACTCATCAACCAGGGACCTGTAACCCTGCTGCTGGACTCGGCAAAATCTTTTTAATTGGGTATCTTCAAAAATTGTCTTTTCACTCGATCTCTGTGTCATGTGCTGTGAAACAAATGCCCTTGGGGTGCTCAAAATCGTATCCCCGGAGGTAAGCGGAACGACGTGAAGACTCCGATAGTACACATGTGCCTGCGCTAATTTTTTTGCAGTCTTCGGAGTCTCGCAGATAAGCGAAGTACAACGAAGGCTTCGGGCTCGCTTACCTGATCTTAAGCGAAAATCCTGATTATTCAAGATACCCTTCTTATAATGGTAAAAGCAAGAGCGGTAAGGTGCAGCTAATATTTTATTCTGCTTTATGTCTATTAACGCTGATCCGCTCAACGACCTGCCGGTAATATTCCTCCTGGTTTTCAATGTTGACAGCATCGCCTTTCATGGCATTCAATTTCAGCACCAGGTAATTCAGTTTTTTTATCTGCTTCACCCTGGTGCGTTCGTCTTCACAGGTTGCAAGTAAGTCCTCAATCTGCTGTATTTCCTTCTTTGTTTCTATTTCAGGAGGAAGATACCCTGCATTTTTTAAAATCATATGCGCCATGCGCAACTCCTCAGGAATCAGATTGTCATTGGTCATGGGCAGAGGCCTGTTGCGCCATTCTTGAATATCAAGGAGCCCCTTCCGGATAGCTTCAGTGATCTTTCTTTCTGCAATGAGCCGGATTGCTTGAAGCATGGTATATTACAGGATGTTGGAGTTCTTTTTTATGCGCTACTTTTTGTACATACATTTTCTTTGCGAATGATTATTATAAATAACAGGATTCTTATAATATGAGAATAACATTTTCACTCACCTATGCAGGCAATTGACAATGAATTCTAAAATTATCAGTCTTGTAATATTACTTGGAGTTGTCATGGCAGCTGTCTTTGTCTCAGCGGAAACGATCTATATCTGGACCGATGAAAACGGTTTGCGCCATATGACAAATGTCCCGCCTGTCCAAGCCACGGGCAAACTTGATGTTATAGAATTAGAGCCACCCCCTGTACCTGAAGGTTCTGAAACACAGTATGCTCTCCCGCAAAAGCCTGCTGCACAGGAAGATAAGACCGAGGTTGCCATAGTAGACAATCATGTAATCGTACCGGTCACACTTTCGTATAAAGGCAAGCGCATTAAGGCCAATCTGCTACTGGACACCGGTTCCACCAACATAACCCTGCACAAGGCTATTGCAAAAAAACTTCTGATCAGGAAACCCCAAAAAGGTTCCATCAGGGTAGCCGGAGGTGATCTTATTGATGCAGAGGCGGTCAGACTTGATGCAGTCACAGTTGGTCCGCACACGAAAAAAAATCTTATTGCCGGTATCATAGAACACCGTGGTCCTGATGTTCCCTTTGACGGCCTGCTCGGTATGAATTTTCTTAAAAATTATCAGTATACCATTGACTTCAAAGACAAGGTGCTCCGCTGGAGCAACTAATTAAATAATATTCCCCTGTTACACTCCTGCCTAAGTCGGCCCAGCCACTACTCTCATTTTCTCCTTTTATTTAAGCATGTTACGCCATTTCCACATAACCCTTTGCACAAGAAGGCAACATGGGGTATTATCCGGGTCCACCGCGTAATTAGGAGTAAATACCTATACCATATCATTTATGTTGAAAGGAGAAGACATTGCGTGTAGCAGTTGTTAAAAACATATTAGATGCCAACAGCAGGATAGCCCAGGAAAACAGAAAGCTTTTTGACGCGCACGGACTCACTGTAATAAACCTTATGAGTTCTCCTGGAGCCGGCAAGACCACCCTGCTCGAGCAGATGGGGGTCCATTTTGCGGGCCGGCTCAAAATAGGTGTCATTGAAGGCGATATACAGACCACCCTTGATGCTGAAAGGGTTGCGGCTGCAGGCTTGGAGGCGGTACAGATCGAAACGGACGGGGCCTGCCACCTCGACGCCAACATGATCCGCAATGCCTTGGCCGATTTACCCCTTGACGGGCTGGACCTCTTGGTAGTTGAAAATGTCGGCAACCTTGTCTGCCCGGCTGAGTTCAACATTGGAGAAGACCATAAAGTTATGATGCTCAGTGTCACAGAGGGAGACGACAAGCCTTACAAGTACCCCCTCATGTTCAAGGAATCCCGTGTTCTCCTCATAAGCAAAGTGGACCTGCTGCCGCATCTTCGCTGCAATATTGAAAAAATCAAGGAAGCAGCCAGGTCCATCAATCCTGACCTGATAATTTTTGAGATTTCCGCCTATAGCGGACAGGGACTTGACGATTGGCACAGCTGGATACAGGAACAGACAGCAGAAAAGTAATCCGGGCCCGCATACAAATCAGCGGCATTATCCAGGGAGTCGGTTTCAGGCCCTTTATATACAGGCTTGCCAAGACACAAGGGTTGACAGGTCATGTTGCCAATACTGCAGCCGGTGTATCTATAGAAATTGATGGCAGCGGGCAGGAAATCGATCATTTTGCCACGGCCATTGCCTGTGAAAAACCTCCCCTTGCCTCCATTGACCAGTTAGTTGTTGAAAAATCAGAGATTGGGCCTGGTGAGCGTTATAAAAATTTCCACATAATTGAAAGCATTGCGGTCGGAAACAAAATTGGCCCTATTACCCCTGACTCGGATGTCTGCGACAACTGCCTGGCTGAACTTTTTGATCCGCATGACCAGCGCTATTTATACCCGTTTATTAATTGCACAGACTGCGGCCCTCGCTATACCCTGATTGAAAAAACCCCCTATGACCGGCCTTTAACCACGATGAAACGGTTTGGGCTTTGCCACCGCTGCCAGGCGGAATACAGTGACCCGCTCGATCGCCGCTTCCATGCCCAGGCTACCTGCTGTCCTCTCTGTGGCCCAGCTGTCAGGCTGGCCGCAGCGGATGGTCAAACCGTTGCAGGCCCTGAGCCGATCCGCATGGCTGCAGACCTCTTGCAGGCGGGAAAGATTGTGGCCATAAAAGGCATTGGAGGGTTTCATCTTGCCGCCAATGCGGTTGACCCTAAAGCAATTGCCCGACTCAGAGAAAGAAAAGGCCGGCCGGACAAGCCCCTGGCTGTCATGGTTGTCGATCTGGACCAGGTAAAAACATTTGCCTGCTTTTCCCCGCACGAACAAAAACTTTTAAGCGGACGGGCAAAGCCGATTGTGCTCCTGCAGAAAAACTCACCTTTCCCCCTGGCGGAAAATGTTACACCGAATAACCGCTTCATCGGAGTAATGCTGCCATATACCCCCATTCACCATCTCTTGTTTTACCACCATAATTTTCAGGCCCTGGTAATGACCAGCGGCAATGTCTCCGGCTCACCGGTCGTCAAGGACGATGACGAAGCCTTTGCTAAACTCGCAAACATTGCTGACTATTTCCTGCTCCACAACAGACCTATTGTCACCCAGGCAGATGATTCGGTCATCCGCATGTCAGGCAGCTATCCTGCTCTGTACAGGCGGGCCCGGGCCTTTGTCCCATCTGCCGTTAACCTGAAACAAAATAATGGCCGCACCCTTGCACTGGGGGCAATTATCAAGAATACCATCTGCCTGACCAAGGGAAACGAGGCATTTGTCAGCCAACATATAGGCGACCTGGATAATATGGATACCCAACTGCACCAGGAAAACATTTCCCGCCATTTTCAATCTCTTCTGCGCATAGAGCCCGATCTTCTTGTACATGACCTGCATCCCGACTACCCGGGCAGCCGCTATGCCCGCAGCCAGAAAGAGCTACCTGCAATCGGTGTCCAGCACCACCATGCCCATGCAGTCAGTTGCATGGCCGAGCATGGGTTAAGCAGCCCTGTTATCGCTGTAACCCTGGATGGAAACGGTTATGGCCCGGACCATACCGTTTGGGGCGGTGAGGTGTTATTGGCTTACTACCATACGTTTGAACGGTTGGCCCACCTGTCTACCGCAGCAATGCCCGGTGGTGATGCAGCAATTCATGAACCCTGGCGCATGGCGTTCAGTCATCTGTACCGGGCTTTCGGTCCTGAATATACAGAGCTGAACCTGCCGCTGCTCCATGATCATAAAGACAAAACAGATGTCATGCGGCAGATGATTGACAAGTCCATCAACTCACCGCTGACCTCAAGCTGCGGCAGACTTTTTGATGCTGTTGCCGCCCTCCTTGGCCTGCGGCATACCGTCAGCTTTGAAGGGCAAGCTGCGGCTGAACTGGAAATGCTCCTTGAGCCGTTTACTTCAGACACCGCATCATATCCCTTTGAGATTATAAGATCCGATGTAAAGCCCTGGCAGCTTGATATAAAACCAATCATTAGCGCTATTGTACACGATATTGCTAAAAATATTCGGCCTCGGGATATCAGCAAACGATTTCACAATACTCTGGCATGCCTCTTTACCGGTGTATGCCGGGAAATCAGGGAGCAGAGAAATATCAACCAGGTGGTCCTGTCAGGTGGTGTCTTCCAGAACCTGAACCTGCACCGGCAACTTAAAACAAACCTGGAAACCCATTCCTTTGCAGTCTTTTCCCATGAACAGGTGCCGGCTAATGATGGCGGCATCTCCCTGGGCCAGGCCGTTGCAGGCAGGGCGATGTATAATAAAAGGCTGAAGGCTGAAGGCTGAAGGCTGAAGGCTGAAGGCTGAAGGCTGAAGGCTGAAGGCTGAAAAAAAATGATAGGATTCAAGGGGTCGAGTTGTCAAGAAAAAATGGCTGATTTAGAAGGGTTGGAGTGCTATAAAAATACAAATAAATATGAAAGCGAAGGTAAATTGTTTCTTTATTTTATGTCAGTTTTTTATACCTTTTACCTTTGGCCTTTAGCCTTTAACCTGTTTTTAAAACTTTAGGCACTTTCAACTTTAGTCACTTATAACTGGTATCTTATGATGGAATGGCTGAAAACATATCGAGACGGCGAGGTTGCCGGGAAATTAGTAAAGTTACTCAATAAACAGGCAGATCTGCCCCCTGTCCGCTTCATGGAGGTGTGCGGCACCCACACTGTTTCCATCTGCCGCCACGGGATCAGGGAATTGCTGCCGCCTGCAATTACTCTCACCTCGGGGCCCGGCTGCCCGGTGTGTGTCACTGCCACGGCCGATATTGACTCATTCATCAAGGCAGCCGAACTGGAGGGCTCCATTGTAACCACCTTCGGAGACCTCCTCAGGGTCCCCGGTTCCAGGTCTTCCCTGCAGGAGGCCAGGGCAGAGGGTGCAGATATCAGGACCGTGTATTCCTCACTCGATGCACTCCAGATTGCCAGGCAGAACCCTGGGCGGCAGGTAATTTTTCTGGGGGTGGGATTTGAAACCACCACTCCCACAGTGGCAGCGGCCATACTCACGGCTGACCAGGAAGGGCTGCAGAATTTTTCTGTCATCTCGGCACACAAGGTTATGCCACCTGCTTTAGATGCACTCCTGGTTGACCCTGAAATCCAGATAGACGGCCTCATCTGCCCGGGGCATGTCTCCATAATGATCGGAGCCAATGCCTACGAACCCTTTGTGGAGCGCTACAATATACCCTGTGTAATTGCCGGCTTTGAACCGGTGGATATTCTTAAAGCTGTGCTTATGCTTGCTGCACAGGTTAAAACCGGGGCTCCAAAGGTTGAGATAGCCTATGACAGAGCTGTCAGCAATGGAGGCAACCGCCAGGCCATGACTGTGATGTACAGGATATTTGAGCCGGCTGATGCCCTCTGGCGTGGTTTGACGATCATTCCCGGCAGCGGCCTGGCGATCCGTCCGGAATTTGATTTTTATAATGCCAGAAAACGTTTTGATTTAGAAGTTGTTGCAGCAAAAGATCCTGCCGGCTGCGCCTGCGGTGATGTTTTAAAGTCCATCAAAACGCCCGCAGACTGCAAATTGTTCGGCACTGCCTGTCTGCCTGAGCATCCAATCGGCCCCTGTATGGTTTCCGGTGAAGGGTCTTGCGGGGCCTATTACAGATACCAAAAAAAATTCTGACAGCATGAAAAAGAGTCAAAAATATTTTTCATAAAAACTTGACTTTTCTGTGCAGTTTGTGGCTTCATAGATTAATATAGGTATTTTTACGTAAAAAGCTTGCCATGGATACCACATTGTGGTAGTTAAGGGCAAAATTTTCCAGACTTAATAGAGAGGACTGTACGGCGATATATTCGCTTAACCTTTTTCAACAAAAAAAGTAATGGGAGGCTATAATGGGCAGGTACAAAGAAATTTTCGCCAAAAGCGCTGAAAACCCAGAAGACTTTTGGGCTAAGGCAGCTGCAAGCATCGACTGGTACAAAAAATGGGACAGGGTTTTAGATGACACGAATCCGCCGTTCTACAAGTGGTTTGCCGGCGCTGAGATGAACACCTGCTATAATGCTGTGGACCGCCATGTTGAAGGCGGCAGAGCAGACCAGGTGGCGATCATATACGACAGCCCTGTAACCAACACCATACAGAAATTCACTTACCGTGAACTCCGTGACCTGGTGGCAAATTTTGCCGGGGTCCTCAAAGGTCAGGGCGTTGGTAAGGGAGATACCGTCATCATCTATATGCCCATGATTCCCCAGGCTGCCATTGCCATGCTGGCTTGTGCCCGGCTTGGCGCCATCCACTCCGTGGTTTTCGGGGGCTTTGCAGCCAACGAACTGGCCATCCGCATTGACCACTCCCAACCTAAGGTGATAGTTACTGCCTCGGGTGCTGCTGAAGGCAAAAAGCTTATTGAGTACAAACCCCTGATCGACAAAGCTATTGAAATTGCAGACCATAAACCTGAAAAATGCATTATTTACCAGCGCGATATTGTTAAAGCCCCTCTTAACGAAAACAGAGACTTTGACTGGGCTGAGCTGGCCGCTTCCGCCCAACCGGCAGATTGCGTTCCGGTACTGGCCACAGATCCACTTTACATCCTCTATACCTCAGGCACCACCGGCATGCCCAAGGGTGTAGTCAGGGACAACGGCGGCCATGCAGTAGCCCTTAACTGGTCCATGGAAAATATCTATGACGTGCGGGGCGGTGATGTCTTCTGGGCGGCCTCGGATGTCGGCTGGGTTGTTGGTCATTCATACATCATTTACGCTCCTCTTTTAAGGGGCTGCACGACCATTATTTACGAAGGCAAGCCCATCGGCACGCCTGACCCGGGTGCCTTCTGGCGGGTTATTTCCCAGCATGGCGTCAAGGTACTTTTCACTGCCCCAACGGCCTTCCGCGCCATAAAAAAAGAGGACCCGGATGGTGCCTATTTCAAGGAATATGATCTTTCGGATTTTAAATACCTTTTCCTGGCCGGGGAACGGCTTGATCCCGACACCTATCACTGGGCCTGTAAAATGCTGCACCGCCCGGTCATAGACCACTGGTGGCAGACAGAAACCGGCTGGGCCATTGCCGCCAACTGCATGGGCATTGAACAGCTGCCCATCAAGCCCGGCTCACCTACTGTAGCGGTGCCAGGCTATGATGTCCGGATATTAGATGATGCAGGCAAGGAGGTCGGCCCCCACGAGGAAGGCAACGTGGTCGTCAAACTGCCGCTGCCGCCAGGCACCCTGCCTACCCTGTACAAGGATGATGAAAAATTCCAGCGCTCATACATGAGTAAATTCCCCGGCTATTATGAGACAAGCGACGGAGGCTATAAGGACGAGGACGGCTACATATATGTCATGGGCCGCATGGATGATGTTATCAATATTGCCGGTCACCGTCTGTCAACAGGAGCCATGGAGGAGGTAATCGCCACCCATCCCAGTGTAGCGGAATGCGCGGTTTTCGGTACCAACGACCAGCTTAAAGGCCAGCTGCCCATCGGCCTGGTGGTTCTGAAAGCCGGTGCGCAACAGGACCCTGAGGAACTGACGACCGACCTGATTAAAATGGTCAGGAACCAGATCGGACCCATTGCCTGTTACAGGGAGACCTCCATTGTTACCCGGCTGCCTAAGACCCGGTCCGGCAAGATTCTGCGCGGCACCATGCGCGCAATTGCCAATGGCAAGGAATACCGTATGCCATCGACCATTGACGACCCCACCAGCCTGGATGAGATCACCGAATCGCTCAAAAGTATGGGGTATCCCAAATAATAATACATGTGATACCGACAAAATAAAAAACCGGACTGCGTAAATGGAAAGGGGCCCGGCGGTACATCCCCTTTCCATTTTACCATGCCACCTGCAATAGAAGAGATATCGCCCATGAAGATTCACGAGTACCAGGCCAAAGAGCTGTTTCGCAATGCCAACATTCCCGTACCAAAGGGAAAGGCTGCCTTTTCCGTGGAAGAGGCCTGCACAGTTGCTGAGGAACTGGGCGGCTATCCGGTTGTCATTAAAGCCCAAATCCATGCCGGTGGACGCGGTAAAGGCGGCGGTGTCAAGCTTGCCGGCTCTCTGCAAGAAGCAAAAAATATTGCTCTGCAAATCCTGAACATGAACCTGGTCACTCCCCAGACAGGTCCGGAAGGAAAACTGGTCAGAAAGGTGCTGGTAGAGGAAGGGCTGAACATTGCCCGGGAACTGTATCTCTCCATACTGCCAGACAGGGCTACGGCAAATATTGTCATTATGGCCAGCCAGGCAGGTGGCATGGATATCGAAGAGGTGGCGGCTGAAAGCCCGGAGAAAATTGTCCGGGTCGCAGTCAATCCCCTGGTCGGTATTCAACCTTATCACTGCCGGGAGGTTGCATTCGGCCTGAACCTGGGACCTGAAGTTACCAAGCTGTTTAACGCAATGCTCGTTAACCTTTACAGGTTTTTCGTTTCCCATGACTGCTCGCTAGTCGAAATAAATCCCCTGGTTGTAACGGCAGAAAACTCCATAATTGCCCTGGATGCCAAAATTGATATTGACAGTAACGGACTGTATCGCCACAAGGATCTTCTTGAACTCAGGGATATTGATGAAGAAGATGCCCTCGAGGTTGAGGCGTCCAGGTACAACCTGAACTATATCAATCTTTCAGGCAATGTCGGCAACATGGTCAATGGTGCGGGGCTGGCCATGGCCACCATGGATATTATCAAAAAGGCAGGGGCTGAACCTGCTAATTTTCTTGATGTCGGCGGCGGCGCCAATGCTGAAATGGTGGAAAACGGTTTCAGGATCATCCTGGCGGATGAAAATGTCAAAGCAATTCTCATCAATATTTTTGGCGGTATATTGCGCTGTGACGTCCTGGCCGAAGGTGTGGTGCAGGCTGCCAGAAAAACGGGCATCAGCGTACCTGTTGTCATCCGTATGGAAGGCACAAATGTGGAGGAAGGGCGCAGGATACTGGCCGATTCAGGGCTTAACCTAATCACCGCCGTGGACCTGAAGGATGCGGCCCATAAAATTGCGGCAATTGTACAAATATAAGCTTTAAGGACAAACGGGATAAGGCGTTAAAATTAAAACATTATCTGTTTGAGGGGCAGAAATTCCACAAATTGCGGAAATAGATGCTCCGGAGCAAGCCGCACAGGTAAGGTACGGCTGTACGAAGCATCCCGATCAGCAGGTACGGTGCTCAGTAAGACAGAATGGGCATCAAAAAATTAAAATTTTTTGCTGTTGTTTCATGCAGCCGAGTAGTGAAAAAATGAGCATATTTGTTAATAAAGATACCAGATTGCTTGTCCAGGGAATTACCGGCCGGGAGGGCCAGTTTCACACCCGCCAATGTATTGCCTATGGCACAAATGTGGTGGCAGGCGTTACCCCGGGTAAAGGCGGCCAGGCCATGGATGATGTCCCGGTCTTCAATACGGTGCTCGAAGCTGTTGCTGGGACCGGAGCCGACTGCGCCATGATTTTTGTGCCTCCTGCTTTTGCGGCTGATGCCATCATGGAGGCGGCTGATGCGGATATGGGCCTGATTGTCTCCATTACGGAAGGGATCCCGGTCATGGATATGATGCGGGTAAAAAATTTCCTGGCCTCCAAATCATCCCGACTTATCGGCCCCAATTGTCCGGGCATCATTACACCGGGTCAATGCAAGGTCGGCATCATGCCCGGCCCCATCCACCTGCCAGGACCAATCGGCGTGGTATCGCGCTCGGGAACCCTGACCTATGAAGTAGTTGACCAACTTACGAAACAGGGCCTGGGGCAGTCCACCTGCATAGGTATAGGAGGCGACCCGGTCAATGGTACCGACTTCATTGACTGTCTTGCCGCTTTTGAAAACGATCCCGTAACAAAGGGTATTGTCATGATAGGTGAAATTGGCGGTTCTGCCGAAGAGGAAGCCTGTACCTTTATTGCGGGGAATGTTACAAAACCGGTGGTCGGTTTCGTGGCAGGTTTAACCGCACCGCCGGGCCGGCGCATGGGCCATGCCGGCGCTATTGTCAGCGGCGGCAGCGGTACAGCCCAGGCAAAGATAGACGCCATGCAGGAAGCAGACATTCAAGTCTGTACAGATCTCGGCACCCTGGGGGAGTTATGCGCCCAGGCCTTTGCTCGTAATGTTTAATGACATTTTTTGTATTACAGGAAAAGCATTTTTTCAGCATAAAAGAGGTTGAACACCATGGGAACAGCACAAAGGAATCGTGTATTGATTGGTAAACCGGGCCTCGACGGTCATGACCGTGGCGCCAAGTTCATTGCCCAGGCGCTGCGGGATGCGGGCTTTGAAGTGGTATATACAGGCATCCGCCGCAGTCCGGAAGAAATTGCCGCGGCTGCCGTACAGGAGGATGTTGCAGCGGTCGGGCTTTCCTCCCTCTCCGGAGCGCATATGCGTCTTTTCCCGGCCGTGGTGGAAGCCCTGAAAAAGGCCGGAGCTCCAGACATACCGGTACTGGGCGGCGGGGTAATACCCGAGGAGGATATAGTCGCCCTGAAAGAAGCAGGCATTGTTGAGATATTCACACCGGGCACCCCGATTGATACAATAATCAGCGCCTACAGGGCTGCCTGTGAGAAACAACCCCCAGGCTGAACAGAGCATTGATTACAATAGACAGATTACTGGAAGGCCTGAGGCAGAGGGACCCAAGGGCCATGGGCCGGGCAATTTCCCTGGTGGAAAACGGTGCTGAAAGTGCTGAGATCATCCTTGCATCACTGGATGAAGATCTCATTTCCCAGGCAACCATTCTGGGCATCACCGGGCCGCCCGGAGCAGGGAAATCGACGCTGACCAATGGCATAATTTCCCAACTGCGCCAAAGCCGGAAGCGTATCGGCATAGTAGCTGTTGATCCATCCTCTCCCATATCGGGAGGGGCCATCCTGGGGGACCGGATCCGCATGATGCAGCATGCCACTGATCAGGATGTTGTCATGCGCTCCATGGCAACCCGGGGCAGGCTGGGAGGGCTCTGTGCCACAGCTGGTGCAGCGGTACGGATCATGGCCAGTTGCGGCTGCTCGACCATAATTATTGAGACCGTGGGTGTCGGCCAGTCTGAGATGGATATCATCAGTCTGGCGGACATTACCCTCCTTGTCCTGGCGCCCGGACTGGGAGATGATATCCAAGCCATGAAAGCCGGTCTCCTGGAAGTGGCTGACATCCTGGTTGTGAACAAGGCTGACTGCCGAGGGGCGGATACCCTGGCAATGGACCTTGAAGCTGTGACCCGCAAAGGCAGCGCTGAACCAACCCAGGTTTGCATGACTGTTGCCACTGAGGGCAAGGGCATAGCAGAACTTCTTGAGCGCATAGACACCTTGGACAGTGCGCACCGCGACAGCGGCGAGAGGCAGAAGAGACGCCGTGGAGCCCATGACCAGGAAGTCCTTGACTGGTGTCTTGAAATATTGAGGCCCACTCTCAAATCTGAAATTACAAAAAGAAAATTGCCTCTCCTGGGAGACCCCAGGCGGAAGGCAAAAGAAATTTTACAAGAACAATAATAAGGAATACAAGGAAGAAGCCATGCCGAAACATCCAAAACTTACAGAATGGGAAGAAAATGAGCTGGCAAAAAGTTTGAACCGCTTTCCCGAGCGCAAGGAAAAATTCACCAACCACGGTGGCGAAGAAATACCCAGGCTTGGCACACCGGAAAGCCCCGATGATGCGTACCTGGAAAAATTGAGTTTTCCCGGCAAATACCCTTATACCCGGGGAGTGCAGCCCACCATGTACCGCGGCCGTCTCTGGACCATGCGCCAGTATGCCGGTTTTTCCTCTGCAGCCGAATCAAACAAGCGCTATCGCTTTCTCCTTGAACAGGGCACCAGCGGTCTCTCTGTGGCTTTTGATCTCCCGACCCAGATCGGTTACGACTCAGATGATCCAATGAGCTTGGGCGAAGTTGGCAAGGTAGGTGTTGCCATTGACTCTCTGGCGGATATGGAGACCCTTTTTGACCAGATTCCCCTGGGCAAAGTTTCCACCTCCATGACCATTAACTCTCCAGCCGCTGTCCTGCTTGCCATGTATGTAGCAGTTGGTGAAAAGCAGGGGGTGGCCCCGGAAAACATCAAAGGCACGATCCAGAATGATGTCTTAAAGGAATATGTTGCCCGCGGCACTTATATTTTCCCACCCAAACCAAGCCTGCGGCTGATCACCAACATTTTTCAGTGGTGCAGCCAGAATACTCCCGCTTTCAATACCATCTCCATATCCGGCTATCATATTCGCGAGGCGGGCTCCACTGCGGTACAGGAAGTCGCCTTCACCCTGGCCAACGGCTGCACCTATGTCCAGACAGCCATTGATGCCGGCCTGGAGCTTGATATTTTTGCCAGAAGGCTGGCGTTCTTCTTTAATGCCTCTTCGGACCTGCTTGAGGAGGTGGCCAAGTTCAGAGCGGCCAGGCGTCTATGGGCCCGTCTCATGAAAGATCGGTTCGGTGCCAGGGACCCGGCCAGTCTCATGCTCCGGTTCCACACCCAGACAGCCGGCAACACCCTGACGGCCCAGCAGATTGACAACAATATTGTGCGGGTGACAATCCAGGCTCTTGCGGCTGTGCTGGGCGGCACCCAGTCACTGCACACCAATTCCAAGGACGAAGCCCATTCCCTACCCACGGAAGAATCGGTGCGGACAGCGCTGCGCACCCAGCAGGTCCTGGCCCATGAGTCCGGAGTGGCGGACACCATAGATCCCCTGGCCGGCTCCTATTATATTGAATCCCTGACTGATAAAATCGAACGTGAGGCACTGGCATTGATCGATAAGATCGATGAATCCGGTGGTGTGGTCAAATGCATTGAAGACGGATTTATCCAGCGTCAGATCGAGAATGCGGCCTACCAGTACCAGATGGAAATTGAACGGGGTGAACGCATCATCGTCGGCGTAAATAAATTCCAGATCCAGGAAGATAAAAAACCTCCCCTGCTGCGGGTCAACCCGGAAGTAGAAAAAACCCAGGTGGCCAAGCTGGACGGGGTAAAAAACAACAGGAATAATCAGCAGGTTACGAATTTGCTGGCCAGACTGGAAACAGCGGCCCAGGGAAGCGAAAACCTCATGCCGTATATTTATGATTGCGTAAAAGAATATGCAACCCTTGGCGAAATCTGCAATGTGTTGCGAAAAGTTTTTGGCGAATATAAAGATAGAGGATAAAGTATGTTACAAAAGATTGATCATCTGGGAATTGCTGTCAGATCCATTGAAGTAGCGAGAACATTCTATGAAAAAATCCTTGGCCTGCCGTGCGAGGGTGAAGAAACCGTTGAGTCCCAAAAGGTAAAGACTGCTTTTTTTGCTGTCGGAGAGGTGCATATTGAACTTTTGGAGCCGACCTCGGAGGAAAGCCCCATTGCCAAGTTTCTGCAAAAGAACGGGGAAGGCATCCACCATGTGGCCTACAAGACGGATGACATCGAGGCCCAGATAAAACAGGCGCAGGAGGGCGGCTGCCGCCTTATCCATGAAACTCCCATTGAGGGCGCCGGCGGCAAACTAGTTGCATTCCTGCATCCAAAATCCACCCATGGTGTCTTAATGGAGTTCTGTGCAAAAAAAGACTGATGGTCGTTAATCTATCCTTCATATGATTTCGGCATAAAGAGCAGGGGAGAAAATATGAGTAACGATTTTGACAAGCTTCTGAAAATGCGGGCCCTGGCCCGTCTGGGCGGGGGGCAGGAACGCATCGACAAGCAGCATGCCAAGGGCAGAATGACAGCCCGGGAAAGGGTTGAGATGCTTCTTGACGAAGGCAGCTTTGAAGAATTTGATATGTTCAAGACCCACCGCTGCACCCAGTTCGGCATGCAGGGCAAAGATTTTTTAGGCGACGGGGTGATCACCGGGTACGGCACCATCAACGGCCGCGTTGTTTATGTCTTTTCCCAGGACTTCACGGTATTCGGCGGCTCTCTTTCCGAAACCTTTGCCGAAAAAGTCTGCAAGATCATGGACCTGGCCATGAAAAACGGCGCTCCGGTCATCGGCCTCAATGATTCAGGGGGCGCCAGAATCCAGGAGGGTATTGAGAGCCTGGCCGGCTATACGGACATTTTCCTGCGCAATGTCATGAGCTCCGGGGTCATCCCCCAGATCTCGGCAATTTTCGGGCCCTGCGCCGGTGGAGCGGTCTATTCTCCTGCATTGACCGATTTTTCCATTATGGTCAAAAATAACAGTTATATGTTTCTCACCGGCCCCAAAGTGGTAAAATCAGTAACCCACGAGGATGTAACGGTGGAGGAGCTTGGCGGCGCAACAGTTCATGCCACCAAGAGCGGCGTCATTCACTATGCTGCGGAGTCCGGGGCTGATGCTATCGAATATATTAAAAAACTTCTTTCCTATATGCCCCAGAACAACATGGAAAGTCCGCCGGTTATCGAGTGCGATGATCCCCCGGACAGAAGGGACGAATTTCTCAACCAGATAATCCCGGATAATCCCAATGTATCCTATGACATGAAAGAGGTCATCCGCAGGACCGTTGACCATGGAGACTTTTTGGAAGTCCAGGGGGAATTTGCCCCTAACATGGTTATCGGCTTTGCCCGTTACGACGGCTATCCCGTCGGCATTGTTGCCAACCAGCCGGAGTACCTGGCAGGCGTACTTGATATTGATTCTTCTGTAAAGGGTGCCAGGTTTGTGCGCTTCTGCGATTGTTTTAACATCCCCGTGGTTACCTTAGTCGATGTCCCGGGATTTCTTCCCGGTACTGTGCAGGAATACGGCGGAGTTATCAGGAACGGCGCCAAAATGCTCTATGCCTTTGCTGAGGCTACAATCCCCAAGGTTACGGTTATTACCCGCAAGGCTTACGGGGGGGCATACTGCGTCATGTCTTCAAAACATTTACGCGGCGACCTCAATTATGCCTGGCCCACTGCGGAAATAGCGGTAATGGGTGCCACGGGTGCGGTTGAAGTATTATATGGCCGCGAGGCTAAAAAGGCTGACGATCCCCAGGCTTACCTGGATCAAAAGGAGCAGGAATATGCTGAAGCGGTGGTAAATCCCTTTGTGGCTGCCAAACGCGGCTATATAGATGACATCATTGAACCGGCCAGGACCCGCTTCCGCATAATCAAGGCGCTGCAACTGCTGAAGAACAAGCGTGACACCAATCCCATGAAAAAGCATGGCAATATACCTTTATAGGCCTTAATCCAAGATATCTCAACACGTGGAGGGCAAATATGTCTGTTAAAATCCTGATCAAGCGATCCATTGGACAAGAGGTGGCCCCGGTTGTACGTCCCCTGATAGTTGAACTAAGGGCCCATGCCATGAAGCAGACCGGCTATATCAGCGGCGAGACCCTGAAATGTATTGACAGGCCCGGTGAATACCTTGTCATCAGTACCTGGCAGTCCCTTGATGAGTGGAACAAGTGGCTTAACAGCCAGGAAAGGAAAATACTGGAAGAGAAGATTGATTCAATTACCGGCATGACCACGGAATATACGACATATGTCCAACTCGGAAATTAAATATATTGAGACCCGGCTTTCCCATGGAAGAATCTAAAAAGAAAATTGCCGCCATGACCGCGGTTCTCTATTACCTGCAATGCGAAGAGGAAGATGCCCGGTATGGAATGGACGCTGGCAGACATCCACCTCAAGCCCAGGAAGGAGGCTTCTGGAGTTTTAGCGGCCGCCAGTCCCAGATGATGCTGCGGAGCATGGCCCAGATGAGACTTTTCCCGGGCTGGCGAGGATAATCAAATGTAATGACTTTGCAAAAAGTCCCACGCTCGAAAACAGGGCCCTGTATAACAATTAAGCACTTTTTACGGGACCGACAAACTTTTTAACAGGAAGACTACAATGAGTAAGGATATTATCATAGAAAACACCAAAATGGATTATAGCAAGGACCGGCCTAAAGCCAAAAAACCTGTCAAGGTTATGGATTTGACCTTGCGCGACGGCCACCAGTCCCTCTTTGCCACCCGGGGCAGGACCGAGGACATGATCCCCGTTGCCGAGTTGATGGACGAGGTCGGTTTCTGGGCCCTGGAAACCTGGGGTGGTGCTACATTTGACACCATGCACCGTTTTTTAAATGAAGATCCCTGGGAAAGGATACGAACCCTTAAGAAATATGCAAAAAAAACCCCCTTTTCCATGCTGCTTCGGGCCCAGAACCTTGTGGGCTACAGGAATTATGCCGATGATGTTGCAGAGGCTTTTGTGGACCGCGCAGCTGCCAACGGCATGGATGTATTCAGGACTTTTGATGCCCTGAATGATTACCGCAACTTTGAAACCGTTGTAAAGGGCATCAAAAAGGCAGGCAAACACTTCCAGGGATGCATCTGCTATTCCATGACCGAGCCGCGTATGGGTGGCGACGTTTACAACCTGGACTATTACGTGGTTAAGGCCAAAGAACTGGAGGCCATGGGAGCAGACAGTATCTGCGTTAAAGACATGGCCGGACTCATGGCCCCCTATGACGCTTTTGCCCTTTTCAAGGCCCTGAAACAGGCGGTCAAGGCTCCTCTCCACCTGCACAGTCATTTCACCTCGGGCATGGCTCCCATGACCCATCTCAAGGCGATTGAGGCCGGAGTTGATATCGTCGATACCTGCATGTCCCCCTATGCCTACCGGACTTCACATCCTGCGGTTGAGCCCATGGTCATGGCCCTGCTCGGCACCAACCGGGACACCGGCTTTGACATCAACCTCCTGGCCCGGATCAATGAGATATTTGAAAAGGAGATCGTACCAAAATACAGGCACCTGCTGGCCGACAACAAGATGTCTATTATTGATATCAATGTGCTCCTGCACCAGACACCGGGCGGCATGCTCTCTAACCTGGTGAATCAGCTGCGTGAAATGGATGCCCTGGATAAAATCGATCAGGTTTATGCTGAACTTCCCAGGGTCAGAAAGGATCTGGGCCAGATACCCCTGGTTACACCCACCAGTCAGATTGTCGGCACCCAGACGGTCAACAACGTACTGTTCGATGAGGGCGAAGAACGCTACAAGATGATCACCGGCCAGGTAAAAGACCTGTGCTTCGGCTTATACGGCAAAACTGCCGTGCCAATCAACCCGGAAGTGCAGAAAAAAGCCTTGAAGGGCTATCCAAGGGGCGAGGAGCCGATCACCTGCCGGCCTGCTGAGGTTCTTGAGCCTGAACTTGAGAAGGCCCAGGAAGAAGTTAAGGATCTGGCCAGGGACCTTGATGATGAATTGATCTATGCCCTGTATCCGGTTACCGGCAAACGGTTTCTCAAATGGAAATACGGCCTGGAAGAGGTGCCCCCTGAAGTCAAGCCCCGCACTCTGGAAGAAGCAAAAGCTGAGAAAGAGCTCATTGAAAAGGCCAAAGCCGGCAAACTGGTTGAGAAAAAAGAGAAAGCCATCCCGGCCATGGAAAATTTGCGCAAATTTAATGTCCTGGTTGATGGGGAATATTTTGCAGTGGAAGTTGATGCCCCGGGAGGGTCTCCACGTATCAGTTCTGTATCGCAATATGCTCCTGCCCCGGCTCCAGTGCCACAACCACCCCCAACTCCCGTCGAAGTGGCTAAACCTGCAGCCTCAAAACCTGCAGCGGTCACTGTTGATGATAACGGCGGCACGCCATTGGTCGCACCTATGCCTGGCATGATCGTCGGCGTTGAAAAAAAAGAGGGCGACCATGTCAACCAGGGAGAAGCCGTCTTGGTCCTTGAGGCAATGAAGATGGAGAATGCTCTTGGCGCGCCGATCAGCGGTACCATCACAAAGATCAATCTGGGCGTAGGTGATCAAGTGGCGAAGAATGATATTCTCTGTGTCATTGCACCGTAAAATTTGATACTGGGGTACTTGTTGCTGGATACTGGAAAAAACGAGCGCCCAGCACCGGGTAATTTTCTGCCCTGTTACTTCAACAGGGACTTCACAGCCCGGCTTGCAACAATATGAGTCTTTGACACATATTCCTCGTGGTTTTTCTCTATATCAGCGAGTTCATAGTAGTAATTGACCATAATGCCATAGGAACGGTTCATACCAATGTCGGAAAGATCTGCAAGCCAATTTAGCCGTTCCAGCCTGGCCCCGTTTGACAGGTGAAAGTTGGCAACCGGGTCAAGTGCTCTGTTTCCCCTTCTCTCTTCAAGCAGATATCGCGCACAAAGCCTGACGAGAACAGACTTGACGATTTCTGCAGTTTTACGGTCACCGTACCAATCATTTGTCAGCGTCTCTGCCAACTGCAGGGCTGCATTATCGCAGGCAAAGCGTTCCTTAAGAGTCGATATCTCCTTGGGCCGCAGCACTTCTTCATCTCCATCGGCAAGTTTGGGGCCGAGCCATTTTTTAAAGCCGGGCACCGGGGAAAGAGTGGCAAAATGTTTCAAGTTGCCTAACTCGCTTGAGAGTTCCTGCACCACTGTTTTGATGAGAAAATTGCCAAGGCTTATACCAGCCAAACCCGCCTGGGTATTGGAAATAGAATAAAAAATAGCTGTATTGGCCTGCTCCGGTTCATTTTTTTCATCTTCCTTCTTCAACAATTCCTGAATATTAGAGCTCAACTTATTAACCAGGGCCACCTCCACAAAGATCAATGGTTCAGAAGGCATCTTATTGTGGAAAAAGGCATAGCATAAGCGACTTGAATCAAGCCTGCTGCGCAGATCATTCCACGAGCGAATCTCATGCACAGCCTCGTATTCAATGAGCTTTTCCAGCAGGGCGGCCGGTGAATTCCAGGTAATCTCCTGCAGGTCAAGCAGGCCGATATCAAACCAGGAACCGAGCAGCTCCTTAATATCAAGGGAAAGTTTACAGAGTCTCTGGTCCTCCCTGACCCTGGGCAGCAGGGAGGCCCGCATATCAATTAACAATTTCAAGCCGTTCGGCAGGGATGAAAACTGCGTCAGGAGACTTATTCTTGGAGGAGTAAGGGCATTTTTCAGATTAATTTCAGCATTAATCGCTTCTTTCTGGTTTTGAGCCTCTTCCAGTTCCTTGATTTTTTCAGCTAGTACCTCCCTGTCGATGTCAAAATCATGGGCCAGAATATCATGAAATGTTTCTCTGCCTTTTTCAGACAGGTGCAGGTAAACGGTTCCAAGCTCAACTGTTCTGGCCCGGGCAGAGACATCTCCTCCCTTGGCGTAAATGCAATTACGGATCAGGTGCTGCAGGTGGTCTCTGGTCTCAAAGCGTGGGTCCAGCCCTTCTCTTTTAGTCAGGGCTTTTCTGGCCATGCCAATAATGCCGTCCCATGCCTTTTTGATTTCTCCCCTTGGCAACCTGTTAAAAATTGCCGATTTTAATCCTGCTTCATCATGATTTTCAGCCATGCAAACAACCCTTCTTCTTAGAGTGTTATATAGTTAATATAGTACACCTTTACAAGCTTTTAGCAATTTCTGTATTGGGCCCAAACCGCCCTGCAAAAACAGGGGCGCATAGTACTCTATTCTTTGTGTTTTTGCTTAGAATTGCTTACTTAAGCACACTTTCTTTTTTTAAAGCTTGCCGCAGGCATGCCCGGGTCTTTTAAGGATTCTTTTCTAAGTGATCAGGATTACAAAAAGGATTCAATAATTACTGTCAATATTGTAAAATAATTGTTACTTGTTATTCTTCAGTTTTTCTTGATTTATTATACATGAACAGAGGTTGATACCTTGCAGTATAAAGGCATGGCACGCAACATTCATTCGCCTCAGATGGTCTCGGAGTGCTGCAATCTTTGGCATCCAATTTGGGGTATGATAATGAGGCAAGCATTATTGCAAATTCCACAGTTGGCGCAACATAAGGATATATAATGGGTTTTACATTTGACCAAATAGGTTTGGACAATCTCTTTGCAAATGGTCACAATTATGTAACATTCAGCCTCATGGGGATGCTCATTGTTTTTGCCGGACTCACCTTTATCAGCCTCTACATCACATTACTTCCCAGAATTCTCGGCTTACCCAACAAAATTAAAGCAGGCAAAAAAGAAAAAAACAAAGAAACCGAAACTGTGCTGACTGGCAGCGAAGACTCTGAATTGCTTTTGGCCATAGCTGTTGCCCTGCACCTCGACCAGGCTGGTGGCGGCAATTATGAAAAAATCACCTGGAAACGCCACGAAGACATCGCATCGCCCTGGTTGACCGCCGGCAGGATGAGAGGTCTTGCAGTTCGCAGTCACCTGCCTGACCATAGAAGCTAAGAGGTGCACCATGCGAAAATATGACCTGACCATAAACAGCACTGATTATGAAGTAATTGTAAAAAAAGTCACCGACTCAGAAGTCGTCGCTGAAGTCAATGGCCTGGAACATACTGTTTCCATCAAAAAGGTTCAGCAGTTAGTCCTGCCTGAGTCTGTGCCCAAGGCCCCTCCAAAACAGGTTTCCGGGTCAAGCACATCACTTTCAGCCACACCTTCCATGCCTTCTGCCGATAGCGTCATTGCTCCCATGCCCGGGCAGATCAAATCCATCTTCGTGCGAGAGGGAGACAAGGTTACAGCAGGCCAGAAACTGCTCATCATGGAAGCCATGAAGCTGGAAAACAAACTCCCTGCCACCCGTGACGGTATTGTCAAAAAAATCCTGGTGCGCGATGGCGATATTGTCAGCCAGGGGCAGGAACTTATCTTAATAGGTTGATTCTATGGAGAAGCTCTGTGAGTTTTGAGAATTTCCTGCATAATACCGGTTTTGCCCACCTTGAAATAGGCAACGTGGCAATGATCCTTATCGGGATAATATTCATTTACCTGGCGGTTGTTAAGGATTACGAACCATTACTGCTCATACCCATAGGCCTTGGCATTATCGTGGGAAATGTACCGCCCATTAAGGGCATGATCCTCAGTGTATATGACCAGGGCAGTGTTTTATACTATCTTTATTTCGGAGTGACAAAAGGAATTTATCCCCCCCTGATCTTTCTTGGCATTGGGGCAATGACTGATTTTTCCACCATGCTTTCCAATCCCAAGCTTATTCTGTTGGGGGCTGCCGCCCAGATCGGCATCTTCCTGACCTTTCTGGGGTCTCTGTACCTTGGGTTTACCCCTGCTCAGGCTGGTTCCATAGGCATAATCGGCGGCGCAGACGGCCCGACCGCCATCTTCCTCTCCTCCATGCTGGCCCCGGAACTCCTTGGGCCCATTGCTATTGCTGCATACTCATACATGGCCCTGGTTCCGGTTATCCAGCCCCCGATCATGTACCTGTTCACCACTGAAAAGGAAAGAAAAATACACATGAAAGCGCCCAGGGTGGTTTCCAGGAAAGAAAAAATCATCTTTCCGGTTGTTGCCTTCCTGATCTGCGCCATGCTCGCCCCTGGTTCCATTGCCCTGCTCGGTATGCTCTTCTTTGGCAACCTCCTGAAAGAAAGTACGGTAACCGAGCGCCTTGCCGCATCAGCCAGGCATGCCTTGATTGATATAGTCACCATACTGCTTGGTTTTACAGTGGGAGCAAGCACCCAGGCCCAAACATTTCTGACCCCCAAATCAGTGTTCATCTTTGGCCTTGGCGCTCTTTCATTTATTGTTGCCACAATGGGCGGGGTATTATTTGCTAAATTCATGAATTTATTTTTAAAGGAAAAAATCAACCCACTCATAGGGGCGGCAGGTGTTTCGGCTGTACCTGATTCCGCCAGAGTTGTCCAGATGGTAGGCCAGAAGGAAGATCCCAACAATTTCCTGCTTATGCATGCCATGGCTCCCAATGTGGCAGGAGTCATCGGCTCAGCAATTGCTGCAGGTGTATTATGGTCAGCCCTGGGGCAATTTTAATGTTCCCCTTTATTTCCGCATCAGTTTCCGGCCTGGTTTTCTTCCCCGCATTCACCCTTTAACGAAAAAGTCGTTCCATAAATAACTGTTTAACTGGCATTTTTTTGAATCAGAACAGATTAACCTCGTTATATTGCTGTGAAATCTGGTATACTTTCTTTGTGTTTACTCTTCCCCCCCACTCTATGGTATTATTACATGAAAAGTTGCAAACTCGGTGATTTTGAGATTTTCTGGCTCAACGGCGGCGAATTCGAGCTGGACGGCGGCACCATGTTCGGTGTTGTCCCCAAGGTGCTCTGGTCAAAAAAATATCCTGCCGATGCAGGTGACTACATCAGTCATAATGACAACTATATCAAGCTCCTGAATTACCCCCTCCTGGTCAAAACCCCTGATTCCCTGATCATTATCGAAACCGGTCTTGGCAATAAAATGACTGAAAAACAGAAACAGATTTTCCGGGTCATCAAGGATTGGGACCTTCCCCGGGAGCTGAAGAAACTTGGGCTCAAGCGACAGGATATTAACTATGTCATTCTGACCCACTGTGATTTCGATCATGCCGGGGGGGTAGTCATGCATAACGCTGACAACAAGGAAGAACTTACCTTCCCCAATGCAAAGCATATAGTGCAGAAACTTGAATGGGAAGATGTCATGTCTCCCAATATCAGGTCAAAGAATACCTACTGGCCGCAAAACTTTTCGAAGCTGAAGGGCTCTAACAATCTGCAGCTGGTTGAAGGGGATTTCACCGTATGTAACGGCGTCCAGGTTCAGCACACCGGCGGCCACACCCGGGGACACCAGATTGTCAAAATCCAATCGAAAAACAATATAGCCTATCATCTTGCAGATCTGCTGCCCACCCATGTACATTTCAATCCCCTCTGGATCATGGCCTATGACAACTTTCCCCTGGACGTCATTAAACTCAAGCAAAAATATGAAACCAGGGGCATCAGAGAAAATGCCTGGTTCACCTTTTTTCACGACCCTTCCATGTATGCCTGCAAGTTTGACATCCAGGGCCGGATACTCAATAAGATTGACCGTGCGGTTGCCCATAATGAGGATGCCCAAACAAAGAAAATGCCGATCCAGGATCTCAATGTCCGGAAAGACAAAAAGGTAACGCTCAGCTGTCCGGACTGTTTGCTGGTGCGTGAAATATCCGTTGATAAATATATGGGCCGCAAACACTTCCTGAAGGTCAACTGTCCCTGCGGAACCGCCTATGGAGTCAATCTCAACTTCAGGAAGCATTACCGCAAGCAGGTATCCATCGGAGGCTACTACACCTATGATGATATTGTCAGCGTGGTTAATACCGGCAGTAGTTCATCTGTCCCCATTAACTGTCGTATCAAGAACATTTCCATGGGAGGTCTCGGTTTTACTGCTTTGGACCGGATGCGGACCCAGCTTGGAGATACACTCAAGGTCATATTCACCCTTGATAAGGTACCACCTGAAACCATCGAAAAAAATGTAATTGTCCGGTGCATTAACGACAATTACATCGGCTGTGAATTCCTTGAAGAATCAGGCTTCAGCGACAGGAGCCTGGGCTTCTACCTGATGAAGTGATTACTATTGACCGCAGCCAATCATATATTCAGTTTTCTGACATGATGTTTCTACCTGTTCAGCAGGAGCATTTGGCAATGACCTCATGCATGTTGTAGGCAAACCGTATCTTTCCTGCAGAGACAATTTTTCCAGTTCCCGTATCTCGAGCTATAACAGTCAGAAAGTGAGTGCCTGCTCTCAGGGATGGTTTTGAACCGAAGTGAATGATCACCTTTGAAGCCGCCTTGCCGTTTTGCACTGCAACGGGAGTCTCGCTTAGTTTAAAGCCGGGCATGCGGGCATGCTCGCCGGAAAATGACAGGCTGACTTCCGAAATCTCCTGGCCGATATCAAAGACAAACGGCACCTCCACTTTTTTCTTGTCTATCACATGGATAACATGGTTGCGGCTATTGCCTTTCCCATAACTGAAATTTGGATTGTCTTTATTCGGAAAGATGCCCCAGTGAGAGAAGGTGAAAATGATCAGGGAGATGGTGACAGCACCGGCAACGGTCTGTATCGTTCTATTAGAAACAAGCATTGCAATTCTTTTCTGCACCACAGGCAACAACCTATTTGGCATCCGCTTTTTCAGCACAGGAAATACAGGTCATGATACTGGGATCAAACCGTAAACGGCCTTCGGCTATTTCCTCTTCACAGAGTACACAATAACCGTAATCGCCGGATTCCATGCGCCCGAGTGCGGACTTGATTCTCTGCCGTTCCAGGTCGGTAAGGCGGGCGACGGCCTGGGACATGGCTTGCTGTTGCATGGCGTCCATACGCGATAAGCGGCCCACCCGTGCCTGGTCAAGCTCCACCGGGGCTGTTTCCTGTTTTTGCTGTTCCTGTCTGGCAGTTATATCTTCAAGGCGTTCATCAAGACGTTTCTTAAAATATTTCAAATCAATGTCATTGCGCACGGTTTACATTCCTTCATCTCTGTAATACGATCAGCAGGAGCAATGGGCTTGGCTTGCCATTGGCAGTGCGACCGGTAACGCTGTTTACATCTTTTTCTATTGCGGCGGCGTCAGAAAATAAAGCACCATATAGTAATTGATCAACTCCCTGTAAAACATGTACAGCAGGGCTGCACCCGAAAGAAAGGGGCCATAGGGGATCATGGTTTTGCCGCCCTTTTTCTGTTTTACCATGGCACCAATGCCGACAATGGCTCCGAGAATAGAGCTGCCGAACACAACAAAAGGCAGGCTCTGCCATCCCAAAAATGCCCCGATCATGGCAAGCAGCTTGATGTCTCCTCCGCCCATGCCTTCGCGCTTGGTGAATAGATAATAGCCTGCGGCCACAGCGTAAAGCACGCCGCCGCCAAGCAGCACCCCTATGCCGGACTGTTGCCATGTTATGACCGGGTTGATGAAAGAGCATGCAAAGCCAATGACTATGCCGGACAGGCTGATGACATCCGGTATGATCTGGTGATAAAAATCTATAACAATGACAACGAGCAAGGCCGCGGTAAAGACGAAATAAATGGGCAAGGTTATGGTCAAGCCGAATTTGAGCACCAGGGCCAGGGACAGGAGTGCCATGCTGAGTTCAACCAGGGGGTACTGCCAGGAGATTGGCGCCCTGCAGTTCCGGCACCTTTTCTGCAGCAGGATAAAGCTTATTATGGGAATATTATCATACCATTTAAGAGGGTGAAGACATTTCGGACATCTTGAAGCGGGAAAGGCGATGGATTCGCCCTCAGCCGGAAGCCGGAGGATCACCACATTTAAAAAACTTCCCACTACCCCTCCAATGATGAAAGAGAATACAAATATGATGGCCTGGAGCATATAAATTCGTTTTTTGCAATTAATATGGTAAAGAATTAATTCGTTACAATCTGCTGCAGGTGGAGAAAAAATGAAAATCAAGCAAAATAACCATTAAGAAAGTACCATGAGATGAGCTTGCACGTAAAGGCCTACTTGTTGATTTACCTGATATCTAATATTTTATTTTTCCCAGATCCGTTTTCTGCAGAGGATACTTATGGTGATTAATAAACAAAACCCTTGACTCCTTGACCCCTGGAAACCTATAAAAGACCATGCCAGCATTGCAGCAGAAGGCGGAAATAATCCGCAGCGAAAAACTTACGGATGACATATGCCGGTTCACCGTCCAGGCGCCGGATATAGCTGCAGACTCCCGTCCGGGCCAGTTTGTTATGGTGCGGGCCGCAGAGGGCATGGATCCACTTTTGCGCCGGCCGTTTTCCATCCATCAGGTGCGGGATGGGGGCTTGCTGCAGATACTGCTGAAGGTCATCGGCAAAGGGACGCAGGCGCTTAGCAAAATGCAGGTCGGTCAGCATATGGATATACTGGGGCCCCTGGGCCGCGGCTTTACCTACAACTCTAAGCACCATCATTATCTGGTTGGCGGTGGTATAGGTATTGCGCCGCTGCTTTTTCTTGCCAAACAGATACTTAAAAAAAATGAACCATCTACTATTAATGTGCTCCTGGGTGCCAGAGCAAAGGATGAAATTTGCACCCTGGTGGATGATTTTGCGGGTATGGGACTTGAGGTGAAAGTTTGTACAGAAGATGGCAGCCTGGGCAAACAAGGGCTGGTAACAGACCTCATGGCCCCATTGCCCGATGAGAATCCGGCAATGGTTTACACATGCGGTCCTTACCCCATGCTGCGTGCAGTGGTTGGGGTTTGCAGAGATAAGAACTGGGCCTGCCAGGTCTCACTGGAAACCATAATGGCCTGCGGGCTTGCCGCCTGTCTCGGATGTGCGGTCTTGCGGGCCGACATGAACGGGTATGTCCATGTGTGCAAGGATGGCCCGGTATTTAATGCGGATGATGTGGCATGGCTGTAGAACAACCTGACATGAAAATCAGCATTGGCTCACTACGGTTAAAAAATCCCGTAATGACCGCCTCCGGCACCTTCGGCTACGGGGAGGAGTACGCTTCGCTTGTTAACCTGAATCTCCTCGGGGCCATTATTGTCAAGGGTATTTCTCTGCTGCCCAGAAAAGGGAATCCCCCGACGAGAATCGCCGAAACAGCCTGCGGCATGCTTAATGCCATAGGTCTCGAAAACGTGGGCCTGGAGAGGTTCCTTTCGGAAAAACTTCCCTTTCTGCAGGATATTAGCACACCCCTTATTGTCAACATCCTGGGGGATACGGTGGAGGATTACCAGCAGCTTGCCAAGCGCCTGAACGAGGAGGAAAAAGTAGCAGCACTGGAAGTGAACATTTCCTGCCCGAATGTGAAGCAGGGGGGTGTAGCCTTCGGGACAGACCCGCACATGGCCCATGCAGTTACAAAAGGGGTGCGTCAACATTTCAAACGGCCAGTCATTGTCAAGCTATCGCCCAATGTCACCGACATAGCCGAGATTGCCCTGGCAGTGGAAGAGGCAGGTGCGGATGCCGTTTCCCTGATAAACACGGTGCTGGGCATGGCCATTGACATTGACTCAGGCAAGCCTAAACTTGCCAATATATTCGGCGGTTTATCCGGACCGGCGATCAAACCCATTGCCCTGCGCATGGTCTGGCAGGTTGCAGAAAATGTCTCCATTCCCATCATCGGTATAGGCGGGATTGCGACCCCTGAAGATGCCATAGAGTTTCTGCTTGCCGGAGCCAGCGCAATCCAGGTGGGAACGACAAACTTTATCAACCCGAAAGCCACGGAAGAAATAATACATGGCATGGGAACATATCTCAGGGAACATAACATTGCGTCTATACGGGATTTGATCGGCAGGGCCAGGCACACCTGAATTTTACCCATAATACATTAATTATATTAAAGAAAACGAGTTCGTTGGAGAAAAATGAACAGTTTTTTACAAAAGCTCAGGTATTATTCTCTGATCCTCTTTGACCGCCAAACACCGTGGTACGTCAAACTCATCCTTACGGTCGGCCTGCTCTATATTCTTGTGCCAATGGATTTTCTTGCCGACACCATTCCCCTGTTCGGCTGGCTGGACGACCTGGCAATTGCCTCATTTCTTGTTGCCCTGGCGTTACGGCTGGTCCCGAAAGAGGTGATGGCCAAGGTGAAAAGTAAAGTTTTCAAGGTTAAATGATGGCTCGGCAGCACATACATTTGCCGACTGGCATGGACCATAAAAAAGAATTACTGGCTGCTGTCTATACTGTTTATTTCCGCTGGGTGGAGCGTTTTCCACTGGCGTGTCAAAAAGGCTGCGCTGCCTGCTGCACCGGGAGTGTCACCATGACAAGCCTGGAAGGTGAAATAATCCTTGGTTTCATTAATAAACAAAACAGAAAAAAATGGCTGCTGGACAAGCTTGCCCAGACCTCTCCGGGGAAAAGCAAAGCAGCAATAACATTGAACCAGTATGCCGCGGAATGTCTTCAACACCAGGAGGTTGACGAGGCAGCATTGGGAAGCTGGGATTTTAATCCCTGTGTTTTTCTTGATGAGAATACGTGTTCACTTTATGAAGCCCGTCCTTTTGGCTGCAGAAGTTTTGGCTCACTGGTGCGCTGCGCTGCGGACAGGGCTGCAGAAATGGCCCCCATGCACCTGACGGTCAATACGGTTTTCACCCAGGTTATTGAACATATCAGTAGCGATGGCGGCTACTGGTCCAATATGACCGATATTCTTTACAGTCTGACAGACAGTGGATTCCAGGCAGAAAACATAAATCTTCTGCCAGCCCGGCCAGTGCCCGGCTTTCTGCTTGAATCCCACGAAGTGCAGGAAATTCATGATCTATTGCAGCAACTCCGTGAACAGTCTCCTGCTAAGGGAGTATTGAGCGATCTGATTGACAAGTTTATGCCGATATAATAGGGTATTTTACTTCGTTTTATTACCGTACAAGTGGTTTAGTAAGGAAAACTTTCTAGGAGATAAACGGTTGGCCGTAAATTTAGCCTCCCCTGCTGGTATTTGTGTATCTGTTGCCTGTGATAAGGTCGCCCAGGCGCTTGCTATTGCCAAACACTCGGAGCAGGATGCAGATGTCATAGAGATCCGCCTGGACAGTCTGTCCCATCCGGAAATTGAGCCTTTTGTAAATAATCTTGCAAAACCCCTGCTCTTTACCAATCGTCCGGAATGGGAAGGAGGGGCATTTAAGGGTACGGAAGCAGCTCGAATTAGATTGCTGCTTGAGGCTGTTCAGCATGATTGCGCCCTGGTGGACCTGGAACTCAAAACAGCACCTGAGTTACGGGATGAAATGCTTGATGTCCTGCTAAAACATCCACAAACAGGGCTAATCATCTCATGGCATGACTTTTCCGGCACAACTTCCAGCCTTGAACTGGACGAAATTTTGCTGCAGCAGATGGAATCCGGGGCACATATCGGCAAAATTGTCACCACGGCCAAAGACTATAAGGATGTACTCAGGGTCTTGAATCTTCAGATCATAGCGGCTGAGAACAATTTCCCCCTTATAGCGTTTTGCATGGGACAAATCGGCATGATCAGCCGTCTGGCAACCACAAAGCTTGGCGGTTATATGACCTATGGAGCCTCTGCTGAAGGCAAAGAGACAGCACCCGGCCAGATACCGGTGTCTGCTATACGCAAAATGTTAACAAGGTTGAATCATGCAGATTAACGGCACGACAGAAATATATGGCATAATCGGCAACCCGGTTTCCCATTCCCTGAGCCCCATCATGCACAACAGTGCATTTGAGGCCCAGGGGCTGAACAAGGTATATGTGGCCTTCCCTGCAACGAATGCGGCAAAAGCCCTGGCCGGATGCCGGGCCCTGGGCGTCCGTGGCCTCTCGGTCACTATTCCGCACAAGGAAGCGGTCCTTGACCATATCGATACCATTGATCCTGTGGCTGAGAAAATTGGTGCTGTCAACACTCTGATCTTTGATAATGAGGATAAAAAAGTTCACGGCTTGAATACCGACTGGATTGGAGCAAACAGGGCCCTGGCTGATAAGATTGACATACAGGGTAAAAGAATTTTGCTCCTGGGCGCGGGTGGTTCCGCCAAATCCATCGGTTTTGGTTTGCAGGAAGCCGGGGCTCAGGTCATCCTTGCCAGCCGCACGGAGAGCAGGGTGAAAACACTGGCTGAAACCCTTGCATGCGACTGGATTCATCTTGCGGAAATTGATACGGTGCAGGCCGACTGTCTGGTCAATGCCACATCAGTCGGAATGAGGCCCCTTGAGAATGCAAGCCTGGTGCCTGCAGACAGCCTGGGCAACTTTCCGGTGGTGATGGAAATTGTCTATGCTCCCTTGGAAACACGGTTGCTTCGGGAGGCCAAAAACGCAGGCTGTGAAACCATAAACGGGCTTTCCATGCTGCTCTATCAGGGTGTTGCCCAATTTGAGTCCTGGACCGGCCAGGAGGCGCCCGTTGAAGTAATGCGCACGGCCCTCATGAACATAATTGCAGAATAATTGCAAAACCAAAAGTATATCAACATGATAGAAATTCAATCAGCATCAAAAATTAATGCCACGATCGCGGTTCCCGGCTCCAAGAGCATCACCCAGCGGGCCTTGATCGCAGCGGCCCTGGCAGACGGTGAGAGCACACTGCTCGGCCCATTGGAAAGCGAGGATACGCGGTACACGGCGGCAGCCCTCCAGCAGATGGGCGCGACTGTTGAAAAGGATAGGGAGAGATGGACAGTGCAGGGCAACGGCGGCCGGATCGCAACCCCTGATACAGAAATTTTCCTTGGCAATAACGGTACGGCAACCAGGTTTCTCACCTCTGTTGCCGCCCTGGGATCCGGCACCTTTCAGATTAGCGGTGACGAAAGGATGGCTGAAAGGCCTATTCTGCCCCTTATGCAGGCATTACAGGGATGGGGGGTTGATATAACCAGCATGAACGATAACGGCTGTCCGCCACTGCTCATAAAGGCTAAAGGTTTGTCAGGCGGTAAGACAATTATGCCTGAAGGCAAAAGCAGCCAATACCTTTCTTCCCTCTTGCTGGTCGGGCCCTATGCCAGGCAAGAGGCTGAAATTGATGTGCAAGGAGAGATTCTGTCCCTGCCCTATGTCATAATGACCCTGGCAGTCATGGAGTCATTCGGCATCAGGGTGGAGGCCAACGAAGCGCTGGACAGCTATAAAATCCCCCAGGGAGTTTACCATGCCCGGGAATATGCCATTGAGGGCGATGCTTCCAATGCCTCCTATTTTTACGCAGCAGCCGCAGTAACCGGCGGCGAGGTGACAGTGCCGAATGTCCCTGTTCCCTCTCTGCAGGGAGATGCCGCCTTTGTCGCCCTTCTGGCCCGCATGGGATGCCAGGTAAATAAAACCGGCGAGGGCCTGACAGTGAGCGGCCCCGAGGAGCTCAAGGGCATTACCATTGATATGGCCGATATGCCGGACGTGGTACCGACCCTTGCTGTTGTCGCTTCCCAGGCCAAAGGCAGGACCACCATAAAGAATATTGCGCACCTGCGTATAAAGGAGTGCGACCGGCTGCACGTTATGGCTGTGGAGCTGGCCAAGATGGGGGCCAGGGTCCAGGAACAGGACGACACCCTGATCATTGAAGGTAAAGACCCTGACGCTCCCATGCATGGCGCTGAGATTGAGACCTATAACGATCATCGCATTGCCATGAGTTTTGCCGTTGCCGGCCTGGCAGTGCCTGGTGTGAAGGTGCTTGGCGAGGAATGTGTGGCCAAGTCCTTTCCGGATTTCTGGGAGCGGTTTAAGCTGCTGTATGGTTAGTTTCTAATATGAAGATTCTACTCCACATCTGCTGCGGGCCCTGCGCTGCTTATCCACTTGAAGTCTTGAAGAGTGAAGGGATAAAGGTTAACGGCTATTTCTATAATCCCAATATCCACCCCTACCGTGAATTCAAAAAACGTCTAGAGGCCGTGGAGCAGCTTGCGGCCAGAGAGAACTTGTCCGTTGAATATCACAGGGAATACGGGCTTCGGGACTATCTGCGCAAGGTTGTGTTTGATGAAGAAAATCGCTGCAGCCACTGCTATGACATGCGGCTGCTGGAAGTGGTTGAACATGCGAAGAAATTAAATGCCGATGCCTTTAGCACCACCCTCCTCTACAGCCGTTACCAGAATCACGACCTGATCCGGCACAAGGCTGAACAGCTTGCCGAGCAGCATAAGATCCCCTTCTATTATCACGATTTTCGTGAGGGCTGGCAGCAGGGCATAGATATGTCCAAAGAAATGGACCTCTACCGCCAGTCATACTGCGGCTGTATTTACAGCGAACAGGAACGCTACGACAAGCGGTGCAGGAAGAAAAAAACCAAAGCCCATAAATAAGATATCCTGGAAATCCCCACACATAGAAAATTGATTCTATGGGTGAATCACTCAAGTTTTCTGGGTATTTCGCTAAGCGCTTCTCACTAGAGAAGCGTTCATCCTAACAAAATAATTGGCATCACCTTTCTCTCCGGTTAAGATAATTTTTCACAAGTATTAAATGGATAAGCATCAGGCTGGCCTGTAATAACTGCAATCCTGCAGCTTTTTCCGGAAATACAGGATATAGCCGCAGTCGACAAAACTTCATTTTAGCAGTTATATGCCATATAGAGGTAAATAACTGCTAAAATGAATCATAATAGTATGTGGAAAACGACGCGCTTGATCAGCGCGTGTTTCAGCTCAAACGTTCAGTGTGTTAGCCTGTAAAAAAAATAATGTCTAATATATATACATACAAACCTGAGTGGGAATTTACAGATTATTTTGATGTTGCAGAAAAGCCAAGTGAATATTTCTCGGTCGAGGAAGAAGGGCTATGGTATGGGAAAGGTGATTTTAAAAAAATAGATTTCTATAAATGGGAAGATATTGGAAGAGCTAAACCCTTTACAAGACCACTTGATGAATCTTTTCAAGCTTATTTAAGATTGTTTGATTTTAATGGAAACAAATTATTAGAAATTCATAGCGAAACAGGCAATTTTAATGAACTAGTAAATGTAATTTGCCAAAAAATAGCTACCACCCATAAAAAAACTCTTAAAATCTCATCATTTAAAAATACAAAGCTAAATGAAAGCTTAATCTTTAATTATTTCACAATTCTGTTTTTCATCATATCATTATCAATTTATTATCTTACAGGTTCTATAATAATTTCATCCATCCCTTTCACAATATTCTTTATACTATTTTTAGTAATATCATCTCGAATAAGAAGAGTATATGTGAGTAATGATAAAATTTGTTTCTTCAGCCTTATTGAAAAAAAGTTTATTCCCTGTCTGCAATCAAGGATATAAATTTAATTCTATACTCTCCAAGATTAGGCACTAAAAGTATTCTTCATCGCATAACCATACAATTATCAAATGGGAAATCAATTGCCATCAAGTCAATACGTGACGATATAATTTTGTTATATATTACATTGCTTTCAAAGCTATCCGATCAAACAGAAATCACTGAACAATCGCTGAAAAACGACGCGCTGGAACAGAGCGCGTCTTATCTCAAACGCTAGAGCCCCCCAAAAACAAAAGTGTTGCGTGTTGCGCAACATGCTGTATAATTAATTATGATTAAATCATTTGAGCACAAAGGGCTGCAAAAGTTTTTCGAAATCGGAAGCCTGAAGGGTATCAAGCCACAACATAAACAAAAACTTAGGATCAGACTGACAGCCCTTGACACTGCAATGTGTATTGAAGACATGGATTTACCCGGTTTCAGGCTACACCAGCTAAAAGGAAGAAAAAAAGGTCTTTGGTCAATTGACGTCAGCAAAAACTGGCGAATCGTTTTCAAATTCAAAGACGGCAACGCTTATGTTGTCAATTATGAGGATTATCACTGATGAGTATGCACAACCCACCCCACCCTGGAGATTTTATACAGGACGTTTATTTGAAGCCTCTCAATATCAGCTACCGGAGTGTTGCCCTGAAACTCAAGGTGTCCCCTTCCACCTTTCTTCGCCTTATCAAAGGCCAAAGCAACGTGAGTCCTGAAATGGCTCTACGCCTTTCAAAAGGTCTCGGTAGGACCCCTGAAAGCTGGTTGGCAATGCAGGACAACTACAACCTCTGGCATGCCAGAAAATCAGTAGATCTAGACGATATAGAACCACTGGCAGTTAATGCTTAAAATCAATTAGGCTTTAACAAATCGCTAGAACGACGCACTGGAACAGCGCGCGTCTTAGCTCAAACGATGCCTCTTTTCAAAATAACTTACCTTGCCAATACATAACATATTTGTTACTATTGAATTATGAAATGGCAAATCAAATACTATAGCCAGAAACTAGAGGAAGAGATTCTTTCCCTGCCGGATGGTTTATTGGCCAGGTATTTGAGGCTAACGGACTTAATGTGCGAGTTTGGTTCTAATTTGGGTATGCCGCACACTCGACCAGTTGAAGGAGGTCTATATGAACTCCGGGTTAAAAACAAGGAAGGCATAGCCAGGGTTTTTTTCTGCACAAAAGTAGGGAAGAAAATTATTATGCTCCATTCTTATGTCAAGAAATCGCAAAAGACGCCCAAGAAGGAACTGAAGATTGCACAAACCAGAATGAGCGAGGTGACCAAAATGAAACATTCTGAATTGAAGAAGAAAGCTTTAAAGAGAAAAAAAGTAAAAAAGGAATATGACGCTCTTGAGCCAGAGTTTTCTTTACTTCGTGAACTACTCCAAGCCCGACAAAATGCCGGTCTGAGCCAGGCCGAGATAGCAAAAAAAATGGGGACAAAAGCTCCTGCTGTAACCCGTCTGGAATCATCTTTAACCAGCGGCAAACATTCACCTTCCATATCAACTTTAAAAAAATATGCGCAGGCTCTTGGCTGCCACCTTGAAATAAAACTTGTCAGTGATCACTGACACGGCATACAGTTGACGGCGCTTTGCACCGCAGTTGATGCAGGGCGAGCAGTTTCAATTGCCCCATTGACAACCAGTCTTAATATGGTACCTTATTCAGACAGGAGGTACCACCATGAAAGTATCATCAGATATTAAGCCGGTTTCTTACCTGAAGTCCCATGCTGCTGACATTCTAAAGCAGATTAATGAAACGCACAGGCCTGTTGTAATTACTCAAAACGGAGAACCACGAGCCGTTCTGCAAGACCCTGAAAGTTACGACAAAATGAGGAACGCCATCGGCCTTCTCAAGCTTATTTCCCAAGGTGAAGAAGATATCAAGCAGGGAAGAACCAAATCCCAGGAAAAAGTATTCAAGAAAATTGATAAACTTCTGGCCAAGAAACAAAAATGACCCCAACATATAAAGTACACTGGGCAGATGTTGCTGAGAACGACATGATTGGCATTATTGAGTATATTGCGGAGGACAGTCTGACTAATGCCGTAAATGTATTTGAGAAAATAAAGAAGAAGGCTACAAGTCTTAACCAGTTCCCCCAAAGGGGTCGCATTGTTCCTGAACTGAAAGACCAAGGCATAATATTGTACCGTGAACTCATAGTTACCCCATGGCGAATAATATACAGAATATCTGGAAAAAAGGTTTATGTTTTGACAGTTGTAGACTCACGCCAAAATGTTGAGGATGTTCTCCTCAAAAGGCTGCTGGAATTATAAATAATGAATCAAACACTGCGCCAGACGCTATAAAGCTTGGCGACTGTGAGCACAAACGAGGCACCAAAGAACACTGATTCAGGAAGCATTTCAAACATAGATTTCAAAGTAACGTTTATGGCCGACATCTTCATCTCCTACTCCCGCAATGATATGGAGTTTGTGCACAGATTGCACAAGGAATTGACCAGTGTGAAAAACAAAGACATTTGGGCGGACTTTGAGGATATCCCACCGGCAGCCAAGTGGCGGTCGGAAATCGCTGCGGCAATTGAGCAAGCCGACAACTTTGTCTTTATCATCAGTCCCGATTCAGTCGTTTCCAAAGAATGCGGGCAGGAACTCGCCCATGCCATAGAGCAGCATAAGCGCTTAATTGGCGTGGTTTACCGAGAGGTTCATCCGAACACGGTCCCTAAAGCGCTGGGCGAGTTGAATTTCATTTTCTGCCTTAGCGGGGAAGACTTCGAAAAAGCCGTCGAGTCTTTGCTTACAGCCGTTGAAACCGATTTGGAATGGGTCAGGGAACATACTCGTTTACTCACCCGGGCGCTGGAATGGAAGAGACGGAAAAGGGACAGCAGCCTGCTGCTACGAGGTGATGATCTCGAGATCGCTGAGGCATGGATGGCACGAAGCGGCATCAAGAAACCTGCACCGAATGAACTTCAGGGCCAATTCATTCTCGCCAGTCGGCAGGACGAAACCTCCCGGCAACGCTTGGAACAGCAACGCGCGAAAGTGGCGATGGACTCGTTTTATCGCTTGACTTACGATATCAGGGAGAAGCTGAAGGACATTCCCGCTGCAAACTCCATCCGCCGGCATTTTATCGACGGCAACATCAAAGGGCTCAGTGAGCTTGTTGAAATCGCGCCCGATGCCTCTGCCGTTCGTGAACTGGCGACAAACTATCGGGCGCTGGCTGAAATATTGTGGAAGGATGGTGAATTGCCCGAGGCAGCTCAAGCTTACCGGCACAGCAACGAATCCACCCGGTTCCTGGTCATGAACAGTCCTGCGAAGGGCCTGTACTGGCGCGACCTGGCCGCAGGCTATGCGAATTTGGGTTTGCTGGCCCTACCTGTAAATCCGACCGAGGCGCTGGATGAATACACTCGGGCGCTGGAGGCGGCAGAGGAGGCTGCGCGCCTCGATCCGCAGTGGACCGGCATGGTGACTGACCTAAAGGCCCGAGTTGCCGGCCTTCGCCAAAGCACGGAAAAGACGTAGGAGCAATGAATGTATGACCGGGGTCAGGCAGTTTCAGAAAATCTTTACACCAGCCTGGATGCCCAAACATAAGGCCTGACCCGGTGCTGCAGCGGGACACTTTTTCATATAATAAAATCTTTCTGGAGACATAAATTTGAACGACATTTTTCCTTTACAGGAATTAACTTCCCGGTGGGACAGGTGCAAAAGACTTCTTCATCAATATGTTCCACAGGCTAAGGGGCTATTACTATTTTCCCGTTTAAATATTTATTATTTCAGCGGTTCATTTGCCAGTGGAGTTTTCTGGCTGCCGTTGGATGGTGAACCAATCCTATTTTGCAGACGCGGAGTTGAAAGGGTAAAAATTGAGTCGCCATTGAACCATATTTACCCTTTTAATTCATATAGGGAAATCGAAACAACATTAAACGATTTGTGTTTTCCTTTACCTGAATTGGTTGCCGCTGAGATGAATGGATTGTCTTGGGCTCTTTCAAAAAGTCTTACCAAACATCTGCCAGGCAAACAGTTTATTCCTGCAGATAAGATAATAGGAATGTGTCGTGCGAAAAAATCAGAGCTGGAACTTGATATTCTTCGAGAAGCAGGCGCCAAACATTCAAAATGTTTAACTAAATTGCTGCCACAGCTTCTCTATTCTGGAATAAGTGAGCTTGAAATAAGCCATAAGATTTCAGAACTATTCTTTTCAGAAGGCCATGGTGGAATCTTAAGGATGGAAAATTATGGGGAGGAAGTATTTCAAGGACATATTTCTGTTGGAGACAGCGCCAACTACCCAAGTGTCTTCAATGGCCCAGTTGGTCTTCGCGGTGTTCATCCGGCAACTCCTTATATGGGATCGGCAGAAGTTAAATGGACAGATGGAAAACCTCTTATCATAGATAATGGCTTCACTCTTGCGGGTTACATTACAGACAAGACTCAAGTTTACTGGCTCAACGATAAAGATAACATGCCAGTGAAGGCCATAGGGGCACATAACTTTTGCATCGACCTGCAAAGTCAAATTGCAGAGCGTTTAAGACCCGGAACACTGCCGAGTGAGATCTGGAGCCATTGCCTGGAAAAGGTTGGACGTTCTGAGTGGGGTGATGGCTTTATGGGCTGGGGGAATAATAAAGTATTTTTTGTGGGGCATGGCATTGGACTTGCCATAGATGAATATCCCGTTTTGGCACAAGGGTTTGATTTTCCCCTTGAAGAAGGGATGACCCTTGCCATTGAACCTAAAATCGGCATCCCAGGTTTTGGAATGGTGGGAGTCGAAAACACTTTTGAGGTTACAACCGAGGGCGGGAAATGTTTAACAGGTGATAATTACGATATAATAACCATTTAAATAAAGGAAAAAAGCATAATCGGGCAACCGGGAGTCTTTCACCCCTGGCCCACATACATGGGACTTGCACCCCATAAGATCACGCCCATGCCGGGCGTACACCAGTCGCTTAAGGACGACGCGCCTGAACAGCGCGCGTCTTATCGCAAACGTAAAGAAAAACTGAGATGAAATAATAATCACTACTGTGGGCCCAGAATGAAAAATAAAAATGTGACTCCGCGCCGCTCAAAAACATCTCTTTCGCCGAAGCGCAGGAAAGACAATTCCGAATTCGTTCTCAAGAAAGCTTCTTTGGCCCACAGGGAAGGCAGGCTTGCTGTGGCGGAAAAAGGTTATCTGGAAGTATTGAGAAGAAAGCCTGATTGGGTAGAGGTACTGAATGCGCTGGGCACGGTATTCCTGGACCAGTCCCGGCCGGATAAGGCCAGGAGATTTTTTGAAAAAGCAGCCGAAATGAGCCCTTCCTTTTTGCCGGCATGCTATAACCTGGCCTGGCTGAAGCAGAAAGAGAACGATCATAAGGGTGCCATAAGTATTTACAGATCCATGTTGGAAACGCAGCCTGATTATGGTCTGGCGTGGAATAATCTGGGTGTCGCATATAGAGAAATTGGGGACCCGGACCAAGCCCTATCCTGTTTTCAAAAGGCAGTGGAGTTCGTTCCTGACATGGCAGAGGCATGGAACAACCTTGGCGTGGCACAGGACGAGTTTAATGTGAGTGAAAAAGCTTCACAGTCATACATAAAGGCCATTGCAATACGGCCGGATTATGCATCCGCCCATTTCAACCTCGGGATTTCTCTGCAAAAGCTCAGGCGCTTCAAGGAAGCTGAGAAACATTACAACAAGGTACTTGAGACCAAGCCGGATGATGAGGCGGCAAGATTCATGCTCCAGAGCCTGGGGACATCGGAAACACCTCATGCCGCCCCTGCAGAGCACGTGCGCAGGATCTTTGATCGGTGTGCCGGAACTTTTGAAAGGATTCTGGTCAAAGACCTGGAATACAAAACCCCGGAGCTTTTGTTTGACCTTGTGCGCCCGTTTCTAGCTAAAGAAATGAATGTCCTGGACCTTGGCTGTGGAACCGGTCTGGGTGCTCAACTCTATCGGCCGTTTGCAAAAAGTCTGACAGGCGTCGATATATCGTCAAAGATGCTTGAAAAGGCAGAAGAGAAAAAAATCTACCACCGGCTCGAAATTTTTGACGTACTTCAAGATTGGTCCTTTCCTCAAAAATTTGATCTGATATACAGCTCAGACGTATTTGTGTATTTCGGGAATCTGGATACGATCATCAGGTCCGCATCTTCCAATCTTGTTAACGGAGGAATTATTGCATTTTCAGTTGAAATACTGGAAGGCAACAGCATGGATTACCGGCTCTTTCCCAGCGGTCGCTATGCACACTCACGGACATATATCCGGCATTGCCTGAAGCGTCATGGATTACAACCCCTAGAAGAAACCAAATCAGATATCAGGAAGCAGTCTGGAAAGCAGGTCAAGGGATTATTAGTTGTAGCAAGAAAGGAGGTATACGGGGTCGCATCTTAAAAAAAAATCGACCTTACCATGCGCACTTGACAATCTGCCCTACGGGTATATTGCATAGAAAAAGCATTAAAAATTCTTACACCAGTCTGAATGTCCAAATAGTAAACCTGACCCGAAACTACTGTCCCACGCGTTGCAGTTGCATCCTTCTTCTGCAGATCAAATGACCAAAAAAAGTTGCTGCCTGACCTCTTGTGTATAATTATGTTTTTGGCGGACGGGCACAAAGTGGATCCTGAGAACGCCGGTGGAAACATTGATATACCGTCATGGAGTGACTTTTTCCCTTTAAGTGCATTGGGGGCAGCAGCTGGCACTGCAAAGCCGCATTGTTAACTTCCTGTTTTGTTGCTTCAGATATGAGTATCTGGCCCGCTTTTGCATCTGACGACAGGCGTGCAGCCACATTGACAATATCCCCCATGACGGTAAATTCCATTCTTTCAGGGGAGCCGATATTGCCGAGGAAAGCTTTACCTGTATTGATACCGATGCCCATCTCCATGGTAAATCCATCGTATCTTTCAAACCATCTTTTGTTTAACATGCGCATCGCCTGCATCATTTCGGCTGCAGCGCAAACAGCTTTTTCGGCATGGGAATTTGTCTTAATCAAACTGCCAAATACAGCAACAACAGCGTCCCCGATAAATTTATCAATAGAGCCCCGGTGCTTGAAAATAATGCGCACCAGCTCGGTAAAATATTCATTCAGAATATGAATTAATTGTTCAGGGGGTATCGACTCAGTGATTGAAGTAAATTGACGGATATCGGAAAACAGAACGGTTACAACTTTTCGTTCTCCTCCCAGGTTCACTTCAAGGTCATGGTGTATAATTTTTTCAACTATCTGGGGTGACAGATAGCGGGCTAAATTAGTCCTGACATTCTCTTCTTTTTTCATTTGCTGGACTAAAATAGCATTCTGGATTGCCATGGCCCCCTGACGAGCCAGTGTATCCAGCAGCTCACAGTCATCAGAAGAAAATTCCTGCCCGGAAAGCTTCTCTCCCAACCCTATACAGCCCAATAAATTTTCATTGATGGCAAAGGGGATAAGAATTTTTAATCCGGCTGCTCCAAAAGCACGTACACAATCTCCATGCGGTGCGTCCGGGTTTTCTGCGGTTGGCTTAGAGATTTTTGTTATTTTTTGCAGGGCGACAAAAAAATCAACGGTGTTTTCTGTACCCAGGAAATGGGCAAAATCCCCCGGCATAGCCCTTAAGGAGTAATTCCCGGCTTTACGTTCATTTGTATCAACAAGAACTAAAAACCCAGAACAAGCGCCAAAGGTACCCACGACCATGAGCAGAAGGTTTTTGACTATTTCATGGGGATCTTTCAGAAAACTGATTTCCTGGCTCACATCATAAAGCGTCTTCAGATGGAATATCCGCTTCTCCAGCTCTTTCTGGTGATGCGTAACGTTTTCACTGACATTCAAACTATTTTCAGAATTATGCTTCAAGCGGATCTCCAGCATGGAAATATTTCAAAATGGCACCAACATAACATAAGAAGCACCATATCATTACCAGGAACAGAAAATCCAGCTAGTTTGAAAAACCCTACCCGCATGGTGGCTAATGTTTCAAGGTGTCGTAGAACAACATACCAGTGCAAGCCCTATTCTGCATATCAGTGAAAATGGAGTATTAGAGGGGCATTGGGGTAGATGTTTCAGTGGGTGGCGCAGCTGAGGCAAGGATCAAAAATCCTTATACAGCGGCCGATTAACTTATCGCCTTCTGGTGAAATTTTATCTTTCTGAACATGCTTTTCCGCTATATCGCGGATAAGCAGATTGATAAATGGATTATTGAACTGGGTAGCGACCAGGAGACGCATACGTTCGATACAGCCGCGATTTATCAGATAACTGTGGACGAGAATACCGCGCGGTGCCTCCACAACCCCTATGCCCTGACCGCTGAGTTTAATATCAACCTGAGTGTCCAGGTCTTCAATATCAACCGAATCAAGCAGGTTAATGATTTTTTTCCCATACCAGAAAATTTCCAGCAGCCTGCAGCTATCATACGATTCGAGGCAGGGCGCGGTTCTATCAATCTGGTTTGCCAGGGCCGTGTTTTTTAATTCAGGATCATCAAGAAAGCCGCCTTTGATAAAACTGCGGGAGAGGGGGCCCACCAGCATGATGCCCCCTGGGAATCCGTATTCAGCAAGATAGGGAAATTTTGCAAATGACCAGTCAGCCCGCATCTCGCTGATATTATTTTCAAAGTCTGAAATGGAAAAATCCTGCTGTTTGTTGCCGTGTATATCAAAGACATGAAACTTTTTGCAGTCAGCGGCACCATCAAATACAACAAAGTTTGCCTGCTGGTTTTCAGGAAAAAAGATCCTCTTGCTGATAAGTGCAATTTTTTCTGCTTTGAGGATAAGCTTCAATGCCCTTTTGATTATTTTTTCAGCAAGATCCTTTGCCTGTTTAATCTCATCTTTTGTCGGGGGAACCAGGAAGCGCCCAATTCCCATGGAAACGGGATGAACGGCACGTTTGCCGATAATTTTAACAATTTCCTGGCCTTCTTTACGCAGTGCTATTGCTTCCTGCATAACATCGGGATGCGTTTTGATAAGGTCAAAAACTCCGCCCGGAGCTCCGACCTGGTCCGGCATGGACAGGTAGTAATAGCTTAAGGCATGGCTGCCGATGAGTTCCCCAAGGGCAATAACATCGCGCAGGGCCTCGGTTGATTGCGTGGGAGTGATCTGCAGGCCGTCTTCAATTCCACGAAGGCTGGCCACTTGGTGTGAAGAACTGCACAGCCCGCAGATACGCGAGATAAGGTGCGGCACAAATTCTATCCGCCTTCCCTGCACAAATTTTTCAAAGCCGCGAAAATCCTGCACCATGAATCTGGCGGTTTCCACTCTGCCATTAACTATTTCAATATGGATGTTGGCATTGCCTTCGACGCGGGTTGCTTTTTTGAGGATAATTTTTTTGCTCATCGGAAACGCGCTCCGTTAAAACTCATATTTTGAAAAAAGTTAATCAGATTATTGGTTCTGTTCCTGATTATATGCATGACAGGTTTTATTTCTGCAGCATCGAGTTTGCTCCGGCGGACAACAGCATCGAGTAAATAACGCTCAAAATTTTCACCACCACTGAGTTTTTTAAGCACCTGCTGAGATGGGCCGCGGCATCCCCAGCATGGAATACCTCCTTCAGGGCAGGGAGCCTGGCAGCCGCCACGGGTGAGAAACCCCATACACATCGCTCCCTTGGATGCAAAACATTGACGCTGGGCCCACTCCTGTTTGGGAAAGACCCAAAAGCATTCAACGTCGTTTTTTTCAGGTTTACGGCTGCATTCGGCACAGACGATGGCGGCCTGAATTTCTTCCACAGGCTTCCCCTGCAGCTCGTTAAGCAGGTCTGTCAGGAATATCCCACGCGGTGGACAGCCCGGAAGGTAGTAGTCAACCTTGACTACATCATCAAGATTCCAGGCCCGGCGGAGCAGGGACAGTTCATTTTCCTGATACACCCCGCCATTAACCCCCATGGCACCGGAAAGGTAATAGGAAAATGAATCCTGGGCCTGGCTGTATGATTCCTCAATAAGCTCTTCAAGTTCAAAATGGTTGGCCATTGCCGGAATCCCGCCAAAACAGGCACAGGTGCCCCAGGCAACCAGTTTGCGGCTTTTATTACGGATTTCTTTCAGTGTTTCCACATCCTCTTCAGTGCGGACCATACCATCGACAATCGCAATGTCCACCTCGCCTATATGCGCAGCATCCATGAGAAGCGGGCAGTACGTTACTTCAGCCTTCTCCAGGATAGCAGACAGGGTTGCCTGATTGTCGACAAGTTCAAATGTGCAGCCGCTGCAGGTAGAAAGTGAAATAATGCCAAGTGACAGGGGTTTGTCTTTTTTAATGGGGGTGACAAGTTTAATTTTATCGTTGGAGAGAAGTGTTTTCGGGGAGCGCAAACTCTCTGTGGTTCGGCGCAGCCGGCGGATTAATACCTGCAGTATAAAGAGGGCCAGTTCCGGTTCGTCCTCAAGCCTGCCGAGAAATTCTTTTTTATCAATCTTAAGGAGGCATGACTCCTGGGTTGCCTCAGCGTTGGCCGTTCGCTTTATGTTGCCGATTAAAGCCAGTTCACCCATGTAATCATTGGGACCCAGATAAGCGATGACGTATTTACCGTTGTCAGTTTGCTGACTTATCTCCACGTGTCCTTCCACAATAATGTACATGGCGTCCCCGTCGTCACCCTGCTGAAAGATCTTTTCCCCTTTTTTATAATGTTTACAGTTTTCCCGCGTCAGGCAGACTTCCATGGTCTGTTGAATATTTTCTTCCAGCGGGTCGGGCTTTGAGAGAAGTTTTACGCCTGTCCCGGTGCCACCGATATTCAAATGGGGTTCCGATCCACGCAGCAGGCTGTTGCGAATGGATTCATCACCTTCGATAATTCGCCTGAGAAGCTGGTTTGTATTATCAACGCGCCGGCTCAATGTTTCCATGAGATGCAGGATAACACTGGGGTCCTGTTTGATTTTATCGAGCAGAGAGCGACGAGTCAGCGCCAAAAGCCTTGTTTCTTTTAAGGCTGTGACAGTGGCCGAACGGGGTTCCAGGTCAATGAGGGCCATTTCACCAAAAAAATCACCCTGTTCCAGGATAGCAAGAACGATCTCCCTGCGCCCCTGGAGCTGTGATATTTCAACGGCACCGGACTGGATAATATACATGGTCTCACCAGGGTCGCCCTGGCGAAATATGACTTCACCACGCTTAAATGTAATGCCGAAAAGGTCTTCTCCCGTTTGCATTGTGATCCCGATCTGTCCGTTGCAAAATTTATTAAGATTGACACAGCCAACAGCTCAGGGACAGCTGATGGCTGGACGGTTTTCTCCTTTTAATTTCTTGGTCTTTTGGGCTGGAAACATTTTAAATGCTATTCTGAGGCTGATAGGTAATCACTACTCCTGCCTGTGCCAAAAACAGGGTGGCCGAGCCTCCCCCAAATCGTGTCAAACAAAAAACCTATAATGAATTCCTGGGCGGACTGTCAACATATAATCCGTTATACTGAGATGACAGTAAAGCTAACAATAGCAATTGCGTAGATACGTTCAAGTATGGTTGCAGGGATAATATTTGATTTTCCTGATTTTCATAACAGGTTCATGTGGTCAATCTTGGTGCAGCGGTCCATAACCACGACAAGCCCTGCTTCTTCGGCTTTTGCCGCCGCTTCCCCGTTCACTATTCCCTCCTGCATCCAGATAAATTTTGCGCCGATGGCAATGGCATCATCGACTATGGGCAAAACTGCTTCAGGCCTGCGAAAAATATCCACCATATCCACTGCTGAGGGAATAGCCCGCAGGTTCGGGTAACAGGTCAGGCCCAGGACACTATCCTGACCGGGATTGACCGGGATTATGCTATACCCCGCCTCCATAAGATATCGTGCCACCCGGTGACTGGGCCGCTGCGGCTTCGGGGAAAGCCCCACCACAGCTATTGTTTTCGAATCCTGCAGAATTCTGCGGATTATTGCACTCTGTCGGGTTGCAGGAATCATAGGGAAAACTCAGGCTTATTTTTCAGATACTCAATAAAATAGCTGCTGTTAAGCTCTTCACCGCACACCCTCCGCAATAGTTCTGCCGGTGGATAGAGAGCCCCGTGGCAGTATATGTTATCAGTCAGCCATTTTCGTATTTTTGCCAGCTTGCCCTGCTGCAGGGTTTGCCTGCAATCAGTATCATTTAGGCAATAGCGGTGCCAGATCTGGGCTGCGGCCAGATTGCCGATGGTATAGGTCGGAAAATAGCCGAAGCTGCCATGGGCCCAGTGGATGTCCTGCAGGACACCGTTTGCGTCTGAGTCGACCGTGACCCCAAGATAGTTGTTGTATTTTTCGTTCCACAGTCCCGGCAGATCAGCGGCTGTAATTGTCCCGTCGATCAATCCTTTTTCCAGCTCAAAGCGGATGAGCACATGCAGGTTATAGCTTACCTCATCGGCTTCGACCCGGATCATTCCGGGATCCACCCGGTTGATATAGCCGACAAAATCATCCAGGGAGATGTTCTTAAACTGATGCGGGAAAAATTCCTGCAGCAGGGGATAGTATGTCTGCCAGAAGAGGTGGCTGCGGCCGATTACATTTTCCCAGAGACGGGACTGGGATTCATGGATACCGAGGGAAACGCCTTCATCAAGAGGGCTATCGCTATAAGCTGAACCAATATTCTGTTCATAAAGGGCATGACCGCCCTCGTGCAGGGCGCTGAAAATGAATTCAAGAGAGTCCGGGTTAAAACGGTTTGTCACCCTGCGGTCGTTGTGGCCAAGACTCGTGGTAAAGGGATGGGCTGAAATGTCCTGGCGTCCACGGCTGAAGTCATAACCGATTTCAGCCAGGAGCCTTTCTGTAAAACGGACCTGCACCCCCTGTTCCATGGGAGGAAGTTTTTCCAGTTTAGCAGCAATGGACTTTTGTTGAGAAATCCGGCGCTGCAGCATCGGGCTGAGATCTTTTTGCAGGCTGCCGAAGAGAATATCAAGGACCGCAGTAGTTAAACCTTCCTCGTACAGGTCAAGCAGGGCGTCATACGGATGGTCATTATACCCCAGGAAATCAGCTTTCTGCCTTGACATGGAGATGACTTCATCAAGCAGAGGCAAAAATATCGCAAAGTCATTCTGCTTGCGGGCCCTGACCCAGACCGGCAAGGCTTCAGAGGTTAACCTGGCAAAGTCCGCAACAAATTTCTCAGGAAGTTTTGTATTCTTTTCGTATTCCCGGCGCACTACCCTTATAAGGGCCTGGTCTGCTGCTGAGAGCTCTTCACCCACGCCGTTCAGATCCTGCAGAATTTCTCCCAGGAGCGGATCTGTAATCTTTTGATGGATAATCGTACTCAAGACCGAGAACTGCGAAGCCCTGCCGTCGGAAGCGCCGACAGGCAGCATTACTTCCTGATCCCACTGCAGCAGGGCCAGAATATTGTTCAGATTTGTCAATTCCGTTGCTCTGCTTTGTAATTTATTTAAGATTTTCATTGTTTTTTCGTGATTTAATTAAAAAAAATTTTGCCATCTGCAAACACTGTGGTAATTTGTTTTCTTTTTTTGTAGTTCAATACTAACAGCATAGACTATTTGCACAGGGAAAGGAACCTGCACCAATATGTATTTTCAAGATATTATCATGGAATTAAATAAGTTCTGGGCTGAACAGGGCTGTGTCATCCAGCAACCGTATGATATGGAGGTGGGAGCAGGCACGTTTCATCCTGCCACCCTGCTGCGTGCCTTGGGCCCGGAGCCATGGAAGGCTGCCTATGTGCAACCTTCAAGGCGTCCAACCGATGGCCGCTATGGAGAAAATCCCAACAGGCTGCAGCATTACTACCAGTACCAGGTAGTAATCAAACCGTCACCCCTGGAGATCCAGGACATGTATCTTGAAAGCCTGAAGCGCTTCGGATTAAACCTGCTGGAGCATGACATCCGCTTTGTAGAAGATGACTGGGAGTCACCGACTCTCGGGGCATGGGGTCTGGGGTGGGAAGTATGGCTTGACGGCATGGAAATAACCCAGTTCACTTATTTCCAGCAGGCGGGAAGTATCGACCTGCAGCCGATCACTGTCGAGATAACCTATGGTCTTGAGCGTATCGCCATGTATCTGCAGAAGGTGGAGAATGTATACAATCTGACCTGGAACGGACAGGTGTCCTATGGCGAGATATTTCATCAGGCTGAAGTGGAGTTTTCAACCTTCAACTTTGAAGAAGCCAACGTCGAGGCCCTGATCAACTTTTTTGACACCTATGAGTCTGAAGCCCACAAACTTGTGGCTAAAGGCTTGATCCTGCCGGCCTACGATTACTGTCTGAAGTGTTCCCATACTTTCAATCTGCTTGATGCCAGAAAAGCCATCAGTGTGGCCGAGCGCACACGATACATCGGCAGGATCAGAAATATTGCCAGGCTGGTTGCCATGCGCTATACAGAGCAGAGAAAGGAAATGGGATATCCGCTTTTGAAAGAAAAAAAAGTTGCCTGAGGACAGGAGATAAAGAAATGGCGGAAGTGCATGGGAATCGAACCCACCCACCAGGCTGTTAACCCGGTGCACCGGATTTGAAGTCCGGGAGGGCCACCAGTGCCCTTACCACTTCCGCGTAAAAATATAACTTATTGCATTAAGTGAAGATTATAAAGACATTTTTTAACTTTTTTGGTATAAAAAATGTCTTTTCCAAGAGATGGGGGCAGGTGAAAATAGAATGAAATGTGAACGTTTAATTTCTCAGATAAAAAATTGGTATCTGAAAGTCCAGGAAGAGGCCATGGCACCTGCCAGAATGGTGGCCTTCATGGAAACGCATATTGCACAATGCGAAGAGTGCCTTGCGGACCCGGACGTCAAGCAGGAAGCGGAAAAGATTCGGGAGATTGTTCTGCCGCCATCCAAGGTGCCTAAACCAAAAGTTATCAGGGCGACCAAAGAAGTTGATGCTGCTGTAGAAGAGTCTGAAGATGAGACCTCTGTAGATGAGGAAAAAACCTCTGTAGATGAGGAAGATGAGGTCGAGGGTGACGATGAACATGAAGAAGATGAGGAAGATGATCCGGATTTAATCGATGATGATGAGATATAAACTTAGCTTTTGGCTGAGAAAATAAAAAAGCGCTCCAGACGGAGCGCTTTTTTTATTTGTAATTGTGGTGGCGATGCAGGGACTTGAACCCCGGACACCACGGATATGAGCCGTGCGCTCTAACCAGCTGAGCTACATCGCCACACTTAAGAGGGGACAACTATGTTCAATTTCCCTTTACATGTCAACAGGAAAATCAACTACAAGAGCCTGTCATGCTGCAAAAAAGCAGGTCAGCCCGGCAATCCTGCAAATAAAAAAGGGGCCTGACAACCAGGCCCCTTTTTGTAATCATTTATATTTGCTGAGATATTTCGGCAAGGGCCCTTTACATCATGCCGCCCATGCCGCCCATGCCGCCCATACCGCCCATGCCGCCTGGAGGCATACCGCCGCCGCCGCCGGCGTCCTCTTCAGGATGCTCAGCCACCATACATTCGGTGGTCAGCAGCAGGCCTGCAACACTTGCTGCATTCTGCAGGGCAAAACGGGTTACCTTGGCCGGGTCAATAACACCTGCCTTGATGAGGTCTTCATACTCCTCGGATTCAGCATTAAAGCCCATGGCATTTTTCATTTCCTTAACATGCTCAACAATGACGGAACCTTCACGGCCGGCATTGTTGGCAATCTGGCGCACCGGCTCTTCCAGGGCGCGGGCAATTAACTTCTTACCAAGGGCCTGGTCACCTTTAAGCTCAAGCTTGTCGAGCACCTTGAGGCAACGCAGGTAGGCAACACCGCCACCGGGAACAATACCCTCTTCAACGGCAGCGCGGGTCGCATTCAAGGCATCCTCAACGCGGGCCTTGCGCTCTTTCATCTCTGTTTCAGTGGCAGCTCCGACATTGATAACCGCAACACCGCCGATCAGCTTGGCCAGACGCTCCTGCAGTTTCTCGCGGTCATAATCGGAACTCGATTCTTCAGCCTGGGCCCGGATCTGCTTAACGCGTCCTTCCAGTTTGTCTTTGTCCCCGCCACCATCAACAATGGTCGTGTTGTCTTTATCGATGACAATGCGCTTGGCGGAACCAAGATCATTGACGGTTACATTTTCAAGCTTGATGCCGAGATCTTCGGTGATGACCTGGCCACCGGTTAAAATGGCGATATCTTCCAGCATGGCTTTCCTGCGGTCGCCAAAACCCGGAGCTTTAACAGCAGCAACATTTAGAGTGCCACGCAGTTTGTTGACCACCAGTGTAGCAAGTGCTTCACCGTCAATGTCTTCTGCAATAATAAGCAATGGCTTACCCATTTTGGCAACCTGCTCAAGAATGGGAAGCAGGTCTTTCATGGTGCTGACCTTCTTTTCATTGATAAGAATTACTGGATCTTCAAGGTTGACCTCCATCTTTTCAGGGTCAGTCACGAAATAGGGGGAAAGGTATCCCCGGTCGAACTGCATACCTTCTACAACATCAAGGGTTGTTTCCATGGATTTGGCTTCCTCCACGGTAATGACACCCTCCTTGCCGACCTTGTCCATGGCCTCGGCAATTATGTTGCCTATGGTCTCATCATTGTTAGCGGAAATGGTACCAACCTGGGCAATTTCTTTCTGCTCTTTGGTTGGCTTTGAAATTTTATGCAATTCAGCCACAATGGCATCGACACTTTTATCGATGCCGCGCTTGATATCCATGGGATTGGCGCCGGCGGCGACGAGCTTGGAGCCCTCGGCGTAAATGCCCTGGGCCAAAATGGTGGCAGTTGTGGTTCCGTCACCTGCAACATCACTGGTCTTGGAAGCGACCTCTTTCACCATCTGGGCGCCCATGTTTTCAAATTTGTCTTTCAGCTCAATTTCTTTGGCAACGCTGACGCCGTCCTTTGTAATGGTCGGGGAGCCAAAGGATTTTTCCAGTAAAACGTTGCGTCCTTTGGGACCCAGGGTAACTTTAACAGCATCTGCCAGGGTGTTGATGCCCTTGAGAATGGATTCCCGGGCCTTTACTCCATATTTAATATCTTTTCCAGCCATATTCTCTATCTCCTCTTAGCCTATTTTATCGATTGGTAACTATCCAGAATGGTTTTAAGTATAGTAAAAAAATGAGTGCTTCTACTCAACGATTGCGAGAATATCATCCTCACGCATGATGAGATGATCTTCACCGTCTAATTTGACATCAGTACCGCCGTATTTACTGAACAGGACACGGTCGCCGACCTTTACATCCAACTCGATCCGGTCGCCTTTATCATTTACCTTGCCTTTGCCGACCGCGATAACTTCACCCTCAGCCGGTTTCTCTTTTGCAGAATCTGGAATAATGATACCGCCTTTGGTCATTTCCTCTTCTTCCAAACGCTTGACCAGAATCCGGTCATTCAGTGGACGAACTTTCATTTTTTTCCTCCATATACTTGTTAGTTTGCTTGTTTTAATTTTTCCCGAAAAAGCACGTGTATGCTTAATCTCAGAGAAAAGGACAGTTGTTATTTCACGAATACCTTGAGTACAAGGTTAGTTTGGCATACTTGCCAGGATGCGCGAAACTATAGGCATGATATTTTAAAAATCAAGAGAGGATTAAAAAAAAATTATACTTCAACAACCCAGCCGTAGGGATCTGCGCTCGAGCCGTTCTGGATGGCCTGCAGCTCATCGAATAATTTCTGGGAGAGTTCCCCTGTTTTTCCATTATTAATGGTGCATATCTGGTCTTTATAGTTAATTTCTCCAACCGGCGAAATGACTGCAGCTGTGCCGGTGCCGAAGATTTCCCTCAGGTTGCCTTTTTCATTGGCAGCCAAAACCTCATCAATGGTGATCCTTTTTTCAGAAACTTTCAGGCCCCAGTCTTTAGTCAGGCGCAGAACAGAATCCCTCGTGATGCCCGGCAGAATGCTGCCGGTCAACGGCGGCGTAATAAGCTCATCACCTATGAGGAAAAAAATGTTCATGGTGCCCACTTCTTCAATATATCTGCGCTCAATTGCATCAAGCCAGAGCACTTGGGTATACCCCAGTTTTTGCGCTTCAACTGCAGCCATTATGCTGGCGGCATAATTGCCGGCTGTCTTGACATTACCGACACCGCCGGCAACTGCACGGACATACTTGTCGGTCACAAAGATTTTCACCGGGTTGAAGCCTTCGGGGTAATATGCCCCGACAGGACAATTAATAATGAAGAAAATATATTGCCTGGACGGCCTGACCCCAAGTCCTGCTTCCGAAGCAACCATTGTCGGCCTGATATAAAGAGTCGCTCCGTCAGCCCTGGGAACCCAGTCCTTATCAAGAGCAACAAGTTTTTTCAATGCGTCGTAGACAGCATCCACAGGGATCTCCGGCATGCACATCCTGGCAGCGGAAGCATTCATTCTTTTTAAATTCTCCGTGGGCCGGAAGAGATAAATTTTGTCATCATTGCCGCGGTAGGCCTTAAGGCCTTCAAAAATGGCCTGGCCGTAATGCAGAACCATGGCCGCCGGGTCCAGGGAAAAATTTTCATACGGTTGGACTGCAGCATCATGCCAGCCAATACCTTCGTCATACAGCATGACGAACATGTGATCTGTCATGTGCTGCCCAAACCCAAGAGAATTCTCATCAGGCTTTGTCTTGAGGAGGTCGGGAGCCTCTTTTTTCACCCGGATATCCATGCCGCGCCACTCCTTCAAATAAGCTTCTTTTTTCTTTTCCTTTTCAGTACAGTATATTAGAAACTAGAAAGAATTATTCATTATTAAAAATAAAAATATAGCCTATACCTCCAACCTCATGAAATTGCAACTTTATATCCAGAAAGTCTTTGGCAGGAACACAGGGAATCTTGCATTATGCATGACCAACATGCCCAGGAAGAATGCAGGGTGATACATTTTTTGATACACTGGCTGCCTAAACCGGGGAAACAGTCGACTGCAAGGATATAGGCATGGACACACAACCTGAAAGCAAGCCCAAAAAACCATTCAGTCCGCTGGTATTCCGCTATTTTCTGCTGCTTTTCCTTGTCTCATCCTTGTTGCTCGGCCGGCTTCTCTGGCCTTTTTTTTCCATTCTGATCCTTTCCTTTCTCCTGGCAGGACTTTTTCAACCTGTATATAGATTTTTTAACGAAAAACTTAAATTTTCAGACCAGTTTTCCTCTCTGGTAACCTGTTTCCTTATTATCTTTGTCGTCTTCCTGCCGCTCATGACATTTGTTATTGCCTTGTCCAAAGAAGTCTTGAGCATCTATCCTCTGATAAAGGACAAAAATCTGGCCCTCATGCTGCAGCAGTTGCTGGAAGAAAATGAAACCGTTGGCAGGATAAAGGATATTTTTGCAGGATTCGGCATTGAATTGCATCCGGAACGGCTAACCAGGGTGCTCTCTGAATTCGGCAAGGTGGCCGGACTTTTTCTTTATAACCAGGCAAGCTCCTGGGCTGCCAATATTATGCATTTTGTCTTCAGCTTCTTCATGATGATCATTGTCATCTTTTTTCTTTTGATCGATCAGGAGCGTCTCATATCATATATTCTGGAACTTTCCCCGCTCCCTGATCAGCAGGAGCGTCAACTATTTAAAAAGTTTGAAGAAATTGCTAAGGCAGTACTGGTTGGTAACGGGATATGTGGCCTGCTGCAGGGTTTCCTGGGGGGTGCGGCCTTTATGTTCTTTGGCATAAGTTCACCCATTTTATGGGGCGGAATAATGGCTATTCTGGCCTTTCTCCCCATTGTAGGCATCGGGCTTGTTTTGGTGCCGGCAGCAGCAATTCTTTTTTTAAAGGGCAATGTCGGAGCCGGCATATTTATGCTTATTTTTTATGGTACCCTTTCCTTTTCTGTGGAATATCTTTTAAAACCCTGGGTTGTTGGTGAGCGGGTCAAAATGCATACCCTGTTGGTCTTTCTCTCCATTCTCGGCGGCTTAAGTGTCTATGGAGTTTTGGGAATTATCTACGGCCCGCTGATTGTTACCGCCTTTCTTTCCATGGCCGATATTTATCGTGACAACTACAGCGAGCATGTAAGAAAGGCCACCTGCTGAATACCCCTGCAGTCGCCCGCAGCATTTGAAATCACAAGACCGGCATTGAGAACTGTCTGAAAAAAACAAAAAAAGCCCGGCCATGAACTGGCCGGGCTTTTGATTCTCTGGCTCCCCGGGCCGGACTCGAACCAGCGACAGGGTGGTTAACAGCCACCTGCTCTACCAACTGAGCTACCGAGGAATAGTAGTAGAAGCGGGTTCTATAGTATATAAAACACACTTCGTCAATACCTTAGCAACGTAGAAATTTAAATCTTTTTCCTGCGTAATTCAACCTTTTTCCTTGACGTTAATCAGTCTCAAATGTTAGAGGATAGGGTCTTTGTATCCCAGCGGATCGGGGCGTAGCGCAGCCTGGTTAGCGCGCCTGCCTTGGGAGCAGGAGGTCGCAGGTTCAAATCCTGCCGCCCCGACCAGTATTTTTTTGTTTCCCCTATATACATTATACATTTGCAACAAAAAAGGCCCCGGCATAAGCGCCGGGGCCTTTTCGCATCCAGATGAATCTACTATACTTTACATAAAGCGGTATTCCAGGCCAAAGGCCAGGAAGGTAATGTCCTTATCGTATTTGACCTTTAAACCGGTCGTGTCGCTTACAAAGTCATCATCCCTATAGGCAGTATAGCCGACGGCAATGTTGATGTGAAATTTCTGATTGTAGGCATAGGCTAAGCCGCCTGCAAAGGTATCGGCATCAAGCTCCGGGTTTTCCGGTGTCATGTCTTCCGGGTCAATGCCGGTCTCAGTATGCATGTAGCCGATGCTGGCCTTGATTGTATCATTAAAGACATACTCAAGGGCAAGACCGGCATCGTAACCGGTGTCCACATCATCCTCAAGGCCTTCCCAGTCCGCCTCGCCGTTAAAATAGAGTGTCAGGTTGGTCTCCGCCCGTAATTTTTCAGTAATCCAATAGGAAACGCCAAGCCCCAGGGAAGGAGCCAGGTCTTCATTTACGTCCTGGCCGTCGACAATGCCGAGTTGGGGCAGCACATTATTATTGTCCTCTTTCACGCTCGTATCAAATTCAAGATCGGTCTTTGTTTCAAACCGGGCCCCGATATTCAACCTGTCATTGGGCGCAATATTCACCCCGAAAATTGCCCCCCAGCCGTCCGCATCCTGTTTAAAATGGACCTTCGAGGTCTGTGGTGTGCCGCCCAACGCGGCGCCGGCCGCAGTCGGGCTTGTGGTAACAGACCCTTTGGCCTCGATGGTGCCGTCAACATACCTGACGGCGGCGGAAACTGAAAAAATATCATTAATGGCGTAAGCGGTGCCAATTGAGTAGCCCAGGTCGTAGCTTTTTGCCCATATGTCCTGGTGGGTAAGGGTGCCGTAATAGGTGCCCAATGGAGCGGCTGGGCCACCACCGGCCTGGACCATACCATCCATGGTGCGGTCAGCAAGTAGGGTCATCCCGGCGCCAAGGGCCATGGTGGTTGCATTACCGTCCTCCCAGTCAACCTCGCCGCCGCCGCCGACAAAGGTAAATGAACTGAACAGGGTCCACTTATTTCTTTTATATATACCAAATACGCCGGGAAAGGTGGATGACTTGTCTGACTTGAAATCCATACCACTGACACGGTTTTTGTAGTCCTTATCAAGGTACTGAAGTGAACCATTGAGAGTGAAGCCATTCTGGAGCTTTACAGTGCCGGCCGGATTGTAGGCGGCAGCATCGGCATAGTCGGTGGCCGCATTGCGGTTCATTGTCCTGATGTACTCCGCACTCCAGTTAGTCTTGTTGACAACCGCCCCGGCGTACACCGATGCAGCGCTGCCAAGGATCAAGCTAAATGCAGTAATACCAATTAAAACCTTTCTCATGTCTCCCTCCTCCTTCATTGTTGTTGAGCAATTTCCCAGGCAATAAAAACCTAACGCACATATCGGTAACCATTAACAGGTTAAGCGGATGCTATTATGCTATTAACTAATTCAGAGCCCAAAGTCAAATGTAAAGTTCTGATCTTATTGGCTTTATTTTCCCTAAGTTAGAAACTTGTCACCCTGCAGGCTCCGCAGGACCTCGTTGGCGCTGTGCATTATGGCCTGGGGCGACTGGCGGACCTGCGGCGGCAGGGTGACCAGCAGTCTGCCATCCGGAGTAAAGCTATGGTCGTCTTTGGCATTGTCAACCAGAGTAAGGATTGTCTGTGGTGCAACAGGGGTTTTTTCATGAAAAGTAAAAATGAGTTTATCCCTGCCCTGTTCCAGTTTGGTGATCAATAATTTTCGCAGTTTTATTTTCAGGTCCATTATAGCAAAGAGGTTAACTGTCTCCTCGGACAGGGGGCCATACCTGTCCTGCATTTCGTCTTTCATATCTGCCAGCTGCACCTCATCGGTTATGGAGGAAATTTTGCGGTAGGCGATATAGCGTTGCGGTGTATCACCAATGTATGTATCCGGAATGTAGGCTGAAATCTGCAGGTTTATCTCCGGATCGATTGTTTCCGTGATCTCTTCCTTGGCAGCCCGGCGCTTCAGGTCGGAAACAGTGTTCTGCAGAAGTTCAAGGTAGAGATCGTAGCCGACAGCAGCAATATGACCGCTCTGGGAAACACCCAGGATATTGCCGCCGCCGCGTATCTGCAGATCGCTCATGGCAAGCTTGAACCCACCGCCCAGTTCGGAGTGGTCAAGAAGGGCGCGCAACCGCTCTTTAGCCTCTTTTGCCAGCCCGTCAAGGCTCGGCACCAGAAGATAGGCATAGGACTGTTCGCTGCTTCTGCCGACCCGGCCGCGCAGCTGATGTATTTCAGCCAGCCCCAGCCTGTCAGCCCTGGTGATAACAATGGTATTGGCGCTTGAGATGTCCAAGCCCGATTCTATGATAGTGGTACAGACCAGGACATCTATGTCTTTATTGACAAAACGGACCATGATTTCTTCCAGTTGTTTTGCCGCCATTTGGCCGTGGGCCACAGCTATCCTGGCCTGGGGTGCCAGTTTTTCAACTTTGTGAGCCATTTCTGCAATTGACCGGACCCTGTTATGCACAAGAAAGGTCTGACCGCCCCGTTGCAGTTCTCTGGTAATGGCCTCTTTGATGACCAGCTCATCATAACGGGCGACAAAAGTCTTTATCGGGCGCCTCTGCTCAGGTGGAGTGTTGATCACCGAAAGGTCCCTGATGCCGAAAAGAGAAAGCTGCAGCGTCCTGGGAATTGGTGTGGCGCTTAAGGTGAGAACATTGACCTCAGCCTTGAAACGCTTGACTTTCTCCTTGTGGCTCACCCCGAAGCGGTGCTCTTCATCGACAATCAGCAGGCCCAGTTTTTTAAAATGCACATCTTTTGACAGGAGCCGGTGGGTACCGATGATCATGTCGAGTTTGCCGCTCTTGAGGTTGCCCAGAATTCTCTTCTGCTCAGCCTGGGTGCGGAACCGGTTGATACTTTCAACCAGCACAGGGAAACCGGCAAAGCGCTCCTGGAAAGTCTTGGCATGCTGTTCAGCCAGTACAGTGGTGGGCACCAGCATGGCAACCTGGGAACCATCCTCAATGGCCTTGAAAGCAGCCCGCACAGCTACTTCGGTCTTACCATAGCCAACATCACCACAGATTAGCCGATCCATTATCTGCTCAGAGGTCAAGTCATCAAGCACCTCGGCAATAGCCTTCTGCTGCCCCGGTGTTTCATCAAAAGAAAACGATTCTTCCAGCTCCCGGAAGAGTTCGCCCGGCTGGGAAAAGGCTGACCCCTTCTGCATCTCCCTTTTGGCGTAAAGCTTTAAAAGATCCTGGGCAACCTGCCATACGGATTCTTTGATCTTCTTTTTCGTATGCAGCCATGTTTTGGCGCCAAGCTTATCAAGTTTCGGTTTTTTGTCGGAGATACCCTTGTACTTGCTGATGGAGTTTAAGCGGTCCACCGGCACATAGAGCTTGTCCATGCCCTGGTAGTGAATCTCCAGAAAATCATTGGTAATATCCATCAGGGTCAAAGTCACCAGCCCCTGGTAAACCCCTAAGCCATGTTCTCTATGGACAACAATATCATCCCGCTTCAGTTGATCAAAGCGCAGCAACTCTTCCCGGGGAGGCTTTTTTTGTTTTCTGGGACCGATTCGCCTTTCGCCGAAAAGCTGGCTTTCGGACAGGACATGCAACTGAATATTCGGCTCCAAATGAAGATCAAAGCCCTCTGATATCGGCTGGTTTAAAAGCAGTATTGTTGCAGCTTCCTTTGCCCTTTTAAAAGAAGAAAGTTCCAGTGGAGCGTCTTGAATATGCGTTGCAATATCATAATTGTTTAAGAGCTCAGCGAGGTGGGTAGCGTGACGCGGAGAACGACAGGCCATGGCAACAAGCTCATCCTTTGCGCTCCACTCTTTAAGTACAGCGGCCAGAGGCTGCAGAAGACCCTGTTGTTTTCTCTGCAGGTCGACTTCCTGTTTGAGCAATTGATGGTTCTGCGCGCTAAGATGTATGGTGTGCGAACCACTTTCTTCATTTTCCATAAGGTCAGAAACCTGAATCCGGGTAAAAGCGCCCAACTCCCTGGATAAATTATCCGGTGAAATAAAAACAGTATCAGGCAGGAGAGCAGGGGTTCGGGAGGCAACCGATTCGCGATAATTTGCCTGGATCCTTTCCCAGGCCAGCTCAATTGAGCGTTGTATCTCAAGGGGTTCAGCCATGAAAATAACGGTGTTTTTATGGATATATTGCAGAGGACAGGGGCAGCCATGCCGGTCGCTGTAAAAAAGCGGCAGAAAAAATTCAATACCTGGAAATCTCCGTCCTGTGCTGATTTTTTCCAATAAAACGTCAAGTGCATCAAGGGGCCAGTTTAGATTCTCTGCTTCATTTTTAAAACGGGATTGAATCCCGGCATAATGAGCTGATGCAACGGGAGGAAAAAGGATGTTGCTGGCCGGGAGAATTACAGCCTCGTCTATTTCCATGATGGAACGCTGGGAAATGGGGTCAAACGTTCTCAGCGACTCTACAGTATCGCCGAAAAAATCTAGTCTGACCGGGGCTTCGTAGCCGGGAGGAAAAACATCAACAATTCCGCCCCTGACTGAAAAATCCCCAATGGCCTGCACCAGTGAGACATTTTCATAACCGAGATCAGCCAGGCGCAGCAGCAAACCATCCTGTTCAGTATCTTCACCATGGACAACCAACTCTGCTAAAGACCCGAGTGTACTTTTGGGCATGACCCTGCGCAGCAATGATTCAGACGATGCCACAACGATAAAGGGCTTGTCAGCAGTCAGGAGCCGATAGAGTGTATTAAGCCGTTCTGCAACCGTGGTCTGGTCAGGGGACAACGGGGTGTAGGGAGGAATGTCAAAACCGGGATAGAGGACAACCGGCACAGAGGAAAACAGGCTGATATTCTGCACCGCAAGTTCTGCATGGCGTTCCGATGAAGCTATTAAAAGAAAAGGTCTTTTGGTCCGGGCTGCAATCCGGGCGGCAACAAAAGCATAACTGCCCCCCTGCAATCCGCTGAGATTAAAGCGCTTATGGCCAGCTGCTAATAAAGTGAGGAGTTCTTCCATCTGGATACAAGGGGCTTTGGCAGCATTTCGCTGTTAAATAAAGGGCTACAGCCTATGAAAGAATGCCGGGTTTTGTATTTTTGGTATAGCGGTGCAGGCAGATGTTTTGGGTTCAGAAACTTCCACCCATGCTGAACTCCCAGTTGCTGGTGTCTTCATCATCTTCTGGCTTGATGACATAACCCCATTCCAGCCGCATCGGCCCCATGGGTGAGAGCCAGCGCAAACCTGCGCCGACACTTTGCTTGATTTCGTCAAAATCCCATCTTTCTTCATATACATTGCCGGCATCATAAAAAACAAGGCCACGCAACCCGCCCGCCTTTACCAGGGGAAAATGATATTCCAGGTTGGTAAACCACATGATCTTGCCACCGACATCATACTCTCTTCCTGTTTCAGAATCTTTGACATCGACAGCAATGGACCGCGTATCAAAACCACGGATGGTATTGATGCCGCCCAGATAAAATTTTTCAAAGTCAGGGAGCTTGCCATTGTCGTTAGCCCAGACTTGTCCGGCTGATAACTTTATGTGAAAAGCGGTTTCGTCAATGAAGAAACCGGGGAAGAACCAGCTTGTGAAACCATCGACCTTGGTAAACTCGCTGTCACCTCCGAAAACACCCCCGGCATACTTGGTGTGAAAAACGTTTTGTGAGCCTCTGGTGGTTGCATAATTATTGTTTCGGGTATCCCTGGAAAGGTTAAATGTTACATAGCTGGTGACATGGATATCCTCGGACTCGATGATGGAGGGCGCAGCATTGAACTGGTCAACGTCGGTCAGGTTGGTATCGTCATAGCCATAAGAAAAAGAGGCATTCCACAACTCCCAGACCGGATAGCCGAAACGGATGGCGCCCCCCCTCGATTCCCTGGTATATGTGTCATAATCACGTTCCCAGTTATATAAATCGATTCCCAGCATGAGTTGGCTGTCATAAAAATGGGGCTCGGTGAACCCGAGGTTATAGCGGGCCGCTGTGCTGCTGAAGTTGCCCGACAAGGCAAGACGCTGGCCCTTGCCCAGGAAATTATTCTGGCTTATTTCAGCCATGAACATAAGATTGTCAACCGAACTGTATCCTGCCCCGACACTGAATGCCCCTGTGGGTTTTTCCTTCACCTCCACCACCAGGTCCATCTTTGTTTTATCCGGAGTGGGTTCAGGGGTTATGGAGACGTCCTCAAAGAAATCAAGCCGCGATAAACGCTGGTGGCTCAAGCGCAGGGCCTTGGAGTCAAAAACGCCCTTTTCCCTGATCAAAAGTTCCCGCCGGATAACCTTATCCCTGGTTCTGGTATTGCCCCTGATGGTTATCCTGTTGATATAGACGAGGTCTCCCTTGTTAATATTAATGACAATATCAACCAGTTTTTCTTCTTTATGGGTATTGACGGCAGGTGTTGTTTCAGCAAAAGCGTAGCCATTCTCAGCGTAATAATCGTTAATGCGCATTATGTCCTCGCGTAGAATATTGCGGCTCAAATATTCCTCATTGCGAATTTTAAGCATCCAAAGGAGTTCTTCCTTGTTGCCGATAATATCCCCTTCCAACTCTATGCTGCCGACCCTGAAGCGATCACCTTCAGAAATTTCAATGGTGACATGGAGCCACTCTCCATCCTGGGTGATTTCTGGCATGCCAACAGTTGCCTCGATATAACCATGATGATGATAAAAAGAGGTGATTCTGGCAATATCCTGCTCAAGGAGATCCCGCTGCAGAACTCCTGATTCGGTAAACCATGACAGCCACCCCTTTTCCTTGGTTCCCATGACCTTTTCAAGCTCGTTTTTCTTAAAGGCCTCATTACCGACAAATTGAATATCTTTTATAAAGACTTTTTTACCCTCTTCGATGTTAAACTCAATATTCACCCGCTCGGCTTTTGGATAGGTGAGTTCAGGGGTTACTTCAGTGTTATAAAAACCTTTGGATTTATACAACGATTTGATATTGTCAACAGCCTGGCGAACTTTCTGGGGGTTGAGAATGGTGTTGGGGATAACCGATATGACTTCCCGGATGTCATCCTCTTTTAACTCATCCCGGCCTCTGATGGTAACCTCGCCGATAACCGGTTTTTCTTTAACCTCAAATATTACAGCTTTACCCTTTTCCGTATCTTCCACCCTGAGCCTGACATCATCGAAGTAACCCATCTTGAAGACGTTCTTCATATCATTCCGCAGCTGCTCAGTTGCATAAATATCACCGGCGCGGCTGGAAATATTCCGTAAAATTGCGCCACTGTCGATTCTGGTATTTCCTTCCGGGGCAATGCTTGCAATTAGAAAGGAACGTCCGGTGTAAGCAAGAACATCCTTGAATATTATTTCCATGGACTGTTCGACATTTTCCAGCTCCTGGCCATCCAGGTAGTAAAATGTCTGGGAAGTGGGATCAAGTAGATTATATACCTTTATATCAAGGCTGATGCTGTCGCCAAACCTTGTGAGGGAGCCTACAGCGACATAACTTACGTCCGTAACAGTATCGGAGCCGAATTTTTTTAAGGCCTCATGGGAAGGGGGCCAGGCCGTGGTATAATCAAAAAAATTCTCCGTCTCGATTCTCGGCAACATCTTGAAGGTCTGCAGCCGGGCAGGACTGGACTCAAGAGCCTTTGTCAAAGCAGTGTCAACGATGTGGGTCAAGCGTGTCTTATCAGTTTGCGTATTGATTTTGAAAGGCAGAACGAGGGTGTTGGGTTTATCTGCGGCCAGGGAGGAATAAGGGGCCCCAATCAGCAGAGTTGCAATAATAATAATCGAACAGGCTGCCTGTCTGGCGGAATAGCGGTACTGCAGGAATGATTCCAGACGTCTCTGTCCCGAGAGTCGCTTGAAAAGTAATAATTTCATATTCTTCAGCCTTTTAATTCTGCTAAACAGTTCACACCTAACTGCTTCATTTCAATATAAAATTGAAACATTAGTTAATATTATATAAATTTTCAAAACTTTGTAAAAAGTCAGATTTATCAGCCTAACCGTATACCTGTTCAATAGTCAACTGTCATTAGTTTTCTGCATGAAAGTCATGTGCTTAAAAGTGCGGCAACAGCCTCCTGGGAAACTTTCGCCAGCTCATGCTTGTCTCTGGCAGTGTAATTCTTTGATGCAATGGCTCGGCCCACACGGATCTGGACCTTTCCGGGTTTCATCAACAGCTTCCCCTTGGGCAGAATTTCATAGGTGCCGAGAATGGCAACCGGTACTATGGGGACACCTGATTTTATTGCCAGCATCATGGCACCCGCCTTGAAATCATGCAGCTTACCGTCAATGCTTCGGGTGCCTTCAGGAAAAATAATAACCGAAGTTCCTGCGGCAATTTTTTGGGCCGCCTCATCCAGGCTTTTTATGGCCTTCCTGCCGTGGCTGCGATCAATGGGTATATAGCCGGCACGACGCATGGCAGCCCCCCAGATTGGTACTGTAAAGAGCTCTTTCTTGGCGAGCCAGCGGAAATTGAGGCCCAGAAATCCCTGCAGAACAAAAATATCAAACTGACTCTGGTGGTTTGCTGCAAAGATATAGGGTCTTTCAGGATTAAGCTGCTCTTTACCTGCAACAGCCACCTCCACGCCCCCGGCTCTGCAGATAGAGGCGGCCCACCAGGCAGCCAGCCCTTGAACAGAAGCAGCCCCTCTACCTAAGACCAGGGTTACGAAAAGTGTCATAAGACTGATCATCAGGGTGAGAAACAAGGCAAAAGGGATGACAAATAATGCCCGGAGCAAGTGAAATAACTTCATCAGAATAGAGGAATCACAGAATTTCTTTCAATGGTGCAATACCGTCGTTGTGCATGGTATCAAGCAGCTTTGCCGGAGAGCCCATGAATATCGGTGCAAGTTCCGCAGCCGGATCGGCCTTTTTCGTCGTCGCATCGGGAGAACTGAAATTCTCACTGCTGAAGGAGGAGAACAGGTTCAAATGCTCCCACCGTGTAATGTAGTATTCAATCAGGGATGGGAGCTCGGTAAAAATGGTTGCCTGGGGATTAGGATCGACGAAACTTGAGTTTTTCAACTTTTCGCAGGACAGGGTTTGCGTCTTGTAAAAATTTTCCAGAAAGATCATTTCTGCCGGCACATGAGCCTTATACCCTAAGCGGTTGAAAACCTTAATAACCCAGTTCATAAAATTATTCCCCGCTTTGGCGATGGGATAAGGAATATAAATTTCGCGCGGGGTTTTAAGGTTCATATACGCCTTAATGGTCAGAATAAGCTTGGCGAGATCAACGGGTTCGGGGTCTACAAAGTGATAATGCTGTCCTGAGAATTCCTCTATGTTTTTCAGGATATGGTGAATAAAATAGGGGACCTTGTTGGCATTGGAATATGAGTGGAGCACTCCCTTTTTCTTGGTCAGCATAAAGGGCATGGCCCGATCCACTATATTGAACAACAGCCTGTTGATTCCCTGTATCTTATGGTCATGGGCCCCATAGACAATGGCCATCCTGATGAGCGTGTAGCGCAAGCCGTATTTTTCATGCATATGCTTTAAGGTCATCTCGGTCATGAGCTTGGACTTGGCATAGTTTCCCAGAGAAGCGTCCAGGGGCAGACGGTCTTCTTCGGTCAGATTCTCGCCTGGAGGCATGGTGGCCGCTGAACTGATGTGAATATAAGGAATATCCAAGGCAAGTGCCGCCCGGGCCAGATTGATACTCCCCAGATAATTGACTGCGTATGACAGTAAAGCATCGCTTCTGATTGCCGTAATGGCACAATTGATAACAAAGTCAGGCTTATGCCGCTTAAAATAACCGATGATATCGTCCAGTTCCCGCAGGCTCAGCTTTTTGCTGTTCGGGGACCTGACATCGATTTCAGGGGTTTTGGTCTTGAAATAATGGAGCAGATAGCCGCCGATGAGACCGGAGCCGCCGATAAGCAGGCCGCTCATTTTAGGTGATGTAGCGGAATTATTCATAATATTGAATGAAAGGAATATTTATCAAAACCATGGTAATGAATTTACGTATGCATAGTATCACTCCCGGGGTCGTCTCCTTTGTATCAGAGTGTTTCCCTGAAAGCATGTTCCCTGTACTTACCCTCTCTATTATTTGAAGTCAAGCTCAAGCTTGAGCACCTGCATATACGGTAATTCTTGCCATCCATACCCTATTGCGGTATGAACACGAACAACGGAAGTACACGGGTTCATTTGATATTGCACTGTACCCTGGGCAAGAAGATTTTTCCATAGTAACACTGCCTGCGCAAACGGCTGTGAGGAATCTTCAAAAATTTTACGACATGGGAACATTTTTCCGGACTAGGAGCCTGTCGGAGAATTATAATCGTAACGAAAAAAAGAGGAATTGAGATCAAATTTTTGGAAAATTGATGCGAATAGCAGCGCTATTTAAAGAAAATTTACGGAAATTTGAGCCGATTCTCTCGCTTTGCAGTAGACTTGTAATTCCCCGACAGGCTCCTAGTATTAATTTTTTTTAAAAAAAGCTAATTATGAAGGATGAACATAGAAGCGGGCTCAGCTGCTTCAAGGCTTATGATGTCCGGGGACGCGTCCCCGATGAACTCAATGAGGAAATTGCCTTTAAAATCGGCCAGGCCTTTGTCGCCTTTCTCAAGGCCAGGCAAGTAGTTGTCGGTCATGACATACGTCTTTCCAGCCCGGCTTTGAGCGCGGCTCTATCCCAGGGGCTAAATTCCTCCGGAGCAGAGGTTCTCGACATCGGGCTTTGCGGTACCGAGGAAGTGTATTTTGCCACCGGTGCGCTTGGGACCGATGGCGGCATAATGGTGACAGCCAGTCATAATCCTGCAGAATATAACGGCATGAAGTTTGTGCGCAGCCAGTCCCGGCCCATAAGCAGTGATACGGGGTTGCTGGTAATAAAAAAAATGGTGCAGGACAATACCATTATAAAGGCCGGGACAACAGGGGCTATTCACAACACCAATATCCGCAACCGGTATATTGACCATATCCTGAGCTATATTGAGCCGGACTCCTTAAAACCGCTTAAGGCAGTTGTAAACCCAGGAAACGGCTGCGCCGGTCCGGTTTTTGATCTTCTTGAAAAGCGGCTGCCCATCACCCCTGTCAGGCTGCAGCATACTCCGGACGGCAGTTTTCCCCACGGGGTCCCAAATCCTTTGCTGCCCGATAACCGGGAAATTACAGCAAAAGCTGTCATAGAGGAAAAGGCTGACATCGGCATTGCCTGGGACGGAGATTTTGACCGCTGCTTCCTGTTTGATGAAAAGGGAAACTTTATAGAAGGTTACTACCACGTTGGTTTGCTCGCCGGAGAACTTTTGCGCCAAAGAGAAAAACCACAGAAAATAATTCATGACCCCAGGTTGGTGTGGAACACGCAGGATATTGTTACCAGGAAGGGTGGCATTGCAATAATGGCCAGGACGGGGCATGCCTTTATCAAGGACAAAATGAGACGTGAAGACGCTCTCTATGGTGGTGAAATGTCAGGGCATCATTATTTCAGGGATTTTAACTACTGTGACTCAGGCATGATCCCCTGGCTTCTGGTCTGGCAACTTATGAGCAAGACCGGCAGGCCCCTTTCAGAATTAGTTGCAGAACGCATGGCTCTCTTTCCTGTCAGCGGTGAGATCAACCGCACGGTTTCTGATCCTGACGGGGCAATAAAGCGCATTGAAAAGCATTATGACGGTGCGGATTGCAACAAGGACTACACCGATGGCTTGAGCATGTCTTTTGCTGATTTCCGCCTCAACGTGCGCAAATCAAATACCGAGCCGTTGCTGCGGCTTAATGTAGAAAGCAGGGGAAACCGCAAACTGATGGAACGGAAGACCGCGGAGCTCCTGCAGTTGATTGAAGGGGCAGCCTAACAAGGAACGGATGCTATAGGGCATCAACTATCCCGTTAAGCGTCGGGCTGGGTCGCATGGCCCGTACCGTCTTTTCAAGATCCGGCCGGTAATACCCTCCAATATCAACAGGTTGGCCCTGGGCGCCATTGAGTTCAACGATAATTCTTTCTTCATTTTCAGCAAGCTTCTGTGCCACTTCAGCAAAGCGCGCCTGCAGGACAGGGTCTTTATCCTGTTCAGCCAGTGTCTGGGCCCAGTACAGCGCCAGGTAAAAATGGCTGCCCCGGGTATCCAGCTCATGCACCTTGCGGGAAGGAGATTTCTTCTTTTCCAGAAAGCGGCCTATTGCCAGGTCAAGGGTCTCGGCAAATATTTGTGCCTTTTCATTGCCAAAGGTACTGTAAATATGCTCGAAGGAAGGAACAAGGGCGCAAAACTCACCGAGCGAATCCCAGCGCAGATGCCCTTCCTGGACAAACTGCTGGACATGCTTGGGAGCCGAGCCGCCAGCCCCGGTCTCAAACAATCCACCGCCGTTCATCAGCGGTACGATTGACAGCATTTTGGCACTGGTGCCCAACTCAAGGATCGGGAAAAGGTCGGTGAGATAATCACGCAGGACATTGCCGGTCACAGCAATGGTATCTTCACCCTTTCTAATCCTGGCCAGGGAAAGGCGCATTGCTTCTAAAGGCTGCATGATGCGGATATCCAAACCGGCAGTGTCGTATTCCGGCAGATAGGCCTTGACCTTGGCAATTATCTCATCATCATGGCCTCTGTTCTCATCGAGCCAGAAAATCGTAGGGACGTTGGTCGCCCTGGCCCTGGTCACCGCCAGCTTGACCCAGTCCCGGATCGGCGCATCCTTTGTCTGGCACGATCTGAAGATATCCCCTTCCTCCACATGCTGCTCCAGCAGGACAGTGCCGGAAGTGTCGACAAGGCTGATCTTACCTGCAGCCGGGGCCAGAAATGTCTTGTCGTGGGACCCGTATTCCTCTGCCTTCTGCGCCATCAGGCCGACATTGGCGACACTTCCCATGGTGGCGGGATCAAAGGCCCCGTGCAGCTTACAGTCCTCAACAACCTCCTGGTAGATAGTTGCATAGCACCTGTCAGGTATCATGGCGATACAGTCATGGAGCTTGTCGTCCGGCCCCCACATTCTGCCCCCATCACGGATGAAGACGGGCATGGATGCATCAACAATGACGTTGTTGGGGACATGCAGGTTGGTGATGCCCTTGCTGGAGTCAACCATGGCCAGTTTCGGGCGGGTTTGGTATACAGCTTCAATAGCCGCTTCCACCTCTGCCCGTTTTGATTCCGGCAGGCCTTGGAGTTTCGTGTAGAAATCGTCCAGGCCATTATTGGGATTTATCCCCAGCTCCTGGATGAGGGCAGCATGTTTTGCGAAAACGTCCCTGTAGAAAACAGTGACACAGTGACCGAACATGATCGGGTCCGAAATTTTCATCATTGTTGCCTTGAGGTGCAACGACAGCAGAATCCCGTCGTTAAGGGCTGCGGCAATCTGTTCCTGGAAGAATTTCCCCAGGGCCCGGACATTCATGACCGAGGAATCAAGAACCTCTCCTGACTGTAGTTCGATCTTTTCCTTGAGCACTGTTTTCTGTCCAGCTGCATCGATAAACTCAATCCGCACCTGGCAGGCACCGCTGACCGTGGTGGATTTTTCACTCCCGTAGAAATCCCCAGCGCTCATGTGTGCAACACGTGACTTAGACCCCTTGGGCCACTCCTTCATTAAACGATGCGGGTTCCTGCGACCGAACATTTTAACGGATGCCGCGGCCCGCCGGTCGGAGTTTCCTTCCCGCAAGACCGGGTTTACGGCACTTCCCAGCACCTTGGCATAGCGTGCCTGCAGTTCTTTTTCAGCATCAGTTTCGGGCTCTTCAGGATAGTCAGGGATGGAGTACCCTTTTTCCTGCAGCTCTTTGATCGCCTCTTTCAACTGCGGAATGGAAGCACTGATGTTGGGCAGTTTGATGATATTGGCCTGCGCCTGCTTGACGAGACCACCGAGTTCTTTGAGATGATCAGGAAGTTGCAGGTTCTCGGCCAGGGACTCCGGAAAGTTGGCAATGATTCTGCCGGCCAGGGAGATGTCCTTTTTAGCAAATACAATTCCAGAGCCCTTTGTATAGGCCTGGAGGATGGGAAGCAGGGAGTGGGTTGCCAGGGCGGGAGCTTCATCAATTTCCGTATATATAATAGTATGTGCTGTCATGCCTTTTCCTTCATTATTAATTAAGTCACATAAAGGGACCAGAAAAAACCAGTAAAAAACTAGTACTGTGTATCGTTGACCACTGGGGTATACTTCTACCTTTATTACAATCGTTATACAAAAGCTACTCATCTATGCCGTAAGGGAAGCAAGAATTAGCATAAATGGTCTGGTATTGCAATTATGATATATACGTAAAAAAAAACACCGTCATCAACGGGGCCTATACTATCGAAAATATTTTAGGCGTAATACCTGTCCGCATCGTGCTTATCTACGATGCCGACAATTATCATTATGTTTTTATTGAATGAAAGACCACCCGCCTTAGAGGGCCGGCCATTTATCAAAGAACGTATCAATATCCGGGATACAATGAACAATTTTTTAAGAACAGAACTTTGGCCTGCCCTTCTTGATATACTCTTTCCTTTATCGTGCCTGGGCTGCTCAACTGGCTTGCAAGGCCGTCAGGAAATTGCCTATTGCCCATCATGCCTGCAGGATGTCCGGCTGCTGCGGGAACCTTTCTGCACCACGTGCGGCAAACCATTTGACGGGGCGGCGGGAGAAAACCATCTCTGCAGCTACTGCCTCAAGAATGCTTGGAACTTTAAAGAGGCACGGGCGGTTGTGCGTTACCAACCACCTGTGACAGAAGCAATCAAGATGTTCAAATACCAGGGAAAAATGCACGGCCTTGCTACCTTTGCCGCCTTGACGCGCCAATACTTCAGGCACCAGCCGCACCCGCAACCGGACCTCATTATTCCCGTACCTCTCCATGTAAAGCGTTTACGCCAGAGGGGCTTTAATCAGGCCCTTGTACTGTGTAAAAAATTATTTCCGTATTATAAAAATAATATTGACGCCCATGTTCTTGAAAGGCATATTGGAACCCAGCCCCAGACAGGGCTTAATAGTGCAGAACGGTGCAGAAATGTCAGAAATGCTTTCATGGTGCGCGGGCCTGAAAAAGTAAAAAATAGAAGGATTCTCCTGGTTGATGATGTTTTTACCACCGGCGCGACCGTGAACGAATGTGCCAGAACCTTGTTACGAAGTCAGGCATCCGAAGTTAACGTCTTCACATTTGCCCGGGCCATTATTTAATAAATGTTTCCGCGTCCAAGAGTAATTTCAACCCGGAATACGTTTTTACCTGTAATAAAGCAAGGTTCTGGATACGCGAAAAAAAATCGCATTTTCCTGTCAATAAAATGGAGCATTTGCCGATAAGATACATTATTTCATACCCATAGCAGGAAGTGCTACAAAGTCGCATATGGTCCCTACAATAAAATATGCATTCCGTTTTTTTCATTTTTTTGCAAAAAAAATGAAAAAATAAGTTTTTGGGAGGAAAAGGGAGAAAAATAGAGGAATAAAGAGGTAATTTTTATTAACAACTTTTTATAAACCCGTCACCCTGTCTCATAACCCCATATAATCTTAATACAAATCTAACATTTCCTGAAAAGTATGAATTTTGGCGCAATTAGCGAGGCCATTTTTTGTAAATTCAACAATAGAGTGGCACAGATAATTGTTGAAAACTGAACCAGTCCCAAAAGCGAAATCATCGTAAATCGTCTTTGACGGGCAGTGGAGTTTCTATTAAAAAAATTACCCAAAGAAGTAATTGCTGAGTTTGGTATTTTTGTATCATTTGTTCATCAATTACCGTCTACTTTCCTCTGTAGTTTAATAAGCATATTTTCGTTCCATGGAGAAGGGACACTGCAGTTGGAAACAAACAAATTTTTAGCAAGATTTGTAAATCCTTTATTATATTCTTGTTGGGGTTGCCTTAATGCTCTGGAACGAAGTCAAGGAACTGTTAAAAAATAAACTGCCGGAAGCGGTTCAGCATTTGTGGATTGAACCCTTGACCTGTATCAAGGCAGATGAAAACCATATTGAACTGGCGTGCCCGGATAAATTCTTTTGCAGCTGGGTGAAAGAAAACTATCTTAAAGTTATGCAGGAAAGTTTGGTCCAATTGGGTAAAGCTTCTGCGCAGATCCATTTTTCAGTTGGTCCCGATAGCGCAAATGAACAGGCGACCCTTCTTTTGGAAAACTCCACCCGGAAACAACTTCGCCTGCCAGCCATGCCTGAAGCCTATTCCAATATGCGAAATCTTCATCCACGCTACACCTTTGAAGAATTCATGGTGGGAGAATCCAACCTCCTGGCCCATTCGGCCTGCAACGCCATCGCCAACGGCGAGACATCCTTTGGCTCATCTCTCTATATCAATGCAGGCACAGGTCTGGGTAAAAGCCATCTAACCCATGCTGTAGCCCACACCATAGTTGATAATTACCCGGGGACCAGGTTGTATTATTTGACAGCCCAGCAGTTTTCTTCTGAGATGGTTTCCCGCATCAAGTCCAACTCCATGGATGAATTCAAGACAAAATACCACAACAATTGCGATGTCTTGCTCATCGAGGATGTCCAGAGTTTAACCGGCAAGGTCAAAACCCAGGAAGAACTCAACGAGCTCTTGGATGTTATGATTAAAACAGGCCGACGCATTATTTTAACCGGATCCACTGCCCCACGCGAGCTGACAAATATTGATGAGGGCTTTCGTTCCCGCATGTCTGCCGGCCTGATTTCGAAGATTAATCCTCCTGATCTGCAGACAAGCAGGCTTATCATCAAACGCAAGGCTGTAAATTGCAAACTGCAGCTTGATGAAGACCTGGTGGAATATCTGGCACAGTGCATAAGAGGGGATATCCGCAAACTTGAAAGTGCAATTGTCGGGCTCAAAGCCAAATCAACTCTGCTGCAAAAGACCCCTGACCTTGCCATGGTCAAAGAGGTTGTGGCTGAGATCATCGGCAACAGCCAGGAGCTTTCCGCAGAGTTGATCCGGGATTTCATCGCCCGGCAGTTTAAGGTCAGTGTTTCAGATATGCAGTCAAAATCACGCAAGAAAACAATTACGTTTCCGCGCCAGGTTTCAATGTACCTGGCAAGAAAATATACGGAACAGGGATTGGTGGAAATTGGCAAGGCGTTCAACCGGGACCACTCTACGGTATTGCATTCCGTTCGGGTGATTTCCGAGGCAATGTCACGCAACGGCAGCATCCGCGGACAGGTAAAGTTGCTGGCGGAGAAACTGCAGAAATAGAATTATCGGCAGGCAGGGGCAGGCAGGGTTCAGAAGCCAGAAGCCGGAATACAATAATAATGTTTGCCTCCCGTAAACAGTTCTTACCATGAACTGTTATACTCTTTAATGTAATCTTGAAAAAAATCTTAGCGGTTTTTTCTGACTCTTTCTGGCTTCTGAACCCTGCCTGTCCCGCCTGATTATCCTGAAATAAATCCCCTTACGCTCAAATTCTTTTAAAAGATATAATATCCTGCAGAAATATTCTTGCACACGGCCAGCGGGCTCATTCCCCACAGCTCAAATTGGAATTGTATTACCTGAAATAACAATTATCTACGGCGTGAAGTCTGTTTATTCCTCCTTTAATAATTCATGTGTTGAAGTTGGTGGTTATGCAAGGCAGAGGGTGGTGCCGCTATACTTTTAGTATACGGGACACCCGATAACAAAGCAGAACCGGCAACTTCGGCGCGTGAATTAAAAATAAACGCCCTTCACGTCCGCTTCCCCTTTTGCTGCCCCACCGGCAGAAATCGCAGCCGCAATCTGCTTGGCAGATTTTGTCATATCATTAATTCCTATACCTTCCCAGCCGAAGCCACAGACGTGCAGACCCCTGTTTTCCGCAACCAGCCTGTTGCGCCAGGCAAGTAACTTCGGGTAGCCTATTTCGAGCTGGGGGATGCCATGCCGGGGACGCAGCACCTGGGTAAAAACCGGGGGGTCAGGCAGATTGATGAGCTGTTTGAGGTCATCATAGGTTTGTTGCACAAGAATATCATCGTCAAGAGCAAGCTTTTCCGGATGCCTCCTGCCGCCGACAAGGGCTTCTAGCAGCACATGTCCTTTCGGGGCCCGGCCCGGAAACATATGGGTCGAGAAAAGGGCGCCAAGGGCAAAGCGTTTTTCCTGTTCAGGAGCCAGGTAGCCAAATCCAAAGGGAATTTTCGCTGTTTCTCCAAAACCCATGGCAATGGTAACTATCCTGGCCTCCGGTATGGCAGGCAGCGGCGCCCCCTCACCGGTCAGACCGGAAGCGTTTTGCAACAGGGCAAGGGAAAGGTTAACCGATAAGGCCAAAACCAGAGAATTTGCCTGATAGCTTTTATCTTTAGTCCTGGCCTCCCAGCCGCCTTCATTTTTATGAATACTTACCACCGCTGTGGAGCAGAGCAGGTCCTTATCGGTGGCCAGCACTTCAGGCAGTCTGCCCATCCCCTGCGGAAAGCTGATCATTGCCGGCAGTTTCTTTTTGGGCCCGGCCTGCTGTTTTTCCTTGGCCGCCTTTCTTTTCTGCAGGAGCCCCCTTATCACCGAGCCTTTTTCCAGTTCAAGAGCCCGTATGCCGGGAAAGACCGCATCGATGCTCAAACGGTTCAAGTCTCCGGCATAGGTGCCGGTAAGGACCGCATCGACAAAGGGCAGCAGGCTGGCGCCAAAACGGTAGGCGGCCCAGGCGGCTACTGTCTGTTCCTCCGGGTGCGGTTTTTTCCAGAGATCACCCAAGACACGGAGCTTGGCAGGCAGTGAAACCAGGTTCGACTTAATGATTTTCCTGGGATTCTGCGGGATCAGATTCAGCTTACCGTTTAAGCAGATGTAGCGGACAAAGTCGTCAAGCGGTGCCTTCTGGGCTTCCTTGTCCAGGCCTGTATCAATCAGAAGTTCCCTGCTGGCCTCCACATTATCGAGAAATCCGTGGGCCCCCCATTCTGCAAGATAGCCATCATGCTGAAAGGAACGTATGGCACCGCCCGGTGAAGAAGCTTTTTCCAGGATGCTGATTTTTGCCCCCGGCTTATATTTCTGCAGAAAATGGGCCACCGTCAGTCCTGAAAGGCCGCCGCCGATTATCAGTGTATCAATGGGATTAGCCATAATTCTTTCTAAACCTTTATTATTTTAAGGGCGGAGCGCCGCTGAAAACTCTCCATTTTCATAGTGGACCTCAATGTAGCCGCCGTCTTTCAGCATGCCCGGGTTGAGCACCAGCGTTTTGCCGATATGATCCTGTCCCCTCGACTCATGGATATGCCCAGTCAAACAGAGGCGGGGTTGCTTTTCTTCTATAAATGCTCTTACAGCTCCGCTGCCTACATGTCTGCCGTCAGCAAGGCGGTCGGTCTTCGTCCGCAACGGCGGAGTATGAGAAACAAGAATGAAATTGTTCACATCTTCAATGGTGCGAAAGCCTGCGCTAAGAATATCCCCAAGTTCCTCTTCACTGAATTCATAAGGGGTATTGAAAGGGGTATGGTTGGAGCCTCCCAGCCCCATGATGCCCAGGCCCTCAACTGATATGGACCTGCCGTGCAGGCTTATATCAATATCTTCCAAATAATTGGCAACATCGGGCTGGTCAAGATTGCCGGCCACAGCCAGGAGAGAACTGTTCATGGGCAGTAGCCTGTTGAGTACAGCCTCAGCATCCAAACTGGAACCGAAGTTGGTTATATCTCCGGTAATGATGATATGGTCGGCGGAATCAATACCAGGGATGTTCGCCACATCACCGGGGTCCATATGAATATCTCCAAAGGCAACAATCCTCATGGGGCTGTTTATTCTCTCAAATTTATAATATTAAAAACTTTACCGGCCAGGGCACCCATGACTAATTCTTGACAGAGCGCGCATGATGCTTATCATTTTTGCCGAAACAGAAACATCAAACCAATACAGTAAAGATAATAGGAGGCAGCTAAATGGCCAAGGAAAAAACCAAGACGGAAACAAAAGAATTTCAGGCGGAAGTAAAGAAGTTACTCGATATAGTTATCCATTCCCTCTACACGGAGCGGGATATCTTTGTGCGGGAACTCGTATCCAACGCTGCCGATGCCCTGGAAAAATTCAGGCATCAGAGCCTCTCTGAAGAGGAGGTGTTTGACAGTCATGTGCCGCTGGAAATAACAATTGATGTGGATGAGAAGAACCATACGCTGACCATCATCGACACCGGCATTGGCATGACCCGGGAAGAATTGGAGGCAAATCTCGGCACCATTGCCCATTCAGGCTCAAATACCTTTCTTGCAGAGTTAGCCGAAGCGGCCAAAAAGGATATCAGTCTCATCGGCCAGTTCGGCGTCGGTTTTTATTCAGCCTTTATGGGGGGTAAAAAGGTCAGGGTTCTGTCACGCTCCTATCTTCCCGATGCTGAGGGCTGTGAATGGTCCTCGGACGGCAGCGGCAGCTATACCTTGTCACCGGAGAAGGGACTTCGGCGGGGCACGAAAATAATAGTTGAACTTAAAGACGATGCCCGGGAATTTGCCGATGAGGAAAAAATCAGGCAGATCATCAAGCAGTATTCAAACTTTGTCCCCTTCCCCATCAAGGTGAAAGGCGAAACGGTCAACACGGTCCAGGCCCTTTGGACACGAAATAAAAACGAGATAAAAGAGGAGGAGTATGTCGAATTCTACAAGTTCATCGGCAATGCCTTCGATGACCCCCGGTTCCGCCTGCATTTCACCGCTGATGCCCCCTTGGCCATCAATGCCCTGCTCTTTGTTCCCCAGGAAAATATTGAGCGGCTGGGCTTCGGACGCATGAAATCAGGGGTTAACCTATATTGCCAGAAGGTGCTTATCGAGCAGCACAGCGAGAACATCCTGCCGGAATGGCTGCGCTTCCTTAAAGGAGTGGTGGACAGTGAAGACCTGCCATTGAATATCTCGCGCCAGGCCCTGCAGGATTCTGCTCTGGTGGCAAAATTGAAACAGGTTCTGACCAAACGCTTTTTGAAGTTTCTCGTCGAGCAGGCCAAAGAGGATGCAGAAAAATACAATGAGTTTTTTGCAGATTTCGGCATATACCTTAAAGAGGGAGCCACCATGGATTATGCTTACCGCGACGAGATTGCCAAGCTGCTGCGCTTTGAGTCCTCTAAAACAGAAGCAGGCAAACTGGTCTCCCTGGCCGATTATGTGGAACGCATGGCAGAAGGCCAGAAAGAGATTTATTACATCAATGGTCCTTCGAGGTCAGCTGCAGAGTCAGGGCCCTATGTGGAGGCCTTCAAAAAAAGGGATATTGAGATCATTTATACCCTGGAGCCCATCGATGACTTTGTCATGAATCATCTTGGTGAGTTTGATGGCAATAAACTGGTTTCAGCCGACCGGGCCGATCTGGACCTTTCAACCATTAAAAGCACAGGGGATTCAGAACAAAAGGAATCTGAATCATCCCTGGAGCCTGAGGTGGCGGAGTCCTTAAGGGGTTGGGTTAAAGAAGTTCTGGGTGACCGGGTAAAAGAAGTCATCACCTCTAAGCGGTTAGTGGACAGTCCGGCCATAATCGTGAACCCTGACGGCTATATGACCAGCACCATGGAGCGGGTCATGCAGGCTGCAAGAGTTGAGAAGGGTGAAGCGCCGCAGGAACTGGGCAACAAGAACCTGGAGATAAATACTGACCATAAGCTTATCAAACAGCTGTCCCTGCTGCGCGGCACCGATGAAGACTTTGCCAGAAACGTCATTGAACAGGTATTTGATAATGCCCTCATCCAGGCAGGCCTCATGGTTGATCCTCGGAAAATGGTGCAGAGAAGCTATACTATCCTTGAGAAGGCCACAAAAATCTAGCAGGTCTATCCAACGGTTCACGGCCGCATGATATTTATTGAAAAAGGGGAATGATCGGTATATCCTGCCGAGGTTTTGTAAAATTTTTATTAAAGTATCAGACAGGGCGTCGTTTTTGCCTGAAACCCGGCAGGAATTCGTCAGGGGAGAAGATGGATGTATAAAAAATGGTTTGTTATTGTTGTCGTCCTCTTTGCCGTGTTTGCTATGGGTATAACCGGCTGTGCAAAAAAACATGTCAGACACCTTGCCTCTGATGTTTGTCTGGTCACCCCTGAAAAAACCACCAAGGAACAGGTTCTCACATACCTGGGACAGCCTGACGAGCAGTATGAAATGACAGACGGCGGTGAAACCTGGATCTATTACGATGTAAAAAAGACAGCGCTGCATAATACCCCATATATCGGGGACAAGATCGGTGATAAAAAATATGAAAAAGTCACGGTGACTTTCGTGGGCGATATTGTCCAGACCTCTGTCTATCGTTTATTAACCGAGGAGGAATTTCAAGAGGGTGAACCAGCCAAGTGAGCTTTCTTACATCTGATTTTGCAAAAGCCCGGGACAGGATGGTGGATGAGCAACTGGTGCCCCGGGGGATCAATGACCAGAAGACTTTAGAGGCCATGCGCAAGGTTCCACGGCATCTTTTTGTTGAGGAGGCCATGAAAAACCAGGCGTATGGTGATTTCCCGCTGCCCATCGGCAGAGGCCAGACCATATCCCAACCGTTTATAGTTGCCCTGATGACCCAGGCCTTGGGACTGCAAGGCCATGAAAAGGTCCTGGAGATCGGCACAGGATCGGGATATCAGGCAGCCGTTCTCTCCCAGGTCTGTGAAAAGGTGTATACGGTTGAACGCATTGATTCCCTCCTGGTTCAGGCCAGAAAGGTCTTTGATTCATTGCATTATCTTAATATTCTCACCAAGCTGGATGACGGCACTAACGGTTGGCCAGAATACGGGCCCTACGATGCGATCATGGTTACAGCTGGAGGGCCACAGGTTCCGGAACCGCTCCTGGAGCAACTGGCAGACCCGGGCACCCTGGTAATACCTGTGGGCGACCGCGGAGTGCAGGATCTGCGGAAAGTCACAAAGAGTGATGGAAAAACTACTGAAAAAACCATCGAGTATGTCCGTTTTGTCAGCCTGATCGGTGATCACGGCTGGAAAGGTGATTAATGTGGACCTGCAGGGCAGGTGATAAAAACGATGGTTTTTATTTTTGTTCCTTTTTGCTTGCCCAAAAAGGAACGCAAAAAGGGCACCCGGCTGTGCCGGCCCTTCGGGCTGCCTTGTGCTTCTCACTGGTAACGGGACGTTAAAAAACTCGGCTTCGCCTCAAACAGTTTTAACGTCTTATTCCGTTACCAGTTGCGATGCTCAGCGTCACAGAACGGGTTTAACCACTAACATATTAATAAGAAAAAAGTTTTTTGCCGTTTCACGCAGCCGAGCAGCACAGCAAAGAACGGATCAGCGACTCGGCGGAGCGCCCGATAGGGTGCGACTTTCCGATGTCGCCCGTTCTTTGCGAGCAGCACCCTGAAGGGCATAAACGCAGGGTAATCCGCAGAATGCGGATCAAGTGATCGGCTGCACTTTCTTTCGCCGCTTTGCTGCTGGTTCGTTTTCTTTATGCAAGTAAAGAAAATGAACATAAATAAAAACCATCTTTTACATTGTATCCACTAAAGGTAATTACCTGGCTTGATTAGGGTGCTGCAAATAGTTTTTTTCATTTGCCGAAATTTGACATTTCCTCATGAATACAGCGGATTAATAGGCAATAATGACTGACACAGAAGCACAGCCGGGCGAAAAAGTTCCAGTGAAGATAGGCTGGATCAGGCAGATATACGATAAGTCTCTGCTGTGGGTAAAGACACCCTTAGGGGTTTGGGTCCTGTTTCTTATTGCCGTTGCCGAATCATCATTTTTCCCCATACCTCCAGACGTCTACCTCATGGTTTTATGCATTTCCGTGCCCCGGAAATCATTCCGCTATGCAGCCATCTGTGCCGCCGGTTCAGTAATTGGCGGGGCAATCGGCTACGGACTTGGTATGGGCTTTATGGATACAATCGGCGTGAAAATCCTTGAATTGTACGGCCTGCATGACAAGTATGAAGTTGTGCAGAGCCTATACCAGCAGTATGATGCCCTTGCCGTCGGAGCCGCGGGCTTTACGCCCCTTCCCTATAAACTCTTTACCATTACAGCAGGCGCGTTCAAGATTAATTTTGTCACCTTTATTCTCGTATCGCTGGTCTCCCGTTCAGCCCGTTTTTTTCTGGTGGCAGCCTTCATCTACAAGTTCGGGGCGCCTGTACGGCATTTCATTGAACGATATTTTAATCTTCTGACCATTGTTTTTTTCATCCTGCTCATTGGAGGATTTCTTGTGGTCAAACTGTTTTTGGGATGAGAAAAATTTTTAAATCGGCTAGAGTCTGCCCCAGAATATTTACCCCGTCCAATTGGAGATTTTTAAAAATACTTTGGAGGTAAAACCATGTCAGCCCATGACAGTGATCACGCACACCATGAACCCGAAGATGAAAGCATTGGCGTAAAGGTCGGTATCTTTTTTATCCTTGTCCTGGTGGCCCTCTACTTTATCGCTTTATAAACGGGATACATTTTTGCATCTCCTGTGTCATCAGCTGATTCGGGTAGTTTAACTACAGCGAATCAGCTTCTTCCATATTTCGGGGACAGATTTCAAATCTGTCCCCTTAAGAGAAACACTATAAACTTTCAGCCAGTTTTCTCACCTTTCGCATTGTTTGCCCAACATCAAAGGTAAGGATATTCCTGTCCTGCATAACGACTTTTCCGTCGATGATTACAGTCGCAACATCCCCGCCACTAGCCGAATAGACCAGCAGATCTGGATGGTAGAAGGGCTGCAGGTGGGGCTGTTTGACATCAAGAAGAACAATATCGGCTTTTTTGCCCGGCTCAAGAGAGCCGATATCTTTTTCCAGGCCGAGAACCCTGGCACCGCTAAGGGTGGCCATCCCAAGAACAACTTCAGCAGGTAATGCCGTGGGTTCAAGATCCCTGACTTTGTGCAGCTTGGCGCACAGATCCATCTCGAAAAACATATCCAGCCTGTTGTTGCTGGCGCACCCGTCGGTTCCCAATCCTACTGTAATTCCAGCATCAAGCATTTTTTTCAAGGGGGCAATTCCGGAGCCAAGTTTCATGTTGCTCTGCGGGCAGGTTGATACCTGTGCTCCGGTCCGGGCCAGAATCTCTATCTCCTCATCCTCCAACCAGACACAATGGACGCAGACGGTGTCATTATCCAGGAGTCCGAGCTTTTCCAGGTAGCGGACCGGATTTGTCCCTTGCTGTTGTTGTATCTGATCCACTTCGAATTGTGTTTCAGACAGGTGTACAAAAAGCCTGGCATGTTTTTGGCGCGCCATTTCTTTGGCATTTTGCAGGGTATCGGATGAGCAGGTATAGGGAGAATGGCAGAAGACTGCCGGCAAGAGCAAGGAGTTTTTATCCTGCCAGCGTTCAATGAACTCTTGGGCCACGCTGACATTCTTACCTGGGGCCGGCACCCCGGGAGCCGGAAAGTCGATAACGCCCTGGGCCACAACAGACCGTATGCCCGCTTCAACAAAGGCTTCCGCCACTCTGTCTTCCAGAAAGTAGCCGTCCGCCACAGTCGTTGTCCCGGAGAGAATCATCTCGGCCGCAGCAAGTTTAGCGCACCAGTAAACCATATCAGGGTTGACGCTTTTGGCTTCAGCCGGGAAAATATGATCATTAAGCCAGGTCATGAGGTTTAGGTCATCTGCCATACCCCGGAAAAGGGTCATGGGTGCATGGGTGTGGGTGTTGACCAGGCCGGGCATGGCTATAAGGCCTGAGCCGTCAATGAGGGTGTCAGCCTCGTATTTTTCAGGGAGATCTGCCATGGAGCCCAAAGCTGCTATCTTCCCATCACTGATCGCAACATAGCCATGCTGGATCAATTCGGGCATGTCATCAGATAGCGGAAGAACTGTGCAGTTAATGATCAGGATGTCATTGTGCAACACTATCACCTTTGTAAAAAGTATTAAAAAAATTCTGGCATTAGCAGAATACTGTTGTAAAGTTGTATACATACTATCGCATACTTTATTTGAGGTGTCCATGTTGGAAAAAGAGAAATTGAAGGTCCTTTTTCTGTGTACGGCCAACGCGGCCCGCAGCCAGATGGCAGCCGGACTCGTGCAGCATGATTTGGGTGACCGCATTGAAACCTACTCGGCCGGTACAAACCCGAAAGAAATAAGCCGCCTGGCAGTCATGGTGCTGGATGAGATCGGCATTGATATAAGCCGGGAAACCTCAGATCATCTGGACAAATACAAGGACATGCACTTCGACTATGTCATTACCCTGTGTGATGATGCCAACGAGAAATGCCCCGTGTTTTTCGGAGGGGTCAAGCGGCTGCACATGGGCTTTCCAGATCCTCCCCACACCAATGATCCGACCCCTGAAAACCTACAGAGGTTCAGGAATGTGCGGGATACCATCCGCAGCCGTATGGAGATTTTCTTTACCGAGGAATTTGCCAGGCAGAATATGGTTCCTTTGGAGGAAATAAATGGTCTGCCGGCAAAAAAACTATCATTTTTAGACAGGTTTTTAACCCTGTGGATATTTCTGGCAATGTTCATCGGGGTCGGCTCCGGCTATTTTTTCCCGGGCATCAAGGATGTCATTAACTCCTTCCAGGTGGGAACCACCAATATACCAATAGCCATAGGCCTGATCCTGATGATGTATCCACCGCTCGCCAAGGTGAAATACGAGCAGCTGCACCAGGTGTTCAAAAACGTCAGGGTGCTGGCCCTATCGCTGGTGCAGAACTGGATTATCGGTCCTGTACTCATGTTTTTGCTGGCCATAACCTTTCTTTCGGGGCACCAGGAATACATGGTGGGCCTCATTCTCATCGGCCTGGCCCGCTGCATAGCCATGGTTATTGTCTGGAATGACTTGGCAAAGGGGGATACCGAGTACTGTGCCGGGCTGGTGGCCTTCAACTCGATCTTCCAGGTACTATTCTTCTCGGTCTACGCCTACCTCTTTATCACGGTCATACCTGGCTGGCTCGGCATGAAAGGTTCCGTGGTTGACATTACCATGGGGCAAATAGCCAAGAGCGTCTTCATCTACCTCGGCATTCCTTTCCTGGCCGGCATGTTTACACGTTTACTCGGCATTAAAATCATGGGCCGGGCCTGGTACGAAGAAAAATTTATCCCGAAAATAAGCCCCATAACCCTGGTCGCCCTGCTGTTCACCATCCTGGTCATGTTCGCCCTCAAGGGTGAAATAATTGTGCAGTTGCCCTTTGACGTGATCCGTATAGCGGTGCCGCTGGTCATCTATTTCGTGATAATGTTTCTTGTATCGTTCTACCTCTCCCTGAAAGCCGGGGCCACCTACGAACAGTCTACAACCTTGAGCTTTACAGCCGCTTCAAATAACTTCGAACTGGCCATCGCCGTGGCCGTGGCAGTTTTTGGCATTGATTCGGGTCAGGCCTTTGCCGCGGTCATCGGGCCCCTGGTCGAGGTGCCGGTCCTTATCAGCCTGGTAGGTGTGGCCCTGAAATTCAAACAGAAATACTTCCCCCTTGCCGTTGAAACACCGGCAGGGGTCTGCCATATGTCCTGTGAAAATTAAACTTTGCTGGGAGCCGGGATGAAGAATGCGGCATTGAAGGCAAGAATTAATTCGAGTCATTATAACGGTAGCCAATACCGCGAACCGTCTCAATTTTCTTGCCGGTCCCGCCGAGCTTTTTCCGCAGACTGAAGACCTGGACATCGATGACCCGAGGTGTAATCAGGTAGTCATAGCCCCGCACCTCATCAATAATCTGCTGCCGCGAAAAGACCCAGCCCGGTCTCTTTGCCAAAAGTTTAAGGATGCCGAATTCAGTAGGGGTGAGGCTTACAGGCTTACCATCAATCTTGACCTCATGTCTGCCGGGATCAATAATAAGGCCTTTAATTGTTACAATATCGTCGGAAGCATCCACTTGGGAAGCTGCCTTCTTTGCTTTTCTGCGTAGAACTGCTTTTACACGCGATATGAGGATTTTAGGACTGAATGGCTTAGTAATATAATCATCTGCGCCATGGTCAAGGCCGCTTGTAATATCTGATTCTTCTCCCTTAGCGGTCAGCATGATTATCGGTACTTCACTGAACTGGATGTCACTGCGCATGATCCTGCACAGTTCTGTTCCGTCCATGCCTGGAAGCATAAGGTCAAGAAGGACGAGATCAGGCATTTGATTTTTTATTTTTTCCAGCGCCTGTTCGCCGGAATCCCCATATTCAACCAGAAATCCTGCTTTTATAAGATTATAGCCTACCAGCTGTTGAATGTCTTCATCGTCTTCAACAATAAGGATGGTCTTTTTCTGCAAAAGTTACTCCTCAGCAAAAATAATACTAGCCAAAACGCCCGGTGATATAATCTTCCGTCAGCGTGTGCTGCGGATTTGTGAAGATTTTTTTGGTCTCGCCTACTTCAATGAGATCCCCCAGGTGAAAATAGGCAGTTCTCTGCGACACCCGGGCAGCCTGCTGCATGGAATGGGTGACTATGGCAATGGTATAATGCTCCCGCAGCTCATCTATCAACTCTTCAATTTTAGCTGTGGCAATGGGATCAAGGGCGGAACAGGGTTCGTCCATGAGGATCACTTCCGGGCTGACGGCAATGGTTCTGGCAATACAGAGGCGCTGTTGCTGTCCGCCGGAAAGGCTTGTACCCGGCTGATTCAGCCTGTCCTGAACTTCCTTCCAAAGTCCTGCCTTTTTGAGTGATGTTTCAACAATTTCATCTTCTTCCTGTCTGTTTCCTACCAGGCCGTGAATGCGGGGCCCGTAGGCAATGTTATCATAGATCGACTTGGGAAAAGGGTTGGGTTTCTGAAAAACCATGCCCACCTGGGCACGGAGAGGAACAACATCGATGTTTTTTTCATAAATGTCCGTGTCGTCAAGAAAAATATCACCTGTAACCCGGCAAGTTGGAATGGTATCGTTCATCCTGTTCAAACAGCGGAGAAAGGTCGACTTGCCGCAGCCCGAAGGCCCAATCATGGCAATAACTTCATTGCGGCCTACATCAATGGAAACATCTATTATGGCATGCTTATCTCCATAGTACACATTCACATTTCGGCAGGTCATGCGGGGGTTGTCAGATTCTATCCTGCCCACCGTGCCTCTCTGTTCCCTGGTATATTTTTTTTGTTTTGACATGATACGGAGCCTGTGTTTTGTGCAGTAATTTATTATTCCAGATTGAGTGTGTTCAGCTTTTGTGCATCTGTGCGGAACGCTTGACGCTCTTCTTCCGGCATGGGGATCATGCCCTTGTCGGCAAGGTAACCGTCCTCGCCCCATGCCTTTTCACTGGTGAATTCATTGAGGAATTCATTGACACCCGGGATGACGCCGGCATGGGCCTTTTTTACATACAGATACAGGGGACGTGAAACAGGATATTCCCCTTCGGCAATGGCTTCAAAGGTGGGTTCGACACCATCGACAAAAGCACCCTGGATCTTGTCACCGTTCTGGTCAAGGAAACTGAATCCGAAAATGCCCAGACCAGCCGGATTCACATCAAGCTTCTGCACTATGAGGTTATCATTTTCACCGGCTTCGACAAAGGCACCATCTTCCCGCAGCGTATGGGCAATTTCTTTAAATTTTGCCTTGTCGCTTTTTGCTAAGGCTTTGATCCAGTCAAATTTCTTCGCTCCTTCTTCCATAACGAGCTCCACAAATGCATCACGGGTGCCTGAAGTAGGCGGAGGCCCCAAAACCTCAATTTTTGTAGCAGGCAGGCCGGGCTTAATATCGCTCCATCTGGTATGGGGATTGGGGATAAGCTTTTGTTGGCCGCCCGGATCAGGGATATTTTTGGCAAGGGCCCAAAATACTTCTTTCCTGCTGAGCCTAAAAGGCTTTGCCTTCCGTGAGTTAGCCAGTATGATTCCGTCATAGCCGATTTTAATTTCGACAACTTCCTTGACTCCGTTGGTGCTGCACAGTTCGACTTCAGATTTTTTTATCCTGCGGGAGGCATTTGTCATATCCGGGTATTCAATACCCACCCCGGTACAGAAAAGCTTCAGCCCCCCTCCGGAACCGGTAGCCTCAATTTTGGGAGTCTTGAATTGAGTGGTCTTGCCGAATTGCTCTGCCACAACAGTGGCAAAAGGGTACACCGTAGATGAGCCGACAATACTGATATAATCCCTGGCCTGGGCCTGTGACAGTCCGGCGCTGAAAATAAGGATCAGTGTCCACAGTAAAAATTTAGTTTTCCGAGTAAGCATATCATTCTCCTTCATATCAATAATAAAAGTTTTTAGCTGATATATCAGCAATTGAGATGTTTCGTCTTTTAAAGAGTATGCTAGGAGCCTGTCGGAGAATTCCCAATCTACTGCAAAAGCGAAAGAATCGGTTAATTTCAGATTAAATTCTTTTGTTTTTATTGTTAAAAAAATTTACTCATGCCTGCTTACTTTTCGCTGCATCATTACCTGGTTACCATCTTCTTTCAAATCGGTTCCGCAGAATCACAGCAAGTGAATTTATGACAACAAGTAGCACAAGAAGCACAATGATCGCTGCAGAGGTTCGCTCCACAAAACCGCGCTCCGGGCTGTCGGCCCAGAGAAAAATCTGCACCGGCAGGGCCGTTGCCGGGTCTGTAAACCCTTTTGGGATATCAACAATAAAAGCCACCATACCGATCATGAGGAGCGGTGCGGTTTCTCCCAGGGCTCTCGCTATGCCGATTATGGTGCCGGTAAGCATACCGGGTAATGCCAGGGGCAGAACATGATGCAGCACTGTCTGCACTTTTGAGGCACCAACACCAAGTGCAGCCTCCCTGATTGAAGGTGGCACCGACTGCAGGGACGCCCTGCTTGCAATGATAATTACCGGCAGGGTCATGAGGGTGAGCACCAAACCGCCAACAAGCGGTGCTGAACGCGGCAGATGAAAGAAGTTTATAAATACGGCCAGGCCGAGAAGTCCGAAAACAATGGATGGAACCGCCGCAAGATTATTAATATTTACCTCTACCAGGTCAATCCACCTGTTGCGGGGGGCAAATTCTTCCAGGTACATAGCAGCCGCCACTCCCACAGGGAATGAGAGCAAAAGGGTAAGTGCCAGCGTGAAAATGGATCCTGTAAGGGCACCGAGAATACCAGCCAGTTCCGGTTCTCTTGAATCGCCTGAAGTAAAAAAAGTCGTGTTAAAGCGTTTTGCAATTCTGCCCTCTTTAAGCCATTTGTCAATCCAGTCTAACTGTCTGTCACTAATGCGTCTCTCGTTTTCCGGGACGTCTCTTGATATGTTGCCTTTCATGAACATGTCAACATCGTCATCAGCCGGAACCTCTATTGTCATCGTGCTGCCAACCAGTTCAGGCTGCTGCTCTATCATTCTCTGGAGTTGAAATGCAGCACCGGAGCTCACGAGAGAGTATAGTTTCTTTTTTTCTTTGCGTTTTTTAACGTCCGGAAATTCACTTCTCAGCGTTTTTTTAACAAGGCCTGGAAAATTGGAATTTGCAGGATCATCTACATCAATATCGGCAGGATCAAAAAAGACCTCCAGCTTAACATACGTCTGGTAAAAAGCCGAATAGCCGTTTGAGAAAATTGTCAGAAACAAGAGGGCAAGAAACGAAAGACTGATTGCGACGGCAAAAAATCCATACATTTTAAAGCGCTTCTCGCGGCCATACCGTTTGGCCAGGCCCTTGTTGACAATATCTATTGTCCTGGGGCTTTCCGGCTGGGCAGCGTCTGTTTGTTCCGGTTCGGTGTTATTCATACTGTTCCCTATATTTACGCACAACATACAGGGCAATGATGTTGAGCATGAGCGTAACGATAAAAAGAACAAGACCCAGGGCAAAAGCTACCAGGGTTTTCGGGCTGTCGAATTCCTGGTCACCTACCAGGAGGGTGACAATTTGCACGGTAACCGTGGTAACAGCCTGCAATGGATTGGCGGTAAGGTTGGCGGCAAGGCCGGCTGCCATGACTACAATCATGGTTTCACCAATGGCCCGTGAAGCAGCAAGAAGTACCCCCCCCACAATACCGGGCAGGGCTGCAGGTATGACAACCTGTTTGATGGTTTCGCTCTTGGTCGCCCCCAGGGCCAGAGCTCCGTCACGCATGGCCTGGGGCACTGCATTGATGACATCGTCCGACAGGGAAGAGATAAAGGGGATGATCATAATCCCCATGACAAGACCGGCTGCCAAGGCACTTTCAGAAGAGACATCGAGGCCGAATGTACCGCCCATGTTTCTGATAAAAGGAGCAACGGTAAGTGCCGCAAAAAAGCCATAGACCACGGTGGGAATTCCCGCGAGTATTTCCAGGAGCGGCTTTGCCACTGAGCGAAAGCTCTTGCCGGCGTATTCGGAGAGGTAGATGGCTGACATCAAACCCAAAGGCACGGCAACAAACATGGCAATGCCTGATATCATTGCCGTGCCTGCAAAAACAGGAATGGCCCCAAAGGCTCCTGAAGAACCGACCTGGTCTGAACGGATAGCCATTTGCGGACTCCATTCCAGACCGAAGAGAAAGTCGCTTATGGGGATGACCTTGAAAAAACGGATTGCCTCAAAAAGCACTGACAAGACGATACCGATAGTTGTGAAGATGGCAAAGGTTGAACAGGCAATGAGAAAAAAGGTAAAAACATTCTCAACATGGTTTCTCGCCCGCAGAACATGGGTTATTCTCTGCCTGGAAAAAAACGCGCCAATGAGGGCCAGGGACAAAATAACTACGCCCAGGGCGACATTACCCGTTGCCTGTAAATTTTTATAGAGGTTTGCGGCCTCCTCGATCTCAGGCTTTATTTCGCTGCTGACAATATTGCCGCTCACAAGGTTTTTAATATCATTTAACGCAAGATTAAGCCTGTTTTCAGGGAGGGTTCGAATTTCCTCCGGCAATTGTGCCACAACCAATTTGGTCATGATCACCGGCTCACATACCTGCCAGGCGACAAAGACAAACAGGGCCGGAAGCCCGCACCAGAGTGCAGTAAGAACCCCGTAATATACCGGCCTTGAGTGCAGCGTTTTTACGGCCCCAAGTTTTTTAGCCACAGAAAGGGCCCGGGTCCTGCCAAGCTGGTAGGAGACACCCGTAAGGCACAAGAGTATGAGGATAAGCACTAATGGTGACATAAGCCTCTGCTTCAGCACAAGATATCCGGGTACATGGTTACCTTAGTACTTTAGAATAATTAAATGGGCCACAACGCTCAAGTATTTAACTTGAGTATAATACAAATACTTTATTAAGAAATGATTAAAATTCGGTTAATTTTTTCTTGGAGGCGTGACTTATTTATCTTTCTTGTTTATCTCTACACCCGAGGCGTGCCCCATAATTTTTCAAATATGACAACACTGAAATAAAATATATTTACTTTCAGTGATCAAAACAGGTGAGTTGGCAAAAAATGCGTGAATTAAAACTCAAATGGCAGCTTTTCCCGTCCCACATCATTATCATCATATGCGCTATGTTGGCTGTGGCCTGGTATGGTACGCACTCCCTTAAAAAATTCTATGTTGAGCAGATGGCTGCGTTTCTTGAATCGCAGTCAAAACTTATTCTTTCCCGAGTGACAGAATTAACCGCGGCTGAAAAGCTCAGTGAGCTTGATACGTTTTGCAGAGAAACTGGAAAGAAAGTAGCCACCCGTATAACGGTTATAAAGCTGGACGGTAATGTTATCTGCGACTCAGAGCGGGATTACCGCTCAATGCAAAACCATGCCAACCGGCCTGAAATAGTAGATGCCCTTGCAGGGCAAGCAGGTTCTTCCCAGAGATACAGCACAAGCACACAACAGGAAATGCTCTATGTGGCGATTCCCATACAGAGAGATAATGGCTTACTAGGTGTCTTAAGAACCTCGGTGCCACTCACTGCTATCGAAGCAGAACTTCACAGGCTTTATCCCAGGATCGCCATGGGAATTATCATTGTCATCGTTTTTGCATCTGCCATGACCTTGCTGCTGGCTAGAAAAATAAGCCGCCCCCTGGAGCAAATGAAATACGACTCAATGCGATTTGCACAGGGTGATTTTAAGGATAAAATTGTTGTCACAGGCTCGGAAGAGATAGTCGGGCTTGCCCATTCCATGAACAGCATGGCAGCCCAACTCGACGAGAGGATACGTGCTGTTCTGGGTAAAAGTCAGGAGCTTGAGACTGTGCTCTCCAGCATGATTGAAGGCGTGATTGCTGTGGATTCCCGGGAAAAAATACTCTATATGAACGGTTCAGCCAAACAGCAATTGAATATTGAACAGTCTGATGTGCAGGGAAAGGGACCACTGGAAGTTGTTAGGAATGTTGAGCTGCTGCATTTCATCACCCATACTCTCTCCCAGGATCAAACAACTGAAAAAACAATAGTATTTCATTTGGGACGAAGGGATGAGCGGGTACTGCAGGTCCATGGAGCCCAGCTCTTTGATGCAAAGAAGGTAAAAATAGGAGCCTTGGTGGTAATCAATGATGTCTCGCAATTGCTGCGCCTGGAAAGTCTCAGGCAGGATTTTGTCGCCAATGTTTCCCATGAACTCAAGACCCCGATTACGTCAATCAAGGGTTATGTTGAAACCCTGCTGGATGAAACGGAAGAGCACCCTCAGCATGTGAGAGATTTTTTGGAAATAATCAGTAAACAGGCAAACAGGCTACAGGCTATTGTCGAGGATCTGCTGTCCCTGGCAAAGATTGAGCAGGAGAGTGACAGAGAAGATATAGTTCTTGAGAAGGGTAATATCAAAAATGTTCTGCAGGCCGCAATTGAAGCATGTTCAATTAAGGCCGCGGAACGCAGCATCCAGTTTAGCCTTGACTGTGAAGAAGGGCTGCATACTTTAATGAATGGTCCGCTACTGGAACAGGCAGTTGTCAATCTGCTTGATAATGCTATACAATACAGCATACCAGGAGGATCAGTCCAAATAGTGACAGCGGTAATGGAAAAGGAAATTCAGATACATATTAAAGATAACGGTATCGGTATAGCACAGCAAAATCAGGCACGGCTTTTTGAACGGTTTTATGTGGTTGACAAGGGCCGCAGCAGGGAGTCGGGAGGAACAGGACTGGGGCTTGCAATTGTGAAGCATATTGTCCAGGCCCATGGGGGAAGGGTAAATGTTGAAAGTGAACCGAGCAAGGGAAGCATTTTTTCCATTCAACTTCCTAAAATCTGATTTCTTTTTTTGTTTCGTGAAACTTATTGTGATATGCTTTTTATATCCATGGTTCAAAAGTGAAAAATATCCATGACGTTATATATGCAACATATTAATATATGTGGCTCTTAATGAAACTCCGCTGTCCTCTTCCCGGACTCCCGCAAAGGCGGGAGCCTAGCTGCCTTGGGCCGATAAAAGAGTGAAAAGTTGCCTTTAGCTTAGTTTGCCACAGAGACACTTTAATATACTAATTTAACACAATTTTTTCATAAAATTCTTAAGGAACCCCCCCATGCAAAAGCACCTTCAGAAAGATATTGACAGCCTCAAAGACAAAATTATTACCATGGGCAGTGAAATAGAAGACAGGGTCTATAAGTCTTCACTGGCTCTTATCAACCGTGATGAAAGGTTGATAGATGAGGTTATTCAGTCAGACACTGTAATTGACAGAATGGAGGTTGATATTGAAGAGCATTGTCTGAAAATCCTTGCACTGTACCAGCCGGTTGCCATTGACCTGCGTTTCATCATTGCGGTCCTGAAAATCAATAATGAGTTGGAAAGGGTGGCAGATATTGCGGTCAACATTGCTGAACGGGCGGCCTTTCTCTGCAAGTGCAAGGATTTCGAGATCCCTTACGACGTTAAAGGAATGGCAACTATTGTCGAATCAATGGTCACCAGAAGTATTGACGCATTGGTGCATATGGACGTACAGCTGGCCCATAAAATAAGGGCGGAGGATGATGAGGTGGACGAGTACAACCGGCAGATGTATGCCACGGTGAAAGATGTGCTTCTCAAAAGTCCGGAGGACATTAACTGCTTACTCCATGCAGTCTCGGCCGGTCGGCATCTGGAAAGAATTGCGGATCATGCCTGCAATATTGCCGAGGATGTCATCTACCTGGTTGATGCGGAGATAGTGCGGCATACACCTGAAATATTTGAGGAGTAAGATTTTGTAAAACCCCTATGAAAGTTCTTTATTGACGCACCGTTGACTATAGAGCCCATCAATTAACCACATCATTCAGCCATACAATTGAATATGGAGTTGTTAGATTCCAAACAGTATTTTTTGTTCGTTTTTTGTTGGTTTTTTGTGTTAAGCAGTATGCACATCTGCATGGCTTTAATAAAGAAAAATTTCGCTGAATTTACTAAAAATATCTGGTGAAAATACATGAATATCATACAGGATTTATTCGGCAAGTCACCTTTCGGTCCCCTGGTTGAGCATACGAAGAAGGTGCACGAGTGCGTTGAAATGCTGCGCCCGCTCATGGAGGCTCTGGTCAATGAGGAATATGATGAAATCCGCAAGATCCAGGACAAGATATCCAGGCTGGAATACGAGGCGGATACTATCAAACATGACGTGCGGGAGCATCTGCCCCGGCGTTATTTCATGCCGGTTGAACGGGTCGAACTTGAAAGGTTTATCAGCAGCCAGGATAAAATAGCGGACAAGGCCGAAGACTTTGCCGTAATTCTTACACTGCGTAAAACCAAGCTGCACCCTGATATCATGGATAAGTTCTTTGAGTTTCTGGAACAGATCTTTCAGGTCACCGGCACGCTCCTTGGGGCAGCGGTTGAACTGAAAAATCTGGCCGAGGTTTCTTTCAGTGGGGCAGAAGCCAAGCATGTTCTCGACATCCTCCAAGGGCTCAATGAAGAGGAGTGGAAGGCAGACCGTTTAGCGCGCAGCCTGAGCAGGGATATTTACCGCCTTGAAGACCAGGTCGACCCCATCACCATTATATTTTATGAAAAGATGCTGTTGACTTTGGGAGCCATTGCCAATGAGGCTGAAAACGCCGGTGATATGCTCAGGACCATGATCGTCAAATAATTTTAAAGCCATACCACTTATTCCATGGATATCATAATACTAGCCATTATGGCCCTGCTGGGTCTTTATATGGCCTGGAACATCGGCGCCAATGATGTAGCCAACTCCATGGCCGATGCCGTCGGCTCCGGGGCCCTGTCCGTCAAACAGGCGGTCATCGCTGCAGGCATCTGCGAGTTTGCCGGTGCGGTCCTGGTTGGCTCCCACGTGACAGATACGATCCGTAAAGGTATTGTCGATCCCTCGGCCCTGGCCTCGATGCCCGGTATGCTGGAAGGTGAACCGGCAGCGCTTCTGGTCATCGGCATGTCCGCCGCCCTATTGTCTGCCGCCATATGGCTTAATTTTGCCACCTGGACAGGCATGCCGGTTTCCACCACCCATTCAATAGTCGGGGCGGTTGCCGGTTTCGGTATAGTGGCAGCCGGTATCGGATCCGTCAACTGGGGCAAGATGGGCCAGATTGTGGCCAGCTGGTTTATCTCTCCCTTTGCCGGGGGTCTCATGGCTTTCATCCTCTTTAAGATCATCAGTAATACCATTCTCGGTCAAGAAAAACCGGCAAAGGCGGCCATTCGGGTCACACCGTACATTGTTTTCTTTTTAGCCATGGTTGTAACCCTTGCCACGATCTATAAGGGCTTCAAGCATGTCCTCAAGGGGCTTGACTGGGTAACCGATACCCATACACTGCTCCTTGCAATTGCTATCAGTGTACTTTCAACCATTGCTTCAAAAATTCATGTACAGAAAAAACTGGGCGGCAAGGAGTCACTGCCGCTTACCCAGCAACTCGAACTGGTTGAGGAGGTCTATGTGCCTCTGGTTATCATCAGTTCCTGTGCCGTGGCCTTTGCCCATGGCGCCAATGACGTGGCCAACTCGGTGGGTCCCCTTGCTGCTGTAGCAAATATTTTAAAAACCGGTACTGTGGAAATGAAGGTGCCGGTGCCCTTTTGGATCCTGATGCTGGGTGGTGCCGGTATAGTGCTTGGACTTGCTACCTATGGCCACCGGGTCATGGCCACAGTTGGCACCAAGATTACCGAGATTACTCCTACCCGTGGAGTTGCTGCCGATATTGCTGCAACTGCCACAGTGCTGGTCTGTACCCGCATGAAATTGCCGGTGTCAACAACGCATACCCTGGTGGGAGCTATCATGGGTATTGGTTTAGCCCGTGGTCTGACAGGTATTGACAGCCGTATCGCTAAAAAGATATTCAAGTCCTGGATCATCACTGTACCTGCAGCTGCTATAGTCTGTATAGTCCTGTTTCTGCTCGGCAGGACCTTCATGCTTGATTTTGTAATACAATTGGTACTGGCCGCCAGGGCAGGCTCAGGCTAAATAATATGGTCTGCGAACAGGTGGAATGACCAGCGATAAAGAGATGTTTATTGACATGCGGTATTGTCTTACCATAAATAAGACAGTCGAATGTTGAAGGAGCGTTACTTCCGATTATAGTTCAAAATTTTCTATTCGATATTATTTTTATCCATTAATTAAACTTCTCAATAGTTTCAAATTTTCAATATCATCGTGCAAATCCTTTTCTTTTGGGGTTTCCAGGACCATGGGATGCCGGGCAAACCGAGGGTCGTTCATGAGCAGCCTGAAGCCTTCCAACCCTATTTTGCCCTTGCCGATATGGGCATGGCGGTCAACCCTGGAGCCCAAGCCCTTTTTTGAATCATTGAGGTGAAAAAATTTAAGGCGTTCGAGGCCTATAATTGCCTCAAAGTCTGTAAATGTTTTTTCGTATCCTGCCTTTGAGCTGATGTCATAACCGGCTCCAAAAACATGGCAGGTATCAAAGCAGACTCCCAGCCGGCCACCGTGCTCAGAATGGCTGATGACATGGGCCAACTCTTCAAAGCTTGCGCCAATGCCGGTGCCCTGGCCTGCCGTTGTCTCCAGCAGGACCATGACCGATGTTGCCTCTGCTGCCTGGGCAAAGGCCCGGTCAAGGTTTGCCGTCAGCTGCTGCAACCCCTCTTCCATACCGGCTCCTACATGGGAACCTGGATGCATAATAAGGTAAGGGATGCCCAGCTGACCGGCCCTGCGGATCTCTTCTCCAAAGGCAGCAACGGCCCTGTCACCTTTTTTCGTATCAGGGTTAGCCAGGTTTATGAGATAGGAATCATGCACAGCAACGGGCCCCATGCCCCACTGCTTCCAAGCCTCTCCAAACTGATTGATTTCAGAAGCACTGAGCCCAGGCACATGCCACTGCCGCTGGTTTTTGGAGAAAATCTGCAGGGCTTCACCTTTGACAGTGCTGATCCTTTCAAAAGCCTTGTGCAATCCCCCCTCAATGGACATATGTGCACCTAATAATGGCATTTTGTCTCCTCCCAGAATACGTACGTACAGAATTCAGAGTATAATTATATAGTATACTATATTTTTCTGGCCCCAGAAAAATATAAAAAATCCCAGCAAACTAACTACATCTGGCTCAACAATTGCATATGTACTGATGTATTATTTGCTGCAATAGGACTTTTTCATGCCGGTGAATAACCTTGATTTTAATTTCCCAAACCTATTATCTTCATGGGGGACTGCAAACTATCTTGTTGACCGGAAAACTAAAAAACTATAGGGTAATTAAGTTGTTAGTATATTTTTCAAAAACAAATAAGTTGTCTGCAAAGAGTAAATCAGAGGAGGAGCCGATGAATGCAAAGATGATGACAGGCCGGAAGGCGATTCTTGCGGCCTTGATATTCTTGCTCGCACTAATCCCCCAACTTGTTGTTGCAGCCCAGACGTGTGAAGAACGCGAGGCCTTGCTGCAACAGGCATTAACCGTTAAGGACTTTGAGCAATTCATCGCTGACAACAGTCCCTGTGAGTTGGCTTTTGTGGCTGTGCAGAGGCTTGCAACGACCCATGTTAATGATAAAAACTGGGAGGAGGCAGCTGGTGTCTACAAAAAATACAAGGCTGACTTTCCGGGCATGGCTGAGCGCTTCGGCAATATAATCAGTCTGCTTACAGCTCCTGAAGAAAATCTCAAAAAGACCCGCCTTGATTCCGGGGTAAATACCAGAGGCACGGAATTCAGGCCGATTATTTCTGCAGACAGCAAGACGCTTTACTTTACACGCAACAGAGGTGAAGAGGCAGGCGGCGAAGAAATATACTATGCAACCAGACAGCGCCGCAACTGGATGAAAGCCGACAATGTGGGGCCGCCAATTTCAACACCCGGGCATGAAATGATGCTGGGCATCTCAGCAGACAACAACAAGATGACACTCATGGGCAATTACCCAGGCTCATTCGGGCGTGGAGATATCTTTTATGCTGAAAAAGGCAAGAAATGCTGGACGGAAATAATGCATTATCCTGCCCCGATAAACACGGAGCATTTCGACTCGGATGCCATGCTGCCTGCAGACGGCAGAACCATGCTTTTTGTCTCGGATCGACCAGGGGGCATAGGCCCTTTCAAACCCAAGGAGACATTGTTTCATGGAAGCTATGCCGGCAATACGGATATTTATGTATATATTGAAACCGATGCAGGTGAAGAAAAGCTGATCAACCTCGGACCAACAATAAATACCCCACATGCTGAATACTCCCCGTATCTTCACCCCGATGGCCGGACCTTGTATTTCAGCTCATCCGGGCATTACGGTCTTGGCGGACTTGATGTATTTGTTGCAACCCGTGTGCGTGACTCATCCTGGACCGAGTGGACCGAGCCTGTTAATCTTGGTAAGGAAATAAACGGCCCATATAATGACTGGGGCTTTCAGATTACCACTCCGGGAGATATGGCCTACTATGCCACAGCAGAAAAAAAATCAGAATGCTGGGAGGGTGACATAGCCGCACCCAAAACTGGTTGTGGGCCCAGTGACATATTTGCGACGGAATTACCTGCCAATGCTAGACCCGCAGCCGCAGTTGCCGTAATCGGCACAGTCATGGACCCTGATAAAAATCCCCTTGAAGCCCGGATTATCTGGAATGATCTCACCCGGAACAAATCTGCAGGCATTGCTAAAAGTGATCCGGACTCCGGAGAATATGTCATTGTTCTGCCGGCAGGCAATAAGTATGGCTATTCTGCCGAGAAAGAGGGGTACATGGGCGCCTCGGAAACCCTTGACTTTACGGTTATTACAGCCTATACCGAATACCGGCATGATATTGTGCTTTATCCCCTGGGAACGCTGGTGGAAGACCAGATTCCTCTGAAAATGAACAATATCTTCTTTGATTTTGACAAGGATTCACTACGGACTGAATCGGTCTTTGAGCTGAACCGCTGGGTGGAAGTCCTGAAAAAGCACCCTGACCTCAAGGCTCAAATCCATGGGCATACATGCTGGCTTGGCACCAAGGCTTATAACCAGCGCCTTTCAGAGCGGCGGGCAAAAGCCGTAGTCAACTACCTGACTAACAAGGGAGTTGCCCAAAACAGGCTTAGCCTGAAAGGCTTTGGCGAAACCCGGCCTGCGGCCAGCAATGAGACAGAGAAAGGTCGGAAACTGAACAGGCGGGTGGAAGTTCTGTTTACAAAGTGAACTGCCGGAGATAATTCTTATACTGTGTCATCGTCTGTCCGGCATGGGAAACCATAGCCGAACAGACTCTTCCTCGGAATCTCCCGTTGGTCGCTTACCTGTATCTGAACTATATCCGGCAGTTCACTGCAAATTGCTAAAAGGTTCTTCTGGGGACAGATTTCAAATCTGTCCCCTTTTTTTTCTTCACCTCACAGGTTAGTAGCCGGTTCGTGTATTAAGCTTTCCAGCCAGTCATGATTTTCGTGACCGGCTTTATTATTTGAAATCCCCTTATTTTCATTCAAGCAAAACAGTCCATTCTTGTTGCAAAAGGTTGAGTGCTTTGTAGTTGGTTGGATCCAGATGCATGGGGGTTATGGAAATCTTGTTTACACTTATTGCTGCAGAATCCGTATCCTCACCTGCATCGAATGAAGGGGTGCCGCCACCTATCCAGTAATGTTTGCGGCCCCAAGGGTCGTACGTTTCCTTGATGGCATCCTCATACAGCCTTCTGCCCCGCCTGGTAAAGGCAACCCCGGCAATCTTATCGGGAGTTGTATTGGGGACATTGACATTGAGCAGGGTGTCCTGCGGAAGCCCCTTAGCAAGGATTATTATTGCCAGTTTGCAGATAAAGGTTGCAGCAGTTTCATAGTGCAAGGGTTCGGATTCCGCGGCCAGAGAAACGGCAATGGAGGGGATGCCCAGCATGGTGGACTCGATGGCTGCGGAGACTGTGCCGGAATAGCTCACGTCATCGCCGAGGTTGGGGCCCGGATTTATGCCGGAAATGACCAGGTCAGGTTTTTGCGGCAGAATTTTTCCGATGCCGATGGTGACGCAATCCGTGGGCGTCCCGTTTATGGTGTAAACATTCTCATCAACCTCCCTCACCCGCAGCGGTCTGTTCATGGTCAGAGAATGACTCGCCGCACTGTTATCATGCTCCGGGGCGACAATGACAGCTTTTCCCAGTTTCCGGCTGTGCCTGAAGAGTACCTGCAGGCCGGGGGCATGGATCCCGTCATCATTGGTTATAAGGATATGTTTCATGCATAAACCTTTCAGGATGTTTGCTGTTACAGGGCAAACCGGTCTTCAGGCCCCTCCATCATTTTTGCTTGATCCAGGAATTAAGGTCAGCGGGCCAGGTGTTATTGAGATAAAAATCCATCTGACGCCTGTAAAAAGGCCTGTTTCCGGGATCAATCTTCATGGCTGTTCTTTCAGTATCCAAGGCCTCATCGATCATATTGTTGGCCCAGAAGGCTGCTGCCAGGGTATCAAGAATATAACCGGCTGTCGGCCTTAACGCCGCCGCCTGCCTTGCCAGGTCCAATGCCCTGTCAGAGGAGAGAACTTCCGGATCATCCGCAGTTATGAGTATCCAGGCAATATTGTTCAGGGTCTCAGGATTGCTTGGTTCCAGGGCAAGAGACTTTTCATAGGCAGCCAGGGCCTCTGCGTCCTGTCCCGCTTCCTGCTTAAGATCTCCGAGCAGCCGCTGCCAGACGGCTTTATCTGGCTCCCGCTTTGCCCTTTGCAGCAGCACAGACTCAGCAAACTTGGTATTTGCCTCCTCATGGAGTTCCATGGGCATCTTCCAGATCAGTACGGCGCTGAATACCATCAGGACAACAAAGAAGATGAGGCTGCCATAAACCTTGCGGTCATGGCGCGAAATTAACGACCTGTCTTTACTGCATTTTTCCAGAAAATCAACACGCTGACCTATGCCGAAGTGGTGCCAGCTTGGCTTGTCCCGTATGTTGCCGCTCAACCAGCTGATTTTTTCCAGTGAATTGATAAGGGGGGTACTGTCATCCAGCGCCTTGAATACAGCCACGTCTGCCTGACGTTCAAAATTGCGCATGAAAAAGCCAAACACATAACGGAAGTAAACAAGCATAATAATGAACATCGGGGCTGCACCCCAGAAAGCCAGAGCTGCTTCCGGGTCTATCCCGGTAAAATTGATAATCCGGTAAAAAACATTTGAGTTGAGGAGCAGATAGAGCATCGGGCTGGCAACCAGGCCCGCCACAAGTCCAAACCCCAGAAACAGGAGAAGGTACAACTGCAGATGGTATTTCTTGATATGGCCGATCTCGTGGGCCAGAACTGCTTCTATTTCATAAGGTGAAAGGGCCTCCAGTAAAGCCGGAGTAATAAGGACATACCTGTATTTTTTCGATAGACCCATGACCCCCGCTGTCAGCATTTTGCCTTCATATAAAGGCCAAAGCATGATGTCGGAGTATTTGAAATTCTGCTGCCGGCAGAATTCTTCCATATGGGTCCGGGCCGGGCCTGCAGGTAGGGGTTGGCAATTCCAGAGATTTTTTATGAGTGCGGGAAAAATGACAGCCAGGAGCAGAAAGAAGAGCAGAAAGACGATGGTTTCCCCCCATGCGGAAGAAGCAAGCATACGTGACAGCGGCAGGGGCAGTATTTTGAGAAAATCAGCAAGAAAGTTGATAATGAGCCAGGGCAGAACTATGGGCAGATTAAGCTTTATATTGTTGATGACAAATTCTTTGGCAGAATATCGGCGGCTGAAAATTTCCCCATAGTTTTTTCTGGCTGCCAGCCACAAGAGGACAAGATAGAAAAAAAACAGGGATATGCCGCCAAGACTGAGAAGGGCCGGCAAATTTCCATTGAGGGAGAGAAAAGAGAAATAATATTTAATATCCAGTACGTAAACATCAATGGCAAAAATAAAAACAGCTAAAATTGAATACTTCTGCTCAATGGCAAAATACTGCTTCTCATTGGTGGCCCGAACACGTGCATGGGCATGATGCACCAGGTAATAGTATGCAGCACCTTTGAGAATGAAAATTGCGCAGGCCGCAGCAAAAGGAATTTGCGCTTCGCCCGGAACACTTCCGGTTGAGAAAATGATAATAACCGTGATAAAGTAGAGTAGGTTGTTATAGATCAAGGCTGCAGCCAGCGGTTCAAGATAAAATAGGTTATTGGTGAGCAGGAATGATTCTGCCTGTAACTGAGCCAAACTTATATGAAAGCATAGTGGGGGTCAAGGGAAACTGCTTTATTTATGCCGCGGTGTTACAGGAGTAAATCCTTTACCAAGATCAATGATTTAGCGGTTGACAAATAAATCCATTTAGAGTAATAAAATTAATTCGGTTTTTTTGGGATGGGCCTATAGCTCAGTTGGCTAGAGCCACCGGCTCATAACCGGTCGGTCCCTGGTTCGAGTCCAGGTAGGCCCACCAGCTAGGCTGCCCATCTATTGTAGATTTACTATTGAGCTTTCGATTGTGTGTATTGCCCTGCCGGGTGTCAGTATGCAGCTTCTGAGCCTATTGCAATAAGACAAAATGAAATGGCAGGTAGTTTGTAATTATATTGGGGTTTCCAGGTTTTATCGCCTGAAGGAATGGCCCTGGAGGTTAATTCTCCTGGGGGCAGCCGCAGAAAACTCTCTGGATCGCAAGAAAAGGTACACCTGAACAAGAGGTGTGCCTTTTTTCTTTATGGTAATTGGCAGCAGGCTTGCGCTACAAAATGTGGAAAAATGACAGTAAAAGAATTGCTTAAGACTCTTGATGGGATCGCAGCATTTAGCTTGGCAGAACAATGGGATAATGTCGGCCTGATGCTGGGGGAACCAAACAAGTCCATCACGTCTATCCTCGTAGCACTCGACCCCACCGAAGATGTCCTTGCAGAGGCTCAGGCAATTGGAGCTGACTGCATTATCACCCATCACCCCCTTATATTTCATGCCCTCAAGGCAATTTATACGGATCAGCCAATGGGCAGGTTTTTACGCCGGGCTCTGGAAAATGAAATAACGGTAATCGGCTGCCATACCAACCTCGACCAGGCAGCAGGGGGTGTGAATGATGTGCTGGCCGAAAGTCTTGGCCTGCAGGACTCCAGGCCTATTATACCGGTAAAAACTGATACGGATGCAGCAGCGGATACAGGATTCGGTCGTATCGGCAAACTTGCGGAACCGGTACTGCAAAAAGTATTTATCGAGCGTTTGGGCGCTTTTTTAAATTTGCCTGTCCTGCGTGTAGCAGGGCAGCTGCCGGATAAAATAACCACCGTAGCAGTGTGTGGCGGCAGCGGTTCTGATCTGGCAGAAGCGGCATATGCCGGTGGGGCGCAGGTTTATGTTACCGGTGAGGTAAAACACAGCACAGCCAGGTGGGCCGAGGCTGCGGGATTCTGCATCATTGATGCCGGCCATTTTCCCACGGAAAATCCAGTGGTTGCATCTCTTGCTAAAGTTTTGCAGGATGTTTTTGCCGAACAGGATCTCGACATCCCTGTTCAATCGTCTGCCAAACAACAAAACCCTTTTGTTTACCACCAACCGGCATCTTGAGATATGAGAGGCAGAGACTTCCCATGTTCCATATATGAATGAAGAAAGAAAGTGTACGTATATTTATCATAAAAAATGAGTCGTTAGATGACGCTACCAATCAAGGAGACAACCATTGAACGAAGAGATTAAGCAGTTAACGGAACTGCAGGTAATTGATCTGGAAATAGCAAAGCTTGATGCCGAGATTTACTTAGAGCAGTCGGCGCTGTCCAAGAGAGAAAAGGCTTTTAATGAACGACAGGCCTCTATTGAGGCGCTGAAAGAAAAGATAGAAGCGGCGGAAACGCAACGGCGAGAGCTTGAGGCCGAACTTGCAGATGAGTTGGGCCGCATCAAGGAACGTCAGTCCAAGATGATGCAGGTCCAAACAAACCGGGAATACCAGAGTTTGCTCAAAGAGATTGAAGACGGCAAGAAAAGCATTAAAGAAAAAGAAGAAGAAATTGTCAGGATAATGGAAACCAGCGAAGCCAATAGTAAAATTATGGCAGAGGAAGAAAGCCTGATAAAGGAAGAAGAAACAGCACTTACCAAGGAAAATGCCGCAATCAAGAAGCATGCGGGAAAAATTGAAGGCAAAAAGGCCAAGATCGTTGTCAAGCGTGATTCCAAAGCAAAAAACATCAAGGTTTCTGCCCTGAGAAAGTATGATATGCTTCGCACCCGGCGAAACGGCAAGGCTGTTGTCGGTGTTGTCAAGGGGGTCTGCCAGGGATGTTTTATGAGCATCCCCCCCCAGCATTTCAATGATATAATGAAGGGAGACAGGTTGCTTAACTGCCCGACCTGCCAACGCATCCTTTTTCATGAACCGGAGAAAGACGAGGAGTAAAATCACGGCAGACAATCCCCGGTAGAAAAAGCCGGGTTGCAGTCAAGCTTGAAACACTTGCGGAAAAACTTCCTGACCATATCCTGCAGGAGTATTTTTCTGACTGAAACCATTGCGAGTATTGCTCCCCCAAAAGATGAAGCAGCACCGCTTCGTTCGCACACAACTCTCTATAAAGAAGAGAAAAAGTGTTCAGTGCTTTTTTATGTAAAGAATTTAAAACCTTTACACCTAAAAACTAAAATCTTACAATAAAATTTGGAGTGGGCGCATGATCGCTGGTCCCTGGGGCCAGAGGAAAGTCCGAACTTCACAGGGCATGGTGGTTCGTAACGCGGACTCCGGGTGACCGGAGGAAAGTGCCACAGAAAACATACCGCCCCGCTTGACGGGGTAAGGGTGAAATGGTGAGGTAAGAGCTCACCGCTTTCATGGTGACATGGAAGGCAGGGTAAACCCCACCAGAAGCAAGATCAAATAGGGAAACGTTCGAGGGCTGCCCGTCCGATGTTTCCGGGTAGATTGCTGGAGGTGCCGGGTAACCGGCATCCAAGAGAAATGATCATGACCCGTATAACGGGATACAGAATTCGGCTTATAGCCCACTCCAGTTTTTTTAATTGATACTAGATACTGGCTGCTTGATACTTGATATAAAACCATTAAACCTAGCATCCAGAATCCAGTAACGAGCAACAGTTTTATCCTATAATAAATGAACCCCTCAAAAGTCGCCGCCATCATCCCAGCCGCAGGCAGCGGTATCCGCATGGGATTATCAGTGCCCAAACAATGCTATGAGCTTGGCGGCAAACCAATTCTGGTACATACCCTGCAGCGCATAGAACAGTCGGATGCAATCGGCTCCATAGTCCTGGTGGTCCCGGCAGACCATAAAGGCTGGGCTGAACAGCTTGTGCAGAAATTTCAATTTGCAAAAGTAAGCAAAGTCATTGCTGGAGGAAAGGAGCGCCAGGATTCAGTCCTTGCCGGCTTAAAAGTATTAGCGGCAGAGGTGGAACTGGTTCTTGTGCATGACGGAGTCAGGCCTTTTGTGCCCGTTGCTGTCATTGAAAACTGTCTGCAGGAGGCTGAAAAAAGCGGTGCTGCCATGGCCGCAGTACCTGTTAAGGACACCCTGAAATCAGTGAGCAGCAGGAAAGTGATCGAAAAGACTATCAGCCGGGATGGTGTCTGGCAGGCGCAAACCCCCCAGGCCGTTTCAAAATCACTTCTCATAAAAGCTTACGCACTGGCAGCTGAAAAAGAGAATTTTACTGCCACAGACGAGGCAGGGCTCCTCGAACTCCTTGGCCATCCCGTGAAAGTGGTGCAGGGCTCGGAGCAAAACATCAAGATAACCAGACCTGAAGATCTCATGCTGGCAAAGGCTATTCTAAAGGAAAGCAGCGCAGATATGAAAAGCATTGAAGAAGGCTGCCGCTATCGCAGCGGCTATGGCTATGATGCCCATCGCCTGGTGGAGGATCGTCCCCTGATACTGGGAGGGGAAGAAATTCCGTTTGCAAAAGGACTGCAGGGACATTCAGATGCCGACGTATTAATCCATGCCCTCTGTGATGCCATACTTGGCGCAGCCGGGGTCGGCGACATCGGGCATCATTTCCCGGACACTGATGAAAAAATAAAAAATATCAGCAGTTTGACGATACTGCAAGGTGTTGCCGCACTGATATCAAACAAGAACTACGAGCTTGCAAACGCAGATATAACCGTGGTGGCGCAAAAACCGAAACTGGCTCCCTACTTTGCAGCCATGCAAAAAAATATTGCCCGGGCATGCGGTGTCGGTGCTGATTGCATCAATCTGAAGGCCACAACAACGGAAGGCATGGGTTTTGAAGGCAGAGGGGAAGGCATGTCAGCCCATGCCGTGGTGATGTTGAAAAAGTTTTAAGCATTCAGCTTAAAGCTTTTGAGTGATTTCCGTTTGCACTGCATCTGCGGTGTCATCAACCCTTCAGCATAGAGAACTATAGCTGAAGGGTCTCTTCCTTGCATCTACAGCACAATCGAAAATCTTTATTTTTTTATTTAATATATTACTTGATTTTGAACTGGGGCCGTACGTTTGCTCAGTCTTCAGTTATCCTAGCGGATAAATCCCCTCCAGCTTATGATACGCTCCTTTGGGGGAGAGGATGCTGGAATAGAGTTTAAAGTCTTCAACCTGGAAAGGCTCCTGGCTGAAAAGTCCGTTGCCGGCAAGAAAATTTGCGATTTTCTGCACCGGGCTGTTTTTCAGGCGGGCCAGGGTGATGTGCGGCGAGAACTTTCTGCCTTCCGGCGCCACTCTGATTCTGAAAAGTGCGGCATCGATTTTCTTCCGCAGAAGCTGCAATGGTTCGCTTTTTTCCAGTCCAACCCAGAGAACCCTCGGCTTACCCCGTGGCGGGAAGCAACCAACTCCTTTTAGCTGCAGACTGAATGCTGCAAAGCTTACTTCATGCAGCGCATTTTTGATATCATGGAACAGGACTCCATCGACCTCGCCGATAAAACGGACCGTGAGGTGAATTTGTTGCGCATCAACCCATTTTGCCCCCGGAAGTCCAAATGACATGGCTTCCAGGTTTTCCCTGATTGTTCCAGGCAGATCAACGGCTATAAAAAGTCTGGGCATGATGATTGTAAATTTTGAATTATGGGGTATGAAGTATAAATTAAATCAGATTTTGAAACCATGTAAAATCATGATACGGAATTAATAATTGCTCCTGCTGGAAGTATTCTATGAAAAAAAAAGATAAAAGTAACGGGCCGCTCCAATGGAAACCTTCATGGGACAGAATGGATACCATATTGCTGGATATGGACGGCACCCTGCTTGACAAGCACTTTGACGACTATTTCTGGGAACATTATGTGCCGGAAATTTTCGCCGATAAAAATGATTTGACCCCTCTGGAAGCAAGAAAAGAACTGCTTGCGCGCTATAAGAGCATAGAGGGAACCCTGGCCTGGACAGACCTTGACTACTGGTCGGAAAAGCTTGACCTGGACATCCCTGCCCTGAAACTCAAGATCAATCACCTCATACAGGTGCATCCCTATGTTGTGGATTTTTTGCAGTACTGCAGGATACAGGAAAAGGAAGTGCATCTTGTGACAAATGCCCACAGCAAGACTCTTGATATTAAGATGCGCAGAACGGCAATCGGTTCCTATTTTGACCGTATTGTCTGCTCCCAGGACATCGGCCTGCCGAAAGAAGATCCGGAGTTCTGGGCCCGGCTTGAGTCACTCCTGGGTTTTGATAAGCAAAGAACCCTGCTGGCAGACGATAATGAAAATGTCCTGCAGGCCGCACAAACGTATGGCATGGAAGTGCTCATTTTTGTTGCCAGGCCAAGCAGCCGGGCAAAAATTCTCTATTCGGAAAAATTTCCATCCATAGTCTATTTCAAGGAGCTTATCGTTTGAGTTCTTTCTTGAAATGTGAGGTGTTTCTTTCTGAAATGGTTTATTAATTTTGCTGATTGCAGCACAATTTCAATATGCACAGACCCGGTTTTTCCGGGTAAACAAAAAAATACTATTCAATCGAGGTACAAATGACTCCAGATGAAATGCGAGACAAGGCGATGGATCTTTTCAAAAAAAGATTTCACTGAAGCCAGGCTGTGCTGGCCGTGTGCCAGGAAAAAACAAACATGGTGGACGAAGGTGCTGTCAAGGCAGTCGGTGCCTTCGGCGGCGGTATTGCCAGTTCGGGGAGCGTATGTGGGATTTTGCTCGGCGGGGTTGCAATGATTTCCAGTATGTACAGCAGGGGCAACCTTGATGAAAAAGAAAACCCCCGTATCTGGGGCTTGAGCAATAAATTCCTGGCAAAGTTTGCAGAATTAACTGAACCCTATGGCGGCATGAACTGCCGGGACATAGCCGGTGTTGACTGGAAAGACAGAGACGCGGTTAAAGAATATTACTCCAACCCGGAGAGCAAGCGCAAGATATGCATCAGGCTTGTCGGCGATGCCGCTTATATTTTAGGGGAACTCTTGGAGCAGGAAGAGGCAAAAGCAAAAGCACAAAAATAGCTTTCTGTAAATAAAACCGGACAAAATACGTCCGGCTATAAAAGCGGATATCTGGAAGGCCCCGGATCATGGCGAGATGGTTTCCATGATGGAACCGTTGCACACCTTGCCGCTGATGCGCGCTTCCGTTAGCCGGCCTCACTCAGGAGCTGGCTGCAAAAGCAGCTTGGTTACGTCTCAGTCTGCCGATTGGGGTGCTTTCATCGCTGGCCGACCTTGGCAGAAGATGCGCATTGAATTATCATCTTGGCTCTCTCCTGTTTTGGCACATCTCAAACCTGGCCGGGAGAATCCGGAATTTCCTAAAGGTCCTGATTTAGACCCTCCACGGTCCTGATAATCCCGGGAGGCTGTTCAATCTAGTTACTACACATATGCAAACTCGGAGATGTTTCCGACAGAGGGTCTAAATTACATGAAACAATTCCCTGAAATCATTGCGCGGGAACTGCAGCTCAGATCCCAACAGGTTACTGCCACCCTGGCCCTGTTTGAGGACGGAGCCACGGTTCCATTCATTGCCAGATACCGTAAAGAAGCAACCGGTATGCTTGATGAGACCCGGATCACCGCTGTCCGGGACCGGCTTGCCCAACTTGCCGAACTGGAGAAAAGGCGGCATGGAATTATCGTCTCTCTTACCGAGCGTGCTCTGTTAAACGACGAATTGCACAGGAATATCCTGGGCGCCGCCAACCTGACCATCCTTGAGGATATATACCTGCCGTATCGCAGGAAAAGGAGAACAAAGGCAACGATTGCCAGGGAAAAGGGACTGGAACCCCTGGCGCAGGCCATTTTTGCCCAGGACAACAGGCCGGTGCAGCCCGCCGCTTTTATTAATCCGCACAAAGGGGTGGCGGACGAAAACGAGTCCCTGGCAGGGGCCCGGGATATCATAGCTGAGTGGATCAATGAAGACCAGGTGACCCGGGCAGATTTACGCCGAATATTTAAGGAAAAAGCTGTCATCAGTTCTTCGGTTATGAAAAAAAACGAGGTGAACGGCGCAAAATTCCGGGATTATTTCGACTGGCAGGAGCCTGCTGCAAAGGTGCCGAGCCATCGACTTCTGGCCATGCTGCGCGGTGAAAACGAAAAGGTGTTGTCTGTAAGCATGCGGCCCCTTGAATCAGATGCCCTCGCACTCCTGCGTAGACGACATGTGAAGAACAATACCCTGTCCGGTCAGCAGGTATCCATGGCCGCGGATGACAGTTACAGGAGGCTTCTTGGCCCCTCCCTTGAGAATGAATTACGCCATAACTTGAAAGACAGGGCCGACCAGGAAGCCATCCAGGTCTTTGCCGATAATCTACGGGAACTTCTGCTGGCACCGCCCATGGGCCAGAAACGGGTCATGGCCCTGGATCCGGGCTTTCGCACCGGAGCCAAGCTGGTCTGCCTTGATGGGCAGGGCACGTTGCTGCATTATACCACGATCTATCCGACCCTTTCCGAGCACAGGAGCCGGGAGGCAGGCAAGACGGTAACGGCGCTGTGTAAAAAATACCAGATAGAGGCTATTGCCATCGGCAACGGCACGGCAGGCCGCGAGACCGAAGCCTTTGTCCGCGCCTTGCAATTGCCCCCTGCCGTCCTCATTACCATGGTCGATGAAAGCGGCGCCTCAATCTATTCCGCCTCAGAAGCAGCCAGGGCAGAGTTTCCGGACCATGACCTTACGGTGCGCGGCGCTGTCTCAATCGGCCGTCGCCTGCAGGATCCCTTGGCAGAACTGGTGAAACTCGACCCCAAAGCCATTGGTGTCGGCCAATACCAGCACGATGTCAATCAGGCAGCCTTGCAAAAGAGCCTGCAAGATGTGGTGCAAAGCTGCGTCAACAGTGTCGGAGTAGAGGTCAACACTGCGAGCCTGGAGCTGCTCACCTCTGTTTCCGGCCTGGGACCGGCCCTTGCCAAGAATATCATTGCCCATAGAAATGCGCACGGACCGTTTACCGGCAGGCGTCAGTTGTTAAAGGTTCCGCGTCTCGGCGCCAAAGCCTTTGAACAATGCGCCGGATTCTTACGGATTCAAGGTGCGAAAAATCCCCTTGATTACAGTGGTGTCCATCCCGAGCAGTACCCTGTTGTCAAACAAATGGCCAAGGATACCGGCTGCACTGTTGTCGACCTGATGCAGCAGGATGCTGTCAGAAAGCAGATTGAGGTGCACCGCTATGTCTCAGACACGGTGGGCCTGCCGACCTTAAACGACATCATGGCGGAACTTGCCAAACCGGGGCGTGACCCCCGGGAAGAGTTTGCGGTCTTTGCTTTTGCCGCAGGAGTCAACTCCGTCGACGATCTGCAACCGGGGATGAAACTTCCGGGAATCATCACCAATGTCACGAAATTCGGGGCCTTTGTCGATATCGGTGTGCACCAGGACGGCCTGGTCCACATCAGCCAACTGGCTGATCGTTTTGTCAAAGACCCGGCTGATATTGTCAAGGTCCGCCAACAGGTCATGGTCCGGGTACTTGAAATTGATCTTTCGAGAAAACGCATAGCCCTTTCATTGAAAAATTTGTAAATGGTCAGCCGGAACCAAATGAGCTAAAGTAACTATTCAAGAGAATCCAGATGGCGCCAAAGAAAAAGAAATTTTATGCGATCGCATCCGGCCGCAAAACCGGAATTTATGATAACTGGCCTGCCGCACAGGCGCAGGTGACAGGATACCCGGGCGCCAAATTCAAAGGCTTTCCAAGCAGAAAAGAGGCAGAAGCCTGGATGAAGAATCCGACATACAGCCAGGCAGTCCCGAAAACCACTAGCAGGCCCAGGCCGTCAACAGCAGAAACCACCCGCCAAACAGGCCCCAAAACCGGCGCAGTAACGATTTATACCGATGGCGGCGCCCGTTATAACCCGGGCCCCGGCGGCTACGGCATAGTCCAGATCCATAATAATGAACGCAAAGAACTGTCCGGCGGCTACAAACTGACCACCAACAACCGTATGGAACTCATGGCCTGCATTGTCGCCCTGCGGGAACTCGAGTACCGTGATAAACCGGTGACGCTCTATTCCGATTCCAGCTATGTTGTAAACGGCATCGTCAAAGGATGGGCAAAAAGCTGGCGCCAAAGGGGCTGGATTAAATCCGACAAAAAGCCTGCCGTCAACCCCGACCTGTGGGCTGAACTGCTTGACCTTGTTGAGGATCTGAATATCACCTTCAAATGGGTAAAGGGCCATGCCGGCAATCCCATGAATGAACGCTGCGATGAATTGGCGGTGGCATCTGCAAGGCAGGATGGATTGCCGGTGGATGTCGGGTACAAAAATAATGCTGTATAACCGGTGCAGACAAAGGGTTTGAATGGAAAAGGATATCGTTGAACAACTCATTGAGAAGATCAAGCATCTTGAAACAGACCTGCGCCATGAGCTCCAGAAAAAACAGGATGATTTTTTTTATCGCATAGACAGGAAAAAAGTCCGTTTTGAAAAAGAGGCAAGCAAACAGCACCGGAAATTAAAAAAGAAAGTACGTCTTTTCCTAAAGGAGTCGCCCATACTCAACTACCTGACGGCCCCTGTAATCTGGAGCATCATCCTGCCGACCCTGTTGTTGGATGTGTTTGTTTCCGTTTATCAGTTTATCTGCTTCCCGTTGTATAAAATTCCTAAAGTGAAGCGCAGCCGGTATATAATTATTGACCGGCATGCCCTGGGCTACCTGAACATCATCGAAAAAATAAACTGTACTTATTGCGGTTATTTTAATGGACTTATGGCCTATATACAGGAGATCGCCGCCCGGACGGAACAATACTGGTGTCCTATCAAACATGCTCACCGGGTTGGGTACACCCACAACCGCTATAGATACTTCTTCGATTATGGAGACGCAGAGGGTTACAGGAAAAAGCTTGAGCAAGTACGGCGGGACTTTGCTGATGTGAAGAAGGAAGGCAGGCAGTGATTTATTTACAAAATGAATATAAGGACACCGGTGAATGTAGTTCAGAGTAGTGTTTTCCGACTTATGTGCGGTGCATAACACTGAAGAACGAGCCACAGAGCCCTGACAGGAAAGAAGAACTATGCAGATCTGGGTTGATGCCGATGCGTGCCCCACCGTTATAAAAGAAATACTGTATCGTGCTGCCGGGCGTCTGCAGATTCCCCTCATCCTGGTTGCCAATAAGCCCTTGCGAACCCCACCGTCAAGCTGTATCAGAGCAATTCGGGTGGGGGCCGGGCTCGATGTGGCAGACAACACAATAGTCCGGGAAATGGAGTGCGGCGACCTGGTAATCACCGCCGATATTCCCTTGGCCTCCGAGGTCATCGGCCAAGGCGGCCACGCCCTGAACCCGCGGGGAGAATTTTACTCCACAGATAATATAGCAGAGCGTTTGGCCATGCGGAATTTCATGGACGAGTTGCGGGGAACCGGGGTCAATACCGGCGGGCCGGCCGCCCTCAGCCGCAAAGACCGGCAAGCCTTTGCCAACCAGCTGGATCGATTTCTGGCCGTCTGCAAGTGAATATTTTTTCCCGCAGGATGCAGCCTAATTGGGCCTTGACCTGATATTGAGTTAACAACCACCCCTAAAAGGGGTGGATTTATAAGTAGCCCCTGAAAGGGTTACTGTTTTGCACGCTGTAAGCGTTTTTAACGCCATTTCACGCCGCTGAGCAGCAGACTCGGCGGAGCGTCAGCGACTTTCCGATGTCGCCCGTTTTTTGCGAGCAGCGCAAGGCAGTCCGACTTTGTCGGACCAAGTGAACGGCTGCCCTTTTCGCCGCTTCGCTGCTGGTTCGTTTTTGCACCCTTAAAAACAGGGCATAAAGGCAAGCTGTCAATCGTCGGCAGGTTCGTATGCCGACAAAAATGAACGTATAATGAATATAATGTGCAATACTTAAAATCTGCTCAATGATTCTCTTACTTAATCGCAGAGCAAAGCTTGGATCACCAGCTTAGCTGATGGTTTAAGGGATTAATTAATCTATCCTGCGGAACAATTTTTATTCATAGTACATTGATGCCCGATGAAAAAAAATGTAACCAAACCGGCCGTATCCAAATGTCATGTTTGTGAACATTTATGCTGTAATTATATTACAGTGAAGATACCTGCTCCCCGCACTATCCGCGACTTTGACGGCCTGCTGTGGCAATTATCCCATGACAATATAGCAGCATTCAGGGATCATACAGGTTGGCACCTTATTATCTACAATTCCTGCTCTCATTTGAAAAAGAACGGAGAGTGTGCCATTTATGACGATCGACCCATTACATGCCGCGAGCACTCTGTTGAAAATTGTGAATATAAAAACTCAATTATAAAATCATCATTGCAGTATTTTGAAGATTTTCAAGCGCTCAATGATTACTGCAGTAAAAGATTTAAAACATGGAAAAAACGATTTTGAAGGGACGCAAAAGTATTAATTATACAAAATACTCGAATGTCAAGCCTGTCACAGTCCCGAGATTCTCACTAAACGGCTTGGTGGCATGCAGAAAGTTATCCGGACGTTCTTTTCACCAGGCGCCGTAGAGTATGGCGTTGGCAGGGGATTTCGGGTCAAATCTTTATCCTTGACATATGTGAACTGGTCAGGATGATATATTGACATTCTGAATAACATAGAAGTCTACGTTTGAATTTTATTTACCTATGACCCTTTATTCAAACGCACCCCTTCCTATTTCAATTAGAGATTTTGCTCTTGCCTAAATCTCAAAAAGAGATGTAGAAAGGCATCACATCGTTGGAAAATGATCACTCAGGACTGCCAGGGTGAAAAACCGAAGCCCGCCTCCGGGACGGGGCGGGCTTCGGGAGCTGCTAACAGGGATGGCGGTGTCTATTTCATTACCGGCTTCATGGGCTTACCGCAGGTACAATTGCCCGGGTTCTGGCTGATGGTGCCGCATGTGCAGGTTGGACCGCAGGCACAGGAGTACTTGCCTTTAGTGCGGAAAGTCTGTTCCTTGCCGTTGACATCCATAACTGCCGTCCCATCCTCCACCTTCATCACCTTGGATTTGACCAGATCCTTATTGCAGGTGCATTTTCCGGGGTCTCTGGAAAGGGTGTTGCAGTCACAGCTGGTGCCGCAGCCGCAGGCGTAGACCTCGTCGCCGGGCGCCAGCATCATGTTGCCGCCCTCCATGGCTGCATATACTCCTATGGCGAAAAATATGGAAACAAATACAGCCAGCAGATAAATTTTGGTAGTCCTCTTCATAACCGGTTCTCCTTTTTACTTGGGTGTTTAATTCGCGATACGTTTGAAAGACTATGACTTTCTCTTATAGCCGGGGAATGTAAAAGGAGAATAAAGAAATATTAAAGATTTGGTAAAGAAGGCTGGCTGCGGCCGACATACGCCATTTATCGTGATTGTTCACCTGAAAAGAGAAAAATGGCAGAATGTGCAACGTGTAAAAAGCAGTGCAGGACAAAGGGACAAAGTCTGCTTTTGACTCTACTTTGTTATTTTACAGGTCGTTATACCTCCTATTATCAAACTTGACCGAACCATAAAACGTGCTATTTAATTGTGCCCTGAAGAAAAAATACCTGGTAGGTCACTTTGCAGGTGCCATGTTTTTTTTCAAACCATGCGTCCAGCTGTTTTACCCGGGATGGAGTGAGTGGGTGCTCTATTTTCTGCTGCCAGCCTGAGGTGCCTGTTTTTTTAATATGCAGGAGGAGATCGTGGGCTGACTGGTATTCTTTGACAATGCGTTCTTCCTCGACTGCCCCATCTGCAAAAATGTTATGTACTATATTCTGCAGCTTTTCCCGCCCGGGAAAGGCCTGTGCCGCAAGGTTCTCTGCACGAGGCTGAACGGCTTGCAACCCTGCCCCCAACTCCTGCAGAGTTTCCGGCCCGAATATAGAGCAATACAATGATCCGCCGGGTGACAGGATACGGGCAATATTATGCAGGGTTCGGTCAATGTCTCCAAACCATTGCAGGGAGCCGTTGCTGACCACCAGGTCATATGATCTTTCAGGGGCTGCCGCCAAAAACCGTTCGCCCTCAGCGCAGATAAACTCAATATTGCTTTCTGGAAGTTTATCATGGGCATTGGCGATCATCTCCCGGGAAAAGTCAAGGGCGGCTATCTTTGCTGCCGGGAACAGGGATGCCAGCAGCGAGGTGAAATTACCTGTGCCGCAGCCAATCTCCAGGATGGTTTTACTTTCCTCCATTGTGTCCATGGGCGGCAGCTTTGCGGCCAATTTAGCGGCAACATCAGCCTGGACCTTGGCGTACTTATCGTAGGAGTCTGCGGCCTTGGTGAATTTTGTCTGGATGGCCTGTTTTCTCAATTCATGCTGAAGTGAACACTCTTCATGCTGGAAAACATTATGCCCTGCATTATCGATCACCTCGACATCAGCCCAGGGGATCGCTGCTAGTTCGGTTACAGGGGCAATGATGTCCTGTTTGCCGTGAACCAGCCTTGTAGGAATGTCGGGTAAAGAACTGGGGATTGCAAATGTGCCGAGGAAATCAAGGCCGCGCAGCAGCCGCGTTCTGTTTGTTTTTAGATCATAGAGGTATGGTGATTGAAGGCGGGCGCAGAAGTTCCTGTACGCCTGCTTATCACCAAGAAAGCATTTTCGGTAGAAGCCCTTGAGAAAAGTTTCCGGCTTCCGGGAAAATTCTGTCCGGATCTCCTCTATTTCATGCTCTGGCCAATGGGCCCGGAGTGAAACAAGGACCAGTGAATCGATGAAACCCCTGTGTTTGGCTGCAAATTCCAGCCCCAGCATGGCCCCCATGGACCATCCGACAAGGCGGATTTTTTTGATATTATTTGCCACAAGAAGATGCAGCAAGTCCTGTGCAATGGTATCAGGGTCCAGTATGGTTTCGGGATATATCCAGGAAAGCGAAGGTTTAAGCAGTTGGACTATTCTACCGTCAAATCCCCAGCCGGGCAAAAAAATGGTAGGTGGGTCTGTGCCGGGATGAGGCCCGGTATTATGGAATGAATGGCTCATGAAAAATAGTCTATAACGGCTAAGGGTAAGGCAGGCTGGAGTTGCCGGCTAAAAGGTATTAAGCGGATATTTTGCCTAAAGCGGCAGCCAGGTGCTGGGCGCATCTTTTCAGATCTTCCTCCTGGTGATATCTCGTTATGGAGAATCGCAGGCGGGCTGAACCTTCCGGCACAGTGGGCGGCCTGACAGCCTTGACATAAATCTGGTTCTTCTGAAGTTCTTCCGCCATGGCAAGGGCTTTAACACTGTCACCAACCATGACAGGAATAATCTGGGAGGGGCCTGGATCATCTTTTAAGCCGTTTTTACGAAGTTGCTTTTTAAAGAAAGCGACTTTTGCGTGCAGGTCTTCGCGGAGCTGCGGCTCTGATTTGACGAGGTAGAGAGCTGCAAGGGTGGCACCGACCACAGCCGGCGGCAAGGCGGTGGAATAGATAAAGGTGCGTGCCTTGTTGATCAGAAAATCGACGAGCTCCCGGGAGGCTGCAGCATAGGCACCATAGCTTCCCAGTCCCTTGCCGAAGGTGCCCATGGCAATATCCACCCCTTGGCTGACCCCGTCCTCTTCAATGATGCCTGCACCATTTTCACCATATATCCCTGTGGCATGGGCTTCATCTACCATTAACAAAAAATTGAAACGGTCTTTAAGCTCCACAAGTTGAAGCAGAGGACAGCGGTCGCCGTCCATGGAATAAATGGATTCAACAACAATAAGGCACCTGTTGAACTGGCTTCGTTTTTCCTGCAGTATCTGTTCAAGATGGGCCATATCATTGTGCCTGAACCGTATGGCCCTGGCACCTGAAAGCAGACAGCCATCGTAAATGCTGGCATGGCTCAAACGGTCTGTAATGATGAGATCACCCCTGCCGACCATGGCGGAGATAATGCCCGTATTAGCCAGGTAGCCGCAACCGAATGTCAGGGCGGCTTCCTTGGATTTCAAGCGCGCAATTTCCTCTTCCAGGAGGTGGTTTATTTCCAGGTCACCGCTCATCAACCGGGCAGCACCGGCACCGGCACCGAACATTTCCAGATACTTTTTGCTGGCAGCAATGACCTCAGGGTGTTCCGCCAGGGCAAGATAATCATTGGATGAAAAGTCAAGCAGCCGGTCTTCAGAGTCCAGCAGCCTGACCCAGCCGCGCCCAAGTCGAATTAAAGGTGTCAGAGACCTCAGGGTTCCGGCTTTTGCATTATCCGCTAAAAATTTTTTTACCCGTTCCATTGCTTCACATCCTGGATTCGTTTGTTGGGAACTATTTTTTCAATCCAAAAATAGATTCGCTTTTTTTACCGGTAAATGCCGGTCCGGGGGTTCCCCTTCTTTTATATCTGCGTTTTCTGGCAGGTTTGCGTTTGGCTTTAACGCTAAGCTTTTGAACATATGCCCCTACGATATGTTCCGGTATCCTGTCTTTGGTGGTAGCTTCAGAAAAAATGCGGAAAAACAGGTCGCATTCCTGGTAATAACTTTTGCGCTTCAACCATTTGGGCCAGTTATTCTCCTTGGCAAAACGGATAAACTGCGGCAGGGTGACGAGGTGCAGCGCTATGCTTTCCTTGTGGGCCCGTTTGATGCTCATGGGCCCCAGAATCTCATCGAGGCGCCCCCTTATGCTGCGCAGGAAACGATGGAATTCAGGCCCTTTGGTGTTTCTCTTCAGAAGATCATACTCTGCAATTGCCCAAGGAAGCAGGAGCAGCGAGAAGAGCAGCTGGTCGGGAAGTTTCATGCCCTTTGTGTGCAGCCTGTCAACAACTGCCTGGACGGCAAGAAACAATTCTTTGTTCCGTGCACTTTCAGGCGTATCATGAACAGCCTGATAAAAGGGAAAAAGTACATAAAAAATACCGGAGTCCATGGCAAATTGGGCCCAGGCCCTGCAGGCTGAACTGTGCAGATCTTTCATCAGTTCATCGCGGATACGGGAGACAGGGCAAAGTTTCAGCTTGTCCCTGTGAGCAATGACAGCCTGCCAGGTAATCGGTTCTATGGAAAAATTATTTCGCGCTGCATGGCGGATGATTCGCAGCATCCTGGCCGGGTCGCGCTGCACCCTTCTCCCAGGATCGCCGATACAACGGATAATCCCCTGTTCCAGATCATTGACCCCGCCTGTGTAGTCAATGATGCTGTTATTTTCTATCTCATAAAACAGGCCATTGATGGTGAGGTCCCTGCGGAAGGCATCATCGGAGGGGGAACCATAGGTGTTGTTGGCTGCCAGGACTTTTTCTTTGGCATTGCCGTTGATGCCGTTCAGGTCAAATTCACTCCGACAGCGGAAAGTGGAAACCTCGACAATCTTGCTGCCATGAAAAAAAACCTGCACCAGCCTGAAGCGTTTGCCGATCAGGCGGCTGTTTTTAAATATTTTACGGAGTTGTCCGGGCCTGGCATTGGTGCTGATGTCAAAATCCTTAGGAGTTTTACCGAGGTAAAGGTCCCGGACACCGCCGCCGACCAGGTAGGCTACATACCCGGCATCACGCAGACGGTAGAGGACCTTCAGCGCTTCCCGGTCAATGTTTTTCCTTGATATCGAGTGTTTTGACCTGGGAATAATGCGAGGTGCGGGTGTATTGTTGTCAACGGGTGTGCTTGCAGTTCCCGGATTAGTTGGCATGGCTATTATTACACAGGATAACTTCAGGTCTTAAGAGGCAAGGGGTTCCTTGTAAACAGACTCGGCCTGGGAGATAAACATATCAAAAACTTCTTTGACCGTGAGTATTTCCTTCATCTTGAAAACATTTTCTCCTGAAAAAACGAGTCCTTCATCAATATTGCCATCCTTTGCCTTTATCAGCCTTTCAGAGATGCAGTAAAAGTGGTCACATTTTTTCAAGCATTTATATTTACATTCCTTTGTTTTCAATTCCTCCCCGGTCTCCATCTGCTCGACAAAGGGCGTTCTGATTGCCCTGCCTGGCATGCCGACAGGTGAACGGATAAGGGTCACATCTTCTTTTTTCGCATTAAGATAGGCCTGCTTAAAGGCATCTGACACCGAGCATTCCTCGGTGAGGACAAAGCGGGAGGCAATCTGCACACCGTCGGCCCCGTACTTGTCCATCATTTCGGCCATTTCATAGCCGTCGGTTATGCCGCCTGCGGCAATAAGGGGCACCTTTTTTACAACCTCGCGGATTTTGGGAAACAGGTCACGCAGGGCTATATCGGTTCCCAGATGGCCGCCGGCTTCCTTGGCTTCGACAATAATGGCTGCAGCGCCCAACTTTTCTGCAAGTCTGGCAAATGCCGGGGAAGATACAATGGAAACAATCGGTGTACTGGTCTCCGCACCGATCTTGAAGATATCCCTGGAAAATCCGGCTCCGGTGATAATCATATCGACGCCGGCATCAATGGAAGCCTTTACCAGGTTATAGAAATTTTTCATGGCGAACATGATGTTCACCGCAATAATACCCTTTGTCGCCTTTTTCGCTTTTATGATGTCAGCCTTGAGTTCATCAATGGGGATGGAAGAGCCGCCGATTGTGCCGATGCCGCCACATTCTGCAACCGGTGCAGCTAAGTCGGATGTGGAAACCCGGATTGACATGCCACCCTGGATAAGGGGAACAGGGGCAGTAAATGGTCCAATGGTAAGGGGGGGTAATTTCATGAGGTAATTTAATTACAAAGATACAAAGATCTTACGCAAGATTCTCCGGCACGGGTATTAAATTGATATTATTGCTGTTAACTTTTTGATATTATGTAAAAAAACATTATTTCACAAAAAAATATTAAAAAATGCAATTTCTTAATAAGGCACGAATATGCCCGGCTTCAGGCTCTTTGTCAAGTCAAAGCATGCCTGTACTGGGGACATTGCTTGACTTTTTGATAGCGGTAAGAGTAAAGTTGTCCGTTTATTTTTTCATATTAATACATTTCTCTTGTAATGAGGAGATTATTTTGAGCATAAAAGCTTTAAAAGGCTTTAAAGATATCCTGCCCGATGAGGTCGGTCACTGGCAGTTCATAGAGCAGACGGCCCGGAAAATTTTTCACAGGTACGGCTTTGAAGAGATCAGGGTGCCGATTTTGGAAAAGACCGAGCTTTTTGTCCGTACCATCGGTGAGAGTACAGATATTGTCGAAAAGGAGATGTACACCTTTGTGGACCGCAACGGCTCCTCAATTACCATGCGGCCCGAGGGTACGGCATCGGTTATCCGCTCCTATATTGATAATGGTCTGTATGTTCGCGGGTCCGTGCAGCGGCTTTATACAATCGGCCCCATGTTCAGGCATGAAAGGCCTCAGAAAGGCAGGCTGCGCCAATTCCACCAGATGAGTGTCGAGGTGCTCGGTTCAAACCGGGCCACAATTGACACCGAGGTTATGGCCATGGCCTGGCAGATCCTGCAGGAAATCGGGTTGCAGGCAAGCCTGGAGATTAATTCACTGGGATGCGCAGCATGCCGGCCGTCTTTCAAGGAAGCATTGCAAACGTTTCTGCAGGAGCGCATCCAGCACCTGTGTGAAGACTGCCGGCGCCGCAGCAGCAGCAACCCGTTGCGTGTCCTTGATTGTAAAAGCGAACATTGCCAGGCCCAGTATACTTCAGCACCATCTATCTTGGATCATCTCTGTGAAGGCTGCAGCCAGCACTTTGCAGAGGTAAAGCAGACCTTGAGCCAACTTGATGTCCCCTTTGCTGTGAATGCAAAAATGGTGCGGGGGCTTGACTACTACACCAGAACAACCTTTGAGTTGATCACGACTGAACTGGGGTCCCAGGGCGCCATTGGAGCAGGAGGCAGATATGACGGCCTGGTCAGGCAGCTTGGCGGCCCGGAGGTGCCCGGTATAGGCTTTGCCCTGGGAATGGAAAGACTGGTCATGCTTTTAAGCCAGAAAAGCCGGCAGGACTTGGGACCGTCTCTCGACCTTTTTCTCATCACCCTTGGAGAAAAAGCCTATGAAAAAGGGTTTGTCCTGCTGCAGAAGCTGCGTGCCCTCGGCTTAGGGGCCATGATGGACCATGAAGGCAGAAGCATGAAAAACCAGATGAAACAGGCTGATAAACAGAAGGCCGATTTTGTCCTTATCCTGGGTGAAAACGAGCTGACAAACCTTGAAGCACCTCTGAAAGACATGCGTTCCGGCGAGCAGGAACTTGTTGAACTTCCACCTGCATTTGAAGACTGGGCTTCTAGTATCAAGACCAAAATAAGACAAAAGTAAGAGTAGAAACATAACCAACAGCCCTGCTGAGGCAGAAGCCTCGCGTGTCTTTGCTGTTTCCCAAAAAATAAGGAGTATTGAAATGGAATCGATGGGGGGACTCAAACGGAGTCATTCCTGTAATGATCTTGCAGCGGATAATGTCGGAGAAGTTGTCACCCTGATGGGCTGGGTGCTGCGGCGCCGTGATCATGGCGGCGTTATATTCATTGATCTCCGCGACCGCTGGGGTCTCACCCAGGTGGTTTTTAATCCGGAAGTTCATGCAGAGGTCCATACCACTGCGCATCAGCTGCGCAGTGAATGGGTAATAGCTGTGCAGGGCCGCGTGGAAAGACGTCCCCCTGATATGGAAAACCCCAACCTTAAAACCGGCGCCATTGAGGTATTAGTGGATACCCTGCGTATCCTGAACTCCAGCCTGACCCCGCCGTTTCCCCTGGACGAGGAGGTCGAGGTCTCGGAAAATCTGCGCCTCAAATACAGGTATATTGACCTGCGCCGCCCCTCCATGGCAGCAAATCTCATTATGCGCCACAGAGCTTCTCAATCAGTGAGAGAATACCTGGATCATGAAAAATTCCTGGAAGTTGAAACCCCGGTTCTGACCAGGTCAACTCCCGAAGGTGCAAGGGATTATCTTGTTCCCAGCAGGGTCAATGCCGGAAAATTCTACGCCCTGCCCCAGTCACCGCAGCTTTTCAAGCAGCTCCTGATGGTATCGGGTCTGGACAGGTACTACCAGATTGTCCGTTGTTTTCGGGATGAAGACCTGAGGGCCGACCGGCAGCCTGAATTTACCCAGATTGATATGGAACTTTCCTTCATTGAGGAGGAAGACATCTATGATATTGTTGAAGGCATGATGCTGAAGCTTTTCAGGGATGTGCTTGACATTGAACTGCCTGTACCCTTTGCCAGGATGGACTATGCAGAGGCAATGGCCCGCTATGGTACGGACCGCCCGGACACACGCTTCGGACTTGAGTTGATAGACCTTACCGAGACGGTCAGGGATTGCGGCTTCAATGTTTTTCAGACGGTTGTTAAAAAAGGCGGGCTGGTAAAAAGCATCAATGCCAAGGGCTGTGGAGATTTTTCCCGCAAGGATCTTGACGACCTTACCGAGTATGTCCTGCAGTTCGGGGCCAAGGGCCTTGCCTGGGTTAAGGTAAAGGCAGACGGTGAATGGCAGTCACCGATCACGAAGTTTTTTTCCGACGGGGAGCGCGAGGCAATAAGCAAGAAGCTTGGTGCAGAGGAAAATGATGTACTTTTCTTTGTTGCCGACACAGGAACCATTGTGCACCAGGCACTGTCTGAGCTGCGCCTGCAGCTGGGCAGAAGGCTTGGCCTGATACCTAAGGGCACCTACAGTTTTGTCTGGGTTGTTGATTTTCCCCTCCTGGAGTATGACCATGAGGAAAAGCGGCATGTGGCTGTGCATCATCCCTTTACAGCCCCCAAAGAAGAGGATATCGAATTTCTGGAAAAGGACCCGGGCCGTGTCCGCAGCAAGGCCTATGACCTGGTTCTGAACGGCGTTGAAATCGGCGGCGGCAGCATACGTATCCACCAAAAGGCACTGCAGGAGGTGATCTTTGCTGCCCTTGGAATAGCCACAGAAGAGGCCGAGAACAAATTTGGCTTTCTGCTGCAGGCCTTGGAGCTTGGCGCTCCGCCCCACGGCGGTATTGCCTTTGGGCTTGACAGGCTCCTGATGATACTGACCGGGCGCGAAACAATCCGTGACGTGATCGCCTTTCCGAAAACACAGAAGGCAACCTGCCCGCTCACTGAAGCACCTGCCGCAGTGGGCAGGAAGCAACTCACCGAGCTCTATCTGCGGCCTGACTGGAAAGAGTAGGTGTTTTAAGGAACTCTGACGCAGTTTTAAAAAATTTTTTATATACTAAGATTGAACGATTTTCGAGTTTGCAGGAGATGCTAGCCCGCATTTTTCACGAGTCGAGACGCCGGATAGACAAAGTGTAATTCGTTTGAGCAGATAAGTGACCGAAAAGGGAGACTTCGATACTTTAGTATGCGAAACGCCTAACACTGCAGGCTATACGGATGTATCGACTTGCCCGAAGGGTGAACAATTTTGAAAAAATCTATTCAGTCACTTGGTACAAACTGTAACCGTACAATGACTGGAAATATAAAATTTAAATCACAAATACAGATATTTAAACTAATTTTTCAAAACTGTTCATGAAATATTCGGGCTAGGAAGAAGGTGCTGCATAGTAGTTTTCTACATGAAGCACCTGATGACGAAACAGATTTTGTAAAATCGAAAAGCTCTGCCTATAAGAACTGTTCGTTAATCTCAATCTCTGCCTTATCTCTCACATTTGCAAGCCAGGAAGCCAGGAGGGCTGATTTTTTTCTTTCCAGCAATCCTGTTCTGAATTCATCTTCCTCCTTGCTGAAGAGGTCAGGGGAAGGCGGACTCTTTTCCACAACCCTGAAGACATAGAATATGCCATTGGCGAATACAGCCTCTTCGGGGTATGGTTGTTCTTCTGAGAGTTCAAAACCCATGTTGACGATCTGCAAAGGCAGGCTGGAGGCGGCAGCAGCATTGCGGATGATATTGTCGGATACTTCCGGGGTCATATCAAGTTTTGCTGCCTCTGCAGCAAAATTTTCGCCGCCCTCTTCTTTCAGTGCAGACAGCAGGGCATCTGCTGCTTCCCGGGCCATGGCTTCTGATTTGGCGCTGATAAAGTCCTCCTGGACTTTTTCCTCAACCTCCCCGAATAAAGCAGTTTCCGGTTCTTTCTTATCTGCAGCGAAGATGATGGCATATCCCTGGGGGGTTTCAACAAGTGAACTGAGCTCACCTTTGTTTAAAGAAAAAGCCGCATTCAGAAATGAGGGGTCGCTGACCATGCCGGCAGAGGAGCCGCTTCTTGCAGGTGATTTTCTGGGAAAAAAATCAGTCTGCTCAATAGTAAAATCGGAGTTCCGGCTGAATTTATCAAGGCTGCCCGCAAGGATGATATTTTCATATGCCTCTGTTGCCTGCGTAAAAGCAAGTTTACCCGATTCTTGTGTCTGAAGTTGAGCTTCGATCTCACCCCTTACATCTTCCAATGTCCTGGTATGGGCCGGTTCAATCTTTTCGAGCTTTATGACGTGGAAGCCGAACTGGGTTTCCACTATATCGCTAATCTCCCCTTCATTTAATGAGAATGCTGCATCGTCAAAGGACTTTACCATGCGGCCCCGTGTAAAGGAGCCCAGGTCTCCTCCCCTGGGCGCGGTCGGTCCTTCGGAAAACTGCTTGGCAAGTTCGGCAAAATCTTCTCCGGATTTGGCAAGCTCAAGAACCTGGGCAGCCTTGTTCTGCTTTTCACTTAGGATATCTACGGAATCCTCTTCTGAGGTTTTAATAAGGACATGGCGGGCGCGCCGCTGTTCAGGGATTGAGTAACGGCTGATATTCTGGCTGTAGAAAGATTCTATATCTTCATTAGATATTTCAGGTTTCTCCTCCGCGGCAAAAGGGAAGGTGAGGAAGTGAAGTTTTACCTGGGGCTCGGTCTGGTAGTTTTCCTTATTCTCTTCATAGTATGCCTGCAGCTGTTCTTCGTCTGTTGCAACTTTTTCCTTAAAATCTATGGCGCTGAAAGAGGCAAATTCAATTTTTATCCCCTCATTATCGAAATCAAATTGCTCGTTAACCTCCAGCGGAGTAAGCTTGGCAAAGCGTGAAAGATATTCAAGTACCTTACCTGCAAGAAGGTCTGTTCGCATGGTATCTTCAAAAGAGGTTGGGGTCATACCGGAGCTGGAAAGAATATTCCTGTACTGATCAACATTAAAAATTCCGTTGCTTCGAAAGGCTTCCATTTTTTCAACAGCCTGCTGAACTTCGAGGTCACTTACAATTATACCCATTTCCGATGCGCCCTGCCGCAGGAGGACTCGTTGGATGAGTTGCTCCAGAGTCTGCCCTTCAAGATCAAGGCTCTCGAGCAGTCCCTTAGGAAGATTGCCGCCAAATTGGTTGCGATACTGGTTTGCCAAGCGCTCGTAAGTTTTTTGGAACTCTTCGTAGGGAATGACCTCATCATTAACCTGAGCTACAGAGTTTATGGTGCCGCGGTAACCTCCGCCGACACCCCAAAAGATGAAGACGAGCGCGATAATGAGGATTACACCCTGGATAAGGGGTGATTGAGCTTTTTTGCGAAGTAAATCAAGCATATATTCTCTCCATTGTAAAAAATAAAGGCGTAGTTTTTATGTGCAATATGTTTTTGTGCACTATGTAAACAGTACTGCATTTTTCAAATAAAATAATAACCTACCATTCTATTCGAAAAACAATACATATTGCCAGTGAAAAATGCTACAATCGTAATAAGCCGCGCTGACGGCAACCGGGCCGTATAATTTCAACCGGTTATGGAAGCAATACCTGTCGGCGGAGAGCTTTTTGCGAGGCCGACACAATATGAATGCAGCAAACAGCGTTCCAGATGTTACGCAACACATTCATGAACCATGAAAAAAATTCGGAAAAAAACATGGGGAAAAATGTTTTCTTATGATAGGGCTATAGGTAAATGTTTTTTTCACAAATTCATGCCAAGCTGGCCCAAGAAAAAAAGTGAATGATTACTTGACAAAGAATAGACGCTATATTATGAAGGACTATTCATTATTTTATTTGGTTTAAAAGTTCGGTAGAGACTGGAACAAACAACAATATACAAGACTGAATTCAAGGAGGAAAACTAAGATGGCAAGTATCGATCATAATGGCAAAGCGTACGATGTGGATGAGGATGGCTTCCTGACCAAGGGCATGGAAGACTGGGATGAGAACTGGGTTGATTATGTTAAGGGAATTGAGGGCATCTCCGAGATGACCGAAGAGCACCAGAAAGTAATTGATGCCCTGCAGGAGTACTATAAGAAAAACGGTATTGCTCCTATGGTTCGTATTCTCTCTAAAACAACCGGCTTCCCACTGAAGAGAATCTATGAGCTCTTCCCGTCAGGACCAGGTAAGGGAGCTTGCAAGATGGCAGGCCTGCCCAAACCGACTGGCTGTGTATGATTTGTTTTGCAACAATTCAATAAAAAAAGGAGAAGGTTTCGGCCTTCTCCTTTTTTTTGTTCTTTCAACGAAAAATTACTTCATATAGTTTTCCAGCAACTGCTGGTGTAGAGCCTCCACCTTTTTTCGGTATTCTTCCGGAGCAATTTGCGCCCCCCGGATACCTCCCCGAAGATTAATTTCCCCGAGATAGGATTTACCTTCTTTCGTTACAATAATATCCAGGTGCCCATACGGGAATCGGCCACGTGCCATGACAAGTCTGCAGAGTTCAACCTGTTCAGCGGCAAGTTCGTAGGGTTCACTTTGTCCGCCATGGTGCATGTTATTGCGAAAATTATGGGGATTGTGCCGCCTGTATGCCTCGATATAGTCACCCAGAAATACGACCCGGATATCATGACCATCCGGCTCAAAAGGCTGCAGGACAAAGGGATAAGGAATATTGCCCAGGGAAGCATGGGTAAACACCTCTTCAACAGACTGCCAGAGATGCACGCCCATGCCTGCATTTCTGCGGTCAAGTTTGGTGACCACAGGAGTTGCGGAATTTCGCTGGTAGTCTGAGAATGCCTCAATCAGGTCATGATGGCAGTGGATGGCGCGTGTCAGGGGCAGCATATACGGGGCAAAAAGGGCTGCCTGCAAAGCTTTTGACCGGCTGGCGAGCTGCGACAGGCCGGGAGGAATCAGGTGCACCCCCCGCTCTTTCAGGTCAAAAAGTAAAGATTCCTCGGATGCTCTCAACCGTAATCGTCCAACGATTATATCCCCTTTACGCAGGGAATTATATTGGGCCCGCAGGGTGGAGTTGTCTCGAATGACAAGCTTCTTCCGGCTCAAGCCCGATATCTCCTTATAAAGAAAATGAGTTCTACCGCTTTATGGCAAAATGCTAGAAGAGCATTTCCAGAAATCGTTTATGAAACTGGGTGAGGTCAGCACCGCAATCGCCACAGTAAAATTTCACCTTGCCCAGGACCTGGGAATCATCCAGTTCCTGGCTGAAGCTGCCGTCATTGTGCTGGACAAAACGTGTGGTGAGAATAACCCCATCTGATACTTCCAGAAATTCCTTGTTATTGCCGCATTCTGGGCAGGTTATTCGCTGGGTGCTCGGTAAAGTTACCACTTTGGATCTTGTTTTTTTTTCTTTAACCTTGGTTGTTTCAGAATAACTCATTGTGAGAGAAATCCTCCTTTTAAAATGATTCGCTTTTCTATAAAGCAGTAGCACCCTATTGTCAACACTTGTAAAAAAAAGCGGGCAAGACATGCCCACTAAAGGCGATCAATACTTCAGAAAAACAATTACAATAAATCGGGCAACCGCTTGTACATGGAATTCAGCGGAACTGCAGCAAACTGTCGGCACAGCAAAATAAATATTTGGAATAGAACCGCCGTGGAATCAGTAATGAATTTCAAAGGTGCCGGAGTCGCCTATGGGGGGTTCTTCGGTGGCAAGTACATTTTCAACGATTGAGTTTGGCGAGCCCTGGTAGAACCATTGCAGCATTTTTTCCACGGCAGTTTTTTCACCTTCGACAATGGCTTCCACTGAGCCATCAGGCCGGTTCCTTACCCAGCCGGAAAGGCCCAAGCGCAACGCTTCGTCCCTTGTAAAAGCGCGGAAGAATACACCTTGCACCCTGCCTGCAACTATGACATGAAATCTTTTTGCATATGTCATGCTGAACTCCCTTTCCACACGAACAACAGGTTGAAATGGCCGTTTTTTATGACCCTTTCTAAAATTGTCAGTATCGTAAAAAATTCTATCCGGACACGTACCCCTGAAGTAATATTTTAATTTTGCCGAGTGGCGCTAAACTTATTTATGCTTTTTATAAACGCCTAGGAGCCTGTCGGAGAATTCCCAATCTACTGCAAAAGCGAGAGAATCGGTTTAAATTTCCGTGAATTTTCTTCTTTAAATAGCGCTGCTATTCGCATCAATTTCCCGAAAATTTGATCTCAATTCCTCAATTTTTCGTTACGATTATAATTCCCCGACAGGCTCCTAGAATATTGAGAGCTGTTGTTTTTTTGGGGGACCATCTTTGCCGGCCAGCAAATCTGCAAAGTTTTTCTCAGACAGTATCGTTAATCCGAGTTCCCGGGCTTTTTTCAGTTTCGAGCCTGGTTTTTCTCCTGCAACTACATGGGTAACTTTTTTGCTGACCTGGGAGGCGACCTTGCCACCGCGTTCTTTTACCCGGACCTTGGCTTCATCCCTGGACATTGCAGCCAGACTGCCGGTAAAGAGAAAAATCCATCCCGCAAAAGGGCTTTCAACGAGGCTTTTTGGCGTTGAGAGAACGGTCATACCAAAACCCATCAGGCGCGACAGCATTTCTTTTACATCGGGGTCATGAAAATATTCTATAATGCTTTGCGCGGTTTGCGGCCCGATCCCCTCAATATCAAGGAGTTCCTCTTCGCTTGCCCCCATGAGCTTCTGCAATGAGCCTCCATAATGTTCATCGAGCAGCCCTGCAATTTCTTCTCCGACATAGCGTATCCCGAGTCCGCGTGTCAGTTTGGCCAGTGTGGTTTCACGGCTTGCTTCTATGGCAGCAACTGCATTACGAGCGGATTTATCAGCCCAGCCCTCTAAAACAACGAGGTCGGCAACCTGCAGACCATAAATGTCCGGGATATCCTGAACCAGTTTTTCTTTGAAAAGCTGTTCCATCGCCTTTTTGCCAAGACCTTCAATATCCATCCCAGCTTTAGAGGTATAATGGACAAGGAGCCGCAGCCTTTGAGCCGGGCAGTGGGAGTTGGGGCAACGGGTTATGGCCTCGTCTTCAGGCAGTATAAGACGATGCTGGCACACCGGGCAAATTTCAGGCACCCTGATAATTGTTTCGCTGCCATTGCGCTGCTCCAGGACGGGTTTGACAATTTCCGGGATGACATCACCCGCCCGCTGCACCAGGACGTGGTCACCTATTTGTAGGCCTTTGCGCTTGATCTCTCCCTCGTTGTGCAGGGTTGCACGGCTGACCACCACACCGCCGATATTGACCGGTTCGAGGATAGCCACCGGGGTTATGGCACCGGTACGCCCCACCTGAAATTCCACTTTTTGCAGGACGGTTGTGGCCTGGGTGGCGGCAAATTTGGCCGCAATCGCCCAGCGTGGGCTTCTTGCCTTATTGCCGAGCCGCTGCTGCAGCTCAAGGGAATTGACCTTGACCACCATGCCGTCAATGTCATATGGCAGTGCAGGCCGAACTTCCTGCAAATGGGAGAAATGCTCAATTACCGTGAAGATATCAGGACAGAATTTTGTCAGGGGATTAATGCTGAAGCCACATTTCTTAAGATAGTCCAGAAGCTCCTCCTGGCTGCTGCAGGGTATTTGTCCAGCATCGCTGACCCCATAGGCAAAAAAATCAAGCGGTCTTTGCGCCGTTATCCTTGAATCCAACTGCCGCAGCGAACCTGCTGCTGCATTCCTGGGATTGGCAAAAATAGTTTCTGCCGCAGCAAGCCGCTGTTCGTTCAGGGCCTTAAAGCCTGCAAGCGTCAGATACGCTTCTCCTCGAACTTCAAGGATTCCAGGAAGTTGTATGTTCTCCGGTGCATCAAGCCGTAAAGGAATAGAGCGGATGGTCTTAAGGTTGCGGGTGATTTCTTCCCCGGTACGGCCATCACCCCGTGTGGAGCCGGTGACAAGCAAGCCATTCTCATAAACAAGTTCTACTGCCAGGCCGTCAAGTTTGGGCTCGGCCATATAGGTTAGGTGGACTTCTGTCTTTAAAAATCGTTTGAGCCGCTCTTCAAAATCAAGAAGCTCTGTTTGATTAAAGGCATTTTCCAGGCTGAGCATGGGCCGGGTATGGCGTACTGTATTAAATTCCGCCAGGGGTTTACCGCCAACCCTTTGCGTGGGGGAATCCGGAGTGGCCAGCTCAGGATGCAACTTTTCCAGGTTCAGGAGTTCTTGAAAGAGCTGGTCATATTCGTTGTCAGCAATGAGCGGATCATCCAGATCGTAGTAACGGTGCGCATGAAAGCTGATCTGCTGGCGCAGCTTTTGAATTTTTTTCTTAATGTCCTCAACCATATCCGCCAATTGCTATTTGGGCTTTTGCAGGAGTTTACCGCCCACAGCTATATTTTCGTGCTGATCCTCATCAATAAAGATCAGGATTGAGTCTTTAGGCTTATTAGCCACCCGGGCAATAACATCGGTCACACCGCTGCATATTTCCTCTTTCTGTTGTTTATCCAGTTTACCGGCTAAACGGATGTTGACGTAGGGCATTATCTCCTCCTTGCTTCCTTAATGTTGGAAATTGATTAAAACTATATACTCATTTCAAAGAATCTTGGCTATGTTTTGCCAAAGATGCTATCGTAAATCAAGCCAACATGCTGTATTTATTATGCTACTATCTACATAAATTGCTTATATCTGAATAGTACATTACATTTTATCAATCCTACATTGAGTGAGGCCAAAAGACATGCGAGTACTTGTTACTGGTGGAGCAGGCTATATAGGCTCTCATACCTGCGTTGCATTACTTGCCGCCGGCTATGAGGTCATCGTGGTGGACAACCTCATGAACAGCAGGGAAGAGGCAGTTAGGCGCATTGCAGAGATCAGCGGCAAAACCCTGCGTTTTCATAAGGTTGACCTGCTTCATAAAGCTGAGCTTGATACTGTATTTAAAGAGTCAGCGGTTGACGCTGTCATCCATTTTGCCGGTCTGAAAGCTGTGGGTGAATCCGTTGCCATGCCGCTGCAGTATTATTCTAATAATATTACAGGCTCCCTTGTTCTTTTCGAGGTCATGGCCAAATATGGGGTGAAGAACCTGGTTTTCAGTTCTTCGGCTACGGTATACGGCGATCCTGCCTCACTCCCAATTACGGAAGATTTTCCAGTGAAAGCTTCAAATCCTTATGGCTGGTGTAAGGTGATGCTGGAGCAGATCCAACGGGACCTATACCACGCAGACCCAACACTGAATATTGCCCTGCTGCGTTATTTCAATCCTGTGGGCGCCCACTCTTCAGGCAGGATCGGTGAGGACCCCAGGGGTATTCCGAATAACCTGGTACCGTATATCGCCCAGGTGGCGGTCGGCAAATTGCCTGAACTGCAGATTTTCGGCAATGATTATCCCACCCCTGACGGGACAGGGGTCCGGGACTATATCCATGTCTTGGATTTGGCCGGCGGACATATGAAGGCGCTGGAAAAACTTGCCACAAATCCGGGTTTGGTCACCTATAACCTGGGTACGGGAAAAGGGTATTCAGTTCTTGAGATGGTCAATGCCTTTGCAGAGGCGGCTGGGAAAAATATTCCCTACAGGGTAGTCGAGCGCAGGCCCGGTGATATTGCCAGCTGTTATGCCGATCCCGCAAAGGCTGAAAGAGATTTGGCCTGGAAGGCGGACAAGGATATTAAGGCAATGTGCGTCGATACCTGGCGCTGGCAGACGCAGAATCCGAACGGTTATGAAGATTAGGGGTCGTGAATAATTCTACTCTGGTGAAAACTTGAGTCTATTCTACAAAATTGAAAGAAACAGTTGAGGTGAAAAAACCCCGGGACTAATCTATCAACATTTTTTAACCTTGCGCCTTAGGCCCTGGGCCCTGAGCCTTTTACTTATCTTTTGCCTCTGTTTTTTGACTGACGACAGCCGGCAGGCCGAACCCCATTCTGACTTTTTGGGCAATTTCATCTGTCATGTCGGGATGTTCCTTCAGAAATGTTTTGGCATTTTCCCTGCCCTGGCCGATACGCTCCCCTTCATAGGAATACCAGGCACCGCTCTTTTCCACTATATCCTGGGATGCGGCAAGATCCAACAGGTCGCCGACCTTGGAGATGCCCTCTCCGTAAATAATATCAAACTCGGCCATCTTAAAGGGTGGCGCGACCTTGTTTTTTACCACCTTAACCCTGGTGCGGTTACCGAAAACTTCCTGTCCATCCTTCAAAGTTGCAATTTTTCTGATGTCAAGCCTCAAGGAACTGTAGAATTTCAGGGCGTTACCGCCCGGCGTGGTCTCCGGATTACCGAACATAACCCCGATTTTCATGCGGATCTGATTGATGAAAACAAGGGCGGTATTGCTTCGTTTTAGTATGCCGGTGAATTTCCGCATAGCATGCGACATGAGTCGGGCCTGCAGGCCGACATGCTGATCTCCGACATTGCCGTCAATCTCTGCCCGGGGAACAAGGGCGGCAACCGAATCAATAACAATAATATCAACTGCATTACTGCTGATAAGAACCTGTGCAATTTCAAGGGCTTGTTCCCCGTAATCAGGCTGCGAAACGAGCAGTTCATCCACATCGACACCCAGCCTGCCGGCATAGGAAATATCCAGGGCATGCTCGGCATCGATAAAGGCGGCAATCCCGCCGCGTTTCTGCGCTTCGGCAATTATATGAAGTGCCAGGGTGGTCTTGCCGGAAGACTCAGGGCCATAAATTTCAGTCACCCTGCCCAGCGGGATGCCCCCTACTCCGACTGCTATGTCAAGGCTCAAAGCTCCTGTAGGAATTGCCGGTACTTCCTCAGCTTCATGGGACCCCATCCGCATGATTGAACCTTTGCCAAACTGCTTATCAATCTGATACATCGCATTATCAAGGGTTTTGTTTTTCTGGTCACGGGTTGCCATATTGGTTGCTCCTTATTTGAAAAAGTATAGACTCTTCAGAGTAGTTAATCATTTGATTATATATATAATCTAGAGGGCATGTTCCGTATGAATTTGATGGACAACATGGCACTCTAATAAATAAGTCAAAACTTTAAAATAGATTTTGCGCTGGGCTGGTGATATTTTATGTACCGAATCAGCCAGGTTTTATTTTAAATAAAATTAAGTTGTTTGCAGTTGTATGCCGAGGAGGAGGCGCCGTACCAGGTCAAGGGATTTCACAGCGGTTAACTCCTGCACCTGCCAGCGCTCTCCAGAGAAGCGGCAGGGGATGTCAATGGTTTCTTCCGGGGTGGAAATGCCAATGAATACGGTGCCTACTGGTTTTTCCTGACTCCCACCCGCCGGGCCGGCTATGCCGGTGACGGACAGGCCCATATCGGCACCGGTTTTGGTACGGACTCCATGTGCCATTGCCATTGCCACCTCTCCACTGACCGCACCATGCCCGGCGAGCAGGTCTGGATCCACGCCGAGAAGTTTTTCCTTTACCTCATTGCTGTAGGCTACCAAGCCGCCAACAAAATAATCCGAACTGCCCGGCACAGAGGTGATCTTGTGGCCAATCAGGCCACCGGAGCATGATTCAGCCGTGGCCAGCGTTTTCCCTTGATTTCGCAGAAGCTCTCCCGCCACGCTTTCCATGGTCTCGGCATCAATGCCGAACAGGTAATCTCCCAAGGCCTTTTTCACCTCGCCTTCAAGGCTGTGAAATGTGTTTTTTATTGAAAACATATCCTCACCAAGAACAGCCAGGCTGAGATGCACTTCCGGAAAAACGGGGTAATATCCGATGCGAACCTGATCATCTTCCTCTTTCTCAAGATGGGCTACGCGCCGATTGATCTCAGTTTCACCCAGGCCGAAAACCTTATACACTCTCTGTTTGACAAGTTTAGCAGCACCCTCCTGCCATACATCAAGTCTTGGAATGACCGTGCCGGCAAGTAATTTCTGCATCTCATGGGGAACACCGGGTAGAAAAAAAATCGGTTTGGAGTCATGGACAAGAAGATATCCCGCCATCCTGGCCTCAGGGTCTAATATCTCAGCACCGGTGGGCAGCATGGCAAGTTTTTCCAGGGTCTTGAGGGCCGGGGGGCCGGCTTCAGTATGGCGTGCTTTTATCCTGTCAAAAATATCGGCATGAAAAACAGTCGGGCGTCCAAGTGCCTGCCCCACGACCTCGCTTGTCAGGTCATCGCTCGTGGCGCCCAGACCGCCTGTGACAATAATAAAATCGGAGCGTTTGATGGCGCCTAGAAGAGTTTTGCTGATCTCTGCAGGTGTGTCGCCGATGGTGGACATGGAAGTAATTTCGTGCCCGGCGCCAAAAAGCAGGCGGGCAGCATAACGGCTGGTTGTATTAAGCACTCTGCCGGATGTCAGTTCACTGCCGATTGCTATTATTTCTCCGATCATTTTGCTGTAAAGGCTGGAAACATTTTAACTCATTATGCGAAACAATGTGCAAAGTTATAAAAGAGTCCCAAGAACAAAACGCTCCTGCAATCTTTCAAGTTTTACAGGCACTACCCGGTTGGAAACATCGGTGTCTGTTTTAAAGCGAACCGGGATGTAGTTGTCGGTGAAGCCTTTGGCTAACCCCCCAACAGCTTTTTCGGTTTCAACCAGGACAGGGTGCACCCTGCCAATCCTGCTTGCGTAAAAATCGATTCTCTTTTTATGATCTAATTTGCGCAGAACTGCAACTCTCTCATCCTTGGTTTTTGTCGAGACCTGGTTTGCCATTTTTGCAGCAGGAGTTCCCGGTCTCTTTGAATAGGGAAAGACATGAAGATAGGTAATGAGCAGATTTTCAAGGAGCTCATATGTTTGCAGGAAATCCTCTTCCGTCTCTCCGGGAAAACCGACGAGCACATCGACCCCGATTGCCGCTGCCGGGATCATTTCTTTGCAGCGCTGTACCTTATCAATGAACTGCCCTGCCAGATATCTCCGTTTCATTTTTTTAAGGATTGCATCGCTGCCGCTCTGCAGGGGAATATGGAGGTGTGGCATAAAGTTGTCCGCAGCAACCATAAATTCAAGCAGCTCCCGGCTGATTTCGGTGGGCTCCAGGGAACTGAGTCGGTACCGTACATTGGGAGTTGCGGCGCTGAGCTTTTTCAGCAGGTCAAGCAGGCTGCCGGGAGGTTTCAGGTCCAGACCGTAGTGTCCCACATGAATCCCTGTTATCACTGTTTCCTTATGTCCTTGTTCAGCATACCGGACCGCCTGCTCCAAGACTTTGTCCTGGGAAAGGCTCCTGCTGCGACCTCGGGCATAGGGTACTATACAGTATGAGCAGAAGTTGTCGCAGCCGTCCTGAACCTTTAAAAAAGCCCTGGTGCGGCCTGCAAAACGTTTGACAGGCAGCAGGCTCATCTCCTGCTGCACTGCTATATCGTTGAAATACTCCCCGCTGGGGTTATGTATGGAACTGCAGTCCGGTTCATTACCAGCTAATGCAGCCTCAATTACCTGGTGTTTGTTGGCATTTCCCACAATTGATAGGGGAGCAGCCGCAATTTCCCGTATCTTTTGCGGCTCAATCTGGGCATAACAGCCGGTTACTACAACCTTTGCCTCGGGGTTGGTGCGCTGGGCCCTGCGAATAAGCTGTCGTGACTGGGCCGCAGCTTTTGCAGTGACGGCACAGGTATTAATAACATAAATGTCTGCAACCTCTTCAAAGGGACTGATGGTAAATCCCTGTTCCTCAAAACATGATTGGAAAGAGGCTGACTCGCACTGGTTTACCTTGCAGCCAAGGGTGGCCACTGCCAGGGTTTTTAAATTGCTACTCTGCTTTTTCATGCCGGCCATACCTTACGTAAAAAGATGCAGGAAAGCAAGCATCGCACGCTGCTAAAATATTGGCAGCAAAATTCCAGGTGTAAGTATGGTAGAGCCGAAGATGTCGTTCAGTAATCTAAGGGCCTGATAAAAAAGATTTATCGCCTATTAATCAAACACAGCTTAAAAAATTAACGTTCATTTTTTATCATTTTAATTAGTGCTTTATTAATCAAACGCAGCGTGAAGAACTGGATCGGGGTCTCACTTTGTTCCCTAACTGCAAGGCCGGCAAATATCTTTACTTGATCCCGGGGCAAAATTGTAATAAATCTGTATGAAATCAGGTATCAGAATAATATGAGTAGAATGGAGAATTCATGGAGTCAATAGACGATATCCGGAGTCAATTCGAATTTACGGACCAGGACCAGGAAAATCTGAAACTGCTGGGCGATATACTGCTGCCGCTGTCGGATCAGTTTGCAGGGGAATTCTATGAATTTCTCAAGCAGCACCGGAAGACGGCCGCATATTTTAAAACCGATGAAGCTGTGGCACGGCGCAAGGAAACCTTTAAGGCCTGGTTTAATGATCTGTTTACATCACAGTTTGATAACCGTTATCTTTTGCGGCTGCAGAAAATCGGCAAGGTCCATGTGGAGATCAAACTGGAAAGTTATCATGTCAATGCGGCCATGAGCTTCGTTCGTGAGCAATGCAGACGCCAGGTTGTAGCCCAGATAAAGGACGGAATCCTTAAGGAGGAAATACTCATATCCCTGCACAGGGCCCTGGATATCAATCTGTCCATTATGACAAGTTCTTACCAGGAGGAAAAACTAAAGAAAGTTTTTGTCTCCTATAAAGCTGAGGAGCAATTGATACGCATGGCTAAACGGCTGCTTCACGGCCTCAACCTTTTTCTTACCATCGGCTTGCTCGTTTTGGGCGTGGGGGTGGTCGTCATGCTGGGACATGACATATATAAGGCAGTGACTACAAACCTGGAATATGGTGTTATCAGAGCCCTTGGTTCATTGCTTGTACTCTGGATGATGATTGAATTGCTCCATACCGAGATAGACCACCTGCAGGGTGGTAAGTTCCATGTCCGCATATTTGTGGAGCTGGCCCTGGTCGCCTTTATCCGCAAAATTTTTGTGGCCAGCTTCGAACACAAGGAACCGACCAGTTTTATGCTATTGATGGGAGCTTTACTCATCCTCGGCATTGTCTATTTCCTGGTGGCCAAGGTAGAGGGTAGAGACACAGGCCGCCCATAATTTCTTATAAACCTGTCCAGCAATATCACTGAAAACACGGATGCCTATAAAACAAGAACACCCGATTGACGTGCTCTGTGTAGGTGCAGGCACCTATGATCTCATCTATTCAGTGGACCGCCATCCGCAGCCGGATGAAAAAATTCGGGCAAATTCATTCATCGGCTGTGGGGGAGGCCCTGCAGCAAATGGGGCGGTTACTGTGGCCAGCCTCGGTTTGCAGACTGCATTTGTGGGTTACCTCGGTAACGATATCTTCGGCAAGGCTCACTTTGAGGAACTGCGGAAGGCAGGAGTGCAAACGGATCTTGTGGTAAGAGGGGATTACTCCTCCGCCCTGTCCGTGGTGATGGTTAAACCCGACGGCAGCAGGGCCCTGGTCAATTACCGCAAGCCGGAAAGTTTTCTTGCAGATGGCTCTATTGATTTTTCCACAGTAGATACCAGGGTGATCCTTTTTGACGGCCATGAACCCCATATATCACCACCTCTGGCCAGATCTGCCAGACAAAGGGGGATCATTACGGTCCTTGATGCCGGGTCAGTCCACCCTGGCACTGAAGAACTGGCAGGTTTGGTGGATTATCTCGTCTGTTCGGAAACATTTGGTCTTGGCTTCACCGGAGAGACAGCCGAGGTCAAGGCCCTTGAGAAACTGAACTCCTATGCTCCCAATGTCATTATCACCCTAGGGGCCAGAGGCCTAATATGGAAGAACGCTGAAGGCTCAGGCCGCATGGATGCATACTTGGTCAAGACAGTTGACACAACCGGGGCCGGGGATGTTTTTCATGGAGCTCTGGCTGCCTGCCTGGCTCAAAAAAAAGAGTGGCTTGCAAGCCTTGGATACGCAAGTGCGGCGGGCGCCCTTTGCTGTACGAAAATCGGAGCCCGGTTGGGCATACCCACCGCAGAGGAAACTGAAAGCTTCCTGGCAACGCAAGGGTAGATACGTCAGTATCAGTCCAAGGATTCACTGCATTGCCTGTCTCTGGCATTGACTCAACCAATCTCCTGCTTTTTTTCTTTAACTAAATGTAAATCTGTTATAATAGTATAATCATAACTGCTGCGGGGAGAGCTCCGCTGAATATACCTGCTTTATCCTTAGATACTCTACTTATACAGGCATTGACTCTGTATAGTAAGCCAGTCTTCTTACGGCTCTGTGCTGTGTCAAACTGAAAAACAAGGAGGGAAGTATGAATGTGCTAGACATGATTTTAGGTGCGCAAAATGGCGGTATGGTTGATCAAATGGCCAAAAATTTCGGTATAGGCTCAAGTGACGCAAAAAACGCCATAAGCAAACTGCTCCCGTCCCTGACCAGGGGGATCCAAAAAAATATCTCGCAACCGGGAGGGCTGGATTCTCTGCTCGCTGCCCTGCAAAAAGGAAATCACAATAAATATATAGATAACCCTGATATGTTGAACAGCCGTGACACGGTCACTGACGGCAACAACATCCTCGGCCATATCCTCGGCAGCAAGGATGTCAGCCGAAACGTTGCCGGACATGCCAGCGCGGAGACCGGACTTGATGCGGGCATCCTCAAAAAAATGCTGCCTCTCGTTGCGTCCATGGCCATGGGAGCCATAGGTAAACAGGCCTCGGGAGGCGGCGGTTTAAGTCAACTTGCAGGCGGTGGCTCGCAATCATCTTCTCTTTTAGGTTCTCTTTCATCCTTTTTAGATGCGGACAAGGACGGGTCAATTGCGGACGATCTGCTCAACCTTGCCAAAAAGTTTTTTTAAAAAGGCTGGCAAAATGAGAAACGGTCTTAGCGCTTGATGTTTTCCGTTATGGCACAATACCCATTTTAGTTCCGAGGGGGTCACCATGAACAGGACACGCACTTTCTTTTTAATGGTATCTCTTACAATTCTTTTCGTCATCGTCGGCGGCTCTGTAGGTGGCAAGCAGGGGGCCATTATGGCTTTTCTCATGGCTGCTGCCATGAATTTTTTTTCCTATTGGTTCAGTGATAAAATGATCCTGCGCCGCTACCGTGCTTCCGAGGTGGGCCCGGACCATGGAACGCGGCTTTACCCAATCGTGGCTGACTTGACCCGGAAAGCCAATTTGCCCATGCCCAAAGTTTTTGTCATTCCTGAACGCAACCCGAATGCATTTGCCACCGGCCGCAATCCGCAACACGCTGCCGTGGCCGCAACAGAAGGCATCCTGGCCCTGCTGGATGACAATGAACTGGCAGCTGTCATGGCCCATGAACTGGCACACGTCAAGCACCGGGACATGTTAACCGGCACCATTGCCGCAACATTTGCCGGAGCCATTGCCATGATTGGCCAGTTTGCCCGCTTTGGCGTCGGCGATCAGGGCCGCAGGAATAATCCTCTCGGTATGCTGCTGATCGCCATCGGCGCCCCACTGGGAGCCATGCTCATTCGTATGGCCGTGTCCCGTACCCGCGAATATGCTGCCGACCAAGGTGGAGCGGACATAAGCGGGCAACCGTTGGCCTTAGCCAGCGCTTTGGGAAAACTTCAAAAAGGAATGAAAGCATCCCCCCTCGCCCACGGCAATCCCGCCCATTCTCATATGTTTATCATGAATCCGTTTTTTGGCGGCTTGCAGAAAATGTTTTCAACCCACCCGCCGCCTGAAGAAAGAATACACCGTTTACGCCTTTTGGCTGACAAAATGCAAACCTAGGGGCCTAATTCCCTGCACAATAAAAAAGGAGGATCCACCCATGGCAATTGTAAAAGTTATCGAAGTTCTCTCTGAAGGCAAAACTATTGAAAAGGCGGTTGAGACTGCTATCAAGGATGCCGCCAAAACGGTGCGCAATATCAAGAGTGTTTATGTCCAGGATATCCAGGCCATTGTTGATGGCACTAAAGTCATCAAATACCGTATCAATGCAAAACTTTCATTTGTCGTTGATAATTAAATACAGCCTGACTTGAAAGAAGAAATCCGTAGCATATCCCGCCATAACAGACAATGCAAAAGGGCTGCAATCCAACATGATTGCAGCCCTTTTGCATACATGCCTCTTTATTCCTTGCACAGGGCCCCTTTAACCTGTGAATTTTAAATACGCTTATGATAGTTTTATTAATCATAAGATGCTTATTATTTATTAAATGATTAATATATTGATCAAAAATATACAAAAAAGTTGACAACATCCATTTATAATCTTATTATGCATAATAAAATTATCATTATTTGCATTTTATACTATTTCTGATTAAAATATTAATCATTATGAATTTTTATGGAATGAGTGACAAGGCGATCCTGCGAGAACTGGGAAGACGGGTAAAGCAGCGACGCCTGGATAAAAATCTCTCACAGGAAAGCCTGGCTGAGATGGCTGGTGTGAACCGTATGACCGTTGTCAACCTTGAACAGGGCAAGACGACTACCCTATTAACATTTGTTCAGGTCCTGCACGCCCTGGGCAGTCTTGATGGGCTGCAAAGCTTTCTGCCGGATCTGGGACCAAGCCCTTTGCAGGTAGCCAGGATGAAGGGTAAAAAAAGGCTTAAGGCTTCCGGCAACATCATAAAATCCGGCAGGGATAGTGGAGAAGCCACTTGATAGACAGGGCTGATACCGCATATGTAGATCTTTGGGACATGCGTGTAGGGGCCGTTCTCTGGAACAGCGACAGGAGCATGGCATCTTTTGAGTTTGAACCCGCATTTCTCAACAAAGGACTGGATCCGGCTCCTCTGGCCATGCCGATTGATGCGGCGCGCCGGGGAAGTGCTGTTTTTGAATTCCCCAACCTGCCGCAAAGTACCTTTTATGGCATGCCGGGAATGCTGGCAGATTCCCTGCCGGACAAGTACGGCAACAATATCATTAATGCATGGCTGGCCCGACAGGGACGAAATCCGCAAAGCTTCAGCCCGGTGGAGCGCCTCTGCTATACAGGTAAACGGGGCATGGGGGCCCTGGAATTCGCCCCGGTCATCGGCGGCGCCGGGGTCAATGAATCCGTTGCCGTTGAGGTGCAGGAACTGGTGCGCCTGGCATACCTCGTGATCCATGAGCGGGCGCAACTTGACACAGACCTCAACCAGGCAGAGGCCTTAAAAGACATTATCCGGGTCGGCACCTCGGCCGGTGGAGCGCGGCCCAAGGCCGTTATCGCCCTGAACGACAAAACAGGCAAAGTCCGCTCTGGACAGGTTAAAGCGCCGGCAGGGTTTACCTACTGGATACTCAAGTTTGATGGCGTCAGGGACGAAACCCTGGGAGATCCCGCCGGATACGGACGTATTGAATATGCCTACTATAAGATGGCCCGGCAGTGCACCATAGACATGACCGAATGCCGCCTTTATGGAGAAGGCGGCCGGGCCCACTTCATGACTAGACGTTTTGACCGGACCGATACAGGTGAAAAAATACACATGCAGTCGCTCTGCGCCATGGCCCATTTTGATTTCAATATGGCCGGGGGGTATGCTTACGAGCAGGCTTTTCAGGTAATACGGCAGTTGCGGCTTCCATACGGTGATACTGAACAGCTGTTTCGCCGCATGGTATTCAACATAGTAGCCCGCAACCAGGATGATCACCCAAAGAATATTTCTTTTCTTATGGATAAAAACGGAACCTGGAGACTTTCCCCGGCTTTTGATATGACATACGCCCATAATCCTGATGGTGCTTGGACCCACAAGCATCAGATGACGATCAATGGGAAACGCGAGGGGTTTGTTCACCATGACCTAATGGCTGTTGCGGCTGAAATGAACATTAAAAAAGGCGCCCGCATTATTGAGCAGATCGTTGAAGCCGTGTCCAGCTGGAAAGATTTCGCCACAGAAACGGGTGTAGCAAAAAAACAGATAGAGGCAATCGGCAGAAGCCATCGTTTGTTGAACAAAATTACCGTTACGAAATAGCCGCTCAGATTTGGGGTACCCCTCACTTTTTGCAGGGCCTTTGCCTTACAAATTAGTATGTTAGTTTGTCGCATATGGAAGCTTGACTATCTTTCTCTGTATGCATATCCTTTTTGTATATAGTCATAACTGCTTTTAGAAAAAGTCAAACCATCTGAGAAGGTGGGACGGAAAACTACGGGTCTTTAATGAGACAGCCGGGTTGCCTTGGAATAAGGAACCCGGCTTTGTAGTTTCAACAGCCTGAAAAACTAAAATTCCGGAGGACAGAAAGATGAAAAGAATACAATTAGCTTCAGTCATCGTAAGTTTTCTGGTGTCCATATCCCCGGGTTTCTATGCCACCCTTGCATTGGGGGATGAGTTATGGGTAACCAACCAAAAGGATAATACCATTTCCATAATAGATTCCGGCAGCAATACAGTAACTGCAACCATTCCTGCACAAGGGAATTTCCCGCATAACGTGACTTTCAGCAAGGACGGGAGTCTGGCCTATGTTGCCAATGTGGGCTCAAACAATGTAAACGTCTTCAACACGGAAAGCCGTGAACTGACAGCCACCATCCCGGGCGGCACGAAAGCGCACGGTCCTGCTCTGACCAGGGATAACAAGGAGTTGTGGATCGCCAACCCGGGATCCCATGACGTTACCATTGTGGATGCGGCCACGAACCGTGTCAAGAAAACAATACAGGTAGGAAAAAAACCCGCCCTGGTTATCTTTACTCCTGAAGGCCGTTTCGCCTATGTGAGCAACGGCGGCGATGGTACGGTTTCGGTTATTGATACCGCATCATATGAGACCATTAAAACAATCAGTGCAGGCATGGGTGCAATGGGGCTCGATTTCACGCCGGACGGCAGATACGCCTATGTGACAGAGGGCAAAGAGCATACCATCTCGGTCATTTATGCCCCGACGCACACGGTTATTGAAAAAATATATGTTGGTGATGATGTGCATGGCCTTGCAATGGCACCGGACGGCAGGCATCTCTTTGCATCTGTGCGCAACCAAAACATCATTGCAGAAATTGATGTGCTGACCAACAGGGTGGTTAATACTATTCCCGTAGGTTTGCAGCCCGACATTATCGTTTTGGGCAGTAACGGCAGGTTTCTCTATGTGGTTAATAAGGCGGAAAACACTGTTTCAGTTATTGATGTTGGCGTCAACAGGGAAATAAAACGCATCCCGGTGGGTGAAATGCCCCATGGCATCGGCCTGCGGCCATAGCAGCATACCGCAATAGGTGCTGCAGTTCTTAATTTTTCATACACAAAAAAGGCTAATATTTTTTATCTTTTTCATTATCTTATCAGGAAAATGTTATGGATGAACGGTTATTAAAGCACGGAAGTATAAGCTGGAGCGAGTTGATGACCACCGACGAGGAAGGCGCAAAGGTCTTTTACGGAAAAATGTTTGGCTGGCAGTTTGAAGCAATGCCAATGAATGATATGACGTATCAGGTTATACGTTCCGCTGGTGATGAGGCAGGTGGCATCATGCCCATACCGTCTCAGGCCGAGGGTCATCCACCAACATGGGGTATTTATGTCACTGTTGATAACGTCGACGAATCAGCAAAACTTGCCATGGAATTGGGCGGCAAAATCCATCTGCCCCCTACCGATATTCCGGGGGTGGGAAGGTTTGCCATGATCCAGGATCCGCAAGGGGCATTTATTTCCATTATTACCTATGAAAAAAAATAAGGCCATGGGTGCAAATTTACAAAAATCCAAATGGGGAATATCAAATCTTTACTTTTGGCGAGCTATCCTTGCATCAAGGATAAAGTTTTGACTCCTACTAATTGTTTATTTTCTCTAGCTTTTATCTTTTTGGTTTAGGAAATTTTATCCCCTCTTTAGGAACCCGCTGCCATTTCAATTCCACGGGAAAAGGCTTTGCCTTCCATATTTTCCGGCAATAGTCACTGATGGAACGATCTGAAGAAAACTTGCCGATACGGGCAACATTAAGAATCGACATCCTGGTCCACAGGTCCGTATCCTGAAAAGTCTTGCCGGCTCTTGCCTGGCAGTCGATATAGGACTGGTAGTCAGCAAAACAAAGATACTGGTCATCGTGGATAAGTGCATCTACCAGCGGTTTGAACAACTCCCGGTCACCCTGGGAAAAATGGCCTGATTGCAGTAAATCAATTACACCCCGCAACTCTTCATTGTTCCGGTAATAATCCCCGGGTCGGTAGCCGGCCCTCTTTTTTTCATAGACCTCCTGGACATTCAAACCAAAAAGGAAAAAATTCTCAGCTCCCACCTCTTCCCGGATTTCAACATTTGCGCCATCCAGTGTGCCGATGGTCAAGGCGCCGTTCATGGAAAACTTCATGTTGCCGGTTCCCGAGGCCTCCATTCCGGCAAGGGATATCTGCTCGGAAAGATCCGTCATGGGATAGACGGTATGCCCTACTTTGACATTGTAGTTAGGGATAAAAAAGACCTTCAACCGGTCTCGCACATCGGGATCATTATTGACGATCTCAGCCACAGAGTTGATTAGTTTAATGATCCTTTTAGCCATAAAATAACCAGGTGCTGCCTTGCCGCCAAAAACAAACACCCGGGGGGTAATTTCTCTATCAGGGTTTGCCTTGATGCGGTTGTACAGGGTAATTATATGGAGCACGTTGAGATGCTGCCGCTTGTATTCATGGATGCGCTTGACCTGGACATCAAACATTGCATCCGGGTCTACAGCTATGCCGTTTTTACGGAAGACTCTCTCAGTCACTTCCTGCTTGTTGGCTTTTTTAACCTGGCGCCAGGCATCCCTGAAGGCTGCATCATCTACCAGCTTTTCAAGTTTTTGCAGGTCATCAAGGTGCGTAATCCACTTTTCACCGATAGCATCCAGCAGCAGATTCGTCAGCCGTGGATTGCTCACCGCTATCCAGCGACGGGGTGTAACTCCATTTGTTACGTTGCGGATTTTACCGGGATAGATCTCATTAAAATCTGCCAGGGTGTGTTTTCTTAAAAGATCCGTATGCATTGCTGCCACGCCGTTTATGGCACTGGAACCGACACAGGCAAGATTGGCCATGCGCACATACCTGGGCCCTGTCTCGTCGATAATGGACATACGGCTCAGCCGGGCATCGTCACCGGGGTATTTCAGTCTTACTTCAGCAAGAAAATGTTGGTTTATTTCAAAAATAATCTCCAGGTGCCTTGGCAGCAAACTGCCAAAGAGATGCAGCGACCATTTTTCCATGGCTTCCGGCAGCAAAGTATGGTTGGTGTATGAAAGTGTTTTGCAGGTTATGTCCCAGGCCTGGTCCCAGGGGAGATGATGTACGTCCACCAGCAGGCGCATTAACTCAGGCACAGCCACAGCAGGATGGGTATCATTAAGCTGGATTGCAAAATTTTCATACAATGTATCCAGATTATCATGACTGAAAAGGTGTATGCGGATAATGTCCTGTAACGAGCAGGAAACAAAAAAGTACTGCTGCTCAAGGCGTAATTTTTTACCTAAAAATTGTTCATCATTGGGATAGAGGACCTTAGTTATATTCTCGGCCCTGATCTTTTCCTCCACTGCACCGTAATAATCACCCACATTGAAGTCCTTAAAGTCAAACGATACAGGTGCTTCGGCACTCCAGAGACGCAGCAGGTTTATATTGTTTACTTTATAGCCCGGCACCGGCGTATCATAGGGGATGCCGGTGATAATATGGCCGGGAAGCCACCTGACTTTCCGTTTTCCCTGATCATCATGATATATCTCTGTGTAACCGCCAAAGCCGACATCACAGGATTGATCCGCTTTTTTTATTTCCCAGGGGTTGCCCGGATGCAGCCACCTGTCACTCAGCTCTTTTTGCCAGCCATCCACTATCTCCTGGTCAAACATGCCGAACTCATAGCGGATGCCGTAACCAATGGCCGGAACCTGCAGAGAAGCAAGGGAATCAAGATAACAGGCAGCCAAGCGGCCAAGGCCGCCGTTTCCGAGACCGGGTTCCTCCTCATGGTCAAAAATTTCCTTAAGATCAAGTCCGGTTTCTTCGGCAGCCTCGGCGACTGCATCATAGAGGCCGAGATTAACAAGATTATTGGCCAGATGGGGCCCCATGAGAAATTCGGCTGACAGGTATGCGACGACCTTGCCTTTCCCTTCCAATAGAGCCTCCACGGAATTGATAAAAAGATGCTGCATTTTATCACGCACCGTGTAGGCGACAGAAAGAAAATAGTCATTTAGAGAGGCTGTTCTTGTGGTTTTGCCCTGTTTATAAAAAAGGTTATAGGCAAAGGCCCGCTTGAGTTTGTTAATGCCCTCTTTCTCTTTTTCTGTCTTTTTTTCCTGTTTTGCTGGGCTCATAGCAACCTCCTGATCAAAAACCTATTTTGGTGGGGTAATAGGTATAGAGGAACATGTTTTTTAGGCTGAAGGCTGAAGGATTATGGGCAACACCCCTGAAAAAGAGAAAGCCGGGGGAAAAACTTTCTTATTTTGCCCCAAAAACACGTTGTAGTAACTCGGTCGTGCGTTTTGCCGGATTCTGACGGATAGCAGCTTCCTCAACAGCAATATAATGGAAGATGCCGTCCATGCCCTTTTCAACCACGTAGGTTGTCAGGTCTGCTTTCACATCCGGCACAAACGGTATGGCCCGGTATTCACCCATAACACTGTCATAGGTCTGAACCGCGCCGACCTCGGCCAGGCTCTGTTCAACTACCGGCTGCATTTCCCTGGCCAGGGGGGGGGTCATTTTGTCCTGAAAGTACCTGGTGGCAGCATCGTCCGGGCCATTATAAATATTCATGACATCTTCGAAAGTCATCTCTGAAATTGCCTGGGTGAAAAGTTCCTTTGCCTTCGGCGTTGCAACTTCGGCGGCCCGGTTCAGTTTTAATTCCAGGTCGTCGAGCATGGATGACATGCCAACTTTGCCCAGCAGGGACTTGACACTGTTCAACTGCTCCGGCAGCGGTATGTGAATAGCCGGGTCCAGGTTGAAGCCGTCCGTACGGCCGAGTTGGGAAACCACGTTTTCCGAGCCGACCAGCAGGGCGTCTTTTAATCCGAGCCCGACCTCCTCGGAGCTGAGAGCCTGCTTTGTGCTGCCGCCGGCCGGGCTTTTCAGGAGTTCAGCCCCTTTTTCCCACCAACCGCTTTCAGCTGTTGATGGTCCAAATATGAAAAACGCGGCCATGACAGTACAGCCTGCCAGGGTGAGGAAATGTGCTTTGAAAAGCCTGGGTGTTCTTTTCAGCATGAGGTACCTCCTTTTTTTCAGGGTGTGTAATCATATTTGAAAGCTTTCTGACTGAAAAGTCACGAATAATTCGTATTAATTGGGGAAAAATTGGGGAGGAAGGAGTGAATAGGCTGAAGGCTGAAGGCTGGAGACCGGATGCTGAAAGAAAAAGGGGAAAGTTTTTTAAAACAGAAATCAGGATTTAGCCCGTAACTTCTGGTGGGCGATGACCGCACCGTAAATAAACAAGCCGATTGGGAAGAGCCAGTACTTGTGGGCCTGGTTTAAATTGAAAAATGCGGCAAAGGGGCCTGGATGGAACAGGATAAAGGCGGCTGCCAGGAAAAAAGGGATCTCGTACAGCCTGTTCTTGGTCAGGCACCAGCCCTGGGCAAAATTCTCAAAGGCAGACATGCCGACCAGCGCCATGCCAAAGATCAGCAGCCCCTTGGGCCAGCTGTTGATGTTGTGCAGGATCAGGTCCGGGTTAAAGACAAACATGAAGGCGATCACCGAGGTGCGGATATCGTAGAGAAAACCCTGGATGCCTGTCTGGATTGGGTCTGACTCTGCAATGGCAGAGGCGGCATAGGCTGCAAGGCCAACCGGTGGCGTGTCGTCTGCCAGGATACCGAAATAGAAGCAGAAGAGATGCGCGGCCATGATGGGAATGACGAAATTATAGAGCCCACCCACCTCAACAATGATCGGCGCTGTGAGAGAGGCCATGACGATATAGGTAGCGGTGGTGGGCAGCCCCATGCCCAGCAGGAGACTTGCCAGGGCTGTTATGATCAGCAGGAGATAGATATTGCCCATGGACAGCGTCTCGACGATGAGGGCGATCATGCCGCCGATACCCATATTGACCACCCCGACAATGATGCCCGCCGCTGCGCATGCCAGTGCCACTGACATCATGTTCTTGGAGCCTTGGATCATACCGCTGCCTATCACAATGATACCGTGCTTGACCCCGGCAAAGAAGCCCAAACCATTACGCAGGGTGCGGCGGATTTCCTGGAACAGGATGATAACAAGCAAAACCAGGATGGAGCGGAAGGCGGCCATTTCCGGTGAATGTCTTGTTATGATCAATTCATAGAGTAATATTGCCAGGGGCAGCAGATAATGCAAACCTTCTTTTAAAGTCAGGAAGAATTTCGGCAGGTCACGGGGCTCCAGGCCCCTGATGCCAAGCTTGCTGGCCTCAAGATGCGTGATACAGAAGAGGCCGAAGTAGGATACCAGGGCCGGGATAACCGCGGCCTTGACCACATGCATGTAGGGGACATTGACATATTCAGCTATGATAAATGCGGCAGCTCCCATGATCGGCGGCATGAGCTGGCCGTCGGTGCTGGAGGCCACCTCCACGGCAGCCGCCTTTTTGGCCGGGTAGCCGATCTTTTTCATGAGCGGGATGGTAAACGGGCCGGTGGTGACGATGTTTGCAATGGATGATCCTGAGACCAGCCCGGTGGCACCGCTTGATACCACAGCTGCCTTGGCCGGTCCCCCCTTGTATTTTCCGAGTACGGCCAAGGCCAGGTTGGTAAAGAAACGGCCGGCGCCGGCCTTATCAAGAAGCGCACCAAACAACACAAAGAGATAGACAATGGAGGAGGATACGCCCAGGGGGATGCCGTAGATACCTTCGGTGGAGAGCGTTATATTGCTTAAGTATTTACGGAGCGAGACGCCCTTGAAGGCGAAAAGGTCCGGCAGGTATGGCCCCAGGAAGGCATAGGCCGTGAAAAAAATTGCAATGACAGGCAGGGCCGGGCCGATGACCCGCCGGGCCGCCTCCAAAAGGAGAATAACCAGGCAGGCACCGATCACCAGGTCCCTGGTAAGCGGGGCCCCGGCCCGAAGCCCCAGGCCCGAGTAATCAAAGACAATATAGAGCGCAGCCAGAGAACCTGCCAGGGCCAGGATATAATCCATCACAGGGATGCGGTCGTGAACTGACAGAAACCCCAGAAAACGTCGCGGTTTTTTCAGGCAGGGGGCCAGAAGGAAAAGAAGGGCCATGGCAAAGGCAAGATGGATGGCCCGCACCTTGGTGGAGTCGAGCACCAGGAAACCGGCCAGGGAAAGCTGGAAGAGAGCCCAGCAGATTGCCACCGCGCCAACCAGGATATTTTCATAGAGACGCAGAGTCCGGGCATCCCCGGTCTCGGTTTTTAATATCTCCTCAGCAAACTGTTGTTGGTCTATGGTGCTCAATGTATCACAGAATTAGTGAACCACAGGCAGCACTCCATTTTCCAGTACTTGGGGACAGATTTGAAATCTGTCCCCCTTTCCATGGAACCAGAGTGCTGCCCTTCATTATACTATACAGAATTTTCTGCCCCATTACTGAACGAGGTCTGGATTTATATATTTGAGCAGACCCGCTTCCCTGTAATACCTTAGAGCTCCCTTGTGAATGGGTGCTGACAACCCCTGCAGCATATTTTCCGCCGTTAGCAATTCATAAGCAGGGTGCAGCTTCTTGAACTCCTCCAGGTTGTCAAACACCTCTTTGGTAATAGCGTAGACGATGTTTTCATCTAGCTTGCTGGAAGCAACAAAGGTAGCCTTGACGCCGATGGAATGAATGTCGGCTTGGTTGGTGGCATTGGGATAGAATTTTGCCGGGATTGTTGCCCTGGCATAATAGGAGTGTTTTTTCAAAAGAGCTTCGATGCCAAGGCCGCTGATGGGGACAATATTGACCTTGATACGGCCGGAGGTAGCCTCTTTTATATTGCCGTTCGGATGGCCGACCGTGTAGAAGAAGGCGTCGATCTTTTCATCCTGCAGCAGGCCGGGGGCCTCCACCGCCTTTACCTGCTCGGCCTTGATAGCATCCAGGCTGACACCGGCGGCGGCCAGAACATCCTTTGAATTCTGCAACTGGCCGGAACCAGGATTGCCGATATTCAACCGTTTGCCCTTCAGACCCTGGACGTTTTTGACACCGCTGGCAGCGGCAGCGATCAGAGTGATGGACTCCGGATGGATGGAAAACACTGCCCGCAATTCTTGCTGTGGGCCTTTCCGGGCCCATTCGGCCAATCCGTGATAGGCCTGGTACTGGCGGTCGGACTGGGCCACTCCGAATTCAAGGTCACCGCTTAACACCGCGTTAATATTATAGACAGAGCCTCCGGTGGATTCGACGGTCGCCTTGATCCCGTATTCCTTGGATTTCTTGTTAACCATGCGGCTGATGGCGCCGCCGGTAGGGTAGTAGACGCCGGTCACCCCGCCTGTGCCGATGGTGACAAAGGTCCTGGCAAATGCTTCAGTTAGTCCAAATACAGTGAACAGCAGCATAATGGATAGAATCGTTGCTCTTTTCATGGCAGCCTCAGAGGTAAATGGTTTCAGGTCAAAAATAAAAGGTAAAAGATAGGGATCGGGGGGTCAAGGGGAAAAGACAACTACCCCATACCTTAATTTTTAGAATGCCATGCCCGGCCCCGGTATTCATCTTTAAGGTAAACAGGGAGTGAAGCTATTCCTTACACCGGCAGGCGGGTTTAGCTGAGTCAACCCAAGCAACAATCGTGAAATCTCCCCTTTAACTACTCCCGCAGGGACGGCGCCAGGGCATTTTTCGCCACAAAGGGCTGCACAACATGACATGATCCCGGCGGTACCAGTTCCTTAATGGAACGGTGGTCTTCGGAAGAGAGCATGGGTTTGACGTCGGTGGTGCGGAAAAGGTGGTCAACTCCGCTTTCTGCAACGAGGGAAATCGAGCGGCTGATCTGCTCCCCATGCGAGGCTGTTCCGGTCAGTTCCGGTAAACGGGACAGGGGGGCTTTGATATCCATGGCGATGAAATTAACCAGATCTTCAGCAAGCAGTTCTTCAATGACTAAAGGCCGGCTGCCGTTGGTGTCGAGCTTGACTGCATAACCCATGTCCTTGACCTGTCGGCAAAAACCGGCAAGATCTTCCTGCAGACAGGGTTCGCCGCCGCTAATCACTAAACCGTCCAACAGTTTCTGCCGCTTTTTTAAAAAGCTGTAAACCGTGTCCTCGCCGATCAGACAGTCTGCATCCATCGGTAGCAGACTGCCGTTATGACAGAATGGACAATGGAAATTGCACCCCTGGGTAAAAATAATGGCCGCCATACGACCGGGGAAATCACTGGCCGTCACCGGCTGCAATGCGCTTATCTTCATCTCAGCCTAGCCATCAACCCGATAATGGCTGCGGGCGGAAAATTCCGCCTGCTTGCCCTTGTTCCATTGACCTACCGGCCGCATATACCCGACAACCCGGGAATAAACCTCGGTTTTTTCGTCGCAGGTCGGGCACGTGTCTACTTCACCCCGCAGATAGCCGTGGCTCGGACAGATGGCAAAAGAGGGAGTTACGGTGAAGTAGGGCAGATGGTAATTGTTGCATACGGTTCTGACAAATGACCTTACCGCTGTGGGGTCGGCCGCCGCCTCGCCCAGAAAGCTGTGCACTACCGTACCGCCGGTATACTTGGTCTGCAGTTCATCCTGCAGGTCCAGCACTTCAAATATATCGTCCGTATAGTTCACCGGCAGTTGGGTTGAGTTGGAGTAGATGGGCGTCCCGTCTTCCGGGCAGGTGAGCGTTGCCTGCATATCCGGAAACCGTTTGGAGTCAAGGGATGCCAGCCTGAAACCGGTACCTTCGGCCGGAGTTGCCTCCAGGTTGTAATGGTTGCCGGTCTCCTCCTGGAAGCGGGCCAGGGTATCGCGCATATGGTCAAGCACCCGGCCGGCAAAGATGCGGCCGGGCTCGCTGCCGATATCGCATCCCAGCAGGTTGAGACAGGCCTCGTTGCCACCGATCAGGCCGATGGTCGAGAAATGATTCTCCCAAAAGGAGTCAAACCGTTTTTTTACATCACGCAGGTAGAAACTGGTATAGGGATAGAGTCCTTTAGCGGTGAACTGTTCAAGGACCTTGCGCTTGGTTTCCAGGCTGGTACGGGCAGTTTCCATGAGTTTATCCAGTCGCTCAAAAAAGTCAGCATCACTGTCGGCCTGGAAGCCGATGGCCGCCAGGTTAACCGTCACCACCCCGATGGAACCGGTCAGGGGATTGGCGCCGAACAGGCCGCCTCCCCGTTTCTCCAGGTGGCGTGTGTCCAGGCGCAACCTGCAGCACATGGAGCGGGCATCATCCGGGCTCAGGTCGGAATTGACAAAGTTTGAAAAGTAGGGAAGGCCGTATTTGGCCGTCACCTCCCAGAGACTTTCCAGGCCGGGGGCCTCCCAGTCAAACTCCGGCGTAATGTTGTAGGTGGGAATGGGAAAGGTGAATACCCTGCCCTTGGCATCACCCTCGCTCATGACCTCTAGAAATGCCTGGTTGAGCATATTCATCTCTTCCTGGAAATCACCGTACAACTCTTCCTGCGCCTTGCCGCCGATAATTATCGGTTGGTCCCGCAGGGCGCTGGGGGGCTGGAGGTCCATGGTCAGGTTGGTGAAAGGCGTTTGAAAGCCAACCCGGGTGGCAACGTTGAGGTTGAAGACAAACTCCTGCAAAGCCTGCTTGATCTCCCGGTAGGAGAGCTGGTCGTAACGGATAAAAGGAGCCAGCAGAGTGTCAAAGCTGGAAAAGGCCTGGGCCCCGGCCGCCTCCCCCTGCAGGGTATAGAAAAAATTGACCACCTGACCGAGCGCGCTTCTGAAGTGTTTTGCCGGGCTGCTTTCCGCCTTGCCCGGGGCGCCCTTGAAACCGGTGCGCAGGAGGTCCTGCAGGTCCCAGCCGACGCAGTATACCGAAAGCAGTCCAAGATCATGAATATGCAAATCGCCGTTCTGATGGGCCCTCCGCACCTCCGGGGTATAGATTTTGTTGAGCCAGTAGGTTTTGCTCACTTCGCTGGATATATAGTTATTCAGCCCCTGTAGGGAGTAGGACATATTCGAGTTTTCCTGCACCTTCCAGTCCAGCCGCTCAAGATAGTTTTCTATGAGGTCGAGGTCGGCCTTGGCCACCATCTCCCGAATCTTTGCATGCTGGTCGCGATAGAGGATGTACCCCTTGGCCGTTTGTTTATGCGGTGAGGCAAGCAGAACCTCCTCCACCAGATCCTGGATCTCCTCCACCGCAGGCGGGCCTTCAAACATGACCTGGGCTGTGGTCAGCACCCTGATCGTCAGGCGGCGTGCCTCGGCCTCGTCAAATTCGCCGGTGGCGCGACCGGCCTTTAAAATGGCATTGGTAATCTTGGCAGCATCAAAGGATTCAAGGCGCTGATCGCGTTTGCGGATGGTATCAAAAAGTTGGTCCGGGGCTGTGGCTGACTGGTGTGGCTGTTCGGGCATTACTCTCTCCTTTCATCGCAGGCTAAAAAATTATGGTTTGAGTTCGGCAGGTCTCCGGGCTTACAGGCGTATGGTTCCTGCCAGCCAACGCTTCCCAGTCATAAAAAACGACCAGTGCTTATGGAGGAATTCGTTACTGATTGTCGCTACTGGACAGATCCGGAATATCACCGGATTCCCTTTTTGTTTCACAACAGCTGGAGCTGTTGCTAACCAATGCACACTACCATATACAGTGTACTGTTATTCTGTCAATACTAAATGTTGTATTTTTGTACCATCAGGAAAGGGAGGATCAGGACATGATAAATCACTTTATTCTTGACTATTTCTCTTTCTTTTTCTGAAATTCCAGCAGTAACTCTTGTTCCAGTTTTTTGGATTTCCAATAATGTCCTGCAGTTTATTCATGCAGAAACCAACTCTAGGAGCCTGTCGGGGAATTATAATCGTAAAGAATAAATGAGGAATTGAGATCAAATTTTCGGAGATTTGATGCGAATAGCAGCGCTATTTAAAAAAATTCACGGAAATTTTAACCGCATCTCAAGCTTTTGCAGTAGATTGGGAATTCTCCGACAGGCTCCTAGCCCGAATATTTCATGAACAGTTTTGAAAAATAAGTTTAAATATCTGTTTTTGTGATTTAAATTTTATATTTCTAGTATATTTTCCGTATAGCCTGCAGTGTTAGGCGTTTCGCATACTAAAGTATAGCTCAAACGACTTACACTTTGTCTATCCGGCGTATCGACTCGTGAAAAATGCGGGCTAGTACCGGATTATTTTGGGGGAGCATGTGCTGGTTTCAGCAACTTTAGAACTTGCGGGGTGAAGTGTTTATATAAAACCATATAACCCTGAGAGGGATTATCTTACAAAAAATGTAATGAGTTAACCTGGCCCCGATCATGACCGGAATCAATATTTCTATTATGCCAGGGCCCGTTCGCAAATCATCGAGGTATCCATGCCCAAGGGCAGGAATGGACTTTGGATATCGACCCGGTCCACTTCGCTGTAAACCATAATGTGAAAATCAAAATCCAGGAGCAGGGCCCAGAAACTATCGAAAATTCCCTGCCTGGTATTGAACATGATCCGGCATTCCGACTCGATATGATGGAAGTTGGCGAAATGCTGCATGACCAGGAAAAAACAAACAGCGGAAAGGTACCGACAGCCCAACTGCAAACATATGCCCGGATAAAAAGTCAGCATTCGAATCTCGCCAGCCTCATCATCAAAGAAACCGGTGAGAGAACAGGAAATATCCAGGCCGTTTTCTTTTTCATAAACGAAATATTCAAGCTGCGGCCCGTCTATGGTGTAATTGATACCGAAGCGGTCAAAGAAATCGGGAAGATGGGAAACCATGAAATCTGAGCACCCGGCGGTTGGCAGTTGGACGTCCATACGGGTATCCTCCCAGGATAAGCGGTCTCTGGTCGGCAACAGAAGGGCAGCCGTCCCATTCCACTATTTAATTGATGTTTCTTTCTTTTTCATTATAGCACGGCACACGCGTCCCGACTATCTATTTAAAAAAATTTATATGCTATTTATGACTATGCCAAGTAACCTGAGAATAGTCTAAAATCAATCTGCCCCTTATTAATATAGTAATGCAATCCTGAAACCGGTCCCAAATGCAGGCGCAGAACAATCGGCTGCAATAATTTCCCACCTGCAGCACTCGTGATTGCTCTTCCGCTCATTTGTGAAATAATCTGTCGTCTTTTTAAACCTGGAAACTCAAACTGCTCCATGGTACATTTTGGCATGGTGAAATTTCTCTTTGCTTTTTTATTCTAACACCTTTAACTTACAGGGTTTTTAATGGTTTCGCCATTTTTATTGGTGAAATATTCAGACTAATACCACCCTTGCAGGAGACACAATGGGGAAAATGACATTTCAGGAAAACCTGTTGCAAAAAATCCAACTGGAAAGGCTCGCCTCCAGGGTTATTGCATCCATCGGGTCTGGGCAGACACACCACCCTGTCGACAAGGAGGCCATGCGCAGCATTTTGGAGTTGAGCCCATACCAGTACCAGCGGGAACGTGACCTGGACCTCTATGTCAAACCGGTCGAGGCAGAGCTGAATATGATCCTGGTCCTGGACAACGAACTGCCGATTTTTCGATCCACTGTGAAGGATGTGGTCACCCGCAGAAGCCCTAAGACCCTTGAAATGTGGAATTTTCGCACCGTCCGTAACATTCTGGTCGATTCCGATATTAAGGTGAGCACCAGGGAAGAATCCGTTGAAACGCTTCTGAGAGATGCGCTTGCACAGCTGGATCTGACTTACACAGATAAGGACATCAAAGACCTGGCCCGGGAGGGTATGGCGTGGTTGGCCGGCAGAGAAGCCGAAGGCGTCGAAAAAACACTGGCCCTGTTTGCCGAATTGCTGGGGTATAAAAAACCGCCGAAATATTTCGGGCTGGATAAAACAATATGTTATGGGGTTTCATCCCCGGGGAAGGCCAAGGACACGGTTTTCGGGCCCTTGGTTTTATACCGTCCTGCTGCCAACGTCCTGGTCTGGATTGACAAATCGTTCTCCCGCACCAATAAGCAGGAGTTGGAATTCCTCCGTACGGTTGCAAGCGGACAAGCTTCCGTTCCGCTGACAGGAGATGCAGTCTATCACAAGCTCCAGACAAATGTGCTGGAGCAACCCGGGCGTGTTCTCCCCGTTTGACGGAAATATTTAACAAAATCTACCCGGTTTTGATGCCAAGTAAAGAAAGTGCTTGTTATTTTTAAAATTCATGTTAATATAATTTGTTAGTTGTGTAGTCTCAATTTGTAGTTCATGGATTACGGAAAAGTATGCCGCACAATCCTCAGGACGAGGTCGTGCGGTTTTTTTTGTTTGAATACAATGACTACCAGCCGGTTTATATTTCATATACCGGTTTTTAATTAAGCGGGTTCCTTAGGTGAACCGCGAACAGTAAGGAGTAGTATAAGATGGTAGAAGGTACAGTAAAATGGTTTAATGATTCTAAGGGTTTTGGTTTTATCGAGCAGGATGGTGGCAAAGACGTTTTCGTTCACCACACCGCAATTAAGGCCGAAGGCTTTAAATCCCTCCAGGAGGGAGCTCGGGTATCATTCGAGGTTGTTGACGGTCCCAAAGGCCCTGCAGCCGAAGAGGTCACCCAGCTGTAAGATCAGTTATCGATCATAACAAAAACCCCGCATTTTCTAATGCGGGGTTTTTTTTTGCACTTTTGAGCAAGAGAGAAAAACTGCAATTAAATACGTAAAAACATATCAGTTCCGATTTCTTGCGCGCCTACCGCATCATGAAGCTCCACAGGACGCCGGCGCAAATGGCAGAGCCGATAACCCCTGAAGCGTTGCAGGCCATGGCATGCATCAATAAATAGTTGCCGGGGTCCTCTTTCAGGCCCACCAAATGAACTTCCCGTGCTGAACCGGGGACGGCGGAAACGCCGGCCGCTCCCAATAAGGGGTTTATCTTTTCCTGCAGGAAGATATTCATAATCTTGGCAAAGATGACCCCGGATGCCGTGGCGATGGAAAACGCTACGGCCCCGAGAAGAAAAATTTCCACCGATTTAAAGGTTAAAAAGACATCGGCCTGGGTGCTGGCGCCAACGGTAAAGCCCAGAAAAATAGTCGCCGTATCAATTACAGCGGAACTGGCCGTCTTGGCCAGACGGTCGACCACCCGCGATTCTTTCATGAAATTACCAAAAAAGAAGGGCCCCAGCAGGGGAATGGAGGCCGGTGCCAGAAAACAGCATAAAATGACGCCGACAATAGGGAAACAGAGCAACTCCTTGCGGCTAATCGGCCGATCGGTTTCAGGCATCCTGATCAAACGCTCTTTGCGGCTGGTGAGGAGCCGCATGATCGGCGGCTGGATAATCGGGATCAGGGCCATGTAGGAGTAAGCCGCAATGGCGATGGGGCCGATCAGGTGCGGTGCGAGCTTGGCGGTCAGAAAGATTGACGTCGGCCCGTCGGCCCCACCGATAATGGCGACCGAAGCAGCCTCTTTAGGGGCGAAACCAAGCGCCATGGCACTCAGCAGGGTAAAATAAATGCCCATTTGTGCTGCAGCCCCTAAAAGCATGAGCTTGGGCCGGGCCAGCATTGAAGAAAAGTCTGTCATTGCCCCCAGACCCAGAAAGACAATGGAAGGATACAGACCGCTGGTGACACCAAAATAAAGATAGTGCAGCACACTGTTACTTTCATAAATGCCAAGGCCGAATCCCTTGAAGAAAGGGATATTTCCAACGATAATGCCAAACCCGATGGGCAGCAGCAAAAGCGGTTCATACTTTTTGGCAGTGGCAAGAAAGCAAAACAGAATACCCACGCAGATCATGAGGATATAGCGCATATCTGCCAGGTAGAAGCCGGTATTTTTCAAAAATTCTACAAAGAGTTCCATGGGGCTGACCTGTTATTGATCCTATTTTTTCCAGCTAAAGAGCCCTTCACCCTGGGGCAGCAGATATTCAGCAGCGCGCAGAGAACGAATGGTTAAATGCGGATGGGGCAGGTTTTCTTTTTCAAATATCCGGTATAGTTCCGTCAGATGAAAACGATCACCAAGATCGGCTGTTAACGGCATATACAGCCGGGCTGTGGACTCCAGATCGTTTAGAAGTTCAAAATCGGCTCCAGGCTGGATAAAATGTGATGAAGATTTTTTCTTTTCTTCAAAAAGGCCGATAATTTTATGCAGCTGGGATATTATAAAGGCCAATATTGATAGACCGCCCATTACTATTATGGTACCGGTTATTGCCATGGCCCAGCCATTATGTGCTGAGATCGCTTGCAAACCGAGCATTGGGGCACCTCCTCAAGCAAATTGGTTGTAAATCCTGTGGCCCGTTATTCTTGTCCTACTCACAAATACCTTAATATTCAGTTATTTAAAAGGATATTCTGCCGGCATAGCCTCTTGGACATAGTATTTATGCAGGTTGATAGAGGCAGACAAGAGGATACGGGTTTTCAGGATATCCCGAATGGTACCCGGCGGGTAATTTGTCTGCCGGCCCCGGCTGCTTTAATCTGCGGATTTTTTCCAGGAGATGTGGAATTTAAAAAAACTGGCCCCTTGGCGATACTCCTAACCCTGTGTCCAGTGCTTTCGAATCTTTGAAATACTTTAGTATTATAGTGTCTACATGCCATTCGGACTGGAGTGCATGGTTCTTAACCGGATGCTTGTTTTATCTGGTTAGGGGTTATGAGCCTGACTGTCTAGCGTTGCCCCCTCAGGAATTGCCTTTCCAATACGCCCTGTGCCCTCTTCGTCCAACCTGCTACTAGCTTTTTACTATAATTTCCCTACCATTTTTTAAGGGTTGGTGCTCCAGTGCCCTGGGTTTAAGTTTAGCCTATGCACTCAACTTTGTTATTGACTGGTAATATGGCTGACATAATCTCCGCTGACTCCATTGCCAGTCTCATCAATTTCATTTGCGGCCTGAGGGTCATGGTCGCCAGTAATTTGGCCGAACCGCATGGTGGGCAAACGATGACATTTAAGCAGGCAGCGAGACGAAACATTGAACGTTACCCAATAGGCGCCTGTGTGCGTCCGTGGTTAGACCGTTGTGAATTTACTGCGCAGGACATATGAGCCATGAATAAAAGGACTGCATTACTTATTGGAATTTCTTTTCTAGCAATACAATCGGTAATTTTTTTACAGAGTACTGCCCTTGCTGGGAGCAGCAGACTTTACGATGCAGAACTTATTGATATCTATGCTAATTTTAAAGACAATGTTCTAAGGGCTAGATTTATATATATAAACCGCAAAAAGGGCCAGACTATAAAATGGGAAAAAGGGAGTGTGGACTGCAATTGTTCAGTGTATGGGATTGACAAAAGAGACAGGGATAAAATGAAGCCGAATATCATAACAACCCAAAGGAAATTTCTCAGAAGCTATAACCAGAAAATATTTATAGATATACCTGAGAACATTTCTCAGAAGTACAAAAAGGGATTCATTCAATGCGATATGGCTGTGGGCTGGGATAACTTTCAGGTAAAAGACGAGTTTAACTTTTGAGCAAGTATGGGAATAAATAAATATGCCATTCTCTCCTTCCCGGAATGTTGCGCCCATGAGGACCAGTGCAGAACTCTTATTATATTATGCGTTACGGCCAACACCACTTGACAAAGACTAAATTTGGTTTTAATTTAGTCTTTGTAGTCTTCATAAGGAGGTGATCATGAAATTATCCAGCCAGATTAAACCTATCAGTTACTTGAAGGCCCATGCAGCAGAAATCATTCGCCATTTGGGAGACAGTGGAGAACCGCTCATAATTACCCAAAACGGTGAAGCCAAGGTCGTTATCCAGGATATTAGAAGTTTTGAGCAGACCCAGGAAACCATGGCTCTGCTCAAAATTCTGGCGCTTGGCAACCGGCAGATTGATGAAGGCAAAGTAGTTTCGGCCGCTGCTGTAATAAAGCATCTGCGTCGGGGTAAGGAGTCATTGTAGTGGCCTTCACAGTTCTGCTCACTGAAGATGCCGCAGGCGATCTCAGTGACATTTACACATATACGGCAGAACATGATTCGCCCAAGAAGGCAAAATATGTCCTTGACCGGATTGAGAAAAAATTTATCAGCTTGAGCGAGCTGCCGGAGCGGGGTGTTTATGTAAAAGAACTTCAGGCCTTAGGGATTCACGACTTTCGTGAAGTTTTCTTCAAACCCTATCGTATCATGTATCGAATTGATACGGAAAATGTCTATGTATATCTTATTGCAGACGGTCGCCGAGACATGCAAACACTCCTCCAACATAGAATACTGGGAGCTGACAGATAACTGGACTTTTAATCTGGTTTTAGCTTAATCATACGCAAAACTGTGACAGGAGATTAGGGGATCAGTCGTGTGGTTTTCGAGGCAATAAAGTAAATGCTATCTGAGGAGGAAAAATCAAATCATAAAGCAGGGTTTTAATTTTTTCCGGCACCCGGCATCAGGTTGTAATCTTTTTTCTCCTGCCTTTGCCTTAGGCCTTTACCATTCGTCTTTACCCTTTGTCCTTGCCGTTATCTTCCCCGGGCTCACTCAGCAGTTTCTTGAGATCAGCGAAAGGGGTGTGTTTAGCTGTTGCTGTTTTTTCAATACCCGGATCTTGAGCCGGCAGCCATTCGGCGTCCAGGGAGCGGGAGTGCTCGTTGTCGTGGCAGTAGATGCACAACAACTCCCAGTTGCTGCCGTCGGGAGGGTTGTTCATGTAATTATGGTCTTTGTGATGGACCGTCAGCTGCCGCAGTTTTTTGCCGGGGAAATCCCGGCCGCATTTTGCGCAGACCCACGGGAGGATCTTCAAGGCCCGTTCTCTGTACTCTATTTTTTTCATTGCTGTTGGATGTAAATGCCTAGTTCCTGTTCGTGGCGATCCATGTTCGGGTCAGGCAAAGATGCAATATTTTCAATTATGGAAATGTAGTCATGGGGTAAATTGTTTTCTCTTGCACCTCGTAAGACGTGTTCTTTGTACCAGCTGTATGGATTTAAAGCCGAATCAGTTGCAGTGGCATAATAAATTGCAGCTTCGATTTGGTCTCCGTTTTCCAGTGTAACGGTTACGGTCTTTTCTTTATATCCAAACCCGAGTACCTCTTTTCGATCAAGTTCCTTTTTGTCTGAAGCGGACATAGCAAAAACAACACCGATGACACAGTCATTGCGATTTGAAGTATGCTCTGCATCACACTTTCCGGAGCCATCCTTACTTTTTTTATGAAACTGTAACTTATGCTCTGTTAATGTGGCTATGCTCAGGAATGTTGCCGAAGGGGCTCGCTCCATTAAGCGCCTTGACGACATGTTTGAGCCATATGAGAAATAGAGTATTGTTTTCATTCTTTTGGGCTGTGCCGCACCACCGACGCAATAGTCCGGAAGGCTTCAGGAACTCCTGCTGTGCGTGCCATATATACAGCATAGATGATTTATAAATAATTTGGCAATAAAAATTAGCATGGTGTACCCGGAATTCATCTCTTATCTGGTGAATTTGTCTGCAGGGGGTTTGTTTCTTGTGCCGGCCGACAGTTTAATTGAACCAGTGGGGCAGGCATTCATGCATGTTCCGCAGGTAAAGCAGTCCGGAATGGTTTTGTCCTGTTTTAAGATCGCCTCCATGACTGTCGATGGGCATGCCTTGGCACAGGCCTCGCAGGCTATACATGTCTCATAGTCAACGTTGATTTTGAATATACTGATTTTCTCCACCAGCCAACCCACCAGCCCGAATGGGCAGAAAAATTGACACCAGGGCCGGTACACAAAAAGGCTTGCCACGAGGAGAGCCCCAATAAGTGTACCACCGACAGCACCCAGAACTGCAGGCTTATAAACCTTGAAAGGATCAATCGGGTCGATAATATCCAGGGCCCACCCGAATGTGATGATGGTGAACATGATAAAAAAGGAAACCCTGATCCCATTGGAAAACCAGAAAGGCATTTTGTATTGAGCCAGAACTCCTTTTGTGTCTTTGCTGTTTCGATTCAACCTGAAAATCAGGTCCTGCAGGGTGCCCAGCTGGCAGCCCCATGAACAGATGAATTTATTCGCCAGAAAAACAATGAACAGGAATATGGATAGGGCAATCATGCGGGGTAGGAAGACCACCTTTTTAGAACCATACAGGTGTATGGCGTCCTTAACCGTACCCATTGGGCTGGGGTCTGCTCCCAGGATGATGCCGAAAAGAATCACAGCGGTTACATAAAGAGCCTTTCTGACTCTTGGAGTAATTTTGCCTTTGCGCACCATCAAGAAAACAAATCCCAGAAAGATGAACCAGGCCCCAAACTTTACCGGGATCTTTACCCAGTTCTTTGATTCATGCTCAGCCTCCAGGGCTGCCGCTTTATCAACCCTGGCCTGCAATTGTTCCCGGCTTTGCCCAAAACTCGCCAACGGCTTTTGCAAGTCACTTTTGCTTTCCAGGCCCAGCACTTTCTTCAAAACCGGGTTGGGTATGTTGTTGCGGGAGCCAAATTCCATAACCGTCATGCCGCCTTCAACGATAAGCTCCGTGCCTTCCGGTAATGTTTCAGGTTTGCCTCCCCACATATTGGTGGAGACATTGGACAGTACTGTTGTAAGCGCAACAAGTAGAATAAAAAAAACAAACACCTTTACAACAGAAGACTCTTCCATGTTTATTTCCTTAAATTTGTATTCATTAGTTTAGTTTATGGGCCACAGATTTTTTCACGGTCAATTATATCAATTTTAGCCAGAGCCCTCTGTACTTCCTGGTCTTCAGACAGCCAATCCGCCATATGTTGCTGCATTGCCGCCCTGAAGGAAGAGTCATGGTTTTCAGTTAGACGGTAGTTGACCCAGAGGCCATCTTTTTGAAAATCCACCAGTCCGGCACCCTCCAGGACTTTTAAATGTTTGGAAACTGTTGGTTGCGCAAGTTCAAGTATTGCTGTGATCTCACAAACACACAGTTCCCTTTTACCAAGCAACTTCAATATTTTGACCCTGTTTGGGTCAGACAATGCCTTCATAACCTGTATAAAATCTTTCATGCCCTTCTCCATTGCTATATTGCCATATGGCAATATATGATAAGTAGGTATTTCCCGGAGTCAAGAGACTGCACTAAATTAAAAAACCTATATTGGTTTTGCTGAAAATCAGGCACGAGAAAGGGCTGAACTTACCAATAACCTGAACATGATTTGATTTCCAGCACTGTGGAGTATTGAAGATGATCAGGCACTTTCTTTAAGAGTGTTCAGCCGCGTTTAATCCAGTAATACGGCTTTCGCGCAGTATGGGTGGCCGCCATGATTAAGGTATATTCAGACAAACCTATCCAAGACGGACCTCGCTGGGACTATACTTCACGGAGCTAACCTTTCCCGAGGGGATCTTGCGATTTTCTGGAAATGTTAAATACGTATTGCCTTTACTGGAACATTCAGAGCGTGACGTTAATTGTCATTTTGCTTAAAGACGTTGACCGACTGGCTCTATTTGATCTTCATGTTTTCTTATCCCAAAGAACCTGAAAGCCCCTAAACCTCTGATTTCTATACCTTTACAAAGAATATACATAATTTAAGAAATACCTATTACCTCTGGTATGCATTTTGCTTAATTAAGTTTCGGTTGGTATCACAAATTGCGTTACAAATTCTATATTACCGGAGAAACCTGCAAATGAATAAAGCAAATAGAAAAAAAATCCTGCCGCATCTTTTCTTTTGTAAACGCTTCGCATTTAACTGTATGTTTCTGTTTGCCATGACATTGTTAACTGCCTGCGGAGGAGGAGGCGGGGGGGCGGGAGACACCTCAACCGTCAATACCGGAATCTTCATCGACGGCCCGGTTCACGGTTTGGCATATAAAACTGCCACCCAAAACGGCACCACAGACAGCCAAGGTATTTTCAAATGCGAAGCAGGAGAGGAAATTACTTTCTCAATAGGAGATGTTGTATTAGGAACAACGCTCTGCAAAAGCATTATAACTCCTCTGGACCTGGTGCCTGGCGCTGTAGATGAAACAGATCCAACCGTCACTAATATTTTATGTTTTTTACAGTCACTCGATGACGACGGAGACCTTGACGACACTATACTTATTACTCCGCAGATTGCCTCCGAAGTAAGTGGCCGTTCTATTAATTTTAATACCAGTGTAGAAGGTTTTGACAATGAAGAGATTGCTGACCTCTTTGATTCTCTGCATGACCAGGGAGCCTTTTCCGGGGATACCCCGAGAGCCCTTAGATCAGCAGAAGAAGCCCGGGAACATTTCAGGCTGGCCCTGGAGGAGCCTTTAGACCCTGAAGTGCTCACAGCATTATTTACCCTTTCTCCAGAAACCCTTATTGTTTTTGAGCCGGTCACCTTTGACGCCTCGGAATCAACCGGCAATATTACAGAACATGTATGGGACTTCGGTAACGGCCAGGCCGGTTCCGGTGTCGGGGTCAACCATACTTACTCTGCAGCAGGAACATACCTGATCACTCTCACCGTCAATGGTGAAAAAAATGGTGCAGCAAGCAGTTCCCGGGAAATAGTTATCAATGTTCCACCCAACCAACCTCCCATAGCATCATTCACACCTGATCCAGCAACGGGCACGGCGCCCCAACTGGTTTCTTTTGTTCCTACGGCCACCGATCCCGACGGCAAAATTGCCCAATATTTTTGGGATTTCGGTGACGGCGTTACCTTAAAAGGCAGGACAGCGAATCATACCTATAAAGTACCTGGAACCTATGTAGCCACTCTGACTGTCACTGATGATGATGGAGCTGAAACTGTTGTTTCAGGGGAAGTTGTGATAACAGGCCCGTCTGCAAACCAGGCACCGACTGCTTCATTCACTGCAACTCCTGAAACGGGTGAGGCAACCCTGCAGGTATCTTTCAACGCCGCAGGTTCCTCTGATCCTGACGGTACCATTGCATCATACAGCTGGGATTTCGGTGATGGACAGACAAGCACCGGTGCAGCAAGAAACCATTCGTACTCTGAAGCGGGCACCTACCAGGCTAGACTTACCGTTACTGATAATGATGGTGCCACAGCAGAAGCGACAACGGAAATTGTTGTAAGCGAAACCGTGGTCGACGCAGACTGCAGCAGCAATCCGTGCGATGATAACGCCACGTGTGACGACAGAGGTGCGGAAATCATCTGCAGCTGCAATAGCGGCTGGACAGGGGATGGCTTCTCCTGCAGCATCGTTGAGTGTGAAGACAACGACACCCTGCCAAATGGCGGCTCGGCCTGCGGACTGAACAATCGCGGTGAATTTGGACAGAGATGCGTGGATGGTGCCTGGCAAAACAATCCAGGCACATGCACCGATCCCGATGTCTGCACCGATGGCAGCGTTACCGGAGGAGGCACCGCCTGCGGCTTGAATGGCAACGGCACGCTGATACAAGAAGTATGCATAGCGGGACAATGGACCGCTTCAGATGACTGCGATGATCCGGACGTCTGCACCAACAACGACACCCTTGCTGATGGCGGCACAGCCTGCGGATTGAACACTCGCGGCGAATTTGGACAGAGATGCGTGGATGGTGCCTGGCAGGATAATCCAGCCGTATGTGCCGACCTTGATGTCTGCACCGATGACAGCGTTACCGATGGCAGCACCGTGTGCGGCTTGAATGACAGCGGCACGTTGATGCAGGTATGCGAAGCGGGACAATGGACCGATTCAGATGAATGCGATGATCCGGACGTTTGTACCAACACCACCACCCAAGTAGGACCGACCGCATGCAGCGGCGGCTTTTACAGGCAGCTTTGTGAAGGTGGCCAGTGGAGTGACACAACGGATTGCATTTTAGATGATGTTGATGAAGACAACGATAATGTAAATGCCGCTGATGATCCCAACGACTCAGACAACACCGTCTGCGGTGACAGTGACAACGACGGTTGCGACGATTGCTCTGTTTCCGGCGTTTTTGACCCCGCCGATGACGGCTGGGATGAAGACGGCGACGGGACGTGTGAACTGCCCCTTGATTACGATTGCATGAACGGCGCCAATGCGGCCATTGATCCTTATCGATTAGAGGCATGTATCCAGTTCACCCTCGTAAATCAGGACAGAGCCCTTTTTGCAGCCGAATCAGATAACGCCGCTCCCCTTGAATGGAATGAAGGTATCTGGGAAGTGGCGGTCGCCCATTCGATTGACATGTGCGAGAGGGTCTTTTTCGCACATGTCAATCCTTCGGGCGCTGACCCGGGTCAGCGGTTCACAGCTGCCGGGCTCGGCTATAATGGGTTAAGCGAAAATATCGCCATTAACCTTGATCCGGGTGCAGCGCAATACGCGTTCATGGCAGAACCCACTTGCAAAGGACACCGCGCCAACGTATTGGATCCGCGGGCCACTGAAGTGGGCATCGGCTATCATATTTGCGACAATCCGAGCAACACAGACTGGGATGGTTATCAGTTTGTCACTCAGAATTTTCGATGGACTTCCAACAGCCCTGAAAACGCGTACTGTCAAGTCAGCGCTAACGTCTGCCAGATCCCGCCAAATCCGCCCACCACAGCCTCTTGCCCAGGCAATCTCATCTCCTGGGGTTTCTGTCCGGTACCAGCGGCAGACACCATCGATTTTCAAAGATTTGGCTGTCCAACACCAGGAGATTAACGACTTCATTATATTCTTAAAAGTTTTGAAGGGCAGGGTCAGAAATGACCCTGCCTTTTTAGTTTTTTAAATTAAAGGATCAGCGGGACACTTTATGGAAGACTATATAGGTTCCTGCCAGTGGGTCCTGAATACCCTGAATACTCTGATGGACAGCCCCTCATTGCAGAGTTCTCCCAAGTAATTTAAACAGCTGATGAACCGGCGAAAAAATTTCATCAGGTCTCATTTGATTAAATATGCTTCTTTCAGATAACCATTCCACATAACAAACGTGAAAGTAGGCCGGATCCGGTTACTATTATGGCAAGCTATACGTAATTTGCAGTAACTCTATTTTTGTCTAATCTATACAAAAAAAATCAATCTCCAATATTACACACAGAAGCAATAAAACTGATAAACATTCCTAACTATCACTTTGTGGTGATTTTGGTCTTGACTCTCAATCAGCTTATACCAAAAATATTAAAATATTTAGTTACATGAACCTATAAACCTCTCTTCAAGGCATCAGGAGTATGTCACCATGAAAGGGGTTACTCTTAAATTGCTTTTATAAAGCCCCTGCAGGAATAATTTATTCTATCGGAGGCTTTTGTGTTTATTCAGCTTTTCAGCGCATGTTGAAAAAACGATTATTAATCACATAATCAAAGGAGGCTGAAAATGAACAGCAAACTATTCGTTGGATTAGTTGGTTTAGTCGTAGTGGTCTTGGGTGCCTCAATATCCCTACAAAACTGCGCACCAATCCATCAGCCTGAAATTACAATCATAAAAAACCAGGCTCAATGGATGCTGACCGACGGTTCCTCGTACTGCGGCCAGCCGTCGTAATACGGCTCATAGCTCTTTTCGCGGATCAGATCAGGTAGGCCACGTTCAACTGGAGTCTTTTCTTCCCATAGTCCAAGATGCTCCAAGATCTTGCGGATGACATCAGCCTCTCTTATGAAGCTGATTATTTTCATCTCGCTGCCGAACTTGGGACAAACCAGCGGATCAACCTCCCACTCCTTCTTTATGCATTCCCAACACTTAGATGAAAGGAAAAACAATGCAAAAGCAGGCATATGTGAGCTATTAATGGGTAGTGATTATCAGTAGCATTTAGGTGATTGACGTGATGGTATTTATAGGGTAGATATTTAGAGGTTCCTTATTACAATTATCAGTTCAAACACACAGCGGTAACAGCATCGAATCATCACTATTATCTGAAATGTCTCTGGATTAGAGTTTGGTATTTTTTCGGCAAACATCGATGGTATAATCAAAACAATGTTAATTGTTAGGAGGTTAATTTCAAGGAACTAGTTGACTGTTTTGGAAGTTCTACTGCAACATGAGGCTGTTGGAGTTAGATTGCATTTATATGGCGAATTTAGCGACAAGGTATGGCGCAGAACTAGATAAGTGAATAAGATATGAAGAACAGTATTGAGTTCCGCGACGATGCGACTATAGCACGCATTCGCGAAGAAATGGATCGCTTTTCCTGGTATCACAAGATTGATTTAGGGAGCGGATTAGTTACCCCTGGTTTGGCGCTAGAGAATGTCTGGGACGGTATCAGAAAAACGAGAAACCACCTCGACTATAAAAATAAACACGTTTTAGATATTGCCAGCTTCGACGGCATGTGGGCATTTGAGGCTGAACGTCTAGATGCTGGCACTGTAGTTGCGACTGACAGCAATTTTCGAGCATATCACAACTTTCTGTTCTGTCGGCAGGTTCTAAATAGCGCCATCATCCCTTATTATAATATATCGCCATATGAGCTAAGTGAACGACTATTAGTGCACTTTGAGGACATACACGAAGCAGAACATCCCTATCACAACCTCTTTCAAATCGTGCAGCACTTAGGTGTGCTTTATCACCTGCGAGATCCTCTTTGGTCGCTTAGTCAGACCCGTAGTGTAATGCGCAAAGATGGACATTTGTTACTTGAGACAGCGGTGATATTAGACGATGAGGCTTCCTATATGGTCTTCAACGGTGTGCCTCCAGCACCTGGAAGAATATATGAAGACATCACCACCTGGTGGGCTCCAAGCCTGCTTTGTTTAAAGGAGATGTTACACGCTAGCCTCTTTGAAGTAGATGAACAAACAATAACAGTGGTCCCACAAGCTGAGAATATGGGCCGTGTTAGTCTGATCGCCCGTGCTATCGGACCAGACGAGTTACCTCCCCCTTATCTCGAGGAACTCAATCGAACTTATCGAAATCCTGGCTTAAAGACTGAAAACCTTAATCGCTGAGACCACATTCACAAGGGTTTTACTTTCCAACATGAACATCGTTTTGATCTGGGATTACGTTTGGCGTAATGCGTTAATGCAACTTCGCTATCGGCATGCAGGGTCGTTTTTCGGTCCGTTCTGGTTTCTACTCTCCCCTTTCGCACAAATCGCAATTTACTCGTTGGTATTCACGCGCATTATGGAAGCGCGAATTCAAGCACCCGGGGGATTGAGTCTTAGTTTTACGGTGTATTTGTGTGCAGGATTAATGCCCTGGGTAGCGTTCTCTGAACATATCGCTCGTTCGCAGACGATTCTAACCCAGAATGCATCCTTTATACTCAACTCCGCATTGCCGGAACAAGTGCTCGTGTTAAGAGATGCGTTAGAGAGTTTTATATTATCACTGCTTTCAATGTTATTTGTGCTGGGGCTTTCTCTATTTTTAGATAATGCGTTTAGTTTGTCTTGGCTGGCACTTCCCGCAGTGATTCTGTTGCTGAGTGTACTAGGGCTTGGTATTGGCACGCTGGTAGCTGTGCTAGCTGTTTTTCTTCGCGATCTCGGCCCCACACTTTCGCTGGTATTACGTGTATGGTTTTGGGGAACACCGATTGTTTATGCGCCTTCTATCCTACCCGAAAGTATGCAACGATTAGTGCAGTTGAATCCGGTTTATCCGTATATTCATGGTACACAACAAATTGTTCTATATGGGAAATTCCCAAATAGCAACGAGTGGTTTGCTATGTGCTCAATTTCCATGTTCGCTCTAATCGTTGGTTTTGGCGCATTACATTACTTACGCAATGAATTAAGGGATGTATTATGAGTACGTCCCCAGCAAATATGGAATCTTCATCAGTCATACATGCCTCCCGACTTGGGAAGGCCTACGTCTCTGGTTCCCCCGGCCGCGCCTTGCTGGATCGGCTGCTGACCCGTACGCCGAAGAGATTAGATGCGCTCATCGATCTAGACCTGAAGATCTACCCGGGTGAATGTTTTGGTGTGATGGGTCCTAACGGCTCTGGTAAGTCAACTCTATTGCGCTTAATCACAGGGGCATTCCGCCCCACGACGGGTAAGCTCGACGTCCGTGGTCGTGTCGTTCTTCTAGATCTCGGTACTATCTTTAATCCAGACCTGACAGGACGAGAAAACATTGTGGCGACCGCCTTGGCAACGGGACTTCGTCATAGTGACATTCAGGAACGTCTTCCTGCTATAATGGCGTTCAGCGAGTTGCGAGAAAGCTTGGATAATCCTGTTCGATCCTATTCAACGGGTATGTTGATGCGATTAGGATTTAGCCTTTTTGTCCACACCCAACCAGACATCCTACTTCTCGATGAAGTCTTTGCAGTAGGTGATGCACGTTTTATTTTAAAGTGCATCGAAAAGATACGAGAATTAAAAAAACTCGGCACCACAATTGTGTTTGTATCACATGATGGTAATGCCATTCGCGAACTCTGTGACCGAGGCATTACGCTCAAGGGCGGTCGCGTTTATCGAGAGGGAAGCTCCCTCGAGATCGTTGAGGCATACCATGCCTCGCTCGGACTAGGTCATCATCAGGACGACACGCAGCAGTCCACAGGGGAGGACGACAAATCTACACAGGAGCTTGCGGACTTCAGTATCGAGGAATTCATGCGCGATGCCGTAGTACCTAACGAATCAGAGGCGCTGCACTCACAAGATATTAAAATAGTCGGCGTTAAGCTCTATCGGAATGATCGCCCATCCAGTGGTGTTTTTATGCATGGAGATACATGCACGGTAAACTGGATAATACACGCCCACAGGTCACATAGCGGTGTTACATCTGGTATTCATCTGCATAGCGTCACCGGCGCATATGTATTTGGTACCAGTTACATCCACTTGGATACACCGTTCGATGTGAAGGAAGGAAATGACTATTTGCTAACTATTTCAATTCAACTGTTAGTCGGCCCAGGAAACTATGTATTATCTGTTGGCGTGGCAAAACCAAATCTGGATACTCACAGTCAAAATGGGCTTCAGTTTGACCGTGCGGTATCAATAACTGAGCTACAAGTTATGCAATTCGATCTTACTGCTGCAGAGCCAGTACCTTTTTTCGGACTGGTTAAATTACCAGCCAAGGCGATGACCCCTCTCATGATTCAGGGAAATCAAATTGATCTCATTAAACGGCGATAATCTAGTCTTTCTCATTGGTCCACCGCGGTCAGGGACTACACTTCTTAGCGCATTGCTTTCCAATGCCCCGGAGCTCTATTGCCCGCCTGAACGCTGGATCGCGCTTGCGATACACAGGATGGTATCCAGCCCCTCCGAGTTTTGGGCACCGACAAGCGACGAATACTTAACTGGAGTTGCATTAAACGACGCTCTGTCCTCTCCTGAGCAAATCGGAATGGCCAGGGAATTCCTCCAATCGGCGTATAACTGGTGGTTACAACAGGATGGCGAGGCATCAATCTTTGTCGACAAAACACCTCGTTATTTTAAAGTGATATCGTTTCTTAGCAAAACCTTTGAAAATGCCCGCTTCATCTTTCTTACCAGGAATCCGCTAGACATTGCCGGATCTCATAAGGCTCGCTGGGGTGTGGACCTCGGTTCTCTAATGACCTCGGAATCATGGGACACGGCCTTCGACGTATTTTGCTCTTCACAAATTATCGCAGATGCTCAAGAGCAACTGCCAGTAAGTAGTCATCACCTGCGCTACGAGGATCTTGTCGCCCAACCTGAACAGGTGCTGCATGGTGTGTTTGACTACCTGGGCCTGCCATTTCGTGCTGAGTATTTAAACTACCAAAATAATTCTCGTCGTTCGGATGCGCTAAGAGTCTCTAACGTTGGTGATCGTGTGCTATGGACACGTACAGGCATTACGTCGGAATCGGTCGATAGCTGGAAAACACGTTTAGGCGCGGATGAAGTTTCCTTGGTTGCAGGAATCGTAGGACAGGAAACATTTGAACGCTTAGGTTATGACTTTCCCGTCACTGTAGCGTGTGACAATCCTGATCAACGAACCCGCCTATATACAATGCTTCGCACCAGAATGGAGGGTTCTGCGCCCACCAATGGAAAGATGAGTGAAGACGATGAGGTTAACATTAGAGCGGACAACGAAGTTCCCATGATCAGCATTATTACGCCATCGTTCAATCAAGGACAATGGATTGAGGAAACTATCCAGTCAGTCGCGGCCCAGGATTATCCACGATTCGAGCATATTATCGTGGATGGCGGATCCACTGACGAGACAGTTTCGATTGTGGCAAAGTATCCACACGTACGTTTTATTCAGGATCCTGATTTCGGCCAGTCACATGCTATCAATAAAGGTATCCTCGCATCGTCCGGTCAGATACTCGCATACTTAAACAGTGATGATATCTACCTGCCCGGCGCGTTCCGTGCTGCCGTAAACGCATTGTCGGGGAACGACAGCACAAGCATCGTTGTTGGTAACTGCGATCGAATCGATGACTCGGGACAGGTCATCGGACATCTGCAGGCAAACTACGGCGGCTATGGAAAACTACAGCAATTCTGGCGCTGGGACCAGACCTACTGCACGCCACAACAAGCATTTTTTTGGCGACGCTCAGTGACAGAACACATAGGCTTGTTTGATTCGAGTTGTCACTACTCCATGGATTATGACATGTGGATGCGCATATTAGCTCATTACCCGCTGCAGGTTATTGATAAAACTCTTGCTGGTTTTCGTTCTCACGTAGATAGCAAAACGGTCTCTCAAACCGATGGCATGTATATTGAACATCTAAAAGTCGCACGGCGCTATTGGCCGTCCTTATGGAAACTGAGGCGTTGGCAACTAGAGCTAATCGGGTGTCACTTTACGGGAAAAGGTCTCATGGTCATTGCTGAGCACGTTGCCCTATCTAATAATAGTAAACGTAAGCCGTTATCGATTCTCGGCCGAGCTCTCTGTTATTGGCCGCCACTCGTGTTTTATCCCCGCACCATTCTGAGCGCCGCCTCAACAATCGCGGCACAATATCCATGGGGTAAAGCTATGCACCGCATACACCGCGAATACTTAAGTGTTAGATATCGTATTAAAAACCTGGTATGGAAGTAGTGAATCCCAACTGTTTACGTTAAATTTTTTCTAACTCACGTTCAAAAAGCGCAATATTCATATTGGTGATTGTTTCAGGGGATAAGTCGTTTTGTACCCTTTTTAATCCGGCCTGTTGGCAATGCAAGCAAGCTGCTTCATTGTTGATTAGACCTCGCAATGACTTCTCCAAAGAATTGATATTCCCGTTTTCAAATACCATACCTCCATCGCCAACCACTTCCGGCAATGCCGTATTATTTGTCACCAAGGGCACGCAGCCATTGGACATTGCCTCCAGGGCAACTAAGCCATAGGATTCAATCCGGGAAGGAACAATCAAGATACGCGCACGACGGTAGAGTTGTCTTATAGCATCAGGGTCCAACATCCCATGGTAATGGTATCGCCCTGGAAATGGACGCAGGATATCTTCGCAGCGGTCCCACATAGATGTATTGTCACCCAAGGGAATATCATTCCCCGCAAACTCAATGCGCCAGTCCGGGTATTCTGCCGCTATTCGGGTAAACACCTCAGCAGCATAATCAGGATTCTTATGCCCAGGCATGAGCCTCCCAACAAACAACATCAAGTGTTCGCGATCTTCTATCGGGCTAACAGGCTCACCTGTGAAGGAGTTTCCTGTCATGTTTGGGATAATATCCTCTGCCGGTGGTGCACGTGGAAAGTCTTCACGTACGATGAACTCGATGGAATGTGAGGTCGCGATTCTTGCTCGTGCGTGTCGAATCGCTAAATCTTCCAACCAACGAACCAGATGCGAGCGTGGCCAATTGGCCATCTTGCGAGTTACAAAGCTATCATACGGTGTCTGGTAACGTGTCACCGTGAGTAATCGAGATTTAGCTAGCTTATTAATAAGACTCGATACACCTAAATGCTCGTGGGCGTCTATCACATCAAATGCATATTCTTTATGTCTTGCGAAAAAGGCCTTCTGGAATTCAAGAGCCAATGAAAATGAAAACAAACCTATTGTTGCTAGGCTGCCACCTGCCATATCACCGCCGCGCCGGGGTCCGATAATCAACACTCGTGGCATAATACGATGTACCAGCACACCATCTTGTTCGCATGTAGATACTTCATGGAGTCCCTGTGTAAATACTTCCACCTCGCAACCTGCGTCACGTAGCCCCCCCGCTAAGGCGGCGTAATGTGTTCCGATTCCTCCCCACGCGGTTTCTGGCGGGTACTCTCTGGTTACTATGGCGATGCGCATCTATCGACTAACTCTTGAAAAACGTTTTGGTACTTTGATGCATATTCATCCATCGGATAACGTTGAAGTGCCTGTTCCCGTGCATGTTGGCCCATTTGTGTTAACGACTCCTTGTCTAACAGCACAATCGCCTGCAGCGCACGGGCAATTGCATCTTTGCTGGCAGCGTGAGATAAAATCCAGCCGGTGTGGCCCTCCGAGATGATTTCCGGGATACCTCCCGCGGTAGAACCCAACACCGGGCGGCCGCAAGCAATGGTTTCCAGACAAGTGTAAGGAAGGTTATCCGCCTTGGATAGAACGATGCTCAAATCACAGGCAGAGATGGCAGTTGCCATTTCCTTGCGAGTCTCCAGGAAACCCAACCATTTCACTTGAGGATTATTATCATTGCGCAAATGCTCGGGGGTTTTGCCGGCACATACTAATGTCATTCCTTTAGGTAATCCACCTGAATAGGCAAGCTCAAACAAGCCATCAAAATTCTTACGAGGATCCCCCAGGTTTGATGCAACGCAAAATACCAGGCGCTGATCCAATGGCAGCGACAATTTCTCCCGGCAAGCCTGTTGCGATTGCGGTCTAAACACGGACAAGTCGAGGCCATACTCAATATGATGCATGGAAAAGCGCTGAAGGTGTTTCGACTTTGCCGCCTGACCCAGCAACCAGTGGGACGGAGAAACAATGGCCAATCGTTGTGTGTGCACACGCGAGGTAGCCATCCGCTTAAGCATTAGGTTTAATCGAGTAAGGTCTCGCCCACCCAGGGCATAACGATTAGACTGTAGGGCTCCGGATAACTGTGGACATTTCCCGCAAGCATTCATCCAGCGATCACAACTATAAGTATATGCACAATCCCCGGTTAAAAACCATTCGTCATGCAGCGTAAGTACAACGGGTGTATGGCGTGCTATCACGCCGAGTGACCAAAAATTCCAGTACGAGCCATGCATATTGTGGATATTTACTACATCGGCTTCGACGAAATCCCTAAATCGACGGCAGGCATCAATGGGCGCCCATAAAGTGGTATCGGTGAGACCCAGATGATGAGCAGCTAACCAGCGTAACCTATAATCTGGTTTACGATAATGCATCCTACGAGTAAATCGATCGGTGCCATATTGACCACCAACGTAGAGGCGAACCTCTTCTCCTTGTCGATATAGTGTCGAAGCTAGGTCGAACGAAGCTTGCTCAGCACCGCCGATAATATCGTGTGTATTGACAACAGTGACCTTCACATGTATTTTCCAAGCAGTACTAAATTACCGGTTCATAATAAAGAGTACTACGCACATAAAACTATGTCTACTCCGGCCCAACTAAGATAATTAAGAATATATTTGCAAGCAAAGATGTCGCCCACCAGATCACATCAAGCTTCTTCATTCACGAATTTTTTTATTTTTCTTAGTGCGCTTTCAATCAGTGTCGCTATTGCTTTAGCCGTATTATTATTTCGAATTTATCCCGCAAAAACTACACTGTCGAATCTGTCCGCTGACGAACGTCTTCAACTTTTAGAAGAAGCACAATCTGTCTCTCCCGCTGTTTATCAATCCTTTCCACCATCAAGCCCCAGCTTGTTTTATCGTATGAAACCTAACACGAGCTACGAAAATGTGCTCGGTGATGATTTTAAAACTAACGAACTTGGTTTTCGTACCATCCCAACATTTCCAAAACCAGCCATGACTCGACGCGCACTCATCATAGGCGATTCGTGGACTTATGGTCCCTACGTTACTATTGCAGAAACCTTTCCTAGTGTATTAAGCGAACACCTCAATGCCTCCAGCCAGAAATGGCAAGTCTACAATCTCTCCATGCTTGGTTGGAACACGAATAATCAAGTCTCCGCCTTGATGACGTTTCTTGGGCAAATTAAACCGGATTTAGTCATTATCTGCCCAACCTCTAACGACATCGATGATAGCTTTGATATATGGAATGGGCGTTTGGTCAATAAAGGTTTTAATTCCCGTGCGATTTTCCGCTATTCATACGAATATGAACGTCGATGGTTCGATGTATTTGGCCTTCTTCAAAAAACTGCAGATCAACTGGCAGCGAAAAGTATTCCAGTCCTTATCTATTTTCTTGCCGAATGGCGCGAATTAGTACCTTATTATGCAAAACAGACAGGATTCCATTCTAAATATACCGTAGTTCCAACCGACTATATCCATGACCAATATCGCTTGACGACCAACATTGATCCAGGACGACACCCCTCTCCCCAAGGCTATCGTCTCATCGGCGAATATCTTTTTAATGCACTTATCGATGGTGGCTATATTTTTAATATGGAGCGACTACCAATAAAAGAGACTATAATATTTCCCAAGCAATCTTTCGATGAAGATAAAGTACGGTCGGAATTTGGCTTCTGGGCTCAATTTGCCAATCAATACGACCTTATACCGTTACATGGTGACACTATGGCGCAGAAAGGCCTTTTTAGTGTGCCAGTAAAATCCGGAGACTCATCTGTCTCCGTTAAGCTGAACTTACTCGATGATTGGACGCTTTACCCTCTTAACGTCAGGCTGCGCGTAGCAAGTTATGAAGGCGAGGCAAAGGAATTGACCTTTAGCAAACCTGCCAAGAATTTCGAAACAACTCTGGAAATACCAAATTCGATAAAGAAATATCCTTTTGTAGAGGTACATGTTGAAGCGGATCGTACGGTTTTACAAGCCGAGAATAGCTTTCCAGTTTCTATGCGCAGACCTGATATTTCCGTGATGAAATGATAGCTTGTACGGTGCTTAAACTTCACGCCGATTTACTATGCGTTCAGGTTGATCGTACGCTGTGTAGATCGCTATGTATTACCCGGTACGAGCAAGCGGACCATTCCTACTGGATGGTGTTGCACTCGGGTTCCTACCGATCATAACAACAGTTCTCGACATCTCTGCCTATTATCACGATAGTGCTGCGGCATTGGTTAATGACAATGGCATTGTGGCCGACGCTCAGGAAGAACGGTTTTCACACAAGAAACATTATGCCCGGTTCCCGGGTAATGCGATTGGCATATGCCTCGATCAGGCCGAAATCGGCTTACAGGATGTCTATCAAATCGTCTTTTATGACAAGCCAATGGTTAAGTTCCAACGTTTGCTGGAAACTTATCTATTCTATTTGCCTAAGGGCTTCCGTTCCTTTATTGCCGCTATGCCGGTCTGGTTAAAGAACAAATTATATTTGAAGGCAACCCTGAAACGAGAACTTGCTGCACTGGCAAGCTGTAAGGTAAAGAATGTTTAGACTTTTTTATTTTGCTTCTTCTCATCCTTAATAACAGCACCGTGAATGTCCCCTCTAAACATCTAGATCTCATACCCAAGCTTTGCCATGGTAGGCCCAACGATCTCGTAGGCCTTAACAACCTCTTCCTCTGGCCAGGACTTATAAGTATTGATATTCGGAACAAACCCTTTGTTCTCCAAAATCTTTGAATCCTGCAACCCAAAATCATGCTGCTTATCAGAAAAGTTCAGTACATCAGCATCCCAAGCCTCACCCAGAAACTCAAACATCGGCGGCAAATAACGCTCCGGCTCAGCCGAATATTGCTCATACAAAATGCGAAAGCACTGGTCAGGATGTGCCGCCTCAAAGGCCAGCATCCTTTCACACTGTTCCATCCAGTAGCAGATATTCGTCAAACGGGTTGAATCGGGGTATTCCCCAGCAAACTTTCGCCCTGGCCCCTTTTGAACATCATTACCATGCATCTTCGCCATGGAATTGGCCACATCTAGACCATGCCGATAAAGCATGATGTAACGGCACTCCTGCCCAAACGTATCATCGATAAAATCCAGCGCATCGATATAGGAGGGCGTCTTATCAAACCAGCGCCCTTTACCCTTAGCCCTGGCATAATCATCGAAAACACCTCCAGCAAAATCAAGCATGCGTTGCCGCAAGCCCTCATCATCAACACCCACACCCTGTAAACCCTTGCGGTACCATTCTGACCGCCAAGTCTCCGCTAAACCCAAAAGGAAATTGGACTCCGGCGGCACAGCAATATTTGGATGGCTATCGAGTACATAGCGCAACAGGGTAGTTCCAGACCGATATACACCGACAATAAAGCCAGGCTTGAGTGACTCAGCGCCACAACGCCCTACAGTCTTGATTACTATTCGCTCACGTACCTGCGGCCCAGCTGCCGCAATTCTAACTTTATTGACTAAGCGATCCAATAAGCTCATAGCCATATAAATTAAGTGATTCCTAAATTATTGATTGTAGTTCGGCAAATGCAACCTTAGGGATCCAGAATGGAAGAAGCCAGTGGCACTCAATCAAATCGGCTCACGTCACTAACACCTTGAAGAATGTTATCAGTCCCACCTCTATACAACCACTCTGATATTGTTTTAAACAACGAGCCGCACAACTGATATTTGGTGATACCCTGAAGAGTCCGTTACAATTCGAATCCAATAAGCGATTGATAGACTATGGGCTAATTAACTCGAATATATAGCCAACCTCAGGGGAGGATGGCTATAGTTACGAAATGCACTGTGATTTAGCCCTTCATCGCGGCTGAAGCCGCTCCCATGATTGGTTGCTGATCCGGTTTCTCTACTCGCTAAATAATAGCCTTAATCAGAAATAAAAATGCATATCTGCAGGAAATACAATTATTACATCATATACATTCATCAGATCATGCAATCACACTTCAACAATGCTGGTAGGTCATAACCGTATCTTGGTTGCTAATTTTCGCCACCGCATGGTGCTCCCTTCAGTTACTTATCGATTAGATGATAAGTAATCGCTTTTTCAGCCCGGGCTAAAAATCGGGGCGGGCTTAGCAAACCACCCCGAATCCTGACACATAAATAACCTATAATGAATTGCCGGGCAGGCTGTCAACAAAATATACGGCCTATCAACAATATACACGGAGTTAAACGTCTGCAAAATTCTGATAAATATAAACTGCACATAACTGCTGCATGTCTGACAGTGTCAAGTAGAAAAGACCTATCCATTGCCCCTGTTTTTTGGGGGATTTTTCATTTCATATACAGGGTATTACCAACTGTAAAGATCTGCTATCCATGGGTGATTGAGGACAACTAGATCAGGGCTATTATTGCCAGTAGAAATTGAAAGTCAGAACGGATCATAGGATGCTTGATGATGGCACGATATTCAGCATTTCTCCTGACAAATTTCTGAGCTTCTTTTACCCTCCAAAACTTTCCAGTTTCCTGGAATCCGGAAACTGTTTGCCGGAAAAACTGCATAAAAATAAGTTTGTATTTTCAAACACATAGGCTAACCAGTTGTAATTGTTGGGAGGCACATAAAACTATATCTATAGTACAGTTTTTGCATGTAAGATATTATATTTCTGAATCTATTTTAATTAAAACAATGCTCTTATTCAATTTCAACTGGAGGGGAATATTATGAAAAAGTTATTTAGTTTTTTATACTTCTTTATGTTTATGATTTTAGTTGGAATTTGGGCTACGCCCTGTTTTGCGTGTTTAATAACTATAGATTTCAACAGTTTGGAGAATCCAAACGATCAGATTAACAATGTTCCTTCTCCATATGTTGAAGAAAAATTTTCGCTTGCAGCAAATCTATTACAATCTTTTGGACAGGCAAATTTTCGTTATGCAGGCTCTGCCGGACTGTTTAATGGTCTTATTGCTGGCCAAACATTGCTAACTGGCCCTTGGCCATTTGATTTATATAGCATTGAGCTTTCTTTTCTCCACCCAAATGGTACGTCACCACCCGTAACGTTCACAGGCAGTTTGAGCGGGGGAGGTACAGTGACGCAGACCTTTCAGCCTACAAGTTTTGGTTTCACACAATTTCACTTCAACAGTTTTATCGATCTGGTTTCGGTTTCATGGTTGCAGGGAACTTCTGAATTTAATGCACACCAGTTTGACAATATCATCGTCAGTGACATTCCAGAACCAGCCACCATGCTCTTACTGGGTACAGGCTTAGTCGGTGATGCCGGTGCTGCAAGGAGAAGGAAGAAGAACCGGGCTTAATTATTATATATATAAATTACAGAAAGGCGGGGTCAGAGTTTATACCCCTCAGGTAAGTACCCTTTAGGGTCTGCTCTTTAACCTTATTAGGGCCACCAGAAATAGCTACTTTAATAAAGCCAAACCATTTCTCCAGCCTCCAGCCTCAAACATTAAACCTGAATTCTATGATATCGCCATCCTCTACGGGATAGGTCTTGCCCTCCAGCCGGACCGTGCCCTTCTGGCGCGCATCCTTGTATGAACCGGCGTCCATAAGATCGTTATAGGCCACGACTTCTGCGCGGATGAATCCCTTTTTGATGTCTGAGTGGATAACTTCGGCAGCGTCAACGGCCAGGGTGTCTTTCTTAATGGTCCAGGCACGGACCTCATCAGGACCAACTGTAAAGAAAGAAACTAAACCCAGTAATTCATAAGAAAGGGAAATCATCCTGTCCATGGCCGAGGTTGTAATATTAAATTCCTCCAGATATTCTTTGGCCTCATCCGCATCCATCTGTGCCAACTCATGTTCCAGTCTGCCGCGGATAGAAAGATAATTTTCAGCTGCTAAAACATCGCCGATCTCAGGCAGCACTTCATCATCATCTTCGTTGTTAAAGAGAATCAGCATTGGTTTGCCGGAAAGAAACGTAAACCCTTTGAGTTGGGGTGCTGCCGCCAATACAGGATTATGCCGCAGGGGGGTGTCATTTTCAAGCACCTCCTTACATTCCGTCAGTAATCTGAGTTCTTCAGGATCAGTTTTCTTGCCTCTTTTCTGGTCCAGCTCTGTACGTTCAAGACGTTTTTCTACAACCAGCAGATCTGCAAAGATCATTTCTTCATTTATCCTGGAAAAATCGTCCAGGGGTGTTGCAGGTTCTTCCCCAAATCCCTTGAAGTTACGCACAACATGGATCAGGGCATCGCAGGTCCTCACCGTTGTCCAGGCAGTTTCATCTGCTTTGTGTCCCGGTTTCTGCATGGGTATATAAGGCAGCAGGTATTCTATCTGGGCGAAGATGGTCTTTTTGGGGTTAAACATGGAGCTTAGTCGGTCAACCCTTTCATCAGGGACCTTGATGGTTCCCAGGCGGTCTTCAGGCTTACGGGAAGCCTCATCCATTACTATTTTGGTCAGGGCCTCAAACAGAGTTGATTTGCCGGCGCCGGGCAGTCCGATTATTCCAAGTTTCATGAGTAATTATCCTTAAGATGCAAGCTGATTCAAAGTATTGGGGCACCCCTTATACTGATTTGGTAAAGAGGTGTCAACCATGGAACATGGTTTTAGCACCGCTATTCGTTAACCAGGTTGGAGATTTCGATGAGGTTGTTATCCGGGTCATTTATATAAACAGAGAGCAGGGGGCCGGTCGCTCCGCTTCTGTTTACCGGTCCCTCAAGGATCGTTACATTGCAGAAGGCCAAATGCGACATAACCTGTTGCATGGGTGTCTCGGTAATAAAGCAGAGATCGGCTGAACCGGGTATGGCATTCTGGGCATGGGGCCGGATTTCCTCCCCGGCTTTATGCAGATTTATTTTCTGGGCACCAAATACGAGCGCCTGTCGCCCCTCGGCAAAAGATACAGCTTCCATGCCTAGAACCCTGGTATAAAATGCAACTGTCTCATCAAGATTATGTACTGTAATAACAAGATGGTCAATGTTATTAATTCTCATAATTTGTTAAAGATATTTTTAAAAAAATGACGATAAAACAGTAAAATAAGAACTGCTGCTCTCAAGGTAAGCATATTTTTACTTCATTAGACATCATTAGTATATATTTGAACAGTTTTTTGTTAATGTGATATTTAATGATATGTTCATTTGTCAGCCGGTTCAATTTGCATTGAATATCAGAACAGTGGAGTAAGTCATGGCCCCCAAAATGAAAGTTGTATGCCCGAAATGTAGGGCAAAACTAAAATTTGATCCGGACAAAATTCCATCGGCAGTGGCTAAGTTCAAGTGTCCAGGCTGTAAGTCAGTTCTGCGTATCAATAAACCAAGCTCCCCACATGAGATATACTCCGTAAAGGAGGTGTCTCCCTCCCAACCAGCAAATAAACCGGAACAAAAAACTGTGATAAATGTGGAGGATCCCGGCGCAGAACTTCTGGATCTGGCCAGGAAGTTTGAATTAGAAATGGGTTTTGCAGATGATGATCAGGATGAACATTCTGAAGAAGTTGGGAAGAAAACCGAACCTGTTGCTGAAAACAGGAAGAAAGAAGAACCTGCTGCAGAGGGGAGTGATTCCAGAGATTTCAAGCGGGTTAAATTTAAACAAAGGGTCATGGTCAATAACCAGATCATGGTGGAAGCCTTGGATATCAGCGAAGATGGACTCTTTTTGCACACCGGCCGTTCTTTTGAGGATGGGGTTATTGTTGAGGTCGGTATCCCCACCTTTGAGGGAAGCTATGATCTGGTAGTCCAAGCCAAGGTGAAGCATAATCATCGCGGCATTGGTATGGGATTGCAGTTTGTCGATCTTGACGACAAGCAGAAAACTGGCATCAATAAACTTATCAACGAGCTTGATGGGGCTGCTGACCAAGAGTTGGAAGGCAGGAAGAAGATCCTCCTGGTGGGCGGCACGGATACGGCACGCAATATTAATAAAAGCAAGCTGGTGCTTGACGGTTTTTATGTCCTGCAGGCCACAAGTGCTGACGAGGTTTTCCGGATTCTGGAGGAAGAACATCCGGATGCCATGGTTTTGGAATGGCAGGAAACAATATTCAACTGCAAGGAACTGCTTGCAAAAATTAAGGAGAATCCGGACTATGATGTAATAATCAGAGTGGTTCTTTCCGTCTTAACCGATTCTTCCGTCCAACGAGAAATTCTGGATGCCGGTGCCCACAGGTGTATGGCAAAGATGGACACCAACCCGGCTAAATTGTCACTCATCCTCAAGCAGCTGCTTGATGAACGGGACAGTTAAACCTTGCCCTGAAAAGTGACCAGGGAGAACAATGGTTCGTTGATATTATCAAACAGGCACATGTCTGGATGCAGTGGTGGAGTAATACTGGACACTTTCTTTCGAGTCGATTATTTTTCTTAAGGAGGAGTCCTTTTCTTTATTGTTAAAGCAACTCCTTTGAGGTAAACAAAAAGGTTCGTACTATCAATATGTGTACTATTTAGTATTTCACATTTTTATTATGAAGTTTCAAACAGGATATTTAAAAAGTTTATCTAAAGAGCAGGAGAATGTCTGACAACAAAAAAGAACAAATTCCCCCACCGGAAATCGGGCCCTATGTGTTCCCCACATTATTAGCACTTTTTGGTCTGTGGTTCGTTTATGACGGATGGTTTACATCTGATCCCGACATGCAGGAACATCTACTATTTAACAGGGTTGGCAGCGTTATTTTGTTGCCCTGGGCTATAATAGATTTCATTCGCACCTGGAGAAACAATAAGGCAGAGAGCTCAGAAACAACCAGTGATGAGCATGATACAAAAGATGAATCCCAACCGTAGTCTTATCGTACCATACTTTGCGCCATTTTTTGCCTATGTGTCAATCGCTTCAATTCCTGCAAGTTATATTTCCATAGAAGTTAATTATATACTGCGTATAATCATTGTTACTTTATTACTTGTCTGGGCCTGGCGCTGGTACATTCCTATCAGAGGTCCGCAATCTCCTCTTGTTTCTATTGGATTCGGCATTGGCGCAGGTTTGCTGGGTGCGTTTATCTGGATTGTATTTCTCAGTCCCTTTGTTCAACTGAAAGACAATCAACCCTGGTCTGGTAGTGCTTTTATTTTGAGATTACTTTCTGCTGGATTTTTAGTGCCTGTTTTTGAAGAAATTCTGATGCGGGGTTTTATTTTACGTTTTGCCCTGCAATGGGATGATGCCAGGAAAAAAAGGAAAAATGAACCTCTGCATGTTGCAATGGATGACAGGTCTATCAATAATGTAGCACCTGGAGCCTGGTCATGGGCTGCAGTTGTCATCTCTACTGCAGCCTTTACCTTTGGTCATCATTTGCAGGAATGGCCCGCCTCCATTGCGTTCGGAGCACTTATGGCCTGGCTCTGGATTTTTCGAAAAGACCTTATAGCTTGTATCGTCGCCCATTCCGTTACGAATATTGCCCTTGCCTTATATGTTTTTAAAACCGGCAATTGGAATTTCTGGTAAGTAAAAAACTACTTATCGCAACATGGGTTAAAGGCTTCGGCCGTAGCCGAGTACCCGCTGATTAATCGTAACCCCCAGTTTTATCTGGCGCAGCTCATGGGACGTTTTTTCAAAGGGCAGATACTGCAGGAAATACTCTTTTATCTCAAATTCAATTTCAGGAAGAAGGGGAAAAACACTGGCCCGGGAGACAGCAGAGTTGGCCAGGATTGTTTTCAGGCTTTTTGCTGCATCGCTGTGCGCTAAAGTGACAGGGTGCAGATTCTTTGCAGGGATGGACTCACTGGAGTCCAAAGTATATCTCTGACTGATGGTCATCTGGGTGCCGAGACGCAGGAAGTCATTGGGCCTGACTTTGAAGGCGGGGCTGACAAAATAAAGTTCCATCTCCTCCCATTCCGGTTGTATGACCAAGGCCTGGTTGGTCATGCGGATGTAATCGGCAAATGTATCGAGCTTGATTCCCTTTGCCTTAACCTGAAATTTCCAGAAGGGTATGAAGAGAGCTTCTTTATCAGTCGTGGGAGTGACCTTCACCCTGACTTCTGAGAACCTGTTGCCTCCGGCCTGCCAGGCCGTGTTGCAGTTGGAGCAGAAGAGCACCACGGAGTCAGGTTCACCCTCAAGGTTCCAGCCGCATTGCGGGCAGAGCGCAGAAAGAAAGAAGGGCTTCCAGGCGTAGCTCTCTATTCCTGAATCGGCAAAAGGGGTTGAGCCATCAGGAATTTGGCACAGGGGGCTTTCCAGAATACCGTCTATTATTGCTTCATCCCTGATGGATAAGGGCAGGTAGATGATATTAAGCGCATCACCTATAAAGGCCTGATGCAGGATTTCTTCATCACGGATATGCAGGTTTTTTGCAGCCCGCTTCAGGATATCATCTCCATGTGTTGCTTTTTTTAAAAAAGAGCCTGGAAACCCGGGGGTCGCAAAGCGCATCTTCATGGCCTGGGGCCGAAGCCCGAGGGATATGGGCAGAAATGAGAGCTTGACACCCCGTATCGATATATCGGCAAACCGATGTTCAATCCTGTTGTGCAGACAGCTGTATATTGTACCCTTGAAACGGAGGTATGGCGCATAAATCGTAAAAGGGTCGGGTTGTCTGCGTGGCAGGATGAAATGCAGCGGGCCGGTGTTGCCGAGGAAGCTTTGCACATTGCAGAAGCTGCAGCGCAGCAACCTGTCCGTCTCTTCCAACTCAAGGGAACCTGCGCATTGAGGGCAGTCCTGTTCTACGCTGAGGGACATGGTGCTCTGTTATGCACCCGTTGATACCTGTTCGCCGCACTGGTTGCAGAATTTTGCACCCGGTAAGTTCTCAGCCCGGCAGGAGTTGCAGATAACGGGTTCGGGTTTTATGTCAGCTGGTTTGCCGCATTTTGAACAGAATTTAGCCTTAGGGGTGAGATTCTTACCGCAATTCTGGCATTGCTGCAAAATCACCTGCTGATGGCCGCAATGGGTGCAGAACCTGGCATCAGCAGGTATGGTAAGTTTACATTCAGGGCACTGGTTTTGCGAAATCTCTCCGGCAACAGAACCTGCAGGCTGCATGGACTGGGCGAACATTGACGGCATCATGAAGCCAAGTCCCATACCAAGGCCGGAACCTGCTTCGCCTGTTGATTCAGATGCCTTTTCCATGGCTGCCGCCGCTTTTAATTTAACCAAGCGGTCAAGGTCGGTTATAACACCCAGCCTGCTTTTGTCATCGATGGTTTTCTGTACCTCCGAAGGGGGAGTGATGGATGTTATATACAGTTGGCTCAAGCCGAGACCGAAATGGCTGAAATCCTCCTGGAGTTTTTTCTTCAACCCCTCAGAAATTTCGTCATAGCGTCCGGGGAGGTTGATGATGGAATCGAGCTTCTCCCCAAGGTAATCATTGAAACGTGAGACAATAACCCGCTTGAGATATTCTTCGATCTCTTCAGTGCTGAATCTGTGCATGGTGCCGACCAGGGTATTGATGAAAAGCACAGGCTGTACAATCTGGATATTGAACACCCCATGGGCCCGGAGCCGAATGAGCCCAAGTTCCGAATCCTTGAAAGCCACCGGGTCACGGGTGCCCCACTTGAGGTTGGGGAATATCTTCATGTTGGCAAAATAGACTTCGGCCCGTAAGGGACTGGTCATGGCCCACGGCACTGAAAGAATTTTGGTGAGAATGGGAATGTTGGCAGTGGTAAGGGTATGGCGCCCCGGCCCATAAGCATCACAGGCCCGTCCCTTATAGAAAAAGACAGCAGCCTGGCTGTCACGGACTATGAGTTGCGCGCCAAACTTGATTTCTCCTGAACCCTTTTCAGGAATTCGGTGCACAAGTTCCTTGCCGGTCTCGTCAAACCATTCGAGTACTTCGAGAAAAATAAGATTGTCTGTGGCCATGGCCTGTTCCTTTTTGTATTGAAGGTGGACTTAATGAAGAAAGGGAAAATTGCGCTCCTGGCATCAAAGGTGTTTACCATGCAGACCCATTTTGCCATTATAATGGAGCAATGTCAAAAAGTTAGTAAAAATTCTACTGACTTACTTCCATAAACTTTTTTAATTTTTATGTGGCAGGGGCGGAAGTTTTTGGGGTAGATATACATTTTATTTTTTTATTGCAGCATCGAATAACTTGAAATGGCTGAAGATAAAGTACGAATTGACAAATGGCTTTGGGCGGCGAGATTTTTCAAAACCCGTTCCATGGCAGCGCAGGCGGTTGCAGGGGGCAAGGTTCATATTAACGGGGCCAGAATAAAACCTGCGAGAATCGTGCAAACCGGTGATGAGTTACGTATTCGACGCGGCGAAGTTGAGTTTGTAGTAATAGTCCAGGGGATATCAGATAAGAGGAGGCCCGCCAGGGAGGCCCAGTTGCTGTATGAGGAGACAGAGGCCAGTATCAAACTCCGTGAAGAGACAAGTGAGCAAAAGCGGTTCGAAGCTGCCGACAGGATGTATGGACCGATGAAACGCCCCGATAAAAGGGCCCGCAGAAAGATTAGAAGTTTCACCCGCAAGGATTGAAGCAAAGATGAAAGGCTGAAGGCAAAAGGCCAAGGCTGAAATAATACAATCATGTAAATAAAGGTATTCCATATAATTTACGACCATTAACTAACTGAGAGGAGAAACAATGAGTACAATGCAGAGAGCGTTAATCAGCCTGACAGATAAGTCAGGAATAGAAGATTTTGCCGGAAAACTTCAGGATCTTGGCATTGAGATCCTGTCAACGGGAGGTACGGCCAAGAAAATGAGGGAACATGGTATTGCGGTCAAGGATGTTTCTGAATTCACGGGTTTCCCCGAAATGCTGGATGGCCGTGTCAAGACCCTGCATCCCAAAGTTCATGGCGGCATTTTATATCTTCGGGGCAATGACTCCCATGAAGAGCAGATGGCCGCCCATGGGCTACAGCAGATAGACCTGGTTGCGGTAAACCTGTATGCCTTTGACAAGGCCACCCAGGACCAGAACTGTACAGTGGCCAATGCCATTGAAAATATTGACATCGGCGGCCCAACCATGCTCCGCGCTGCTGCCAAAAATTTCCAGTATGTCACCGTCATTGTCGATCCAGCCGATTATTCGCAGGTCATTGCTGAAATAAAAGAGCATGGCAATACAACCCTGGCAACCCGGTTCCGTCTTGCTGTTAAAGTATTCCAGCTCACCAGCTCCTATGATACTGCAATTGCAAATTGGCTGGCCGGGGTTGACGCTGCAACAAATGCACATTTTACAGGAGAAGCGTAATGCAGAAAATGGCTGTACTGTTGTCCGGCAGCGGCAGGACTCTGGATAATTTTCATGAACACATCCAGGCTGGCAGTTTAAAGGCTGAGATCAAGGCTGTAATTTCCAATGTCAAAGATGTATTGGGGCTGCAGAAGGCCGAAAAATACGGCTACCCGAACTTTCATGCTGTGGGCAATGGGGCAATCAATGCCATTTTAAAGGAGCATGACATCAATCTCATATGCCTGGCAGGCTACTTGAAACTCTATGAGCCGCCCCCGGAGCTTGCACGGAACGTATTGAATATCCACCCTGCCCTGATACCTGCTTTCTGTGGTGACGGTTTCTACGGTATGCGGGTACATCGGGCGGTAAAGGCAAAGGGTGTTATGGTGAGTGGCTGCACGGTCCATTTTGCCAATAACAGGTATGATGAGGGGCCAATTGTTGTGCAGAAATGTGTGCCGTTGGAGTATGATGATACACCTGAAGAAATAGCTGACAGGGTTTTTGCTATGGAATGCATTGCATTCCCGGAAGCCATTAATCTTGTGGATGAAAAAGGAATAGATTTTTTCTGGAGGCGTGGCGCAAATGACTCGTAAGAAAAAAGAAATAATGTCGGCCCAGGATATAGAACGGGCCCTCGATCGGATCGCCCTGCAGATCCTTGAGAGAAATCTGCGGGTTGAAGATATGGTCATTGTGGGCATCCACACGGGCGGAGTGTATCTGGCAGACCGCATTCACCGCATTATAGAGGAACGTGAAAAGATAAAACTTCCCGCAGGAAGCCTTGATATAACCTTGTACCGGGATGACTGGAGCAGGGTGTCCCAGAATCCAATTGTCAAAAAAACAGATATTTCCTTTGAAGTGGAAGGAAAAACCCTGATACTGGTTGATGATGTAATCTATACCGGCCGGACTATCCGGGCGGCACTGGATGCAATAATGGATTTTGGCCGCCCCAGCAGTATTCAGCTTGCTGTTCTGGTGGACAGAGGGGGGCGGGAGCTGCCTGTACAGCCTGATTTTACCGGTATGGAGGTAAAAGTCGACATCAATCAGCACATTCACGTGCTTCTGCTTGAGGAAGCAGCCACTGACGAAGTTGTACTGGATTACAGCAGTTGAGCTGCTCCATAATGGCTGCAGGAAATTGTATACCCGATTTAGCGCCAGGGTGGGTCGGGAATATCCGCGTAGGTTTCAGGAGCGGCACTGAGCACACCGGTAGAGGTTATGTATGGTAGAAGATTTTTCCAATAACAGAATTGATCTGCTTCATATTCAAGCCCGCGTGCGGGAGAAACTGCAGGACCATGTGCGCTATGATTTCAGTCCGCTGCAGAACAACCTGTTAAAGAGTTTTTTTGACCTGGTCCAGGAGTATGATCGCCTGGACGATTTTTATCGTATTTCTGTTGTCGTACTCCTTGAATCCATGCAGATTGAAAGTTCGCTCTACCTTCTCGATGATGAAGAGAAGCATCTTAAACAGGTTTGCAACAGCAAGGAAGGCATTATCCGGGAGCAGCGTCCGATACCTACGGGCATTTACCTGAGTGACCAGGCCTACAAAACTGAAAATTCCTTTGTTGTGCCGATATATAGAAAACCGCCCCAGGATACTCCGGTGGAAAACAACTTGATAGGTGTAAACCGCCAGCCATGGCGGATGGATATCAGGGTTCTAGGCATGCTGGAGGTTTTCCCCCTTGAGAAACTCACGGAAATGGATCTGTTTTTTCTAAAGAAATATGCCAACCGTATCGGTTTCAGGCTCCACAACCGTCTATTGGCCCAGCAGAACATCAAACATCTCAAGTTCATCAGCAGCCTCGTGATGGATATTGAACACAATGTCATCATCCCCAATATGTACTTCAAGCACCTTTTTAACCAGCTCCGCAAGAAAATAGGCGAGTTGCAGGAACTTGAAATGGAAATGGCAGAAGTTAAGAAAACCTCTGAAGTGAGCAGCGAAGCCTGTAATTCCATGATTGACAAAATGTCAAACCTGCGTAGAGATCTTCTGGGCTACCAGAACGAGATGCTTAAACATCATGCCAATGTCAGTCTTTTTCTGGAAAGCTTATTCCGCAGGGAGCATTTTGAGCGTGGGCATCTGGTTCTGCGTCCTAAGCTATGCCGGGTGGAAAAGGAGATCATCCTGCCGCAGCTGGAACAGTACAAGAGCCGCCTGAAGACAAACAAAATAACCATTGACAGGCCAAAGGGCATGGATGAGGAAGAGATTCCCATCATGGTTGACAAGGGGTTGCTGTCGCAGGTGTATGCCAATCTTTTTTCCAATTCCGTAAAATATACGGAAGATATTATTGATGGAATGGGAAACTCCAGAAAGGCGTTGGCATATGGACGTGAAATAATTGATGACTATTTCGGGCCAAACCAGAGGGGCGTAAAATTCAATGTTTTCACCACCGGCAACCACCTGTCCGCAGATGAAGAGTCAGCCCTTTATTCAGAAGGGTTCCGGGGCATAAACAGCTATAAAAAGCCGGGAACAGGCCATGGTCTTTCCTTTATCAAGCATGTTATTGAACTGCATGGCGGCCGCGTGGGATATGAGGCCACCAGCCAGGGCAACAATTTTTATTTCGTCATACCCCTGCCAACAATCAAGTTTTTGCGGCCATGGCCCCAACAGTTGGATTTCGATGAGGCATGATAGAAGGCAATACAGCTATATGCAGTATTGCTAGAAACCCTCTTCCCTGCTTCCATCTTTACAGGATTGTGTAAATGATCTTGAATGGATTCACTCTTTTTCACTTGAAACAGTAAACAGATATCCCCCACATGTTCCCCCTTAAAGATAATATCCCGGCCAAAAATTTCCCCATTGTCAATATCGGGCTGATTGTCATCAATATCGTTTTTTTTATATACCAGATGTCTTACGGTCAAAGGGTTGACCAGTTAATATTCGCCTTTGGTTTTGTGCCGGCACGTTTTCTTGCCCAGCAGGCGGACAACTGGCTTAGCCCATCGGGATTTCTGCCTATTTTCAGTTCAATGTTTCTGCATGCCAATCTGCTGCATCTGATAGGGAATATGTGGATGCTCTGGATTTTCGGAGATAATGTTGAGGACTGCATGGGACATGGACGTTATCTCCTGTTTTTTATACTCTGTGGAGTAGCCTCAGTGGCGGCCCAGGCTGTGGCTAATCCCCAATCCGCCATTCCGATGATTGGTGCCAGCGGTGCAATATCAGGAGTGCTCGGAGCCTATTTCCTCACATACCCACAGGCCAGGATCCTGACGTTGTTGCCCATTTTCATATTGATATATATCATAGAATTGCCTGCCTATTTTTTCCTGGGTTTCTGGTTTGTCATCCAGATTGTACAGGGCTCGGCCTATTCACTTAATGCAGAGAAGATGGCAGGAGGAGGCGTGGCCTGGTGGGCCCATGTGGGCGGTTTTGCTGCAGGCGTAATACTCCTGCAGGTGTTCCGCTGCAAAGACTGGCAGCGGCCGGTTATCCAGTCTGAGAAGAAGATAAGGCGTTTAAGCCGCTAGTAGTTAACGAATATGGCTGACTGGCAGAAACAAAAACCTGAGCTACTGGCGCCTGCCGGCTCAATCAATGTCTTTGAAAAGGCAATAGAGGCGGGAGCGGATGCAGTTTATATTGGGGCGCCTGCCTTAAATGCCCGTGCCTTGGCCAAAGATTTCAGCCTGGCAGAAATAGCGGCCATGATACAATTTGCCCATGAAAAAGGGGTCAAATTGTACCTGGCAGCGAACAGTTTGTTGCAGGAAAATGAAATTCCGCAGGCGGTGGAAACGCTTGCCATGCTGGAGGCAATGCAACCCGACGCTTTAATCATCCAGGATCTGGGTGTCTACCATCTCTGCAGAAATTATTTCCCAGGCTTGCGCATCCATGCCAGCACCCTGCTGGGCGCCCACAACTCCCTTGCGGTCCAGCAGTTTAAAAATATGGGCTTTGAACGCATAGTGCTGGCCCGGGAACTTACAATCAAGGAGATAACAGCCATAGCAAAGAAGTGCCGGGTTGAACTGGAGATTTTTATCCACGGTGCCCTCTGTTTCAGCTATTCAGGCCTTTGCTTATTCAGCAGTTACCTCGGCGGCAAGAGCGGACTCCGAGGCCGTTGTGTGCAGCCCTGCAGAAGGCGCTATAACTGGAGCCGCAAAGGACAGAAGCCCGGCTATCTCTTTTCAATGAATGATCTCGGTTCCATTGATCTCGTCCACAAACTTGCCAGGGCCGGCGTGTCCTCTTTTAAGATTGAGGGGCGCCTGCGAAGCGCCCATTATGTGGTGTCAGTTGTCAGGGCATACCGCATGGTCATTGACGCAGCTGCCGGAGACAGGGAAGCCCTTGGCCATGCGCGAGTGCTCCTGGACCAGGCCATGGGCAGAAAAACCAGCCGGGGTTATTTTAATACTCCCCAGGCAAAAGAGTTGATATCGCCATACCATTCAGGCAATATCGGCATGTACCTTGGACGTGCCGGGAAAGTTAACGGGAAAGGCAGGGTGTCATTGACTCTTAAACAGCCGCTACAGGCTGGAGACCGACTGCGTTTGCATCAGGAGGAGACAGGAGAAAGGGTTGCTTTTTCCCTGCGCAGCCTGGTAAAGAATGGTCGCAAGGTGTCCCATGGAGCACCGGGAGAGAGTGTTGTTCTTGAAGTCCCGGCACGTGTTAAAAAGGGAGACAGCTTCTTCAAGGTAGACAGCCGCGCAGCGAGAAAAGCAGAAAAAGACGTGTCGGCCCTTGCCCCGGATAAATTCAACGGGTCGGTTACAAAATTACAGCGCAGCATAAAGCAGAAAGTTACGGAAATTAACAGGAGGTTTGAATCGGCGCCCGGCAGGAGGAAGAGACCTGGGTCTGGGCTCATGAAAAAAGGCCGGGGCCGGGGTGGACCCCAAAGGGCTCTTTATTTAAAAGTTGATGATCTGCTGGTACTGAAACTCCGCTTGCCTGTTGTACCTGAATTATTCCTCGTGGAGTTGAACCGAAAAACCTTTACAGATTTTCAACGTATGAAAAAAATCGTTAAAAAATTCCAGCATAAGATGACCTGGTGCCTGCCTCCGGTCATAATGGAGAATGAAGTGGATTTTTTCAGGAAATCCATCGGGGAGCTTTTGAAGAATAAATTCATGACCTGGCAGATTGCCCATATAGGCCAGAAGTTGTTTTTCAGCAAAAAAGACAGGGTGAATCTGCATGGTGATTATACTTTAAACATTCTTAATTCCCTCGGACTGCATGTCCTTGCCTCTCTGCAGCTGCAAAGAGCACAGGTTGCCATCGAGATTGACAAAAAAAGCCTGGCGGAATTGGCGGGCAGCAAGACTGCAGCAATGGCAGGAATTGATCTGGGCATGACTCTCTATGGTACACCGCCCCTTTTTACCGCGCGTTCCATGGCGGATCATTTTCTCTATGAGCAACCCTTAGTGAGCCCCAAGGGCGAAACTTTCATCCTGCGCAAAGCCTACCACTCCACAATAGCCCTGGCTGAGAATCCTTTCTCATTACTGTCCATATTGCCTGAACTGTCACGCCTGGGAATAAAGTACGGCGTCATAGATCTTTGCCACCGCAAGATAAACAGGAGAGAGATGGATGAAATAGGCAGGGAGTTGACCGGAAAAGGGGCTAGGAGAAAACTCTCGACCTTTAACTATTTCGGGGAATTGTTGTGATCATTCTTTCTTGTACAGGATTAGAGTCACTCATGTTTGAAAAATATCCTGCCCCTGGGAATAACTATATAAAAAATAGGGTTGACTATGTTAAACCGGCCTGACCCTGATCAATGATCACGGTCAAACCGTTCCAGTTCAGTGGATGCCTCATTTTCACCATGAATTTCATATGCGAAGATCTGTCATGGCAAACAATGCAAAACGGAAAGTAATCCTGGTCACCGGAGCCTCAGGGTTCGTCGGTCGCAACTTCATCGAAAGGGTCAAGGATCAGTGCATTATCTACGCTCTTGCCAGGCGCAGCCAGGAAGATGCCGGGGTGCCTTCTCATAGCAATATACTCTGGCAACGCTGTGATATTTCTATAGAAAAAAATATCCGCCGGACCATCGATGACATCGCTGCCCAGGGAGGAGTTGATTTTCTATTCCATTTTGCCGGGTTTTATGATTTCACAAACAAAGATAATCCCGAGTACCAGCTGACGAATGTAGACGGAACCCGTTATCTTCTTGAAAATGCTGCAAAGCTCAATATAAAACGATTCGTCTTCTCAAGTTCACTTGCCGTTTCAGATTACACAGCATCAGACCGGGCGCTGGATGAACACAGCCCCCTTGACGCAAGCATTCCCTACGCACGCAGCAAAATTGCAGCCGAGGAACTGATCCACGAATTTTCAAAACAATTTCCATGCACCATTGTCCGGCTTGCCGCAATTTTCAGCGACTGGTGTGAGTACGGTCCACTCTACATATTGCTAAAAAACTGGCTTTCCGGTGGAGTGAAGGCCGGCTTCATGCCTGGAAAAGGGGAAACCGCGCTCCCCTATCTCCATGTTCAAGACCTTAGCAATCTGTTTTCGAATATAATGAAAAATCATGAACAACTCTCAGCCCTTGACGTTATTGTGGCCAGCCGGGACGGTTGTGTTTCCCAGAATGAGCTCTTTGACATCGCCTCGCGTTATTATTACGGCGTGAAACTTACCCAGCATACCATTCCGGTCTGGCTTGCCTGGGTCGGCATTTTCGCTATGGAGCTCATGGGTAAAATGACCGGCAAGCCGCCCTTTGAAAGAACCTGGATGCTGAAATATATTGACCGGAAGATGGAAGTGGACGCATCTTCCGCGCGCAGGCTTCTCGATTTCCAGCCGCGCAGGCGCTTTCACATTACCCGCCGGATGCTTTTTCTTATCGAAAACATGAAGATCCACCCAAACCTTTGGGAAAGCCGCAACCTGGCAATGGCCATTAAAAAAAGTGAAGCCAGGCCGGATCTGAAGATCTACGAGGTGATGATTGAAAACAGGGAAGAGATCGTCGAGCGTCATGTACGCCATCTTAAGGATGCAGCCAATAATGAAATCTATCCGACCTACTCGAAAATGGACCCTGAAACATTGCGCATTCAGGCAAACCTGATCTATGAAATGCTGGAAGTCGTTTTTCTCCAGGGGAATCGACTCCATATCCTGAAATATGCAAAATATCTCGCCAGGAAGCGCTCAAAAGATGGTATAAAACTTGCTGAACTATCTGCCGCGCTTCAGCATACTGCAGAAAACTTGAAAAACAGTCTGCTTATTCATCCGGCTCTGAAAGGACTGCGGCAGAAAATCCATGACGAAATCGGTCTAACCATGCAGCTTCTCGAAGATGAGATCGAAGATGCCTACGACTATCCTGAACCAATAAGTTAAATCCCCGTGTTGTCAATAGGGGACGGACCACGGTTTATTATTTAACAACCTGAAATCATGTACTTCAATATGAATCAACACCGGGCGCTTAAATGGATTTCCTCTCGGCCCCCTTGGGGTCACTCGCCTTCTAGAGGTGTAAACAACTCCATTTTTTTCAGCATGCCCCAAAATTTCATGGGCAGCGTTTGCAAACCTGCTAATGATTTCTGCAGTATAGTTGTGCTGAATTAACAACCCTGTTTGACGGTCAAACCTGAATTGCTGAACGCGGCAGTGCGTCGGAATTTTTTCAGGAAATCGAGCCTCCAGCCGCCCCGGTTCAAGCTCCTTCAAGGCAATGTCATCGCGCATAAGTAATGCGGGCAAGGTAAAGTAATTCCAAAACGCATAATTTGCGAAATAGGACATATCCATGTCATCCCAGCAGAATAATCTTCTGCCACATGTGAAATAATCCCAAGCATTTTTGCGCTCAGAAATGACTACACCGTGTTCATTTTCCAAGCGGACATCGTCACCATCAAGAACACCTATAATTCCAGGATCACGACCAATAGGAGATAATTTGCAAAAAGGTCTGTGAATATCTCCAACTATTTTCCATGCCGGAAAAAAGGCCTGCCTTTTAATGTAAACGCCAGGCCGGATGCGCTTATCGTAGCCTCTATATACTTTGCACATTGCCAAAGAGTACGTCCCCCGTATGCGGTTATAGCTGTTTCAGCTATTTCTGAAAGACTCATCGGGACATTCTTTTGCAGATATAGGCACCAACAAAAGCTTCAAACAAGCTCAAGGGAATTGCAAAATATAAAATCCCACCAGGTAACACGCCCATGTTCCAAAAAACAATCCACATAAGTACGAATGCGACAGACCAGCTTAGCAATGCTGTTTGAATCAAGTTGAATTTTCTTGAGATAATAAAAATAACTGTAGCAAACAAAAAACCCCAAATTGCCCAGACAGCACCGTTGACAGGCTTGGAAGGAAATAACATGCCAAGTTGCTGATAATGCTCAACCCAATAAGATTTAAGAAGGAGTTCGTTTCTTACAAACTCTGAGAGGTTGACCCAAACTCCTGTAAGCAAAACAGGAACCACTATTTTATTAAGGTAATTCATAATATCACCTCGCCACTTATGGTAACCCGCAGGTGTGGAGAGTTCTGAGGACACCGTTCTTAATTGTGACTATATGGTTGTGAATTAAGTATGGTGTCCCCGGAATTTGTGACTATATGGTTGTGAATTAAGTATGGTGTCCCCGGAATTTGGAAGTATGGTGTTACCGGAATTTGGAATTTGTCCGGAATTTTGTCTAGTATTATGACTACAGCTAAAAGTCAAAAGCAGACTTGATGACCCCTTTTCTCCACTTCAAATCCACCTGGTCATGAGGATTGTCGTCGGTGAGGACCACCTCCTATTTAACCGGTTCGCGAGTCACTGGTGGCGAGCCACTCGCTCACCATCGCGTCGACGCCAAACGGGAACGGCACACCTTCCTCGACGCCTACGTAGAGCAGGCACATGCGCTTCTCCGTGACGAATACGCGGTCGTACTTGTCGAGCCAGACAATGAGGTGCGTTTTCAGCGCTGCGACGATCGGCAGCTCGGTACGCACCTCGGGAGTTGTCTCGACCAGCCTCAGGATCTCCCGGTTCCCCCTTTGCATCGGGCCTTCGGTCAGCGCGCGGATCTTACCGAAGGTTTCGCGCTCATCCGCGTTCATGCTGTCGTAGTACCGCAGGAAGAACGGCTCGAACTCGATGTGCCCCGTTATGTTGAGCCGGGCACTCAGCGCGGCGTATAGCGCATCGCGCAGTGGGAGCTGCTCGTCGAACGTTGCTCGCGTGAGATCGAGCTGCCCCTGGATCGCGTGTATCGTACTCCGTACGTCATGCGATGATTGGGGCCATGGGGAAACATCCTCGCTCGGCACTCCGAGGGACTCGAATTCGGCACGCCCCCCTCTTAAGTCGTTGCTACCCTCTGGGGTGCTGGCGCTAGCGGTGCTCTTGGCATCCTCGAGGATCTTCCGACAAAGATTGTTGAGCCAACGGTTTTGCTCGGGCTTCGACATCTCCTCCAGCGGGTTCTTGGGGTCGTTGAAAGCCTGATACTTGCCCAGTGCGGAAAACTCCCACAGGCAGTGCGTCACCACGAGGATGTACAGGCGTAGCGCGCCCTCGCCGTGTGCGCGTAAAAGCGGCGGAAGCTCTTCAGTCTTGATGAACTTCGAGGCGAGAAAGTCGCGGCCGACCAGCAGCACTGCCGCGCCAGCCTGGGTGATTGCCCCTTCGATCTTGCGGCGCCACTCCTCACCGGGCGCTATGTCCTTGTCGGACCACACGCTGAGAGGCAACGTCTCCTGTACGCCCTCGAGGAAAGCCTTGAGGCGTTCGACCCACTCGTGCGCCTTGTTCTCTGTGTGACTGTAGCTGACGAACAGCGTTCTCCTCATTTCCGATCCTCCTTCGTGCCCGTATTTCCCCACTGCGAAGGTTCGAGCACGTCGTCGACCTCACGGGCCTTGTATTGGCTCGGTTTACGTAGCCACTTTCGTAACATCGGTGACCGCTCACCGCATGCAGTTCGACCCACTTGCACCATGTGGCCCTTGGGGAAATGTTGTCTCCGTCGATTCGTGGACTGTCTCACTTGCCGAACGGCCGGGAAAGGGGTCTGCTGTTGACTTCCCTGTTAAATAATTACCAATTTTAAGGTCAAAAAAAGACCTCTTTGATTATTTATCGATAATAGAAGGAGGAAACAGTGAGGTCAAGCAATACATGATATTAGGGAAATGCCAGACATGGAAACTGATTTTACGCTGCTGCATGAAAGGTAAAAAAGTTTGCAGGAATAATCCACTTCGGAATTTGATCGTAGCTCCCCATTGTCGGGGGGTGTTCTTTTATTAAAGGTCATAAGCAGACCCCTTTTTTTATTTATTGTAATGTTGAGGTGCTGCAGCAACCTCAAGGCTCATTTTGTCATTTCTTTTTTAATGCATCAGCGTAGAGATCAGGTGCATAACCGCTGATATGCTGACCATTGATTATTGCAAAAGGCACGCCTCCGCTTTGAGCAAGTTTCTTCTTCCTCTTGGCTGCCTTTGGATCTTTTTCTATATCGTATGTTTTAAAGCGAATATTTTTAGACTTAAAGTACTGAATGGCTTTCTTGCAATATTGACACCAGCTAGTGATATAGAGCTCAACCTCTGGAGATTCTACTTTCTTTTGGCTGGCTGGTTTTTGATACTTATAAGACCGCTGACTTGGGCGCCGGGGTTGTGCCGCCTGTCCCGGGAGCGGTGGAGAATCAGTGAAATGCGTTTTTCCGTTTTTGTCTATCCAGACATATGTCTTGCTGTATGCAGATGAGGAGAAACAGAGACAAGCCATTCCGAAAAAAAGCAAACATATCACAGTAGTAATTTTAATCATTTTTCCACCATATCAGAGTTTTTCCCATGCAAGTGTCCCTGCCGGGTTATTTTTTTACTTTTACAACCGCTTCCCCATCTATGACGACCGTACCCTCGGAATTAGTACACATTGTGCGCAATGTAACAATGGGTTTGTCGTCCCGGACATGTATTATTTCAACCGAGGCAGTGACCGGCTCACCAATAGCAACAGGAGCTTTAAAACTGAGACTCTGGCCCAGGTATATGGAGCCCTCACCGGGCAGTTCCATACCGATGAGTCCGGAAAACAGGCTGGCGACCAGCATGCCGTGCACGATGCGGCGGCCAAAAATTGAGGCCCTGCCAAAATCCTTATCCAGGTGAAGTGGGTTCTTGTCTGTGGAAATCTCGGCAAAACGAAAAACTTCCTCTTCGGAAAAAGCCTTGGTAAGAGAAGCCTTATCGCCAACCTTTAAGGTATTATTCATTGAATGCTCCCATATAAAAGTATGAAAAGCAGTTACCTTAGCCGGAATTTTTCACGAGTCGAGACGCCGGATAGACAAAGTGTAAGTCGTTTGAGCAGATAAGTGAAAAGGGAGACTTCGATACTTTAGTATGCGAAACGCCTAACACTGCAGGCTATACGGATGTATCGGCTTGCCCGAAGGGTGAACAGTTTTGAAAAAAATCCATTCAGTCACTTGGCACAAACTGTAACCGTAGAAATACACTGGAAATATAATATTAAAATCACAAAAAGAGATATTTAAACTAATTTTTCAAAATTGTTCATGAAATATTCGAGTTAGCTGCTCCAATAGACAATTCTATCATAGCAGGTAAATTGCTGCAGCAAGCAGAAATATTTCTATGATCTTAGCAACATTTACCCGCCCAGGTAGGCCTTTTTTACCTCGGGGTTATTGAGCAGGCTGTCGGAAGGACCCTCCAGCACCAGGCGGCCGTTTTCCAGGACATAGGCACGTTGGGCAAACTTGAGGGCCAGGCGGGCATTCTGTTCTACGAGCAGGATGGAGGTACCCTCCCTGTTGATTTCCTTGAGGGCCTCAAACATGGAGAGCATGAGAAGAGGAGCCAGTCCCATGGATGGTTCGTCAAGGAGCATTAATTTGCGGGCGCTCATATAGGCACGTCCCACGGCAAGCATCTGCTGTTCTCCGCCGCTTAAGGTGCCGGCCATCTGGGACGTGCGCTCCTTGAGGCGTGGGAAGATGGTGAAAAGCTGCTCAAAATCCCCGGCGATCCTTTCCCTGTCACTGCGGGCAAATGTTGCGAGCTGCAGGTTTTCCATGACTGTCAGATTACCGAACAGGCGCCGGCCCTCGGGTACATGTGATATGCCCAGCCGGCTGACAACCTTGTCAGGCTCGTACTGCATGAGGTCCTTGCCCTCAAAAGTCATGACAGAATCTTTATCAGCCTGAAGCAGGCGGGATATGGCGCGCAGCGTCGTACTTTTGCCGGCTCCGTTGGCGCCGATGATGCAGACGATTTCTCCCCTGTCTATGGAAAAATCAATACCATGCAGGGCCCTGATCTTGTCATAGGAGACATGCAGGTTTTTTATTTCCAGCTGCATTAGTGGATATCCTCCTTGCCAAGATAGGCTTCGATCACTTGCGGGTTGTTTTTGATCTCCGCCGGCGTTCCCTCGGCAATAACTTCGCCGAAAACAAGGGTCTGGATCCTTTCGCACAACTCCATGACAAATTTCAAACGATGTTCGATGAGAAAGATGGCCACGTCAAAATCGGTATGGATTTTTCTGATAATGGAGATCATGCGGTTCAGTTCATCCGGGGTCATGCCGGCCGTGGGCTCATCCAGGAAAAGGACCTTGGGGTTTATTGCCATGGCCCGGGCCATCTCTACCCGCCGCTGGGCGCCGTAAGGCAGGCTGACGGCAAGCTGGGATCTGAATCCTGCCACATCAAATGTTTCCAAAAGGTGCATGGCCTTGGCAGTAAGTCGTTTTTCTTCCTGCCGACGCAGCCTGGAACCAAAGAACGCGCCCCAGATGCCGTATTCCAGCTGGGAGTAGCAGGCCATTTTGACATGTTCCAGAACAGTCATATGCCGCCAGAGCAGAAGATTCTGGAAGGTGCGGCCCAGTCCCATGGAGGCAATCTCATGGGGATGATGGCCGATGAGATTGTGGCCGTCCAACTCAATATTGCCTTCCGTCGGGGTGTGGATGCCGGAGATCAGGTTGAAGATCGTGGTTTTGCCGGCGCCGTTGGGGCCGATCAATCCCACGATATGCCCCGGTTCAAGGACAAGGTTATAGTTATGCACCGCCCGCAAGCCCCCAAAGTAATGGGTCATGTTGTCTACCCGCAGCAGTGCCATATCGCTAGACCTCAACCTTATTCTGTTTTGGTTTCATGAGTTCCTTGGGCTTGAACTCGGTAAAGGCAATGAGGCCGGTGGGGCGTACGAGCATGACGACGATAAGCAGCAGCGGAATAATGATCCACTTGTAGATTTCAAGGGGGCGCAGGGCCTCGCTTAAAATATTGATGCTGAGCGCACCGACAATGGAGCCGGTGACTGAATTGAGGCCGCCGAAATAGACCATGGCAAGAATTTCAGCCAGGCGCTGGATGCCGAATGACCCCGGATTTACGTAGCGCAGAACGTGGGCAAAGAGTCCACCCGCCACACCGGCCCAGAAGGCCGCGAACATAAAGGTGATGATCTTGGTCTTGCGGGTATTGACGGTCATGGCCTCGGCTGCCAGCTCATTGTCGCGTATGGCATTAAGGGCCTTACCCATGGTGGAACGCACAAAGTTGTTGATGATCCAGATGCACAGGACCATGACAGTAAAGACCATGGGCAGGTTGGAATAATCGGGCTGGCTTGACATGCCCCGCGGGCCCCCGACAAATTCAAGATTTTCTATGAGGCTTTTAACGATAAAGAGAAAGGCCAGTGAGATGATAGCCAGGTAATCACCGCGGGTGCGAAAGGATGGTATGGCGATGACCAGGGCGCCTATGGCTGCGACAATACCTCCGGCAATGAGTGCCAGTGGAAAGAAATAAAAGCCCAGCGCCTCAGGCAGCAGGGCCTCACCGAACAGTTTGTCATTGGCAAAGAAAAACAGGGTGATGGTGGACGCAGTATAGGCGCCAAGGGCCATGAAGCCTGGATGCGAACAGGAAAATTCTCCCATGTAGCCGTTGATGACATTGATGCTGAGCGTCAACATGATGGCAATCATGGCAAGCTTTATGACCAGCAGCCGGTAATCGCTTATGTCGGCCCAGAGATGCAGGGCACCGTAAAAAAGGGCCAGATGAACCAGGGCGGCAACTGTTACACGACGTTTGTCAAGGAAGGCTGCCAGTTTGTTTGCCGGCTTCTGCAGGGACTTGACAATAATGAGTATGGGCAGACCGTACACAAGGATCATGTAGCCCATTGTACCGGGGATGAGCAGCGGTTTTTTCAGTACTGTGAGAAAACCGAAAAGCACCGGTATTTTGGGAAGACCGAGATAATAAGAGATGTAATCGCCCAGGAAATATTCCACCAGAACAGCGGCCAGAATGCCCAGCAGCCAGCCAATAAGTGGGATTGGAGCAACAAAGTCCAGCAGCCGGGCCCTGGAGCCTTTTGTACTCAGTTGAAATTTAGGGTCCTGATTATCCATCCCGTGTATTTTTACCTTCTTATTGCATACATTTGCATCTGCGGGTCCCCACTGGTTCAGGTTACAGCCTGAGCTGGGTAGAGTGCGCCTGGCCGAAGAAACCGTGCGGCCTGAAGGTCAGAATGAGCAGAATGATGGAATAGGCAATGACGTCGCGCAGGGTTGACGGGAAGACCCAGGCGACAAAAATCTCTATAAAGCCCAGGAGAAAACCGGCTAAAGCTGCACCGAGTATGGAACCACGACCTCCCAGGATTGCCGCAACAAAAGCCTTCCAGCCAAGCAGAATGCCCATGTAAGGATCAAGTACCGGGTAGGCCAGGCCGTAGAGAATACCTGCGGCAGCGGCAAGGGCTGAGCCGATGGCAAAGGTGAGCGGTGCTATCCTGTTTATGGAGATGCCCATCAGGGGAACCGCCTGAAAGTCAAAGGACATGGCCCGCATGGCCATGCCCCATTTGCTTTTCTGGATAAAGCGGTGCAGCAGGAACATGAGACCCAGGGAAACACCGACAATAAGTATTTTTTTATCAGTCACATACACACCCCCGAACTGGTAGGTGGTTGATTCAATGAGTTGGGGGAAACTGAGCCTGCGGGCCCCGAGAATGGCCAGGTTGCCGGTTTCAAGGATGATGCCGATCATAAGCCCGGTAATGGCGGCGGATGCACGGGGTGCATCACGCAGGGGCCGGTAACCCACCCTTTCGATGAACACTCCCACAAAAGAGGTAATGAACATGGTGAAAATAATGGTCAGGATGAGGATAAACCAGCCCGGCAGGGGGATACCGCTCATGGCGGCAAGCCCGAGCAGGGCTGTGGCCACGCCGAAACCGATATAGGAGCCCACCATGAAGACATCTCCATGGGCAAAGTTGAACAGCATCAGGATGGAGTACACCATGGAATAGCCCAGGGCTATCAGGGCGTAGAAGCTGCCCCATTGCAGGCCGTTAACAATGTTCTGGAGAAAAAGATCCATTCCGGCTTAATTGGGACATACGGACTTATAAAATTCGTATTCCCCTTTGTCGCTGATCCTCACAATAACAGCGCACTTAATTGGATCTCCTTCTTCAGTAAAGGTCATGTCACCGGTAATGCCTTTGAAATTCTTGATCTTGGCCAGGGCGTCGCGCACAGCCCTTCTGTCCTTCTTGATCTTGCCCGTAAGCTTCCCGGAGTTTTCAATGGCGGTCTGTACAAGGCGGAGCGAATCCCAGGTCAGGGCCGCAACATCATCCGGGGTGTAGCCGTATTTTTTTTCATAGCGCTCGATGAACTCCTTGGTAGCGCCCTGGGCCCCGGCAGCCGCGTAATGGGATGAGAAGAAGAGACCGTAGCAGTCCTTGCCGCATAGGGTGACGGTCTCCGCAGAGCCCCAGGAGTCACTGCCCACAATGGGACCGGTCCAGCCAAGCTCATGGGCCTGCTGTACAATAAGGGCCACCTCGTTATAGTACTGCGGCGTGAAAAGCACCTGAGCCCCTGATTTGTTTATCTTGCTCAACTGGGAACTGAAATCAGTGTCCTTGGTGGTGAAACTCTCATAGGCAACCACTGAACCAGGACCATGGATTTTTTCCCAGGACTGCTTGAAGAATTCGGCAAGTCCCTTGGGGTAATCACTGGCAACATCATAGAGAACAGCCGTTTTGGTGAAGCCGAACTCTTCGGTGATGAAATTGGCCAGGACCGGGCCCTGGAAGGGATCAAGGAAGCAGCCCCGGAAAACAAAGGGCCGGTCCTTGGTTGAGTCGGGATTTGTGGACCAGGGGGTGATCATGGGAGTTTCATAGTTGTTTGCCACATCTCCGGCCGGAACCGCCTGCTTGGAGGACTGTGGTCCGACAATGACCAGTACCTCGTCCTCGGTAATCATCTTGGTGTTGGCCTTGACCGCTGACTCGGCCTTGGCTTCATTGTCTTCAATGACCAGTTCCACAGGATATTTTTTGCCCCCGACCTCGATGCCCCCTGCATTTTCAATATCTTCCAGCCACATCCGGGCCGCATACTTCGTGCCTTCGCCCACCTTGGGGATGTCACCGGTTATGGGGGCGTTGATGCCAACCCTGACAACCTTTTTGCGCCCAAAGCCCCAGCCGTTGGTTGTAAAAAACAGAACAGCGATAAGTCCCCAGACAATACCCTTGAATAGACTTTTCATTTTCCCTCCTCTTTACGTATCAAAAGTTATGTAATGAAAATTGATGACATTGTAAAAAATTCTGTAGCCGTCAACAGGCCTGATAAAACTGCCCTCTATGTTCAGATCATAAATATCAAAGAGGTTTCTACCCTTAATGCAATCCAGTTTACAACTGAAAATTTATTTGTACAAAAGATGGGTATTACTACGTACATTAAAAAAAGTAAAAAACAATTTGCATCGCTTCAACTGCTGGAGATGGTAAATAATTTGGGCTGCGGGCTAACGGCTTTTCCGGAACAGAATAAGTCCGAACCAGTTTTTGGCATCTGTATAGGTTTTTACAGGTTTAAAACCGTAGGAATTAAGATGATCTTTTACTGCTGATACATGAAATTTGCGGCTGATCTCAATCTGCAGCATTTCTTCCTTTGCAACATAAAAAGTCCTGTGCAGGGATTCTATATGAATTTTCTGGGCTCTGCTAAATTTTATATAAATCTCAATGCGGTTTTTAACGGGATTGAAAAAGGCCACGTGTTTGATATGGGCAAGGTCAATTGCTGATCCGAGTTCACGGTTCATCCTGGCAAAGTAGTTCCTGGTGAAGTCTGCTGTTACGCCTGCTGCATCGTTGTAAGCTGCCTCTAAAATTGAAACATCCTTAACCAGGTCAACGCCCAGGAGGAAATAATCACCGACCTTCATGTGCTGTGAAATATCCTGCCAGAATTCATGCTCCTCTTCCTCGTTGAAATTACCGATGGTGCTGCCCAGGAAAATAATCATTGCCGGTGAGGCACAGCTGAGAAGCTGGAAAGAATCATTGTACGTGCCATGGATGCCGACTACCTGGACATCAGGCCTTTTGTCAATAATGGCCCTGCCGGCCAGCTTTAAGGCAGTGGAGCTGATATCAATTGGTGTATAGCAGACATTTGTATATCGGGTCTGATAGGCTGAGAGCAAATAATCGGTTTTTACCGAACTGCCGGACCCCAGTTCAATCAGATGGCAGGAGCCGGTCTCCCGGCTTATTTCACCGGCATATTGCTGCAGGATCTGAGCTTCTGTTTTGGTCAGGTAATATTCCGGTTGGCTGCAAATCTTTTCGTAGAGTTTGCTGCCATGGGCATCGTAGAGAAAGCGGCACTCTAGCTGCCTGGGCTGCTTTTCCAGTCCTTCGCAGACTGATTCGGCAAAGCTCTGTATAGGATCATGCAGGCTGCCTGCCTGTATAACCAGGTTTTGCTGTTTCTGTAAGGCAGCATCAAATGTTGCGCGCAGGCTGTTATAATTTGAACATGTTTCGTATTGCACAAGAGGTTCCTGTAAATGATAGTTTTGAGTTTTGCTCTCTCAGGAAATTTCAACCCCTTTCCAGAATGCCACATAGCCCTTGATCTGGGATGCCGCCTCTTTGGGATCAGGGTAATACCAGGCAGCGTCAGGATTTTGCTCACCATTGACTACAACATGATAATACGAAGCCTCACCCTTCCATGGACAAGTTGATTGCGTAGTGCTATCCTCCAGGTACATTTTGTTAACAGAGTCTGGCGGGAAGTATTGATTTCCCTCTATATCGATAGTTTCATTGCTTTGGGCCAGAACAACGCCCTGCCAGGTAGCTTTAGGCATGCTGAGCCTCCTGTGGAAAAAAATTAATTATTATTTGGTAATATTTATTAGATAAATTAACAAATGTATTCAGAACGTCAAGGGCAAGAAAAAATCCTGTGCGAATTCCGTGTTCCTGGAGCGCTGAATTTGCAACACGCCTAACAAATAAAAATTTTCTGGAGGCGGACATGACATTAAATGACAGGCAAAGAAAAATGTGCGACGAAAGCAAATGGGATTTTTCCGGCTTGAAGGCACTGTTCCTCAACTGTACCCTCAAACCTTCGCCGGAAATTTCACACACAGACGGACTCATTGAGATATCAAAGGCAATTATGGAAAAAGTCGGGGTAGGTGTTGAAGTGCTCAGGCCGATTGATTTCAATATTGCCTATGGCGTCTATCCGGACATGAGGGAACATGGTCGGCAGCAGGACGATTGGCCCCAGATATATGAGAAAGTCAAAAATGCAGATATCCTGGTGCTAACGACACCTATCTGGCTTGGAGAAAAATCCTCTATCTGCAACAAGACAATTGAACGGCTTTACTCTTCTTCGGGGGATCTCAACGACATGGGGCAGTATAGTTATTACAATAAGGTTGGCGGCTGTCTTATAACAGGCAACGAGGACGGCGCCAAGCATTGCTCCATGAATATGTTGTATTCGTTACAGCACCTGGGGTATACCATCCCGCCCCAGGCGGATGCATATTGGGTGGGCGAGGCCGGCCCCGGCCTTTCATATCGTGATGAAGGATCAGGCGGGCCGCAAAACGATTTCACCCAGAGAAATACAACTTTTATGACCTGGAATCTTATGCACTTTGCGCATATGATACAAGCAGCGGGCGGTATTCCTGCCCACGGCAATCAACGTTCCTTGTGGGATGCAGGATGTCGGTTTGACCATCCGAATCCGGAATATCGATAAAGCAAAAAAATACTGTAAATGAAGGATAATAATAAAACAAAACGGGCCATATGCGGGATCTGTTCAGCCGGCTGTTGGGCAGAGGTTACCTACAGCGATGAAGGTAGGATATCATCAGTAAAATCGGATGAATCCTCCCCGTACGGTATGCTGTGCAGGACGGGACAGGCGGCGCCTGATGTCGTCTATTCTCCAAACCGGCTTCTGCATCCCATGCGCAGAAAAGGTGCCAAGGGAACCTTTGAGTTTGAGCAAATCTCATGGGATGATGCCTATGGCATACTTGTCGATAACCTGCAGCGTATTAAGAAAGAGTCCGGGCCGGAAGCCACTGCCGTCTATACGGGCAGCGGCAGTTTTGAGCTGGCGCTCTGTGATATTTTTCAGCCCAAGGGAGTGGCCGTCTCATCCGCATCCAGCGTCCTGTTCCCTTTCGGCTCTCCAAATACTCTTGGTGTTGGGGCGCTCTGCTACGTATCCTTTGCCATGATCGCACCCCATGTGACCATGGGCCGCATGTTCATCAATACCTATAGCGATATTGAAAATGCTGAGATGATCATGATCTGGGGCAAAAACCCGGCCTCCCATGCACCGCTGACTGATCTTTTAAGAATCCAGGAAGCACATCGGCGCGGCGCAAAAATTGTGGTTATCGATCCGCGCTGCACCCTGCTGGCCAAGTATCCTGATGCCGAGTGGATTCCCATACGGCCGGGAACCGATGGGGCCCTGGCCCTCGGACTTTGCAACATTTTGATCGAAGAGGAGCTGCATGATGAGTCCTTTGCCAGTCAATGGACTACAGGGTTTGAAGAATTTTCCAGTTATGTCCAGCATTTCAGACCAGAAGTCGTTGAGCAGATAACCGGCATCCCTGCTAATACGGTTAGCAAACTTGCACACCGGATTGCAGCCACTCGCGGCGTTGCCCCTGTCATGTACAGCGGGCTTGAATACAGTGACGGCGCCGTGCAGGCCATTCGGGCAACTTTTGTATTGTGGGCCCTGGCCGGACAGCTAGATGTCCCCGGCGGGCTCTGCTTCACCATGCAGGAGAATCATTTTCCCATCAATCGTCAAGGACACCTTGCAAACCCGGCACCCAGACAGGCGGCAGGACATAACGACTTTCCGGTGTACACAAAATACCGGGGTGAATTCCATGCCGGCATCCTGCCCCGGGCGGTGCTGGAAAAGAAGCCGTATCCCATCCGGTTGTTGATAAGCCTGGGAGCATCCATAATTACCTCCTGGCCCCAGTCGGACATTTGGGAAAAAACTTTAGCCGGTCTTGATTTTTTCGCCTGCATTGACCGGCAGCTTACTGCTGATGCAGCCTATGCCGATATTCTGCTGCCTGCCGCAACCTATTATGAAATTGAATCCTACATGGTATACGGCTCTGCTTTCCGCATACGCGAACGCGTTATCGAGCCGGTCGGCGAGGCGCGCAACGATTTTTTCATCATGGCTGAGCTGGCCCGGCGCCTGGGGTATGGCCATCTTTATCCGCAGAATGAAAAAGAACTGCTGGAGCATGTGCTCAAAGGTTCCGGCTTTACCTTGGCGGATGTGCAAAAGGCCGGTGGTATGGTGCAGAAACCCGGCACAATGATGCAGTATAAGAAGTGGGAGAAGGGTCTCCTGCGACCCGACGGGCAGCCTGGCTTTGACACGCCCAGCGGAAAGTTTGAGATTGCTTCAACGATTCTGGAAGAATACGGCTATGACCCCTTGCCGGTCTATGTTGAACCCGGGGAAAGCCCCATATCACAGCCTGATCTTGCCCGGGAGTTCCCCCTGGTCTTTAACTCCGGGGCCCGTGCCAATGTTGATCTGCATACCCTGCACCACACGGTTCCTTCACTGCAAAAGGATAAACCTGTCCCCACCGTCATGCTCAACACCCTGGATGCACAGGAGAGGGGGATAGCAAATGGTGACAGGGTTTTTCTTAAAACAAAACGAGGCCAGGTGGAGATGTATGCCTATGTTACAGACGATATTATGCAGGGTGCCATCGAAGCCAGTGCCATGGGCGGCGGTCCCCTGGGGTCCGACGAGTGGAAAAATGCCAATGTCAACGTGCTTACGGATCTGAAAAAGTATGATCCCATTTCAGGCTTTCCTGTTTACAAAGCTTTGCTGTGCGAGGTGAGCAAGGCAGGCTCCGGTGCGGCCAAAAATATTACGGGCACGGGAGAATACAGCCAAGGCAGACCGACTGAAACGGTTTCAACGACACACCGTATCTACCTGGATCATAATGCCACGACGCCGGTGGCTCCCGAGGTCAGGACTGTTATGCTTGAGGCTGTGGAGCTGTTCGGCAACCCGTCAAGCCTCTATACAGAGGGGCGGGCAGCGCAGACATACCTTGAGGATGCACGGCGGCGCATCGCGCTTCTTTTAAACTGTACTGCACGGCGCATCATTTTTACCGGCGGCGGCTCGGAGGCCAATAACCTGGCCATCAAGGGCATAGCTTTTTCCAGCAGAAGCAAACGCCATATAATCACCTCCGCCATTGAACATCCCTCTGTTTTAAATACCTGCCGCTGGCTGGAAAATCAGGGTTTTGAGCTCAGCTATCTTGCCCCTGATCATGAGGGTGTTGTGCTGCCGGATACGCTGGGAAATGCCATGCGTAACGACACACTCCTGGTTACCATAATGACGGCAAATAATGAAACAGGCGTCATACAGCCTGTAAAGGAACTTGCTGCAATTGCCCATGCCAATGGGAGTCTCTTCCATACAGACGCTGTCCAGGCAGTCGGCAAAATCCCCCTGGATGTAAATGAGCTTGATGCTGACCTGCTCTCCTTATCCGGGCATAAGTTCCATGCGCCAAAGGGGGTGGGGGCCCTTTATATCAAAAAAGGGATTCTCCTTGATGCCCTGGTGCATGGCGGCAAACAGGAGCACAGCCTGCGGGCCGGAACGGAAAATGTCACCGGTATTGCGGGGATTGGCAAGGCTGCGGAAATTGCGCTGCAGAGCCTAGTGGAAATGAATCGCATTGCAGAGCTTCGCGACCTGCTTGAACAGAAACTGTGTGAGTTTGTTCCCGGGGCTCAGCGCAACGGGCACACAGTAAAACGTCTGCCCAATACCCTTAACATAACACTTCCCTCCATCCGGGGAGAGTCACTTGTCCTGGCCCTGGATCAGCACGGTATTGCCTGTTCTTCCGGGTCCGCCTGCCGTTCCGGATCGCCCGACCCATCCCATGCCCTGACCGCCATGGGGCTCTCAGCAGAACAGGCCCATTGCGCCCTCAGGTTATCTCTTGGTTATGAAAATACCGAGGAGGAAATTGACAGGGCCATTGAAGCTATCGGGGAAATAATCACAAGCCGGAAATCTACGATCCGCTTTGTCTCCTGCCGATAAGTACCGGGCTGTTCAGCCTTTGGGGGCCAGCTGCCTGAAATATTCTTCCCAGCTGATATGTTTACGGCCGGCTGCTTTTGCAAAGTCGGATGATACTGCAAAACTGCCATTGCTGATGGAGGCGTAGATGCCGGCAATAATATTCCCGAGAAATTCTCCCCGTTCTGCTGTCCTCTGTTCTTTATACTCCTCAACACTGAGTGGTTCATAGACAAGGTTGAGACCAAAGGTGGAGTTGAAAAAATCAGTGAGCTGTTGCTGGTTGATGGGTTCACCTGCCAGATTGTATGTCTTGCCGTTATGTTCATCACCAAGCAGCATCATGCTGTAGGCGTATCCCAGTTCACTCCTGGTTGTATAGGAACATTTTCCCTCTCCGGCGCAGTTGGAAATATTGCCTGCCTTAATATAATGCTCCAGGTATTCAACATCCGGCTCAATATAAAGCCCGTTTCTGCCGATGGACCAATGCATGCCGCTGTTGCTGATATCATCTTCGGTCTGCCGGTTGCCGGCCACAATGGGGGAAAATGACGTGCCGATCGTTTCGCCGATGATGCTGGTGTAGATAATTTTCTTGACGCCGGCTTCACGGGCTGCCTGAATCACGTTGCGATGTTGCCCAATGCGGTTTTCAGGAGTATCCATGCCGGATACAAGCATCACGGCATCAATATCCGTAAAGGCTGCAGTAAAATGACTTTTGTTGTTGTAATCGCCCGCCCGGACTTCTATGCCAAGTGATTGCGCTTTTTCAATATTTCTGGCACACCCCACAACCTGTTCCGCAGGGAGCATTTCAAGAAGTTTTTTTACTATTGCGGCGCCAAGTTTGCCGCTTGCTGCCGTAACCGCCACTTTCATATCTTTTTCTCCAGTATATGCATAAAAATTAAGATGATACAGCCTTGGCTGGTTTATACAACCGGATGTGGACATGTATTTATATCACGTACGCTGCAGATTCATAAAGCAATATAATTCAGGGATGTGGAAGTTCTGCAATAATTCCGTAAAATTTCCTCATCACCTCGGGTGGTACCTCCGAGTACCAGTGGCCGGTTAAAAGGGCTGCAATATAGAAGATAAAATAGGTGCCGATCACAGCAGCCGGCAGAAGCAGGATGGAATTTTTTCTGCGTCCGGGCAATGAAAGCGTCAGGCAGTCCTCAACAGGGCAGACGGAGACGCACTCGGTGCAGCCGATGCATTCGCCTGTGCGCACAGTATCTTTGGTCGTGATGCTGATGGAAGCCGGGCAGGTTTTTTCACATTTTTTGCAGTCAATGCAGGTGCTGCTGTCGCGTTTGACCTGGAAGGGGGAACCAAGGGCAAGAAGGCCGAGCATTGCACCATAAGGACAGAGATAGCGGCACCAGAAATTACGCATTACAAACGAGATGCCTGCGAGGAAAAGCATAATCCCGGCAGCAAGCCCTGAGGGACTGAGAAAGAAGAGCAGCATCTTGGCATCCACTGCCAGATTGTAGGGCGAAGTATGAAAAGATTCGATCTGCTCCAAGGTCATTTTCCAGGCAATGAGATAGAGAAACAGAAAGAGCAGCAGGTACTTGAGGGACAGAAGCGGCAGGTCCAGCCAAATGGGCGGTCGCCAGAGGATTTTCAACTTGCGGCCTGTTTTCTCAGCCAGGTTTGAAACAAAACCAACCGGGCAGATCCAGCCGCAGAAGCCCTTGCGCAAAAGGAGTCCGAGACAAAGGGCAGCCAGAAAGATGGTAAGGCCGGCCGGGTGGATCATGTCATAATTGCCGCTTAAAATCAGCCTTTTCAGGCCGACCAGAGCACTTATCGGCAAAAAGGCCTCCACCGAAGGCGGCCTGGGTACATAGGCTGAAGTCTGGCCTGTTCCCCAGAGATAGAAGAGGTAGAAGCGGTATCCGGCATAGAGGCAGAAGAGAGCAAATCCTGCCTGGACAAGGGTTCGTAATGACTTGATCCATTTGGGGCGGATGAGATTTTGATGAGATGCGCGGCTCTGTTCCATGCCGACATCATACCTTCCCTGCCAGGCCCTGACTTTGACCTAAATCAAGCCCTGCATTTTTTGTCCGAGATATCCGGCACCTCTGATTCTCATCAAAAAATTTACCCACCCCATGGCGGCTTTTTTCGCCCCCGAAGATGATAGTGATAAACATGCCTGCAACAAGCAGCAGGGCAATAAGCAAAATTATCAGGTCATCCTTTTGCATTCTGTCTTATAGTTTTAAAATAGAGGATTTGTAAATAGATGAGCTTATACGGTAACATATACAGATCTATATAGAAGGACACAAGTGCATGTATCTGGCAGAACATACCATAGAAGGAAGAAAGAAGTACGTAATCAGAGACTCTCTGTATGATCCGGACTCTCAGTGCTGGCAGAGCAGAGATCTGTATGGTTTGGACAGATTTCCATGGGATTATATACAGTATCCCGGCGGCAATGCCTTCTACATAGATGAGTCAGTCTGCCAGGGGCTTGCTGACCAGGGACTTGAGTATGATCTATGTGAACTTGAGGAACTGTTCTGGCGTTTTATCAGGAAGGATATCAGGCAGAAGATAGAGCCGTTTTATAGCCGCGGCAGGGGAAGAAGCCGCAAAAGAAAGAAAAAAAACCTTGCCGAAGAGCAGGTGCAGATTTTTGACAAGCGGCGCTGGTACTATCTCCGCTGCGGCTTTACAGACATGAGCAGGGTGGGAAGTATACCGCTCAGATATTTTAAGGCCCTGTTGAATAAATCAAGGGATGAGACCGAACAGCATTTCCTGCAGCTGGAAAAGAGTCTGAACCCAAGAGAGTACAAGCAATACGTCTATACTATTTTTGATTTGCAGCGTTACTTTGGGGTCTCGTTTGCCGGGTCCATACCACAGGCCCTGGACCAGGATGAACTGGATACGTATTTTTTAAAAGATCTGTGCAGTCTGCACCACGACAAACTTTTCTGGACCGGCTACAAGAAGGAGGAAAAGCTGCATGAGTATCTTGTACGCTATGCTGTCATGTTTTTTGATAATGAGTTTGACGGCGGCTCTGCCTGGCATGAGTACCTGCAGAATTTTATTAACTCCAAACGTTTTCATAGGCCACCGTCTCCGCAGACAACCGTTGTCATGACAGAAATTGTGGAAATTTTCGGCGTTAAAGAAGAAGAGCTCAAAGCAATGAACAAAAGCGACCTGACAAAACTGTTTCGCCAGAAGGCCCATGAACTGCACCCTGACAAGGGCGGGGAGCATGATGAATTTGTCAGACTGGCCGAGGCGTATAAGCAGTTGCTGCGGAGGAAGGAGTAGATGGTGATCAGCAATCAGTATTCAGCGGAATGTCTTCTCAAAGGTACAGTTGAAAAGGAAAAGGGCTACTTAATTGATGAGTCGAAGAAGCGTTTCAGCACATACAAGCCATCCGGCGTAAACGGATCCTTCTTACTGAGGGCAAGCACTTCTTCAGGGTCAGCAAAAAAACCGCTCTCCACCTCTTCTGCCTGCAAAGTTAACTCCCCATCGTAAATGCAGGAATAAACCCGGCCCCAGACCTGGTTTTTGTCTTCTTCATGGAAAAATGTAAAATGGGCAGAAATTTCCGTATCCTTTATACCCAGTTCCTCCTCAAGTTCGCGCCGGGCTGATTCGTCGTAGCTCTCGCCGTCAAGGACTACGCCGCCAGCTGCCACATCATAATACCCCGGATAGACATCTTTGTTCATGGTCCGTTTCTGAATGAACAGTTCACCCGTGCTGTTGAAGACCAGGATGTAGCAGGCGCGGTGCACCAGGCCCCTGGCCCGCATTTCATGTCGGGGCGCGCATCCTGTTTCCGTATTGTCCCTATCAACGATCAGGACTATTTCATCTCTTGCATGCATATTTGGTAGTGTAACCGAAAAAATGCTTTCCAGGCACAGATAAAGTCATGGGGTTGAAAAAATTTCCACAGAGCCAACTTGGGCAAACAGGGTATGAGGGAACCCGATATGTAGAAGTAGGTTCAAATTACACTCCAGTCAGGTAATGCTGCCGGCTGTTTGAAAAATTATCGTTGCTCCATACTATACAAAGATTGGCAATAGGTTAAGATGTCAATTGCATCCTGCTCTGAAAGACCTTTGTCGGCAAGCATAGAGGGCATTTTGCTGCCGGGATGGCCCCAGCGGATTTTGTGGATTGACTCCTGGGGATTGTCTTTGGCCAGCCATCCCACTCCCTGGACACCTTCCTTGCTGCTTTTAAAATCAATGCTGTTGCCATCTGCACCGTGACAGGAAGAGCACTGGGCATCATAGAGAGCCTTGCCCTGTATGGCGCTCCCCTTTGCCTGTCCCTTGCCGTCAATCACAGGCTCAATTGCAGCCTGGCCTTCACGCAGGAATTTTACCAGACTCCAGACCTGTGACCGGGATAAATATTCTGAAAAATCATGTTGTGTTTCCTTTCTGGTCAAACCGTTAAAGAGAGATTCTGCTTTTTCAGCGCGCACATTGTAAACACCTGTAATTCCTGTAAAATGAGAACCATTTCTGTAGCGTCCCTTGCTGCCGATGTAATCCCAGCCGTGGCACTCCTTGCAGCGCCAGGTGGACGTGCCTGATTTTTTTGCATCTGAGGGATATAAGGGATGATTGCCCTCCGGTTTTGTTCCTGTAATTTTCAGCCAGTTGTCATACAGTTGCGCTCCGGTTTTCAAATCCGCCTGCTGGTAAGCAGTTGCTTGTTGCCCTTGGTCTGCCTTGGCAATGCCGGTATTGATATTTGCACCGGCAATTAGAATTAAAATAATAACAGCAGACAAAATTGCATAATATTTCATGAGTGGTTCTCCTTGGAAATTCGTTCACATGTTAGGGCGTCCTAAAAATATTGGGCAACATAAAGTTTAGTGGGCAGCCTGTCAATATTTTTTTATGTATGTGCCTAATAATTATTTCCTTCGGTTTGGAGTTATATTGTCCGAGGTAACCAATCGTAAGCAGTGCAGACCGGATTTCATGCAATACCCATGTTGATCCCCAAGTGAGTTTACTGCCACATTGTGGCAGTTTCTTCTTGACCAACGGAGGAAGGTTATATAGTATCTGGTGTTAGTTTTGCACTACCTGCCAAATCAGGCGATAAATGCAATGGCAATCCTTAAATAAATCTTTTTTCCCGGCCCCGAAGATTGTAACTTCAATTTCAAATTTACATGCGCCGACTTTCCCTCATTAAGAAATTTTCACTGCTCCTCCTCCTTGCCCTGTCATTATTTGGATTTTCCCTGGGAAAAATTATTACATCGTCCATGCAGCAGAATATGATCCATCGTTCCAATGAGATGGCAGCCAGTTTTTTGACCTATGAAATAAGAAACAAATTGGATATTGATAAGCTTTCCACACCAAAAACCGGCAGTGAGTATGAAGAGCTGTCGCAGCAGATTGAAAGTCTTAATCTTGGGCCTGATGTAAGGCGAATCAAGATATGGAACAGGGATTTTACCATTGTCTGGGCCTCCAGCGAAGACGAGGTAGGTGAATATAGTCCGGGGCATCATGAACTTATTGAGGTCTATGGGGGAAATCTTATTTCGGAGATCTCTACAGGACATTACTTAAATGAAAAATATGCCTATGCCGGTTCTGCCGCCCATGAAGTCATGGAACTCTATATTCCTTTTCGGTCTGAACCGGAAGGTGATGTCACGCTGGTTTTTGAAGTTTATAGAAATATCGATGCGCTGCTTGCTGATATCAGACACCATAACCGCATTGTATGGGGATCCACGACAACCGGGATATTCCTGCTCTACCTCGTTCTCTTTGGGCTTGTCTGGGGGGCATCGCGCCGGATTGATAAACAGGGCGAGGAGATCAAGGTCTCGGAGGAGCGCTTCCGCAGCCTCATCCATTCTGCCCAGGATGGTATCGTCTCGGCTGACCGGAACGGCAGGATATTCCTCTTAAACAAGGCAGCGGAAAGATTATTTGGCTATTCTGCCCCAGAAGCTCATGGACTTGAGTTTTCAGCCCTCTTCCCGGATGACAATGATGCGAACAGCGATTTTCAGCGCGAGCTCAGTTGTTATGTTACCAGTGGAGAATGTTTATCAGAAGGCCAGACATTTGAACTGCACGGTTTGCCTAAAAATGGCAAGGAAATACCCCTGGAGGTTTCGCTTTCCGTATCAGAAAACGGTGAAAACCAGATATTAACCGGTATGATTCGAGATATAAGTGAGCGTAAAAAAGCGGAAGAACAGCACGAAAATCTACAGGCCCAGCTTATACAGATGCAGAAGATGGAGACCGTCGGGCGCTTGGCAGGGGGTATTGCCCATGATTTCAACAACATTCTTTCCGCCATAATAGGCTACAGTGAACTGGTTTTGCATGAATTGCCCCCAGAGAGTCAAACCTACCAGGATGTCGAAACAATCAAGGAGTCCGGTGAAAAAGCTGCGGTAATGACAGGTCAACTCCTGGCATTCAGTCGCAAGCAGGTCTTGAAGATGCAGGCGGTTGACCTGAATGCGACTATTGAGGGAATGGCCAAGATGCTCACCAGGCTCATGGGTGAGCATATCAAACTTGACCTTCGCTTAACACCCCAATTACCCACTATTAGGGCAGACGCGAGCCAGCTTGAGCAGATCATTCTCAACCTGGCGGTGAATGGACGGGATGCCATGCCCGAAGGGGGTCATCTTATCATTGCAACGTCTGAGGTTGAACTGGAAAGGGATTATGTTGATAAACATCCGGAAGCCAAACTTGGCAGACATTTGTCATTGGCTGTGAGCGATACAGGATCAGGCATAACAGAAGAGGTCCGGCAGCAGATTTTTGATCCTTTTTTCACCACCAAGGAACGGAGCAAGGGCACCGGTTTGGGGCTATCAACCGTTTATGGCATTGTAAAGCAGCATGAAAGCCAAATCTCTGTTTACAGTGAAATCGACAAAGGAACAACATTCAAGATTTTCTTTCCGGCCGGCAATGGTGCAGCTGTAAAGCAAACTGATATGAGCGAAACAGTCATTCCCAAGGGTGAAGAGACCATCCTTCTGGCTGAAGATGACCAGACTATCCTCAGGATGATAAGAAATTGCCTGGAACCTTGCGGTTATAATCTGTTGGTGGCTGATAATGGCCAGGAAGCCATTGAGATAAGCCGGGCCTATGGGGGAGAAATCCAGCTTTTATTAACTGATGTTATCATGCCGAAGTTGGATGGCCAGGAACTCGCAAATCTGATTCGCAATGAAAGGCCGGATATAGATGTAATTTTCATGTCAGGTTATACTGATGACGTTATAGCTCACCACGGTGTGCTGGATGCGGATGTCAATTTTATCCAGAAACCTGTTACGCCAAGCAAGTTGGCTCAAGCGCTGAAAGAAGTGCTTGATATATCTTAACAAAATATGAAAAATGTTGTAATTCAGGGGTTTTGATAGTATTGTTGACAGTAAGGTTTTTTATCTTTTATGAGAAAAATTAAAAGAAATTATGGCCCATATACTTTTAATTGATGATGACAGTAAACTCCGCACGCTTATCCGGCGTATTCTGGAAAATGCCGGATATGAAGTTGCCGAGGCTGCCAATGGCAGAATTGCCCTTGATATGCAGCGGGAAAATCCGGCTGACCTCATAATCACAGATATTTTCATGCCGGAAAAAGAAGGCACCGAATTTATCATGGATATAGGTGTTGAATTCCCCGAGGCAAAAGTTATTGCCATGTCAGGGGGCGGCAATGTTGCGGATGTCGACTTTTTAAAACTTGCCGAAAATCTCGGTGCTCTCAAAACGTTCCAAAAACCGTTTGATCATGAAGAATTCCTGGCTACCGTTAAGGAACTTGTGAGTTAGCCTGCATATTTCATGAAAAAATTTGCACGGTTTTATTACCTCATACTTTGCCTATCCGCCATCCCGACTGGTGAAATTTACAGGCTCGGTTGATTTTCTTCAAACAAGGTGAAGCTTTTTACCTTGGCTTCATCTCCTGTTTGAGGAGGCAGCATGAGATTTTGTAAAGAGGTTTGCCCTGTGGGCCATAGCTTAGATTTTCCGGCTGCAGGAGCTTGTTGATCACGCAGCCTTCCGGAATATCCAGGCCAAAGAGCTTGGTCTCCGTAAATCCGCTGTTTGCGATGAGCTTGTTCTCTTCAATCCTGTAGCCGTGTACAGGATAATCCTCGCACAGGGGGCATTGGTAAACCCTGCCGTTTGGAAAGATGAAATAATTTTCCGCCACCCTGCCTGCACATTCAAATTTTTCCTCCGGTTCCAGAAAGACCTTTGGAAAGATAGTTCTTATCCCATGGGCAGCAGCTTCAGCAGCCACCTGTGGTATTTTCTCCAGCCATTCTTCCGGCGTGAGCTGCCATTTATCCGCACCGTTTATTGCTGTTTTGCCCCTGATGCCGATAACCTGGATGAAGAAACGTTTTACGCCCCATCCGGCGAGCAGAGGCACCATCTTATGCAGGTATGCAATATTATGCCTGCTTACCGTGTAGATCAGGCTGACATTAAATCCTTTAGCAACAGCTGCCTGAAGGTTTGTCGTACATGTTTTAAAAACACCGGCGCCCCGGATCGAATCGTTTACTTCAGGCGAGGGGCCGTCAAGGCTGAAACTCAAAAAGTCCAGGTCAGCCGGTTTGACCTTATCCAGGAAATCATGGAACAGGAAACCGTTGCTATCAACAGTAACAGAAGAGTAGCCCAACTTTTTGGCATACCGTATGGCATGGTCCAGATCCGGATGCATGGTAGGTTCGCCGCCCAGAAAAATAATGTTGGTATCTTTATTCTCACACCGGAAGAGTGTAAGCCACTCTTCCAGTTTTTCCCGTGAAAGTTTACCTGTGCCATGTTCTTTAGGGTTTATATAGCAATGGCTGCATGAGAGATTACATGCGGTCAGGATATGAAAAAAGACATTTCTTTCTCCGCGCTTAAAGCCCACGGTCCTGGCCTGCAGATGACTCATTCAGCCTCCTCCGCTGCAATTTGGTTAAGTGTGTAGCGGGCCAGGGGGCTGTCCTGCCAGTATGCGTTGTCCTGGTTGGAAAAAAAGGCCTTGAAAAGTTCCAGGCTGTCCCGGCGCAGGATATGCGGTGTTATTGTAACAGGCATTTCCTGGTACAGAGGTGCAAGTTCACTGAGGTCAAGACCGGTGCCACCGCCCATGACATCCTCGTAAGCATAAACAATCGTACGGATGCCGTTTAGCAGCAGGGTCACATAGCACATGAGGCAGGGTTCCATGGTCGAGTAGACAACAATTTCGGCAGGCTCGATTTCCGGACGCCGGGCCAGAAGTTTTCGCAGTGCCATTATTTCCGCATGGTCCAGTTCATTTTCATCCGGCCCCCTGGAATTGATCCTTCTGCCCCTGCTGATAATTTCGCCCCTGTGCGCCATGACGCACCCCACAGGGAATTCACCTGCAATGAGGGCTTCCCTGGCCTCCAGCAACGCTTGTCTCATAAAAGTATCATGGTTGTTCATATCTATGATCCCTGCTACACGTATATTTTTCATGCAACACTTGTATTCTTTTCTTGTTTCTGAAACAAGTATTGCAATACTATACTTTAGCAATGTAAAGAAAAAGTTATCAAATCATTTACACCATAATCAGGTAAATGCAAATGCGCCAATGAAGGAGCGCCGATAAAATGAATAGGGCCTTGCAGGCTGCTGAGAACTTTAGAAGCCGGGATGAATCTATAACCGGGGTTGAAAAATACGGCCACGGCATTATCCATGATACCTACCTGGTGAGGCTTAACAGGGGAGCAAAAAAAATTATTCTCCAACGCCTTAATTCAGAGGTTTTTAAGGATCCTGAAGCAGTTATGTACAACCTGCACCACATATGCGAGCATATCCAGGAACAGATGAAAATCAACTCCACCGGGGTTGCTGCAGACTGGCAGATGCTGCAAAATATAGCAACCAGGGATGGCAGGGATTTTTTTATTGATGCAGCAGGAGATTTCTGGCGTGCATTAAGCTTTATCCGGGGGGCAGTTCCTTTGGAGCATATTACCGGCCCTGATGATGCCGGGGAGGCGGGGCGGGCCTTAGGCATTTTTCACTGGCTGCTCAGTGACCTCAGCCCTGAACTCCTGTTAGAAACTTTACCCGGTTTTCATAATGTTGAGGGATACCTTAAACATTATGATGAAGTGGTGGCTAAGCGAAACGGACCCGGTGCAGCAGAAAAATACTGTCAACAGTTTATCGAGGACAGGCGGAGTTGGGCCCCGGTACTGGAGAATGGACGCAGAGAAAAGATAATTACGGTGCGGATTATACACGGTGATCCCAAAGTCAATAACATAATGGCAGACAGGGTGACAGGGAGGGCAGTGAGCATTATTGACCTGGACACTGTGATGCCGGGCCTGGTGCAATATGATATCGGCGACTGTCTGCGTTCCTGCTGCAGCACCATGGGCGAAGAGGCTGCAGATCTTTCTGCGGTCCGGTTTGATCTTGATCTTTGTGAGGCGGTTTTGTCAGGCTATACTGGAGCTGCCAGAAAATTTTTATCAAATACGGATTTTGATTTTCTTTTTGATGCTGTCAGGCTGCTTCCTTTTGAACTGGGGCTCCGGTTCTACACTGACTTTCTGGAAGGCAATGTGTACTTCAGGGTCAACCATTTGGATCAGAATCTGGACCGGGCCCAGGTACAATTCAAGCTGGTGGAGAGTATCGAGCAGCAGGAAGACATGATCAGGGCGATTATTGAAAAATGCCGTGTAGTTTGTTTGGCAAACACTCACCAGTAATATATAGGAGGCTGGAAAGACGCAAACATGGATGATCTGAAAAATTCTCTTGGCTCTCGCTATCTGCAGGAAACAAAATTTGACGAGCAGACCCTCCACCGCAAGGCACGTTTGGATATTGCGCCTGCTCACCCATATAAAGAGTATGCTGGCGCTGACAAAATAAAGCTGCCCACTACCTGGGAAATGGACAAAAGCCTGCACGATACGTTGCAATACAGGCGATCACACAGACGCTATGGCGATGCAGCTCTCAGCATGGAAGATCTTGCCATGCTGCTCTGGGCCGGCCAGGGAATCAGCGGCAGGGCCGGCAGCTTCTTTTTCAGGACCGCTCCATCAGCTGGAGCCCTTTATCCGGTGGAGACCTATCTTTCCATACAGCATGTAGAATCACTATCCCCGGGCCTGTATCATTTTCAACCTCTAGAGTTCTGCCTGGAGCTGATGAGTGAGGGCTTTGTCGGTAAAAGTGTGGCAGAGGCTGCCCTGGGGCAGAATTTCATGGCCAAGGCCGGGGTTGTTTTTATATGGTCCGCAATTCTGCGCAGAAATTTTTCCAAATATGGACATCGGGGTTTACGCTATATCATGATGGATGCCGGCCATATCTGCCAGAATCTGCTGTTGGCTGCCGAAGGCTTGCAACTGGGAGCCTGCCCGGTTGCAGCATTTTATGATGACGCATTAAACAAACTGCTGGCCCTTGACGGGGAAGAGGAATCGGTTATCTACCTGGCAGCAGTCGGTGCAAAAGAATAACATTACCATTTAATAAAGGAGTCATGGGACATGTGGAGTTCTAAGGATGTTTATTATATTTCAGACAGCACCGGTATCCTGGTCACCAATCTGGGTCAGGCCCTTATCTGCCAGTTCCCGGAGGTAAATTTCTGTGAGGAGAAGTTTCCCTTTATCAGGACCGTTGCGGAGGCTAAAAAGACTATGGCACATATCATGGGGCGTTCCAGTGGCCGTAGACCGATAATATTCAGTACTATCCTCGACCCGAAGGTGCGTGCTGTTTTTGACTCACCGGAAGTGGAATATTTCGAGGCTTATGGGCTCTTTCTGGAACAACTTGAAATGTGCCTGGAAACCCGGGCCGTACGGGAATCTGGGTTCGCCCGTCATCCAAGTGATGTCACCATGCATAAAAGGGTTGAGGCCATCCATTACTGTTTGGCCCATGACGACGGCACAAAGGTAAGCGAATACGATGAAGCGGATATTATACTGGTGGGAGTTTCCCGCTCCGGCAAGACACCGATTTCTGTTTTTCTGGCAACCCAGATGGGGCTTAAGTCAGCTAATTTTCCACTGACCGTTGAGTACCTGAACAGTTACAAGGTTCCCGAGATGATCCGTCAGAACTTAAGCCGTGTGGTTGCCCTGACCACCTCGCCGCAACAGCTGCAAAGCGCCCGGGAAAAACGTTACCCGGGAAGTAAGTATGCCAAGCTCTCAACCTGCATCGAGGAACTGAAGCAGGCAGAGCAGATATATATGAAGTCCCGTATCCCCATAATCTCCTCGGCAGGAAAATCCATTGAGGAAACAGCCACCCAGGTTATGCAGGCACTGGGGATCACAAAAAAATACATTCTGTAACCAGAAGAACTGGCTTTTGTATTCAAAAAACTATTTTTTGTTTAACATCATAATGGCAATCACAATTGCCATAAAAAATTGAATAACTCCCGCATCAACTTTTCTTGATTTGTAACAAATGACCAAAGAACTTCCCGACGATATTCAAAAAGACCTGGAAAAAGCTTGCGACCTCCATCAACGAGCCACTTCAGATTATGAGAAATGTGTTGAATTCAACAAATTGATGTCAGGCTTGTTGGCGAGGTTAGAAGATGCCGGGCATTACAGATTGGCTGACAGGGTAATGACCATTCTTCTTGACTGTAACCCCAAAGAGGGCAGCAGTTGCGAGAAAGCTTCCATTACCGGGGAACGGGTCAAGAAGTTTAGTAAAACATAAGTTACGATTTTATTTGTTTCCTTCAGCCCTTCTTGCCGACCTTTTTGAACAGGGCCAGAACCTCGGTCTTGTTATGGGCCTTGGCCAGGTCAAGGGGGGTGTGGCCATGGATATTGGTGGCGCTGAGTGACATCCCGGCAGCCAGGAGGAGCTTGGCAATTTCCACATTATCGGCAAAGGCAACCATGTGGGCCGGAGTCCAGCCGGCCCGGGTAGCAGATGCAAGGTCAGCACCCCTGGCCAGCAGGGCTTTAACCACCTCGACCCTCCCTTCCTGGATGGCCATATGCATGGGGGTCGCCCCACTGCCCAGATCGGCATTAACCAACTGCCCGGCGTCAAGCAGTTCTTCTACCTCGGCCACCCTGCCATCCAACACTGCCTCCCGCAGGGCTGCCAGGGGCTCCTCCAATGTTGGCGGCCCCTTTTTACACTGTTGGCAACCACTGCCTCCTGTTTCTTTGGTCATCGATGTCCTCCCAGTCGGTAAATTTCTGCTAACCCGCATTTTCATGCTTTATCTTCACAGTAGCGGCAATGCCCCTTCTTGGTCCCGAAACTTCTCCTGCCGCAACGATCACAGACGACAAATTCGGGAACCAGGCCGAACAGGGCAAGAATAACCACGATAATACCGGTGACCACCGGTACGACCGCTGTTTCAATTTCCGGATCATAGTTGACCCAGCCCATTAGTATCGAAAACAACCCGAAACAAAGGGCAATGTGTTTCATGCTCATAATCAGGCGCTCTTAATAAAATTAAGCTTTTATAGAGTTAGCTTAACAGAAAAAGAGGACATTATAAAAAATAATCTGTCCTCTTTTTTCACAGAAGATAAATTTTTGTGGCATTTCAAGTATAATTCAGACCTTTTCTAGGCCTGATTCAACTCTAAGCCACTTGTCAACTGGGCTTCTATTAATTAGTTGCTTTTAATGTTTCTAAATATTTACGTTCCTGTTCTGCTCTGCCTGAAAAAGTAATGATCTTTCATATTGTATTTATAAGCTTCTCATTAACCTGAATACAATTTTAATACGTTCCCGTTTATTAAAATCCAGTTATGAAACTTCTGAAAGTGAAGGCCTGCTTTCAGGTATTAATTCTTAATTGTCATCAAATGAGACGAGACGACGATTATCGGCTAACGGTAGAGCCCGATGAAAGACAGACAAAAAATTCCGAATCCAGAAATTAAGACTTAATTTATTAAGTGATTTTCATCGCTTGCCTTTAACTACGCCAGTGCTTACTATTGCAATTTGAAGAAGTTATGCAAAGCACCTCAATACCGGATGGATGACATGAAACCCAAAAACATACTCTACACAGCCTTTATTCTTTTTATATTGACGCTGCTTACCGGCTGTTCTGCGACCACCGATCAGCAGGTTGCTGCAATACCGCTTTTCCCTGACCAGCACGGCTGGGATCTCAAGCAGCTCAGCATCTCAGATGCAGACACTACCCTTGACTTTAAAAGAGTTAACTGTGTCTGGGTGATCGGAGATGATAACCAGGCATCCGATGAACCAAGGGTGACGGCCCTTGCCGAGAAATTGGTCACCATGGCTCCACAGGGCCTGGCTTCAATTGAGCGTGACAGGTACAATGATTTTAAGGTCGGAGACGGAAATTTCACCCGCAAGGTAATCCTGACCTTCAAAGACAAAAGATCATACACCCTGCTGATTGGCAAACCCTCCATAACAAAACCGGCCTATATAAGATTTACCGATAAAAACCAGGTTTTCAGGGTCGAAGAGCCCCTGATCAGTCAGATAAAAGTGGATGCCGGCTCCTGGCGCGCCCCTGAAGAAGGTTAGGAGAAGTAGTTTTTTTATTTCTGTACTGGAAAATATATCTGTCCCCTTTTTACCCTCGTTTGGGCTAACCCGCATTTTTCAGTTTGCACATGAAATATTCGGGCTAAATACGCTCATAGAGTAGCTCCCTGACTTCACGCCCCCGCCCCAGGCCGCGCTTTTCGAATTTAGTCAGAGCCCGTTCCACCGGGCCTGGATAAAACTCCCCGGAACCGGAGCGGTTGGTGAAACCGTCGGCGGCTTCCATGATCCCCCGTATTTGCCGGGCGTAGTCACCCCAATCGGTGGCCGCATGAAAATGGCCGCCTGGTTCCAAAACGCGGCGCAATTTTTCAACAAAAGGAGCTTGAACAAGGCGACGTTTCTGATGGCGCTGTTTGGGCCATGGGTCGGGGAAAAACAGGCAAACCCCCCTCAGGCTCCCGGCAGGTAGAAGCGCCAGGACTTCCATTGCGTCCCGCCGGTCTATCCGGACATTGGTAATACCCATTTCCCGTAAACCCAGCAATAATTGACCGACGCCGGGCAGATACACATCAACGCCCAGGTAATTGTTTTCCGGATGTTTACGCGCCATCTCCAGCAGAGCCTCTCCCATGCCGAAACCAATCTCCAGATGACATGGTGCCGGCCGGCCAAACAGTCCATCCAGGTCCAATGGCCCTTGCTCCGTGATGCCGTAATCCAGCCACAATTCCTCCAGGGCGCGCTTTCGCGAGGCAATCATGCGTCCTTCGCGGCGTCTATAACTGCGAATTGAAATCATAGTATTCTATTTTTAAGCAATTCTTCTCTCTGTCATAAATGAATTGGATCCGGCAACATTCAATATTTCGTTTTCCAAACGGCTGCTGCCCGGGAAAAAAGGATAAGGTCTTAAAATCTTTTCCCTTGAACTCTCGGCTCCTCGAATCCTTGACCCCTTTCTTCAACCCCTGCCAGCGTTTTTGCTCAGGTAATACGCGTAATTGCCCTCGTAGATGCGCATCTCGCCGTGGTCTATTTCAAAGACCCGGTTGGCCAGGGAGCGCAGGAAGTGACGGTCATGGCTCACGAGTATCACGGTGCCGCTGTATTTCTGCAGGGCTTCGAGGAGGATTTCCCGGCTCTGTATATCGAGGTGGTTGGTGGGTTCATCAAGGATGAGGAAATTGAACGGCTGGGCAAGCAGCATGGCGAGTACCACCCGGCTTTTCTCGCCGCCGGAAAGTACGGATATGCGCTTATCCACATCATCGCCGGAGAAGAGAAATGCGCCGCAGAGGTTGCGGATCGTACCGATGGTTGCATCGGGCATTGCTTCCTGAACGGTATCGAAGATGGTGCGGTCCGGGTGCAGGATGTCCAGGGCATGCTGGCTGAAATAGCCGGTTGAGACGCTGGCGCCGATTGTTGCCGTGCCCCCGCTGGGCTCGGTCCGGCCGGCCAATACCTGCAGAAAGGTTGATTTGCCGGCGCCGTTGACCCCGACTACAGCGATCTTCTCCTGCCGCCTGATAACCCCGGAGACTCCGCTGAAAACAGATTTTTTGGAGCCGTCCGGGAGTGGCCAGAACTTGGCAAGATCTTCACAGCAAACCACGTCGCCGCCGCTCCGGGGCGGTTCGGTGAACTCGAAACGCATCTGCCGCTGCTCGGCCGGCAGTTCAATGCGCTCTATCTTATCAAGTTTCTTCACCCGCGACTGGACCTGGGCTGCGTGGGAGGCACGGGCGGCAAAACGGGCGATGAAATCCTCCTCCTTGGCCAGCATGGCCTGCTGCCGCTGATGGCTGGCGATTAATTGCCGGCGCCGGATCTCCCTTTCCCGCAGGTAGAAATCGTAGTTGCCGGTGTAGGCGGTAACCTCACCGTTTGCCACCTCAATGGTCCGGCTGATGATGCGGTTCATGAAGTCACGGTCGTGTGAAGTCATGAGCACCGCGCCCTTGAAATCTTTGGCGAGCCAGTTCTCAAGCCAGACAATGGATTCCACGTCCAGATGGTTGGTGGGCTCGTCCAGGAGGAGGACGTCGGGGTTGATCGTCAGTATGGAGGCCAGGGCGATGCGCATCTTCCACCCGCCGCTGAATGATTCCACCGGCCGCAGGTATTCGTCCGGGCCGATGCCAAGCCCGGTGAGCACCGCCTGGGCCCGGCTTTCCAGGTCGTAGCCCCCCAGGTGCTCGAACTCCGCCACCGCGTCGCCGTAACGTTCAAGGAGAGCGGCCAGCTTTCCGTCATCCATGGGCTCGGACATGGCAGACTCAAGCTGCCGGACCTCTTCTCCCAGCCTGACGGTATCGCCTGCCGCACCCATCACCTCGGCAAGTGCCGTGCGCCCGCTCATGTCACCCACATCCTGGGAAAAATGGCCGATAACCGTCTTTTTGGAGCAGGAGACAATTCCCTTGTCCGGTAGCTCCTCGCCGGTGATGAGCCGGAAGATTGTACTTTTGCCGGCACCGTTCGGGCCGACAAGGCCTGCCCGGTCGCCTGGCAGAATCTGGAGGCCCGCATCGCGCAACAGGATACGATCACCGTGCTGACGTGTTATGTTTATGAGGTGGACCATGACTTCCTTAAAGAATTGTGCAGTTACTATAGAGGCGGGAACAACCGGATGTACTGATTCGCCCCATAAAGGGGCACAAACCTAGCTGTTATGAATGCAAATGTCCATTCATTTGTCGCTGGGAAAATGAATCTGGTTTTTTGTGCGGCAAATTTAAAGATATTCTCCGGAAGGAATAATTTCCGGAAGCCATCTCCGGCTATCTTTTTACAGATCCTGCAAGCCAGGCACGGGCAGGAGTTATTATCAGGCAGTAAAAATCGTGGTCTGTCTTCGAAATACAGGGGGGCTTTATGGGTCCTGGTTCAACTTCCGCGTTCCCGGATTTTTCCGGATTTCCGGACCGGATTCCCGGAATATGAGCCAGAAAATAATCTCATTTTAAAAACAAAAAAAACTTAACATGCTGTTATTATTAATATATAATATTTTGTTTATGTTCGGTGTGATTTTTGCATAAACTAATAAAAGCAAATTTAATTCAAATTATTTTAATTATTTTTCAAGCGTAAAAAGGATGGGAGTAACATGAAGAAGATTCTAATAATTCTGTGTGCCATAGCTCTGGCGTCCAATTGGGTAAACGCTGCCCGGGCTAACCTCATTGATAAGGGAAGCGGGTTGGTGTATGACGATGACCGGAACATTACCTGGGTTGCAGACGGTAATCTGGCCCTTACCCTGGGTGCGGACCCGGACGGGATGATGGATTGGGCGGCGGCAAATGCCTGGGTTGACGGTCTGGTATTCGCCGGTTTTGACGATTGGCGTCTGCCCCTTTTTGATACGGTTCTGAACTATGGCCCCCAATTTCATGTTATTTATAATCCGGTTGGGAACAATGGAGAGCTCTTTCACTTGATGAACAACGAGTGGAATTGGTTTGCCGGTTTGAATGATAGCGGTATTTCTCACACAACTCTTCAGGTCGGCTTAATGAATCCATTATTAAGCACTGGTCCGTTTTATAATATGCAGGTGGGGTCTTACTGGTCAGATGTCGGAGTCAATATCAGCACGTTAAATATGCTTGACTCTAATACCTGCCTTGCCTGTCACGACATCGGAAGGACAGCGTTGTCCCCGCCGCCGGTCTTTATGCCTGATATATCGGGGGAACATTACGTCATGATTGTCAGGGACGGAGGAGCTGCAGCGATCCCCGAACCTGCCACCATGCTTCTGCTTGGCACAGGTTTGGTTGGTGTAGCCGGAGTTGCCAGGAGAACAAAGAAGAGCAAGGTTTAATTGTTTTCAAAAAATTAACAGAAAGGCAGGGGAAGGAGAAATCGGGGTCTGTCCCCGGTTTATAATACTGCCGTACTGGCGCTATTGTGGCTTTGCCGGAGTCTTCGGTGCTGCCCCGGACATTGAGGCTTGTAAAACTTTAAGGAAACGGGGCCCGTAATGTTCCAGCTTGTACTTGCCAACGCCGGTTATGCCCAGCATGTCCTCATCGTTCTGGGGGCGTACAGCGGCCATTTCCACCAGGCTTGTGTCACTGAAGACCACAAAGGGGGGCACCCCTTGCTCTACGGCTATCTCCTTTCGTAATTCCCGCAGTTTCTCAAAAAGCTTCCGGTCGTACTCAAAATCTGCAACGGGTCTGCGTCTGGTTTTGGCTTTTTTGGCAGCGGGCCTGATCCTTGGCTCCGGCATAATAAAGGTCTGTTCTCCCTTAAGCAGCGGCCCTGCTTCCTTGGTCAGGCTAAGTATTGAATAGTTGGCAATATCCTGGAATAGAAAACCTTGATTAATAAGATGGCGCAGCAGGGCGGCCCAGAAATCACGGGGCCGGTCCGCGCCTATGCCATAGGTGGAAAGCCGGTCGTGGCCGAGCTTGAGCAGACGCTGATTCTTTGAGCCGCGCAACACCTCCAGGATATGGCCCATGCCGAAGCGCTGACCGACCCGGTATACGCAGGACAGGGCCTTGCGAGCCTCTTCCGTCACCTCGATCTGCCGGGGCGGATTCAGGCAGATATCGCAGTTGCCGCAGCCCTGGCTCAGCGTATCGCCAAAATAGCCCAGCAGGATCTGGCGCCGGCAGGACTGGGCCTCTCCAAAGGCGACCATGCTGTTGAGTTTATGAAGTTCGATGCGTTTGCGTTCCTGGTTGTACCCCTGCTCGATCAGGCTCCTGGCAATAACAATATCTCCATACCCGAAAAGCAGCAGGGCTTCGGCGCTCAATCCGTCCCGTCCGGCCCGGCCTGTTTCCTGGTAATAACTCTCGATATTTTTGGGCATATCATAATGGACAACAAAGCGGACGTTTGACTTGTCTATCCCCATGCCAAAAGCAACGGTTGCGACAATCACCTGAATATCGTCATGCTGAAAAGCATTTTGCGCCTCCTGGCGCACATCGTCTGAAAGCCCGGCATGATAGGCGGCGGCATTAATACCGACCTTTTTAAGGTCACTGGTAATTGCTTCGACCCGCTTGCGGCTCAGGGCATAGACAATACCCGATTCACCCTGGTGGGCTGCCAGAAAATCCCTGAGCTGGACGGCCGGTTTTATCTTGTCGACCACGGTGTACCGTATATTGGGACGGTCAAACCCGGTGACAAAGGTGCGGGCTCCTGTCAGCCCCAGACCCTTTAAGATGTCTTCCCTGGTGTGGGGTTCAGCGGTGGCGGTCAGGGCAATTATGGGCGGGCCTGGCAGGAGCCCGCGCAGACGGCCGAGCTGCCGGTATTCCGGCCTGAAATCGTGGCCCCACTGGGAGATGCAATGGGCCTCATCAATGGCAAACAGGGCAATGTCAATATCCTGCAGGCGCTCAATGAAGGAGTCACTCATTAAGCGTTCGGGGGCGACATAGAGGAGATCGAGGCTATTGTCGTGCAGACGGGCCAGAGTCCTGCGGGCCTCTGCCGCCTTCAGGGAAGAGTTGTAAAAGGCGGCCCGTATTCCATTAGCGTTCAGGGCGTCAACCTGGTCTTTCATCAACGAAATGAGGGGAGATACCACAATGGCAACGCCTGGCCTGTGCAGGGCCGGAATCTGATAGCACAGCGATTTGCCGCCGCCGGTGGGCATTAAAACAAAGAGGTCGCTGCCGCCGATCAATGCCTCGATGATCTCTTGCTGATATGGCCTGAAATCCTTATATCCGAAGATCTGGCTCAGTGTCTCTGTGGGTGTTTTGGGCATTACTCCGACCCCCATGCGGGGCTCACTAAAAGATTAAAAGAAAATAAAAAAAACCAAGGGGCCAGGAACAAATTCCAGGGTGCCATCCTGAGTTCGTATTTTTGTGAAGGGGCACGTCTACGTTCGGCTCATGTTAACCCGAATATTTCATGAACAGTTTTGAAAAATGCTGATTAAGTCTTTTAACATATTCATATAGTTTTAAAACAAAAAGCGAGAAACCGGGGTCAGACCCCGGTTTTACTCTCCTATACCCCTTTCCAGATCATTAATATTCCCATGGCCAGCAGTAGGTAATGCAACAGTTTGAGATAAGCGCCGGTATCGATCCTGTCATAGAGCACAGAGCCGATAAAGACGCCGGCAATAACCACCGGAGCCGCTAACAGGAAGTAGTGGAGGACCAGGCCGGTGGTCAGTCCGGTAAGGGCATGCGCCGTGATTACAGTCAATCCGCCGGCCAGGAAGACCCCCGACAGGGTGGCCTTTATCTCATCTTTGTTCCAGTCTCTCAGGGTGGCGTAAATAATGGTCGGGGGCCCGCCGGCACTGAAGGCGCTGCTGATCGCACCGGTAAAAAATCCAGCTGCATAAGCCCACCGTGGATGGATGAAGCGCGGCTGCTGTTTGCCTGTCATGCGATACAGGGTATAGGCGATAAGCATGAGGCCCATGAGCACACTCAGCAGTTCGGTCGGTGCTTTTTTCAGCACCAGGGTACCAACTGCCACGCCTGGAATGCAGCCAAACAGCAAGGGAAGAATCTTGCGCCGGTCAATATGCTTTCGCAACCGCAGCGAGAGAAATGCGGTTATCAGGATGCCCAGGAGGCTGCAAAGCGGCACGGCGGTCTTAATGTCAACAAACAGGCTCAGCAGGGGGATTGCCAACAGGCCGAACCCGAAACCGGTGACTCCCTGGGTGAAGCCGGCAACAAGAAATATGAGAAACAGAAAAAAATATACCGTCATAAAGTTCGAAACCGGGGTCTGTCCCCTTTTTCCTCGTTATTTTAGATAATTAGCGTGTCCAAGCCCCATCTGAGTAGCATATTTTTTTCATTCTGCTATTAACATCCATACGTTTAAAGCATATTTTATAATTAAGAGGGATGGAAATTGACATAAAAAGGAGAAATATCATGAAAACGTTGATAGCTAAAGATAACATCCACGGCAGGCATACAGAAATAAATGCCAAAAACACTTACCAGACACCCTCCGGTGAGTGGATAGCCGAGGTGGACGGCAAGGAAATTCAGCGCGCATGCAATGAGTTGTACCGCGGCTTGAAAGAGTGTCGCCTCGAAGATATGCGCATAGAATCGGCACAAGATGATGACGGGAAAGAATACAGCATTTTGACGAGTTAACCCGGGGCTTCCATATGTTTGGTAGATTTAATTCTGCTTTGCCGACAAAAATTGAGGAACGATATGCTAAGTCCGAAGAGAAATCGGGGTTTGTCCCTAATGGCGCTAGTTTAAGGTTGTTTTATTGGTTTCACATAACCACAGGCTAACCGAATCCTGAGCTTACTGAAGGGCTGATGTAATACCCTGGAAATATAGGAAACAAAAATCGAGGAGCTTCAACAAACTCAGCATCTGTGAATCTCTGAAATTTCAATATTTCTTGCTAAAACTAGCGCCATTCGGGTCTGTCCCCGGTTTTACTCTTCACCGGGAGTGTTTTTTTTCGACAATGACCCCCTGAGGTCTTATTATTTTTTTATACTAATTTAAAGATGGGTATTGTTTCATCTCCCCCCGGGATTAATACCCCACAGAAGTCTACCGAGGAGAATCGAATGAAGTCTTACAAAAAATCCGCTGCCGCTATTGCCGCCCTAACTCCGGAACAGTTCCGTGTGACCCAGCAAAGCGGCACCGAAAAACCAGGAACGGGCGAGCATCTAGATAATAACGAGCCGGGCATCTATGTGGATGTCGTGTCGGGCGAACCACTGTTCGTGTCATCAGACAAGTTTGAGTCGGGTTGCGGCTGGCCCAGCTTTGCCAGACCCATCGAGCCCGCGCATATCAACGAGCTGAGAGATGTCAGCCATGGTATGGAGCGAACCGAAATCCGCTCAGTTCATGGCGACAGCCACCTGGGACACGTGTTTCCGGACGGTCCCAGGGACCGCGGTGGTTTGCGTTACTGCATCAATTCCGCTGCGCTGCGCTTCATCCATCGCGATGACATGGAAGCAGCAGGCTATGGCGAGTACCTTGATCAGGTGGAGGACAAGTAATGGCACAGGAACGCACTGTTCTGGCGGGCGGCTGCTTTTGGGGCATGCAGGATCTGATCCGCAAGTTGCCGGGGATTGTGGCCACCCGAGTGGGCTACACCGGCGGCGATGTCCCCAACGCCACCTACAGCAACCACGGCACACACGCCGAGGGTATAGAGATTCTTTTCGATCCGGACAGGATTTCGTATCGGAGTATTCTGGAATTCTTTTTCCAGATACACGACCCCACAACCACCAACCAACAAGGTAATGACCGGGGTTCCTCCTATCGTTCGGCAATTTACTATACTAACGAGGCGCAGAAGCAAGTCGCGCTTGATACCATCGCCGATATAAACGCATCGGGCTTATGGCCGGGCAAAGCGGTAACGGAACTCGAACCTGTAGGCGATTTCTGGGAGGCAGAGCCCGAGCACCAGGATTATCTTGAGCGCTATCCCAACGGCTACACCTGCCATTACCCTCGTCCGGACTGGGTACTGCCACAGCGCGCCCGTAAGTAAGAATAAAAAAGGAGGAGCCAATGGGCTTACAAGACGAAATCAAGGCCTTTAACGAAGAAATAATGCCCGGCATGCCGGCTGAAGTTATTAGCGCCATGACCAGGGCCGCTGAAGACCTGGCTGGTTCAGACATTGTCAACCGGGCCCTGTCCACAGGTGACACCATGCCATCTTTTTCTCTACCCAATATCCATGGTCAGATAGTCACCTCTGAAGATCTCCTGTCCAAAGGCACCCAGGTGATCAGTTTTTACCGGGGCAGTTGGTGACCATACTGCAATCTTGAGCTGCGGTCATTGCAGCGCATACTGCCGGAGATTAACGCTCTCGGCGCTGAGCTTGTTGCTATCTCACCGGAATTACCCGACAATACCCTGTCCATGGAAGAAAAAAACGGGATCACCTTTCAAGTCTTAAGCGATCTGGGAAATACCTATGCCAGGCAGTGTGGTCTGGTCTTCACCCTGGCGGAAGAACTGAGACCAATCTATAAAGACTGGGGTGCTGATCTACCTGCAAACAACGGTGATGACACCTTTGAATTACCGCTACCGGCAACCTATGTGGTTGATCAACAGTCAAAAATCATTTTAAGTTTTGTTGATACCGACTACACCAAACGGTTGGAACCATCAGCGATTCTTGATGCTTTGAAGGGGATTACGGGGTAAAATAAAAGGCCGTCTAAGAATAAAACGGGGTCTGTCCCCGATTTTCTACTCTAGATCTATGTACTTATAATGCTGCCAGGTTGGTCCATGCTTGCAACATACTGCTGCCATATATCGGCATAGGCCTCTTCAATGGTTTGGGTAAACCCTTTCGCGTCGCATAATGGTGAGGCCAGCATTCTGTCACGCATACCCATGCGCAGTTCGTTCAATCGCTCTGCATTCGCAGCCAGCTCAATGGCCTTGGTGACATATTCATCCTTGGTGTTGGCTATCAATTCGTCCAATCCCAAGCGTTTAAGGGCACTGGCAGCCATTCTGCTGCAATAACGTTCTCCCATCAGTGTAATTACTGGAACACCCATCCATAGTGTATTGCAGGTGGTTGTAATTCCGTTAAAAGGAAAGGGGTCGAGAGCAATATCAATTCTATTATGTAGTTTGAGGAACTCACGGGCGGACAATGAAGGGACGAATTCCACCCTGCCGACCGCAATGCCCTGCTCCTCGAAAAGTTTTGCGTATCGATCCCTGACAAAATGGTCACCGAACGGTTTGGCTTGAAACAGCAGTCGGGAATTCTCTCTCCTGGTCAGGATTTCAGACCATAAAGCTATGACTTCCGGGTTTATCTTGATAAGATTATTAACCGAACCAAAGGTGACCGTGTCGTTACTTGTTATAGGACTTTGCTGTACTTCAGGCGCATTGGCCGGCGGATTAAAACAGACGAAACCGGTTGGCAACCGAACCATCTGTTCCGTGTAGTACTTTTCTTCGCCATCAGGCACGGCCACGGAATCAACAATATGGTAGTCAATGGCATGCAGACCTGTGGTGTTTACATATCCCAACCAGGTCAACTGGACGGGCGCAGGTTTTCTTGCAAAAACCATGAGCCGGTTGCCGGCAGTGTGGCCTGACAGATCGACAAGGATGTCAATTTCATCGTTTATTATCTGTTCGGCTACCTGGTCATCATTTTTGCCGGCAATATGCCGCCAGTGGCCAGCATATTGCTGTAACCTTGCAGTCACATCATCCGGAGTATGCAAATTAGAATAACAGAATATCTCAACAAAATCCCTGTCATGAGCCTTGAGTAGCGGTTCAAAAAAATAGGACAAGGAGTGTCTTCGAAAATCAGCTGACACATAGCCGACCTTGAGCCGCCGGCCTGTATCTGCCGAATTCCTTATGATCGTTCCGCTATTCTTTAGTTCCTTCTCAAGTCGGGCTCCCCATAGCAAGGACTCGTTGTAGATGTCTTGCTGTATTATATCAGGCTCGTAGTTCATAGTGAAAAGTAAACCGGAGTGCGCTTCCTGGAAATCGGGTGAGATTAATAACGCCTTCCGGTAATTTGCCAGGGATTCATTAATTTCACCGATAAGACTGCAGATAGCGGCTATATTTTTATACGCCTCTGAATTATCAGGTTGTATTGATAGGGCTTTTTGATGAGCAGCTTTTGCTTCTTTATAGTTGCCTTGTTTTCTAAATGTTTGGCCCAAACCATTGTAAGCCTCTGCATAATCCGGCCTGATCGATAGTGCCTGGCGGTAGCTTGTAATCGATTCTTTGAAAAGACCTTGCTCCCTGTACGCTCTACCAAGATTTTAATGAATAACAGAATTTTCCGGTGTAAGAGTTAATGCCTTTTTGAAACAGGCAACCGCCTTGCCAAATTCCCTTTGGTCCGTTAGTACAACACCAAGGTTGTTTAAGGCATCCGGTGCATAAGGCTGTAGGTATACAGCTTTACGACAGCAGACTGACGCCTCTTCCAGTCTTCCTGTTTCTTTCAACAAGTTGCCGTAATTAACCAGTGCTTTAAAATAGTTCGGGTTAACTGTAAGGGCTTTCTGATAATGTGCGGCTGCTTCCTTTAATCTCTTGAGTTCTTTTAATGCATTGGCAATATTAAGGTTTATTTCAGGAGAATAAGGCTTGTATTGTAAGGCATTTTGAAAACTTGCAGCAGCCTCTTTATGTTTACCCTGCCCGCTGAGCGAATTGCCTAAAATAAAATGGGCCTGAATATTCTTTGGGTCCTCAGCAAGAATTTGGGTGCAGATTTTTTCTGCTTCCAAAAGGTTTTGTTTTTGCAGAAAATCAAATGCTTTTTGTAATGCCTGTGGAATATTATTTAAATTTACAATCATATGTTCCTGAAAGCTTTAAAATTAGATTAATGAATTTTAACAAAGGGGTCATCCATTAAAAAGCACCTTGCCAAGGAATAAACCTATGAGCCAACAACTGCTAATTGATGCGTTGTTTATGGTGATCAAGCAACGTACCCCTGAGCCTGGCTCAATCCATCATAGTGATTAAGGTATCCAATATGCTGGAACCAATTACCAGAAGATCCTGAGGGAGAGGTACCCCCGGTATGACGGACACCGGGATAAGGTACTAGACACACGAGGAAGTGTCCGAGAAAGCAATAATGTATTCCTGACCTGGAATCTATTTAGTCAGTATTTGCTTCGACAGGGATCAGAATCTCATTGCGCCTTAAAAACCACGGGATAAAGGGAGGGTTGTAGCGGGCCCATACGGGGGCGCCCACAATGGCAAGACCCTCTTCCTGAACCCACGACTCCAACTTCTTTCTGTATCGTAGGTATTTTTCTTCGCTCCAGAAACCTGAGTATCGCACTGCAGCCATGCGGTGGGCTGGAACCGGGCGCAACGATATTTTCGGGTCCTCCGGCTCCGGAAGAGTTTCAAGAGTGTAGGAGGCCGGCATCATGAAACTGACAGTCCATTTTCCCTGGGCTCCCTGTTGTCCGACAGGGGACGTCATCTCGATCTTCTCCCCCCTCGGTTCCTGGGATACGGGGGCGGTCATCGCCACCTTTTTCCGCGACCTGTTGTCGCCGGAAATGTAGCGAAAGAGCCTTTTGAAGGCCTTGCTGCCAGCCTGTTCAATATCCCCTTCCACAACGGTTTCGGCGAGGATATGAGGCGCATAATCCCGGATCTCGAACTTGCCGTCTTTTTTTACCACGTTGTATTTCGCCTCTTCAGCTGCCATGGCATCCACCGCTCCAATGATAATGACTGCGGCGGCAAGTACGATTCGCACTGTACGTATCATGACCGCCTTCGCCAAAACACTCCACCTGCAATCAGTCTCAGGGTCGGGCTGGTTAAACACAGTCAATCCCCTGTTATCATTTTTATTTTTCATACTATAAACATGCATCCTGGGGACAGGACACCAGGGATTTTGCTGAATACGTCAACTTAAGGTCCAGCGTTCTGGTGTTACCCTTGACCCGGAAGCTACTCTTTGACCAGCTCAGGAACCAGCTCAAGAAGGGTCGGGCTGGTATCAAAAGTCTCATTCTGCAGGTATTGGTCAAGCTTTTTCAGGGTCTTGTGTGGCCAGTCTTTTTGAAAAGCCCTTACCATCCATTTAGGTATCAAGCCTCGCGGATCGACCTGGTACTCCATGTTCACCGCCGTTTTCCCTTCTTTTTGAAGCGCCGTAAAATTCCATACGGATTTATATATGTGTCCCCGTACATATCCTCTTTGTTCAGGAACACTGGCGTCCTGCACCGAATGCAGCGAGAGTGTCACCGCTTTTTCTTTTTTATTATAGATGAAATTAGATTCTAAATAAAAGTCACGCTTTTTAACAAATAAAGGGAACGGTGAATCCATTTCGTACAGCAAAGTGTATCGACTGGCAGAATAGGTCTTCACCAGTTTAATATCAGCCAGCAAATCGATCCATTCGGGCGCCCTGTCATCATCAAGCATCAGGGTCAACACCTTGTCAATCGGCGCATTAAGAATCGTCACCCCTTTCAGGGGAAAAACTTCACTGCCGGGAATTTCCTTCCTGTATGTCTTTATTCCATCAGAATCACTTATTATTGACCACGGGATTTCATCGCCGGAAACAGCGGCAGATTCAATCGTTGAGTGTTTGTTTGTATCCATGGGGTTGGGTGCGATGTTTTCCTGAGCAAACACTGACGAACTCATGAATATCAAGAAAAACACATAATAATAATATTTCCATTTCATGATCACGGCAACATCTAACTCTATTGCATCAACTTTCGCAGCCCCGTTAATAGTTCGAAAAAAACCTGGGATAACTCTATGAATGAGGTAAACATAAATAAGATACTATGTATGAAGAGTTATTTAGTCAAAAAGAAAAATGGGGCCAGGTGATAAGTAATCGCTTTTTCGGACCCGGGGTCAAATCCTTATCCCTGGCATTGAGGCTCCTCCAGCATAGCTAGAGGCCTCAGGAGATAAACGAAGACTTCGAGCCCCCTAAAAGGGGGCGAACTGCTTCCTGGTTTGAATATCGGATATCGAACAGGTAAGTGAACGTGTGAGACTCCGAGAAATTTTGAATGATGAAGTTATACAACAGGAAAGACTAAATAACTTCATGAGTTATCTTGTCTATGGTTCAAGTAACTTTGGGAGAAAAGAAGGAAATGCAGTTGCTGAACTTCTTAACTCCTTCGACATTCTGCGGTTCCTTGTTCGATATTCTGTGATTCGTTTTTTAATTATCCGGGTCAATTTCTCGCCGGATCTGTTGAACCTATCCGGGTCCACCACCAGAGGTGCTGGGTTTATGAATAACTCATACAATTCTCTCCTGAAAATCTTTCCCTGTTACGTTGACAATAAAATTAAAATTTAGTTGACAATAAGTTGACAATGTCTGAAAATGCATACATGAACAACAAAGAAAAAATCCTTGCATTTATAAAAAAAGAAAAAAAACTTACCGGGCCGGAACTGGCTGAAATTCTTGGTGTATCCCGGCAGGCAGTTAACAAGCATCTGCAGAAATTGATGCAGGAAGGCCTGGTAACAAAAGAAGGTGTGACCCGGGGTACTGTTTACCGCCTGTCTTCCGCACGGAGAAAAACTCCCCGTATGTTCAGGAAGGAGTATACCCTGGAAAATCTTCAGGAGGATGCTGTTTTTCAGGAAATTGGCCTGCATATGAACCTGAAAAAAGAACTAACCCCCAGTGCCTATGAAATATTCCAGTACGCATTTACGGAGATTCTCAATAACGCAATCGACCATTCCCTGTCTGCAAACTGCCGTGTGGAAGTGGCGGCAGACGATTACAATTGCCAGTTCACGATCAGGGACTTTGGCATAGGGTTGTTTTACTCAATATTTTCCAAGTTCAACCTGTCTGATGAAAATGATGCTGTGGGAGATCTCATAAAAGGCAAAACCACGACCATGCCAAAAAGGCATACAGGTGAAGGGATTTTTTTTACTTCCAAAGCCGCGGATACAGTCTTTTTCAGGTCGCACAAAATAGAACTTGTCTTTGACAATCAGCGTTCTGATATCTTTGTTGCAGAAAAAAGGAATATCCAAGGCACCGAAGTTGTCTTCAAAATAAAGAAACGTTCAAGAAAACAACTGGACAGCATATTTACAACCTATGCACCTGAAGAATTTGACTATAAGTTTCATAAAACGAGGGCATATGTAAAGTTATATCATCAGGAATATGTTTCCCGCTCAGAGGCGAAACGATTGCTTTACGGGCTTGATAAATTCAACGAGGTCATTCTTGATTTCACAGGAGTAAAAAGCATCGGCCAGGGATTTGCCGATGAGATTTTCCGGATATTTATGCGGAATCATCCCGCCATATCAATATCTGTTGAAAATCTGAACCCTACTCTGAAGCCGATCATCAAGCATGTTGTTGACAATAAAACCAAGGACAGGTTGACAATAGGTTGACGATGTCAGGCAGGGGCAAACTGAAACTTTGCCTATGGAGTGTGGCGGAAAAACTTAAGGTCTAAGGACTGTAAAGGAAAAAAATTGGAGAAAGAAGAAAGCCGCAACTTAAAGTTGTTTTTATGGCGCAAAACACATAAAATATAATGTGGCTATAAACTATTTTCAGGTTTAAATATTCTGGACTCCCGCCTGCGCGGGAGTGAAAGTGATGTAGGGTTTGTCATCCCCGCGGAGGCGGATCCAGTATTTATTGTTTTGTAATCATGATAAAATAAATAGAATAACCTGAGAATCATTAAGAGCCACAAAATATAATAATATGGTAATAGTTTCGTAAAGCAGGACAGCATGGACGGTCTGGACGATCATTCACCTGCAGCTTGTTAAAAAACGGCGGAACCACTAAAAGAAAGAACAAAGGGTTCAAGTACCCCTTTATGCTCTTTCTGCTCAATATGAAGCCTTGGAAAATGTTGCTTAACTAGTGTCTGTCCAGAAATGAAGATTTTTGCCGGAGATTAAGGATCGCGATAAAAATAAGCGCAGGCATATATATGATATTCCCAGCATTATTTTTTGAGCATGACGCAGAGATACGACAAAAAGGCCATTTATGGACAGGCACTAACTAACTGTCCGTGAAAACGGGGGTAGCTCAATCTGTACCCTTTTCTCTTAGAGGCAGGAGAACTAAAAAGAATAGGACAACCCCACACCCAGAAGGTACTGGTTTTCGTCTTTTACCACAGGGCTGTCAGCCGCATCGCCAACCAGCCGTTTATAACCCGCCATCGCCTGTAACCCCCAGTGTCCGCCCAGCCTGTAAAGTGCTAAAAGCTGCAACCCAAGTGACTTAAAACCTGCATCAGCTTCATAAACAGGCAGGCCTGATTGGGTCGATTGGCCCGCTGAGATGCTAAAATATTCTTCCATGTACTCAGAGCTTGAATAGGTCGTTTTCACCGACGGTTTCAACATGGTTTTTTTCCCCAGTTGCAGACTATATCCAAGCCCGGCATGAACCTGGAAACCGGTGTCATGACCGGTAAACTGCTGTTCATAGCGCGCTGAAAGGGAGAAGTCTTCTATTGCCCATTCAAATAAAACATTGGCTGTTGCGCCGCCGTCTATATCGCCGAGTCCGTCAAGATCGCTCGAGTCATCTTCATCCCGCCCAAAGGAGTAACCGACAGCTGCACCGAGTTTCACGTCATTACGATTCCAGAAATAAGCTCCCACGCCTTTGATTGGATTTAAAAAAAACGTATCCCGCCAGGTTATGTCAATCATCGGAAAGCCCTGAAAATCATAGTCATCGGAACCTTCATACTCTGGTTTATACATCCCTATGGCGCCTAGCCGAACAGACCAGTCTTTATCCTCCTGATCATTATATTGATCCTGTTTTTTTTGCGGTTCAGCAGCCGAAGTTTCCCCACTGATAAATAATATTAATCCTAAAAAAATGACTACAAAGATAGTGCGATGCATTGCTAGTAACCTTTCTGTTTTAAATATACAGACGCCATGTTCCGGTGAATTCCGAATTCCGGGGACACCATACTTAATTCTTCCTTTTGGGCCCCGGCTTTTGTTTTGTCAGTCTTCTCTTTGTCATTTTTTCAAGCCTGCTTAGAAACCAGCGCTACCGGCTGGCCTCCCTGTCCGTTCATGTCTTCGAATAGTCTCTTTCTCGTCTTTTGTCAAATCCGTTTTGAGCAAATCCTGCCAATTATTCACCATTGTAGATAACGGCTCAACTTTGACCAGGATACCACCTTCTCCTTGCAAATGTGCCAGGGCACTGCTCCACTTATATTCTTCAGGTTTTTTGACCAGACCGGCCCTCACCGGGTTTAATTCTATGTAGCGGGCCGCAGCCACCAGGTGTTCTTCATCCATTGGATAGGAAGCAAAACGTCCCTGCCAGAGATGGCCC
>CAMYKS010000002.1 GCA_947259115.1 uncultured Desulfobulbaceae bacterium | reverse complement strand
ACTTCGTGCCTCTGTGCCTTTTGCACTAGCCTCTTCAAGATTAAGGCTGAGCCCACTGTCTCTGACCTGGCCCTGAGGACCAGGTTTTCTGTACTGAAATAAAAACAGTTATTTCCACTACTAACAGGAATATATGCCGACAATCTTCAATCTTAAATTCTGATTTACCTGGCTTTCCTGCCATTGGCCAGTTTCATGATGATCTCGTTGGAGTGTTCAAGCCGGCTGACCATGGTCTTGAACAGGTGTTTTGTCACATCGGGGTAATTCTCAATAACCTCGAAGAGCTTGTCTCCCGGGAAACGCCTGACAGTGGAGCGCCCTTTGGATATGATTGATGCGGATCTTGCCTCCCCGGAAATGGCGGACATCTCTCCGAAATAGGCGCCTGGCTGGGTAATCTCGGCAATTTTCTTGCCACCTTTAACAACAATCACAGCGCCTTGAATGATCTCAAAGAAATCATTGTCGGTGTTGCCTTCCCGAATAATGACGTCACCATCATCATATTTTTCCATATCCGGATTGACCAGATAGGCGGGCAGACTTTCCTTGGTCAGGACAGTGCGTTTAAGAACTTCATCAACGCTGGTGACACCTTCACGCACCTTTTGCAGGCCTGCTTCACGGAGCGGCGCCATCCCTTCATTTATTGCTGTCTTGCGCAGCGTGTCCTCCGGCACCTCGGCGCTGATAGCCTTGGCGACCTCTTCAGTGACCTCCATCAGTTCAAAGAAGCCGACACGTCCCTTGTAGCCCCCACCTTTACAGGTTGAGCAGCCATTGGGGCCGTAAATTTCCAGGTTTGGAACTTCTTCAGGGTCAAAACCGGCAGCAGCAAGTTCCTGTTCAGAATAATGATTTACTATCTTCTTGCAATTGGTGCAGAGTCTTCGCCCCAAGCGCTGCGAGAGCACCATGGTGACAGATGAGGCCACCATGAAGGACGGGATGCCGATATCAATGAGGCGGCCGATGGTTGCCGCACTGTCATTGGTATGCAGGGTGCTGAAAACCAGATGGCCGGTCATAGCTGCCTTGATGGCGATTTCAGCGGTTTCCATGTCCCGGATCTCACCAACCATGATGATGTCAGGATCCTGGCGTAGAAAGGCTTTAAGAGCCGCGGGAAAGGTCATGCCAACTTCCTGATGCACATTGACCTGATTGATGCCCTTGAAGTTAAACTCAACCGGGTCTTCTGCGGTTAAAATCTTGGTATCTTCCCGGTTCAAAGCATTGAGCGCAGAATACAGTGTAACTGTTTTGCCGCTACCGGTTGGTCCTGTAACGAGCAGTAATCCCTGGGGTCTGTAGAGGCAGCGTTTAAGGGTATCATAGGTTTCCGCCCCAAAACCAAGCTTGGTCAAGTCAACATTCAAGCTGGACTGATCAAGAATACGCATAACGATACTTTCGCCGAACAGGGTGGGCAGAGTGGAAACCCGGAAGTCGACCGCCTTGTTTCGGCCCAATTTCATCTTGATACGTCCATCCTGGGGAACCCTCCTTTCGGTGATGTCCAGGTTGGCAAGAATTTTGACCCTGGAGACCAGAGCATTCTTGATGGACATGGGGAGATTCATGGACTTATAGAGAGAGCCGTCCAGACGGTAGCGGACCTGGAAATTTTTCTCATACGGCTCAACATGGACGTCACTCACTCCATCCTTCACCGCCTTGAGCAGCATACCGTTCACCAGCTTGATGATCGGGGCATCGGAGTAGGAGTAAGATTCCGCTATATCTTCTTCATCTTCCCCACCAATTTCCAGCTCACCGGCCGCCTCGGATGCCAGGGCACCGAAATCGTCTGCCACCTCTTCAACCGATACCTCTTCTTCCTCCTCCACCTCTTCCTCGTCCTTATAAAGAGCAAATTCCTCATCGCTTATCTGGTAATGGATGCGGTAGGCTCCTATAATGTCATTTTCCGTGGACACACACACGGTCAGCTTCATTTTGACAGCAGCCTGCAAGGACTCTACGGCGGAGGTATCCGTGGGTTCGGCCATGGTGACCTTGAGGGTGTTGGTCGCGGAAGCAACCCGCAGAGGGAAAGCCATATATTCCTTGGCTATCTCATAGGGCAGTATTTTCAAGGCCTCGGGATGAGGTGTTTCCCGGGTGATAGTCACGGAAGGAAAGCCATGCAAACGGCTTAAAACATTAAGGATAGTCTGCTCATCAATGTGACCGAGTTTGACCAAAATCCGGCCCAGCCGCATTTTACTTTTCTTCTGAACACCCAGAGCATGATCCAACTGGTTCGCGGTTATGTATCCTTCTTTACGGAGCAGGTCGCCCAGACGGACCTTGCCGGCGCCTGACTGGTCCTTGACCGTACCACTGAGACTCGACTTTTTCATGTCGCCTGTCGGTCTACCGGGAGCGGGTCTACTGGGAGCTGGTCTACCGGGAGCTGGTTTGGGAGGAGGGCCTCTGAATTGCTGTGGTCTTGCCATAGAGAAAATTATCAGGAATTGTATTTCATTAAGTTTTAGATAAAAAAACTTAGGTAATTATTTAGTTTACTTCTTAATTATAAAAAGTAAAACAAAAAAAGGCCGGGGAAATTAAATCCCCGGCCTATTCCTGTAAAAAACAAACAATACCAATACTGGTCACGTACCTATTGTAAGTAATTATGGGTGCCGTAGATTTGTGCAAGCGCTTCTGTCCGCTATAGCCAGCTATGCGGACAGAAGCGATCGTGCGAAGAAGTGGTGCCCATAATCACTTACATTAAAACAGCCCTGTAACCTTGCCTGTGTCCGTGTCAACATCAATACGCCGGAAGGCCGGATTGGAACTGGTGCCAGGCATGAGGCTGATAGCTCCGGCACAGGGGCAGAGGAATTTGGCACCGGAATAGATCAACACGTCGCGAATAGGCAGCCGCCAGCCTTTGGGTACACCTTTCTTTGTCGGATCGTGGGAGAGGCTCAGGTGGCTCTTGACCATCATTGTAGCAAAGTCGGCGTACTGGGGATCATTTTCCAGCATCTCGGCTTTGGCATTGGCCTCGGCCGACCAGTCAACGCCGTCGGCACCATAGACCTCACGGGCGATAACATCTACACGGTCACGCAGTTTCATTTCCAGCGGATAAAGAAATTTGAAATCGTTTTCTTCGTTGCAGGCATCGACAACCGCATCGGCAAACTCAAGGGCTCCGTCACCGCCCAATTCCCAGTGCTTGGACTCGGCGCACCTGGCTCCGGCTGCCTCGGCAATCCTACGGACGACTTTGCACTCTTCATCTGTATCGGTATAAAAACGGTTGATGCAGACCACAGGATTGATACCTGCCTTGCGGATCACCCCGATCAAGTGGACCATGTTCTCGCAGCCCTTTTCGACCAGTTCCACATTTTCCTTGGTGTAAGCGTCATCCAAAGGCTTGCCGGCAACCACCTTGGGACCGCCGCCATGCATCTTCAGGGCGCGGATGGTGGCTGTCAGAACGGAAACATGGGGCTTGAGTCCGGAGAAACGGCATTTGACATTCCAGAATTTCTCAAAACCGATATCAGCGGCAAAACCGGACTCTGTGATATTGTAATCAAATAGTTTCAGGGCAACCCGGTCGGCGATGATCGACGACTGGCCCACGGCAATATTGGCAAAGGGGCCGGCATGGACCAGGCAGGGATTGTACTCAGCGGTACACATCAGGGTCGGATTAACGGTGTTACGCATGAAGGCGGCCATGGCGTTGCCCACTTCCAGGTCGCGGCAGGTTACCGGCTTGCCGCTCTTGTCAAAGGCCACGGTGATGTCATTGATGCGCTCTTTCAAATCAGCCAGGTCAGTAGCTACAGCCAGGATGGCCATTAACTCGGAGCCCACGGCAATACCGAATTTCGACTGCATGGTAAAACCGTCATAACGGCCGCCAAGGCCGATGATGATATTCCTCAGTGCCTGGGCGCAGAAATCAATGATCCAGCCCATCTCCACCCGGGTGGGATCAATATCGAGCCTGCGCATACCGGTCAGTCGGGCCAATTGCTCGTCATTATAGTTACGTTCATGCTGCATGCGGGAAGTCATGGCCACCATGCCCAAATTATGGGCGTTCATGATATCGTTGATATCACCGGTGAGTCCCAGGGAGAACTCTGTCATGGGGATCAGCAGGGAGTTGCCGCCGCCGGCAGCCGTACCCTTGACGTTCATGGTAGGGCCGCCGCTTGGCTGCCGCAGGGCGCCGCCCACATTTAATCCCCGCTTGCCCATACCCTCCATCAAACCGCAGGAGGTGGTGCTCTTCCCTTCGCCCAGAGGCGTCGGAGTAATCGCTGTAACCTCGATGTACTTCCCATCAGGTTTGTCCTGGAGCCGGTCGATGATCTTCAGAAAATCGAGCTTGGCCAACCTGCCCATGGGCAGCACTTCTTCCTTCTTGAGTCCAAGCTTCTCAGTCCACTCCTCAGGAGTGGGCATGTTTTTCTCAGCAGCTTCAGATATCTGCCAGTCTGCCATTTCCACCGCGTTATAAGCCATATCAATCCCTCCTTAATTTCTCAAAATTTATATTAGTACAAATTACCCAAACCCCTAGTGTCTTTGACGCAAGAAATTACTGTATATAGAGATTATTGCATCAAAGTATTAACAACAATTAAAACAAAAAAGCAAGTAGAAATACCTATACGCCTGTCTTAATTCCGGCAAAAATAAGTGGATATTTTTCCTGAAACTTTTTAAGCAGCGGGATCATGACCTCCCGCATGGATGGTTCGGCCCCTTTTGAGGTGCGCAATTTGAAGATATGAAGCCATTCAAGAAGATTGGCAAAGGTTATCAATTCCGTTTTACAGGAATTGGGCAAAACGGTTCTGGCTGCCTGTGGTGAAGAACTTTCCAGAAGCTTGAGATAAATTTTCTCAGTATCCTGCATAGACTTTTCCCATAAGCTGTATTCTTCGCTCCCCTCATTGAAAAACATGGGCTTGATAAAGGTTACCTCATTGCCGAATTTATCCTGGCTGTACCGGCAGTACCGCTGGCTTTCCTGCAAATATGAAACAGGCCGGTGCCGGACAATCTCATGGGTTATAGCCCGATTCACCACAAAAAGGACAGCAACATGACGATGTTTTGCTAGCAGATCTGCAGGAAAAACATCAACCGTTTCCAGCGGCACCTTTTCAACCTGCACGCCCTCCTGTTTCATCAAGCCTCTTTGCGGCAGCAGATCTTCATAAAAAAGAGGATGACGGCTGCCGAGAATTTGTGCAATCGCCTTTACCATTTTTACAGTAGGATTTGCCTGGTAGAGCTCCCTGAACGCCCTGACGCTTCCTGTTATGAGAAGTTCCTTTTTGTCAACTCTGTCCACCTGCAAAAACTTGGGCATCAGATTGAAAAACTGGCTGGCAAGGGACTCCGAATCATAAAGGACCTTCAGGGTCAGAACGGCCATTTCCGTGACTGAGTTATGACCGTGTTTTATGATATTCCTGATAAACGGTTCAGCAGATTGCTCCGTTATCTTATCCTCGCTCTTGTAGCAGATGCGGCCGCAGCCTTCAATTCTCACTGCCAGGCTCTGTTTGTCCAAATCTTCAAGTATTTCGAAATAGGGTGCAATAACTTTCATCTGATTCCCACGGTTGAGGATGGAATATTTAACAGCTGCACTTGCATTGACTGCTGCCCACCGCTCCAGGATGATTCCCTTTCCAGAACGGGGACAAATCACGGAGATTTGCAATGACCGGCGGCAGTTTTTCGAGGATAAAATCAACCTCGTCCTCCGTGTTATAAACACTCAAGCTGAAACGGATGGAACCATGCGCTGCGGTAAACGGCACCCCCATGGCGCGCAGGACATGGGAAGGCTCCAGAGAACCCGAAGTGCACGCAGAACCGGAGGAGGCGCATATGCCGAACCTGTCCAGATGCAGCAAAATAGCTTCACCTTCTACAAATTCAAAGCTTACACTTGTGGTATTCGGCAACCGTTCCGTTCTGTGGCCGTTGAGCATGGAGTGGGGTATTGTTTCCAGGAGTCCCTTCTCCAACCTGTCACGCAGAGCCCTGACCCTGGTATTTTCATCCTCCAGACGGGCTCCTGCCAGGGCACAGGCTTTACCTAAACCGATTATGGCGGCGACATTTTCCGTGCCGCCCCGGCGGCCTTTTTCCTGGTGGCCTCCAATCAGAAAAGGGGCAAAGGGCGTACCGCGTCGGACGTAGAGTACTCCAATGCCTTTTGAGGCATGCAGTTTATGTCCGGAAATTGACAGAAAATCAATTGAACTGTTCCTGCTTAAATCAATTGGTATCTTGCCCACCGCCTGAACTGCATCTGTATGAAAAAGAATTCCCCTGCTTTTGGCAATTTCAGCCATTGCCGCAACAGGAAAAATGACGCCGGTCTCATTGTTGGCCCACATGACACTGACAATGGCCGTATCATCGGTAAGGCTTTCCTCGTAACGTTGCAGATCCAGCATTCCCTCCCGGTCAACCGGGAGCTGGGTTACCTTGTGTTTGTGGCCCGTGAGGTTGTCTATATTCTCGCAGAGGTTCTTGACAGCAGGATGCTCTACCCTTGTGGTGACAATATGTCTTTTATCCGGAAACGTCTGCAGAGCCGAGAAAATGGCCGTGGAATCGCTTTCTGTGCCGCAGCTCGTAAAAATTATTTCATCGTCAGAGGCGCCGATAAGATTGGCAATTTGTTCTCTGGCTTCAGCAAGGGCCCCGCCAACCTGTCCGCCAAAGGTATGCATGCTCGATGGGTTGCCGTATAACTCTGAAAAATAAGGCACCATGGCTTTCTGTACTTCGGGTGCCACTCTGGTCGTAGCATTGTTATCCATATAGACCACTTTGGCGCTCATTTTTTAACCTCCTCGACAATCAGGGTATCCAGGACCTGTTCACGCAATTTTTTCTCCACGTACTCTTTCAAAGTAGTCTGGGAAGCTACGCAGCTCACACAGGCCCCGCGCAAAGAAACCATGATAAAATCACCGTCAACATCTATGAGCTCAATATCCCCGCCGTCTTTACGCAAGGCCGGCCTTATCTCTCTTTCCAACACATCTTCAATGAGCTTGATTTTCTGAATATTGGTCAACCTCTTGGGAGCTTCCTCTGCTTTATCCTCCTCCCTTCCTTCCTTGCGAACCTCAAGGATCAACTCCTGGATCCTGTCATGGCAATTTTCGCAGCCTCCTCCAGCCTTGGTAAAATTAGTAACCTCCTCAACCGTCTTCAGGTTGCTCTCCTGGATTGCACGCCTGATTTCCAGATCGGTGACCCCAAAACACTCACATACAAGTTCTCCCTGGGCCATTGGGATCGGCACACCTTTATAATTAGCAATGGCAGCTTCCAAGGCCTCGCGGCCCATGACCGAACAATGCATCTTTTCCTTGGGAAGACCACCTAAATATTCAGCAATATCCTCATTGGTTATCTTTTCAGCCTCTTCCAGGGTCAAGCCCTTTACCATCTCTGTTAAGGCTGAAGAAGAAGCAATGGCGCTGGCACAGCCGAAGGTCTTGAATTTTGCATCTTCAATCCTGCCATCAGCACCGAGTTTGAATGTAAGGGTAAGGGCATCTCCACAGGCCAGCGAACCCACCTCGCCCTTACCGCTTGCGTCTTCGATATCACCCACATTTCGGGGATTTAAAAAATGATCTTTTACTTTGTCTGTATAGTTCCACATAGCGTTCTAATACTCCTTAATTTGAAAACAGAATAATGAAAATCCTTGGCAAATTGAACGTATCAGGCCCAAAACCTTCTTGGCCGCTAAGGTGTTCAATGTAGTAATATCAATGGACTGTAATTGATCAACAAAATAACATAATTTTTTGACATGCAAAAATCAACTAGTAATCATTGCATTGTCCGCTTACAACTGACAATTATGAATTATGATTTTAGATTTTTGACTTAAATCCTTTCCCCTTGGCTCCTTGGACCCTGTTTTTTTACAGCAGCCCGATTTCAGCCAGCATAGCTTTCGCAGTTTCAAATAAGGCAATCTGCTTTTCCCTGTCCCGGGCTTCAACGTAAAATCTGACCTTGGGCTCTGTGCCGGACGGCCTTATCATGAGCCAGCTGCCGTCGTCCAGAACCATCTTCCTGCCGTCTATATCAATTAATTTTGTAATTGTTCTCTCTTCACTACCCACCCTGATAACTGTGCCTGCTGCATACTTCCCAAGGAGTGCAAGTGTATCCATTAATTCTTTTCCCTGGCTGCTGACAAGCACACCATCCTTGGCCGGATAGTAAAAGCCGTGTTCACCCTGGATTTGACGAAGATACTCGCCCAGGTTTTTACGCAGTGTCATCACCATATCAAGCCCCAGCAGCAGTCCTATATATGCGTCTTTCTCAGGAGTATGGCCTATAACACTTATGCCGTCTGATTCTTCAAAGAGGACCAGGGCCTTGCCGACCACGGGTTTGAACTCTTTGAAACCCACCCTGGATTCAAAAACCTCCTCGCCGAAATCCTCAGCCAACTTGTTGGCAAAATTGCTGGTGGCAACGGTTTTAGCCACCATGCCGGGCAAACCTTTATGCTCATGCAGAAAGTGATATGCCATGGCACCAAAGAGGTTCATATCAATTTCCACAGTGCCATCCGTCAACCTGACCCTGTCTCCATCCGGATCTATTACTGCTCCTAGTTTGAGTGGTTCGGGCCTGGCGGCAAGAGTGTGCATCACCGGCCCCATATTTTGGGAGGACGGTTCCGGTGCAACGCCGCCAAAGGTGGGATCATCTTCTCCGCGCAGGATAATCACCCGGTCATTGTCAGTTGCGGACAATCCTCCGCTGAGCAATTTTTTTATGTGCAGCCTGCTTGCACCGTGGACACAATCTACTGCCAGAACCACCTCCAGGTCATGGGCAAAGCGCGACACAATGGCATCATAATCCAGGCCATGCAGGGCCCGGCTTTTGCGCACCATATTAATCCAGGATTGCAGCGAATCAAACTCTCTTACCAGGCTCCGGTCCTGGGAAACTGATACCGGTGAGTCCTTAGCAACTATTTCCCGGGCCTTTTTCGTAATAAGGTTGGTGATTAAAGAGGATGCGGGTCCGCCATCAGCGCCGTTGAATTTGTATCCCCCGTATTCCAAAGGGTTGTGGCTGGGGGTCAGGTTTATGGAAAAGGCAGCATCAAGCTCCAGGAGTGCTGCGGAGAGCACACCGGTTGTTGACTCGCCTGCGTAATACACTGGGATAGCGCTGTCAGATAAGACATCAACAACTCCCTGGGCCAGGATCTCACCGCCGAAACGGTTGTCAAACCCTACGACACACCCACGCTTCTGAACTTCATAAAATGATTCTACACCCAGGGCCTGTGCCAGGTCAGATTTTTTTTCAGCCTCGTGGTACACAGCAATAATTGCCCGGGTCACCTGACGCACCGACTTGACACTAAGCTCCTTGCCTATAATGCCCCGCCAACCTGAGGTTCCAAATTTTACCGGCGCGACTGGTTTTTCCTGATTATTGATCAATTCATCGCGTACCAGCTCATATGTCTTGTTTATCTCATCCTGCCATAGAATAAACTTCAGGCTCCCTGGCTCATTCCTGTTTCTGAGTCTTACAAGTTCTTTTATCAGTCCAAAGTAATCACTGCGACCATGATCACCTTCCTGAATGTATTTTTCATGCAAATATTTTTTATTAATAGAATCAGCCATGGATATCCTCCATAAATTTAAAATGTAACGTTGCGGTACGTCTACTTTTGGCAAATTATGTATATTTTTTAAAGCGTTTTTTTTCATGCATTACAAGTCGCTTATCGTCTTTCACCAGAAACCAAACAATACTTACAATTAAAATAGGGAAACAATAGTTGACCGTTTAATTCAGATTTACTATAAGAATGTCCTTCAGTCGACGTTCCGCAATAGGTGCCGCGGAGTATTACAATCTTTTATGCATAAAGTTTTATCACGTCTCAGGAGAAAAAAATGGGAAATCACGATAACGCCTTAATTCTTTGGTTTGAAGAAATTGGAATTGATGATGTACCGATGGTAGGCGGCAAGAACGCCTCACTCGGTGAAATGTATCAGAAGCTTACCTCAAAGGGAGTGGCTGTCCCGCACGGCTTCGCTATTACCGCCTATGCCTACCAGTACCTCCTCAAGGAAGCCGGCATTGAAGATGCCATCAAAGACGCCCTTGCTGGTCTGGACACCCATGACCTACGCAACCTGCAGGAGAGGGGCGAAAAGGCAAGAAAAATAATCCGCAATGCAGAATTTCCCGATGACCTGCGCCAGGCTATTATCGAATCCTATAAAAAAATGGAAGCGGAATACGGTACAGATGTTGATGTTGCCGTCCGTTCCTCTGCAACTGCCGAAGATCTTCCCGATGCCTCCTTTGCCGGCCAGCAGGAAACCTACCTGAATATCAGGGGCTACGATGCACTGATTGACGCCTGCAAGAGATGCTTTGCAAGTCTTTTTACCAACCGCGCCATTTCATACCGGCACGACAAGGGCTTTGGCCAGTTTGATGTATATCTTTCCATTGTTGTCCAGAAAATGGCCCGCTCAGACAAGGCATCTTCCGGTGTTATTTTCTCCATTGACACGGAAAGCGGCTTCAAGGATGCGGTGTTTCTGACCGGCGCCTGGGGCCTGGGTGAAACCGTTGTCCAGGGTGCTGTGAATCCTGACGAGTATTATGTCTTCAAACCAACCTTGAAACAGGGCAAGCGTCCAATTGTCGGCAAGAGGGTCGGCTCCAAGGAAATAAAAATGGTTTATGACAATGACCCGACTACCGAAGAACCTGTAAAAACTATTGAAACCACCCCCGAAGAACGAGTCAACTATGTAATTTCTGATGACGAAATTCTCAAACTTTCAGAATGGGCCTGTATCATTGAAGATCATTACGGCAAGGCCATGGATATCGAATGGGCCAAGGACGGCGACGGTGTCAATGTCGGCACCGGAGAACTTTTCATCGTCCAGGCCAGGCCTGAAACCGTTCATTCCCAGTCAACAATAGGAATGATGGAAACATATGTCCTCAAGGAGAAAGGCAAGGTCCTTGTCGAAGGGTTGGCAGTCGGCACCAAGATAGGCCAGGGTGAGGCTAATGTCATCCAGGACGTGGAAGGCATCCATGACTTCAAGAAGGGCCAGGTCCTGGTAACCGACATGACTGATCCTGACTGGGAACCGATCATGAAAATTGCCGGCGCTATTGTCACCAACCGCGGCGGTAGGACCTGTCATGCAGCCATCATCTCCCGCGAGCTTGGCATCCCCTGTGTTATTGGTACCGGTGACGGTTCCAAAATAATCAAAACTGGCCAGGATATCACAGTTTCTTCTGCAGAGGGTGAAACCGGCTATATCTATGAAGGTCTCCTTGACTTTGAAATCGATAGGGTTGACCTGGGCGAACTGCCGAAAACCAAAACCAAGATCATGATGAACCTGGCCATTCCTGAGAAGGCTTTCACTGAATGCCAGATTCCCAATGATGGCGTGGGACTGGCCCGCGAGGAGTTTATAATCAACTCCCATATCGGCCTCCATCCCCTGGCTCTGTATAATTACGAAGAGCTGAAAAACTCGGACGATCCGGAAAAACAGAAAATCGTCAACAAGATCGACGAGACTACAGGAGCCTATCCTGACAAGAAACAGTTCTTTATTGACAAGGTTGCCGAAGGAGTTGGCCGTATCGCCGCCGGCTTCTATCCCAATGATGTCATTGTCCGCCTCTCCGATTTCAAAAGCAACGAGTATGCCAACCTGGTGGGAGGCACCTTATATGAGCCGGAGGAGGAGAATCCGATGATCGGCTGGCGTGGAGCTTCCCGCTATTACGATCCGAAATACCGCCCGGCCTTTGAACTTGAATGCCAGGGCCTCCTGAAAGCCAGAAACGACATGGGCCTTGATAACATCAAGCTCATGGTACCCTTCTGCCGGACACCTGAAGAAGGCAAGAAGGTAATCGAGGTCATGAGAGATTGCGGCCTGGTACAGGGAGAGAATGGCCTGGAACTCTATGTAATGTGCGAGATCCCAAGTAACGTAATCTCTGCGGATGCCTTTGCCGACATATTTGACGGTTTTTCCATCGGCTCAAATGATCTTACCCAGTTGACCTATGGTGTTGATCGCGACTCGGGTATTCTCACAGGTATAGCTGATGAGCGTGATGATGCGGTGAAGGAAATGATCCGCATGGTTATTAAAACGGCAAAGCGCCGCGGCAAGAAGATAGGTATCTGCGGCCAGGGGCCGTCCGATTTCCCCGAGTTCGCCACCTTCCTGGTTGAACTTGGCATTGACTCCATGAGCCTTATCCCTGATACCGCCATCAAGACAAGGCTTGCCGTGGCCGCCAAGGAAAAAGAGATGGGAGTTTCACCTGAATAATTATAAAGACAAATCAGTCTGGATATATAAAAAAAGGAGGGCCGCAAAACGGTCCTCCTTTTTTTATATATAGTGTCATTAATCCCATTGGTCTGTCCTGGGCCTTCTTTCCGTAATAGTACCAGTTCGGCATCCAAAATTACTTTCAAATTGGTGTCAAGCTATTGACCACGCGGGATAAAAAATTCTGCTATCTCCTACGCGCATAACTCTTTCCAGCTATACTTTTAAATTGCTTCCGGGTATTAATTTTCTTGCTACGGCTGCCCGATAGTATTCGATACATTACATATCAGTAAATTGTGTTTACTTATATGCATGAATGATTAATGTAAAAAAATGTGGTATGTGTATAAAGATGAACCGTCCCCCCAGGGCCCCAATAAAGCCTTAAGCAGGTTGATATACATATCAGTTTTCCCTGGCACATTTTATGCATAAAAAAATGTAGTTTCTACCCGGAAGAAACCGGGAGAGTTTAATATAGCCGGATTGCACTAGAATACTGATATGAAAAGGAGGCTAACAAAGATGAAAACAAGGATATTATTACTTTTGTCCTTTGTGGTTGTAGGTCTGGCGTTAAATGTTCAGGCCGCCAGTGTGACCTTTGAGCCTCGCGTGGTAGAGATAAAGGTTGCAGCTGGAGAAACCGGGAGAACCGCCATTACGGTTCACGGATTTTCAAGCACTTCATACTCGTTGAATTTTTTGGTCGGTTCCAGACTGGAAAAAAGCAATATTCCCCACAAATGGCTTACCGCGGCTTATTTGTGGCTTGATTCCTCAGCAGAAGGAACATCAACCGCCACAATGGATCTTGTCATAAGCGTTCCATCCGGCACCAAGCCCGGGATATACTCAGGTGTGCTTATACCGGATGATATGCGCAGCAGCGAGTCAATAACAAGCCAGGGAGTAGTTGTTGCCATAGAAGTATCAGATTCTTAACCTGCAAATTTCATGGTAAATGGGCTTCAACCATCTTACAGTCAGCGATGGTGGGAGAAGTTCCCCTATCGTGGGTTTGAATTTAATCGGCAACATATATTGCTTTGCCTGAAACGGCAATAGCGGTCTTGCTGCCGCTTGAAGTCTCAATGTTGCCACTTAAACCCCGCGATGGTATGCTATAAGAAACCTGCTCCTCATCAACCGCACCTAAAATCACTCCGTTAGCGCCAATTTTTGCCGCCTGTTTCTTTAACTCTTTTTCAGCATACTTCTGGGTTTGTTCCTTGTTAATTCCCGCTTCTGAAAATGCTTTAACCACACCAATGACTTCATAAGACTCAGGTGATTCTGTATATAGTTTTACCTGCGCCACATCTATGGGCTCCCTCGCAGGGCTGCTTAATAATGCTGTCCCGCTGGCACACCCAAAAAGAAAAAGCGACAGAAATACTGCTGATAAAATTTTCATAATTCACCCATTTTTTGTTGGCTTCGATCAGTAGAATAAAAAACAATCTGAATTTTAGCAAATAGCTACTTTGTCGCACTACTGATGAACTCAGCTACCCTTCCTCACTTTTCATCGCTGTAGAGGTTTTATACAGCCACGCCGGTTAATTTTTAGTTGAAAAAATTTACCCGGAAGAAGAATTAATAATATGTACATCCCGTTGCGGAAATGGGATGTTAATCGACTGTTCCCCAAAAGCCTCATATGCAGCCTTCAGCAGATTGTGGATCTGCAAACCTTTCTCCCGTGGATCCTTCACCCAGCACAGCAGCTCAAAATTAACGGATGAGTCTCCAAAGGCCCGCAACCGAACGCGGGGCTCTGGGTACTTTTCAATATTTTCATTGGCTGCCGCCACAGCAAGCAGAACCTCTTCAACTTTTTCAAGGCTGCTGCCGTATGCAACCCCAACCGGGACCCGTATACGAAACCTGGGAATCGGGGCACTTTCGTTGACTATCTTTGAATTGGCAAGAATGGAGTTCGGGATGGTTACAATGACATCATCTCTTGTTTTTATGCGGGTGGAACGGATACCTATCTCCACAACCTCACCGCGTTCGCCGCTATCCAGAATAATATATTCACCAACCTTGTAGGTATTATCCATGAAAATGGAAATGCCGCCGAAAAAATTTGCCAGGGTATCCTTTGCTGCCAGCGCCACTGCAATACCTGCGATTCCCGCTGAGGCAAAAAGCGGGGTAAGGCTTATCTGCCAGATAGACAGGAGCCAGAGAAGACCGGCAATGACAGCAACTATCCTGAGAACGTTTTTCAGGAGCATGAAGAGATCCTTGCCGATCTTACCCTTTTCGTGGGCCCTGGACATATAGTGTTCAACCATCCAGTTGAAGATCCTGATCGCAGCAACGAGCCAGAGGACAAGGAGAACACTCTTGACAATCTGGGGCAGGATTATCTGCCATGGGTCATTAAGAGTGCCTACAGTCAGGGCATGCAGTACACCAAATCCCAAAACCGTCCAGCATATGGGAACATGCAGATATTTGATAAGCTTATCGTCAAAGCCGATTTTTGTCTTTGCGGCAACCCGGCTCAGCACTCTATCAATAATAATATCCACAGCTTTTGCCAGGACAGCATAGACAAAAATTATGCCAAAGCGCGCAATGATAGTATTTTCTTTCAAAAGAGAAAAATATTCGTTAAATGCAATAAAATCCATTGTATGGAAAAACCTGTTTTTTGCTGAAAAATCTAATCATCCTGTTCTGCAAGCTTTTTTGCTTCTTCTATCAGCATAACAGGGATATCATCCCGTATTTCATACATTAGTCTGCAGGAATTGCAGACTAGCCCATCGTTTTGTTCCGTTAGTTCCACCGGGCCCTTGCACTTGGGGCAGGCCAGAATTTCAAGCAGTTCTTTGCTGATCATCATCTATCCCTCGTATGAATTCATTGTAAAGCCTTATTCTGCATTATTCAACTGCATCGCTTCATTCTGAAACTGCATATCATGCAGCATTTTATATACCCCGTCCTGGGGCAGCAGTGTGTCATGGGTGCCCTGTTCGACAATCCTCCCTTTCTGGATAACGATTATGCGGTCGGCATTACGGATGGTTGAGAGGCGATGGGCTATCACCAGGGTGGTGCGGTTCTGCATCAGATTCTCCAGAGCCTGCTGGACCTCGCGTTCCGACTCAGTGTCCAACGAGGATGTCGCTTCATCCAGGATAAGGATAGGGGCATTTTTTAATATGGCCCGGGCAATTGATATTCTCTGGCGTTCGCCGCCGGATAATTTTGCCCCGGACTCACCAATAACCGTTGCAAATCCCTCCGGAAACTGCTCAATAAACTTCAGGGCATGGGCGGCACGGGCGGCCGCAACAATTTCTTCTTCAGTTGCGTCAGGGCTGCCATAGGCTATGTTATGCTTAACAGTATCGTTGAACAGGATGGTCTGCTGGGTAACGATGCCTATCTGTTTGCGCAGGGACTTCAGGGTCACATCGCGGATATCGATACCATCAATAGTGAGAGAGCCGCTACTCACATCAAAAAATCGCGGTATGAGATTTACCAGGGTCGTTTTACCTCCCCCGCTTGAACCGACCAGGGCCAGCACTTCGCCGGCCTTCACCTGCAGGTCCACGTCATTTATGACCATTGTTTTATCATCATACCGGAAACTGACATTATGAAAGCCGATGGATTCCCGGATGACGGGCAGTTCCAGAGCCTCTTTTTTTTCGCTCACATCTGTTTCAATATCCAGGATATCAAATACCCGCTCTGTTGCGGCAATACCCTGCTGCAGGGCGCTGTTTATCTTACTGAGTCCCTTGAGCGGTTCATAAACCATGATAAGAGCGGCCATAAATGCAAAAAAATCACCGGGCGTCGAAACCCCGTTCAAAACCTGGTTGCCGCCGTACCAGAGAACCAGTGCAATGCCGATGCCGGCAAAAAATTCCATCAACGGATGGGACACTGCTTTGATCCTCGTGTCCCTCATGATGATCAAGAAAAGATGATCCAGCATGGCCCCAAAACGATTCTTCTCATATGTCTCGGTGCAGAAAGCCTTGATAATGCGGTTGCCGGTGATTGTCTCATAAAGGATATTGGAAACCTGGGCAGTGGTCTGCTGATTCTTGCGGCTCAGTCTGCGGTGTTTTCTGCCGAATTTGACAATGGGGTAGACAATTATCGGCAACAGCACCATGGAAATCAAAGCCAAACGCCAGTTCAGGTAAAAAATTACCCCGATCAGGGCGATCACAGTGGTGGTGTCTTTCAAAATGCCGACCAGCACGTTGGAAACCGCCCCCTGGATGAGTGTCACATCGGAAATAATCCGTGAGATCAACTCACCTGTGGGAGTTTTATGAAAAAACGACAATGACAGTGATTGAATATGGCCATACAGTTTATTGCGCAGGTCCCTGATCACCGACTGGCCGACATTTTGCAGGAGGTACTTGTAGCTGTAATCAAAAATTCCCTTAACGAAAAATAACAGGATCAGGGCAGGCGGCAGCACCATGAGCATGAAATGATCCTTGTTGAAAAAAATCTCATTGACCAGCGGCTTCAGCATATACGCCTGGCCGGCGGTCAGGAGCGACACCATGACCATACAGACCATGGCAATGACCAGCAAACTCCGGTAGGGCTTGATAAAGCCGAGTATGCGCATATATGTTCGTTTTTGGTTCATTTTTTTTAGGGTTCAAGGATAGTATATATTGAAAATTTGATAAATTGAAGATTGAAGATTGAAGATTTGTTGAATTTTGTACCCTAAAGGGCATAAATGACTCTGTGCCTCTGTGCCTCTGTGCCTTTTCTCCTTAACTTCAGCCTTCAGCCTTTAACAATTAATCACGTATCATTCTTCCGCAAGTCCACCAGGGTGGCACCCCATCCTCCTCCACCTTCTCCGGCAAGTTTAAATCCCTTCACTTCCGGAAGCCTGCCCAGTATGGCATGGACTGTGCGGCGTAAATTACCGATCCCTTTGCCGTGGATTATACGTACCTGAAAAATATTTTTCTTGCGACATTCATCCAGGTAATCCGGTATCAGATGCCTGAGATCTTTTGGTGAAAAATTATGCAGATCAAGAACACCGTCAATGGGCATTTGTATTACATTATCGTCCATATCCGAGGCATCAGTCCTTTGCTGTCATATCCCTTTATCCATCATCTCGACAGCCAGTTTTGCAGTACGTCTCGAGGCTCCGGGACTGCCCAACTGTTCGCAGACCCGGGCCAACTCCTTTTGCATGGCCAACCTGGCTTCCCTGATCTGCAGCAAGGGCAGAATCTTTGCATAAATATTTTCAGGTGTTGCTTTGGTCTGCAGCAATTCCGGTACCACCTCCTTAGCAGCCACCAGATTGACCAACGACGCGTACTTCACTTTGACAAAAGTCTTAGCCAGCAGAGCACTCACCACTGAAATCCGATAGCACACCACCATGGGGATCTTCAGAATTGCCAACTCCATGGTCAGTGTGCCTGATGCCACCATCGCAGCATCACAGGCTGCCATTGCTTCATAGCGCTCATTCTTAATAATACGGATATCCAGGCCTTCATCTTCAGTATAATGTTCTTTAAGCTCAGCCTCAGTCAATGTTGAGGCAAGAGGCAGCAGAAAAACACATTTGCCGATTTCACTGTTGAGCTTTGCCGCAGTCTGCACGAAAAGAGGCAGGAGTTTAGCAATTTCCTGCCTGCGGCTGCCGGGCATGATGCCGATAACAGTTGCGCCGGCATCAATATCATTACGGACCTTAAATTCAACCGGAATAAGTGTTGTATGAACCTGATCCAGGAGAGGGTTGCCCACAAAGTCAACATCGACCCCATGTCCCTGATAAAACTTTTTTTCAAACGGCAGGATTACTGCCATCCGGTCAACATATTTTTTTATGCGCCGGATCCGGCCTTCACGCCAGGCCCAGATCTTGGGACTTATATAATACAGTACCGGTATATTATATTTTTTAGCCCTGCGGGCCAATTCCAGGTTAAAACCGGGATAATCAATCAGGATAAGCAGGTCCGGTCGATCAGTCCTGAACTGCTCTTCCAGGATATGCATGGCAGACCTTATATCCTTCAAACGATGCAGCACTTCAATAAATCCCATTACAGCCAGATTTGCAATATCGTAGAAGAGCTTGACACCGGCTCCGGCCATTCCTGTCCCGCCAATACCAGACAATTTCAAACCGCTGTCAAGACCAGTAAGTTCCCTGGCCAGGTTTGCCCCATGCAGGTCGCCTGAAGCTTCACCTGTTATTATCATGATATGCTTACCAGGCTTGTTAGTGTCCTTGGAGTATGATAAGGGGGGTGATGTCAAAGGGAAACACCTTGGTTTGAAGTGACGGAAGTTTAAAGTGAACTAAAGTGACTAAAGTTTGAAGTTATTTACGGCCTATGGTCATCGATTTTATAATGGAGTGTTGGAGTACTGTTAAAATATTTTTTCCTATCACTCGAGTATTCCAGCTTTACCCAGCAAGTACTTTTTTACCCTTGAACCCTCGAATCCTTGGCCCCTTGAACCCTCAAGATTTTTCTTTCACACCAACAGATCATCCTCTTCCGGTTGATGCCGCCGTTGCAATTTTTCCGGCTTCCAGGGGACAAAGGTTAACGCCAGCGCCAGAACAAAGCAAACGAGCAGCCAACCTACACCGAACAGTATTAGCTGGTCAGTCGGATAGCCGCTGTAATTTTCTGCCAGGTCAGCAACCAGGGACAGGTAGAGAAGATAGATCAGGACTGCAGGTGTGATAAATTTTACCAGTACATCCCAGAGAGGCGGAATAACTGTACCCAGACGGCTGACATGCTTTCTCAGTACAGAGGCCTTAAGTATCCAGCCTATGATGATGCACTCCAGGAGACCGCCTGCAACCAAACCGTAGTTGGTAATAAAATGGTCGGCAATGTCAAGAAGGTACAGACCGGCGCGGGTCGTAAAAACGAGACTCCCGCAAAAACCCGCAACACAGACTGCTGTCACCACTTTACCCCGTGGCCAGTCAAACTTATCGGTAATGGCACAGGCAAAGGCCTCGACCAGGGAAATCCCGGAGGTGAGGCCGGCAATGATCAGCATGAGGAAAAATAGTACTCCGAACAGCACATTCATGCCGGGTAGCAAAGAAATTGCCTGGGGATAGACGACGAATGCGAGCTGTGGTCCCCCTTTGATTGCATCTTCAAATGGCACCCCCTGGCTATGGGCCATGAACCCGACTATGCCGAAAACGGCAAAACCAGCTAAAAACGAATAAAAACAATTCACCAGGCAAGTAATAAAGGCATTCTTGCCGATATCCGTTTTTCTGGGCAGGTAGCTGGCATAGGTGATCATAATGCCAAACCCAAGAGACAACGTAAAAAATATCTGGCCAAAGGCTGCAGCCCATACCTTACCTGCTTCACTGCGAACAACAGGGTCAGCAGCAAACAGGTTGATCTTGGACCAATCGGCATGCAGATAATGGTTAAAGATGGCATCCGATGCCCCTTCAAGGGAAATACTCCACAGGACAAGTATGATAGTGAGCAAAAAAAGAATCGGCATGAATATGACACTCGCCTTTTCTATGCCATGCCTGATATCACGGTAACAGATAAGCCAGCATAGAACCCAGACAAACAGGGTGGCGGCTCCAATTGAGATACGGATCCCCCCCAATTCTGCAGCGGAATCTGAGAGCTGCAGAAACTGGTTGAAAAAGAACCCCTGGGTGTCAGTGCCCCAGGAAAGGTTGAAGGAATAAAAGAAATAGTTGATGCACCAGCCGATTATTACCGAATAATAAAGCATAATGCCGAACATGGCGACCACGGGCATCCACCAGCCGAGACATTCGAATTTTCTGTTTATGCGGACGAAACTCAGGGGAGAGGAGCCTTTTTCACGGTGGCCCAGCCCATATTCAATGATCATGATTGGGGCGCCTGCGACAATCAGGGCTACAAGGTAGGGCACCAGAAAGGCTCCACCGCCATGCTGATGGGCCATGTAACTGAAACGCCAGATATTGCCCAGCCCGATTGCTGAACCGATCGCAGCAAGGAGAAACCCCATGTTTGATTTCCAGCTGCTTCTCTGCTGACTCATATATCCCCTTTCCCTGAAAACACTTGATACATAAACTTATTTATCACCCCATAAATTTACAAAATTATTTAGTTGAACAGGTTGGTGCGCAGGCTGACATAACAGATAAGCAAGCCGATTCCCACTGCAAACAACCCTACAGTTCTCAACTGTGCCGGTCCCATTTCCAGCAGCTGCCGCAACCACCTCTGCATTGCCTCAGGAAATGTGAGATAGGGCAGACCTTCCAATATGAAAATAAGACCAATTAAAGTGAACAGAAGTTTCATAATATTTTATGCTACCAGGAATATTAGACTGTTTCAACGATCAACACCTGATGTATTGGTAAAAAAATCATGACTGTCAATAATCAGCAGCATGTAAGTTATCAGATATTTACCGACGTATAATCAGTATTCCCATTAATTGGTAACTTACCTGTCGACGCTTATATATAGAGATAAGCATAGATGGTTGTTGCCAGGCAGCTGCACGGCAATCACGAAAAACACTCCGCAGTAAAGTCAAAGTTTTTCCACTCATTGATATTTAAATACCTGCAATTCAGACTGATATCAAATGGGAACGCAAGTAATTATATAGCCCTTTTTAGCAAAAGACTTGCCTATAATGGGACACATAATTCATCATGTTTTTCAATTGACTTTTTTAGGTCTAAAAATTATAAATATTGGCTTTTCCAGCGAAACAGTTTAGGCTTAAACAAACACTGCAACTATACCATTTGTTTTAGATTAACATTTTGAATTTATTAAAAAAAACTAAACTCAAAAATGGACGACTCAAAAACTTCCAGATACAGTGAAGCCGGAGTTGATATTGACAAAGGCAATGAGCTGGTTTCCCGGATAAAAAATATTGTAACGCCGACCTTCGGTAGAGGCGTGCTCACAGATATTGGAGGCTTCAGCGGACTATACGCCATCGGCTCAGACCAGTTTGAAGATCCTGTTCTTGTATCTTCAACAGACGGGGTCGGCACCAAGTTGAATATTGCCAAGCTGTGCAATAAGCATGACACCATAGGCATCGACCTGGTAGCCATGTGTGTCAATGACATTGCTGTTGGTGGAGCCAAACCGCTTTTTTTCCTTGATTATCTTGCTGTCGGCAAACTTGACGTTGATGTAGCCAGCAGCATAATCAAGGGAGTTGCCGATGGGTGCTTAATTTCCAAGTGCTCGCTCATTGGTGGAGAAACAGCTGAAATGCCTGGTCTTTATGCTGAGGGTGATTACGATCTGGCCGGATTCGTCGTTGGCATTGCCGAGCGCGATAAAATTATCGATGGTTCTGAAATAAAAGTGGGTGACCGCATCATCGGCCTTGCATCTTCAGGTTTACACAGCAATGGTTATTCTCTTGTACGAAAAATATGTTTTGAGGAACTGGGGCTGACTGTAGATTCATATATGGACGAGTTTAGCTGCACCCTTGGTGAGGAACTGCTAAAGCCAACCCGCATATACAGTGAATCACTTCTGAACCTGAATAAAAACTTCAAGCTCAGCGGCTTAGTCCATATCACCGGCGGTGGCTTCATTGACAACATCCCCAGGATTCTGCCCCAGGGAAGCAGGGCCATTATCCACTATGACAGCTGGAAAATCTCCCCCATTTTTGAATTTCTGAAAAATAAGGGCAATATTTCGGCAAAGGAAATGTGCCGGACCTTCAATATGGGTATAGGCATGGTCGTCATAGTAGACGAAGATATATTGGAAGACGTCATGCAGCAGCTTAAAGCCCTGGGGGAAACCCCTTACCACCTTGGGGAAATAACAGCCCGTCCGGATACGCCGGGCTCATCTCAGATTGAAATAGACTGCTTCTAGGAGCCTGTCGGAGAATTATAATCGTAACGAAAAATTGAGGAATTAAGATCAAATTTTCGGGAAATTGATGCGAATAGCCGCGCTATTTAAAGAAAATTCACGGAAATTTGAGCCGATTCTCTCGCTTTTGCAGTAGATTGGTAATTCTCCGACAGGCTCTTAATCTTCATAAAGCAAAAAACCTCTCCTGAGCAAAAATGCTCAGGAGAGGTTTTTTTATTGTGCGGGAAAAACAGAACAATTAAACGAAGAAGTCAAACCGGATATTTATCACTCTGCGCTCTTGCCTGCCTCTATAATCTTTTCTGCTAGTTGTGCCGGGACTTCCTCATAATGGGAGAATTCGACCGTAAAAGAACCTCTGCCGCCGGTAAATGATGTAAGGTCCTGGGCATATTTCTGGACCTCAGCCATGGGCACCTGGGCATTTATCACTTCATTTTTAGGCTCGGAATCCATGCCCATAACCCGGCCCCGGCGTGAATTCAAATCTCCCATGACATCGCCGACACAGTCCTCAGGAACCCGAATGGAAATATTCATGATCGGTTCCAGCAGCACCGGATTTGCTTCGGGTGCCGCTTTCTTGAAAGCAAGGGAACCGGCTATTTTAAAGGCAATTTCCGAAGAGTCTACAGCATGAAATGAGCCGTCAACCAGGGAGGCTTTAACATCAACCATGGGGTATCCGGCGAGAACACCCTTCTCCATGGCTTCCTGAATACCCTTATCCACGGCAGGGATATATGTCTTGGGGATGGCACCCCCGACAATTTTGTCCACAAATTCGTACCCTCCACCTTTGGGCAGCGATTCTATCTCTACCCAGGTGTCGGCAAACTGGCCCCTGCCGCCGCTCTGCTTTTTATGCTTGCCCTGGACCCGCGCTTTGCCTTTCAGTGTTTCCTTGTAAGGTATCTTTGGCGTATGCAGTTCCATTTCCACACCGAACTTGCGCTTGATCTTTTCGCCGATCACCTCCAGATGGACCTGGCCGACTCCGGAAATGAGTATTTCCTTGGTCTGGAGTTCCCTGGTAAGCTTCAGGGTCAGGTCCTCGTCCAGCATTTTTGTTATGGAACTGAACAGTTTTTCCTCATCACCCTTTTTGGCTGTTACTGCGTAAGAGATAACCGCAGGAATAGGGACAAGCGCTTCATAAACTATGGGCGCATTTTCAACGCAGAGTGTATCGCCGGTAACTGTTTCTTTCAGCTTGGCCACTGCTGCTAACATTCCCGGCCCGACACTGTCAACAGGTTTCTGGCCCTTCCCTTCCATAATGAAAATCTGGCCGAAGCGTTCGCTGACATCCTTGGTTGCGTTATAAAAGGTATCGCCTGAAAGGGTGCCGGAAAACACCTTGAAAATGGTCAATCTGCCGGCAAACGGATCGGCCATGGTTTTGAATACCTGGGCTGAGAAAGGTGCATCAGCCACAGCTTCCCTTTCGGTAATTTCTCCATCCTTGGGGTTGGTTCCGACATGCGAAGCAATATCACATGGAGCAGGCAGGAGATCATTGATCATGTCCAGGAGCAACTCACTCCCCTGGTTATTCAGGGCCGCAGTAACACTGACAGGGCTTATTTCCCCGGATTTAACTCCGGCCTTCAAGCCATTTACCAGATCTTCATCCGTCAGTTCACCTTCTTCCAGAAACTTTTCAATCAGATCATCATCTGTTTCTGCGACCTGTTCCATGAGACTTTCACGGTAAACGGCTATCCCGTCTGCCATATCGGCAGGAATATCTTCTTCCTTAACCTTGCCCGTATCATCAAACATATAGGCCTTCTGGTTGATGACATTGACTACACCTTTGAAATTCGCCTCAGCGCCGATAGGCACATGGGTAATCGCCGGCTTTAGAGGAAGGTTTGCCTTGATACCTTCAATGACCTGGCTGAAATTGGCACGTTCACGGTCCATTCTGGTAATACAAATAATGGTTGGAATTTTTCGCTCTTCAATAAAATCCGTGTATTTTGTTGTCTGGTTTTTGACGCTGGTTGCCGCCCCGATACAGAACAGAGCAGAGTCTGCCACCTTGGCCACGAACTTGGATTCATTAATGAAGTTGTCATCCCCGGGAGTATCAGCCAGGAAAACTTCATGTTTTTTCCAGTCATAATGATGAAAGGCAGTACTGATGCTGATATCGCGTTTGATTTCCTCCGGCTCAAAATCCATGCTGGAAGAACCATCATCCACCTTGCCGAGGCGGTTTGTTTTGCCTGCACTGAAAAGCAAGGCCTCAGCCAGGGTGGTTTTACCGCAATTACCATGTCCCAAGATCGCCACATTCCTAACCAGCTTAACGTCCGTCATGTAACCCTCCAAATGATAACTCAAACAATTGTTTCACAACCGGGATTCTCTGTCCTTTGACAAATAACCCAATCGATTAACTCTTTTTATATCATACAGTTATGCCAATTCGACTGCTGTCGATTATGTTAATACGCAATACAAAGATAAGCATACTATTCTTAAGCCAGCGGCAAAGTCAAGCAAGAACATTGTCTTCTTTGCATTAGCCTGCTAATGTAGCAAAAATTTTTGCACCTTTTGCTTAAACTTTGCCAGGAGCCTGTCAGAGAATTATAATCGTTACGAAAAAATGAGGAATTGAGATCACATTTACTGAAATTTGAACCGATTCTAACGTTTTTGCAGTAGATTTGGAATTTTCCCACAGGCTCCTGGACATGTTTTTTAAGAATTTTTGGCAGAAAGTATTTGAAAACAGTTTATAACCATCTTGACAGTTACATTCACCGACATCTCAATTTATGCAACAACCGGCAGAAGACACAGGTAAAATAGCGCGCTCGGCCTCAAAGGTCAGTATAGCTGTCATGTGCAGCAGGGTGCTTGGCCTGGTCAGGGAGCAGGCATTTGCCGTTTTGTTTGGGGCAGGCTTTGCTTTTGATGCCTTTGTTGTAGCCTTCAGAATACCCAACCTCCTGCGGGATCTCTTTGGCGAAGGTGCCTTAAGCGCCGCCTTTGTCACAGTTTTTTCAGATTACGACGAAACCCGAGGGCCTGAAGCAACCTGGAAACTGGCCTCCAATGTCATCGTCTTTATCACCATCCTGCTCAGTATTATTACACTCCTCGGCATACTGTTCGCCGATAAAATTGTCCTGGCCCTTGTGGACGCTGACTTTGAAAAAATTCCGGACAAGGTTGCCCTGACCCATCTTCTCACCATGATCATGTTCCCATTCCTCATTTTTATTTCGCTTTCGTCCGTGGTCATGGGAATACTGAATACCAAAGGCCGGTTTTTCATACCCGCCCTGGCCTCAAGTTTTTTCAACCTCGGTTCCATCATCGGCGGTGTGAGCCTTGCCTTTCTCCTGAGCAAAAACGGCCAACCATCCATCGTCGGCATGGCCATAGGAACCCTCATGGGCGGACTGTTGCAGCTGGGAGGTCAACTGCCATCCCTATTGCGCACGGATTTCAAATTCAAACCGCACCTGAATCTCAAAGATCCCGGACTGCAGCGCATCTTAAAGCTTATGGCACCGGCAGTGTTTGGTCTTGCCGCCCTGCAGATAAACGTCTTCATCAATACCTATTTTGCCTCATCCCTGCAGGAAGGCAGTCTCTCCTGGCTGAACTACGCATTCCGTTTTTTCCAATTACCGGTGGGTGTTTTCGGAGTTGCCATTTCGGTTGCCACCCTGCCCCTTTTGTCCCGCCAGGCTGCAACAAAAGATTTTGCGCGTCTGAAGAATACATTCACCTCGTCCCTGACCATGGCCTTTTCCCTGACCATTCCGGCTACCGTCGGACTGATCCTGCTTGCCGACCCCATCATCAGAATAATATTTGAGCACGGCAGCTTTAGTGCAATCGACACCTTTAAAACAGCAGAGGCCCTGCGTTTTTACGTGCTCGGCCTCTTTGCCTATGCCTCTGTCAAAGTAATGGTGCCGGTCTTTTATGCCCTTGGCGACACGCGCTATCCTGTTGCCGGCAGTTTTCTGGCTGTAGGAGCTAATATTCTCATTATTCTTCTGAGCATAACTTCTCTACAGCACAAGGCCATGGCCCTGTCAATCTCCGGGGCCATGACCGTAAATTTCCTCTTCCTGGGTCTCATTCTGTACAGGAAACTGGAAGGGTTTTCCCTTTCGTATCTTGCAACAGGGCTATTTCTCAGTGAACTGGCAGGAATATTCTTTTTCGTCTTATCCGGTGCTGCTGTCTATGGAATTGCACTCTACCTGCTGAAACTCCACGAGTTCAAAATGCTGGCAGATAAAATGCTGGGAAAGATCAAAGGATAGGTCTGGGGCGCGAGAGATAAGATTACATGCAATTAAGAAAGAGCAGGTACTCATCTGACTGTTATAATTGTTTATTCCATTGGTTTTCACCGATGGATATCTTTTAATGCCAGTGATAGAGTCAATACTTTTGGAAGTATCTTCACCATTGTTGCACAATCAAGATATGTTTTCAGCAGAATGCCGATTGAAGGGTGCCATTATCAACAGAAAGCAGCTAGAGAATAATTGCAATAATTGATAGTGGCAAGATAGTCTCACTCTCACCTAACAAATTATTGACCTTCTGTTAGCCAGCCAACACGTTTCCGGAAAACCAGCCCTGGAATGAACACAACAACCAGCGAAATACTCATAACCTCTTGTTATTATTTAAATTTATAAAAACATGAATATTAGGCATGATTTTTGCTTATATTTTGAAATAATAGTTATTGAAATTACTGTCATATTGCTATGTACTATTAATTAAGTAAAGTTAAACGGGGGAGAATGATGAAAGGAAAATTACTGGGAGTATTGATTGTAGCGCTGACCATGTTCGGCATGGCAAGCATGGTATATGCCAACTCAATTGTCTACATGCGGTCGACGGCTGGAGCCCCTTGGGGACAAAGCAACAACGAGCAGGCGATGGACGGCGTTTTCGGAGCAGGGAACTGGGATGATCTGCGGTATGAAACCGTTGTCACCAACACGCTGTTCTCCGGTGCCACAAGTTTCATCTTTATGGAAGGCGGCGACTCTACTGCCAATGAGTTGGAGTCTTTTCTCGGCGCTAATCAAACCGCTCTTGAAAGCTGGGTGTCCAGCGGTGGGAAAGTACTCATAAATTCTGCCCCCAACGAAGGCAATGGGATGGCCCTTGGCTTTGGTGGTATCCAATTGAATTATACAGATTTTTCATCTAATGTTACCGGTGTTAATCCCACCCATCCCATTTTTACCGGACCTTTCGGCAATACAGGTTCCACATTTACCGGAAATCAATTCGGACATGCGACGATTTCAGGGCCAGGGTTAACAGGTCTGATCACAAACGATGCCAACGGCAATATGGTTTTAGCTGAAAAGACATGGGGTGCCGGTTACGCTATGTTCGGCGGCATGACCACCCTGAACTGGCAGCAGCCAAATGCATTCATGTTGAGAGAAAATATCTTGGCCTATGCCTCGGATGTTGACAACGCCGCCGCAATCCCCGAACCCACGACCATTTTTTATTGAATATACAAAAGGCTGGGTCAGAAATGGCTCAGCCTTTTTTTGTGTAAAAACTCAGGACTTCTGCTGATATGCCTGACAGTGTCAAGTAAAAAAGACTTATCCATTGCCCCCTGTTTTATCGGGGGTTTTTCATTTCATATGCAGGTTATTAGCAGAGGTGAGATCCTGTAGCGACGTTTGAGCACGTTGATATTCGCGGATTGGTTACCGCCTGACATAGGTTCGTAGTGGAGCAGCCTCTGTCTATGAGCTTGAGTTTGGCAATATGCCTATCCAATAGCAGTAACGAGGATTCTCCTGACCGGAATCCCACGCCTGCCAATACCCTGGATAGTTATTTTATGCCGCCGTCTTTACTTCCTGAACTATAGCCCACATAAAAGCAGCAAGTTCACGAGCAATGGCTATCACAACCACGTTATTCGGCTTCTTTCTGGCAACCATCCTCCTATAGCGGGCGCACAGCCTTCATTATGCCTTCCAAGAGATCTGGCAGATACTTTTCGGTAGCTCCCGCTGTCGCTTTATCAAGGGGGAGGTGATTCGAGCGTGATGTTTATATGTCCAGACACCTTCCACCAGTACTCTGAGGGCATGGCCGTTAACGGTTTATTAATACCGCACCGCCTGATAGTTTCCCTGCTGGAATATTCCGAAGGAACCAGGCCAAGATATGCCATAAGTTCTTTCGGGTTCTGGAAGCTGAAAAGATCTCCCAGTTCAGCTACTGTGACAGCTGCACAGATCAATGCTACCCCTGCAGATCAGATAGCGATATAGTGCAAAACCGCAGGGACCTGCCTCATAAATAAATTTCGGTGAATTCAAATTGCAGGTGCACCACGAGCAGCCTTGCAGAATATTTCATAAGGTGTCTGGGAATTGAGATACTTACTGTGAAATATTTTCAACTGAACCACCTTTTTTTCAAGAGGGGCTGAGATACTCCTCAATATCAAAGTCGTCAATCTGTGCAGGATCAAGGTACTGCTCAGCGTACTCCCGATAGACTCCGCTCCTGAGAAACAAGACAAAAAGATCAGGGTCGATATGGTGATCCTTTTTCATAAAATTCATTATGCGGATTGTATCGCTTAATTTCTTTGCTTTCTTGTAAGGCCGATCAGAGGCTGTCAGGGCCTCAAAAATATCGGCAATTGCCATCATCCTGGCAGTCATGGACATCTGCTCCGCGAACAGGCGTTTTGGATACCCTTTGCCGTCCATGGTTTCATGATGGCCTCCGGCAAGTTCGGGTACTTCCCTGAGATGCTTGGGATACGGTAATTTTTCCAGCATGACAATCGTCTGCACGATATGATCGTTTATCTTGTAACGCTCTTCTGCTGTCAAGGTGCCCCGTTCAATCTTAAGGTTGTAAAGCTCACCCAGGTTATATCGGTATTCAGGCACATCCAGCTTGAAACCCCAGGAATTGTCTTCTGGCATACATTCATTTTCGTTGCGCTCAATGAGATGGTCCTGCCTGTCTGCCAGTACAAATTCTTCCGCCGGCAACTCCTGCTTTGGTGTCCTGGCCCTCCGATTTTCTTCCTCCCAGGAAATACCGATGCGGTTATCTAGTGTCCTCAGCCATTTCTGCTGTGCTATCTGCTCCAAGCGCTCAATCCTCTCAGGGGCCATGAACTCGCCACCAAGGTTGCTCTCTGCGATAAAGGCAAAATCGTCGTCAAGACCACTCCACTCCTTTTCCAGATCTGCTTTAAGTAAAGTCCTGTCGCCGCCATTTGCCACCTGCTCCCAATAGCGGATCTGCGCATCCCTTTTCAATACCTCAAACCTGGTCCGTATCTCATGGATACGATCATAGATCGTCTCCAGTTTTGTCGACTTGTCAACAACATACTCAGGAGTTGTCACTTTGCCGCAGTCATGCAGCCAGCCGGCAAGATGGATAGCCTCCCAGCCCTCATCATCAAGCTGGTAATCCTTAAACAGGGTATCATCTTCGCATGCGGCCCTGGCAATCATCTTGGTTATCACCGGTACCCGTTGGCAGTGGCCGCCGGTGTAAGGCGATTTGGCGTCAATGGCTCCGGCAAGCAGATGCATAAACGAATCCATCAAACGTTTTTGCATCTCCAGCAGCTTTCTGCTTTCAAGAGAAACTGCGGCAAAACCGGAAAAGGTGCGGACAAAATCCATGCGGGAACCTGTCGGCCCGTTTCCTTTTTGATCCCTGGTCTCCCTGTTGAGGAGACAGAGCAGTCCTATGATCTCCTGCTGCCTGTTACGCAGGGGGATTTCCGTCACAAGAAGGTCGTCGGTCTCAAATCGTTCCAGAAGCATTGCCAATTCGCTATCCTGTTTACTGCTCAGGTTCACCTGGCCGCCTTCCTTGAGGTGAGCAGCCCTGACCAGTGCATTGTCCGAGTCAAGAGCGAAAGACGGCAAACCTTCCACCCCTATATGCCCGCTGGATTGAGAAAACAGTGCAGCCGGAACGAGTACATGGGTCTGATCATCCACGATCCAGGTCAAAACTCCGTCAACCTCGCTGACATTCAAGGTCTCCTGGGTAATCAGTTCAATCATTGCATCGAAGTTCTGTTCACCGGCAAGGGAATTGATGAGCGTAAGGAACCTGCTGATAGTCTTTTTCATAAGGCCCATGGACTGGGCCAGTTCGTCAACCTCATTTATTTTTGAACGGATTGAAATAGGTTTGGTGAAATCGAACCGGCCGATCAATGATGCCTCTCTGGCCAGACTATGGAGTGCCCTGGAGATGAACGCCGCCAATAACGAGGCAATTGGAATCGAGAGGAGTATAATTCCGGCTGTGATAAATAAAGAACGCTTGACCATGGTAATGACGTTGGCCAGGAGTTCCCTGCTCGGTGAAACCATGGCCAGGATCAGGTTCCGTCCTTCCATGCCACTGACATTCAGAGTGCGAACATCTCCCAGCCATTCTTCATTATTATACTTAAATTGAAGTGGGCCTGGTTTGAGCAGGTTGTTCTTGTCGATAAAGTCAAAGACACCACTTTCAAGCTGTGACAAATGAGCAATATCAAAGTTATCGTCATCAGGACCGATAATCAGCTTGTCAGGATCGTTGTACCCCAGGACTTTCCCATTGGCTCGAATAAGCGCTATCTCGGAACGGGGGGTAAGCAAATGCTTATGTAAAGTATCGGAAAGCTGATGCAGGGTAACATCAGCCGCAATGACCGACTCCGAGCCGGGCGGACTGTATCCTACTGTTGTTCCAATTTGTTTCAGGAAGTAGAAAAAATAGGGTTCACTTGCTGCCACGCGGGTAGTGCCCATTGCCTTCTTATACCAGGGCCTGACACGGGGATCATATTCTGTTATTTCAGGTTGCTGATGACCAATTTTTTGTAACGATTCATCATAATACGACCTGTACAGCATCTTCTGATTGCTGCCGGGATCGGCAGTTATACTGTCCACAACGTAGGTTGAATTTTCCCGGGCATGAAACAGTTTCCGCACCTTTTCTGAAGAGATCGATCGTATAATGAAATAATCACCGTTACCGTATCCAACCTGGAGCGCTGCGACCTCAGGCTGATTTTGCAGCACCGTACCCAAGAGCTCCAGGGCCCCCAGACGTTCATCCAGTGTCGATGCCTTCATAAGCGGATTAAAAGAGAGCAAATGCACTGACTGAAAAACAGGCCTGTAGGTGTGGGAAAAGTCCTGGGTTACTTCCCGCAAAACCTTGTCATAGACAATGTTTGCTCCCTTGAGAACAATTTCTTCGGTGGCTTTATAATTATGCCAGGAGAGTAGACCCCCGACTCCAACTATCAGGAGAATAAACAGCGAGTTGATGGTCAGGTAAAAAGTTGGGCGGTATTCTTTTTGTTGCATTTAATCACCTTGTTTTTTGAAGAGTATGACTAAAACCGGGGTCAAGCATTGAAATATTCCTGAAAACCGGAACAGGCTATAAAAGGAGAATTGAAACACTACTTTCCCCTTAACAATATCAGCTGGGCCAGCAGCGCCACAACAGCCGTATCCGTCCGCAGTATCCTGGAGCCCAGGCTTACCGGAACAAAGGAATGTTTACTAAACTTCTCTATCTCAAAGTCAACCCAGCCGCCTTCAGGTCCCACGGCCAAAAGCGATCTTCCTTTGATTCCATTGCCGACTTTCTCTTTCAGGTCCGCCCTGCAATCAGGATGTGCAACCAGCATCCTGGCGTAGTCTCCGGCAACTGTTGGGATAAAATCCTCAATAAAGGGTTTGAAACGTTTATGTATGCTCACCTGCGGCAGATATGTATCTTTTGTCTGCTCCAGCCCTTCAATGAGGTAGGTGCGATACTTTTCATCCTTGAGCAGGCCGGCGCCAAAAAAACTTTTTTCAACCCTGTTGCCATTAATTAAAAAAATCCTGCCCACGCCAAGTGAAGTTACCTGGGCCAATATTCTTTTGAGCATGATGGGACGCACCATCCCCAGGATAAGATCAATTGCAGGCTGCTCAGGCTCGCTTTCCCCCTGCGCAGAGAAACACAGAATCACCTCTGCATTTTGCCCTTTCCCCCGTATTGCAAGTATTTCTCCGGTTCCCTCAGGTCCGTTTATCATTCCAGCCCGGATGGAGTCTCCCGTTTTGCAGCCGAGGGTCCTGATGATATGTTCTGAACGCCTGTCTTGAAGACAAACTGTACTATCAGCCTTGATTTCATTTGCTTCAAAAAGAAGTAAGTTCATTGTAATTGTTTGTGTTAGCAGTTAAATATGTAATTCTGATGGCTTCGCAACAAGTTTCTTTACTGCTTCTTTGCCGTACAAAAACTTTACACTGGGTACATTTTAGTTCTTGTTTAATTGAAAGCTGTTTATTTAAAAATTTCCATGAATATAGCACTCTACAATATTTTTCAGGTTGCCGGCCTGATTCTATTATCTCCTCTGCTTTTAGTCAAAGCAATCATTTCTCCCAAGTATCGTGGAAGAATTCTTTTAAGACTGGGTTTCGGTATTGAGGAAATTACCCAAAAGTTTCCTGACAGGAGGAAGCGGATATGGATCCATGCCCTTTCCGTGGGAGAAGTTCTTTCAGCACAGCCGCTTATTAGAGAATTGCGCAAAGCCTATCCGGATATCACCCTGATTTTCTCCGCATCCACAAAAACAGGGGAGGAGCTTTCCCGGGAGATAATGGCCCGGGAGATAGATGTTTTTGTGCCATTCCCCCTTGACCTCTATAGGGTTGCACGTAAAGTAATTAACAGCATCGGCCCTGACCTCTTCATTTTAATTGAGACCGACTTCTGGCCAAACTTTCTTCATATCATGGATATAAAAAATATACCTGCGATCCTGGTTAACGGCCGCATTTCCCAGAGCTCTTTTTCCCGCTACCGAAGATTACGTTTTATTTTTCTGCCCATGTTCAGGATTTTCAGGTTCATTTCAATGCAGACGGCTGCAGATGCAGACAGAATGATCGAACTCGGTGTCGATGCAGACAGGGTAAAGGCCCTGGGGAATTTAAAATATGATGCGGTACTCCCCCACACAGTAGGCTGGGAACAGGAACAGCGGCCAACCTCTTTTTACCGGAAACAATTCGGTATATCAGCGGAAAAGGTTGTCTGGATTGCCGGCTCTACCCATAGCGGGGAAGAGTTCCCAATCCTGTCTGCCTATAAACGTCTATCTCTCCTCTTTCCTGACCTGTTTCTCGTTGTAGCCCCCCGCAAGGTTGAAAGAGGGCGCGAAATAAAGGAAATTGCAGACAGTCTTGGACTGACGGTACGACAGAGAACATCACCCTTTCAGGACGAAGAATTTCCTGGAGCCCCTTTGTTGATCCTTGATACCATGGGTGAACTCTCTCGTATGTACAGCTTTTGCGACTTAGCTTTTATTGGTGGCAGTCTGGTTCCAGATGGAGGCCATAACCCCCTTGAGCCCGCAGCCTTTGGCAAACCTATTCTCTTCGGGCCTTATATGGACGACTTTACTGAAATTGCATCAGACCTGCTTGAAAAAAATGCTGCAATTGTCTGTCATGATGAAGATGATATTTTTGCAATATTAAAACAGCTTCTTGTCGATGGACCGCTCAGGAAAGAACTGGGGGAAAAGGCCCAGAAACTGGTTTTGCAGCACCGAGGTGTATCCCTGCGGCATCTTGAAATTATCCATTTCATCATTGATTGAAAACAGTAACTTCACTGAAACTGTTGGCGGTCCATTAATCCCAATCCCTGTATGAAGACCTGTGGCGCAGAAACCTTTTTACATCTTTTCTGTCCCTGTCACGATGCATCACTTTCAATTCCTGAAACCGTTCCGCCCCGATGGTTTCCCTTACCTCCAGAAGCATTGCAAAACGCTGCTTTGACAGTTTTGTCCGGGTCTGCTCAAGGCTCTCGTAACGCTCCATGATCATTTGCTTATCCAGATCCTGCGCCCCAAGAAGCAATTCCAACTCAAACCTGTGCTTCTCAATTTCACTTTTAAGTTCGATCATTTTCCGGCGGTTTTCGGTGTATTTTTCATCCAGGACCTGTTTCTCGGCATCAGTCAGTTCCAGCTCAGTCATTATCGATTTATTATGCCACCATTTGCCATGCATCATCATCCCCTTGGCCAAAAGGGTTGACGGCAGGAAAACAACCAGAAATAATAATCCTATCCATACATTTTTTCGTAACATCGTTTATTCCTCCTTAAATAATAATTTCAGATTGAAAATCATCCTCCATATCAGGCACGATGAACTGTAAAAAATCTTCATCAAAGCCGATTCCGTTGTCCCCTGTTATCTCATACATGTCTTCAGACAATGGATAGTCCACCATGTCTGAGATTTCCCGCATTAAAGATTCATCTTCCAGCAAACTTTCCTGGACCTGCAGTGGTGATAAATTATCCGGCGGTAAGGTTTTCATGCCCATTATGTAAAAAAACACAACAAAGCTGGCCATGGCTGCGGCCCCGAAAAAAGGGAGCCATCCTGCATTATGAATGTTTGTAGTCGGCTTTTTACCAGGCAGTGTAACTGTACGCGAAACTGGAGGTGCCGCCAGCATGGCTTTGCGGCCAAGTTCCTGCAACCCGTCCTTGATCTGCTCAACCTTTTTAGTGCAGAGCGGACATGCATGAAGGTGCAGCAGCTCATCTCCTGCAATTTCCTTTTCGTCAATAACCGCCCAGAGGATCTGTTCTTCCTGCAGGTGAGATTGATTCTCTGATTTCATCATACCGACTCCCTGTAGTCCTTTAATAATTCGGAATGTTTTCTGACCTTGTTCAATGCACGGTAAAGATATGTTTTTATTGTGCTCTCATTCTTGCCCAGAATGTCGGCAATTTCATTGATATTACGGTGGTCCATAAAGCGGAGAGTAAAGACCTGGCGCTCCATGGCCGAGAGCTTATGCAGCATTAATTTGACCTGTTTCCAGAATCTTTTTTTTTCGATCTTATCATAGTGACTGTTACCCATATCCTTGGCCGCATTCATGAAATCCGGTTCCTGTGCAGTGCGCAACCGCAGCAGGGCCAAATATTTTCTCTTCCTGAGAAAATCATTACAACGGTTAACCGCTATACTGTAGAGCCAGGCGCTAAACCGTTGGGGATCCTGCAGGGTGTTCATTTTTCTATATGCCTGCTCAAAAACTTCCTGGGTCAGGTCTTCAGCGTCCATCTGTGAAAAAGTCCTGTAATAAGCCAGGCGATAGATGTCTTCCTGAAACATGTTCACTAACCCCTGGAAGCTTGTACGGTTCCCTCCTCTGGCCTTTTCGACAAGCGCAGCAGCTTTCAATGTTCTATTATTATTATTTTCAGTTTTCATCCTGCTGTAACATCAACCGCATGTTTAGAGACCCGGGAGCTTAATGCTACACCTTCTATTATCCTTCTCTTTAATCTATAATAATTACTGTTATCATGTTTTCTGCGGTAAATGTACAGGCATGTCCTCTTTCATCACTTTTAGCACCAAACCAGCGGACAATTGTACAGGATTACTATTGAGTCAGTCTTGTAGATGATTTTCTCTGACCGGTATTGTGTGCGTAACCCGTTCATAGTACTAAGCCCCGTTGATGACTGCGTTTTTTACGATAATTCCATGTTTGTCGAATTTGACTTTTTGCAGTATAAGACGGGTCATTGGAGTAAAAAGTTTACAAGTGGTCAGGCCTAATTGCTTCGCACCTTTATACTTCCCAATATAATTTGATATTATGACAGGAAAAGCTAATACTCGACTGGAACACCTCTTTTTTTTCGGCAGGCCATTTTCCCCCCTGTATAGCTTTCTCATGGCACAGCGCAGCAATTTATACGACAAGGGACTCTTCAGACAGCACAAGCTCGAAGTCCCGATAATCAGCGTTGGCAACCTTGTTTTGGGGGGAACCGGCAAAACCCCCCTGGTATATTACATTGCCAGGCTCCTCCAAAAACACAATAGAAAACCCGCCATACTGAGCCGCGGTTACAAAGGATCTGCCACAAATACCATTAATGTTGTATCAAATATCACGAACATCTTGCTGGATGCAGCAGAAGCAGGTGATGAACCGCGTCTTCTTGCAGAAAAATTAGCCGGTATACCTGTAATTACCGGGAAAAAACGTTTTACAACAGGCCGCTTTGCCATAGATACCTTCGGAGCAGATACCCTCATTCTTGATGACGGCTTTCAGCATATTGCCTTAAAAAGGGACCTGGACCTTGTGCTTTTCAGCGCCCGGGAGCTCTTAGGTAGTGGCCGAGTATTGCCAGGGGGTGAACTGCGGGAGCCTCTTTCCGCCCTCAAACGGGCCTCTGCATTTATCATCAGCGGCATCAATATGGGCCAGGACTCCAATGTCAAAAAATTTATCGATCTCCTGGGGAAGCTATACCCTGAAAAGCCTATATTCAACGGAACCTATCAGCCTGCAAAGATGTTGTTCAAAATGCATAATGGAAGAAATGACGCCATCTCACAGGCGGATGCAGGCAACATGCGGTTATTCGGTTTCTGCGGTATAGCCAGGCCTGAATCATTCAAAACGACTTTGGAAACTAGTGGACTGAACCTCACTGGATTTAAAGCATATGAAGATCATCATGCCTATTCAGCGGAAAACATCAGGGATCTCCTTCATAAGGCTAAAATTTCAGGGGCCGATGGTTTGGTGACCACTGAAAAGGACCTGGTTAAATTACGCCACATTTTTCCACAGGAATTCCCTCTTCTGGTGCAGCCGGTCCAATTAATTCTTGGTGAAGAATTTGACCGGTTTCTGCTAAGCAGCCTAAAGAATTAAGGTACTCACAAAGACTCACGGGTTCAGGCGCCAGGCGCATGTAAATAATAATGGTGAGCACTTAATAAAACACACTTTCTCCCAGGTTGTGTTTTATTTGACACACTGGAACATTCGTTTTCCACTCACACCCAGTGGCAAAACACATCCCTCAACAATCTGAAATATTTACACTTCTGAAAACATATTCCCTTTTAATTAATGCATTAAAAACAAATGGTATGTTTTTTGCAGTAAAACATTTAATTGCATTCTAATATTGTAAAAATATAAATAAAAAGGGCATATTACTGTCTAGAAAATAGAATAATGAAAACTTTATCACAAATAAATCCTTACCAGAGTACCATCAGAAAAACGGTATACTGCAGCGGCATCGGCCTGCACTCAGGCAACCGGATAAACATGACATTAAGACCAGCAAGTGCAAATTCCGGCATCCGCTTTGTGCGTAACGACCTTGGCTACAGCAGCCCCGTGCCTGCCTTCATGAACCGGGTGATTGACACTACAATGGCGACGACAATATCTGAAGGCAATGCTTCCGTGGCGACTACAGAGCATCTTCTTGCTGCTATCAACGGTCTTTCCATAGATAATATCATCATTGAAGTGGATGGCCCGGAAGTGCCCATCCTGGACGGCAGCTCTGCTCCATTTGTCGGGCTGCTTCTCCAAGCCGGCATACGGCAGCAGAAAAGTTACCGAAGGCTTGTAAAGATCACGCGGGAAATCTCTTTCCGTGACGGCGACAGACATATCAGCATCTACCCCTATGACGGGTTCAAGGTTACTGCAGAGATAAATTTCAAGCATGAAACCATCAAACGTCAGGTATATTCTGTAGCTCTTTCCCCCCAGAAGTTTGTGGCAGAAATTTCCAAGGCAAGAACCTTCGGTTTTCTTGAAGATGTAGAGAAATTACAGAAAAACGGCTTGGCCCTCGGTGCCTCTCTGGAGAATGCGGTAGGCATGGACGAAAACGGTGTTTTGAACAAGGAAGGATTACGCTACGATAACGAATTCGTCAGGCATAAAATAGTTGACATTATCGGTGACATGACACTGCTTGGCTGTCCGGTGCTTGGCCATATCGTGGCATACAAGTCAGGACACAGCCAGCACCTCAAACTCATGGAGACTATTGCTGCCACACCTGATGCCTGGGAGTTCGTTGAATTGAAAAAGGACGGCCAGCTTTCAGTATTGAATAAATTCGTCTCCAGGACAAGAGCGGCAGGTAACCGCTTCCTCCCAATCCTGTCCCCTGTTGCATCCAAAAGGCCGCTTTCAATTCAATAGTTCTTAAAACCGCTGAACAAAGCTTTCACTTAAAGTCTTATGCTTTCAAAAGCCTGTTGGCGCATCAGCGTACAACAGGCTTTTTCCGTGCAAAAATGACACAATCGTAAAGAAACTCACTGTTCTTATCCGGACCCGAAATATGAGCATTTTTTTGTTATACTGCCTGCAGTTGGGGTTTTTTCCCGCAACTGACAATCCTGTTGTAAAAAATGCAGCAATAAGAAAAAATAACTGTTATCTGTCTTTGTATTCATTTTATTCGTTTTAATATTGGAGAATTACTATGGCGTTGCTTGATAAGTTGGGCTTTTTAGGGGGTGGCAGAATGGGGGAGGCCCTGATCCAGGGAATTCTCAAATCAGGCATCATGGCTGCTGCAGACATACTGGTAACCGATCCAGATGCCGAAAGAAGAGTTTATCTAGATGAGACATACGGAGTCAACACCTATGACAGCAGTGAAAGTGAACATATTTGGTCTGGTTGCACTACCGTGATCCTGGCGGTCAAGCCGCAGATAATGAAGGATGTGCTCCTTGAAGCTAAAGACAGGATCAACGACTCGCACCTGCTCATATCCATTGCAGCAGGCATTCAGTCCTCTTTTATCGCTGCACACCTCGCCGGCAGTAACTGCAGAATAATACGGGTCATGCCCAACACTCCGGCTTTTGTCCTGGAGGCTGCATCAGCATTAAGCCCCGGCCCAAGGGCGACCCAGGAAGATATGGACACCGCTGTTGTAATTTTCAACTCCATCGGTAAAAGCATCATTCTCGACGAAAAGTATTTTGATGCTGTCACTGGTTTGAGCGGCAGCGGGCCGGCCTATGTTTTCACCTTTATAGAAGCTCTGATCGATGCCGGTTTGAAGGTCGGATTAAACAGAACCGATGCGGAACTTCTTGTAACGCAGACTATTCTGGGTTCGGTCAAGCTCGCCATGAGCAGCAAAGAACATCCGGCTCAACTGCGTGCAATGGTGACCTCTCCCGGAGGCACTACTATTGCAGGATTGCACGAACTTGAAGCCGCCGGTTTCAACGGTATAATCATGGATGCGGTTGAAGCGGCAACAGAAAGATCCAAAGAGCTTGGAAAATGAAAATAAGAAAAGCTGGCATCATCTTAAAAAAAGATTTTAAAAAACCTCGCAGGATAGGCGAGGAAATCATCCACTGGTTCGCTGACAGAGGTGTTAAAACTGTAGTTGACCAAGTTACAAAAGATCTTGATATCCTCATTATACTTGGTGGTGACGGCACTCTGCTGCATATAGCTGACAAGGCCAGCAAGTATGAAATCCCTGTCATGGGCATTAACCTTGGCGGCTTGGGCTTTCTCACAGCAGTATCTGCAAAGGAACGCTTTGAAGCATTGGAACTGCTCCTCCAGGGGAAAATGACGGTGGAAGAAAGAATGCTTCTTAAAACCAGACTTCTTGGAGGGCCCGGCACTGACTCCTCGCCAGGTTCCTATCTCTACGCCCTCAATGACGTGGTTATAAGCAAGGGGGACGTCGATCAGATAATAAGACTGAGAACCTGGTCCGATCAGGAATTTATTACGACCTACAGAGCCGATGGTCTTATATTTTCAACACCGACAGGTTCAACTGCATACAACCTGTCTTCCGGCGGCCCCATTGTCCAGCCCGGTCTTCCCTGTATCCTTGTTACCCCTATATGCCCCTTCATGCTTGAAAGCAGACCTGTACTGCTGCCGCCTGATGTAACCCTAGTCTCGCAACTTGGGGGCAAGGCAGACAATGTAAAGGTTATTGTGGATGGACGATTTACCTGGAAAATGGAAGAAAATTCCCAACTTGAAGTAAAAACGGCCAGTAAACCATTGCATCTCATCAGTATGCCGCAGAAAGGCTATTTTGAGATCCTGCGCAACAAGCTCAACTGGGGCGGTTCAGGGAATAAGATACCGGAGTTGCCGCTTTAAAAACCTAGGGTCCAAGGTTTCAAGGGGTCGAGGGGGTTAAAAGAAAACATTAAAAACTGGTGAACTGAGGATGGGGACTGAAGACAAAATGTTTACAGGTCAAACGTACAGGACCAAAGAACAAAAGCAGAGGTTGAGACGCAAGGCAATACTTTTGATGTAGTTACCCTTGAAACCTTGATTCCTTGGACCCTTGGACCCTTTTTACCAAAAAACTTACTTCTTCTGCAAATTAAACTTCTTCATCTTGTACTGCAACAGGCTCTTGGTAATCCCAAGGCTTTCAGCTGCCCGTGCCTGGATAAAATTCGCATCCTTCAGGGCACGTTTTAGCATGCGCTCCTCCACACCGCTCAACACTTCAGGCAGGGGGAGGTTTGAAGGTATAAATTTTTCAAAATCAACATCCGGTGACCAGTTCACTTCCTTATTACTGCCGGTTACATCGGGGTGTACATCTTCTGCCTCGATGATATCCCCGCTGCAGAGAATAGCGGCCCGTTCGATAGTGTTCTCAAGCTCGCGTACATTTCCTTCCCATGGGAGACCCACTAGGTAACGCAAGGCTCCACCGGAGATTCTCAGGTTCGGCTTATTCAGCATCTTGGCAAACTTACTGATAAAATGTTCCGTAAGCATGGGAATGTCGTCTGCTCTTTCACGCAAAGGCGGCAGGTGAATATGCAGAACATTCAAGCGGTAATAAAGATCTTCGCGGAATCGCCCTTCATCCACCTCACCTTTCAATTCCCTGTTTGTGGCGGTAATGATGCGGACATCGACATTGATCGGCTGTATGCCCCCCACCCTCTCAAAGCTCCGCTCCTGCAGAACCCGCAGTAGTTTTGCCTGCAGAGGAAGGGGAATATCACCAATTTCATCAAGAAACAGGGTGCCGGAATCAGCAAGTTCAAACCTGCCTTTACGCATGGCAGTGGCTCCGGTAAAGGCTCCTCTTTCATGTCCGAACAGTTCACTTTCAAGCAGGGTTTCAGGCAGAGCGGCGCAGTTGACGGAAATAAACGGAGACTTCTCCCTGGGGCTGTTGATATGAATTGCCCGGGCAACCAGTTCTTTACCCGTACCGCTTTCCCCTGTTATAAGGACTGAAGCAGAGGTGGGCGCAACTTTTTCTATAAGCTGATATATTTCCTGCATCCTGGCATTTTTTCCGACGATACTGGCAAATCCATACCTGATCCTTGCCTCATCACGCAGGCGCAGATTCTCACACAAGAGGGAATAGTGGTCAATAGCCTTTCTGATATTCAAGAGCAACTCTTCATTGCTGAAAGGTTTGGCGAGATAGTTATAGGCGCCTGCCCTCATGGCGACGACTGCTTTTTCCACCTCACCGAAGGCAGTGATCATGATTACAGGCAGGTCTTTATTATACGATTTAACTGATTTCAAAAGCTCTAAACCGTCCATGCCCGGCATGCGCATATCCGTTAGTACAAGATCAAGATCGGTTTCCTCTACGATCTTCAATCCATCCTCCCCTCTCCGGGCGGTCATAACCTCAAACCCCTCCTCTTTAAGAAGCTCGGAGAGCACGATCAGATAATTAGGTTCATCATCAACTACCAGAATGGTATTCATGACTCGTTCATCCTCAAATTAAAAAATCCTTAAAATTCATCATCACTATGAAGGGGCGTCAGGAATACAGATTTATTTTTTCCCCGGTGTTGTTTTTATTGCCGTAACGAGATCATAGGGAATAAGTGTTCTCCGCAGCCATTCTTGTGCGTTATAACCCGAGTGCTCCATGCCGTGAAAATCACTGCCTCCTGTTATGAGAAGGCCTAATTCACCTGCTATCTTCAAAAGAGTTTTCACTGTTTTCGGGCTGTGGGACGGATAATATACCTCTACCCCCTCAAGCCCCACCCTGCAAAGATCTTTAAGCAATGGAAATAGTGAGCGTAGAGAAGGATCAAGGCTGGACGGATGGGCTAAAACAGCCATTCCGCCTGCTTCACGTATCATGGCAATTGCATCCCGGGCCGAAAACCTGAATCTTTCGGCATATGCAGCTGCTCCCCTGCCAAGATAGTTTTTGAATGCCAGGTCAATTGTTTTTGTCACACCCTTATCGACCAGCAAGCGGGCAATATGCGGCCGGCCGGTCTGGCCATACTCGGAATAATGCTGCAATTCACCGGCATCGACACCGATGCCCAGTCTGTTAAGATTTTCAATAATCCTGGCGTTTCTTGTTTCTCTCCCATCCTGCAGCATCTGTAAGCGGTTGCTGAACAGCCTGTTCCCATGATTGAATCTGTATCCAAGTATATGCATTGAAGTGTCACCATGCCATGAACTTATTTCAATACCGCTGATCACTTCAATTCCTTTCTCGTGCCCCCTTTCCATGGACTCATCGGTGCCGGCAGCCGTATCATGATCAGTTATGGCAATGGCTGTCAAACCTCGGGATTCGGCAAGGTCTACAATTTCCGCCGGCTTGAGTAAACCGTCGGAAAAGGTAGAATGGATATGCAGGTCAATTACTGAAGATAGGGGCATGCGCTACTATATCGAACTTCTGCCCAAAATACATCATAAAGCTTATAATATTCTGAATTCAGGCGCAATAATTGCATGATACAAGAGAAAGAAGATGGAAATAATTAACTGGATGTGGTACCAGCTATTATTTCCCAGAACTTTTATACGGTAACAATTGGCGCAATGGCTACAAAACTCTACGATCTGACAGATGTCAACTCTCCCGGCGAGACCTACGCTGAGATAGTAAAAACTTTATCCTTGATAGATCCGAATTACGATACTTCGCATCTCAAAAAGGTCTATGCTGACATTATTTGTCTATTTGCAGGGAAATATCCGGGCTACCGTGCCAGTAACACAAAATATCACAACCTGGCTCACACATGCGGAGTCACCCTCGCAACGGTCAGGCTTATCCACGGCCTGCATCTACAGGGACATAAATTTTCTTCCCGCCTGATTGAACTCGGTCTCATGGGTGCCCTGTTCCACGATACCGGCCTGATCCAGACAATGGAAGAACAGGAAGGCACAGGCGCCCAGTATACCATTGGCCATGAGGAACGCTCCATTGACCTCATGGAAAAATACCTGGCTGCGCATGGTTTTCCAGCAGAGGACATGACCGACTGTCGCCATATTATCATGTGTACTATCCTTACATTATCCGTGGCCGAAATACCCTTCAGGTCGGATGAAATCAGGACAATAGGGAAAGTACTCGGCTCAGCTGATCTGATGGCCCAGATGGCGGACAGGATTTACCTGGAAAAACTGCCCCTGCTGTTCCTAGAATTTGAAGAGGCCAAGGTACCCGGTTATGAGACGCCCCTGGAGCTTTTTAAGAATACGGAGGAATTCTATCATTCGGTGGCAAGAACCAGGCTGCTGGAAGAAATGGGCAACGTTGCTTCTGCGGCCCTGTCCCATTTTCAGGAGCGCTGGAATATTGATCGTGACCTGTATGCTGTTGCAATCACGAACAACATCAACTATTTGAAGGAAATCTACGAAGACTGCGCTGAAAACTTTGATTCTTTACTAAAAAAAATCCGCCGGAAAAGCTGATCTGTCAGCACCTGCCACAAGAAGTTGTCCCTTACTCCGGCTCTTCTCATTGAGAAGTCAGTGTCAAAACTTTCCCAAAACAAAACTCTCCACCCATTATTTTTAACTCTGCGGTCCTTCCTCTTCCATCACCCAGACTACCTGCGATTTATTAATGATAACCGCAACGTCTTTTCTCTCACCCAAGCAGGCATTGTACATGATGAGAAACTTATTCTGTCCCTTGATGAGAAGATCGCTTACCCTGTCCATGGGTAAGGTCTCACTGTTCAGGTTAATGTTGCCGCGAATTACAGAGCCGTCGATGGTCTTAACCACCACCAGCCTGTTCTCTTTACTTACATAGGTGTTAAACCCATCGAAATCGTTGGAATCTTCTTCATATTCCATCTCATTCACTTGCCATCCCTCCCCGGTTGGTGAATCCTGCATGATACCCCACTCGCAAATGCATTTTATTGTTTACCCCTTTTCAGGATCCTTATTTTTCCCCGAATCATGACCCTGGATTGTGACGAGCTCTGCCACAAAACTGCCAACCCTTGCCTTGCTTTTCATCTGCACAAGCAGCATGCGTTCGTCATTTGTGATCCAGAGCTTTATCTTCGCCCTTTGCTTCTTTGAAAAAACGCCTTCAACATTCTGCAGGTCAGGCTCCAATACCAAAGTATCAAAGGTGCCGGCCGGTACACGTATTGTCTCATTGCCTATGACCCGCAAAATGCCCATACGATTTTTTTTGCCGTCTGTCACCGGGTGCTCAAATTCCTTATTATTATGAAAATCAAGCAACCTCGAATAATAAAAAACCGACAGCGGATCAAAGGATCCCGGCAGCAGGTTAACAATCTTGGGATCAGCATTAAAATTGACATAGGTTGATTCATTTTTTTCCCAGTCAAAATAGACCGTTATGTCTCTCCTCGTCTTGCCTTCCTGCTGATCCTTTTTGTAGTGGAGCGAATGGTTCATGCCGGCATCGGCATAGGAATCAATACGGTCCCTGACCTTGAAGAATAGATCAACAAAAGAGTTTGAACGGGCGGTCATTACAAAATGATAGGCCTCTACCCCGTGAACCACTTCCATATCATGCACTTCAAGGGTGGCTTCACCCGCCGGTATCGCACCGTACTTCAGAACATACTGCATCTTTTCGCCCGGCTTGAACGGGTGATGCTCTTCAGCCATTACAGGGCCAATGAGAGAAGACAGCCCTACCAAGGACAGGAGTATGAATATTATATTAGATATACGGTGCATAATTCCAATGGCCGACTATTCTCCTCCTGCAGTTACTTATATAATGAACATAAGCACTTTGCTTAGTGAAATATTGCGGCGTACATGTCTTTCACATAGCCCTTTATGAGCAGCCAATAAGGACCAGTAAGGATTTTTTTGCCTATAAATTAAATATAACTTACTATGGTATGGCTTTACCAGTTTTCTTAACAAATAAAAATCTTTTTTTCCATCTGGACTGTAAGCGATTTTATTTGTTATGATTTTGTACTTGTAGTTTTATTATAATCCTTTTTATTAAATTGGTCAGGCCCCGGTGTAAAAAAAATATATATAAGGTCGAAATAAATTATGCAGCATGAAAAGAGGGTGCTCAAGAGAGTCCACCTGATATATTACTTGCGGATTTTCGATGTGGACTCGGGAGTAAACATTGGTCACCTGGTGGATATCACCACCCAGGGCATCATGATGATCAGCGAAGAGAAGATTCCCACAGACAAGGAATATTCTTTCAGCATGAAATTACCTGACATTATCTCCGGTCGTGAGGAGATTAACTTCAGTGCCCATAGTCTCTGGTGTAAAAAAGACTTCAATCCTGATTTTTATGTATCCGGCTTCAAGATTAAGAAAATAAGCCATCAGGAAGTAAAAACAATTACAGCGCTGATTAATGCTTACGGCTTTAAAAGTCAGTAAGGTCTGCCATGATACAAAAAGATTCCACCTGCAAAGCAATCATTGACTACCCGTGCCTGTGGCTCTACAAGGTCATCGGTGCTGACCAGGAAAAATTGCAGCAGGCCTTGCTGGAAATAGCCGGTGGCGACATGTGCGACATTTCACTTTCCAACACCAGCCGTACCGGGAAATACCATTGCCTCAACTTTGAGGTGACTGTCCAGAGTGAAGAGGAACGCAACTCTATCTATTTGGCGCTCAAAGCTCATCCCCAGGTGAAAATTGTACTGTAAGTGTAAGTGAAGTTGCGAGTGAGCTAAGGTACCAAGAAAATGGCATAAATGCCTGAAGTTACGAGTGAGCTAAAGTGAATAAAGTTACGAGTGTCTGACGTTGTGAACTCAAGCGGCAGGCGCACTCCTTATATTTTCCCTTCTGCTTCCAGCCCCCATTCTTTTGCCACCATAGTTTTTCCTGCTGACTGCTAACTGCCGACTGCAGGATAAGCGAAATGCAGTAAAGACTTCGACTGCAAATTTTTTTCCTTGCCCCGGGATCCAACTTCCAATCTTTTTTTCAACTTTAGTCATTTATGCCATTTTTCTGGTACTTTAGTCATTTATGCCCCCTCGCGGGGTACTTTTAATTTTAATCACTTTTTTCTTAAACCACTTGACGAAACTGTCAAAACGATACAAACATATAAATACATTTTGTTTTTATGTGGCTATAAACTATTTTCAGGTTTAAATATTCTGGATTGTCAGCTTACCAAGCAGCTGACGATTGACATCCGCCTGCGCGGGAGTGACAGTGATGGAGGGTTTGTCATCCCCGCGGAGGCGGGAGGTAAGCACCCTTAAATACAGGGCATAAACGACCAAAGGGAGACTCCGATCCAGTATTTATTGTTATGTAATCATAATAAAAAAAATTCAATAACCTGAGAATCATTAAGAGCCACATTGTTTTTTATAAATTTCCAATCAGACGTTTACTTAATTTTCTGAATAGAGGTACTTCTATGGATGCTGTATCTTTGATCCCGGCACCGGACGCAATACCGGTCCACTGGTTCTGGCTGCACCTGCTGCTGACCCTCACAACCTTTCTTCATTTCGTTGCGATGAATATCATGCTGGGCACAGGCTTCATTGCTTTTTCCACGCCCTTCTGGCGCGGTAACGACGTGCTGCCATTGAATAGTCACATTGCCAAAGTCCTACCCTATTCCATCGCCTTTACCATCAACCTTGGGGTAGCCCCCCTTCTCTTCCTGCAGGTTCTCTACGGCCAGTTCCTGTATACCAGCTCCATACTCATGGCCACATACTGGCTGTCAATCGTCGGCCTGCTTATTATCAGCTACTATGCCGCATATATTTACCGCCTTGTTGATGAAAAAACCGGTTTGGCCAGGCTATATATAGGAGCTTCAATTCTTCTGCTGCTGGTGGTTTCCTTTCTTTTCAGCAACAATATTTCCATCATGCAGATGCCGGAAGTCTGGAGCACGTATTTCTCAGACCGCACCGGCTGGCTCCTTAATTTCAGTGATGCGGCCCTTGTTCCCCGCTATCTGCACTTTATTGCCTCCGCCATAGCAATCGGCGGCCTTGCCATTGCCCTGTACTTTGAAATCCGCCAACGGCGCGGCGCTAAAGATGGCGACGAGTGGATCAAGCTCGGTTGCAACTGGTTCACCGGGGCAACCATCATTAACTTCGGTTTCGGCTTCTGGTTCCTGGGCGCCCTGCCCACTGTTGCATATGATCCCGCCACAATCGGCGGCAAAATTTTCTTTATTTTGGTTGTCGGCTCTGTTGCCACCATCATTCCTGCTGTGGCCTCTGCCCAGACCGGCAGGATCATTCCGGCCACAGCCTGGGCCCTGGGAACTGTCCTGCTCATGACCCTGGCCCGTGATGTTTTAAGGCTGACCTACCTTAAACCGTATTTCAGCCTCCCGGACCTGCCCTATGTTCCCCAGTATTCCTCTTTCGTTGTTTTTCTGCTGGCCTTTGCCGGGGGCATTTTCCTGGTGGGCTGGATGCTCAAAACAGTATGGAATGCTAAAAAGGAGGTGGCATAATGAATTATCCTGTATGGCAGCTTGAGTTTTTAGGCGGCGGTTTCCTCATTGCCGTAATCGCCATTATCCATGTCTATATCGCCCAGTTTGCCGTAGGCGGCGGCCTCTTCCTTGTACTGACCGAACATCTCGGTCGCAGAAATAACGATCCAGGTATCATAGATTATGTCAGGAGGCACACAAAGTTCTTTCTGCTTCTCACCATGGTATTCGGAGCTCTGACCGGGGTCGGCATCTGGTTCACCATCTCACTGTTAAACCCATCGGCGACCTCGGTGCTTATCCATACCTTTGTCTTTGCCTGGAGCACGGAATGGACCTTTTTCGTGGTTGAAATCGTTTCCCTGTTTATCTATTACTACACCTTTGACACGCTCTCAGAACGCAAACACCTGATCATGGGTTGGATCTATTTCGGTGCTGCCTGGATGTCTCTTTTTGTCATTAACGGCATCATTGATTTCATGCTCACCCCCGGCGCCTGGGTGGAAAACAATAACTTCTGGAGCGGCTTCTTTAATCCCACCTTCTGGCCGGCCCTCTTTTTCCGCACCTTTTTCTCAATAATGATTGCCGGTCTCTTCGGCTTTCTGACCGCATCCTTTCTCAAGGATAAAAAACTGCGTACAACCATGCTGCGTTACAGTGCCAAGTGGCTCCTGGTGCCCTTTGTACTCTTCCTGGCTGCATCCTGGTGGTACCGTGCGTCCCTGCCCCCGCATATTGAAGAGATTATTTTCCAGAAAATGCCGCAACTGCGCCCGTTTATAACACTCTTCATGGCCTGTTCTCCCCTGCTTATCCTGGGTGGGCTCATCATGGCCATACGTATGCCCTCCGGCCTAAGCCGATCCATGGCAGCAGTCATGCTGCTCATCGGCCTCATGTACTTCGGTGCCTTTGAATTCCTGCGCGAAGGCGGCAGAAGACCATACATCATTTATGATTACATGTATTCCAATACCATCCTCAAAAAGGATCTTGACCAGGTTGCCGAGGCAGGTGTTCTTCAGCAGGCAAAATGGATCGAACACAAAAGAATTACACCTGACAATTTAGGGGCTGCAGGCAGAGAACTCTTTAATGTCCTCTGTCTGTCATGCCATTCAATCGGGGGACCATTGAATGACATCCGCCAACAGGTACGCATGAGTTCCCCGGAAGAACTGAACCTCATCTTTGCAACCATGGGTAAAGAACGGCCCTACATGCCCCCTTTTGCCGGAAATGAATTTGAAAAGCAGGTCCTGATAAAATTTCTGAACACAAATATTCGTCGATAATCAGGACAAGTATGCCGGACCAGGCAAAGTAGAAATACCTGGCCGGCTCGTTCAACCAGGAACTGTTTTCTTCTTTTCCACTTTTTAGGTTTTACTGCTGTCTGCAAACTTCAGACTTTCCGCAATTTTCCCAAATCAACACCCTGCATTTATCATTTCCGCCCCATCTGCCAGCCTGTATTTCTTTAACTTTTCATAAAAAAAACAGCGTTTACCTCTTGTTTTTTTACATTTTGTAAATATTATTATGCAATAAATTATTTAATATGAGGCCAATTATATGAAAAATGAATTGCAGGAACTTTTTAAACTCGCTGCCAAGTTTTTTCTTAAACAATATAAAGCAGAAGGCGGAGCCCAAAGCACACTTGCCAAAGAGCTGGGCATTACCCAATCCTATTTCTCATCGGTTGCCAACGGATCGCGTACTGCCTCTCTGGACCTATACAACCAGATTGCCGAAAAACTTTATGGTCCTTTGGACAAGTTCCTTGCTGTTGGCAGGAGAATGAAGGATGGCCTTGAGCCCTTAGAAGAAAAAGAAAAGATGCCTGAAGATCCCATCGAAAATCTTATTGCCCGGCTTACCTACTACGTGGTGGACCATCAGCGTATAGAGAAGGAACTTTCCTCGCTCAAACATTTTTTCGAAAATATCGTTGAAAATCTGCAGTCCGGTATACTGGTTATGGACAAAGAGCATAAGGTTGTCTATTCCAACAGCTATATGTATAAAATGGCATATATTCCAACGGATATTATTGTCGGAACAAGTCCCTATGACGCTGGAAAAAAAATACCCGGCCTGGAAATCTCTGAATTTACGCAAAAGTATACTGATGCTTTTGAGCAGCGCCAGCCGCTATCCTATAACAATATTAAAACAATTATACCGTCCGGTGATACTTTGTTTTTATGCGGTTCACTCACACCGCTATTTAGAGATGGTACATTTGATGGCATGATATGTTCCATCTCAGACACCACCTCGTCATATATACTGAAAAATCTGCTCATAGAGACACTTAATAATTCTTCCCACGGCATTGTCATACTGCAGCAGACAGCGCCAGGTGAAATGCCGGAAATCTATTACATGAATAAACAATTCAAAGACAATTTCGGCCTGGAGCAAATCGATCCACTGCTGGTCCCATTTTCAGAGACACTTGACCTGATTACTAAAAGCCTGAAAAACAGCAAAACCTGGCAGAACTTCATAAATAAATCAATAGGCTCAAATCTGACCAAGGCCCATTTCATTATGAACCTGAAAAATGGCAAAAGTTACAATTGGGAGTGCAGCCCTCTGGTGGATGACACAGGTGTGCACTGGGGCCGAATAGCTACTGTGAAAAAAAACCAGCAGAAAAGTAGGAAGAGGAAATAAGGCATTGCTGTCAGTTGTAATCTCTTAATTATGCCATAAAAATATCCACTCCTATTTCCCCAGCTAAAAACATAATACCTCCTTCAGGAATAGGAGGGATTATGTTTTTTATTGTAAACAATTATGATGTTAAAGATTCAGCCTGCATACTTCATGAACAATTTTGCAAGGGTTTAATTACCTGTATGTTTTTATACTGTGATGCTTTGATTTTTGAAAACCTAAAGTAGGCGAAACAACGTATACTTTGCCTGTCCCCTATCTCGACCGGCGAAATATACAGGGCAAGAAATCATCGCACCAGGCGGAGCAACCCTCTTCCACTTTTTCTGTGAAGCCGCTTCTGTTTTGCCTCCTTTGTATAATACTTGTAAATTTTCCTGCAGGAAGCTAGATTATCCCTGTTTTACATTGAACATTTGAGAATGAACCCATTATTTACAGCATGATTCAGGGAGTACTATAAAACGGTTATGTCAAGCACCAAACAGGAACAGTCATTGTTTCAACCTGACACTAAACTTACTGAATGGATGAAGGATATCCGCCGTACAATCCACCAGTATCCTGAACTTGCCAACGAAGAGCACCGTACCCAAAGGTACGTGGCTGATAAATTGCAGGAACTGAACATACCCTTTCGCATTGAAGGCCTGCATACAGGTGTTGTGGCAACCATTGAAACGGACTCACCCGGTACCCCTGATCCTCCCTGTGTAGCATTACGCGCCGACCTGGATGGGCTGCCGGTGGATGAAAAAACAGGGCTGGCCTTTGCCTCCAAAATGCCTGGACTCATGCATGCCTGCGGTCATGACGGCCATATTGCCATGTTGCTTGGTGCAGCTGCAATGCTGCGCCAGGTCGAACTGCCCGGGAGGGTGCTCCTGCTTTTCCAACCTGCGGAAGAATCCGGCGACGGAGCCCTATCCATGATTGCAGACGGGGCCTTTGCCGGAGTGCAGGCAATATTTGCCGGACATATTGACAGGCATTTCAGTGTGGGCCAGATTGCAGCCGAACCAGGACTGATCTGCGCCTATACCGACAAATTTGAAATTAAGGTCTGCGGCCGCGGCGGCCATGCATCACGGCCCCATGAAACCATTGACGCCATAGTTGTGGCCAGTCTCCTGGTCATGAGCATCCAGACCCTGGTATCCCGCGAGATCAATCCCTCATACCCGACGGTTGTCAGCGTCGGACGTTTCAGCGGCGGTTCGGCTTACAATGTCATAGCAGAAGAGGCGTTACTCGAGGGCACAATCCGTGCCACCCATCCTGAAATAAGGGCCCAGATCATTGACGGGTTGCAGCGCATGGTCAAGGCCATGGACGGCCTGTACAATGCCAAAACCACCATACATTTCCGCGATGGACTGCCGCCGGTCATCAATCACCCTATGGCTGCAAGGGTGGCCAGAATAGCGGCAAAAAAAATTGTTGGCGCAGATGCTGTTGTCAAGCAGCGCCATCCCAGTTTAGGCGGCGAAGATTTTGCTTATTTTCTGCAAAAGGTGCCTGGATGCCTTGTACGTTTCGGGGCTGGATATCCCGATCTGCCAAACACCCCGGCCCACAGTCCTTATTTTGACTTTGACGAAGGTGTGTTGCCCATTGGCGCTGCATACCTGGCCGAGGTTGCCTGGCAGGCCCTGCAGCAGAAAGATCTTTTTACTACTCCTGCCGGCAGTTATTCTCCTGCCATGAATCTGCCTGATCCGCTCAGCAAAGAGGGCAAAAAATAATGCAGGAAAAAACCATAGAATTTAAGAGCAGCAATCCCTTCTCCCTTGGAGTCGAGATAGAACTCCAGGTTCTTGACCGGAAGAGCCTGAACCTTGTCTCCAGAGCCCCTGAAATAATGGCCATGGTCCCTGGTGATTTAAAGGACCGTATAAAACCTGAATTTATACGGTCCATGATCGAAGTAAATACAGAGATCTGCGCCAATATGGATGAGGTCAAGAGTAACCTGGCCCATCTGATTCGTCAGGCTGAAGACCTGGCGCATAAAAACGATTGTCTTCTGTTTGCCTCCAGCCTGCATCCCTTTGCCCGCTATAACGATCAGGAACTTTACGACCTTCCGCGCTACAGCCGCATCATGGAAGACCTGCAGCTTGTGGGCAGGAGATTTATAACCCAGGGTCTGCACGTCCACGTGGGCATGATCGACCATGAAACCGCCATAAGGGTATGTGATAATATCCGCCTCTTCATGCCCATACTGCTGGCTTTAACCTGTTCATCACCATATTACGAAGGGATTGACACCGGGCTCCACTCTTACCGGGCCAAACTCTTTGAGGCCCTGCCCCTGGCAGGTATGCCCGACCAGCTCGAAAGCTGGGAAGATTACCTGGAAATGGTCAAACTGCTCACCAATACCGGCATTATTACATCCGTTCGCGACCTGTGGTGGGATGTAAGGCCGCACCCGGATTTCGGCACCATTGAAATCCGTATCTGTGATCTACCGTCCCGCTTTAGCGAAATCCTCGCCATTGTAGCGCTTATCCAAGGGTTGGTAGCAGAACTGACTGAATCCGACAAACACCTCAATCCGAACATGCAGGTGTTAAAAAGCAATAAATGGCAGGCTGCCAGGTACGGCCTGGCAGGTACTTTTGTCTATCCACTCCTGCAGAAAAAGATATCCATGCATGAGGCAGCTGGAGAAATTTTTACCAAGGCAGCCCCGGCCATGGCAAAACTGGGCACAAGCCACTACCTGTCTGACCTGCAACAAATCATAGAATCCGGTACCAGTGCAGAGCATCAGCGTAAAATCTTCTCAAGGCATAATGATTTTTCTGCAATAATCAAAGAACTTCACCCTCAATTCTGGCAATGATACAATCCGGCAAAGCAATAGTTGCTACCGGTCATCCGCTGGTGAGCGGTGCGGCAGTAGAAATCCTGCAGAAAGGCGGCAATGCCTTTGACGCTGCTGTGGGCGCAGGTTTTGCCGGTGCTGTTGCGGAACAGACCCTTACCAGCCTCGGCGGCGGCGGTTTTCTGCTGGCCCGGACCAAACAAGGCGAAGAGATACTCTTTGATTTTTTTACCGACACCCCTGGCAGAGGCCTTGAAAACAGTGATCTTGAACCGCATTTTTTTCCTGTGACCATACACTTTCCAGGCTCTGACCAGGATTTCAATATCGGCCTCGGCTCGGTTGCCGTACCGGGCAACCTCAAGGGATTTCTCCATGTCCATAAAAGGCTTGGCAGACTGGAACTCGAAGAAATCCTGCAGCCTGCCATCCATTTGGCCAGGGACGGCCTGGAGTTGAATGACTGGCAGGGGTATTTTTTAAACCTTTTAGAGCCCATCGTCACCCATTCCCCTGCCGGCAGAAAACTGTATACGATTAACGGCATCTGCGCCAAGCAGGGTGACCACATAACAAACCCGGAGATTGCAGATTTTCTGTCCCAACTGCCTAGCGATGGCGGTGAAAGCTTCTACAAGGGTGAACTGGCAGAGATTATTGACAGCGATATGCGCAGGGGCAAAGGCTTGCTCACGGCGCAGGACCTTGCTGCCTACAAAGTAATTGAACGCACCCCACTTGCCATCGGCTACCGGGATTATACATTCCTTACCAATCCACCGCCTTCCATGGGAGGATCGCTTATCGGTCTGGCCCTTTCCCTTCTGGAAACCCAGGACATGTCTAATATCCGCTACCATTCCGCGGCCCATGCCCTGCAGACAGCAAAATTGATGATTGAGGTTGAAGAGCTGCGCAAACAGGGCATCAATGCCGCATCCCTGCAAAAATCAGGCGACAGGATAAGGCAGTTTTCCCGTGGCACCACCCATATAAGTATAGCCGATGCAGAGGGCAATGTTGCGAGCATGACCTGTTCCAATGGCGAGGGCTCAGGATACTTTGCGCCGGGCACCGGTATCATGCTTAACAATATGATGGGTGAGGATGACCTGCACCCGGAAGGATTTCACGCCAGTCCTCCAGGCCAGCGCGTCTCTTCCATGATGTCACCCTCTCTGCTCCTGAATAAAGATGCGGTTGCCATGGTAATCGGCAGCGGCGGCAGCAAGCGCATCCGGACGGCTATCACCCAGGTGCTGAGTGCCATAGTCGATCTCGGCATCCCGGTGCAGCAGGCTGTGGAGGCGCCCCGCATTCACTGGGACGGCTCTATGATGCAGGTTGAACCGGGCTTGGACAGGGAAGCGCTAGGTGCACTCAAAAAACACTGGCCGGTAAATATCTGGTCAGCTGTTGATGTCTATTTCGGGGGTGTTCATACTGTTATCCCCAATATCGCAGGCGGCGGCGACCCCAGACGGGGCGGCTCCGTCAGGGTTATTGAATAAGGGAAAGGTTCCAAGGGGCCAAGGTGTCGAGGGGTCAAGGGTAAGAGATACTGCTAAAAAATAAAAAGATACTAGTTACTGAAAACTGTGATAAGAGATTCATAGTTATTAGCTGGTGGAGTGATACTGGAGGATGAAGGAAAAACAGGATCCATGGGTCGAGGGTTCGAGGTATCAGGATTTTAAAAAAGTTGCTTCCCTTGGAACCTTGGAACCTGGAAACCTTGGAACCTATAAAAAAATTTCACTTCAGAACAAAAAGCTGAAAACCGATTGCTAATCGCTGATAGTTCACAGGATTAATAAAAAACCATGGCTGCCTACATTGCAAGACGCTTCCTGCTTATGATCCCTACCCTTTTCGGGATCATGCTGGTGACCTTTGTTGTGACCCAGTTTGTCCCGGGTGGACCGGTGGAACGTATGCTGGCGGAAATTGAAGGGCACTCCACCACAGGACTTTCTTCTGGCAAGGGAGAGGTCAGGACAGTTGTCAAGAGTGACCTGTACCAGGGCGCCCAGGGTCTTGATGAAGAGCGGCTGGAAAAATTGCGGGCCCTCTATGGCTTTGACAAGCCTCCTGCGGCCCGTTTTCTGACCATGATGAAAAATTTTCTGGTCTTTGATTTCGGCACCAGCTACTACCATCATAAGAGTGTCGTCAGCCTTGTTATCTCAAAATTACCGGTATCCATGTCCCTCGGGCTCTGGTCCTTTTTGATTGTCTATTGCACCTGTATTCCCCTGGGTATCCGCAAGGCCATGCATGACGGCTCCCGTTTTGATGTTATCTCAAGTACTTTCATATTAATCGGTTATGCAATTCCCGGCTTTGTCCTGGCCATCGTACTGATTGTTCTCTTTGGCGGCGGCAGCTTCTGGAATATCTTCCCACTGCGCGGTCTCGTTTCAGATAACTGGTCAGAACTGAGCCTGATGTCTAAAATACTTGACTACCTCTGGCACATGGTGCTGCCCATTACTGCAAGCGCTGTCGGTTCCCTGGCGGTCATGACCCTGCTGACCAAGAACAGTTTTATAGAGGAGATCCGCAAGCAGTACGTTACTACCGCACGGGCAAAAGGACTCAATGAAAATCAGGTGCTGTACAAGCATGTGTTCAGAAACGCAATTATTCCCATTATCACCGGTTTTCCAGGATCCTTTATAACAGCTTTCTTCACCGGCAGCCTCCTTATCGAAACGATATTCTCCCTGGACGGCATGGGGCTTCTGGCCTACGAATCGGTCATGAACCGAGATTACCCGGTGGTTCTGGCAACCCTGTACTTTTTTACTATTATTGGGCTCATCTCCCGGCTGCTTTCCGATTTAAGCTATGTCCTGGTTGATCCCCGCATAACCTTTGAGAGCGTCGAATGATAACGAAGCGCAAATCACGACAAAGCCTCGGGGTTCGGCGCTGGCGACGGTTTCGGTCAAACAGGCGTGGCTATTACAGCCTGATTATCTTCAGCCTGCTTTTTGTGATCAGCCTGGGGGCTGAACTGATCAGCAATGACAAGCCGTTTCTCGTTTATTATGAAGGGAGCTTATACCTGCCTATATTCAAAGTATACCCAGAGACAACGTTCGGGGGCGATTTTGAGACGGAGACAGATTACCGGGACTCCTACATTCTTGACAAGATAGAAGCTGATGAAAATTTCGTCCTTTTTCCACTCAATCATTTCAGCTACGACACCATTAACCTTGACCTGGACAGGCCGGTGCCTTCGCCTCCGTCGGGCGACAACCTTCTGGGCACTGATGACCGGGGCCGCGATGTCCTGGCCCGCCTTATTTACGGTTTCAGGCTGTCGGTGCTTTTCGGGTTTGCTTTAACCTTTATCGGGACCACCATGGGCATTCTTGCAGGTTCTGTGCAGGGATATTTCGGAGGCAAAACAGATCTTTTCATGCAGCGCTTCATTGAAATTTGGGGAGCCATGCCCGAGTTGTACCTCCTCATCATCTTTGCCTCCATATTCAAACCCAGTGTTCTGCTGCTCTTAATCCTGCTTTCCATGTTCGGCTGGATGGGGTTGTCTGATTATGTACGGGCCGAATTCCTCAAGGGAAGGAACATGGACTATGTCACAGCTGCCAAGGCACTGGGGGTTTCCAATGTGGTCATTATGTTCCGGCACCTGCTGCCGAATGGCATGACACCGGTTATCACATTCCTGCCCTTCAGACTTTCCGGTGCCATTCTTGCCTTGACCAGTCTTGATTTTCTTGGACTGGGCGTGCCGCCTTCCACCCCCAGTCTCGGAGAACTGCTGGCCCAGGGCAAAAGCAACATCGAGGCCTGGTGGCTTTCATTGTCCACTTTTGCAGTTCTTGTCGGCACCCTGATTCTGCTGATATTTATCGGCGAGGCCTTACGGGAAACCTTCGACCCGAGACAGCTGGTGAAGCAGGAGAAGAAGTGATGAAACAGGGTTCAAGGGGCCAAGGGTCCAAGGGGTCGAGGGTAAAGATTACAGCACTGAGGTTTGAAGTATGGGGATTTAAGATATGAGAAATTAGGTAAAAGGCACTGGGCTCCAGGCACAAATTTAAAGAGGAAAGATAGTTTTTTTGTTGTTCCCCTTGAACCCTAGAAACCTCGAACCCTTGAACCCTTCTTAAATTTAGGCACTTTAAACTTTAGTTCACTTTAGGCACTTATACATGCTTTTAGACATAAAAAATCTCTCCCTGACATTCCATACCGAGGACGGCGACAGCAAGGTGCTGCATGACATATCCTTTACTGTGGACAGCGGCCAGACAGTGGCCCTGGTTGGAGAATCAGGCTCGGGCAAATCCGTTACCGCTTTGTCAATCCTGCGTCTTTTAGAAAAAACTGCCACAGTCACCGCCACCGGTGCAATCAACTTTTGCGACCAGGATGTTCTGGCTTTGTCTGAAACAAAAATGCGAAGTATCCGCGGCAATCAGGTTGCCATGATTTTTCAGGAACCGATGACAGCTTTAAATCCAGTTTATTCCATCGGCAATCAATTGATAGAACCATTATTGCTGCACCAGAACCTCACTAACCAGAAGGCCCGGGCAAAGGCCATCGACCTCCTGGACAGATGCGGCATTTCTGACCCTGAACAGCGGTTGACAAGCTTCCCGCACCAACTGTCAGGCGGTCAACGGCAACGGGCCATGATTGCCATGGCTCTTGCCTGTAAACCGGCGCTGCTCATTGCAGATGAACCGACAACAGCCCTTGACGTCACCATTCAGGCCCAGATCCTTGAACTGCTTGAGGACATCCAAAAAGAGCTGAACATGGCGGTCCTGTTGATCACACATGACCTGAACATGGTAAAAAAAATATCAGAGCATGTGCATATCATGCACGACGGCAGAATTGTGGAAAACGGTCCGACGGAGACCATATTTGCCAACCCCCGAGATCCATATACCATTCACCTGCTCAACAGCGTTCCCAGTGGAGAGCCGGTGCCCAAGCCGGAACGGAAAAAGCTTCTTGAAATCTCAGATCTGCAATGCCATTTTCCCATTAAGGCTGGATTTTTCAAACGCACCATCGGCACCATAAAGGCTGTTGACGGGGTAAGCCTGACAATCCGCGAGGGCACCACCTATGGCGTTGTAGGCGAGTCCGGTTCCGGCAAAAGCACGCTGGGCATGTGCATCCTGCGGTTGACAGAATGTCGGGGCAAAATTCTCTACAGCGGCGAAAGTGAAAGCCCTAAAGACCTTGTAAACCAATCCGGGGCAGCCCTCAGGCCCCTGCGCAAAGAACTCCAGGTTGTTTTCCAGGACCCGTTTTCCTCCCTTTCACCGCGTCTGACCATTGACCAAATTATACGCGAAGGGCTCAAGGTGCATAATATCGGCATCGACAAAAAAGACCGGCAGCGCATAGTGATTAAAACCTTGAAGGAAGTCGGACTTGACGAAGAAATGGTAGGCCGCTACCCCCATGAATTTTCCGGCGGCCAGAGGCAGAGAATTGCAATTGCCCGGGCCATTGCGTTACAACCAAGGTTTATAATGCTGGATGAGCCCACCAGTGCACTGGATATGACAATCCAGGCCCAGATTATTGAATTGCTGCAGGATCTGCAGAAACGGCATGGCATAGCCTATCTTTTCGTATCCCATGACCTGAGGGTTATCAAAGCCATGGCCGATGAGGTGGCGGTTATGCAGAGCGGCAGGATTGTGGAAGCCGGACCTGCTGCGGATTTATTCAACAACCCGCAACACCCATATACCAAAAGCCTCTTTGCCGCTGCCTTTGAGCTGGCAACGCAGGCAGGATAGAGATAGGGTTCAAGGGGCCAAGGATTCAAGGGTTCGAGGGAAAAAAGAAAAGATATTTAGCCCTGCGCCATGGGCCCTATGCCTTGTGCCCTCAAAGTGATTTTTCTTATCCTTGAACCCTTGAATCCTCGACCCCTTGAACCCTTTTCATCTTTATTTCCAGTTGCGGATGAGCTCGAGCAGAGTCCGTACACCTGTACCTGAAGGTCCACTGCTCGGCACATAGGGCTTATCTGTGAAATTATAAGCCGTGCCTGCAATATCAAGATGAACCCATGGCACATCCCCGACAAACTCCTGGAGAAAGGCAGCAGCTGTTATGGTACCAGCTGCCCGGTTGCCGACATTTTTTATGTCTGCAACCTTGGATTTTATCTGCTTGGAGTATTCCGGCCCCAGGGGCAGGCGCCAGAGAGGTTCCCCGCTTCTGTCCCCGGCAGCCATAACCTTCTGTACCAGGGCATCATTATTGCCCAGGAGACCTGTCCGGTGATGTCCCAAACCGATGACCACGGCACCGGTGAGCGTTGCCAGATCCACCACGGCCTTGGGTTTATACTGTTTAATGCCATAGGCCAAGGCATCCGAGAGGATCAGGCGTCCTTCGGCATCGGTATTGATCACCTCAACGGTTTTGCCGCCGTATATAGTAATGATGTCTCCCGGTTTCAGAGCACTGGATCCGGGCATGTTCTCGGTTGCCGGCACGACGGCAACAATATTGATGCCTTTAGGCTTCTCTTCACCCACAGCCTGCATGGCACCCAGGACAGCGGCTCCGCCGCACATGTCAAACTTCATTTCCTCCATGCCTTTTGGAGGTTTCAAACTTATGCCGCCTGAATCAAAGGTCAGCCCCTTGCCGACAAGCAACAGAGTCGGATTGCGCGGCGAGGTCTTATATTCTAGAATCACCAGTTTAGGCGGCAGGGCCGAACCACGGTTCACCCCCAAAATGCCACCCATTTTCAAACGTTGCAGGTCAGTCTTGGACAACACTTTGCAGGTTAAATTATATGTTTTGGCAAGTTTACGCCCGAACTCGGCAAAGCGGGCCGGGGTCCAGACATTGCCCGGTTCGTTTGCCATATCACGGGCTGTACAGCATGCCAGGGCTGCAATTTTACCCCTGTAAAACCCAAGGAGGACCGGCTTTTCTGCTTTTTCCGTAAAAAGCTGAATCTCTTTAAGCTCACCCTGCAACTCATCATCCTGCTTGGTTTTCATATATTTTTTAAACTGGTATGAACCCAGTACCACCCCTTCTGTTATACATTCTGTTGTTTCCCCTTTATTGAGGATGAAGGAATCCGGCACAACCAGCAGAATGTTGTCTGCTTTGGTCCGTAAGGCTGTCTCAGAGACTTTGCCACCCGCCCTGCGGTAATTGTCCCGCCAGCTGTCAACAGGTTTGACACCGTTATTCGACTCACCTTCTTCCGCCTTGCCAAGGCCAACCACCAGGATCCTTTTGGCCGGGAGTTTTCCCTTGCCTGCGGGGTAAAACAACAAAATCTCTCCTTCTTTGCCTGAAAAATCACCTGCCTTGAAGGCCAGCATTATGGTTTCCTGAACATATTTGTTGTTGCAGACAGGCACCCCCTTGCTCTTCTGATGCACAAAATAGGTGATCATGTCTCCCTTATATTTTTCCACATCCTGGGTAGTATGCTTAATTTTCATGATCTTCTCCATGGTTGTTAAGATTCATTATATGACCGTATTTTTTTCACAGTTTTTATTTCTACGGTTCAGGCCTTTTTCTCTTTCTACTTTAGGGCCTATTGTATACAATATGATAAAATTGTAAGCAAAACAGTGGAAACCCAATCCTATTTACCACAGTTGCTCATGAACTCCAACATCTGATGTTTTTGGTAGAAATCGGTTCAGGTATTGCGCCACGGGAAGAAACCATATACTTTGAAACAGTATACGTTTCCGCTTAGTGCTTCTCGAAGTCTAACTTCACTCCCTGCCTGCTGTGACTATACTATTTCACGCACGTGCTATGCAGTCGGTTACTACAATACGCAACATAATGAAAACAGAAAGTCCCCAATTACACCCCTTTTTATCACTCTCCATTCTTAATACAGGCCTTACCATACTAGGAGGAATCCCTTGGTTACGCAATTGATTGTGGCAACAGGATTTGCCGTCATTGTATCAGCTCTCTGCAGCATCATTGAAGCGGTGCTCTACTCTGTACCGCAAAGCCAGATAGAGGTTATGGCCCGTTCCGGTAAAAAATCAGGCCTGCTTCTGAAAAAGCTGAAGAAAAATATTCAGCAGCCCATAACCGCCATCCTGACACTTAACACCATTGCCAATACAATGGGTGCAGCTGTTGCCGGAGCCTCTGCCGCAGTTGTCTTCGGTGAAGAGAATGTTGTCTGGTTCTCGATATTTTTCACCCTGACCATTTTGCTTTTTTCTGAAATACTGCCCAAAACCGCGGGAGTTGCCTATGCCAAAAAACTTGCCCCCTGGATTGCCATCCCGTTAAACGGCCTCATACGAATAATGCGTCCGCTTATCTGGCTCTGTCAGGTAGTGACCCGCCTCATTCCGAACCAGGAAAAGGAAGCCCTGGTGTCCATAGAAGAGATCGAGGCAGTGGCTGTGTTGGGTAGAAAATCAGGAGAAATTGAACCGCAGCAGGAAAAGGTCATTGCCAATATCCTCAAGCTTCAGGATAAATCCGTACGCCAGGTCATGACCCCGCGCACCGTGGTTTTCAGCCTCAGTGAACACCTCTCAATTGGTGAGGCCCTAGAGATGAAGGAACAATGGAACCGACACAGCAGAGTGCCTGTTTATGACAAGGATCAGGATGATGTGGTCGGTGTGGTTTTGAGCCGCAATGTTTTACTTAGTCTGTCCGAAGGCAATAAAGATCAAAAACTCTCCGACCTGACTCAGCCTGTCCACTTTGTGCCTGAAGCAGCTCCGCTCAACAGGATACTGATGGAGTTTTTTGAACAGCGCATCCACCTTTTCGTGGTGGTCGATGAATACGGCAGCGTCACCGGGGTGATCAGCCTGGAGGATATTATTGAAGAAATTGTCGGACGTGAGATTATCGATGAATCCGACCGGGCCGGTGACCTGCGTGAATACGCCCGACATAAAAAAAGACTGCTGCAGAAAACCCGGGAATAGCTCCCAACTATGCGTTCATCTATGATCCCGTTTAAGCAATTGACAAAGCTTCAAATCCTGAAATTATATCGAGGAGTTCATCGGTGATAGTGTTCTGTCTCGTTTCCCTGAATCTGCCCTGCAGGTCCTCCTCCATTTCCAGAATGTTCTTTTCAGCAGCCTGCATTGCCGCAAGTCTTGCACCATTCTCACTGGCAAGTGACTGAGAGAATGCCTTATAAATTGTCCCGAATACGTGCTGCTTAAAAAGCTGCTTAAAAAACAAGGCATGATTGCCGCCGATCATCGGATGACAGCGGTTCGGCCATAATTGGCTCCGCTTTTCCTCACCGTATTGGGGATCAAAAGGCAGAACCCGTACCATTGTTGAGGAATATGTACCGACCCTTTCGAGCCTGTTGTAAAAAACATGAAATGTATCAATCCGTTTTGTTTCATGCAACAGGGCGAATTTCTCTACAATTTCATATATCAGATCACTGATTGCAGCAGGAGATGAAGGCAGGTGATAATGTTCCTCGATTGTTATTTCTTCTTCCAGGCCTGCCCGGACCCGTTCACCGGCAGACCAGAATATTTTTTCTTTATGAGCCATTTCGGCGGAATTCGCTTCCTCCAGTGCATACTGCATGATGTTTTCATTAAATTGGCCGCACATCCCCTGGTCCGAACCGATGACCAGAAATATCGTCTGCTCAGACATTTTCTTTTTCCGGGACTGCGGTCTGTTTTTAAAAAATACCTGCCAGCCATTTTCTATGACTACATTATACTCATCCATTGCCCCGGCAGCGGATTCATACTGGCGGATATTCACCGCAGCCAGACTTTTCATGGTTTTAACCACTGACAACAAGTCGTGGGATGTCTTAATTTTTCTGCTGAGTATCTCTAACGTTTCCATATTTTACTTCTTATGGGAAATCAATAAACGGACCGCATATGTTTAAGTATAAGGTTGTCACCTGGAAACATTTGACTAAAGTACCCGCCTAAGTCTTTTTCAAAGATTCCTGTTCCGCTGCAGGGATACTATCAGCCTGGATCCTAGAAACAATTTTCTGCAGTTCCTCCTGCAGTTCCTCCCAAGCCGGATCATCCCTGTCTCCATTCATAATCCGCTCACTCAGTCCGGGTATTTTTTGGAGTCCGGCAATGATCATCTCTTCAACCTCAAAAATCTTTTCCAGCGGTATGGTGTCGAGCATGCCTTTATTCGTCGCCAGTAATATCGCCACCTGATCAAAAGCAGTAAGCGGTGCAAACTGTTTCTGCTTCAGCACTTCACGGACGCGACGTCCGTGCTCCAGGGTTTTACGGGTAGCATCATCAAGCCTGGTGCCGAAGCGGGCGAACGATTCCAGTTCCTGAAACTGCGAATAGGAAAGCCTGAGGTCACCGGCAACTTTGCGGTATGCGCCAAGTTGCGCCTTACCGCCGACCCGTGATACGGATTTTCCAACTTCAACCGCCGGAAAAACACCCTGCTGGTAGAGGTCGGGAGAGAGATAAATCTGTCCGTCGGTAATTGAAATAAGATTGGTCGGTATATAAGCCGAAATATTCTGGGCCTCGGTCTCAATAACCGGCAGCGAAGTTATGGAGCCGCCGCCCGCATCATCACGCAAACGGGTTGATCGTTCCAGAAGCCGGCTGTGGACGTAAAAAATATCACCGGGGAATGCTTCGCGCCCGGGCGGCCGTCTCAGCAGCAGCGATATCTGCCGATATGCGATGGCATGGCGGGTAAGATCATCATAGATGATCAGGACGTCCCGGCCTTTATTCATGAAATACTCGGCCATGGAAGTCGCGGCATAGGGTGCGACAAACTGCAAACCGGGCGGATCGCTGCCTTCCGCCACCACCACCAGGGAATACTCAAGGGCATGCCGCTCTCTGAGTTCGGCAATCACCTTGGCAACGGAAGAACTTCGCTGGCCGATGGCACAGTAAATACATATAACATCTTTGTCAGCCTGATTAATGATCGTGTCCAGGGCCACAGCGGTTTTACCGGTCTGCCGGTCGCCAAGGATCAACTCCCTCTGGCCTCTGCCGATTGGTATAAGGGCATCAATCACTTTAATTCCTGTCTGCAGGGGTTTGTTGACCGGGCCGCGCTCCATAATCGCTGGAGCTTCGCGTTGCACCGCCAGATGTTCGATTGCCTGAATTGGCCCTTTTTCATCAAGCGGCCTGCCCAGAGGATCGACGACCCGGCCAATCAACGATGCATCCACCGGTACTTCAAGAATACGCCCGGTTCGAGTCACTTCGTCACCGGCACTTAATCCCATGTCCTGGCCCAACAGGACGATTCCGGTCTTGTCCGGCAGGATATCAAGGACCACTCCCAGGACTTCGTTTGGGAAGGAAACCAGTTCTTCGGACTTGACGGATTCGAGCCCCTTGACCCACACAATGCCCTGACCCACCGAGAAGACCCGGCCGATCTCTTCCCGGCTTACAGAGGCTGAATAGGAATCCATGCCCTCCTTTAATTCCCGGGAGGTTTCTTCCAGCGCATTTGTAAGGTTTTTTTTAGCGCTCATTTCACCCTGCTCATTGTTCGTATGATTTCATTTTCAATATCATTCATATAGCGACTGAGGTTCCATTCCCATTTGCGGTCACCGGCCAAGAGACGAATGCCGAATCCCAGCTCCGTTTCTTCCTTGAAATCAAGCTTTTTTTGTTTGGGGAAGAAGTTTTTCAGACCATTCTCCAGATTTTTTTTCACATCCTCTGCCAAAGGAAATCCGGAGATAATCGTCAGGTGTTCATGCATCTCAGCCCGGGTGTCTGTTTCCTGATTTATTTTTTCTAAAAATATTTCAATCAGCCGGGCTTCGAGCTTGTTGTCAGCCAGATCGGCCAATACCTTTCTTGAAACCTCAAACACCTGCCGGCTTATGGTAACCTTCAATTTTTTGAGAAATGTTTCCTGTTCATCTTCAAGGTTCTTTTGCCAGTTTTTCTGTAGGGCGGCAATTTCAGCCTGCAAGCGTTCAACGCTTTCTGCCTTCCATTTTTCTATTTCAATCTTTGCTTCCTGCTGTAAGAGCTCACGTTTTCCGGCAAATTCCTGCTGCTCGGCAGCAAGATGTGCGGCATGCTCCCTAGCCTCCTGTTGCGCCTGTGATGCTGAAGCCAGACGGTCTGCTATCGTCTTTTCACGATCATCCATGGCCTTGATTATCGGACCGTACAGAAAGCGTTTTAACAAGACAATAAGAATAAGGAAATTGACTATCTGAAAAAAGACTGTTGTCCAGTCAATCAACATCAGTTATCCACCCATCCTTGTTAAAAAATATTTCCAGAAAGGATTGGCAAAAATCAGAATCATGGAAACCACGAAACAATAAATTGCTGTGGACTCAACCATTGCCAGCCCCACAAATAACGTCCGGGTTATGGTGTTGGTCTCATCAGGTTGCTGGGCGATTGCCGTAAGCGCCTGAGCCAGGGCGCGACCTTCACCAAGGGCCGGCCCGATTGCACCGATACCGATGCAGAAACCCGCGGAGATAATCGAAGCTACTGCAACTAATGCTAAACTGTCCATACTTTCTCTCCTTATTGTATTGAGTTCTTTCGATTATTTTCTGGTTGATTTTCGTGACTCTTCTCTTCATGAATTTTCAATCCGGCTGCTATATAGACTGCGGCAAGAATTGCGAATATATAGGCTTGTACTATGCCGGTAAGCAAGCCCAGAAGCTGCATGATCACCGGAAATATCAGCGGTGCGATTGCCAGAAGGATGCCGCCGATCATGCTGCCGCTCATGACATTGCCGAATAATCTTACGGCAAGGGCCAGGGTTCGGCTTATTTCTCCTGTTATGTTAAAGGGGAGCATCATCGGGGTCGGCATAATATAATTCTTCAAATAACCGCGTATGCCTGTATCAGCTATCCCGTAAGCTGGAACCGCAACCAAAACACAGAGGGCCAGGGCCGTGGTTGTAGAAAGCGAACCGGTTGGCGGTTGAAATCCCGGGATAACCGACAGGAGATTACAGGTGGCGACAAAGATAAATAGTGTGCCTAGAAAAGCAATAAACCGCCTTGGATTCTGCCTGGTTACATCCTTTATCTGGCCGAGAATCATGGATATGATACTTTCAAGGAAATTCTGCCAGCGTGGAATTTCAGCCCCTTTAGAAAGGTGCCGGGTAACGAACCATGACCCGAAAGAAAGAATGAGCATAACAAGCCAGGTAAAAACCATGGTGGCATTAATTGAGAAAAACTCAAATTGGATTAAAATGATGTTATCAGGACTGAGATGCATACACTTTTACCTTTCTCATTCCGGTTATCTTACGAATCATAATAAAGCGCACCGTAAAAAAGCCAATAAGAAGAGTTATGAATACCCCCGGATCCTTTCGGGCAAAGACTACCAATAGCATCAGCACCGGTAAAAGCCGGAGGACATAACTTATTGCCAGGAGCCTTTTGGGATTTGTGCTTACCGGCACCTTCCGGACCGTAATCAGGAGCCCGTAGAAATAGTACAAACCGACAAAAATCCCGCATATGAAACCGCCAATATAAGGCAGGCTAGACATTATCTTTTTTCTCCTGATTTTCGTTGCCGACAAGTTCCTGCCGCTCTTTTTGCACCCAGTACCAGGCATTGTAGCAACCCAGACAAAGACCGCCGATAATCAGCATCAACGTCCAGGAGTATCTTCCGGACCAGTGTGAATCTATCCAAATCCCTAAAAAACCGCCAACCACAGTGGGTAGTGCCACTGACCAGCCAACCATGCCGAACATGCCCAGCCCGAACCAGATTTTTTTATCTTCCTGCCTGGCTGCGAGTTTTTTCTTTTCCCTGTTATTAACCCGCTTGGGAAATTCGTCCTGGAGCGTCATGTGTCTATCCCCGATGGCTGAATTCAAGGAAACGTTTGATAAATCCAATTTCAAGCCTGGCCACCGCCGATCGGCTCTGTTTTTCACGCTCTTCCCTTTCAAGAAGCATTTTTTCAACTTCCTTATTGAGTTGGCCAAGGTCGCCTGCGACTGTCCTCCGTGTGGCAATCATGACATCTGTTCCCTGCTTTACAAGGATTCCGTGATCAAGCGCCAGAAAATATTCCTTGCCGTTTGTGGAAACATAGGAGAAAATCCCTGGACTGAGTGCTGTGGCATAATCAATGTGTTTCGGCTTCAGGCAGAATTCCCCTTCCAATCCTTCCCCCCTGATCTTTTCCACGCTTTCTTCAAGAAATATTGAAGTCGGCAGAAGAATTTTTAGATTGATCGCGTTATTGTTCATTCGTTTTTTTCACTTGGTCGATTGTACCGATCATGTAAAGCGCGCTTTCAGGCATTTCGGAAAATTCGTCGTTCAGAATCCGCTCGCAACCGGCAATTGCATCCGACAGGTCCACCAATTGACCCTCAAGGCCGGTAAAATGCTCGGTTGTAAAAAAAGGCTGGGTCAGAAAGCGTTCAAGTCTTCTGGCACGATACACGGTCTTTCTGTCCTCCCTGGACAGTTCTTCTATGCCGAGCATGGCAATAATGTCCTTAAGTTCGTCATACGTCGCCAAAGTCTTTTTGACATCCCGGGCAACTGTGTAATGCTTGGCACCGACAATACGCCGGTTGAGCATCATTGATTTGGATTGCAGAGGGTCAATGGAAGGGTATATTCCTTCGGAAGCCAGTTTTCTTGAAAGTACAATACTTGCCGAAAGATGGCCGAAGGTGTGGACTGCCGCAGGGTCAGTCAGGTCGTCGGCGGGCACATAAACCGCCTGGATGGATGTAATGGCCGCCTTTTTGGAGCTTGCAATCCGCTCTTCCAGTTCGGCAAGCTCCGTTGCCATGGTGGGCTGATATCCAAGACGTGACGGCAACCTGCCCATAAGGCCAGAAAGTTCCATGCCGGCCTGTATGAAACGGAAAATATTATCAACAAGCAGCAGGACATCCTGACCCAGGTCGTCGCGAAAATACTCCGCCATGGTAAGCGCGCTTCTTCCAACCCGGAATCGTGCCCCGGGGGATTCATTCATCTGACCGAAAACCATGATGGTATTTTCGAGCACACCCGCCGCTTCCATTTCTCGGTACAGTTCTTCACCCTCCCTGCATCTCTCACCTATACCGCAAAAGATACTCACGCCGCGATGTTTGCCTACCATATTGTGAATGAGCTCGGTTATGACAACTGTTTTGCCAACCCCGGCGCCTCCGAACAAGCCGGCCTTGCCGCCTTGTTCGAGGGGGGCGAGAAGGTCAATGGCTTTAATGCCGGTCAAAAATATTTCTTCATGGGTAACGCGATCGGCAAGGGCAATCGGGTGTTGATGGATTGATTTCTTCTGCTGGGCAACCGGCTCTGTTTTTTTGTCAATCGTCTCCCCGAACACATTGAACATGCGTCCAAGGTTCTCCTTTCCCACCGGCACCATGATGGGGGCGCCTGAACCCTGCGCCAAATCTCCCCGGCCCAGCCCAGCAGTCGGGGTCAGCGCAATGCAGCGGGCGGTCTGCTCGTCCACATGGTCCATGACCTCAAGAACTACCTGTTGCTTGTCTCCTGCATACAACAATCCATAGACCGGGGCTGGCGCCTCTTCAAAGAGTACGTCAACCACCGTGCCACGGACAGATTTTACCCGGCCATTGTATTTTGTATTGTGGTCTTGGATTTCAACAGTGTGCACAATAGATCACCGGCTTTATTGTTATGATTTTTCCAGGAGGTACTTTTCAATGCTCTTTCTATTGTCACCTTTCCAGCGCTTTATCGCCTTTTGAAAAAAAATATTATTGGGGATTCGAATAAGCGCTTTTTCTTCTTCGGGCATTTCTCCGTTTTCAAGTATGGAAGTGTACATGATATTGAAATCCACAACTTTGCCCCGCAGCCCTGAACCGCCTACAACTTCGGTTATTTCGATTTCATCCCCAATTCTGAATGGTGTGAACAGGACGATCAGGAAAGAAGATAAAAAATTACTTAAAACGCTCCAAACTGCGATAAATCCTATGGCAATCATTGCTGCTACGGTCAGCAGTGAAGCAATTATCGACGAGACTTTTACTCCCATTTGCTGCAGGGAGAAAAGAACGACCACCACAGTTATAAGGAGTTTTGCTATCTTTATGAAAACCTTTAACAAAGACTCGTTAATGGCCTGCCGTTTGTGCAGCATTGACAAAAAGCGTTTTAAGGCAACATAAACAGTTATTCCTATAAAAATTATCAATATAATTGTGATAAGCTGTATTCCCTGCCCCATCATTACTTTTTGAAAGTTAAAACTGTCCATAATCATACTTTAGCGATTTCCTTACAGGATTGAGCATCATAATTAACAACTTGTCATTGATAGCTGATCGTTGCTTGAGCACATATCAATTGTGTTGCATTGGTTCGACTCTCACAGCTATTTTCGAATTGTCTTCTTGCTTTTTACTGTATTTTAACACTACATTTAAGAATATATCTATCAAGAATTTGATATAGCTTTTCAACTCAGCAAATACGGACAGCATAATTCAACTGCCTATTGTTAATGGTAAACCTGAGTTCCCTTTGATAAACAATGATCCTGCCGACCCTTTTCTGGAGCAGACGGAGTGTTCCAACAAAAAATGGTGATAATTACTGGGAACGGCAGCAGTCACTCCTGCTCTTTTTATTACATACTGGCTGATCAGCATAAAGAGTACTGAAAATATCTGACCTCATGACAGAAAAGAGTAGTCTTACCATTATCATACTGGCGGGCATCCTGACTATGACGATTGCAGATTCTGTCATGGCTACGGAAAGAAATTTCTGGACCCAGTCTCTTTATTTTGAGAACGACCTTTTCAGCGGTACGGACCAAAATTATTCAAATGGCGTTAAAGTGTCATTTATCTCACCTGATCTTTCCCCACATGCTGAAAGCGGGAAGCTGCCTCGTAAGTTATTGGAAGCCATTCACCAGATACCTTTTATAGGAGAATCAGGCCCACAATTTACCCATAAGATTGAATTTTCCATTGGTCAGAATATTTATACGCCGAATGATATATCAAAACATGAACTTATATCTGAAGACAGACCCTATGCCGGCTGGCTTTATGCTTCCACATCCTATCACCGCAAGAATATAGTAAACAATGTTGCAGAATTTATGGACACGGTTGAGGTACAGTTCGGCATGGTTGGCCCTGCTTCGTTGGGTGAGGACACCCAAAAATTCGTGCATAAAGTATTTGATCGTCCTCACCCCAACGGCTGGAATAATCAGTTAGACAATGAACCAGGCTTGGTGATTGCGTTTGAACGCAAGTGGCTTTTGCATCCCGGACTTTCTGGAATAGGGTATGACGTCATTACCCATTTAGGAGGCGCCGTAGGCAACGTACATACTTATTTGAACAGTGGATTAGAAATACGTTTAGGATGGAATATCGCAAGAAACTTTGGGGCTTCACTCATCAGACCGGCCGGCAGCACAAAACTTTTAGTGGATGATGCTTTTAGCAGTTATATTTTTGGGGCAGTTAACGGACGTGCGGTGCTGCACGACATTTTTCTTGATGGGAATACCTTTAGAGACAGTCACAGTGTTGAGAAGAAAAATTTCTATGCCGATCTGGCCGGCGGGATCACAATAAGTTACAGGAAAATGATGCTCACCTGGACTCAAATTTTGCGCACCAGGGAGTTTAAAAACCAGAAGAACGACCACAGTTTTGGGGCCCTTTCCCTTACCTTCCACTTTCCTTTCTTTGAGTAGATTTGGTAATTAAACTTAGACCGTGATGGATTATTGAAAGGCATCAGAAAGTAATTATCAAAACGCCATTCCCAGGCTGAAGTGGAAGACCCAGGAGTCCTCATTCCACTTCTTTTCGGGATCAGGATTGTATGCAACATCAAGCCTGATCGGGCCAACCGGCAGAAGATACTGAAAGCCCATACCGACACCGAAGTTGAATTCGCTGAAAAAATCAGTGCGCGTATCATCCATAAGCTCTGAGCGGCTGTTGTAAGACGTAGTTTTCCCCAGTATCGACCTGTTGGGTGATACATTGCCTGCATCAATATAAAGAGTTGTGGCAAAATTCCTGTAGAACCTCTTGCGCAGTTCAATGGAAAATACATTGTACCCCAGGCCGCCAATGGGGTCATTGTTATCGTCTTTGGGACCTAGTTCGGAATGTTTATAACTGCGAACCGTATTGTCTCCACCGTTGAAGAATAGCTCGCTTGGGGGAATGAACGTCTGGTCCCTTATGGGTATGATAATTCCTGTTGTGGCCCGCAGTCCGACGATATACTCTTTTGGCAGTTCGATGAAATAACGGCAACCCAGGGTGATGCGGCCGAATTCAAGATCGCTGCCAAAAGCCGGCAATGAAATGCCGAAGCTGCTGGCAAGCCGTAACCCTTTGGCAGGATAGAAAATGTTGTCACGGGTATCCCAGATAGCCTGGATGCCGATTGAGCCTTTATTGTAATCATTGTCTCCCTTCTCCAGTGGTGAATCATCCGACAGGTCAGAAAGTCGGGTTATTTTGAACTGGTAACCGGTGGAAACAGTCAGATTCTTGTTCATTTTCCTGGAAAGCAGAACAGACATGCCTGTTTCCCTTGATCGATATGAGGGCTCGTCCCTGCGTTCATAAGAGAGAGGAATATTCATCATTATGTCTGTCTGCAGCAGCCAGGGATCGGTGTAGCTTACGGTGAATGTGTCGCTCTTGGTGGATACCAGGCCCTCTATTCTGCCATTTCTGCCGGTGCCGAAAAGGTTCTTCTCAAAGACACCTGCTTTCAGACGCAACTTCTCGTATGAGCCCCAGCCTGGCTCTAAATAAATTTCCCTGGTCGGCAGCTCTTCAACTATAACCTCAAGGTTCCTGGTGGAGTTTTGGCCAGGAGATGTGAGTTCTATGGTGATTTTGCTAAAAAGCCCCGAGTCAAACAGCTTTCTGAAACTTTTCCTGCGTTTGGCGTTCGTATAGATATCCCCGCGTTTCAACGCTACCCTGTCCCGGATGAAAGACTCACGGGTGCTGCTATTACCGGAGACGATAACCTCTGCAATCCTGACTTTGTCGCCGCTGGTTATTTCAGCCGACAATTCTACCCTGCCCGGTTCATCAAGCTGCACGACCGTAACTTCAAACTTGGCGTCCGCATAGCCGATTTCATCATAGACGTCCTCCAGGCTCGAGCGCAGTAGAAGTTTACGCCGGACATAATAGGGTTTATTGACTAGATCGCTTTTTATCTTTTCAAGTTCTTTAGCCAGTTCAGGGATGATATCGCCGCTCAAGGCAACCTGATCAATAAAATATTTTGGTCCCTCTTCTATCCTGATGCTGATAACCACTTCGGAACGGCTTCCATTGAACGATAAGTCAGGGTTCATCACTGCCACATCAATAAACCCCTCACCCCGATAGTAATTCCGTATCTTGTTCACCGCATATCTGGCCTCGGACATGATAAAAACCATCTTCTTCTGCGTGCCCAGAATACCAGAGTATTCAGAAAAAAAACCGCGCAATGTGTCTGACTGGATATTTATGTTTCCTTCGAAATTAATTCTTTCAATGAATACCCGGGGACCTTCTTCCACCTTGAATGTGACCTGAATAATACCGGCCTTTTGCTCGTAGGCGTAGTCAACCAGTGCAAAGGCAAATCCTGCCTGGAGATATGCTGAACGCATCTGGAAAGCAGCATCATCTATATCAGCTTTACGGTAGCCATTTTGTTCAAACATCTGCAGTTCAGCAGCCGCTGCCTTTAAAAGGTCTTTTTCCGGGAAATGCGAATTCCCGATAATTGTCAAGCTATACAGCTGATTCTGCAGCTTGGCTTGAGGAGAAGAATGCTCCTCTGTCGAATCCGCTTGCCGGTCATCCAGAGTTGCCTGGGAAACCTTTACCGTCACAAGCAAACCTGACAGCAGGATGCTTGTGAGTAAAGCAAATATGCCGAGTGGTGTTGTCTTATTCAAGGCGAAACACCAGCTTCAGACCATAATTAATGGCATCGTACTTGTCCTTTTCACCTGTCAAATAAAATATTTTTCCCGTTTGGACCGTCTGTTTCGACAAGCGGAAAGTTGACTCAACCGTCTGCTCGCCACTCTTGGTAACCGACCGGCCAAAATCAAGTTCAAATCGGTCAAGGATGGTTTCATCGCTGGTGCCGGATTCATCCTCAAGCCATTTATTGAGAAAATCACGGCCCAGGTAGACCATAACATTTGTTGTACCGCTGCTCTTCGCACCGCCGACCGCATCCTGTTTTGGCGGTTGGCCGGTCAGGAGGAGGAGCATAAGGTCATCATTGGGCAATGCAGGACTGGAACTGAGAGTAATGACCGGATCATCTAAAGGGCCCCGGGTGACGACATTTATGTCATAGCCCAGGACTTTTGATTGGGCCAGGATATTAAGCTGCGGCCTGTCCGGATTCTTTTCCGGAAAACGCAGCAAACCCGACTGGATCCGCAGTCCTCCGGAAGGCAGTAGAACCCGCGAAGGGTCAATATAAATCGTTCCGAGCAAAAACGGCAGTTCACCGGTGCCCTTTAAAGAGAGTTCAGGCCTCAATACTCCGCGTATCAGGTTGTTGCGGATCCTGAAGGGTTCGATGGTGGTAATCTTGATATCAAGGACAGCATCCCTGAGTGGCGGATCGGAGAATGAAAAGAGAAAGCCCGATCCTTCAGAAACAGGAGCCGATGCCGAACCTATCATGCCGAGAAAGTCTATATCCCTGGTATAATACCCACCTGTCATGCCGGCAGTGCCTTTTATGATAAGACGCTCAAGCACCCCTGAAACATCCAGCTGTACATCGCCGCGCATTCGCATGTCATTATTGCGAAAAAGCAGAACATTTTTGCCATTGACATGCAGGTCAACTGCAACGGTTTCCTTTTCTTTATCAAATTTACCGGTGAGGTTAACCGGTGAGCCGCCGACTTCGGCCTGCATATTTTTAATGGTTATGGAATGCTCGTCAAAATCACCGTGCAGGTTGACAGCAGAAAGCATGGGGAAATTGAAAGTATGGCTGGCTTCACCATCCTGCAGCGAGAAAGAACCTGTTATGGCAGGATCGTTTGCCGCCCCTGTTACATGGAGTTCCCCCTGCATGTCACCTTCAAGGCGACGCAGCCAGGGGAGCTTTTTTTGCAGAAAATTCAGGTCCTTGAGTTTCACGGTAGCATCGGCCGCCACCTGGCCCTTTAATTCCGTTTTGCGTTTTTGCAGGAGTTCCTTGACCGAGATGCCGTGTTGCCAGGAACCGCTTGCCTGTGCTGAGTAGGCAGTAGAATCGAGGTCGGCTGAATTCAAAAAGATGGAGTTGCCCTTGGCTGTAATATCACCGGCAAAATTGACTAATGAGTCCATATAATGTTTTAGTCCAGCTGGAGGCTCTACGTTTTTAACCTGGAAAAGTATATGGCCGACGGGTTGGCTCCATGATCCGCTAAGGTCCATATCAAGTGCAAGGCTGCCCTTTCCAATACCCCAGGTGTCCAGGATGGACCCAATATCTTCAAGCGCCGGAAAATCGATGTGCCCCTTTAGGGACAGGTCGCCCTCAAGATACGGTTCAGGCGCCAGCGGATCATAGGGCAGGTGCCCGGTCAAGGTGAGTTTGTTCCTTTCATGGGATTTCCAGGTGAATTCCGAAATCTCAATGCCTTTCGAAGAATAATGCAGCCCAATTCTCCCGGTCAACGGGAAGGGGACGTCTTCAGCCCCGGCTTTATCAATGGTGCCTTCAAGATGCAGTTGCGGGGTCTGGGGCCAGCCCTGAAAAACAGCCTTCATATTGGCGCCCTGAAAAAAGTAACGTTTATCGACAAAATTTCCCAACCAACCATTACTGTCGAGGTTTTGCGTGGTCATTTCCACTACAGTTTCTTTCCCAGGAAGCTTATTTATTGCCAGGGAAACATGCCCCTGTCCGTCAACCTGCAGGTCTGCACTAAGGGTAAATTTATCATGCTGCCAGTTAACTGCAAAAGGAGACAAGAGTGTTATGGCGCCAGATCCATTAACCTGTGTCAGTTCCTTAACCAACAATTTTACTGATTTGACTTTACCCGGTGTTTCCTGGGTCAATTGGACATCTCCCTGCAATGTCAAAGTGCCCGCCTGTAAATCTTTAAAACTCAGGTTTTCACCTGAAAAAGTTATGGAACTTTGCGGTTCCTTGACGCTACCCGCTATTTTCATGTCGACCGCTACCTGTCCGTTAAGTGGGATGTCGCCGAACAACCCGGTCAGTTCTTGCAGGCTGCTGCTTTCAAACCTAGCGGTGAGACTGATCGGCATCGATTCAAAGGCTTCCGCGGTTGCCGGAACAGGAATTTCTGCCTGGCCGATTGTCAGGCTGGAGTCAACTGCAGCAACCTTGGCATCATCCAAGTAGAGAACCCCATTTTTCAATTTTCCCTGGAATGACAAAGTGGGCATAACAGGCAACGACTGTGCTTCACCCTCAAGCTTGAACAGCTTCAGAAGCGTTTTACCATCGGTAATCTCGCCTTCGAATTCCGCCTGGGTTCCCCCGATAATGGCAAGCGGCTTGGAGTCCGATTCCAGGGCCATGGGGATGGAGACATTGTTCAGAGTAACACGGTTACCGGGAGTTTTTGCCGCAGCTTTTGAAAGCCTCACCCACCCGTTCTGAAAATTTCCCACTGCTGTTAGAGCATCAAAACCAACGGTGTTCAGTTGACCATCCTGCACATCGAAGGTAAAAGAACCATCAAGGTCTGCCTTGGACTCAACATTATAGGCAAATTCCGCCTGCCCCCTGATGTTTCCGAAAATTTTCCAACCAGCGCCGCCCAAGCGTTTCTGCAGTTCAGCTATATCAAAATTGTCTGCCCTGACCTGCGCTTTTAAAAGCTTATTTTCTAATGACCCGGCTATATTTACCCGACTTTCAGTAAAAGCAATATCAGCCGCAAATCCAATGGGACCCCTGTCAGCCTGCGCCAGGTCAATAAAACCTGTGGCCGAGATTTTTTGCTCTCCGAGTTCAAGAGAATCAATGGTGAGTTGTGACTTGGAATACAAAAATTTCGCTGTAAATTCCGTTTCAATTTTTGTGACACTATCCTGGTTGAATCGGAAGTTCTTTGTTGCTATCAGCAATTCATGGGCTGCTTCTCCTGAGCGAAGACTGGAGTTAATTTGACGCATTTCAACATCCCATTCCGTGTTGACCAGGACGACGGTGCCGTTATCTACATCCAGCCTGGGAAGCAGTGGAGGAACAGGAAATTGTTTTGGTCCCTCATTGGGTTGATCCTGCGCCGCTGCAACCCTTAAATCATAAAGGAATTCAGGGTCATTTGCAGTGCAGTCAAGCCCCTGAATAAAGAGTTCAAAGCCATCTCGCAAGTCCCAGAGATTATAGCTGCATGAGATGGATTTGCTTGTGAAATGATATGCTTGTGGCTGCCCATCTTCCGGGCGGATTGATACATTTTCAAGTGAAGTGAGATGTAAAGGACTGCCGCCAATACTGCCGAGATCAAGGGCAATGTGTGCTTTGCCGGCATAATAAAGTGCTGCCTTCCTGAGGGTATAGTAACTTATTGACTCCCACTTCAGGAGTACCGCTGAAATTACTATAATGAGGGGAAGCGCAACATAGGCTGCCCATTGAGGAATTTTTCTCATAGACGATTATTATATCCTCTAAGCGTACAAGACAATACATAATTTATTTATGCTTTCAGCAGATGAGGATAGAGAATTCATCAAACTTGTTGATTTTCAAATGTTTACTATTTTATTTGAACATACTGCCATTCCACAAACTGTCAGGGCCAGGGTTTCTACCTCGTCACTAAATCTAACTTTCACTATCTGAAAAGATTTTCATTGGACAGATCCACCTTGGTTGTTGTCTTGCAGTTATTATTCTTTCTCCCAGGGCCATTTTCCTTCAACCTCAAGATGAAGTGTCATGCTGAGAAAAGTACGGATCAGTATGATAACGCCTAGGACGGCGACATTCTTAAATGTATCTGCGACAACTACGGTTCTTATGATATCGCCGGCAATAAGGAACTCAAGGCCCAGAATAATTGATCTTCCCAGTTGCCTTCGGTAATTACGGTACGCAGCACCTTCTGGCAACTGTCTAAAAGTGCTGATAAAAGAGACGGAGGAAATGCATGATCCTACTATGACTACCAGCACACCAAAAGATTCAATGGAATAACCGGCTATAGAAATTATTTCGGTGAATTTCATGATATTTCCCTACAGAGAGCTTTCTCTGTCAGTGATAGTTCTAATCTTGCGATATGCTGTTTTTTTCTGTTGCGCTATGCCCCTTAATAATCTGCCGAGGACGTCCGACCCGGTTATAATTTTTCGCTGCTCATCTGACCAGAGAAGGATGATATCATGGTCCACAACATCATCCTCGTCATGCTCAGGATGGACTTTCAAATGTGCAACTACCTCACCCAAAGGTTTATCAGGGTCTCTGATGATGATTGGTCTGTGGCAGAATTCGACAGGATGAAATGTTGTTTTCTCGAAAAGGGCTGAACGGAGAAACGAGTCCGCATTTAAAGCATAGTGTGGTTCATCGTTCGCGTCTGTCAATATAACCCATTTTTTATTGCTCTTTTGTATTTTTTTTAGAAAAGGATCTTCGCATGTATGTTCACCTATGGGGAATACCGCCTTTTCATTGATGTATTCGAGTTTAATGATGCTTTCAGGAACAATAGATTCACCTTCTTCACTGATTGTCAAATCATCCATAGCCAGAAAATTTAAAGCCCCCCTTCCCTCGACGTGTTCAATATCGGTTTCCGGGGAAACAACATGCAGTTTCAAAAGCTCCCGCAGGTCTTTTTCCTGGTAAAATTGGGTTATTTCCCGGCCAAGCCATTTGTTTAAAGCAAAAGCTGTCGGTTTGGCAAGGGGATACAATAACAATTGATAAAATCTGAGAACTGGAGAGAGCAAGGAGGCAGTCTGCATCGCATGTCTTGAAAAGTAGGCTTGGGGTATAATTTCACCAAACAAGGTTATAACAACGGTTGAAAAAACAAACGCCATCACTCCTGCCATAACTGAGTTAGACAACAAAGCCAATAAAACATTTATACCGACATTTCCCCATAAAATGGTGGTTAAAAGAAAGTTTGAATCTTCCCGCAGTTTGGCAATTTTCAGAGCATGCTTATTGTTTTTTTTTGATTCGATTTCCAGACGCAGCTTGCTGATACTGAAAAAAGCAAGATTAAGGCCGGAAAACATGGCTGATTGAGTAATACAAAAGCCGATCCCAATCCAAACGATAGTGTTCATTTTTTATGTATCCAATGAGTTGACTGGCGATATTTTCATTTAACCTGGATAATTCACGAGCCGAGATTGTAGGTTATGCACGGAGGAGGGTTTTTCGCTATACGTGAAGTATGCGAAAAATCCGACAACACAGCAGAACCGATGATATCGACTCGCCTTGGTGATCATTTCCGAGGTATCATAATTGAGTTCGTCAAAAAGCAGAATGCAATTTTAGATAAGCTCTGATAAGATTGTTGCAATACCTAGAAAAGTAAAAAAACCTGTTACATCGGTAACGGTTGTTAGAATTATGGATGATGATTGAGCCGGGTCTTGTCCGGCTTTGCGCAGCATAACAGGAATAATTACACCGGATATAGCTGCGGCTACCATTGAGATAACCATAGCTATGGTTATTACGAACGCCAATCCATATGATTTACTCCAAAAGAAAACTGCAGTGGCGGTTGTCAGGGCAACAGCTAAACCGTTAACCAGACTAGCCTTTATTTCCTTGCGCAGCACCTTCAGCCACTGGCTGGTGCCGATTTCGTGTAGAGCCAGGCCGCGCATGGTAACTGCCAGGGCCTGAGCACCCGTATTGCCTGATTGGCCGGCGACGACGGGCAATAAAACAGCTAAGGCGGTAAACTGGGCAATCAGATTTTCAAAAATCCCGACAACTGCTGCTGCCAGAAAGGCGGTGAGCAGGTTAATCTGGAGCCACGGAAGGCGCTTGCGGATAACAAATCCAGCTGACGACAAGGCGCTCTCATCCTTGCTGGCGCCGACCATTGTCTGGATGTCCACAGAAGCATCCTCTCGAACAATATTTACCAGGTCATCATAGCGGATTACCCCAATCATTTTTCCTTCACTGCTGACAACCGGCAAATCAGTAATTTTATATTTGCTGAACATGTCGATGACCTCATCACGACTTGTTGTGGCAAAGGCAACAGCTGGTATCTGTTTAGCAAAATCACTAAGTTCATCACCTGGCGCAGCCAGGGCCAGGTCCTGAATTTCAATCATCCTTTCTGGAGATTCATTGTCGTTGAGCAGAAACAGCTGCCTGGTAAAACGAGGTTTTTTCTGGCGAATGCGCTGTAAAGCATGATTGGCCGGCGTATCGTTTCTGAAAGAAATGAAACGTGTATCCATGAGGCTGCCGGCACTGTTTTCAGGAAACTCCATGAGTTGACTTATTTCTGCCTGCTTCTCTGTCGAGAGCAGCTCCATACATTGGCGTTGCTTTTCTTTCAGGAGGCGGGAAAACATCCTTGCAACTTTAACCGGTTCGCTACGGTTAAAATATTCCCGCAGTTGATCCCCGGGGATTTTGTCGAGAAGGTTTTCTATAACATCCGGACGCAGGTGCCCCCATAAATTTATTGATTCAAGTATTGGTAAATTCTGAAGTACAGCAGCAATTTCGTCAGTTGATGTTCGCGACAGTGTCCGGGATGCTTCTTTGGCAAAGCGGGTCAAATAATCCCTGTTCAGCGCCACTATTGCATTCTCATATGCCATTGTCATGTCATCTGTTCCTCGTTGTATTATCCCTGTCAAAGGGAAATAATTTTATTGCCAGTGCCTCAATGGGGACCGCCAGGGTCTGAAAAAAGAGCTCCAGGGCTGATGTTTTTTTTGCTTGGTGAAATTTTATTTGCGGTATTTCCAAGGTTTTATGCTGAAGCAAGGTCTTAAAATCCAAAACGCCAATTAATAATCCCCGGACGTCAGTGACAGGCAATACCAGGTTGGCAGCCCAGGCAGGGTTTTCTGCAAGATTTTGCAGCGATTTTCTGGCAGGAAGTGCGGCAATTTTACGAATTGTTATTGAATTTAATTTTTTATGTGGCGGGGCCTGTATAAGTTTACCCAATGATATCATGCCAATGTAACGAAGATCCTTGTCGAGGACGATTACTTCTGAAAATTGAAAAATTTTACTTGTTCTTATCCGTTTTAACACTTCAGCGACAGAAATGTCCTGCGGTACGGTGAATGATGGAGGTTTCATTATTGAACCAACGGTACCACTGGGGTATTGCATGCGGCTGAAAACTTTTTTTCTTTTTTCTGAAGCTAACTGAGACAGAATGTTTTTTTGGTCTGAATCTTTAAGGAAGATTAGAAGTATAGAAAGTTTTTCAACTGAAAGGACGCTGATGAGTTTGTTCCTGGCATCCTCACTGAGTGTCTCAAAGAGTCTTGCAGCATATGAGGGTATCAAAAATTCAAAGGTTGGGAGATATTTCTCGGGAGACAGGTTCTCTAACAAATCAGCTGTCATGGGAGGAGGAAGGCTTTCCAGGACCCTCGCGGCATTGTCCGGGTACTTGGTTAAATAGCCAAGGGTCAGAACATTGTTAGGCTTCATCTTTTTCCACCGGAGTAACAAGAACTGAGGTTTTTTCCAAAAACAGCTTGGCGGGCATGGCGATCTGGCCTTCTTCGGATTGCAATAAAATCATGGTCGGGTTGATTTCAATAATTTTCCCCTTTGTATCTTCAATCATTATTGTATCGCCGATTTGATATAACTTTCGGATCTGAGCAGATGAAAGGATATTTGCCACATAAGTTTTGGCGCCAAACCCAAATGCCAGAGCTAAGGCGCCCAATATAGCGCCAAAAGAAACACTTACAACCGAGGTAAGAAAGCTGATATCAATGCCTATTTGGCCGGCTCCAATTAATATTCCCATCAGTACGACGAGAATTTTTATGCCGTTGCCGAACAGTTCAGCCTGCTCAATTTCCATGGCGTCAAAGGTTGAAAAAACTATCTGGCGACAGATGGAACCAATGAAGAATGATGCAATAATTATCAGAATGCCGATCGCCAGTTGCGGTATGCTGCCCAAGACATCTTCCAGAAAGGATGATAGAAAATCCAGTTGCAGTATCTGGATTGCAAGGATTAAGAAGAAGACTAAAGAGAGCCAGAATATGGTTTCTCCGATAAAGCGCTCAAGTGGTTGCTTTACCTGAATATGCTGCAGGCCTCTTTCTGTTGCGACCTTCTCAAATAATTTATCAAAGCCACGGACAATTTTTACTGTGATTTTTTTAAAAATCCAGGCCAGAACAACTCCTGTTCCAAGCAGAACAGCAGCCCAGAAAATACGTGGCAATAAAACGATCACAGAGTTGAAAATCTCCGACGCAACATCGTTTACCGATCGCAGCATTTGATGGCTAGTCATTATTGCACCATACACTTTTTATTCATCTTGAGATGCTTCCTGTTGTAAAGATTGTAGCAGTAATAAGTATAGAATACTAATATTTTGTGGCCTTACGAGTATACAGAAACCCAATTCACTATAAATTTGTCAAGTTCGACATCTTGCTTATTTTTAAATACTATTTTCTGTTAGGCATGTATTTCGTACAGAATGTATGATACATCTATGAGCCCTCTAAAAATCACTTACGGCATAATACAAATTTAGCTGTTCTGTATCAATGCAAACAGAGTTGCGAGCGTTAATATTATCACCCCTGTCAAAACGGCTAGTATTTTAGCAAGCATTAAACGCATGAAATTGCTCCATATCAGACAAAATCAAAAAGTTCCGAATGCAGATGGTGCAGCGGAATTCCTAACTTGTGAAGTTCTTTTTCAGTTAACTGTATCATTGGAACCGGCCCACAGATGAAATACTCCAATTCGTGCTTGGTTACAGAAAGGTATCGGTTGAAAATAGCGCCAGTCAGGAATCCAGTTTCGCCCTGCCAGTCCGGGTCTGGCTTTTCCAGTACAAAAACGATCTCCAGTGAAAGCTTATTTTTCAACTCGATAAGTTCTTCATAAAAGGTCAGTCTGTCCAGGTTTGCCCCTGCAAAAAACAATATATGCCTGCGTTTGTCCTTGCGGTCGGCAAGCGTTCTCAACATACACATAATAGGAGCAATCCCGATGCCCCCGGCAATAAAGACAAAACCAGGTGCAGCAGAATGCCGATCAAAACTGAAGGCGCCGTATGGCCCGTCGACATAGACGCGCAACCCGCTGGGGGCTTTTTTGACGCGACTTGTAAAATCACCCAGTTCCTTGATGGTAAAACTAAGACCGTCCTGCTGCTCTGCACTTGATGCTATGGAAAAAGGATGTTCCCGCATGCTGAATGGCATACTCCACATGGTAAGCCAGACAAACTGGCCCGCCATGAAATGTATCCCAGAATGCCCAACAGGGATTATGTCAAGGGTATATGCACTTCCTCTCTCTTCAGTCACTTTCACTACTTCATACGGTCTTTTCAGCAAGGCAACGGGCTTGATCAACCGCACATAAATTATCAGCAACAGACAGCTGCCCATTATAGCGCCCCAGGCTAAATGTTTTTCCGGCGTGGCAATATAGTTGCCGACCCCTTCAATGTGAATAAGGGCAAGAATAAAAGCAGAAGCGGATAAAAAGACATGTACATAGCGCCAGTTGTCATAATGGATATTTAGCTGTTTTCTCCACAGCGAAGAAATCATGATGAAAATGATCATGATAAGAGAAACCACTCCTGCTGCCATATATCTGTTCAACATACCCGGTTTTAACATTTCAATGACCACGGGTTCGCTTACAACAAGAATAAGCGGATGTGCTACAACAAAGAGGAGGAGCAATAAAGAAATCTGTTTGTGGAAGTAATAAATAATGTCAACGCCGAAAGGCAGAGCCGCCCTTTTGAACCTGGCGGTCAGGAAGAACATGATGGCCATCATGGAGGTGGCGGCAAAGCCAAGGACCATGGAAAAGTCCCACCAGAAGCCGCTGCCACCCGGCATCTGGCCGTAAAACAGCACAAGGCATGGGGAAATTACTAGTGCGAGATAAACAGCTATCCAGAATAGACCCCAATAAAAATATTTCATGATTCCTTGTCCTTGTCATCATGGTCAACGGACAACCCTTGTTCATCAACAGAAAATTTTTCCTTCATGACTCTCTTGAAAAACTATAATTCCCGTAGCAGGATTTTTTTATTGCTTGGGCAGCATTACTCTAAATATGGTCCCCTTGGGAGAGTTATCAACAATTTCCAGTGATCCCTTATGCGCATCCATTATTTTTTTAACGATGGCAAGCCCCAATCCGGTCCCCTCCTTTTTGGTGGTAAAAAAAGGATCAAAGACTTTCGCTCTGTGGGCAAGCGAAATGCCACCTCCACAATCGACCACGTCTATGATAACCTCGTGATCAGCGTCCGAGGTGCACAGAGTCACAATTTCCCCTTCAGGAGAGGCCTCCACGGCGTTCAGCGCAAGATTAACAACTGCTTGTTTCATGCGAATCGCATCGACAGCGACCCTCGGAAGACTATTGGCAAGCTTGCATTCAATAGCAATTTTCCTCTTTTGGGCCGTTTCACTAACGATAGTTGCACTGTTTTCTGCTATTTCATTTATATCACCATGGGAAAGTTGCAGCTCAAGGGGCTTGGAAAAATCGAGCATATTATGCATCATTTTTTCCAGCCGCTCCGTTTCCCTTATGATGATGCCTGATTTTTCACGATCCGGGTCATTCTCTTTAAATTTCTTTTGCAGTCTCCGGGCAAGACCACCAATGGCAACAAGCGGTGTTTTCATATCATGGGCCACGGCGGCCAGGGATTTGCCCATTGCCGCCAACCTTTCGGCCTCCAACCGCCCTTTATTGGCATTAACCTCCCGGTTTTTAAGGATACCAATAAGCACTGCTGAGGAATTATAGAGTAGCACCGATAGTATCCTGTCAAAATCTTCTGGGGAAAAGCCATGCCAATGCCAATAAACAAAGGGAAGATAGCATGCCGTAATCCCAAGAGAGGTTGCCAAAGCACCACGTAAGCCAAACCAGAAGCCCGTCATCACAATAGGCAGGAAATAGAGTTCTCCGTAAAAAACATGATAGTAATACAGACTTTTGTCACTTAAGTAATGCAGGAGGCTGATGCCGGCCACCAGGATTACAATAAGTGTAATTTTTGTTTTTCGGGGTGTTTGTGTTTTCACTTCACTCTTCATCAAGGGTCACCGGCGTAATAAAACCTTCCGGTTTGACCGTCAAAACAGAGCAATTCACCCGGTGCAGTATTTTTTCAGCGGTATTGCCGATGAAAAACCCTGGGATGCCGGTGCGGCAAAGGGTTCCCAGAACTATGAGGTTAATCCGCTTATTAATCACAAGTTGGGTAATCAGCTCGCCCGCCCTGCCCTTCAATAGATGTACCGAATGCTTTCCTTTTGCCAAGGGATATTTTTTTAGAAAATCATGCAGATTTCTTTTGAGCACTTTACGGGTTTCATTTTCCCACTTCTCTGTCTTCCCATGGGATGCAGCAACCTCATCCCTCAAGAGGTGTTCAAACGGATTATCCCATGTATGAATGATATGGAGATCACTGTTATCCAAGTTTGTAAGTGAAATAGCCGTATCCATGATTTTGGTGTTAAGCGTATTTCCCTTGGCATCCGCTGATGTCACATCCACTGCCGCCAAAATCCGGTAGTATCGTCGGCCCCGTCCCGGCTTCATCACCAAGACAGGACAGGGACATTTGCGCATCAGATGCATGGCGGTACTGCCAAACAAAATATCCCTTACGCCTCCTTTTCCGCGGGCGACTTTTATGACCAGATCATGATTGTTGCGCAGAACCTCACGGATAATTTCAATGAATTCTTTTCCTACCAGAACCTTTGCGTTCACCCTGAGACCTGCTTCCAAAAGCGGAGCAATATATTGCTCGAGACGTTCGTTTTGTTTTTTGACGGCACGCTTCAATATTTCCTGGGGATGCAGCGCCGTAATAAGCATTTTATAATCACGGGGAATTTCTTCAATAACACTGATTATGGTCAACCGCGCCTGGTTTCTTGTTGCCAGATTAACGGCACGTTCAAGCGTTAATTTCACCTGTTCAGTGTCATCATAGACTAAGAGAATATTCCTGAAACGTTGCATGATCGGATCCTTTTTTTATGGGTTCTCAATATGTAATGGTAACCGATGACAGCGCCATAGCTATTTAGAAAAAAAGTTTTCAAATATCTTTAGCATTCATGTTTTTCCTCTGTAGCCGGGCAACGAACATCTCTCCTTATCCAGCTATTTAGCAGCACAACTATACCTTTAATTCTAATAGGGGACTGAAGCATCTGCAAATAAATATTTCACGACTAATGCATACCATCTTTAATTTTTCTCTTTGCCCGCCGTGCAAACAGAAAGGTAAGTAATCTGAACAGAACAACATATGATAGAGTTGCACTGAGCGCTCCAGCGATGATACTTCCCAAAATGAGCGGTACAATGATGTCCATGCCTAATTCAGCTACGGCAGAAAGCTGATCGGTTATCGCCCAAAGATCAAAAGTTGTTAACTGAGACGCCAATTCGAATAAACGGCGTGATGCAACAGGAACTGATGGACCTTCCCAGATAAGACTTCCCAGCAAATAATTGAGGCTAAAGATTGCCGGAATAGTTACAGGGTTTGTTAACCAGACAGCCAAGACTGCGGCAGGTCGGTTTACATTCAGCGCCGTTGCCAGAAAGAAAGCCAGAAAAATTTGAATGCCAATTGTAGGAGTAAAGGCTATAAATAAACCCAAGGAAAAGCCACCGGCAATGGCTTGCGGTGATCCTCGAAGTCGAATCAACCAGCGAAATACAGGACGCATCCTGAGAAAAATCCAGGTAAAGGGCAGCTTTTTTTTTTTCTGTGCCATTTTTTCTGGAAGATTATCTGTCAAATTTGACGGGTGATGTAAAGCTCGACGGTTTAACCGTCAGAACGGAACATGAGATACGGTTTAATATATTTTCAGCAGTGTTCCCCATTAACAGACCGGTTAAATTTGACCGGGCGACAGTGCCCATTACAACCAACTCGACCTTGTTCTCTTTTATCATGCGCTGAATTACCTCTTGCGCATCACCTTCCACCAGATGGAATTGAGGGTTCAATTTTTCCATATTGTTGTCCTTGAGGTGTTTTTTCAACAACTCAGTAACGTGGTTGAATTGCTCCTCTATGTCATGTCGCTGGGACATCATCCATTCCCGAACTTCACCACCTGCAATATATCCAACCATAGGAAGGTCCAGAAGGTTTTCGCCGAAAATTTTAAAGGCATGAACAATATGGAGCTCGCTTGATTCTTCCAGGGCAAGCGACGTGGCCATTTCGAGAATCTGTTTATTAAGGCTGTCAATATCTTCATCTTCATCAAAAGTTTCTAGTGCAACCGCAACGAGAATGGAATTAAACGAAATGAGCGCATCTGGTTTAAGTAGCCACACCGGGCACGGACATTTTCGAAGTAAGCGAAAATCCGTCGAACCAAATATTTTTGCCGTAAAACTTTCTTCCGGTTCTGATATTTTTATAAGCAGGTCGAATTTCTGCTGCATGACAACTCTGATGATTTCCAGGTAAGGTGTTCCTTGCAGCACTAATGGCGTAATGTCCATTTTCTCTGAAAGCTCTTTGGCCATTAACGTGAGCTCATTAAGCCTTTTTTCGGCCAGGCCGCTTAAAACAGATTCGATTCCAGGAGAAGGGCTAAGCTGACGCTGCATAGGCGGCAGGCCAGGAACAATATCAGCTATGGTAAGATTAGCCGCATTGGACCCTGCAAGAGAAACAGCTCTTTTTATGTCAGGACTGTTTATGTCATTTTGGGTGGTAATTAGGAGAATGTTTTTGAAACGTTTCATGATTGTAACCCTAACCTCTCTGATGTGTATTTGACTATGATCAGTGGAACAGTTTAGAAGGGCGCGTTTTTGTGTAATTTTTTACATTGCAGGTAATAACATCTCCGGTAATGATTTATAGCTACATCCCTATTACCTTTACAGGGATTTTTGTATTCAAATACTCTCTCCTGTTTAGTAAATTAACAACAAAATAAAACTCATTGATAAAAAACTATACTCTCTATTTTCAGAAAATACAGGAGCATCACTAATGATTTATAGTACTGAAATTTTAAATTGTCTCAATAATGTTCTCAACTCCCCTGAAACCATGATTTTTGAACATCAGAATAAATTGCCTTCCCTTCCACTAACCCGAACCAATCTTCCACACCTCTGTGAATTATATTATTTGAAGAATATCTACTCAGCTATGTAATTCCATGAATATATGCCTGACAAAAATTATTTCTGCTGGTTAATACCATTACAGCACGATATAGTAAAAATATAACTGTTTATATTATTATGTAAAAACTAAAAACCATTCTGGAATTCCAGACTTGATGTGACAAGGCCGACTACGAAAGCAGGCATTCTCATAAGTTACTTTGCCACCAGCAATGACGCTCGTGAGGCAACTCGGGAGCTCAACAAAAAGGGGTTCCTGCGTGTTGCGCTGGTGCACAAAACCAGGGGGGGAGTAATACGTACTTGGGATCCCTTCCTGCGGCGCCGTATTATTGGAACCATCCTTGCTGTTCTCCTGTTTGCGGGCCTCCCCGCTATTGCTGCTATAGTCTTTCAATGGCAACAGTGGATTTCCATCGGAACCATTCCTGCCATGAATGTAATAATTGCGGCTGGCTTGATCGGCAGTCTCTCCGGTTGGCTATGGATACGACGTTCGAGGTATGGTGTCGATCGCATATTGCTTAAAGATCACACCCGCTGGTTGATATTTGAAGAGACTGTCCTAATTCTCCAGGCCCCGGTCGAAATGTTGCGGCTTGCAGTGGAGTTGCTCCGGGAAAGAAGCGACATATCGCCTTCAGTCTTTGTTCTGCATCCGAAACGTGAGCGGCGCGAAGAGGCGCGAAGCTCCGAGATTCCCCTCTCCCAGGTGCAAACCAGGGAGTATGCCCGGCTCCTTGCTGTAGAACACAAGTTGGTTGATAAAAAACAGAGGGATACTGAGTTACTCAAACGTTTTAAAAGGTCCCATCACTGGATACATGAGATTTGTGCGGATCTCAACGAAGCGAGTCGATTAGAACAGAGTGCGACCCAGGTTGCCAAATGGATAATTGATAATGAGTTCATACTTGAAAGCAATATCCATGATATATTAGAGAATCTCCCCCGCCGTTTTTATCGGGAACTGCCTGAAATTGCCAGTGATCCCCAGAGGAGCATACCGCGAATTTATTCCATAGCGAAGGAACTTGTTTTTCATACCGACCTTCGCCTGGACCGGGAGAACATCCTGGTTTTTCTTGAGGCCTATCAATCCCAGTCGACAATGACCATTGGCGAACTCTGGGCATTCCCCCAGATGTTACGTATGGCCTTAGTTGAGAGAATCCAGAATCTCGCCGTTAAAGCCTTTACAGACCTGCAGGAAGCACAAATTGCCGATTTCTGGGCGAACAGGCTACTTGCGGCAACTCGGCGGAATCCTAATCAGCTCTTCTCACTTCTTTCGGATCTTGCTGAAATAAAGCCGCATCCAACACCCTTTTTTGCTTCTCAGCTTATCAACAATCTCTACGATGAGGTGGAGGCCTTAGTGCCTGTACAAAACTGGCTTGAACGAACGCTGCGAAAACCCCTGACAGACCTCAACCAGCTCGAACAAAACCGCCAGACCAAAGATCAGATATGCGTGGGGAATGCTTTTACCAGCTTAAGGCACCTCTCTCAGTTGGATTGGAGGAAGGTTTTCGAAAAGCTGAGCCGGGTTGAGCAGCAGCTTCGCTTTGATCCATCAGGTATATATCCGGCAATGGATTTTGATACCCGGGACCGGTATCGTCGCGCCGTAGAAGTATTATCCCGGAGATCCGGCCGCACTGAAGAACAAATTGCGCAAAGCGCTATTGAAATGGCAAAGCAGGCCCAGGCTGAATCGGGGAAGGATGCGAGGTGGAGCCATGTCGGCACCTATCTGATAGGCCACGGAAGAGCGGAGTTCGCCCGGCTCGTTCAATGTTGTGAATCCCCGCGTTTCCGAATGCTGCAATGGATATATCAGCATCATTCTCTTGTATATTTTTCAGGTTTCAGCTTATTTACCACGGCACTCATTTTTCTTGTTATCAGATTCGGCCTGCCGGGTCATTCACCCGGTTACCAATTCGTCCTGGTTCTCCTGATGTTGATCCCGGCCAGTCAGCTGGCGCTCGAGGTAATCAATTACCTCATAACACGACTCCTGCCGCCCCATGTCTTACCCAAAATGGACTTTGAAAAATCGGGTATTCCTGCTGAATACCGCACTTTGATTGTTGTGCCCATGATGATGGTGGACGAAAAAACAATTCAATCTGAGGTGGAGAAGCTGGAAATCCGTCACCTGGCCAGTAATGAAGACAATCTGCTGTTCGGCCTCTTTACGGATTTTACGGATTCGGATCAAGAGCATCACGAAGATGACAAGAAACTGCTCCAGGTTGCCATCAACTGTCTCAAACGTCTCAATGAGCGCTATGCAGATGAACGTTTCTTTCTTTTTCATAGAAACCGTACCTGGAGTGAATCCGAGCAAAAATTTATCGGTTGGGAGCGTAAACGCGGAAAATTGGAAGAACTCAACGGTCTGCTTGATGGAACGCGGCCGGAGAATGCAGACCCGTTGGTTTATGTAGGAGATTCTGATCATCTTTTGAACGTGAGGTTTGTCATTACCCTGGACAGTGATACACAGCTGCCCCACGGTACTGCCCGGAGAATGGTTGAGACACTTGCCCATCCTCTGAACCAGCCACGATTCGATGCCACAGGAAGACTGGTATCCGGCACATGTACCATTATTCAGCCGCGTGTTACCCTGACTCTTCCGAGCACCAGCGCCACACCTTTCAGCCGGCTCTTCGCTGATGCGGTTGGCATTGATCCTTACACCAAGGCTGTCTCCGATGTCTACCAGGACCTTACCGGTGAAGGTTCTTATTATGGAAAGGGGATATATGATGTTCGCACTTTCAACCGTCTACTTGCAGGAAGGTTTCCTGAAGGCCGGCTGCTGAGCCACGATTTGTTGGAAGGTGCTCATGTCCGGGTCAGCCTGGCCAGTGATATTGAACTCTATGATGAATTTCCCAATAATTACCTGATGTACATCAATCGCCAGCACCGCTGGATTCGCGGTGACTGGCAAATAGCGGATTGGATTTTGCCGAGTATTCCCCTGCCGGGAAACAGGAGAGGCCCTAATCCCCTCTCCTTGTTCAACCGCTGGAAAATTTTTGACAATTTACGCCGCAGCCTGATTCCCGTGTCCAACCTGGTGCTGCTCGTTGCCTCCTGGTTTCTCTCAGTTCAGTTAATTTGGATTTCTACTCTTGTCGTCCTAGTGCAACTGTATTTCCATCCTATGGCGCAGCATTTTACAATGATGACCAGCCGGCAGGGATGGAAAAATTTCACCATTTCAAAGACGATACATGATCTCCTGCGGATGTTAGCTGATGCCGCAGTGCTTCCGCATCAGGCGGGCCTGACTTTAGATGCCATAGCACGGGTTTTTTACCGCCGCTTGATTTCCGGCCAAGGGTTACTCGAGTGGAATTCAGCCCAGGTGACAGATGGGGAGACTGCCGGACGGCAGTTGCTGTTTGGAACTTCCCTTGCCCTGGTGAGTATTTTCAGCATAATTACAGGTTTGGCAGTACAGCACTGGATGCCGTCGCATCTTATTCTAGCGTCTCCCTGGCTCCTGCTGTGGTTGTTTTCTCCTTTGCTGGGATGGTTTTTAGTCTACCGGCCAACTGACAAAGAAAAACAAAAATTGCTGCCGTTAAAGGACAAGCAGTTTCTGCAAAAGATAGCACGTCGAACCTGGCGCTATTTTTCTGATTTTGTCAATGCCGAATCTTCCTGGCTCCCGCCTGACAACTACCAGGTTTCGCATCAGGACCACCTGGCAATGCGAACCAGTCCGACAAATATTGCTCTCTGGCTGCTGAGCGTTCAGGCTGCCCATGATTTTGGCTATCTGACAATTGATCAGGTTGTCGAAAAGCTGGTACTGTCCATGCAGACAATCGGCAAAATGGAACGTTTTGAGGGACATCTGCTGAACTGGTACGATATTGAAAAATTGACTCCCCTTGAACCCCGCTACGTGTCTGCCGTGGACAGCGGCAACCTGCTTGGCGCCTTGTGGACGCTGGAGAATGGAATTGAAGAACTGATCCACGAACCGCTAATTGATGCAAAAGCTTTTGCGGGACTGCTTGATACCGTCGGAGAAATCATGGACCCGGCTTCCAGGCGGCAAGGTGCGGTTGGTTTTGACGAAAGTTCTTTGGACGGATTGATAAACGGTTGGGATTCTCCACCAGTCCGCCTTATTGACATGTTGCAACTGCTGCAAAAATCAGCCAAGGATATAAGATTTCCTGACGATAATACCTCTACCGCCAAGGCTGGTACAGTGGCAACAGATTACTGGACCGGGCAGATTGAAAAGCAGCTCATGGCCTGGCTGAAAATTGCTGATCGCTATCTTGCCTGGGTCAATATCCTTGGTGAAAAAAAGGAGGAGGAGTTTGCTCATCTGGGTCGTGATGCTGTGCTTGCCATCCGCAAATGCCTTTCACAAGCGCCATCGCTTCAAGATCTCGCCGCCGGACAGGTCGATTGTGTCCAGATTCTCAAGTCTATACAAGCTGCAGATCATGCAGATGCATCCTCCCTGTACGAATGGTTTGATCGTATTTTTGAGGCATTTAAAGAAGCGAAATGGCTGGCCGGTGAGATGCTCGGCACAGCAGAAAGGCTTGTCAGTGATATTCGCAGCCTGGCCGAATCAATCAATATGCGCTTCTTATACGACCATGAACGACGGCTATTCTCAATTGGTTTTAATGTTTCCGAAGGGTGTCTTGATAAATCTTTCTATGATCTTCTGGCGAGTGAGGCACGGCTCGGAAGTTATGTTGCAATTGCCCGCGGAGACGTTCCGCTTGAACATTGGTTCTCCATGACTCGACCCTATAATTCCATAGGTCGCAGGAAGGTGCTGCTCAGTTGGACCGGTACCATGTTCGAATACCTCATGCCCCTGCTTTTTCAACGCTCTTACAGATACTCTCTTCTGGATAAAGCAGCGCGTGAAGCCGTTGCAATACAAATTGCCTATGGCCGTAAGCGGCATGTCCCCTGGGGGATATCAGAGTCTGCCTACGCTGATCTGGATCTTAACAAAACCTATCAATATAAAGCATTTGGCGTACCGCAACTCGGTTTAAAGCGCGGCTTGGAGGAAGAGGTGGTTGTGGCCCCTTATGCCACCTTTCTGGCAATCAATGTTGAACCGGATGAGACTATCAGGAACCTGAAAAGATTGTCCGACCTGGGGCTTCTGCAGGAATACGGTTATTACGAAGCAATGGATTTCCGACGTCAGTCGAGTCGGACGGGAAAAGGCGGCTTGACTGTAAGGACATATATGGCGCATCACCAAGGGATGAGTTTCCTGTCGCTGTCCAACTTCCTCAATAACAATCCCACCCCCAGGCGATTCCATGCTGACCCGCGCGTGCGGGCCTTTGAACCGATGCTTCAGGAGCGTGTACCTGTTCATCCCCCGCTGCACCACATCTCCATGCGCCATAGAGTTTCTTCTTTGCTAGGGGTGGGGGAAATTAAACCTTCGATAAGTAAGTTTGATACACCTCATACCAGAACACCAAAAATTCAAATGCTCAGTAATGGTCATTATAGCCTGATGATTACCAACGCGGGTGGCGGATACAGTCGTTGGGGCAGCCATGAAATAACTCGTTGGAGATCTGATGGCACTTTGGATCCCTGGGGAAATTTCTGTTTCATTTATGAAGCAGAGTCAGGACGATTGTGGTCCAATACTTATAATCCGGCCGGCGGTGAGCTTGAAGCTTATAAAGTCGATTTCGCGATTGATCGTGCCGTTTTCCATCGGACAGATACAGGCATACAAACCAATACCGAGATTATAGTCTCACCTGAAGAGGATGTCGAGATTCGGCGTCTTACCCTGACAAACCTTTCCAATCGTCCGCGGTTGCTGGATCTTACCAGCTATGTCGAACTCTCGATGGCGGCCCATAACGCAGACAGACAACATCCGGCCTTCTATAAGCTCTTCGTCCAGACCGAATATGTGTCTGAACAGCAGACGCTTCTTGCCTTTCGCCGTCCCCGCAATGAAGATGATCCGCCAATCTTTGTTGGCCACCGCTTTACTCTTGAACAGACAGATGATGAAAGCCCGCGGTTTGAAACTGACCGGCGAACTTTCATAGGACGTGGAAGGACGCTGACCAAACCCATGGGGGCCTTGCAGGAACCAGGCAACAGCCAGGGATTTGTTCTTGATCCTATCCTCAGCCTGCGTAAGAGTTTAACCCTTAATGCAGGCCAGTCCGTCAGAATATCCATGGTTCTGGCAGCCGGTGAAACACGCCAACAAGTCCTGACTCTGATGGATAAATTCAGTGATCCACATGTAATTGAAAGAACAATGGATTTTGCCTGGGCATCCGCCCAGCTGGAGTTGCGTCAGCTTCGTATCAAGCCAGATGAAGCCCGCCGTTTTCAAAACCTGGCAAGCCACTTGCAATTTCCCAACACTCTCCTGCGGCCGCCGGAGGAGCGCCTGAAAAAGAACACCAAGGGACAATCCGGTTTGTGGCCCTATGGCGTCTCCGGAGACTTGCCGATTGCCCTGGTAACTATCTCTGATACAAGTGATGTCAGTATGGTGAAGCAAATGCTCCAGGCACACACCTATTGGCAAAGGCATGGGTTAATGGCAGACCTTGTGATCATAAACGAGGAAGCTGCCGGTTATGAACGACCGCTTCATGAACGACTCGAGAACCTGATCCAGGCACATTCCGTTTTTATGGGGATAGATCAAACTGGTGGTGTTTTTCTTATCAGCGCTGATCAGATTCCCGAGGAGGATCTGACATTATTCATGAGCGTGGCATGCGTAGTATTGGTTGCTGCCCGGGGCACTTTGCCCCAGCAGTTAGGGGTTTCTGGAGATGTCCCCGAGCTGCGAGAACACTTAACTAAAAAAATTACTCCGCGCCTGCCCTCCGCGCAGTTGCCCTTTTTGGAATTAAATTATTTCAACAGCCTCGGCGGTTTTACTCAGGATGGCCGTGAATACGCCATCTATCTCGGCCCTGATACCCATACACCAGCACCTTGGGTAAATGTGATCGCCAACCCGACTTTTGGTACCCTGGTCAGTGAAACGGGGGCCGGTTTCACCTGGTATGGCAACAGCCAGCGTAATCGCCTCACGCACTGGTCCAATGACCCGGTGTTAGACCCTGCTGCTGAAGCGGTGTATATCCGTGACGAGGAAAGCGGCCACTACTGGTCACCGACCCCGGCGCCGATCCGTGAAGAAACGGCCTACAGGGCAAGGCATGGCGCCGGATATACGGTGTTCGAGCATAACAGTAACGGCATTGAACAGGAGTTGACGGTTTTCGTCCCGGTTGATGAACAGGGAGGAGCACCGATCAAGTTGCAGAGGCTGCGCTTAAGAAACGACTCTCCCCGAAGTCGCCGGCTTTTAGTTACCTACTATGTCGAGTGGACATTGGGCGAAAGCCGTGAGGCTTCACAAATGCATGTTGTGACCTCTTGGGATGACGAGGTCCAGGCCGTGCTTGCCCGCAACAGCTATCACCCTGAATATGGAGAACGCTTGGCTTTTGCCGCAATTAATCGACCTGCACATTCATACAGTGGAGACCGTCTGTTATTTATTGGGCGCAATCGATCGATGAAGAACCCGGAGGCGATGGAACATGTCGGTTTATCAGGTCGGGTCGGGTCGGGATTTGATCCTTGTGCCGCCCTTCAGGCGATAATAGAAATCAGCCCCGGTGAAACTACCGAGATAATTTGCATGTTGGGGCAGGGCGGTTCCATGGAAGAAGTCCATGACCTGGTGTTGACATACCGGCAAAGTTTGCGATTTGATGATGTGTTAAACCAGACAAAAGCATGGTGGGACGAACAGTTGGGTTCGATCGAAGTACACACTCCCGAACTTGCCGCAGACCTGCTAATCAACCGCTGGCTTCTGTACCAGAGCCTGAGTTGTCGGATCTGGGCCCGTTCAGCATTCTACCAATCCGGTGGGGCTTTCGGCTTTCGCGATCAATTGCAGGATGTCATGGCGTTAGTTTACTCGAATCCTGCACTGGCCCGTGAGCATATACTGCTGGCAGCCAGCCGCCAGTTTAAAGAAGGCGATGTTCAGCACTGGTGGCACCCGCCAAGCGGCGCCGGCATCCGTTCACATATTTCCGATGACCTACTGTGGCTTCCTTATGTTGTTGCCCACTATATCCGAATCACGGGTGATGTGGACATACTGCTTTCCGAGATTCCCTTTCTTGTCGCGCCCCTGCTGGAAGATGGTCAGCATGAAGCATTCTTAACACCGGCTGTCTCGCCCCAAAAATCGACCCTGTTTGAGCATTGCCAACGAGCAGTCACTCGCGGCCTGAAGTCGGGCCCCAATGGATTACCCCTTATGGGTACAGGCGACTGGAACGACGGTATGGACCTTGTGGGCGTGGACGGTAAAGGGGAAAGTGTGTGGCTGGCATGGTTTCTTATAGATGTACTCCAGGGAATGGTTGAATTATCAGATTTGCTGGATCGCCCGACTCTGGTTCAAACCTATCAAAAATACAGGAAAATTCTGATTGAACATGTCGAACTTTCGGCATGGGATGGTGCTTGGTATCTTCGGGCGATCTTTGACGATGGTACACCTCTTGGTTCTTCGTCAAGCGAGGAGGCAAAAATTGACGCTCTGCCACAATCCTGGGCCTGGCTTACCGGCGCTGCCGACAAGGACCGGGCAGGACAGGCATTGGAATCAGCCTGGAAACATCTGGTCAGAGAAGATGAAGGCCTGGTGCTGCTTCTTGCGCCGCCCTTTGACAAATCAGTGCCGTCACCGGGGTATATAAAAGGATATCCTCCGGGAGTGCGGGAAAACGGTGGCCAATACACGCATGCCGCTTTATGGTTTGCCATGGCCATGGCCCGTCGGGGAGACGGCAAACGGGCGGTTAAAATGCTTCGCATGCTTAATCCTATTGAGCACGCTCGTGACACGGAGTCAGTCTGGCGCTATGGAGTTGAGCCCTACGTGGTTTCAGCTGATGTGTATCTGCTTTCTGAACGGCTCGGCCAGGGAGGTTGGTCCTGGTACACAGGTGCGGCAGCATGGATGTATCGTGCCTGGGTTGAAGATGTTCTGGGCCTGAAACTCCGTGGCAACCAAATGGAGTTGTCTCCTGTCATCCCAGGAGAATGGGAAGGCTTCAGTCTGCATTATCGTCACGGTGAAGCAATTTACGAAATCAAGGTTGAGAACCCGGACCGAATCGAACAGGGAGTTTTATGGGTGGAGTTGGATGGCAAGCGCTTAAGTGATAAAATTATACCCCTGGAACGCAGTCTGGTGAAGCATCGGGTTCTCGTACATATGGGTAAACCGGAGGAGGGTCGCAATCTATAAGTTATTCTGGGAGCGCTGAATTTTGATTGCTGCTAGCGGAGCAGACAGTTTAAAGGAAAAGCCCAGCTTGAAAAAATGAGAATTTTAGAAGTTATAAAAATTAACACGAAATGGATAAATATCATTTAAATATTTAAGAAAGGTAACCGAACTTAATTACAAAACACCTTAATTATACCCTCAAAAGAGAAGCCTATCTAATGAAAATAACGAATAATACTTTTCCTGCGTTACCTGAACGGATTGCCGGTCTTGGAGAACTTGCCGAAAATCTCTGGTGGAGTTGGAATCCGACCGGCAGGATGCTTTTTAAACTGCTGAACCGGCGGCGCTGGAAAGAGTCCATCCACAACCCGGACAAGATGCTGAGAGAAATGCCGGCGGAGCTGCTTCTGGCTGCAAGCCGGGATACAAAATTTCTCGCATACTATGACATGGTTCTCGCAAAATTCCGGCAATACATGGCTGACAAGGCATGCTCCCTGCTGCGCGCTGACTGCCCCCGTGACGCCCCTGTCATTGCCTATTTTTCAGCAGAATATGGGCTGCATCATTCATTGCCTTTTTATGCCGGCGGGCTGGGATTTCTGGCTGGCGATTATCTCAAGGAATGCAGCGATCTCAATATTCCTCTGGTTGCCGTGGGATTTATGTATCCGGAGGGCTATGTCAGTCAGAGGCTGAGTGCGGAAGGCTGGCAGGAAAGTATTCAGTTTACGCTGGACCGGGAGGCTGCCGCCATCTCACGGGTGCTTGATGACGTCGGTAAGCCCCTTGTTGTCCAGGTACCGATTATCGAGCCGCCGATCTATGTCACGGTCTGGCATGTCAGCGTCGGCCGCGTTCCTCTTTACCTGCTTGATACGGATATAGAAGAGAATGCCCTCTGGAACCGGGGAATCAGCGCCAGGCTGTATACCGGAGATATTGAACTGCGGCTGCGTCAGGAAATCATCCTTGGCATTGGTGGGGCTGAAGTATTGCAGGCGTTGGGAATTGAACATGCCGTGGTCCATCTTAATGAGGGGCACGCCGCTTTTTCATTACTGGAAAGGATAAGGGATCGAATTCTTCTGGGTTTATCCTTTGAAGAGGCTCTTCAGAAGGTGAAGGAAACAACGGTTTTCACCACCCACACCCCGGTGCCGGCCGGCCATGACATCTTTCCATTTCAGCTGATTGAAAAATATTTCAGCCAATTCTGGGACTCTTTGGGGCTTGACCGTGAAACATTTATGCAACTCGGCGCCCATTCCAACGACCAGCCTGGCTTTAACATGACTGCCTTTGCCCTCCGGCTTTCCGGTTACAGGAACGGAGTCAGCCGGAAACACGGAGAGGTTGCCAATCAAATGTGGCAGAACCTCTTTAGCAACAGGCTGGCCGCTGAAGATCCGATCCAGGCCATCACCAACGGTATCCATGTGCCAACCTGGATTGAACCAAAAATGGAACTCCTGTTTAACAAGTATTTGCCGCAAGGCTGGCTGGAACGACATGACGATCCGTCTCTTTGGGAAAAGATCGATGCTATTCCTGCAGAGGAATTATGGGAAACCCATGTCTGGCTGAAAATCAAACTGTTTGATGTGATCAGGGAACTGGCTCGAAAGCGTTGGTCCATAGACAAGGTGAACCCCGCAATGGTCATTGCAGGCGGTGCCATGCTGGATCCATCCGTGTTGACCCTCGGCTTTGCGCGTCGATTTGCCACTTATAAACGGGCGGATCTCATTTTTCAGGACATTGAGAGGCTGAAAAGCCTGCTCAAAGACCGCTGGAAGCCCCTGCAGATAATTTTTGCGGGCAAGGCCCACCCGGACGATCAGCCTGGCAAGATGATTCTGCAGAAAATAGTTACTATCGCCAAAGACCCGGAATTTGCCGGCCGGGTTGTTTTTGTGGAGGATTACGGCGAGCAGTTCGCTCAGTACCTTGTTCATGGAGTGGATGTCTGGCTCAACAACCCGATCCCACCCCTGGAGGCCAGCGGAACCAGCGGCATGAAAGCCTCGCTCAACGGCGTACCGAACCTCAGTATTCTCGATGGCTGGTGGCTCGAAGGTTTCAGCGGTGATAACGGCTGGGCCTTTGGCGATGAGCCCATTGAAGGGGACAGATCCCTGGCCGACGCAAAGGCTATTTATCAGATTATTGAAGAGAAGATTATTCCCTTATATTATGACACCTCTGAAAATGGCATCCCTCTCGGTTGGGTAAAAGTGATGAAAAGCGCCATCAAACAGACCGGTTCTCACTTCACAGCCCGCCGCATGGTTAAAGAATATGCCCTGAAGTTTTATGCAAAAGCCATGGTGAGCGCCGGTCAGGCGCCTTAAAAAAACCATAAAACTACACTTCTTTTTTATCTTGTTTAATAACCAATTTTATCCTATTGAGGTGTAATTATCTCAATTAAACGACAACCCTCTGCGGACATAAGATATTTCCCATGGAATATAAGGATTATTATAAAATACTCGATGTTTCCCAAAAAGCATCCCAGGATGAAATCAAACGAGCCTACCGGAAACTGGCCAGAAAATACCACCCCGATGTAAACAAAGAACCGGAGGCGGAAACCTGGTTCAAGGAACTTGGCGAGGCATACGAAGTGCTCAAAGATCCTGAAAAACGAGCTGCTTATGATCAACTTGGAACAGGGTGGCGTGAAGGACAGGAATTCAAACCGCCGCCCAACTGGGATGCCGGATTTGAATTTACCGCTCACGCGTCGGACTCGGCACATCATTTCAGTGACTTCTTTGAAGAGCTTTTCGGTCGCATGGGTGGCCAGGGCACGGATTCCCGACGGCAATATGATTACCATGCCCGAGGAGAAGACCACCAGGCTAAAATTCTTATCAACCTTGAAGACTCCTACAACGGCAGTACGCAGACAATTACCCTGACAATGACGGATGTTGATGACACGGGTCATATTTCAAAAAGACCGCACACATTAAACGTAAAAATCCCAAAAGGAATCTATGAGGGCCAGCGCATCAGACTCGCAGGCAAGGGTGGGCCCGGATATGGCAATGGCCAACATGGCGACCTCTACCTGGAAATCGCTTTCAACCCACACCGGTTTTTCAATGTTGACAGGCAGGATGTTTATTTAGATTTACCTATTACTCCCTGGGAGGCGGCACTCGGCGCAACAATTACCGTGCCGACCCTCGGTAACCGTGTTGACTTGAAAATTCCTCCCGGTTCGCGGACAGGGAAAAAGCTCAGGCTCAAGGGACGTGGGCTTCCCGGCAAAGAACCGGGTGATCAATACGTCAGTTTCACGATTGTGACACCAAAAGCCGACACAGAAAAGGAAAAGCAATTGTACAGGCAGATGGCAGCGGAAATGGACTTTAACCCGAGGATAGGTTTATTATGAAAGATATGGAAAAGGTAATCTGCGGGATTGTGCTGGATGAGCATCTGAAAGTTTCGTTCAAGGAATTATGCGATATGTGCGGCATTACACCTGAAATGATCATGGAGATGATAAACGAAGGACTCATTGAACATCCCGGCGAGGAGAAAAAGCGAAACTGGCGGTTTCGGGGCTACGAGGTGCACCGTATCCAGATAGCCATGCGGTTGCAACGAGATCTTCACGTTAATCTTCCTGGCGCTGCCTTGGCTGTGGATTTGTTAGAGCAACTGGGAAAAATGCATCGACGGAATCAACCCTAGCAATATGGACCTACCATCTTTCAAAATGATATTTTAAGTACACCGAACTCTATGGCAATGCGGTTGCAATAAAGCATAGTTGATGCGACCCGGCCCCATCCTGTTGAAAGAAGGGCATCAAAGCAGTCATTGTTTTAATGGGTAATCATATGGCCGATGACTCCGAGAAGGAATCCGGCAATTGCTCCTAATGCAGGAGCCCAACGTTTTTTAAGTTTAGCCTGAGGCGCAATATCTTGAAAAATAAGGTACAAAATTCCGCCTGCACAAAAAACCATAATCTTGTCGAGTAGTATCTCATTCTCGGCCAGATATTTCAATCCTATGAAAGCTGAAAGAGGGCCGAGCAGGGCAAGTCCCGTGAAGATAATGAGGGTCTTGCCGCCCGAGCAATAACCGTTGGCTTTAACCTCACGATAGGCATTAAAACCTTCCGGAAAGTTCTGCAATCCGATCAAAAAGGCAACGAGTAATGCACCCGATGAGTCCCGGGCAATAATTGCCCCGAGAGCCATTGCTTCTGGGATAAAATCAAGCAACATGGCGATAACCTGTGATATTGTGCCTCCCCGCACCGCAATAAGATAATCGGTAACTAAGAAAAACACTGCGCCGCTGATAAAGGAGGCGGAGACAGCAAAAACAGATAAGTTCTTAATACCTTCAAGAATGAGGACCAGGGCAATGGCGGCCAAAAGAGCACCACCCCCAAAAGCAATTACTGCATGACGAAGTTCATTTTCAAGCCAATACGGGTGAATACGTTCGGCAGCGGCAATAGCACCGCCAATCGGCATTGCAATTCCCGCGAGTAAGGCGAGCAATAGGGCATCATAAAGTTGTGGCATGTCACTTCCCATGGACGAATTACAGATATGGTGAAAAAAGCCGAAAAAAACCATTCCGCAGGTTCCCCGCCCAGCTGGTCGCCGCCACCCGGAAGAAAGGCGAGACCGACAAAAAGAAGCAAAAGATTCAGTGCCATGAGTATTCTTTGATCATTTGTCTGCCGAACAATTTATTAATTCGCTCATTTTCTTTTTCCCAAGTTTGGAGGAAAATTCACGACTTGCCCCTCCTCCCTCGCAGTTTGCTGCCACATAAGATGGTTAATTTCATTCAACTGATTTATCCTCTGGACCGGTGAAAATAACTCCAGGAGACCTTGCTAAAACCCGGTTACTCCCTCTTCGATTTGTCATGACACTCAAAACATCTTGTCGGTGCGTTCTCACTCCCCGACTCCTTATGGCAGCCCTTGCAGAGAGGATGGGCAATTGGCTGCCAGGAGACATTGTCATCGAATTTCCTGGGAAAAGTGTCTTCACTATGGCAGTTGTCACACTTGCCTTTGGATAAATAAGGGGCTGCCAGGGAGTGCTTTTCATGGTTAAAGGTGATGGGGCCGATCCGGTTGGTAAAAATGAAGACCTCATCCTCCTGGGCCTGGGATCCGGGCAGCTGTCTGGCGGTTATCTCAGCGATATTGCTGACCGTATCGCCGTCACTGTCAAGCTTTTCGATAAGGCTAAAATCCAGACCGTTTTCTTTCAATGCAAGGGCATAGCTGTTCAGGCAGTTTTTCTCGGCCGGCAAATGACAGGTGCGGCAGTTTGCCAGCTGGCTGCCTTCAGAGGTCGGATACTTAGCAATAAACAGCTTGAGGATGCCGGGGGTGGCCGGGCTCAGGGTCGGGATTAGGAGGGTGACCAGCAAGATGGCGGGTGCCAGGATATTTTTCATGGGAAAACTCCTTTACAGGGGATTAAATTTAGTCTGACTCAATTCGCTTTCTGTTATTTTTTGTTTGGTATAATGAAATTTTACCCAACTTTTCCATGTTGCGAGCTATTTGTTGGACTTTATAAGTGCTCGTCCCCGGGAGGTAAAAGAAATTCCCTGGGAAGATTGCGCACCAATCATTATTGACTCCACAATGGGTGGATTCGTAAGATTCTCGGATTTCCATTCAACTATGAAATTAGCACCTGATCCACCGGTTTTGTCTTTTTCCGGTATAACATACCGTTCTGATTCTAAAGGCTTTAATATTAGAGGCTTTTCCAGGTGGTGTTTCAAAAATTTCCCTTGCGTTTCGTAATAATCGACGACCGTGACGCTGATCGGGTGCTCAGGGTCAATATTTCTGATGCTTAATGTTGCAGCCAACAAAAAAGGTTTTTCGCGGCTTCCAATGTAAATATGTGAATACACAGGCACATAAACAGTCTGTCCTTTAGATAATTCTGCCGCATACTCAGCATGTAAAAGCAAGGGCGTTGACAGCAGCGTTAAGGAGATAAAAACAACGTAGGTCAATATGCATTTTCGACTCATTTCTTTGCTCCATTAAATTTGTTTAAATATAGCTGTCATGAAGAGAAGTTATTCATTCAGTGATAATTTTATTCTTCCGGCATGTTTTAATAGAAATTCTGCAGTTCCTGTTTGGTGCCGTCCATGGAAAATGGTTGCTGCACAAGGGGCTTTTTACGAATAACCGGCACACCCTCTTCAAAGGTCGGACGCTTGTTGATGTAAAAGATACCTGTGGGGATCCTCTCTCCCCATTCCAGGGACCTGCGAAAGGCCTCAACACGGTCCGTGGGGTCATGGTCATCCTCGAGGGCGTAAACATGCTCCTTGTACCAGTGGAACGTGTTGAGCTTGTTGAAGGAGACGCAGTTCTGCAGGATATCTATCAGGGCGAATCCCTCGTGCTTTAGAGCCTGCTTCATTGTCTCCTGCAGGACCGTCAGGCTGGAGGCACCGGCAAACACCCGGGCCACAAAGCTGCAGTCCAGGGAAATGGCAAGTGCCAGGGGATTGAGTTGCTCGGCCAGATTGCCGAAAGGTTGGGTCTTGGTATGTATGCCCTGTGTGGAAGTGGGTGACGCCTGGCCCTTGGTAAGGCCGTACACCTGGTTATTATGGACAAAGAGCTTGATATTCATATTGCGGCGTATGGCATGCAGCAGGTGGTTGCCGCCTTCTCCGTAACAGTCTCCGTCACCGGCCACAGCAATCACGGGCATCCTGTTGTTGGCCAGCCGCAGCCCTGTGGCCACCGGCAGGGTACGGCCATGCAGGCCGTTGAATGTGTTGCACGGCATGTAATGCGGCAGTTTGGCCGCCTGGCCGATACCTGAGACGATGGTGAACTCATGGGGCTCCATTTTAAGATCAACTAGGGCCTTTTTGACGATATTGAGAATGGCAAAGTTGCCGCACCCCGGACACCATGCCGGTTTCTGTCCCTTATACTCTTCGAATGTGCTCATCTACTTCTCCCAGCAGGCTGTCAATGGTGAAAGGACGCCCGTCATATTTATTAATTTTGCTGGTCATGGAAAAGCCTGTTTCCGACTTCAGGTGCTTGGCAAACTGGCCGGTGGCGTTGTTTTCAATGCAGATGCTGAGTTTTGCCTGCTGCAGCAGCGCCGGGTAGTCGAAAGTTTCAACAGCCGGAAAAGGATAGATCTCGCTGAAATGAAGCATACCGATACTGTGCTTATCAGCCAGCTTTTGAACGGCTTCCCTGACAACGCCGAAGGTGGAGCCGTAGCAGACCAGGACGGTTTCCGGCACATCGCTGCCGTAATAGGAGGGCGGCTCGATTTCAGCCCGGATGAGATCCATCTTTTTAATGAGTCTCTTGTCCACCATATTGATGCGGGTTTCAGCATCTTCAATGATATGGCCCTGCTCATCATGCTCATCACTGTCAACAACAACGGTAAACTTTGATTCACCGGGCACGGCCATGGGTGAAATGCCGTTGTCCGTATATGTGTAGCGCTGGTAAGCTTCCACTGCTTTGAGATCTTTTTTACGCAGCCGGAAGTCTTCATAGCGCAGACTGTCTGCATCGAGTTTCTCGTAGGTCCATTCAGTATCCGCCAGGTACTGATCCGACTGGACGATAACCGGTATCTGGTATTTCTCGGCCAGGTGAAAAGCCTTGTTGGTCAGGTGCAGGGCCTGCTCGGGAGTGCCCGGGGTAAAAACAACGCGCGGGAATTCACCGTGCCCGCCGTACAGTACAAAAAAGAGATCACCCTGCTCGGTGCGGGTCGGCAGGCCGGTCGCCGGCCCGGGCCGCTGCACCTCGGCAATGACAATGGGTGTTTCAGTCATGCCGGCCAGGGAGAGCCCTTCCGTCATTAAGGCAAAACCTCCGCCGGAGGTGCCGGTCATGGCGCGCACCCCTGCATAGGAAGCGCCTAGCGCCATGTTTATGGCCGCTATTTCATCCTCGGCCTGTTCTACGACAATATTGTGTGCTTCTGCTTTTGCGGCCAGGTAAATCATGATGCCGGTTGAGGGGGTCATTGGATAGGCTGCGTAAAATTTGCAGCCGCTGATCAGGGCGCCGAGGCCTATTGCCTGGCTGGAATTGATGAGCATGAGCCCTTCTCTTTGGGGTAAGGAGACCCTGTAGGTATCAACATCTTTGTAGTGCTTGTTCACATATTTCAGCCCGGCCTGGGCAGCGGTAATGTTTGCTGTAATTGCCTCCTTGCCTTTTTTTCCCAGGAACCCTTCAATAACACCTTTAAAAAGTTCAAGGTCGAACCCCAGGACGGCAAGAATTGCACCTATGGCAACCGAGTTGGCCATGATCGGCTTTATCCCTTTGTCCTCGGTTATTTTATTGAAGGGCACATTGATGCACTGCTTCCCGGAACATTCCTTTTTGACCATTTCAGCATCAAAGAGAATAACTCCTTTATCTGTCAGGCTGTCCCGATGCAGGGAAATGGTGTCTGCATCCAAAGCAAGAAGAATGTCTACCCCGTCCCGCGAGGCGTTTATCGGGTTTTCCGAAAGTCTTATCTGGTAATAATTGTGTCCTCCCCGGATGCGGGACATATAATCCTGGTGCGTGAAAACATGAAGTCCTGAGCGGGAAAAGAGTTTTGCCAGGACGCCGCCGATAAGCTGCAGCCCCTGACCAGCCTCACCGCCGATTCGAATGGTAATGTCCATGGAGTAGCCCTCCTGTAAGGGGTGCTTCCAGCAATGGTGCTTAGCGTTGTGGCGATAGTGCCATATATGAAAAATTCCATTTATATAACTATATATATTATGTCAAACGGTGTCTACCTTACCTGAGGAATTATTTGACAATTATCTTACCGTGCTTGGAGTTGGATTACAGAATTGCCGGAGAAATTATTATTTCGCCGCTAAATGTGTCGCGTACTCCGAAACAACAAAATCAACCCTTTTTGTTTCGAAAAGATTGCGGATACTGGAACTGGTAGTTGCATGCCGGTTGCGGTGAATGTTTTATAATGCTTTGTGGCAATGTATTATATCTCTGTTATTCCGCAGCAGCAGATAATGAAATAAGGTGTTCCATGGTCGCTTCAACTCCTGTGCCACGGAAATTTCCCACTACAGGAAGGGCTCCTGCCGGGTCGTAACTTGCTGCAAGCACTATATGGCGATCAGCCACAACCAGACCAAGACTCGGATCAAATCCCCGCCAGCCACCCCCGGGAATATACACCTCAACCCAGGCATGCAGGTGACGATGATCCATATCAGGGTCTCCCTCCTGATAGCCGCTTACGAAGCGACTCGCAAGGCCGAAACTTCGGCATACCGACATGTACAATAGCACAAGGTCCCGGCAGGCTCCCCTTTTTTCTTGAAAGGTAATGGCAGGAGGCAGAGGTGGTCCCTCATCCCTGATTTCCACCTTAAAATTATTATATAGAGCCATGCATAACTGCGACAGGAAATCCAGGGTGTTGCCATTTGAATCTCTAAAGACTTTCATGCCAAATGCTGTCACTGCCTCATCTGTGTCAATAGTAGACCGGAAAGGTCCCAGTGCTGCTGCGTCGAAGTTTTCATATACTACCGGCAACTGAAAAAAAGCATTATCTGTCACCAGGTAGCTGAAGGGGTTATGACAGGACATTCGTGCTTCAAATGAGGTAGTGATTGAAAGCCTTGCGGTTTTGTCTTCAAACCAGAGACAGGTGGCATTATTGCTCTCTGCATCCAAAAAGTGGTGTATACCTGCAGGTTGAGGGTCTACAGTAAAAGAGAAACCGTTGATTTTCTGTGAAGCATCGTTTCGCGGCCACAGGTGCAGTATATGCGGCTCCAGAAAGACCGGAGCGGAATATGTGTATTCGGTTCTGTGGCTAACATTGTATATCATGCCTAGGTGCCTTTACTGCCCAGGTTCAGTTTGGCCAGGACACGCTCCATCCATTCATTGGGCAGATCCTTTATCGCCTGGCGTAAAGTACTGTCCCACCAGGTGGAGATGTCACTGAGCTCCTCCTTTTCATAACGGTGTTCAATAATCTTGAAAGAGTTTTTGCGGTAGAGGACAAGATCCACAGGAAAATCGACATCTGCCGCACTTATCCGCGTTGAATCAAAGGCAAGGCACCCGACTTTTACGGCAAATTCCAGGGAATCCCTATTTGTAAAAGTCCTGTCCAGAACAGGCTTCCCGTACCCGGGCGCACCAATAATCTGATACGGGGTTTCCTCGGCGATTTCCACCCAATTCCCTTCAGGATATATTAGATAGAGAGCATGCTCATTGTCATCCCGCAACTGTCCGCCAATCAGGCAATGGATATTGAAATGCAAACCGCTTTCCTTGAGAAAAACTTTGTCCTCCTTTGCCACCTGCCGTATATTCTTGGAAAAAGCATTTACCACCTTGTACATGCGTTTATACGGCTTATCAATTTCCCGCAGGTGTTCTTCAAAATAGGTTATTGTTTTATCACGCACTGACCTGAGGCCGGAAGTCAAAAGGAAAATACATCCATCGCCATGGTTAATGCAGGTGAGTTTTTTACCGAGGGTCAGTTCATTGCCGGATGTAATGAGCGTATCTGCTATGCCGACAAGCCCTTCATGGGTTCGCATGCCTAAGCAAAAGGTCATGTGTTTTCCTCCATTATTTTAAAAAAAATTTAAATTGCCTGGGTCAAATTCCTGTCCAACGTTATTGCAATAATTAGTGGGCGATCAAACTTTTAGCGGCAATCTTCATTGTTCTGATGCAGCAGATTCCTCAGTAGGGAGCACTTTGAAAAAGCTGGCGCTTATTTCCCTGCCAACTTCGTTTAGCCGATCCTGAAAAGAGTCAAGGTACTCATGCATCCCGACATGTATTACATCATTTATATCCGAATAGTTAATATCTGCAGCCAGGCGGCCTAAATGTTTCTCAGCAGTACTTTGGGCAAATCCATAGGGTGATCCGGTTATCGAGTGCAGGGATGCAAAGGCATTATTAATACAATGCCGAATTGAACGGGGAAACTCGGCATCGAAGATAAGAAAATCCGCCACATTGGTGGGTGTTATACGATGGAACCGCTTACGGTACATATCATGAGCGCTGGCGGATTTCAAAACCGCAGCCCATTGTATATTATCATAAGGGCTGCCGACATAGTCTGCTCTGGGCAGCAGCATATAGTACTTGACATCAAGGATTCGGGAGACCTTGTCAGCCCTTTCAATCATCAATCCCATGCGGGCGAAATGCCATGGCTCACCATGGCTCATCGTCGAATACAAAAGGCCTGAGAACATATGGCCACGCATTTTTATCATAAGAAAAAACTTGTGTGGGTCATTGGTTGCAAACCCCGAATGTTCAGCCTCTTTGAGTTCGATATAGAACCGATTAAGCTGCTCCCACATTTCGATGGAGATTATTTCCCGCACCGAGCGTGCATTTTCACGGGCAGCATGCATGCAGGAGAGGATGGAATTGCCGTTTTGCCGGTTAAATGTCAGGAAATTAATAACATTTCCCTGGGAATAGTCAGGGTAAAGGCTTTCGAACTTTTCCTTGTCTCCGGTCGTGGCAATCATAGGTATCCACTGCAGGTCTGCGGCAAGCGGTATATCAAGAAGCAGGTTCAGATTGACACTTATAAAACGTGCAACATTTTCGGCTCGTTCAATATACCGGCACATCCAGTACACTGAATTGGCGACTCGACTCAGCATTCAAAGCCTCCTAAAAAAATGATTATAGCTATTTAGAGGGATCCACCACCCAGGAATCCTTGCTGCCTCCTCCCTGGGAAGAATTCACCACCAATGACCCTTTGCGCAGGGCGACCCGGGTCAGGCCCCCGGGTAATACATAAATATCTTCTCCGTATAGTATATAGGGCCGCAGGTCCACATGCCTTCCCTCAATAGTGTCTCCCGTTATGGTGGGGGCACGGGACAGGGCAAGCGTCGGTTGAGCCATATAATTCCTTGGGTTTTCCTGGATCAATGCCGCGAATTTATCCCTTTCCTCTTGCGAGGCATGCGGCCCGACCAGCATGCCATATCCCCCGGACTCGTTGGCAGCTTTAACAACAAGTTTATCGAGATTATCCAGGACAAAAGATCGTTCTTTTGCATCCGAACAGATGTAAGTCGGCACGTTCGGCAGGATAGGCTCTTCGCCCGTATAGTATTTGATTATCTTTGGTATATAAGCATAGACCACCTTGTCGTCCGCAACCCCCGTACCGGGAGCATTTGCCATGGCCAGGCGGCCTGATTTATAGACCTCCATGATGCCGGGAACGCCAAGCAGCGAATCAGGCCTGAACACAAGTGGATCTATGAAATCATCGTCGATGCGGCGGTACAGCACGTCCACCTTCTGCAATCCCTTGGTGGTCTGCATATGAACGAATCCATCGTATACCACGAGGTCCTGGCCCTCAAGAAGTTCAACTCCCATCTGCCTTGCCAGAAAAGAGTGCTCAAAATAGGCTGAATTGTAAGAACCCGGAGTAAGCACGCCAATGGTGGGATTGGAAACATTTTCAGGTACTAGATACTCCAGTATGTCCAGCAGCCGGTTGGGATAATCATCCACGGGCCTTACATTGGAAGCTTCGAACACCTGGGGAAATGTGCGTTTCAAAAGCTGACGGTTTTCAAGGACATAGGAGACGCCTGAAGGACAGCGAAGATTATCTTCAAGGACGTAAAAGGTGCCGTCGCGATCCCGCACCAGGTCTGTGCCGGTCACATGGCACCAGATGGACCGGGGCGGCTTGAAGCCTTCACACTCCTTGCGGTATGTGCGGCTGGATAAAATAACATCTTCAGGGACGATGCGGTCTTTTATTATTTTCCGCTCGTGGTAAATATCGTCAAGAAAGGCATTGAGGGCAAAAATGCGCTGCTGTAGCCCTGACTCGATCCGACTCCATTCCTTTCCATCTATAATGCGGGGTATGATATCAAAGGGAAAGATTTTCTCGGCGCCCTCATCGCTGCCGTAAACAGCAAATGTAATGCCCATCTGCAGCAGCATGGTTTCTGCGGCTTTCTGCTTGGTGAGAAGATTTTCATCGGAAAGGGATTCAATTTTTTCGACCAGCAGCTTAGAGCCAAGACGCGGCCTTCCCTGGGCTTCAAAAAGTTCATCAAAAAAATTTTCGAGTTGATAGTCGGCAAAATCCATATACAATCTCCATCCTGTATGAGATTAGAGTGCTTTAATTATAGTGAAGAATATTACTCATAAAGAATAGTTTTATTATAAAAACAAACCAATACTTGATAAGTATATGCAGAAATATCTGCAATCGTCTTTAAGCTCTTAAGAAAAGCAATTGATAAGGCATGGTTTCTTTTGAGCGCCTTTTTTGATGGAATCATGAATTTGCCATTACCCGTTCCACCCGTACTTTCTTCACCGTGCGTTCATCGGCTTCCTCAACCGTAAAGCGATACCCGGATTCGATTATTGATTCTCCTTCTTTTGCAAGATGACGCAGCCTTGACATCATCATACCCCCGACCGTATGGAATTCCTTGCCGGGCAGAAACAAACCGAGCACATCATTCATTTCAGAGATGGGCAGACGGCCGTCCATCAGGTAAACGCCATCTGCAATCATTGAGTATTTTCTGGATTTATGTTTGAGATACTCTTCAAATTCATAACCCACCTCAATGTCTCCAACGACAGCCTCAACAATATCCTCCATGGTGATCATTCCAACAGCTGAACCAAATTCATCTACGACAATTGCCACCTGATCCTTGCGGTCACGCAGGACCGGCAGAAGCTCAGCAATTGATTCATAGGGGGAGACATAATGGGGCACACTGGAAAGCTCCTGTAATGGCCTGCCGGTAATATCGGCATCAAGCAGGTCCCAGGTAGACAGGGTAATAATGCCGACAATATTGCTGACATTTTTTTTGTAAACCGGCAGACGGTTGAACCCTGTCTTCTTGATAATATCAATAGCATCTAATGTGGACCGGCCAAGCTCTAATGCCTTTATCTCCGCAACAGGGACCATTTTTTCCCCAACAGTCGTATCGGCAAAGCGGATGGCTCTTTCTATGCGGAAACGGTCGAACACTTCTATGTCAGAGGCACGTTCCGCCATATCAATTACTGTACGGAGCTGATCCCGAATCATGAACAGGTGTTGGGAAACAACTCCGTCCCCGCCAAGGCGGGCAGCGTACCTGGCCACTCTGGAGAATATGAGGACGATGGGAAAGAAAAGGAAGGTGAAAAAACGCAGGGGATAGACAACATACCTTGCAAAATCATTGGCCTTCTGCTGATAGATGCTCTTGGGAACTATCTCTCCCAGGATGAGGAAGAGGGGCGTGTAAAGAAGAAAAGCATACATGTCTCCATATTCATTGCCCAAAAGCCTGATCATAAGGAGAGTGCCAATGGTAGTCAGGGTAACGGTGGCAAAATTGGTGCCGACCAGGGTGGTAGTCAAGAGCTTTTCGGGCTGCCTGAAAAGTTCAAGGACTAACTGGGCGCCCCGGTCTCCCTGCTTGGCCCTGTGGGACAGTTTAATTTTGTCGGCACTGACCAGAGCTATCTCCGACCCTGAGAAAAACCCCTTTAACAGGAGGAGAAAAAGCATGAGCGGAATAATCCAGAGAAGAGGGAGCATCTTAATCTTCCTTGCTTAAGTGTTGTTCGCCTTCAGTCTCTTTCGCGTTCTTTTCCACAGCACCATTTTCACGTGTTCCGTCTGTTGACATGGCGTCCGCTATGCTTTCACCGTCAACGGCCAGGCGCACCCGGGAAATCCTGTGGGAATCCATTTCCAGTACGGTAATAACGATATTATCGAAATGTACAATGTCCCCAACCATAGGAAGACGGTCAATATGCCTGAAAGCTACACCAGCCACAGTGGTCATGCGTTGATCTTTCAAGTCTATGGCGGTCAAACGTTTCAATTCGGTCAGCTTAACGTCCCCTGGCAACTCGTATATCTGGGGTGAAACTTCTTGCAGAAGGATCTCTTCTTCCTTTTTGATCGCCAGTTCACCGAAGATGAATCGCAGAACATCCCTGAGAGTGATAAATCCTGCCACGCCGCCAAATTCATTCAGAACTGCTGCAGCCCGGGTGTGGCTCTTCTGGAAATATTCGAACATCTCATCAACTTTTTTGGTAAGCGGCACCACGGCAGGAGGCCGTATCAATTCTTCAATGGTTAACTCTGAAGGATCTTGCTCCTGCAGATGCATTTCTAAAACATCTTCGGCATAAAGAAAGCCGATCAGGTTGTCACGATGCTGGCGGTATACCGGCACCCGGGAATGGCGTAATGTTTTAAATTTTTCAAGGAGTTCAGGCAGTTTCTGGCCGGCATCAAGAAAAGAGGTCCGGCTGCGCGGAGTCATGATCTTGACTATTTCCGTATTACCGGCAGACAGCAGGTTATTTATCAGCAACCGCCCCGTGGGATTGAGCTTGCCCTCTTCAGTAACATCATCGAGCAGGCTGCGCAGTTCATCGATCTGCAGAATATGTTCGGCAGAGCGCTGCGGCCCAACAATCCAGGTAGTTATCCGGTCAGAGGCCAGGCGGATCAACCAGCGGAGGGGCGCGATAATTCGTACCCAGTAATGCATGGGAACAGCAACGATGTCAGAACTGATCCGGGTAGGATAACTGACCGCTAAGGTTTTCGGGGTCACCTCACCAAAAAGAAGCAGGAGCGGCAACATTACCAGGATAGTGAAAATACCGGCCCGCTCTACTCCATAAAAGACGACAAGAATGCCGGTCATGTTTGCCGTGGCAGCGATATTAACCAGTTCGTTGCCGCATAAAATAGAGACAATCAACCGCCTGGGTTCGTCAAGCAGTTCCTGCAATGTCGCAGCCTGCTTATGGCCGTTGCGCTGCAGCTGCTGCAGGTCAACATGAGAAAGGGAAAAAAGTGCGGTTTCAGACCCGGAGAAAAAACAGGAACCGGCAAGCAGCAGGACCTGAAGAAAATACCGGACCAGCATATGGGGATGCAGAGCTTGGGTTAGATCTGGGACCCAAAAATCCATCATTTTCAAACCTATTCCTGAATTCGGTTTTATGTAAACCAGATAAACGAATCGATATAAAAGCACATTAATGCAAAGTATAACTTGGGTTGGCTGGAAAATCCAGCATGTCCTGCTTCCTCTTAAAGAATTGGACAGAAAAACATAACAGAGTGTTGGATCGATTGCCGGGGGCAGAAGCGCTCATTAGGGATTTATCTACAGGCAGGGGAGGCCTGAGTGTCATAATATAAAAACTTTTTCCTACAAAATATTCAAATTTATGTACAAGTATATAGTAATCATAACCTTTCACTATCTATGCCATGGCACTATTTTGTTTAAAGAGGGAATGAAACGAGTATCTTTTTTATTCCATATCCGGCAAGTTCTTCAGCAGTAAGCCACTTGCCGCCCTGTTTGAAAAATTCCTTTGCTTTTAAGAGATTATCTGAAAGTGACTGCTGGGTTTTGGTATACTTTTCCCGCCAAATTCTTTTTGCCGCAGCCACATCCACCAGAAAAGCCGAGAAAGATACCGTGGCAGGTTCTGCGGCTGCCATTTTTGATCCTATTCTTTCTTTATACTCCCAGACAATTCCTACAACCACGTAGTCAGCCTGCAGACCTTTGCCCAAGCGGACTGCAATTGCCAGCGGCGTGTCTGACATGCTGTCTATTGATATACGTGCAAACCCTTCCTGCACTGCATCCTGGGGAATTAACCTGAGGGTCGATCTTTCCTGCAGGGCTTCATACATTAATTTGGTGAGCGTTTTTTCACCTGTGGAGTTCTTATCACCCTCTTCGGCAGCAATCTGATCCAAAAGAAACTGCAGTGGAGGACGGCCTGCTTCAATTTGACTTGAGTATTCTCCTGTAAAAAAAGGCATAACTGCAACAGTACCGTTTTTGAGGAGTGCTGTAGTTTGACTTTCAGCCGCATTGCACGTTGTTATTCCTTGGAAAAGAAAAAATGAAATAAAAATGACAGATAGGTAAAACGTTATTTGTTTAGCAGTTGCCATGAAAATCTCCTGACTTCTTCTTAATAAGAATGTTTACAGCCATTTCATTTTCTTGAAATACCAGACCTGGAAAACCACCACTACCCCGAGCAACAAAATAAAAACTGTAAACCCCAGTTTACTTTCAGCTCCCGGGATACCTCCTACATTTATACCGAGGAGGCCGGTCAGAAAACCAAGGGGCAGAAAAATGGCGGCAACAATGGAGAGCAGGTACATCTTGCTGTTCATCTGCTCGGACAAGCGGTTCACCAGTTCTTCCTGTGTTACTGCGGCCCTGTCTCTCGCTTCGTCAAGGTCTTCTATATAGCGGGCCAATTGATCGGAAACCTCCCGCAGCCTGATCCTGGAACTTTCATCCAGCCAGGAAACTTTTTCGGTTAAAAGACGGGACATGGCTTCCCTTTGCGGGGACAAATAACGTCTGAGACTGATGGCCTGCCTGCGCAAGTTTGCAAGTTGGGAACGGAGTTGGCGGCTTTCTGATGTCAATACCTGATCTTCAACATCAGCAACAGAATCCTCGAGATCATCTATGACATGCCGCATCCGCTCCATCATTCTTCCAGCTACTTGTACCAGAAAATCACTTAATGAATCAGGACCTTTGCCCTGATCTATTGCTGTTTGAATGTCTGAAATCGAAAGAAGCCGGCGCTGGCGTGTAGTTATAATACGGTTCTTTTCAAACCAGATCCGGATACCCACCATATCCTCAGGGTCGGATCCGGGGTTCATGTTGACACCACGCAGACCAAGGAGCAAGCCATCGTGAAATGAAGTACAACGGGGCCGCGAATCCTCCTCGATAAGGGCATCACTTATCACTTCATGCAGGCCGCTATTTTCTGTAAGCCATTCCTGAACACCTGGATTACCATAGTTCAAATGGACCCAGAGAATTCCCTGTTCCGGTTGCCAGGCATTTATTTCATCCCAACCAACCTTACTGCCGCCGCCATTTCCATCCAGGATATACGCTAGAATGAGTCCTTCACCGTTTTCCACCATTTAGCCATGCCCTTTATTTAATTTTTTTCAATCCGCTAAATGCATCTGTGACAGGGGGATCAAAATGGATATCAACCTGGTTGAACGCTATGGTTATTCCTGCATCTTTAAATGCAAACCATATTGCTTTGCGCAGATCTGACATAAACACTCTTTGTTTCCAGGGTTCGTCAACATTAAGGTAGACTCCAAAGATGACTGCGGAATCACCAAAGTCCTGTAGAAGAACACGGGGTTCAGGCTCCGCTAAACGCCACGGCATATTTCGTGCCGTCTCTCCAAGCACTTCTATTACCTTTTTCATGTCTGATTCATAGGCAACTCCCACTTCTACACCCAGCCGGAATTGATTATCACGCAGGGTATAGTTTTTGACCGTGGTCTGGGAGAATATCGAGTTTGGCATGATGAGTTCTTCTTCCCGCCAGGTTCTCACGATAGTTGTCCTGATGCCAACTTCAATAACTCTAACAACCACACCCTCGACCTCCAGGATATCCCCCGGTGCAATGCTGCGTTCAACCATTAATATAATGCCCGAAACAAAATTCTGGACAATATTCTGCATGGCAAAACCGATGGCAATGGCGAACACGGCACCGGCAGCAAAAAGGGCACTTATATTTATACCAATGGTCTGCAGGCCGATTCCTAAACCAATAATGACAACTGAATAATGGATAAGCCGTAAGAGGGCGGTTAGAGTTCCTTCACGTTTTGTGAACTTGTGGGCAAGTGTTCTCTTAAGTGTACGCTGTAAAATCTTTGAAATGAAAATTGATAGAACAATTATCAGGATAAAGATACATATGGAAAAGAAGGTGACTTCAGTTCCAGAGAGCGTAAAAAGAGATTTAGAAGAGAATTCTTTTAATTTATTAAAGAAGTTATCAAAGTTCAACATGCACCTCGAGGTTGAAATATGTACAATTTAACATGAATTTTATAATTTAATTGATTTGCTGCAATTTTACTTTGATTTATTTCAAAAAACAAAAAAGGCCGGTTAAATAAACCGGCCTTTTTCATATCAGTAAACGAGAGGACAAATTTGTAATCCACCCTCCAAAAAACATCTTTTATCTGCTACTTCGGCTCAGTGGGAAAACCTTTTTTGAGCCATTCTTTCCAGCCGCCCTTCAAGGCCTTGACATCCTTATATCCCATGCCGATAAGATCCTGCGCCACCCTGGCGCTGGTACCTTCTTTTTTTCAGGCGCAGTAGAGAATTATCCTCTGGTCCTTGCCATAATTGCCAGCCCAGGATTTCACATCTTTAGGATCAACCCGTACCGCACCAACAATTTTTTTATCGCTTTTTTTCAAATCCTTTGCAGTTCTCACATCCAGCAGGACAAGATCGGAACTGCCGAGCATGGCCTGCAACTCCTCCGTGCTTAAGCGGGGAGTATCATCTCCCCCATATGCCGGCAGAGAAAAGGCAAACAGGAGCAGAAATGCCAGCCCCAATAAGATTCCCGGTTTAAAGTTTTTCATAGAACGCACCTCCAGATTCCATTGTATTTTTGTTTAAGATGTTAAAAAGATGTCATTTCGTACTACTATACATATTAGGTTCAATGAGGTAATAGTCAAGGGAAACGTACCACATTGTGGCAGTAGATTACTTGGGAACAGATTTAAAATCTGTCCCCAAAACATTCGTATCCACTGGACTTTCAGTAGGGTATGGCCGACCGTTATTTTAAAAAAGATGAATACTGCAGGAAACCAGACGCATAGCTGAAAAAATGGCAGGCAGCCAGATACTCAACTATCTTGACAGCAATATGGTAGATAGGAATCACCCTACTTCTTCCAGCCGCACCTTGACTTTGATGTGTTCATCGCCGCGCAGGATAATGAGTGTAACTTCGTCGCCGATACGGTAGCGGTCCAGTTCGTTACGCAGTTCGTCATACGATTCCACCGGCACCTCGTTTACGGCCAATATGATATCCCCCAGAATAACCTTACCCCTGACCTGCCTGGTTTCACGGAGACCTGCCTTATGAGCGGAACTTCCAGGCTGCACCTTGATAACCAGCAGCCCCTGGATATCAAGGCGCCCGGCAATTCTCTCACTTGCAAGAGTGACCCCGATTCCCGGGTGGATCACACGGCCATGACGTATTAATTCAGGCACCACTTTATTGACAACATTCACGGGCACTGCAAAACCGATTCCGGCACTGCCCCCCGATGGGCTGTATATGGCTGTATTGACACCTATCAACCTTCCGGCACTGTCCAGTAAAGGCCCACCGGAATTACCCGGATTGATGGCAGCATCAGTCTGAATCACTCCCTGGATGGTCCTGCCAGTGACCGCTGTTATTTCACGCTCCAGGGCACTGACAATGCCGGAGGTGATAGTATGGTCAAGTCCGAATGGGTTTCCTATGGCAAAGACTTTCTGTCCGACCAGAAGGGATTCCGAATCACCGAGGGGAATAGGTGTCAATGCCTCGCTGGGCGCTGAGATCTGCAGCACGGCGATATCCTTATCAGGAGCAGCACCCACCATAATGCCCTTGTAGACTGTATCGTCCCCCAGTGTGACTTCAACCCGGCTGGCATCACCCACAACGTGATAATTGGTGACAATCCTGCCTTCCTTGTCCCAGACAAACCCGGAACCGGTCCCCTGGGGAATCTCATAAACATTGAGGCTGAAAATGGAGCGCCTAACCTCTATACTGGTGATATAGACCACCGAGGGTGATATTTCCTCAAACACAGAAATGGTGTTTTTTTCATCCTCTGCAAGGTCGCCACGGGCATCCACGACACGGGGTACGGCTTCCTTATTGTATTTGGGCCGCTCACCTCTATCGGCCAACCACCACAAGCCCATGAGGATAACAACCAGGATAAACCAGGATGGGATTCTTTTCTTAGGATAGTTATGCTGCTCCATTTTACGACTATGTACGTTCTTTATAATTTATGCAGGGCTGCAAAAATATTTCGTTTAAATATGTATCTGAAACATGAAAACGTAAAGTATTCTGTAAAAAAACAGAATAAAATTTATACTTCGAAAATATCTGTAAGATCCTAGAGGTTCAATAGGTTTTTTGCTATGAGGAAATAGGCAAGAACACCCAGGATATCTATGGATGTTGTGACAAATGGCCCGGTGGCAATTGCCGCATCGAAATTCAAACGCTTTAAAATAAGCGGCACAAAGGTACCCACCGTTGCCGCCATGGTCATGACAAAAAACACGGAGAGGCCGACAACCAGGCCCAGATAGGTAGTCTCAGCATACCCGAAGAATGCCAGGATCCCCAGAAACAGGCCATACACGGCGCCCAGAATCAACCCCACGCGCATTTCCTTGAAAATGACCTTGGAGAGTTCCTGCATATTGACCCTGCCTGTGGCCATACCGCGGATAATGATAGTGCTGGACTGGGTTGCAATATTACCTCCCATACCAATGACAATGGGGATAAAGGCGGCAAGGGCCAAAACCTTCTGCAGCTCATCATGGAAAAATGAAATGATGAACATGGCCATTACCCCACCTATCCAACTGGCAAAAAGCCAGGGCGCCCTGGTCATGGCATTATCCAGGGTTGATTTTAAAAGGATTTCCGAATCCTTACCGGCACCGGCCATACGCAGGAAGTCTTCTGTGGCCTCCTCCCGGATAACATCAATGATGTCATCCACGGTTACTATACCCAGCAGTTTGTAATTGCTGTCCACAACGGGTACTGCCAGTATGTTGTACTGGGAAATGACATGGGCCACCTCATCCTGGTTGATATCAGTGGTAACCGACGTGACAGTGTCGTTCATTATATTTTTGAGCTGCCTGTATGGAGGATGCAGCAGAAGCTCACGCAGAGAGATAACTCCGGCCAGCTGTCCGTCACCATGGGTGATATAGAGATAGAAGGACATCTCCGATTCCTCGGAGCGTTCCTGGACGATCTTAATGGCATCTCCGGCACTGAGTTCTCCGTCAAGGGCCATAAAATCAGGCGACATGAGACCACCGGCAGTTTCCGGGTGATACTGCAGAAGTTCGTCAACCTCTTCCCTGTCCTCCTTGACCATGAGCTGTCGTATCTCATTGGCCCTCTCTTCAGGAAGTGCTTCCAGCAGGTCTGCAACATCATCGGAGGCCATCTCGGAAATAACCGCCACCATGAACTTGGGGGTCAGATCCTGGACAAGTTCCAGCATGATAGCCTGATCAATCTCGCTTAAGAACTCACCAATCATTTCCGTCTGGGTAATGACACTGAAAACTTTCTTGCGTTCCAGAGGGGTCAGATGCCTGAAAACCCAGGCCATGTCAGCCGGATGCGTCTTCAGCAGCAGTTTCAAAAGATGGGCCACCGCACCACGGCGATTCAAACGCCGGACGGTATCGAGCAGGACCATGCCCTCATTACCGATCATTTCTCTTTTGAATGTTGCTTCCTTCATCACATGCACCAGACTGGTCAAACCCTGAAAAACATTATATTGTATCAATTTTTGGATTATCCGGACCGGCCGGAAAAAACAGTTATTTGCTCTGATTTTTCAAATTGCCAGGAAAAATTAACCTGTTTATAGTCACTCAGCAGCTTTTTGCAAGTAATATATAATAGCAGAAAACTCAATAATTACCCATTATTAATAATTTTCTAAAAAATGTTTTTGTCGTTTATTAACCTTTTTTTCCCAATGAACAGATAGTAAAATATGCTGTCATTTTCCGTTATAATTGTTGGCGCCGGACCGGGCGGACTTGCCTGTGCAAAATTATTGGCCGAACATGGTCTAGATGTGCTGGTGCTGGAAAGAAAGCCCGTGGCAGGCCCCAAGGTCTGTGGCGGGGGTATTACCTGGGATGGACTGATCAGGCGGGTGCCTGAGCATCTTATTGAGGGTGTGTTTCCCCGGCAGTATATACGATCCAACCATCAGCAGACCGTTATAAAATCTCCGGATCCTATTGTGGCCACAATCCGCAGGGAAGTTCTGGGAGAATGGATGTACCGCCAAACACTGGAAGCAGGAGCTGTGATGAAAACTTCATGCCTGGTACAGAAAATAACTCCCGACTACGTTGCAACTAACCAGGGGAGTTTCCGATATCGCCATTTGATAGGTGCTGACGGCTCCAGCTCAATTGTGCGGAGATATCTTAATCTCACCACTGACAAAATCGGGGTGGGTGTACATTTCCAGGTGCCCGGCAATTTTGACAGGATGGAATGGCATCTGAATGATACGTTGTTCAACAACGGCTACGGCTGGATATTCCCGTTCAAGGGTATGGCTTCGGTCGGCATCTATGGAGCAAAGCCGTACAATAATCCCAAACAAATGCTTACCTGCCTCAGACGCTGGGCAGCGTTGCAGAAAATTCCATTGAATGGCTTAAAACCGAGAGCGGGACTCATTAATTTTGATTACCGCGGCTGGCGTTTTGGCAATATAATGCTTATAGGTGATGCAGCAGGACTTGCATCAGGACTTACCGGAGAAGGGATGTACCCGGCCCTTGTTTCCGGTGAGACTGCTGCCCGGGTCATCATAAACCCGGATTACGATTGTCATGAACTGCAGCGTCTCATTAAAAAACAGCAAAAACATCGGCGCATCGTCTCATTTTCTGCTAAAAACAGGTTGCTAAACATTGCAACCATGGAGATACTCATCCTGGCATTACGTACTGGACTGATACCTTTCAGCATGCTGGAGATGGCCGACTGATCAAGGAATAACCAATGAATAACGAAGAACAAAAACGCATAAAAAGAAAAAACATTATCTTCTACAACCTAATCTTTGTTGTTGTCTGCGGCGGGCTTTTCATGTTTCTCTGGAATGCTCCGGAAGAAACAACCAAACACCTCCCCAACGATGCAGACCATGCCAAATTCATGAAGATGGATAAGAAGGAGGCCGAAAAATTCTGCGATGAGTGCCACTCGCCGGAGGGTGAATATCCCCTGCCTGCAGACCATCCGCCAAAGTACCGCTGCCTCTTCTGTCACAAAAGGGATCAATAGTCTTATCAGCAGTCAACTTTCAATTCTTACATCAAACTATTCCATTGGAGTGATGGCGTAGTGGAATGATTTTTTCAAAATATTCAAGTACTCCAGTAATTCCCCTGTGCCTTACAGCCTGCCTCTGAATTTTCATTCGTCATTCTTTATTTCCACAACTGACGACCAAACAGAAAAAGCCCCCCCGGAGCTGGGGCTTTTTCTGTTTTATTATGAGTTAGAGTTTACGGTCTGGTCGCTACACCGCCGGCATCTGCATTCAGCCAGGTTCTTGCTTCCGGATAATCGGCCGGGATGGTAATCGTGCCATTCAGAACACCATTATCCAGCCAATCGATGGAATCGAAGATCAAGCGTTTGCCGTAGAAACGGTTATGCACGTATATGCTCGGTTCGTCATGCATATAGAGCGAATTCTGGAACGCTCCGTAAGCATTCAGAGGAACCGTCCTGTAATTGGCTTTGACGTCCTCGTCCAGATAGTTGGTAACATCGTTGGTAACATAGGCGTCAAGAAGTTTACTGGAATCTTCGAGACCTGCCTCTTCCTCTTCCAGGATGCTTGGGTTCATCGGAAAAGTGGTATGACAGGTGTTGCACAGTGCCTGGTTATTGATTGCCACGATATTGCCGGCGGCATCCTCTTCCACAGCTTCAAAGGTGTGATCAGCTGTACCGTCCATATGGCAGCCGACGCAGGGACCATCTCCGGTTTCAGGAGAATCACCATTGATTTCGATATCGTCATGGGCAAAGAACGCTACCGGAGTGTAGTCCTTGCCGGTATATTCGAAGCCGGTATGCACTACCTCGGCGTAGAGTGACCCGGCGGTCGGCCCATGGTGGCCGGCAAAACGGGTGGAACGGTTACCGGTGCGGATGGAGGTATTATTACCGCGGCCAGCGTGACAGGCGCCGCAAACGTTGGCATTGCCCTTGTCCGGAAGAGTCACGTACTCCGTTTCACCTGACGGGCTGTCTTCACCTTCATTGACGAAATCAAGGGTCAACTCGCCGGGATTGCGGAGATCTCCGTCGGCGGCATTGGTGTGGCAGCCCCAGCAGTAGAGCATCTCGTTCTGCGGCGAGCCTTCAGCAGCGGACCAGTTAACCAGATGGGAATAATCATTGTTATTATAATCATACTCTTCTTCATTGATATCAGCATCCAGAAAATTTTCAAGACCTGTTGCAGTATGGCAACGCTGGCAGCTTCCCCTACTGGTGGTATAATCCCAGTTATAATGGGTCCAGGCATCACCTTCCAAGAGGGTTCCGGCAGCCATGACTGCATCAACGGTGTCGGTGGAGCGTGGAGCATTTGCAGGGTCACCGCCGCCGGCCTGTTCTGATGCAGCATCAAGCTTTATCTGGAAGAGATGGCCGGCATGGGCGGAACTGGCCCACTCGGTCCAGATGGTCGGATCGTCACGATCATCATCCCCAGCATAGGGTCTGGTAGCGGTTCGGAACTCGTGGCCATGGCAGTCAAAGCAGGGATTCTCGCTCTGCCAGCGGATATTGTAGCCCTCGATCAGAGCGGCTGTATTCTGTCCCGGTCCAGGACCGGTGGCCGGATCGTCGTAATGGGTTGTGCCAATGATACGGTACCAGGCGGTGTCATGATAGAAGGGAGCGGTGCCGGATGCAACAGAGCCTGAGCCAACCAGGGCGCCCTCATCATTATATAGAACGTGACAGCTGGTACAAAGGTCAAACTGGTCATTATTCGAACCATTTTTGTTCGGGTCCCACATATAATCATTGTCACCTTCTGATGACCATACTTGCCGCAGTTCACCGGCCTTATGCACATCGTGGCAGGTGGCACAGCTTACCGCGGTGACATCCTCTTCGGGAATGGCCGGCGGGGCACGCCTGCCAAGATCGTCGCTGGTACCGAGTACATCCTTGTCGCCCGTATAACCTGCGACATTGGATGCCAGGGCCCCCTCATTGGTGTGGCAGCGCTGGCACGGGTTATGGTCTTCACCATGGAGGGATTCTGCATGCCTGGAGCCCAGCCATTTATCGTAGATCAACTTGTCGGTGTCATGGTGGCCGTCATCACGATTGTGGCAGGCACCACAAATCTCAGGAGCCGATCTCGGATATTCGATCGGTCCCAGGCCGTAATGCAAACCGCCGCCGCCATGGCAGGATTCACAGCCGATGACATCCCGCCGCTTCTCTTGGGTATTGAAGGCAAACTCAATCAAGTCCCCGTCATTCAACGGATTATGACAGTCCGCACAGGAGGATTCTCCAGGACGATGGGGGCTGTGGGGTCCACCTTCGGGCTCTGCATTGCCATGGCGGCTGCCAAGCCATTCCTGGCCCTTGATGTCATGGCATTGCACGCAGACGTCAATGCCGACTGTTTCATACTCGGTGGATACATCTGATTTGCCGCCACCGGAGTCCATGCTGCTGCTGCAACCCCAAAGTGTCATCAGTGCAATTGAAGCAACAAGCAAAGTCATTCTGTTTGCATGCATTGTTTTCTCCTTATATTTGGTTACCTGAATAATATTTTATCTTTAATTAATGGCACTTACGGCAGGTTCTGCCGTCACTTGCATTTTTCAGTCTACTTTTCATATCATCCCAGTCCTTGGGATGCGGGTTAATTCGCAGTCCTGTCCTGGCGCTGTGGCAGGTCAGACATATATCGCCTTCCGGGTGACAGCTCTGGCAGGTTGCCAGGTTCTTTCTCGCCTCCCGACCATGAACATTGGACCATTCATGAGACGGCAGCACCGAGTTAGGATGGCAGGTCTGGCACATTTCAGGCGTAAAAAGACTATGCTGAACGTCACCAGGCATACTGCCGCTCCACCCTTTTCTATGCGACTGGACGGCCAGGTCTTCCGGTGCGAAATTCGCGTGGCACTCCGAGCAGAACTTAACCTCATGACAACTGGAACAGAGTTGCGGGTCTGTGCGAGCCGGTATGGGATGCGAAACCATGAATTCCGAGCGGTGCACATTGATCATGTTATTGCCCAACTCGCCCATCTCATCGGCAAAACCCGCCTTGTGGCATTCCATGCAGTAATCCTGATCATGGCAGGCAGAGCAGTCAATGGAGTTGCCCTTGGCTGCCGGTCGATGGTTCATGGTCCAGACCGGACCATGGGTTTTGGTTCCTGAGAAGCTGACTTCACTGTAAAAGTCTTCCTCATGGCATTCCAGGCAATCCGCTTTCGCCGGGATGATCACCTTGGCATCCTCTTTATGGCAGACAGTGCAGGTCTGCTCCTCTTCAAGGTATGTCAGGTGTTCATCATGAATGAACTGTATTGCCTGTGCCTGTGAAACCAACAGACATCCCAACAAAACAGCACTCCAGAAAATCACGTTGCGATACATAGTTGGCCTCCTTTAAAAACTTATACTGAAACGGGCCCGGCCGCGGTAATACTCGTCCCACAGGTCGCTCGATGCCCTTTCAAGTTTAAATTGCAGATTCATTCTTTTATTAAAGTTTATTGTCGCATAGGCCCAGTAGAGATCACTGGTTGTCTCATCCTCGTCATCCTCCAGGTCGATGCGCCGATCCAGTACATCAATATTGGCCCCCACCCCGGCATGCAGATACTCGTTAAACATGTAGGCGACACGCGCCTTGAAGCCTTTCAGGTCCTGGCCGTCATCGTCATCTCGATAAACGCCTGCCAGGTAGCCGGAGAACCTGTCGGTCCTGATCTTCTCGATACCAGCCTCAAAGACGTTGGCATCGGAAAAGTCATCGTACATCTCATGGGTAAGCCGCCCGAAGGCCCTCAGCCCCGGGGCAATATTATAGGTGTATTCGCCCATAATCTCCTCGTACTCGTCAACGGCAAATACCGAATAAATTGAGGTCGAGGTAAAGACAGGCAGGGAATAGAGATACTCGGTTCGCAGGCTCCAATTTGGACTTTTGTAGTATTTGAAGCCGGCCAGGAAATAGCTTATAACATCATTTATATAGTTGAACTGCAGTTCTGAATAAATATTGATGTGGTTTTCTTTGTCATAGTCAAGATCCAAACCGATCAATTCCTTGGTTAAGGCAGAATTATCCCATTTCTGCAAGTATGACAGGCCAAGATCAAGGTTTGTAAAGAAAGTGCCATTCACTTCGGCGCCCCAGACCAGGTTATCAGAATCATAATTATCATAATAGGTGGCATCGCCACCGCCAAAGATCCGGAAATTCACCAGTCCCAGATTATTTAATGTCAGATCCAGGCCGTCCATTACCGAAGCCCCGGCAGTGGTGATAACAAACTGCCGGCCGAGCCGGAAATCAAGACGGTCGTTGAAGGCGCCCTTCTTTTCCAGGTATGCGTAATAGAGCCTGCTGTCCACATCCACCTCATCCTGCGTATCAGTGGCCAGTCTACCATACCCACGGAAACGCAGGCCATCATCATCGATGTCACTGACATTGAGCAGCAGATACTGATAAACCGGTACTGCGGTATCTTCATCGGCATCATCGAAAAATTCTATTACCGTGCTGGACCTGCCCGAGAAAGTTGCCGCCAGGGCTGTATCAAGAGGAATGGCGAACAGGAGAACAACGCTGGAACAGACCATCAACCACTTTGCTGCTTTCATTTCTTCTCCTTCAATTGCTGGTTCTTGAGATGAATTGAAGCTCTGTTGGAGAGTTCATAATAATGATAAATTTCGCATGGAGTTAATTAAAATTTACAAATAACTGCATAATAAAATTTTATCAATTCATAAAGATACATTGTGGCAGTCACCTCCGAAGCCGGTAAATAAATAAACCTTATAATTACAATGCAAATTCCACGCCAACTTATATTATTTTCAGGGTACCGAATGTATTTTTTCCTTGAATCAAATCAGGAAGATTAGCGATATTATTTTTCATTTAAGAAACTAGGCTGTTAAGTCAGTCTCACGGGCAATAAAAAAACCACAAGAATTGGCTTGAATAAAAAAAACAACAGGGTTTAACAAAAAAAATTAGTAATTTGGCTTTTTCGGAGAAAAAAGTGTGACATTATTTGTCAAATGACACTAATTGTCACTTAATAATAATCTCCAATTCATTTGCTTTTAAAACCTGAAATCTCATTCAAAATTATGCTAATTTTAGCAAAAATTTTTCAAGAGTTTCGGTAGAACAAAAACAATAAAATTACAGTCCACCCTTCCTCATACGTTCTTTCAAGAAAAATCCACCACAAACTCATTTTTCAGCTGGGAAAGATTAAACCAGTTGCCAATATCATTGAATTTAATCTTCTTTTCTGTTAAAATATAGAGTTACGGCGTTTTATAGCCATCGCCTTTCCATGCCTTTTATCAATACTGGGATCTACAGAATGGGAAACAATTCGAGCGCCAGCAAAGATTATCTCTCCGTTTCTATATACCGTGATTTTTATTTCAATAACAATCTTGACCTGCCTACTGTAATCAAGGAATACCCTAACCTGGAGGCAGCCTTTATAGAAAACCAGTACCTTGCCTGCATCACCGTCCAGGTAAGCCACCTGCAGAAGATTGAATACCAGTACGGCAGCAACCTTTACGGCAAAATGCTTTCCCGTATCACCGAGCTTCTTAAAAACCTCAAGGAAAAAGCTTTCAGAGAAAACGATATTTTTGTTGTTGACCTCGTTGAGCTTGATACATTTGTTATCTTTCTTTCCTCGCCCCGGGACCTGAAAACAAAAATCCTTGACCATCTTGAACCGATTGCCGAACGCGTCAGGGTGCAAATAGAGCAGGAAGTCTTCCGGATGTTTTTTCCCTATCTTAAGGAATACTCCCGCCCCTCCATAGGCTATGGCCTTATCATAAAAAATCCCATGATCAGCAACATGCGTCTCATTATGCAACTGATCAACGACTCCAAGGCAATGGGCTCTTTTTTGACCAATAAACACGAATTTAACAGCAGGTACACCCTGCAGAAAATTATTATCGAACGCCAGATATACAGCGTTTTTCAGCCGATTATCAATTTGGAAACCCGGGAGATCATAGGTTTTGAGGCCCTTTCCAGGGGGCCCGTAAATACGGAATTCGCCAGTCCAACCCTGCTTTTTACCTTTGCCGCCGCATGCGGTCTTTCCTTTGAGCTTGACCGTCTCTGCAGGAAAAAGGCCTTTGAGTCGATCCGGAACCTGAATACAGACAAGAAAATATTTGTCAATACCCTGACAATGACAATTCACGACCCTGAATTCCGGGGTGCTTATTTAAAAGAACTCTTTGAGGACCTGAAAATCAAACCGGAAAACGTGGTCTTTGAGGTCAGTGAAAAAATGGCCATCGACAACTACGACATGTTCCGTTCGGCCATGCAGGATTATACAGATATCGGCATTGTGCATGCCAGCGATGATATCGGCACCGGGCATTCCGATCTTGAACGCATCATGGAACTCAATCCCGGCTTCATGAAAATCGACCTTTCCTTTGTCAAGGATATTGACAAAAGTTATATCAAGCAGGAGATAGTTAAGGCCATGGTCACCCTGGCGAAGAGTATCGGCTCGCTGATCATTGCCGAAGGTGTTGAGAAAAAAGAGGAATATGAAAAATTAATGGAACTCAATGTGACATACGGTCAGGGGTATCTTTTTGGAAAACCCTCCGAAAAGTTGTGCGACACATGCGAGGAGTTCTGATTAGTCTATCAGCATTTTTTATTCACAGAAATACGTTCAGGTGTTTTGTAAAATTCTTCCATTTTTTTTGTTGAAGAATAGTATTTTTTATTGGCCCAGATAAAATTTATATACATTGTGTAGCGTTCCTTCATGAGTCTCATTAAAGGGTTACTGAGTTCAATAATTTTGCAGGTTGCTGTCCTTGTTCTCCTGCATATGCCTGCAGACATCCTGGCTGCAGAAACGGACAGCTGCCTGGAGTGCCATAAAATAAATGTTGACGATGAACTAAGAAAAACATACATACATCCACCCTTCCTCGAAAAAAAATGTGCACTTTGCCATTCCCCCGATTGGGTGAAAAACGCTGCTGACAGCAACGGCAAGTCTTTACTGCCCCAAAAAACAAAAAAACTGGGCAGAGATGACAATCCAGCCCGGACACACCTTTTCTCCATACCAAAGGAATATGATCTTACAATACTGTTCATTGAGGCCTTTAATAAAACTTCTGAATCGTACAGGGTCAAATTAAAAATAGACCCGTTTGATTCTCTTAACACCTTATCATCAGATGACAAGCCCCCGGAAATCAATGCTGTCGAGGTCATTGAAGTAATTAAAGACTCTTTGGCTTCAGCCAAGATTCAATGGCACACCGACGAACTTTCAAGCTCAGAAATTAATTACGGCATGGTTCAGCCCGGCAGCCATGCGGTTGGTTCCGGTGAATTTTTAAGTAAGCATACCGTTGAACTGTATTCCCTGAAACCTGATGTTACCTATCATTTCAAAATTATATCTGAGGATATTTACGGTAATAGTAAAGAAAGCCGGGCATATTCGTTTTCAACTGACAAAAGTTACAGCCTGATAGAAGATGCACACAGGGAGAGCTCAACAGAACCGTTGAAACTCAGAAGTGAAGTATTCCGCTCCGAGGATAATTATCTTATTCGAATCTCAACCAATCAGGATGTAGGTATGGAGATTTCCACCTATGACCTGCCCGGCGCTACGATGTTACAAAACCCCGCAGATTTTCCCGAAAATCACCCATCAATGAAAAGCATCTACGAAACAAACGTGTTATTATGCCAAACCTGCCACCGGATACTGAGTGGGAAATTTCCTCATCCAGTACACTTCCGTGCCAGGCTGGGCAACAACATTCCTCCTGAGTATCCGAGGTTAGCCAACGGCCAGATGAGTTGTTTAACGTGCCATGAATACCATGCATCAAGCAATGCAATTTATCTGCGAAAATCCAGTGAACGGGAACTGTGCATAGGCTGTCACAAACGTTCTTTCAGAAACCAATAGATACATTTACCTACGTAATAGCAAAGGAACCACTTACGCCATGGCTGAAACAGAAAAACAAGTCTTCCACAAAAGAAAAAAACTCAATCTCAAAGTAAAACAGGATTTCCAGGTTTGGCTTCTTCTGCGGATCATGGCAACTGCGATGCTGACAGTTTGTATCGCAAGTGTCATACTCTATTACTACTCCGCAACAGTTGTAGATGGAGATTATCTCAGTCATGCGCTCAAGGTCAGGAAAATCAGCGAGATTTTACTCCCTGTCATAATCGTAGCTTCCGTGGCCAGTGTTTTTGTAGGATTGCTCCTGGCCTTGTTTCTGCCCCAGAAAATAGCGGGCCCCATCTTCAGAATTGAACAGGATCTTGAAATAATAAGGACTGGTGATCTTACCAAGGTAGTCAATCTCAGATCTGCTGATATCCTCAAGGAGCTTGCCCAGTCTGTCAACTTGACTGTAAATGATATCCGCACCATGGTTAGCAATGTGAAGCAAACCAATATCGACCTGGAAGTAATAATTGACCAGGGCGATAACGAAGAAATCAAAGAGACATTAGAAAAACAGAAAGAATGTTTAGATAAATTCATAACCTGATGCATAGGTTCCCGGTTGCCGGTTTCAACTTCGGCAGAACCCTGAATCTGCAGTGGCTCTTTAAAAAAGACACAGCCAGTTTGGAGCTTTTTCCAGTCACTGGATCGGGACTGAGTTGCTTTAATTTCTGGTGCAGACATGCTGGATATCTTTTTACAATCACTCCATACTGTTTAATAGTAATCACCCTTTTTAAGGCATTTCTTCATTTCAACTTTCCAGCCCCTTTTCTACTCCTATACTAGATGGCCAAGCTCTGCCAATTCCTCTCTTTCTGCGCCATTACGCTTGACAAAACCGCCCCTGTCATTATAAGCAACATAGGTTGATCCAGTCGTTTCCGGATTCCAAAATTTGCACTGAGAAAAGTATGAGGGTGCCATTACATAAAAAAATACAACTTAATGGGCATGGTTTACAGCTCAGTACGCTATTGCTTTGTTTGCTCTTTTCATTGACAAGCTTAAGCGGCAAAGTGAAGGGACAGGAGATTCCCTGTCTGCACAATTCCCATGTCCTTGGCATGTCCACAGTCCTTTCAGGTCCAGCTGCCCACCTTGGTATCAATATGCGAAACGGAGTGCTGGCTGCCTTAAAAGAGATCAACCTGCAGGGTGGGATCCAGGACAGAAGCCTTTGCCTTCTCGCCCTTGACGACGGCTATGAACCGGAAAGAACGGTAAGCAATATGCACAGGCTTATCGAGCAGGAAAATGTCCTGGCGGTCACAGGCAATGTCGGAACACCTACAGCAATTGCCGCTGTTCCAATAGCCAATCGGAACCATGTTCCTTTTTTCGGTGCCTTCACCGGCGCCGGTATCCTGCGCCGTAAGCCCCCCGATCGCTACGTGGTAAATTACCGGGCCAGCTATGCAGAGGAAACGGCAGCCATGGTACAGGCGCTCATCACATATGGAAAACTGCAACCAAATGAAATAGCCTTTTTCACCCAGAGGGATGCCTATGGCGACTCGGGCTTTGTCGGCGGCATTGCAGCCCTGAAGCAGAACGGCTTAAAGGATGAGACGCAAATCACCCATGGACGGTATGAACGGAACAGCCTGGCTGTTGAAAACGGCCTGGCCGATATACTCCTGGCCAACCCGGAGCCCAAGGCTATCATAATGGTCGGCACTTATGCACCTTCGGCAAAATTCATCAGGCTGGCCAGAAATTATGGCCTCAACTCCTTATTTCTCAATGTTTCCTTTGTCGGTGCTGCCCCCCTGGCCCAGGCTCTTGGCAATGAGGAAGATGGAGTCATCGTGACCCAGGTGGTGCCGCACCTGGAGTCTTCCCTGCAGATTGTGCAGGATTTCCGCAAGGCCCTGCATCGTTTTAACCCTGCGATAGCACCCACCTTCGGTTCCCTGGAAGGCTACATATCAACACGCATTTTCCTGCATGCCATGAAAACTGTTACAGGTGAAATTTCCCGGGAATCCATTATTGATGCCCTTGAAAACCTTGGCCAATTTGACATGGGCTTAGCATCCCAACTTGAAATTACCAAAATAGAACATCAGGCCAGCCACCAGGTCTGGCCGACAATTATCCGCCAGGGAAAGGTGCAGACATTTGACTGGATGCAGTTGAAAAAGGTGCCATGAAAAATAAACGGGCAGATAAAACTACAGAGGAAAACCCGATAAGACTTGTTTGGCTGATTACACTGCTCAGCTTTTCTGTAGGTGTGTTCATGGTTTTTTTAGTCTGGTCTACCCTCACAGACATTCGTACTGAAAGGGAGAAATTATTTGAATTCAAAGAAAATTTCATTTCCACACAGACAAAGCTGGAGAGCGGTTTAGCCAGGCAGAAATCTGAATTTGCAGATCTTCTGGAAGCAAATATTAACCAGAGCACCCAGGATGAAAATTATCGACTCCTGGACCTGATTCAGGATTACCGCAGGACAGTTTCCAACCTTGACCTCTCACCTGCCTTTGAAGAGCTTGACAATAGTATAAATTCTCTTATCAGCATCAAAAACAAACTAACCTGGTGGGCAAGCGCATATGGCAGAACTGTCCCCAGGATCGAACCGACCAGAAAAGAAGTGGAGTCCATACTTGACCATATTTTTGAAACGGTTGACAGGGCCGAAGGGCAGCAGCGCCTTGAATGGGCCACCAGAATCAGGGAGATAAAACAAAAGAGTTTCCATGGTTCAATACCGGTGGACATTGCAGTAATTAATGAACTCGCAAAGCCAAACGTTTTTTCCATCATACGTCGCGACATTTCAGATCTGGTGCAATTGAGCGACCGTCTGCATACAATTATCGAGGCAGACAATCTTGCAGACCTCAAGGACAACAAAATACGGACGCTGCTGGCAAGGGTCCGATTTAACACCCAGTTATCAGGCGGGGAAAGATCAGCCGAAAAAAGCAGGCTCTACAGTCTGCTTGATGATTACGAAACTGCAATGTTCGGCCAGGGGTACAGTATTGATAATGACCACCAGACAATAATCCTTGGTTATGACGGGGCATACGGCCTTATCCTTGACCGGCTTAAGATGGAGGCTGAAAAGGAAACACTTCAGTCCGAAGCCAATCGTATATATGGCATGATTGAAACGACGTTGGGAGAAATCACAGGTAGAACAAATGCCATTACCCAACAGGAAAATATCAAGGTTGAAAGAGCGCTGGGACAAACTTGGCGGACCATGCTTGTCATTTGGATTGTCACCAGTATAATTTATGCGATGCTTGCCTACGAAATCATCATGGCAGCCAAGCAGCAAATTAAGGCCATAGAAGATTCCAACATTGAGCTGGAAGCCATGGCCAATGAACTGCGGAAATCAGAGGAGCGCCTGCACCGGCTGTCTTCGGATCTTTTCACCTTGCAGGAACATGAAAGAAGAAGGATTTCACTTGAATTGCATGATGAGTTGGGACAGTCCATGGCAGCCATGAAGATGCAGGTCGGCTCTATTGCCAGACGCCTGGGGGATGTCCCGCCGGAAGAGTTGAAAACCGCTTGTAATGATATGCGGGACAACATCAATCAGATCATCGAAAACGTCCGCAGGTTGTCCAGGGATCTAAGCCCGGTGGTTCTGGACGACCTTGGTTTGCAGGCAGCAATTGAATACCTTGTGAATAATTTCTTAAAAATTTATAGTATTGCTATCAAGTATAGATATACGGATATAAATCACCTCTTTGATGAGGATTCGCAGCGCATCATATACAGGATTCTACAGGAAGCCTTAACCAATATCGGCAAACATGCCCAGGCTAAAAATGTTTCGCTTATCATTGAAGAAAAGGATCGGGCAGTGCGATTCACAGTCAGGGATGACGGTAAGGGTTTTAATGTCCGGAGAACGTTAGACCAAAAAGGTGTTGAAAGAGGTATGGGGCTTGAGGCCATGTCAGAGCGGGTCAGGATTCTGGGAGGCAAGATCAGCATTGTGAGTCGTCCCGGTATTGATACCACTATTACCTTTACTGCTCCTATCAGATAACAAGGAGAACGAAATGGCAAAATGTAAAATTGTCTTGGCTGATGATCATGTCCTGATCCGGCAGGGTTTAAAAAAACTCATCGAGGAAAACAAGACTCTTGAAGTCGTCGGCGAAGCAGGTGACGGTCTTGAACTTCTTGACGTCCTGGATCACACCGTACCTGATTTGATTATCCTTGATATTTCCATGCCCCACCTGCGAGGCATTGAAGTGATTAATGAAGCAAAGAGGCTCTGTTCAGAAGTGAAAATCCTCATGATAACCATGCACAAGAGTGAACAGTACTTTCTCTGCGCCATGGCCGCCGGAGCAGACGGCTATCTCTTAAAGGAGGATTCCGACAGCGAACTCTTGAATGCCATTGACATTGTGATGCATGGAGATATGTACATCTCCCCGCATCTGGCTGAGGAATTCTCAGATGATGTTATCCGCTCCTACCGCGAGAAAGGGGTATTCCCCTGTGAAACTCTGACAAACCGTGAAATCGAGGTATTGAAGCTCGTGGCTGAAGGCTTGACCAGTAAACAGATAGCAGAGCTTTTATCCATAAGCATCCGGACCGTGGAACATCACAGGGCAAACCTCTTGAAGAAGCTCAACCTGAAAAATACGGCAGACCTGATAAAGCATGCCATCCAGAACGGCTTTATCACTACTGAAGACTGAAACATTCAGGTAAGATTATGGGTTAAACTGGCTGACAGCAAAGAAAGCCTGTAAAAAAAATTTATAGAAAAAAAACCGCTCTTTATTATTTATATCTGCAGTACCCACACTGCAGAACATCTTTTTCAGCCGGCATTTTATCCAAGCCTGAAAATAGAAGCAGATTATATTTACAACAACCTGTTCAGCAAAACACTCCCCTTTACTTGATAACCGAAAAGACCCGTCCTTTAATCATTCCCATATTTGACGATCCGTAAAAAAAACTGTTCCGGCAGGCAACAACCCCATAAGGCCCCTCGAAGTTTTTTCTACAATGTGGTACATGCTTACACATTAACTATTCATTTATTAGCTTGACAATTCCCTATTTTTTGTATTTAAAAAAATCATACAGAATATTATTTTTTAGTAACTATCATTCGTGACTCATTTTTCACTTTTGGTAAAAAAAAAATGTAGTATCTCGTTTCATTTATGCTTCCACAAGTGTGATATTTTCCCTTTCAATTTCTATGGAGGTACATTATGGGCATAACCCGGCGTGATTTTCTGAAATACTCCGGAGGGGCTGCTGTTGCCACCACGGTGACAGGTCTTACTCCAAAGGAGTCCCAGGCCAGAGAACGAATTAACCGTATTAAAGGTGCCAAAGTTACCACCACCATCTGTCCTTATTGTGCAGTCGGTTGTGGCATGATTGTTCATACGCTAAATGGCAAAGTCATCAACATTGAAGGCGATCCTGATCATCCCATCAACCGGGGTTCTCTCTGTTCCAAGGGGGCATCGGTATACCAGGTCGCCCATAATCCCACCAGAGTCAAAAAGCCCATGTACCGTGCTCCGGGAGCCTCCAACTGGAAAGAAGTCGAATGGGACTGGGCATTAGATGAAATAGCTAAAAGGATCAAAAAGTCGAGGGATGAAACCTTTACAGAGAAAAACGCTAAAGGGCAGGTTGTCAACCGCTGTAACGGTATTGCCAGCGTCGGCAGCGCAGCCCTTGACAATGAAGAGTGCTATCTCTTGCAAAAATGGCTCCGTTCCCTTGGACTTGTCTATATAGAACACCAGGCCCGTATCTGACACTCCGCCACTGTTGCGGCTCTGGCAGAGTCGTTCGGACGCGGTGCAATGACAAATCACTGGATAGATATCAGGCATTCCGATGTCATCCTGATCATGGGCAGCAATGCTGCTGAAAACCATCCAATTTCATTCAAATGGGTTTTAGACGCTAAGGAGAAAGGCGCAACGCTGATCAGCGTAGACCCGAGATTCACCAGAACATCCGCCAAGGCAGATATTTATGCACCACTGCGTTCAGGATCAGACATTCCATTTATCGGCGGATTGATCAACTATATAATCCAGAATAACCTTTACCATGAAGACTATGTCCGTCTTTACACCAATGCACCATTTCTTTTAAACGAGGATTTCAAGATGCCGGGTGAACTGGATGGTATTTTTTCAGGGTATGACCCGGAAAATAGAAAATACGACAAAAAAGCCTGGGATTTCCAAAAGGACGCAGAGGGAGTTGTAATCAAAGATGAAACAATGAAAAACCCGAATAGTGTTTTTCAACTCTTGAAAAAACACTTTTCACGCTATGATATCGACACTGTTGCAGAGATCAGCGGAACCCCCAGGGACCTGCTGGAGAAAGTTTACAAAACATACGCTTCCACCGGCAAAGCGGACAAGGTTGCCACCATCATGTATGCCATGGGCTGGACCCAGCACACGGTGGGCACCCAGAATATCCGGGCCTTTGCCATCGTGCAGCTGCTGCTTGGCAACATCGGCAGAAGCGGCGGCGGCGTAAATGCCCTCAGGGGAGAAAGTAATGTACAGGGTTCGACAGACCACTGCCTGCTCTTTCATATCCTACCTGGATATTTGAAAACGCCCAGTGCATCCCAGGCTACACTTCAGGAATACAACGTCAAATGGACCCCCACGACTAAGGAACCGAACAGTGCCAACTGGTGGGGGAACTATCCGAAATACTCGGTCAGCCTGCTCAAGGCCCATTACGGCGACAATGCCACCAAGGAAAACGACTTCGGCTACAGCTGGCTGCCAAAATTGGAGGACGGCCAGAATTACTCATGGCTCATGATCTTCCATGAGATGATGCAGGAGAAATTCAAGGGCTTCTTCGCCTGGGGCCAAAACCCCGCCTGCTCGGGTTCCAATGCCAACAAGGTGAGACAGGCCATGGCCAAACTGGACTGGATGGTAAACGTCAATCTTTTTGACAACGAGACAGGTTCATTCTGGCGCGGTCCCGGAGTCAATCCGGCTGATATTAAAACAGAGGTGTTCTTCCTGCCATGCTGCGCCTCCATGGAAAAAGAAGGCAGTATCACCAATTCGGGACGCTGGGCCCAGTGGCGCTATAAAGCCCAGGACCCCCAGGGGCAGTCTCTACCGGACTCCGAGATGATTAATGACCTGTTCTTCAGGGTTAAAAGTCTCTATGAAAAAGAAGACGGCGCCTATCCTGACCCGGTTACCAAACTGGCCTGGGACTATGGCCCTAAAGACGCCAGCGGCAAGGTCAGCGAAATTGATATCCATCTTGTTGCCAAGGAGATTAACGGCTATTTCCTTGAAGACAAGGAAATAAAGGGAAAACTCTATAAAAAAGGAACCCTTGTTCCGAGTTTCGCCTTCCTGCAGAATGACGGTTCCACTTCATCAGGCAATTGGCTCTACTGCAACTCTTACACTGAAAAAGGCAACATGATGGCCAGGCGCTCACAGGAAGACCCAAGCGGCACTGGACTCTATCCTGAATGGTCATGGTGCTGGCCGGTAAACAGGAGAATAATCTATAACCGCGCCTCGGTTGACGAATACGGTAATCCCTGGGATCCGAAACGACCGGTCATAAAATGGAACGGCAAGAAATGGGAGGGCGATGTACCGGACGGCGGCTGGCCGCCACTGAAAAATTCTGACGGCACAGACAACCCGAAAACCAGAAAGGCCTTTATCATGAAACCCCATGGTGTAGCTCATATTTTCGGGCCAGGGCGTGCTGATGGTCCCTTCCCAGAACATTACGAACCGCTGGAGTGCCCTATCCAGGAAAATCCTTTGAACAAGAGTCATCGTATCAGTCCTACCGCCAAACTCTTCTTTGAGGACGGCAAGGAAGAAGACATCTTTTACACCTGCGATATCCGCTATCCATATGTTGCTACAACATACAGGGTAACCGAGCACTGGCAGACCGGTGTCATGACCAGGCATCAGCCGTGGCTGTTGGAGATGGTGCCGCAACTCTTTGTTGAAATGAGCGAGGAACTGGCAGCTGAAAAAAGCATTAAAAACGGCGATAAAGTAAAAGTTAAATCCGGCAGAGGAGAAGTTACAGCAATCGCCTCGGTTACCCCCCGTTTCAAGCCCTTCAAAATAATGGGAAGCACCGTACATCAGATCGGCCTGCCATGGTGTTTCGGCTGGCAGTACCCTGAAAACGGCAGCGGCGGTGACAGCGCCAACCTGTTGACCCCGACAATAGGCGATGCGAATACGATGATTCCTGAGACCAAGGCCTTTATGGTCGGCCTCGAAAAAATATAGGAGGGCAGACAAATGGCAAAATCAGTTTTAGTGGATTTGACTCGTTGCATCGGCTGCCGTGGCTGCCAGGTCGCCTGTAAAGAATGGAATGAAAGAGACGCCGGCAATACTACATTTAAAGGCGATTTTACCAATCCGGCAAAGTTGAATTCTGACACCTATACCAACATCAAGTTTGTTGAGACGGCAGAAAAAGGTAAAGTCGGCTGGAGTTTTATTAAAAATCAGTGCATGCACTGCAGGGAGCCGGCATGTGCTTCCGCCTGCCCGGTCGGCGCCCTGACTAAAACTGCCCAGGGAGCGGTTTCCTATGATTTTGACAGGTGTATCGGTTGTCGTTACTGCATGGTTGCCTGTCCCTTTGATATCCCTAAATATGAATGGGAGAAGACCTCCCCGGCGGTTCAGAAATGCACCTTCTGTGCAGAACGCATCAGTGACGGCATGCTGCCGGCCTGCATAAAAACCTGCCCAACCGAAGCAATGTACTTTGACGACTACGACAAAATCGTTGCTGAAGCCAAAATGCGCCTTGATAAAGAACCGGACAAATACGTAAAACATGTTTACGGCTTAGATGAGGCAGGCGGCACGAACTGGCTCTATATATCAGACATGCCTTTTAATACACTGGGCTTTAAAAAAGGCATCCCCAACGAATCCTTGCCGGATTATACATGGTCGGTTCTGTCAAGCATTCCTGAAAAAGTAGTCGGAATTGTCGCATTTTTAGGGGCAGTAGCCTATTTCAGGAACAGGGGATCTAATGAGGAGGTGAACTAATGAGCGCACAAGAAAACAAACAAGCAGTCCTGTCTGGTGGCGCATGGTTGGCGGTTTTGCTCGTTGCCGCAATGATTGGCGCCGCCCTCTACCGGCTTGCGGTCGGGCTTGGCGCCGTAACCAATTTAAGCGATGATGTCCCCTGGGGCCTTTGGATCGGCGTTGATGTTCTGGCCGGTGTCGCCTTGGCCGCTGGTGGATTTACCATTGCCGCCGCTGTTTATATCTTCAATATGAAAAAATACAGGCCTGTTGCCAGAGCAGCTGTTTTGACCGCCTTTGTCGGTTATGTAATCGTCTCAATCGGCATTTTCTTTGATATCGGCAAGCCCTTTACCCTGTGGCATGGTCTGGTGATGTGGCAGCCTCACTCCATCATGTTCGAAGTTATCGTGTGTGTGGTTATTTATACATCTGTTCTGGCCCTGGAATTTGCCGGACCATTTTTGGAAGGGATCGGCAGCGGCGCAGCGAAAACTTTCACCAGCAAAAAGGTAATGATACCCCTGGCGATTGCAGCGGTTACCCTCTCCTTTCTGCACCAGTCATCGCTGGGAGCATTGTTCCTGCTGATGCCCTCCAAGCTCAACCACCTCTGGTGGACAACCATGCTGCCCTATAACTTTTTTATTTCCGCCATAGCGGCAGGACTGGCAATGGTAAGCATAGAATATATCATTGCCTCATCGGTCTTCAAGCACGACTGCAATTTTGATATCCTGCGCGGCCTGGCCAAGGGCACCGCCATTACTCTGCTGCTCTATTTTCTCTTCCGGGTAGGAGACATCATGATCAAGGGGAATTTGGGCCTGATGGCCGCCGCCGGAACCGGGACATTATTTATTATTGAGATGGCTCTTGTGTTGGCACCCATGATCATGCTTTTCTTTTTCAGCAGCGGCTCTGAGAAAAGGGCAGGAACAGTTTTTATCTCCCAGAGTCTTGTGTTGGCCGGTGTCATTTTAAACAGGCTGAATATTTTATTCCTGGTCCAACTTGGGGAGGGCGCTACTTATACTCCAAGTTTTATAGAGATTATTATCACGCTAGGACTTATTGCCGCAATTGTCCTGGCATATCGCATTGCAGCCGTAAAACTGCCGATCGCATCATCCGTTCAGGCAGACAGTTAAATTTTCCCTTGAAGGCCCGGGAATGAAAGGAGTTTGTACCTGTCCCTTCCTTTCATTTTCCGGGCCCCGATTTTTTTCTTCCACACATTTATCTATGCCTCAATGGCAGGGGGTATGCCCTATGAAAACCATGATTAGAATCTTCGCACCACTGATAACTGTTGTAATACTTTCATTGCTCCCCGTTTCAGCATTGGGGCAGAATGAGCGGTTTCAAGTGCCCATTGACAAGTGTCCATATCTCGGGCCTGTCGACGCCCCGATCACCATTATAGAATTCCTTGACTTCCAATGACCCCATTGTGCTGCGGCCGGTCCGACCGTAAAAAAACTCATGGCTGAATACCCCGGCAAAATCAAACTTGTTCTGAAAAACTACCCCTACAGGTACCGTGACTACTCCCATCTTGCCGCCGAGGCCCTGCTGGCTGCAGGCGACCAGGGAAAATACTGGGAGATGCACGACATAATGATCAAAAACTCACCTAAACTGGACCGGAACAGCCTCATCCGCTATGCAGGAGAATTAAACCTGGATATAAAAAAATTCAGCAGCGATCTGGACACCATGAAACACAGGGCTCTCATTAAAGAAGATGAAGACCTTGCTGTTGCCATGGACCTGTACAACACTCCGACCTTTTTTATCAACGGCAGGAAGGTCATCGGGAACAGACCCTACGAATACTTACAGAAAATCATTGAAGAGGAGCTTGCTCATGCCCAGAAGTAACGGACTCTTTCTTGTCTTCATCGTCTACGCTCTGCAGTTCTTTATATTTCCCTCACCTGGTTCAGCCGGGCACCTGGAACCTTTCAAACATACACCTGTTCCACCGGGCAATCCCCAGACCCAGGAAAAAATTGAGTTGGGCAAAATGCTTTTTTTTGACAGACGCCTCTCAGGAGACGGCACCATGAGTTGCGCCACCTGCCATATTCCGGATATGGGATTCAGTGACGGTGAGGCCATATCACTGAACTATCCAACGACAAAAAACTGGCGTAACTCCCCTACCCTCATCAACGTGGCATTCAGTAAGTTTCTTTTTCACGACGGCAGGGTTGAAACCCTTGAGGATCAGGCTCTTTTTCCCATGATGTCCTCATTTGAAATGAACCAGAACCTGGATTTTCTTGAAGAGGAAATCAGATCGGTGCCGGAATACCTGGTCCTTTTCAAAAAAGTGTTTGGCAGCGATGATATCACCAGGGAGAAAATGGCCATGGCCATTGCCGCATTTGAAAGAACACTGGTGTCTCTTAACGCTCCGCTTGACAAATATCTTAACGGGAATCTGGAGGTGCTATCATCTGAAGCAAAAAAAGGCTATGAAATTTTTGTCGGCAAAGGAAAATGCACTGATTGCCACTACGGGGTAACCCTTATTGATGACAAATTCCATGCCTTGAATGTTCCCGAGAATCCGGATTTTCAAGCGGATCCCAGGGTAGCTGCGACAAGAAGATTTGTGGCAAAACTCAATCACTATGAGGATTTCAGGAATTTGCAGGAAGATCCTGGAAGATACCTTATCACCAAGGACAAAAAGGATTGGCGTGCCTTTAAAACCCCCACCCTGCGTGACATTGCAAAAACCGGCCCCTATATGCATAACGGCATTTTTGATTCCCTCGATGAGACCATCGAATTTTTCAACCTGGGAGGCGGCCCCGGTAATACTGTTTTGAAACCGCTTCATTTAGATGATGCGGAAAAACAGGCCCTCAAAATATTTCTGGTCGAAGCTCTGAATGGGGACGACATCGTTATGCCCACTCCCAAAATACCCTGATTCCTTGAGGGTATTTCAATTGTTTCTCTCTATGATGTTTGCCACCTCTACTGTTGACAACAGGGAGCAACACATGCTAAATTTTCGTAAATATTCACAAAAAACATACGGAGAAAACCATGGCGCAATACTCTGAAAACTATCAATGGCTGCTGCAGAAGTTCAACACGGTTATGGAAAAAAACCAGGACCTTGGCAAGGCGGTGCGCGATGCTGGGCCCATTGACGAAAAAAACTCCCAGCTTGTCCAGCTTGCTGCCGCTGCAGCCACCAAGGCTGAAGGGGCGGTGCATTCCCACGTAAAACGTGCTTTGAAAGCGGGTGCAACACCTGATGAGATATATCATACCATTGTTCTGCTGACCAGCACCATCGGCTTTCCAAACGTGGCTGCCGCCCTGTCCTGGGCCAGAGATATCATTGAGGATTAAGAACGGTCATGCCCGGAACCAAACAAACTACATCCCTTGCCCCTGCCCAACGGGAAGAGCTTGAAAACCGCCTGCACAATGCAGCAAAAGACAATCGCATCCTATGCTCCAGCGCTCTGGCTATTGCCAAATCCCTTGGCATCCCTTCAGGAGAAATCGGAAAAACAGCCAATAAACTGAATATCAAGATCAGTAAATGCCAGCTCGGCTGTTTTTAATAATTTCAAGAATCTGTAATTGATATCTCTTATGAAAGCCGTACATGATGCGCTTATCATGCGCCTGAATGGAAATGACCTGGAAGAATTGATTGACCAGGTTGCCGCTGAAATTCCCTTTGCACTTTTGGTAAACAGCCAACGGCTTGTGACGCTGGTCTGTTCACCTACTGAACTTGAAGCAATGGCAGTGGGATTCCTGCTATCCGAAGGGATTCTTAGTGACCGTCAATCACTGCTTGGCGTTGTTGTGGATGAAAAAGAGACGACAATATCGGTCACTTTAAAAAAACTGCCCCATGGCTTTGACCGGATAGCTCAGCGAAAAACCATCACCTCGGGATGCGGGCAGGGAGTTACCTTCAGCGACGGCGCCAGCCTCGAAAGCCTGCCTGTCAGCCAGGTAAGCATAAAAGCCGCTCCTGATTATATCCGGGATCTGCTGAAAGAATTCCGGTCCATTTCCTCTCTTTTTCAAAAAACCGGCGGCATACACAGCGCTGCCCTGGCTGATGACAAAAATATCATTCTCTTTGCCGAAGACATAGGCCGCCATAACGCTGTGGACAAGTTGATCGGCAGAGCCTTTTTGGATAATATCCCGTTGGAGGACAAGATTCTTCTTTCCAGCGGCAGAATCTCAGGAGAGATCATGACCAAGGTCATCCGCAACAGAATCCCGATCCTGATCAGCAGAACCGCCCCGACCTGCATGTCGCTCACCTATGCCGAGGACCATGGCATTACCCTCATTGGTTTTGCCCGCGGCAACAGGATGAATATCTATACCCATCCGCAGAGGTTGTTGTTATAGGTTTCAAGGGGTCGAGGGGTCGGAAGGAAAAGGACAAAAAATTAACGTCGAACATCGAACGTTCAACTTTGAATGTCAAGTATAAGATATTGGATGTTGAAGGTTGAAAACTGAAGGAAAAATATAGAGAAAAAACATAAGTGACTAAAGTTTTTTTAAGGGTAAAGGATTATAGGGAAGTTAGAGAAATGAAAAAAAGTTTTAACCCTTGACCCCTCGGCACCTTGGAACCTCGGAACCTCGGAACCTTGAAACCTAACATAAAAGTATAAAGATCATCAGATGACTGATCATTAATAGTAACATTTTTCATGAACTCCCCCACCAAACATAACCGCGACATGCTGGGCCGTACGGATACCGTTAGCCTTGAAAGGGCTTTGCAGCTCCTGCAGGAAAATCTGGTTCCCTGCCCTGGCGAAAAGACTACGCTGCCCCTTGCTGAAACATTGGGCCGCATCTGCGCCGAGGATATCTTCGCCCCTGAGAACCTGCCGCCCTACCCCCGCTCAACCATGGACGGCTATGCGGTCAGAGCAAAGGACACTTTCGGGGCCAGTGAAAAATTGCCGGCCTACCTGGAAGTTAGCGGCGAGGTTTGCATGGGTGAATTTCCCGAGCATGGTCCACAACCGGGGGCCTGTTATGCCATTGCCACCGGCGGCATCCTGCCGCCCGGCACCGATGCGGTGGTCATGCTGGAGCATACCGTTGCAATTGATGACTCCATGATCGAAGTCGTGCAAGCGGTTGCCACTGGCACTAATATCATTAATGCTGGTGAGGATATTGGAGCAAGCGAGATTCTGCTTCCTGCCGGGCATCGGCTCCGCCCTCAGGACATGGGGCTGCTCGCCGGAGTCGGCATTGAAAATATAGCTGTATTTCGGAGAGTCCACGTAGGCGTCATATCCACCGGCGATGAAATAATTCCTTTTGACACGGCTCCTGTGCCGGGCAAAATCCGGGATACGAACAGTGTCAGCCTAGCTGCCCAGATAAGACTTCTCAATGCAAAGCCAACCTTCTACGGCATAGCAACTGATGACGAAGAGAGTTTAACCGGTATGGTGCGGAAGGCTACAGCAGCCAACGATATTGTCCTGTTATCCGGCTCCAGTTCCGTGGGGGTTCGTGACCTGGGAGAAAAAGTTATTGAAAAGATGGGTTCTCCCGGCATCATTGTCCATGGCGTAGCTGTCAAACCGGGCAAACCCGTCATAATTGCCCGGGCTGACGATACCATGATTTTTGGCCTGCCGGGACACCCTGTTTCAGCTTCTGTCTCCTTTGACCTTTTTGTGCGCCCGGCAATTATCCATGTCTCAGGCCTTGCTGACGATAATCTGCCCCAACATCGCATAATATATGCGCGTCTCAGGCGCAATCTGAACTCAGCCTCCGGCCGCACCGACTTCGTCAGGGTGCAGGTAAAAATCTCTGCGGGCAAGGAACCGGAAACGTTTCCAATCCTGGGCAAATCAGGGGCCCTGTCCACCATGGTCAAAGCGCACGGCTATATTGAAATTGCTGAAAAACTGCAAGGATTGAAGGAGGGGGAGATGGTGGAGGTGAGGTTGTTTGATTAGAAAGACAGGGTTCAAGATTCCAAGGTTTCGAGGGGTCGAGGGTAAAAGATAAACAGACTTCAGAACAAAATAATAAGTTGCATGATATAAAGGCAATTGACCTTATGAGCCCCATATAATAGAAACAAGAATAAAAACATCACTAAAAAAAACCTTAAGTTCGCACTCATAAGTTTTTAGTCTTTATCGTTGAATCCTTGTGTCAATCGTCTGCAGCTTCGTATGCAGACAAACCTTGGCCCCTCGGCCCCTTGAACCCTTTCACGTCACTTATGAACAAAAGAAACATCTACATTGACAATATGAACCTGGAAGAGGCCCTGGCGCTCTGGAAACAAAAACTTCCAGAAACCGGCTGTCTCAACCAGCTGGAAAGCGAAACCGTAAGCATCGACGAATCCCTTGGGCGTATCACGGCGGAACCGGTCTTTGCCCGCCTCTCCTCCCCTTTTTATAACGCTTCTGCCATGGACGGCATCGGCGTCCGCTTCCAGGATACCATAGGCGCCGGCGAGGCAACACCTGTCCGGCTCACCCTGCACGAGCAGTTTGAATGGATGAATACCGGCAACGTTCTGGAGGATAAATTTAATGCAGTTATCATGGTGGAGGATGTCCAGCCCGTTGACGACAAAACTGTTGAGATAATAGCCCCGGTCACGCCCTGGAAGCATGTGCGCACCATCGGTGAAGATATTGTCACCACTGAGCTTATCCTGCCTGACGGCCACAGGATCCGGCCAATCGACCTCGGGGCCATGCTGGCCACCGGTCTTACAGCGATACAGGTTCACAAAATCCCCACCGCTATGGTTATCCCCACAGGCAGCGAACTGGTGCAGCCAGGAGAATCATTACAAGCAGGCAATATCATAGAATTCAACAGCCGTGTCCTGGCCGGCTATTTAACCGAATGGGGACTGCAGGCAGAACGGAGCCCCATAATTATTGATAAGCCCGAAGCGCTTAAAAAAGCCATCTCTGATGCTGTTGCCAAGTATGATCTTGTCATTGTAAACGCAGGAGCTTCCGCCGGGTCCAGGGATCATACAGCCGGGGTGATCGGCGAGCTGGGAGAAGTTGTGCTGCACGGTGTCAATATCAGACCGGGCAAGCCTGTTATTCTGGGCATTGTTGGCGGCAAACCGGTCATTGGCCTTCCGGGGTATACAATCTCCGCAGTTCTAACCCTGAACCTCTTTGTCAGAAACCTGGCAGACTCTCTTCTCGGTGCCCAATCCTCACCTCCCCGTCTACTCGAAGCCACCCTGGCCCGGCCGCTGTCATCAAAACTAGGGGTGAAAGAATTTATCAGGGTGAAACTGGGCCAGGTGGATGATGTCATGATGGCAACGCCCGGCGGCCGCGGTGCCGGGGCTGTCATGTCCCTGGTGCAGGCCGACGGTTTTCTTACTGTAGGGGCTAACAGTGAAGGATTAGGGGCAGGTGAAAAGGTTTTGATAGAGCTTTTGCGCGACGAACATGAAATACAAAATACCCTGGTCTTTATCGGCTCCCATGACAATATTCTGGATGTGCTGGCCAACCTCCTGCACCGATTGCGTCCCATCTGCCGTCTTTCCTCAGCCCATGTAGGCTCCATGGGGGGCATCATGGCCATAAGACGCGGCGAAGCGCACCTGGCCGGCACCCATCTGCTGGACGAAGAAACCGGCGAATACAATATTGCCTTTATCAAGCGGTTCCTGCCTGACATCCCCCTGCAGCTCATTAACCTGACCTACAGGGAACAGGGTTTTCTGGTCCCCAGGGACAATCCACTCAACATCAGGGATTTCAGCGACCTGACACGTGAGGATGTACGCTTTATCAACCGCCAGCGCGGGGCCGGCACCAGGCTGCTCACCGATATGCATTTAAACAGGCTCAGCATCAATCCCGAAGAGGTGAACGGTTATGACCGTGAGGAATACACCCACATGAACGTGGCCTCGGCCGTTGCCAGCAACAATGCCGACACCGGTTTGGCAATCAGGGCTGCTGCCGTGGCGCTGGACCTGGACTTTGTCCCCGTGGCCGAAGAGCGCTACGACCTCATCCTGCCCAAGGCATATCTTAATGATCCCAAGGTAATCGCCCTGTTGCAGACCATCAAGGAAAATGAGGAGTTCAAGCAAACGGTTAAAAGCCTCGGCGGCTATGACCTGAGGGACTGCGGCACGGTCATGTACGAGCAGTAGCTTTATTACCAGCTAAACATCAAGGGGGCTTTTCACCGGCCTGACACCCTTCTGCCGTAACACATGGGTATAGATCATGGTGGTGGACACGTCCTTGTGCCCGAGCAGTTCCTGCACCGTGCGGATGTCGGAGCCGTCCATGAGCAGATGGGTGGCAAAGGAATGCCGCAGGGTGTGCGGCGTCACTCTTTTTACAATACCCGCCCTCCTGGCAGCACGCTTCACCGCCTTCTGTAAGGCTGACTCATGGATATGATGTCGTCGTTTTACCTTTGTACGAGGGTCTCTGGCTATGTTTGATGCAGGAAATAAGAACTGCCAACCCAGTTCCTTATGGGCATTCCTGTATTTACGTTCAAGGGCATTGGGCAGATATACAGAACCGAAACCGGTTTTGATATCATTTAAATGAACTATCCGCACACGCTCGATTTGCTCCTCTAAATCGCTCTTCACTGTTTCCGGCAATATGGTCAACCTGTCTTTGAAGCCTTTGCCGTTGCGCACCACAACTTCATTCATCTCAAAATCAATATCATGCACGCGCAGCCGTACGCACTCCATGACCCGCAACCCGCCCCCATACAGCAGGCGAGCCATGATCTGCTGCGTCCCGGACATCAGGGTCAATATGGCTTTCACCTCGTCCTTTGAGAGAACGACCGGGATGTTTTGTTTCCTTTTAGCTCGAATAGCATTTATCTTCTTTCCTTCCATGGATATTCCCAGGACTTCCCGATAGAGAAACAGAAGCGCATTGAAAGCCTGGTTTTGTGTTGCTGCTGAAACTTTCTCCTTGACAGCAAGATGCGTTAGAAACCTTTCTATTTCCACCACCCCCATGTCCTTTGGGTGCTTCTTGTCATGAAAAAATATATAGCGCTTCATCCAGTTGATATATGTTTCCTCCGTGCGAAAACTATAATGCTTTCTCCGTATGATACCCCTAGCTTGATCTAGTAGTTTTGGCGGTTTTTTCATTAGGCCCATTTTTCTTTAACCTCTTGATTTTATATAATTAATTAAACCAACAAGAACAAAAACAAGGCGCAACCATGCGGCAACACCTAGTATTTTACTAGTATTCCTAAAAAGTTATTTTATTTGAAAAACAGGTAGGTATACTGTAAAGAAATTACATAAGGATGGTCGAAACATCCTTAAATTGGGCTCAAAATAAAAAAATAGTGTGAATTTGTTATTTAACGAAAATTTTCGGCAATTTCAAGTAATACAAGATATAAAAGAAATATGTCGGCAATATCCAGTATTACAGGATATTCACGCCATTTGTCGGCATTTTACCCTCTATATTGGATATTAACGAAATTTGTCACAATAATAAATTGATATGCCCCCAAAATATCTCCTTAAGGTAACAAGACTATAACTTGCAAAGTGTGTCACTCGGTGCTATAGTAAAAGTATGAAGAATTTAATGACAAAACATTTTGCAAAGTGGGCAGCAAAGCAAAATATTCCGGAGCATGAATTACATAGAGCACTTGAGGAAATCCGCTTAGGCAAATATGAAGCAAATTTAGGCGGCCATATTTACAAAAAGAGAATTCGGTTTAAAGGCAAAGGAAAAAGTCGTAGCGGCAGAACAATAGTCTGCTACAAAAAGGGTGACAAGGCGATATATGTCCATGGCTTCGCAAAAAACGAAAAATCTAATCTATCAAATAAAGAGCTTATCGCTTTGAAAGAATTTGCAAAAATCCTACTCGGCCTGACTGACAAGCAAATAATAATTGCTTTGCAGGCAGGAGATTTTATGGAGGTGCAACCATGAGAAAATCAATCGCAAAATCAATAACAAGCACTATCAAGGACTTAAATAAAAGTGGAGTGGTTGACGAAATCACCATGAGAAATATTGAGACTCTATGTATTCCAGATGTTCATGAATATACTCCTGAACAAATTATTTCTATCAGAAAAAGGTTTCGGCTTAGTCAGGCAGCCTTAGCTTCAATTTTCAACATAAGTCCCTCTACTGTCCAAAAATGGGAACAAGGCAATAAAAAGCCTACAGGAGCTTCACAGAAATTACTAGACATCATAGAAAGAAAAGGGCTTCAAGCACTTGTCTGAATGGTAGTAAAACATGGCATATCAAGTCAATTCAGGCGACGGGAAGGAGCGCGGCGGCGCTGACGCGGCATGTCTTTTGGCCCGCGCCTGATTTCTGCCGTTGGGCCGCAAAAAATAAATACTGAGCAAAAAAAACCTCCTAATCCATTACTATTGACATTTGTACCAATTATGGTACGCTTTGACCATGAATTCAAATATTATCTTGCGGGTCGTATTCTATCGAACTAACGCAGGATCAGAACCAGTAAGAGAATGGTTGAAAGGTCTGGACAAAGAGGAACGTAGAATAATTGGGGAGGATATTAAAACTGTTCAACTCGGTTGGCCTTTAGGTATGCCCCTGGTTCGAAAAATTGATAAAGGATTATGGGAAGTTCGCATCCAATTGGACAAAAAAATAGCAAGAGTTATCTTTACAGCCTACGAGGGAATGATGGTTTTGTTGCATGGGTTTGTTAAAAAATCACAAAAAACTCCGGCAAATGATCTAAAACTTGCCAAGCAGCGGATGGCTACATTAGGAGGTCGAAATGAATAAACATATAGGAAGCAGTTTTGATGATTTTTTGGAAGATGAAGGAATTCTGGCTGAAACTGAGGCCATAGCTGTAAAGCGTGTAATTGCATATCAAGTCTCTCAGATAATGGAAAAACAGCACATTTCAAAAGCAGCCATGGCACGGCAAATGAAGACCAGTCGCTCATCGCTGGAAAGACTCCTTGACCCCCAGAATACATCCATTACTCTTCAAACATTAGAGCGAGCCGCGCATGTAATCGGTAAGCGTTTGCGTATAGAATTTGCATAAAATCAGGCCCAACAAAGCGCTGCACATTGACAATCTGCCCTGCGGGCATCTTGCAAGTGAGTTCAAACGTTGAGGTGCGACACGAAGTCGCATAATTTGAGTGTATTAAGGTAGTTACGGCTACCGAGAGTACCCGGCATGTTCCTGCCGGTTCCTACATGGGCATGCTTG
>CAMYKS010000001.1 GCA_947259115.1 uncultured Desulfobulbaceae bacterium | reverse complement strand
TGCACGTGGATTTGCAGCGCTGATAATTTCTTGCCCGGTCAATGCTGAAACCACGCGCCGGCACTGACGTTCTCCCACGCCGAGCAGATTCGGCAGTTCGCTGCGAAACAGTTCGCCCCTGTATAAAATTGCTTCAAGCAGGGTTTCCGCCTTGGGAGGCAGAGCGCCTGCTTTTATTTCTTCTCCGGCCCAGGAAAGCAAACGGTGTCGCAGGCGGTCCGGTTGCACCAGACCCTCCATGAAATCTATCTGGTCCAGACAGGTTTGCAGAAAAAACCGGGTGAATTCCGCCAGGGATTCCTCACTCAGTCCGCCCCGCCCGTCAAGATCGTTGCGCCGCTTCAGGTCACAGTCTGCCAGATGTGCTTTGTAGGATTTTACATTCCGTGCCAAGCCTCTGGCAACAGACCATATAGAACCGGTGTCAAGCAGTTCCAACAGGATTGCATGAGACATAAGACGGGCGACCCTGCCGTTGCCGTCGATAAAAGGATGGATCCAGAGCAGCCGATGATGGGCGGCAGCCGTGCCGATAATCATCTCAGACTTGCCCAGTCCTGAATAGACCTTTTCAAACCGTTTAAGAAATCGCGGCAGCGCTCCGGGACTTATCGGAACATGCTGTCCAATCTTGACATCCTGTTCGCGCAGCCTGCCCGGTACAACGCGGATCTTTTTCCCGGTAGCAGGGTCCTTTGCCCATAATAGCTCAGGAGGCAAATGGGCCCCAAAGCGCCGGTGAATTTCACAAATGCCCTCCACAGTAGTCGCGCGTTTTCTCAGGTTGCCTGCATCGATCCAGATCTGCACCCCGATATGGGATTTCGCCTCGATCTGCAGATTTCTTTTTTGCTTGTCCGTGCTGTACTTGTTTTGGAGGGCGCGTTCAATTTCTATCGGATGGGTGTAATGGCCCTCGATTAGATTGCTGTAATAACAATTCATGTTCCTGACCAGGTCGGCCAGCGAAGAAAGCACCCCATCCGGAAGACTGCGGCGGAACCCGGCCGCTTTTGCTGCCAGTTCCACAGCAAGATCGGTTAATTCATTCCGGAATCGAGAATCAGCGGCAAGGTGCAGCGGTTCCATCATGGAAACCTGTTCGCCACGGTCTGTGACCCCTATAATGTTTGATCTTATGTCCGCTCTAATATTAGACATAAGTTTTTTAATAACATATAATTAATAAAATTAAAACTTTTATAATGACCGGACTAATGACCGATTTTATGTCCTCACATATTCTGCACGATTTTATACGGATTTTTCCCGGAAGAAAGTCAAGATATAACCAAAAACTCATCATTCAATCAAGCATATACCCGCCCAGAAATTTATCCCTTGGGATTATATGCAAAGTTCAGGAAATCCTGTCAATTTTGATATTCAGGGTCTTGGCTAGACGTTTAGCCATGGACTGGGAATGGGGTTCAAATTTTAGGCTAAAAAATATAGCAGGGGCATAGGGAGGAAAAGGTGGGATGAGGAGACGGAGAGATTCCCGCCCTACTCCACCAACCCTGTTCTGGCGGCATGACACACCAGGTCCGCGGCATTGCGGGCCCCGATCTTTTTCATGAGCCGGGCCCGGTAGGTCTGGACAGTCTTAATACTGATGCAATGCTCCTCGGCAATCGACTTGTTGGTTTTGCCGGCGGCGATGCCCCGCAAAACCTGTAATTCCCGCTGGCTGAGATCGTGGGCGCTATCAGCACCGGGTTCAGGCTTGCGCCGGTCGGTTTGACCATGGGAAGCGGTATCATAACCTTGCTCTGAGGCTGCCTTGCGGAAAATCCCTAGAAAATACTTTGTTTCGCCGATTTGCTGGACACTGGAGCTTAAGGAAACCGGCACCTTTGTTTCTGATCTATTTTGCAGACAAAGGTCTCCTGACACCGACCCTCCGGAATCAACGTGCTGCTGGAGCAACTTACGGCAGCGGTCATTTTCCTGCTTGGGAAAAAACTGAGTAAAGTGCATACCGACTATTTCTTCAAGGGGGGTATCGATGAGTTCGCCGGCCTTCTGGTTTACCTCCAGGATGATACCGGTTGCGACATCAGCCACGAGCATGGCCTCGCTTGCCCCTTGAAAAAAAGAACGGTATTTCTCCTGTTGCTGCCGCTCTTCCCTTTCCTCGCGCTTCAGGTCGGTGATGTCCAGGATGGCCACCCAGATGACAGCCCAGTCATTCTCATGCCCCGGCGCGATTGCCACCTTGATGGCAATATGTTTCTCCTCGCCGGTAAGGCTCACGTTGACGGCTTCGGAGCAGAATTCCCTTCTGCCCCCGGCCAGGGCTATAACTTCCTCCTTAAACACCTCGTAGGAATGCTTATTGAAAATCCGGGGTAATCCCTTTTGCAACTCCTTGAAATTTTCAGCCCCATACAGATCCAGGGTGGCCTGATTCACCTCCCGGATCTTCACCTTACCTGCGAGCATGGAAATATCTTCAGGGTGGCTGCTGAAATATTTCCTGAAATCTTTTATGCCCTGTCGCTTCAAGGCATCAGTATGCTGTTTTATTGCCGAGAAGTCCTCTTCCCAAAGACTGACCGGGACATCATTGAATCGTTTCCGCTGCAGGTCATCCTGAACGCTCAACAACTTGTTGGCCCGTGTGAGCTCGGCTATCCTGTTTTCAAGCTGCCTTATCCGCCGGCGCTGCTCTTGGAAAGCAGAGCTATCCCCGGAATTTTCAGCATTTTGCAGTCTCATGCCCCGTCTCCCCCGAAAATGCCCTGGTGAGGGAAGTTGACACAGGATGATAGCCCATGAAGGTTGCAGAAAAGTATGAATGTTCCATCATGTGGAGCAGGGGTGCTCAGGTAATAACGGATATAACGGAAAACAAATAAGAAAAAAGCGCAACGCCGGAAGTACACCAGGAGCTTGACCATAATTCCCCCATCAAAGTGTTAGAGAAATTAAGCCCTAACCAAATATCAAGCAAAACAGTCATCTTTGCGCCCGGGCCATGTAGACACAAATCGACATGATGTAACTTTCATAGAAAAATCAATATAACTGATTAATTACATTTATAAAATGGTCTGTCAACAGTAATATGTCTAACTGTCCAGTCCACATTAGCCCGAATATTTCATGAACAGTTTTGAAAAATAAGTTTAAATGTCTGTTTATGTGATTTAAATTTTATATTTCCAGTGTATTTGTCCGGTTACAGTTTGTACCAAGTGACTAAATAGATTTTTTTCAAAACTGTTCACCCTTCGGGCAAGCCGATACATCCCTATAGCCTGCAGTGTTAGGCGTTTCGCATACTAAAGTATAGCTCAAATGACTTACACTTTGTCTATCCGGCGTATCGACTCGTGAAAAATGCGGGTTAGAGGTCAAAAGTAAAGATGTCCGCAACCATGTTGTCCAGTTGACTACTCCAGAAAAGCTACCATATCCAATGGGCATCTTGATCCCGCCCCAGGAAACTGCCGAAGAAATAGAGCACGATATGATTGCCAGATCAGAACTTTTGCATTGTATCTGCCAGATCGCGCAGTAATTATTACAAATAACCCCTATCTCCGCCATTCAACTTTCATTCAACTTTTCACAGTTACCAAAGCGATGGTATGCCCAGCACCTCGGAACAACCGGGACAGAAAACATTGCGCTTAATGTCTATATCGGCAACGGAGTTTGAGTAGCGCATTACGCACTCGAAATTCTGGCAATGCTTCAAGCCCAGGGTGTGTCCCAGCTCATGCACGGCCTCTTTCTCACACCGATGCAGATACAATGACTCATCCTCCGGCAGCCCGTAAAACTCCTGGTGCAGCCGATGCCCTGACATCAGGGCGCACCTGCCGCCGAGCTGAGCCTCACCAAAAACAAACGTCAAAATAGGTATATAGAGATCCTCGTCCATGACACCGATAATATGATGTTTTTTGCCCTTGGCAAAGGGCAGGAGTTGGCGCAGGATCTCAGTGGAGTGGTACTGCTTGCGATCACTGTTGTAAAAAGGCTCAAGGGCAACCGCCTCTTCCATAATTCGGCACGGGACATTCAATATTTCCGGCAGGGATAAAGACAGAAAGTCGGCAACATTCCGAGTCATCGCACCGATGGGGATGAGAACTAAATTTTGCATCGGCCGCGTTCTTACGGTTTTTTCAAATTGTATTTATTGATCTTATTGTAGAGCGTCACCCTGTCTATCTGCAGGATTATGGCTGCCTTGCTGATGTTCCATCCTGTCTGCTCGAGTATTTTCTTGATGTGTTTCATCTGTAACGCCTCCAGTGAGTCATCGGTGGATTCTTCTTCTGCCCGCTCCTGCGTAAAGGGCAAATCCCCAGGCTGAATTTCCGTTGACCTGCATATAACAACCGCCCTCTCAATGGCATTTTCAAGTTCCCTGACATTACCGGGCCAGTCATAATCAACCAGCTGTTTCATGGCTTCCTTGCTGATCTTGGATATTGGTTTATTCATCTGGGAGGAGAAGGTATTAAGAAAGTGTTGAGCCAGCATCGGAATATCGCTGCGCCGCTCTGTCAATGGTGGGATCTCAATGACAAACACATTCAAGCGGTAGAAGAGATCATTTCTGAACTCGCCTGCTTCCATGGCTGCTTCCAGATCCTTGTTGGTGGCGGCAATTGTTCTGAAATCCGCCTTGATCTCCTTGCTGCCCCCCAAACGAAAAAACTTTTTGTCCTCAAGAACCCGCAAAAGCTCCATCTGGATCTTGGGACTTATATTGCCTATCTCGTCAAGAAAGATGGTGCCTCCGTCCGCCATTTCGAACTTGCCTTTCCTGGCATACTGGGCGCCTGTAAAGGCTCCTTTTTCATGGCCGAACAGTTCGCTTTCCAGGATGGACTCAGGCAGAGCCCCACAGTTTATGGTGACGATTGGCGCATAACGCCGTTTGCTGTTGGCGTGGATCGCCCGGGCAACCAGTTCCTTGCCAGTGCCGCTTTCCCCCCGGATAAGCACGGTGGAGCCGGTGTCGGCTACTGCTCTGATATCCTCCATCATCTTCTTGATGGCGGAGCTCTCACCGATAATTTCCTTGGAGGTATAAACAACATCAATGGTTTTTTTGAGACTGGCGGTCTCATCCTTCAGCTTCTTGCGCTCAATAATATTTCGCACCATGAGAGCAAGGTAGTCAGGATCAAAGGGCTTTGACAGGTAATCATAGGCGCCGCTCTGCATGGCTTCAACAGCTGATTCAACCGATGCAAAGGCCGTGATCATAATGATGGTGCTGTCCGGCTGAATCTCCTTGATCTTTTTCTGCAGCTCAAGGCCGCTCATACCGGGCATCTTGAGGTCGAGAAAAAAAATGTCCCACTTGCTTTCTGCCAGCTTGGCCAGGGCCTCCTTGCCGCTGGCCGCCACGTCTACGGTGTACCCTTCATCCTCGAACCAGGCCGTCAATGAATGCCTTACAGAGAATTCATCATCAACGATGAGGATTCTCACATCCGCATTTGAGCTTTCTTGTGTCATAACGCAGGACTCCATTAATTTGTTTGATGTCGTGGAAGCTCGTCTCCATTGGCCTCCTGAAAAGTACTCCAAAAACATAAAGGCCTTGATGCATATGTGTAAAATATCTCTACACTGAGTGTAGAATTTTTCAACATTTATCTTGTCCTTTTGGTTAAAAAATTTGCTGATTTTCAGCCCCATTGTCATAAACTCCCGCCTTCACATTTGGCCAATATGCACAAATTTTTAACAATTACAGCATGTTAGAGATTTCTCCTGCAGGAAGTCTCCTGAACTGGCACGCTTGTTGCTCTTTATAGAAGTGAATCAACAAACGATCGCCCCCGATCTGCAGCTAAAAAAAGACATTCCAGCATCCGATTTTGCCGGCAACCCAAAAAAGGAGAAAACAAAAATGCGCCAAAAAGGGAAAAATTTTATTGCAGGTATCTTTATCGGCAGCTTGCTCGTTGTCTCAGTCCCATCTCTTTCTGCAATGGACGGTCCTGATTTTGTCGAGCTCGATGCCCTGGTCAATATCTATGAACCTGTGGATTTTGATCACACCATGCACGAGGAGGTGGCTTCCTGTGCAACCTGCCACCATCACACAACCGGCTTACCTGCCGAAGATGAAAAATGCCTGCGCTGTCATAAAGAGAGCGACACGGCAGACGAGCTTACATGTGCCGGATGTCATCCAGCAAATCGAGGCAGGGCTGAGAATGTGAGGGCGGCAATTGATGCAGACCTGATTCACAATGACACAGCGGGATTAAAAAGGGCCTATCACTTGAAATGTTTGGGCTGCCACAGGGAAATGGATGCGCCAAGCGGCTGCGAGGATTGTCATCCAAAAAGGGATGCTGGCGATAACGTGGTAGGCGTTGGTAACTAGCTGCCTAATCAGCTCATTGAACTCAATACCATAATAAAGGAAGATGGCATGAAAACAACAAGAAGAAAATTTCTACAATTCACCGGGGCTGCAGCTGGTGCCGGCTTACTGCTGGGGCCGAAGAACACTTTTGCTTCTGTTGCGCACAAGGATAACTCGCAGCAGTATGCCATGCTCAACGATACAACCCGGTGTATCGGATGCCAGGCGTGTGAACAGGCCTGTGCTGACAAAAACTGTTTCCCTGAAACTGACACGAAACCGGAAATCGGTACCCAGAGAAGCACAGGCACAGAAGCACTTTCGGTGATCAATGCCAATGACACAAGCAAAGGTATAATCTTCTCTAAAACACAGTGTATGCACTGTGACCAGCCTGCATGTGTTTCAGCCTGCCTGGTAAATGCCATGTACAAAACTGACGAGGGACCCGTAATCTGGAAGGAGAGCAAATGCATGGGATGCCGCTACTGCATGGTGGCCTGCCCCTTTGATATTCCAAAATTCGAATACGGCAGCCTGAACCCGAAAATCAGAAAATGCGTCATGTGTTTTGACCGGCTTGGCGAAGGTGAGATCCCTGCATGTGCTGAAGCCTGCCCCCAGGAAGCAATCCTGTTCGGCAAAAGGGGAGAGCTGCTGGATATTGCCAGAAAGAGGATCTACGATCACCCCACCGAGTATGTCCGTCATATTTATGGCGAAAACGAGGTGGGCGGCACCAATGTCCTCTACCTGGCAGGTGTGCCCTTCGAGGAACTGGGCTTCAGGACCGACCTGGGTACCATTCCCTACCCTGAATACACAAAGACATTCCTCTATTCCGTCCCCCTGGCCCTGCTTCTGGGACCTGCATTCATGTTGGGACTGCGCCAGGCCACAAAAGGCAAAAACGACAAGGACTAGTTGAAACAAAGCTTACTGAGGCGGTTGAACTAACTAAAGGAGAAGAAAAAGTGAACACAACAGATACTTCAACACCCACCTATAGAAGGGCTGGGCAGGACCTATGGCAGTTCATCAAAAGCGAGCTCAAACCCAAAGGCAAGCTGCTCACACCATTTAATATAATTTCAGCGCCGATCATTCTTGTCGGTCTGGTCCTCATCGTCCTGCGATTTACAAAAGGACTGGGCGCCACAACAAACCTCAACCAGGAATTTCCCTGGGGCATCTGGATCGGCTTTGACGTTGTCACCGGCGTCGCTTTTGCAGCCGGCGCCTATATCGTCACCTTCATGGTGTATGTTTTGCGCATGGAAAAATATCACTCCATAGTCAGGGCAACGGTCCTTAACGGCTTTCTTGCCTATATATTTTATGCCGGGGCTTTGGCCCTGGATCTCGGACGGCCCTGGAAGATCGTCAATCCCATTATCGGTAACAGCTTCGGGGTGAGCTCTGTACTGTTTCTTGTTGCCTGGCATTTCCTGTTATACATGATGGCCCAGTTCATTGAATTTTCGCCTGCAATTGCCGAATGGCTGGGCCTCAGGAAGCTGCGAAAAATACTGGGGACTCTGACGGTCGGAGCAGTGGTCTTCGGCATATGCCTCTCCATGCTGCACCAATCGGGGCTGGGAGCACTGTTCCTGCTGGCGCCCGCAAAGATCCATCCTTTATGGTACACGGAGTATATTCCCGTGCTCTTCATCGTTTCCAGCGTCTTTGCCGGGATGTCCATCGTTATTATTGAGGGCACCATAAGCCATCGTGTTTTCCGGCACCAGATAAGCGCTGAGCATCATGCCAAGCACATGGATATCATGGTGGGGCTCAGTCGACTGGCTGCCGCAGCACTTTTTGTCTATTTCTTCATGAAAATACTGGTGCTCATACATGGCATGCACTGGCACGAGCTGCTCACACCCATGGGCTACCTCTATCTCGTTGAAGTGCTCGGGTTTGTGGTTCTGCCCTTTGTCATCTTCGTACTGGGTGCAAAAAACCGCAGCCGCAAGCTCTTGCTCAGCGGGGCTATCATTTCTGCTGTGGGCATAATTTTCAACCGTCTCAATATCTCCGTTATAGCATTCAAATGGTACGCACCCGTACATTATATGCCTTCATGGATTGAAGTTGTCGTCACTCTGGCCGTCGTCTTAGGTGAGATCTGGGCCTTCCGCTGGGTTGCCAATAGAATGCCTGTATTCATGGAATCACCCCAGTGGGTGAAAACGCTGGACACTGAGGTTGAGCACCCTGTACCGGTGGGCGCAGTACCTGTAAAGGCTAAAAAATTATAGGAAAAATAATAAATCCGACACAACATTTTCAGGAGGAACCACAATGGGTAACTTAGCCATGTATGCAACAAAAGGATTTGAGTATTTGCTGATCCTCGGTTTTTTGGCATTATTCACCCTCTTTTATCTCTATTTCACCTCTCAAAGGTTTGAGAAGGTTGCTGCTGTGGTCAGCTCAACCATTGATCAACTGGTGGACTGGTTTCGAGTCCCGGACAATATTCTGTTTCACCAGGGACACGCATGGGTCCGCGTTGAAGAGTCGGAACCCGGCATTGTCAAGGTGGGTATGGATGACTTTGCCCAGAAAATGGCAGGTCCGATGGAACTCTGGAATATCCCGGGTCTAGGTGTCACAATCAGACAGGGGGAAAAGGGCTGGAGCCTGCATGACGGCAAAAAGTCGGTTGACATGCTGATGCCGATGAGCGGTGAAGTGGTTGCTGTCAATGAGGATGTGTTGTCAGCGCTGGGGAATAATACCTACGGGGATTCCGAATTAAGCCGTGATCCTTACGAAAAAGGCTGGATCCTCAAGATTAAACCCGATGATTTTGAACGGGAGAGAAAAGGCCTGTTGAGCGGTACTCTGGCCAGAAAATGGATGGACGGGGTGGTTGAACACCTGCGCAGCAAAATGAGCCCGGAACTCGGAGCTGTTATGCAGGACGGCGGTGTGCCCCTCCCGGGAATGGCAAAAAACATCGATGGGGAGGAATGGGATGTGCTCTTGAAGGAATTTTTCATGACTTGAATTTACGGCGCCGGCCTCTTGGGCCGATTCTTACTGAATGATTTTTATTTGGGGGAACGTGAGAGGTTTGGATGTGCAAGATAATAGTCTTGCACAACATAAAATGGAGGCCTCAAACAATGATAAATATAAACAAAAGTCCATCAGCAAGAATACTGGAACGGCTGAATGAGTACAGAAAAGTGGTTCCCGATGGCGAGATGGAATGTGTCTGGGCTGCAGCAGGTGTAGTGCCCTATAAATTATGCGATTCTGCTTTTGATTGCACGAACTGCTCATTTGATATTGTCATGGGCGGCGGCAATGAATTGATCCCGAGGAGGGTGCGCAGCAGCGGTGGAGAATTATGTGCCCACCGCTTTTACTCCCATTACCACACCTGGGCACAGGTGGAGGAAAAAGGCCATGTGCGGGTCGGCATTGATGATTTCGGCCAAAAGACCCTGGGGCCTATCGATGAGATCTGCCTGCCTTTACGGGATGAGAAGGTTGGCAGGAAAAGCATACGCATAAAGGCACGGGGCTCAATTATTCCATTGATCCCTCCGGTTGACGGCTATGTTGTTGAAGTTAATGAAGGCCTTGCCCAGCAACCGGAACTGGCCAACAATCATCCTTACGAAGAGGGATGGCTGGTGCTTATTCGTCCAACCAGGCTGGTAAAAAACCTCAATACGCTGTTTTACGGCACCGCCGCCATCCAGTGGTTTGATGTCGAGATGTACAGGTTAGCCGCACTCATCAGCGCTGAACTCAACCAGGGTGCAGACGACTTGGGCATGACGCTGCCGGATGGAGGCCTGCCGGATTTTAATATATTGAACGAATTGCCGCCAGACATAACAAAAAAAGTTCTGGAGCAATGCTTTCTCTACTGCCATACAAAGGACAAATTCAAAACCTGACCCAAACAGGAGAGGAAAGAACCTGTATCTCTATTGTTGAAAAACTCAACAGACTGCTTAATTACTCAACAGCACACGAAGGGCAAAAGATATAATAACTGACGGGCCACGTGAAAAAAATAAAAATAAAAACCATTAATTCCAAATAATTACTTGACACTTCACAACAATTAGCCCCTATAGAAAAATCTGGCACACATATTGTAAGTAATATAGTGAAAGCAAATAAAATCGGAAACGGAGAATCTTATTTCAGGTCATAAAAGGGGCGATCTGAGAACAACAAAAGGACAACAAAACATAAAGGAGGCCAGTCATGATAGACCAAATGATTATTATGTTTGCTCAGAGTAAAGTTGGATGGGGAGTTATGGGAGCGATCGGATTAATTGCCACTGTATTTGCAGTGTACTATATCTCCTTCGCTATCTACCTGATCGTTGCTTCAGTCTATTCAGGCGTCAAGCTGATTCCTGAGAGCTACAGAATCTGGCGCGCAGATTTGGCTGCCGAATATGGTCCAGCCTGGGGTGGCGCAGAGCTTGGAGTTACCATGCCTGACGGTGGTGAACCAATCGAAAAAGAAAAGGAGAAACAAGAAAAAGAAGTTTAAATTACGACCTGAAGAACTCAATCAATATGGCAGGGCCACAAAGACCCTGCCATATCTTTGTCAAGCCTCCATTCAGTTTATATGGGGTTCTTTTTAAAAGCCGCAAATTCATCAGGGCTTTTTTTAATTTCAAGCTGAGGGGTGCACTTATGGGCGAAAAATGTACTTTGCACTGTTGGGAAATTATGAATTGTGATGAATCCAAAAAATGTCCTGCCAAGGCCAGCCCACAGACTCCCTGCTGGGAGATTGCCGCAGAAATGAATGATTACAGGGAAATCCTGCGAATTTGCACTGACTGTATAGTCCACCTGCTCAAAGGGGACAATACCGTTCTCAGTATAAAAGAGATACAGTCCCTAATGGACCATAAGAAAAACTGTGTCCAGGCCCGTGACGAGCGCCTGGCATCCTATTAAATTTGTAATAACTTCCGGCGGGATTTGTTTGAAACGGCCAAGGAAAAGCTCGCGCGACAAATTATATTTTAGAGCAGAAGGAGCCGGATGTGTACGTTCATTCGGCTCCTTTTTTGCCAAAAGTTAAACAATTTCAGAGTAAAGAACTTATAAGTGAAAAAACCTCAGAATGGGGCAAAATAATGGCAAGGAGTCTGAACTATTTCACATTACTGGACTCCCGCCTGCGCGGGAGTTGCGTTCCAGGAAGTTTTGCATTCCCTCCCTTCTCAATTGGGGTGCAAAATAATTACTGCAAAGAAAGCAGAGAGGAACGCAGGTTAGACTTTTCATTGGTGAGCCCGAGCTTTTTCCTGATTTGTTTTCGGTGAAAATCCACCCCACTCACAGTAATAGTCAGCAGCTCTGCAATCTCCTTACTCGTCTTGCCTTCCCGTACTAAGGCAGCAACATCGATCTCCCTCGGTGTCAGGAAACGGTTCAGGGATGTCAAGCGATTCAGGAAGGGCGAGACAACCTCTTCCAGCCGCTGCTGGATAATCTCTACCAGGTTCCTGCTCCTGTCGTCCATCTTGCGGGAAATCAACTCCTCCACGTAAGGGATTACCAGTTTCCTGACATTTGCCAGCACGTTTTCCTCTAAACTCCGGCGGTCCTTTTGCCGGTGTTCCAAAAGCACTCTCAAGGCAACATTTGACTCCTCCAGCATTTTTTTCTGCTGGAACAGCTCTTCTTCTTTTCGCCTGAGATTTACCTGCGCCTGCATGATCGGTGTAATGTCTTCATGGCTGAGTATAACCTGCACATTCTTTGCAGCAGACTGCAGCCTGACGACCCGCAGAGCAAACCAGCGTTTTTTTGTGGGGGAATGGCACGGGTAGTTTGTAAAAAAATCCTGCAGGTCACCTGATATGACCTTGCGTATTCCCTGGGCTATGATGTGGCCCGTCTTATCCTCTGCCTGCTCTGATATGGCAAGGTAGTTCTGCCCAAGACTGTCTATGGGACCCTGCAGGTTATTTGCTGCACCAAATTCCTGCCAGGCCCTGTTTGTTAGAAGAATCACCCCTTCTTTGTCCAGGATCGCAATATGGGCAGACAGAGAGTCAATAATTTCCCGGCACATAATTGCTCTTTCCATGATTTACCTCTTCATTTATTCTCATATTGATAGTTTTTACTATTATTATACTATTATATATTACCTATTGATTCAAGGCTTAAGGGTGCATAAATTACTAATCAAACAATAATGAAAATATTAAATTCACATATGGGAGATACGTCATGAACTATATAAAAAACACTGGTGGTGGATACGAATCAATGGTCTGGGTGCAGGACAGGAACGGAAAAGAGTTTTCCTGCTACCGGGAAGATATAAAGAATACAGAAGAAATTACAGATGTTGAAAAAGTAAAATGCCTGGATGTAAACACCATTATCGGAACCGAACGTTGGTAAACAACTAATAAAAAACTTTTATTGGAGGAAGAACAATGGCTGAAGAAGAATACAACAAAGGCGGATACGAATCACTTGTATGGGTTCGTGACAAGGACGGGAAGGAGTATGCATGTACGGCAGCTGCTCTTAAGGGAAACATTAAAGAAAAAGAAGAATTGACAGATGAAGAAAGGGAAAATTGTATGGATGTAAGCCTGCTCATCGGCACAGAGAGGTGGTAAATTACACATAACACCATTTTGGAAACTCCGTGTTCAGCTTATAAAATAGAGCTGAACACGGAGTTTATTTAGGAAGAACAAAAAGAATCTTGTATGGTGAAAATTGCCAGACAACAGTGTACATATAGATACTATGAGGAAAATTTAATCCTGAGGGTATTTGCATGCCGACAGCTATGGGAAAAAGTTTATTTTATGTTTTCATATTGCTACCGCTAATACTCAGCGGTTGTGCCACCAAGGATGGGATCAATATGAAACCTTTAGAAACCGTTAATTCTGTGAACTTAGAGCGCTATGTTGGACAGTGGTATGAAATTGCGCGGTATGAGCACAGATTCCAGAAAGGATGCGTTGGCAGCAAGGCCACCTATAGTCTCCGGGATGACGGCAAAATAACCGTGGTCAATGAATGTTTCGACGAGTCATTTTCCGGCAAACTCCGTTCGGCAAAGGGAAAGGCCTGGGTGGTGGACAATCAGTCCAATGCAAAACTTAAGGTTTCTTTCTTCTGGCCTTTTGCAGGAGACTACTGGATTATTGACCTTGGTGCGAATTATGAATATGCCGTAGTCGGCCACCCTAAAAGGAAGTATCTATGGGTCCTTTCGCGCACCCCTGAAATGGATGAAAATCTTTATAATGAAATTCTGGCCAGGCTGGAAAAACAGGACTATGATACATCGAAACTGTTAAAGTCACCCCAGCAGGCAGAGGGAGGAAAACCATGACCCTGAAAGAATATTTCCAAAACACAAGAGGGACCGGGGTATTAGCCACTGCTGATAATGAGGGCAGGACTGATGCAGCCATTTACTCCAGACCCCATATAATGGATGACGGCAGCCTGGCGTTTATCATGCGTGAACGCCTCACCCTCAACAATCTCCAGTCAAACCCCTATGCTACTTTCCTGTTTATGGAACATGAAGGACATCTCAAGGGCCTGCGGCTTTTTATGAAAAAAACGGCGGAGGACACCAACGAAGAACTGATCAGCAGGATGACCCGCAGAAATTTACCCCCTGAGGCTGATAAGGCCGCCGGTCCCAAGCATATTGTATATTTCAGTCTGGAGAAAATACTCTCCCTGGTCGGTGGCAGTGAAATTGATATGGAGATTTTTTAATAAAGACATAAAAGCATTTAAGGGTAATTTCTTAGACTTTTACTTAGTTGTTTTCAGTGGTAAGTAATGTGGACTAACGTATAAAACAAATATATCTGAACCGGTTATACGGAAAAGGAGGACGATATGAAAACCTGCAGCTTAAATGACTTCATGGAAGAGATCAAACCCTGGCTGGATAAAGATCATATCAGAGAGGCTCATCTTGATGATAATGGCCATTTTGTTCTCAGTTTTCTCGATGGCATGAAAAATGTCTACTATATTGATGACTGCAACGAAGCCCAGGTTAAAGGGATACTCAAAGACCTTGAAAGCAAGGGAATTGCTGTCAAAAAGTAATATGGGTTTCAGGCTCCTTGCCTTGCCTGCTCGACGATTTTCTCAGCAAGGTCCTGGAACACCAGATTATGAAAAGGATTGGTCGCATACCAATACAGCCTGCCCCACAAGCCATTGGGATAATAGTGAGCTGTCTGGATTAATTGATCTCCCTCAATAGAAAACTCCAGCCAGGCCTTGCCGGGCAATTTCATCTGGGCTGAAAGGAGTACCCTTTTATTTTCTTTGAGGTCTGCCACCTTCCAGAAATCAAGTGCATCTCCAACACGAAGTTCTTTGGGATTTCTACGCCCCCGACTTAAACCATATCCTCCAACGGCCTTATCCATGGCACCCCGTATCCGCCAGAGAAAATGATACGTATGCCAGCCCTTATCACCGCCAATGGATAATATTGACCAATATACCTTTTCAGGTGGTATGCCTTCACAGCTGACCACGCGCCGGTCCCGGATTATGGCACTGGAAGGATCATCCTGGTAGATAACATCACAGGCCTCACCTGCACTTGAATCACACCAGCGGCTTACCACCTGGTCCTTTTCAATTTCAGCAATAGCTTGCTGAACTGCAGACTCAAACGACATAGGCTTTATATTAGGAAAAAGGAGGGCTGCATTATCATTCTGCTTGACTGTTTCAGATTTCAACCCCTCCACCAGGGCGGCAGCCATCTTGAATGGCACCGTGGTAATAAGTACCAGCCAGTACGATGATAATTTGGGAGACAGCACAGGTACGGGGATAATAAAGCGTTTCAACCCCATGACACGTCCTGCGGCAAGCATCATTTCCCGAAAGCTCATTATATCCGCACCTATATCAACAACTGTATTGCCGGTATTTTCCAGGCTGACAGCTTCCTCCAGGTAGGAGAGCACATCATCCACTGCAATGGGCTGTGTTTTCGTATTAACCCATCTGGGTGCCACCATGACCGGCAGTTTCTGGGACAGGTTCCTGATGATCTCAAAACTGGCGCTACCGGAACCGATAATCACTCCGGCCCGGAACCAGATAGTGGTTATGTCGTCCGGCCTGCCACTCAAAATTTCCCCGGTCTCAATGCGGCTTAACAGGTGCTTGCTGGCCGTCTCCTTGACTCCCAAACCACCCAGGTAGACAATCTTTCTAACCCCGGCAGCAATACAGGCATCCCTGAAATTCTCGGAGCTTATCCGGTCAAGACTCTTGAAATCCTTATCAGCCCCCATGGAATGTATAAGGTAAAAAGCCACATCAATGTTCTCCAGGGCTTCAGCCAGGGCATCCTTGTTAAATGTATCCCCTTCAACTATTTCAACTAAATGCCTGGCTCTTTCCCCCACCTTGCGTTTATTTCTGACAAACAATCGCAATTGGTAATCCGGATGAGCCAGAAGCCTGTTCTTCAGCCGTCGGCCGATATATCCGGTCGCCCCGGTGATAAGTATTTTTGTTTTTACCATCTCTGTCTTTTTCCCAACTATGCCCGGTTGCGTAATTTCAGTTCTATTGGATGCGGATTGAGGTAATACTGGTTCTTGAGGTATTCCTGATCATATTTTCTCACATAATGATTGAACAGGGTTATGGGCACGATCAGGGGAGTAATGTTCCGATGATATTGCTCAATTACTTCCTGCAGTTCCTGTTTTTCATCCTTGCTCAGCTGCTTTTTAAAATATCCCGCCATATGCTGCAGAACATTGACATTTTTTTTGACCGTGGCTTTCAAAGACAGGGCCTGCATAAATATTGCTTCATACTTATCATACAGGGACTGAATATCCAGTTCTTTACCCTTGGCAATCAACCTTCCCATTTCACGATAATGGTTAACACTGTGCGACATAATCTGCAACTTATGAGCCGTGTGAAATGCAACCATGTTACCCATTGTTTTGCGTTCTGCAGCCATTAACCGCCAACGCCGTAAGGCAAAGATGCGCTCAATGAAATTTTCCCGTAATACAGAATCATTGAGCCTGCCGTCCTCCTCAACAGGAACCAATGGAAAATGATCCATAAATCCCCTGGCAAACATACCGCTCCCCCTGTTAGAAGGCATGCCACTGTCAGAATAGACCCTGACCCGTTCCATACCGCTGCTTGGCGAACCTTTTTTAAAGATAAAGCCACAGAGATCCTCCTTCTCAAGCTCCTTGATCCGCCGTTTGACCCAATTCTGCATCTTGTCGGTAAAATCCTTTTTGGTTTTCGTTGTCACCAGTCGGGGTGAATCGGGATCACCAACCAAGCGCAGGGTCTCGCGCGGAATGCCAAAACCTGCCTCAACTTCGGGGCAGACATCCACAAAGGTAAAGTACTGGCCCAGTGTGCCGGTAATATACCGATCATGACTGTGGCCGCCGTTGTAGCGCACCTCTTTACCGAGCAGGCATGAACTGACGCCTATTTTTATTATTTGCTCCATAATGTTATTTCAGCTCCTCATTCTTTGCCATTGGACCTCAAGGCAAATTTTAAAAAATATATTTTCCATAATTGCCTCCTAATGGGCTGTCTTGATTTTACAACCAATAATTTCTATTATTTATATGATATTAAAAATCATATATCATCTCTAAATCACCCAAAGAGGCAACTTTGCTTATGGCTGCTTCTCTTTTTCCCGACCCTTGTCCCAGCCTTGGCGGTATCCGTCCCGGTAGGCTTTTTTCAATGCATAATTCTTGAACCGGGGTTCCGGGTCCTCAGACAATCCCATGGACTTATTCAAGCCGCCGGCAAAACCTTTTTCAAAATATTCTATTTTAGTTTGCTCATCGGAAGTTTTATTTTCATGATAGATATCAACGCATCGCTTGACCAGGACCAAGCATAAAACAACGAGCAGCACCTGCAGCAGTCGCAAACCGAAATGTCTATGAAAGGGAATTTTTTCTTCTTGTTGTGTCATCGTGGGCCCTGAAAAGTCTTAAATTATTTTGTTCTTCTTTTTATTAGAATACGTCATATTGATTCCCAAGCCAAAGAATAATATTCCCCATAACCAAATAAATGTGATCCCTCTACAATTGAGAAGGTTTAGATGAATCAAGGGAAGAATAAAAAGTCCACTAATAGAATCAGGTTTGGACTGTGCTGCATATTCCGGCAGGAACCAATCAGGTTCCGGCAGGTCACCGCCAAAACCCTGCAACGTCTTCCCCGCAGTGAACAGCTCTCACGGGTTTCCGAAATATGTCTGCACAATGTGCAAAGCCTTTATAAATCCCTTCAATATGTATCTGATAATGGCATCGGCGCCTTCCGGATCCTCAGCCCCCTTTTGCCGCGCTACACGCATCCCCAAGTAGCCTACACCCTCGATGATCTGCCGGCAGGAGAATTAATAAATGAGGAATTTTACAAAATACGAAAATTCAGACAGCAGTATGACATTCGCTTAAGTTTTCATCCTGATCAATTCAACGTGCTTTCCTCGCCCAGGCCGGAAGTGATCAGGAATACAATGCGTGAGTTGGAATACCAGGGCCTGCTGGCCGATCTGGTGGATGCCGAGGTCATCAATCTCCACGCCGGCGGGGTCTATGGTAACAAGGAAGCTGCCCTTGGGCGCCTGGAGAAAAATGTTGTAAAACTCCCGGAATCTGTCCGCAGCCGCCTTGCTTTTGAAAATGATGACATCTCATTTACACCTGCAGACCTTTTGCCAGTATGTAAAAAACTGAAGATCCCCATGGTTTATGATGTCCATCACCACCGCTGTAATCCAGATGAACACACGATCGAGGAGGCGACTGAGCGGGTAATGACAACCTGGCAAGACCTGGGACGCGAACCGTACTTTCATATTTCATCCCCTAAAAACGGCTGGCTGAAGGGGTCCCCCAAACCCCATGCCGATTTTATTGAGCCGGCTGATTTCCCTTCCTGCTGGAAAGAACTTCGTGTGACGGTGGATGTCGAGGCCAAGGCCAAGGAACTGGCTGTTCTGAAATTAATGGAGGATCTAAAAAACGCTTAGCTATGTTCACTGCATTTCGCCTGCCGACAATATATCTTTTATTCATTGCAAATCTTTTCTCCTGCTGGTTTGTCGGCTGTGTTTATGGGCTTGATAACGAAAAACAAAAAGAAAAACCGGCTCACCACACTGCAGACGGTTTTCAGAACCCCTATGTTGGGAAGGAAAAAAGAGGATTCTTCAAATACATGAAAATGCGCTATTTCAGTAAAGAGGAATTCGCAGACTACGAATCAGATGCTCATAAAATACCGAGGGTGGAGACAAACCTTAACTTGATTCAAAACCCGCCTGACACCCTGCAGGTCACCTGGATAGGTCATGCAACGGTACTTATCCAAAGCAAAGGGGTCAATATCCTCACTGATCCTATGTTTTCTGACAGGGCCTCCCCCTCGAGCTTCCTGGGACCGCAAAGGCATAATCCACCATCTGTGAGTTTAAAAGACCTGCCGCAGATAGATTATGTTGTCATTTCCCATAGCCATTATGATCACCTGGATAAAAAAACAGTACAGCAGATCGGTTCAGGCACACAATGGCTCGTGCCCCTTGGTTTACAGAAATGGTTTGTCAATGCGGGAATAGCAGAAGACAGTGTAGTGGAGTTTGACTGGTGGAATGTGAAAAAATTTGCCACTGCTACCATCACAGCCACCCCGGCACAACACTGGTCAGCCCGGAGCCTGTGGGACAGGAATAAAACTTTATGGGCATCGTGGATGCTGCAAGTAGGAGACAAAACCATCTGGTACAGCGGCGATACCGGCTATAACCCCCACCAATTCAACGAGATTGGCGAAAAATTCAAAACAATAGATCTGGCGCTTATTTCCATCGGCGCCTATGAGCCACGCTGGTTCATGAAAGAGATGCATATTAATCCTTCAGAAGCTGTAAAGATTCACCTGGACATAGGTTCCAAGCACTCCATTGCTGTGCAGTGGGGCACCTTTCAGCTTACCTCGGAACCCATTGACGACCCGCCCCGGAGACTCAAAGAAGCGCTTGACCGAAAGGGCATACCGGCAGAGGATTTTGAACTTCTCAAAATAGGGGAGACCTGGGAAATAAAATAAGGGCGTTCAGCCCTGTACTTATTTGTCTAGATCAGAAAAACCAGCAAATCTGCCCAGCCTATGACTCTTAATTATTATTTTGAATTTACTGTGAACCGCTTTTTGTGTTAGTTTAAAATACATTATTATCTTGAATAAATTGCCGGTCTGATGAAAATCCGGCCTGTAACTTCTCAGGTATTTCTCAAAATATGCTGAAGTTATTTTTCTTCCAATCCCTGGTTATTTTTTTCTATGCCGTAAGCTGGTTCATCGTTGCGGTAGTAAAAAACAGAAACGATGTGGCCGATATTGCCTGGGGTGGAGGTTTTATCTGCGCAGCACTGACAGCCTATCTGGCAGCTGGGCTGAACCAGGCCCGTCCAATACTGGTCCTTGTCCTGGTGGTTGCCTGGGGACTGCGGCTGATGCTGCACATCTCCATACGCAACCGGGGCAAACCGGAAGATCACCGCTATAAAGCCTGGCGGAAGGAATGGGGCAACTCGTTTCTGGTCAGGAGTTTTCTGCAGGTCTTTCTCCTGCAGGGATTTTTACTGCTGGTCATTTCCCTGCCCGTTACCCTGACCATTACCCGGGGAGGGCCGCCGCTTGGCGTCCTTGATGCAATGGGCGCCTGCATCTGGCTGTTCGGTTTTTCATTTGAGGCCATTGGTGACTTCCAGCTGCTGCAATTTAAAAAAGATCCTGCCAACAAGGGAAAAATAAACACCTTCGGGCTGTGGCGTTATACCAGGCATCCTAATTATTTCGGTGAGGTCACCCTCTGGTGGGGGATTTTTCTGATCTGTCTCTCTGTGCCGGGAAGTTATTGGACTGTGGTCGGACCGCTGACCATTACTTATCTTATTGTAAAGGTTTCAGGCACCCCGCTGCTTGAAAAAAGATATGTAGACAACCCTGAATACGCAGAATATATAAAGAAAACGAGTTCATTCTTTCCTCTGCCACCCAAGAGATAAGGAGGCTGTTATGCTGCACAGCATCAAGGTATACTTTGCAACGCTGCCTGTCTTTCTGGCCATTGATTTTTTCTGGCTCGGATTGCTGATGTCAAAATTCTACAAAACAGAATTAGGGCCCCTGTCTCGTGGCGCTTCGGGATCCTACGCCACGGTCTGGTGGGCGGCGGCAGTTGTCTATATCTGCATTCCGCTGGGCATTATCCTTTTTGTGCTGCCCAGGGTTGCCAATGCCTCCATTTTCCCCTGGGCGCCTTTCTGGGGAGGTCTGTACGGTTTTGTGCTCTATGCCGTGTATGATATGACCAACTACGCCCTGGTCGACAAATGGCCCCTGCGCATGTCGGTTGTCGATATCTGCTGGGGGATATTTATCTGCGGTACGGTGTCAACGGTTGCCGCCTATTTTGACCGATGGATCAGTTAAGATTGAGGCAGGAGGGTAAAGGGCAAACACATGAAGATTGCGATAATCGGCAGCGGCATATCGGGCCTGGTCTGCGCTCATCTTCTGCACCGGGATTTTGACCTCGCCATCTTCGAGGCAAATGACTATGTCGGCGGCCACACCCATACCATCGACGTCACAAACGCTGACAGCTCGTATGCTGTAGATACGGGATTTATAGTATTCAACCGGACCACATATCCGAATTTCTGTAAGCTCATTGATCAACTGGGTGTCGACTCCCGGCCGACCAAGATGAATTTCAGCGTCCGCTGTGAAAAAACCGGGCTGGAGTATGGTTCAGATTCCGCCTCCACCCTTTTTGCGCAAAGAAAAAATCTCCTGTCCCCGTCTTACTGGCGCATGGTGCTGGAGATATTTAAACTGCGTCGCCAATTGGTTGCATATATCGATTCGAATGAACCGGACATACCCATGGGTGAGTTTCTTACGCGGTACAATTATTCGCAGCGCTTCATCGATCATTTCGTCATACCCCTGGGGGCCTCGCTCTGGTCTGCCGAACCTGGAAAGATCCTTGAATTCCCGGCCCGCACCTTTGGCCGATTTTTTGAAAACCACGGCTTCCTGCAGGCCACCAATCCTATCCAGTGGCGGGTGATTGCCGGCGGTTCAAAGCAGTATGTCGAAAAACTGATAACGCCCTTTGCCGATACAATACAACTTAGCACTCCAGTCACCCGGGTACAGCGCCATGGGGAATACGTTGAGCTTGAGTTTACGAACCGGAATAAGGCCCGTTTTGACCAGGTGATATTCGCTACCCACAGTGATCAGACCCTGAGTATCCTTAAAGACGCTACTGAGGACGAGCGCACCATTTTGGGTACAGTTCCTTACCAGGCAAACTATACGACCCTGCATACCGACAAAACTGTCCTGCCGCAAAACCGCAGGGCCTGGTCGAGCTGGAATTATTCCATACTGCAGGACCAGGCTGACAGGGCTGCTGTAACCTACAACCTGAATATGCTGCAGAGCATCAAGTCCGAGGAAACCTTCTGCGTTTCTTTGAACATGAAACACAGGATAGCTGAGGAGAAAATTTTGGGACGTTACCTCTATCACCACCCGGTGTACCTCGAGGGTTCAGTCATGGCTCAGAAATCGCATGGGGTCATCAGCGGCCAGAACCGGACCCATTACTGCGGGGCTTACTGGGGGTATGGATTTCACGAGGACGGAGTAAAAAGCGGCCTGAACGTGGCGAAATATTTCGGGAAATCTTTATGAGCATGAAGAGCTGCATTTATCAGGGCACACTTTATCATAACCGCTACCTGCCGCGGGAGAACAAATTCAGCTATGCGGTTTTTTTCATGTTCCTTGATCTGGAGGAGTTGGAAGAAGTATTCAAAGGGCGCTGGTTCTGGTCAGTTGAGCATGCCAATGTAGCAAACTTCAAGCGGTCAGATTACCTGGGACCAGCTGAAGTACCTCTCCATCAGGCAGTCCGGGACCGTGTAGAAGATGAGCTTGGAGAGCGGCCTGACGGCCCTATCCGCATACTTACCCATCTGCGCTATTACGGCCACTCTTTCAACCCTGTTACGTTTTACTACTGCTATAATAAGGCTGAGACTGAGGTTGAATATATCGTTGCTGAAATCACCAACACTCCCTGGCGTGAGCGCCATTCCTATGCATTGGGCAAAAATCAGAACCTGGGAGAAGGCCGGCAAAAGCGCTTCAGGTTCAATAAAGGATTTCATGTTTCACCTTACATGGACATGGAGTTCCGTTATGACTGGCTCTTTGAGGAACCTGACAGATCACTGTTTATCCATATGACCAACTTCAAGGAAGAAACCAAGTATTTTGAAGCCAAACTGAAAATGCAGCGCCGCGAGATCAGCGGCCCGGCTCTTGCCTGGGTGCTGATACGTTTTCCAGCCATGACCTTCAAGGTGCTGTCAATGATCTACTGGCAGGCCTTCCGGCTCTGGCTTAAGAAAACCCCGTATCATGAACACCCGAAGTATTTGTTAGAGAGGAAATAATGAGCAAAAATATTGAAAGCATTGAAGGAAGCAGAACGGCAATGAGTTTTAGCCCTTTCCAGACCTGGTCTAAAAAGGTTTTGTTTTCCATGTTCGAGGACCTGCAGTTTGGCAGTTTGTCGATCAATAATTGCGGCAAGCTCTACGAGTTCGGTAATCCGCAGGGCGACCCGGGTATTGCTGCAGTCGCTGCCATTCATGACCCGCGTTTTTATGCTGATGTACTGTTTAAGGGCAGCCTGGGTGCTGCGGAATCTTACATAAAGGGGTATTGGTCCACCGACAATCTGACCGATGTAACGCGTCTCTTTGTGGCCAACGCAGACCTGCTGAACCGGCAAATGGATGCAGGCTGGTCCAGGCTGACCGCCCCTCTGATGCGTTTCTGTCACTGGCTTAGGAAAAACACGACCAGGGGCAGCAAAAAGAACATCGTCGCCCATTATGACCTGAGCAATGATTTCTTCCAGCTTTTTCTGGATAGGACCATGGGGTATTCCTGCGGAATTTATGAACACGAGAACAGCACCCTGCACGAGGCTCAGGTTGCCAAGTTTGACCGCATCTGCCGAAAACTCGGCCTGACCGACCAGGATCATGTTATGGAGATAGGCGGCGGCTGGGGAGGCTTTGCCCTTCATGCGGCACGTAATTATGGCTGCCGGGTGACCACCACAACCATCTCAGACAACCAGTACCGGTACATGCAAAGCCTTTTTTCAGAGTATGGCATGGATGAACAGGTAACGGTTTTACAGCAGGACTATCGGAAACTATCCGGCAGTTTTGACAAGCTGGTCTCCATTGAAATGATCGAGGCAGTGGGCCACCATTTTCTGGATACATTTTTTGACTGCTGCTGCAGGCTTCTGAAACCTGAGGGCTTAATGGCTCTGCAGGCCATTACTATCCCTGACCAGGAGTATACACGTCACAAGAATTCTGTGGATTTCATCAAACGTTATATCTTCCCCGGCAGCTGTATACCATCGTTGGGCGCCATTAAGAAAAGTATTACCAGCAAAACGGATCTGCGCCTCATCCATTTTGAGGATATAACCCCTCATTATGCAACCACGCTCAGAATATGGCGGGAGCGATTCTTCGCCAACCTGGACAAGGTCAAGGCCATGGGATTTTCTGAAAACTTTATCAGGATGTGGGAATATTACCTGGCCTCATGCGAAGGCAGCTTCCAGGAGCACTATAACGGAGACGTGCAGATGATATTTGCCCGACCGCAGTGCCGCCGGGAATTGATACAGCCGCTTCTGGGCTTATAACCGGCAGCAGGAAATGGGAACAAAAAGATATTCCACGCCCATTAATTTCATCGTCTTCCAGGTCTGCTGGTTTGCCTGTATTTTGGGTGGAGCCAACAACCTTGGCTGGCTGGGTCCCCTGCTGGTGATTATTACCGTGCCGCTGCAGATATATTTTCTGACAGAGAAGTACCGGGCGGAAATCCTTTTTGTAATTATTTGCGGGTTGTCGGGATTTTTTCTGGAAACCTTCATGATTTTGTCTAATGTGTATACACCTTTAGATCAGAGATGGGGTCAGCTCAGTCCACCATGGATGACAGCGCTCTGGTTTAATTTTGCCCTGCTTGTCAGTATCAGCCTGGCCTGGCTTAAGAAAAGGTATGGTCTGGCCGTCATCCTCGGAGGACTTGCCGGTCCCGTTGCCTACTGGGGAGGAGAAAAGCTTGGAGCAATAACGGTTAACAGTACATTTGGACAAGGCTATTTGTTGTTAGTCCTTGCCTGGTCTTTTGTATTGCCCTGCCTTATATATGTCCATAGTAAACTGACTATTGAGTGATTGAAAATGTATACTCTTTCCAAGGAACAATACGTAAACGCAACGCTTGCCGAGGCCTGGGACTTATTGAAAAATCCGGCGAACCTTGACCTGATCACCCCGGAGGACCTCAAGTTTCAGATAATTTCACCTGTTCCAGAGGAGATGTTTAATGGATTGATAGTGGAATACCGTATACAAATTCCCTGGATCGGGGTGCATAAATGGGTAGCGGAGATCAAGCACATTAAAGAGATGCATTCATTTGTTGATGAACAGAGAATAGGCCCTTATAACTTCTGGTACCATTATCACCAGATAGATACAGAAGGCGGTGGAGTAAAATTAACAGACAGGGTGTACTATGAAGTTCCTTACGGGATACTAGGCAGAACCCTGCATGTTCTCTTTATCCGAAAAACTCTGGAACGAATTTTTGATTACCGGCAAAAAAAGCTGGCAGAGCTTCTGGGCTGAGACAGAGAATATTGCAAGATGTGGCTTTGGAATGGTCAAAACCACTCATAAAAGACAAAAAAAAGACCTCTCAAGATTTATCTCAAGAGGTCTTTCTATCTGTTAGAAAATTAATTCTTTCTACCAGCGCTCAGTACCGATCAGCTGGCTTACATCCATGCAACTTTTCTTTTCTTCATCGGACAGTTCTTCCTTGGTCTTTAGGTTGCCTTTCAGGGCAGCAGCAGTACAGGCATACTCCTTGCCGTCTTTGTCCCTGATCCAAACCATCGATTCATACCCGCCTTTGTTATATTCTTCTTCTTCGGCCATGGTGTTACCTCCTTTTTTGAATTCAACAATTTATTCCAAACCAGTATTATTATCTTATGACCAATGTTAAAAAAAATTTCAACAGTGGAATTGCATTTTAATAAATAAAAAACTGTTCTATTAAATAGAATATCCAAATTACTTTATACAGATACTAACTGTAAGTAAGAATATTTTTCTATTTATATCTTTATGAAATCAAAACCGATAATCAATAACCAGTTTTTACGCATAGCTCTTCTGTTTACAGGATTTTGTGCAACTGGCCTGGGAGTCCTCGGGATATTTCTACCGGTGCTGCCAACGGTTCCTCTCCTGCTGCTGGCTGCAGCCTGCTTTGCCCGCAGTTCCGAACGGTTTCATCACTGGTTACTTAACCATTACAGGTTGGGCCCCATGATCCAATGCTATACTAGTGGACAGGGTATTCCAATAAGAGCCAAGGTAACTGCTATTGGAATGCTCTGGGTTGCTATCTCAATTTCTGTTTTTATCGTCCGCCCTTTGTGGCTGAAGTCTCTATTGGTCATAATCGCCATCAGCATTACGGTATATCTTTTAAGCCTGCCAATTTCTAAGGATGTTTGAATTAGAACCGTTGAGCTTCACGGACTCCTCAGTGTATCTTAAATTATTTGCATGATACAGATTGCAGCTTTGTTAATTTTAGACGGTTTTCCAATTTTTGCCCTTTTGGCAACAAAAGTTCCTCACAAAAACTATGATACATATAAATGTCGTTCAGGCTTTTTATTCTTTTTTCTCTCTGACTGATCCAAATGTCACAATCCCCAGATAGCCCAAGGCCTTTTCCTCTCATGGTGCAGGTCAGGCTTCCAGCGCCGCTGCGCCGGTGGCGCTAAAAGCAAAATGGTAACTCTGGTTATTGCGGCCGGCAAGTGCAGTCAACGCTTTAAAAAACCGGCAAAACACCCATGAATCTGCAGGCCTATTTGCCGAGCCACCTGGCAACATACCGCTGCACGTCAAACTTGCGGGCACAGCCACCATAGCTCATGTACCGTATCTTACCAAAAACAGGCCTTTCCTTCCATGCTCTGTCGTGCACCCCGCCTATACTCCAGGCAATCCCCGCATAGCCGTTCGGGTCCCTGCCGTCCAACTCATACCTGTCATTCAAGTATATTGCCGTTGCCATTGCCTCTTCCGGACTGGCCGACCATTCGAGTATTTTCTTGGCCCAGTACATCCGCAGATAGCCGTGCATTTTCCCCGACTCCAGCATCTGGTGCTGGGCAGCATTCCATAAATCATCATGGGTCCTTCCGTGCTCAAATATATCCCGGGAATATTGATACTCCCTCTTGTCGGCCCGGTGCACATCCAGGGTTGTTCTGGCCCAATTGGGAAACCCATCAAAACAGTCATAGTTTTCATTGTAGTAGCAGAAATTATCCGCCAGTTCTCTTCTGACAATGAGCTCTTCCAGAAAGGCTGCTTTTGCCTCAGCATGCACTCCGCTTTCGTTGAGGAGCAGGGCGACACGCTGCGGGGCAATGTGGCCGAAATGCAGATAGGGAGAAAGGTTCGATTGTCCGTCAAGATTCGGGTCATTGCGCTTCTCGTCATAGTCCTGCAAGCCCTCCTTGAGAAAACGCCCAACCGCCTCTTTGGCCGCCGCCTCACCGGGCATAAGCCAATCCACCTCCCGGACGGAATGGTCCGCGACGGAGCGGTATACCTGCTGCCAGTCAACGCGCGCTGCAGAGATCTTTTTGCTGCCAACCTGGAGTGGGCCGGTCAGCGGGAAAGCGCACAAAAAATTCGGCAGCAGTTTGTTTATCTTGGGCCGTAACGTATAGGCGGCGTATTCCTGTTTGGATGATGCGTGCCGGCAGGGCACGATGTTGTGTCCGTCAACCACGTAACAAGAACAATCTATCAGGGCCGCGACATCCCGCTGCCAGGAGCGCTTGATTTTCAGCGGGTCAAAATCAGTGACCAGAAAGGCCACGTTTGTTTTCGCCAGATATCGCGGCAGCGTGACAGGAGGACTTCCCTGCAGGAGCACAAAGGGTGTTTTCAGTTTTTGCAGATTCTTTTCCACCTCCTGCAGTCCCTGCAGCATAAATCCGTAATGCCTGATATTAGCTCCCGGATAGTCCGGCACCATGCAGAAGGCCACGATCAGCGGTCTTTTATGCTCGACGGCAATATTCCTGGCCAGACAAAGGGCCCAGTTGTCCGAGACCCTGTGCTCACGGCTCATCCAGTAGATAACCGGGCCGCCGGAATCTTTCCCTTCCTTTAAGCAGAGGACTCTTTGCGGTGCTACCTGATGCATGGTTCTCATAATCCGACCCCAGGAAAAACAGTTGCCGTGTCCGGTTTGCCAACCGTCACTATCCCCAGATAGCCGTCCACCGTCACCTCATTCCCTGTATGGATCAGGGTTGCGGCATCAGGCACCCCGGTGACACAGGCGATGCCGTATTCCCTGGCAATAATCGCACCGTGGATAAGCATGCCGCCCCGCCTCTCGATTATCCCTGCGGCCAGGGGAACAATAAAGGTCATGGTGGGGTCAAGTGCATCGCAGACCAGGACCTCTCCCCTCTTGAACAGCGCCAGGTCCCTGGCGTTATCTATGACCCGGGCCGGGCCTCTGCCGATCCCGGGCCCGGCCGGCTGCCCGAGCAGCTGCCTGGCCCTGATATCGCGGCTCACCTGCTCTTTTGCTTGTTTCTGATCTTTTGTAATGCTGGGCCGGTACCCCTTGTCAACTAAACAGCGAACGACCTCGCTGCCGGCCAGATGTTCCGTACCATCAACCTGTCGTTCACTGAGGCGGCGCCTGCCCTCCTGCAGGGCCATGAAAAACTGCTCCTCTATCCTGCCGAGCACGATATTGTCATCATCACGCAGCCTGTAACTGGCCCGTGCCAGATCAAGCAGACCTTCAGCCCGGTCATGATTTTCACGCTCTGTGAATCTTTCAAAAAATGCAGCTTCCAGGTCAATTTTATGAGCAATGGTGTCGTCCTGCCTCTTTCTGCCAATTGGACTGCTGCCGGCCATTTGCATGATAACATTGACCAGTTCGTCCCTGCTCACATCACAGATCCTGTCACTGTAGGTACCGCAAAAAGGATCACCATAGTGACTGATAAATTCTTCCAGCAGCCGGGTAAATTCTGCATCCTCTCTATCAGCGGCCCTGCCTGAGGTGATACTTTGTTGCAGGTCGGGCTGCTGCCGGACATAATCGGCAATTTTTCGCATGGCCATATTGCGATTCTTGCTCAGCAGAGGTGCATCCGACAGCAATTCAACAAACTCAAATGGATCGGCCGGGCTTACTGTATCATTATAGAACTTGCCAAAAAGGCGCATGCCATGGGCAAAGGGTATGAAGTCTTCCCAGTAGATCGCTGTCCATTTTTCCTTTACGTGTAAACGGTTCATAAGTTCTTCGGCCAACTCTTTATCAGAAAGAGAGTGAAGGTCGGTTTTAGCCAGTTCCGCTGCTTCGCTTTTCATGGCAGGGAAATGGACCTGCTCAATTTTTAAACGCAGTTTTTTCAGATTTTCTTCGCTCCTTTGCAGGCTGAGATACCATCCCCTCTTGTCGTCATCATCACCTTTACTGTCCTGTCGGGCGGTTACCGGGCGTGACTGCAGGATGAAAAAATCGCTGCCGACCTTCGTCCATTCCACATCCTGGGGTTTACCGAAAAGGTTCTCAATTTTCCTTGCCTGCCGGAAGATTGCCACAGCCTCTGCGGAATTAAGCGGCGCCTGCAGGGACTTCTTCTCAGGTAATTCCTTAAGAACGACAGCATCTCCCCGGGGTGCCATGAATTTTTCTCTGTGGGGAGAGAAATGTTCTTTAATGGATTCTTCGTTTCTCTTAAAAACCCAGCGGTCAGGCTCCACGGCACCGTCCACCAGTCCCTGGTTCAGGCCGTAAACCGCTTCAACCAGACCTTCTGCAGCATCATTCGGATTTACGCTGAATGTGACGCCCGAAACCTCGCCGGCTACAAGCTCCTGCACAACAACCGCCATGGTGCTTTTGGCAACATCAAGGCCAAGCTCCTGCCGGTAGAGCAGGGCCCGGTCTGACCACAGGGATGCCCATACGAGCTTTACATGCTCAATGATTGACTCTGTACCACGAATGTTCACAAAGGATTCATGCAGCCCTGCAAAGGAGGTTGCCGCCGCATCTTCTTCCGGGGCGGAAGAGCGGACCACCACAGAATTTCCTGCAAAATTTTGCGCCACCGCATTGCTGATCTCCCGGGCAAGTTTCTCCTCCATCTTGTGGCGCAAAAAAAGATTTCGTATCCGGAGCGCTGCATCCCAGATCTCCTCCCAGCGCATGTCAGAAAACTTCTTGCGGTGCAGTTCAAGTTGAATTTTCTCCTTGATGCCGCTGCCGCTGACAAACTGCCTGTAGGCCTCTGTGGAGATACAAAACGTTTCAGGTAATCGTAAATCGGCTTCCTGCAATCTCCTGAGAGCAGTGGCCTTGCCGCCGAAAACCTTTGAGTCCCGGTTTATTTCAGATAACAGGTATGTTGTTTTCATCTCGGATGTGCAGTTCCATGACTTCTTGGAAGCGGCTGACCAGGTAATAGCGCCACACGGAAATAACCATAAATGCAGTTGAGGGAGACCGGAGAAAGTCTTCAAGATATGGATGCTTGCTTAAATAAAGTGGCGCCAGATCGTTTTGGGATGCGTCAAGGTCTATCTCAGCCACGCTACCCATGACAGTTACCGCTTGAGCATCATGAAAGTCCTGCTCGTTATTGGACCGGTCATCAATAAGCAATGAAACCTTTGGGTTATGCTTGATGTTGGCAAATTTTCTCGTTGCCCTGGGGGTGGCCATTACTATATTTTGCAGATCCTCGGTTGCCGCAAAGGCAATAAGGCTGGCGTAAGCGGTTCCCTCGGGAGTCTGGCTGGCAAGCACTGCCAGTTTCTGTGATAAGAGAAGTTTGGCTATATTACTTTGCAGCAGTTTCCTGTTGGTCATTTGGTTCTCCATGGCGAAAACCCTCACGGCAGGCAGGCAACACAAGCCTTTTCTTGACAAAAATTTTTTCGATTATATGGTCTTAACTATATACCATGTTTTTATTTTAGTCTAAGTTTATTGGGTACCTTTCAGGTACTATTGAAGATGGAATCGATTATTAGCTGATTAACTCTGCAAAAGGGAGGTTATGCATGAAGAAATTTATTGTTGCTCTTTTAGCCGGTTTACTAACTCTTGTGCCGGTATTGGCCGCTGCACTTGAAGTGGGTGACGAGGCCCCGCTATTTGAAGCCGTCTCTGACAAAGGTCCGGTCAACCTGATTGAGTACCGGGGGCAAAAAAATGTGGTGCTCGCCTTTTATTTTGCCGACTTCTCACCTGTCTGAAAAGGTGAACTGCAGGCCTTCCAGAAAGACATCAAACGCTTTGAAGGCCTGAACACCCAGGTTCTGGGTGTAAGTTACGACTCCATAGAGACCCACAAAAAATTTGTTGCAGAATACGGTATAACGTTCCCGCTTATTTCTGACGAAGACAAATCAATCAGAAATCTTTACGACAAAGGCAGAATAACGTATCTGATCGATAAAAACGGCATTATACGATACATTCAAAAAGGTGTACCGAAGAACAGAAAATTCCTCAAAAAAATTAAAAAGCTGGAGTAGAAGCCATATCAGGGTTCAATTAGATAGGGTATCTTTCTTTCTGGCTGCCTCTCTTTTTCCCGACCCTTGTCCCAGCCTTGGCGGTATCCGTCCCAGGTAGGCTTTTTTCAATGCATAATTCTTGAAACGGGATTCCGGGTCCTCAGACAATCCCATGGATTTATTCATGCCGCCGGCAAATCCTTTTTCAAAAGTTTCTATTCTATTTGCTTATCGGTAGTTTTATTTTCATGATAGCAGGATCAACATGAGACTTTGGTCAATACACCCTGAGTATTTAGATGCAAAGGGTCTGGTTGCATTATGGAGGGAAACCCCTGTTGGCTCAAAATGTTTTACTGGGCAACACAGAGGGATACAAGAACCATCCCCAATTAAAACGGTTTAATAATACAGGCAACCCTGTTGGCGCCATTGCAGGCTATTTAAGGTCAATAGCTGATGAGGCTGACAGAAGAGGTTACTACTTCAACAGGAGTAAAATTGTAAACAAAAAAATTAAAATGCAGAATACCTGTCACAAACGGGCAGGTAGAATACGAATTCAAGCATCTGCTAGGGAAGCTGAACAAAAGAAATCCAGATTCATATAAACAGTTAAAAGCTGTCAAGAATATTAAAGTAAATCAAATATTTACAAAAATAAGTGGCAATGTGGAAGACTGAAAAATTATCTAGCCGATATGCCACATAACAAGGTGTTTCTACTCAAACATACTATTAACTGGGCTCGTTGCATGTTGATGAAAGGGGACGAGCATTTGCAAGAGGTCAACAACGCGGCAAGGGAGCAAAATTACAATTTTTCTCATTTCCCTAAACAGAACCTTTCAAAGATCATATCAAGAATATCTTCCGTTGTCGTCTCCCCGACAATATTACCTAAATGGTCAAGGGCTGACTGGATATCAATTGCCAGGAGGTCCGGTGAAATCTCATCCCGCAACCCCTTTTCGACCCTGCGGCAAGCTTCCAGGCCCTTTATTAAGGCATCCTTATGCCGTACATTGGGAACAACTGCAGCCCCGGGGTCCCACCCGGGCCCTTTTGTTCTGCCTGTAATCAGAGAAAAGACCGACTCTTTCAGTTCTGTAATGCCGGTATGCAGCTTGGCTGACACGGCAACCAGCTCTTCGTTTCCCAGGGCGGCCCTGTACGGCTCAGGGGATTGGGCCGGTCCAATATCAATCTTGTTTAAGACCAGCAGGAGCTTCTGTTTTTTTCTGTTCTGCTTAACGCTGCTGTAGAGTTCCAGGTCCTCTTTGCTCAGCTCCTCAGTGGCATCAAGCATAAAGAGCACCAGGTCAGCATCTGCCAGTTTAGCCCGCGCCCTCTGAATGCCCATTTCCTCCACCTCCTCACTGGTGGTCCTGATCCCGGCAGTGTCAACAATGCGAACGGGCATGCCTTTAATATTGACGAATTCTTCAATGGTATCCCGCGTCGTTCCCGGTATGGATGTCACCAGGGCCCTGTCCTCCTGCAGAAGGGTATTTAAGAGGCTTGACTTTCCCACATTCGGGCGCCCCAGAATAACGGCGCTGATACCCTCCCGGAAGATCTTACCCTCATCCGCCCTGGCAATTAATGCTGCCAGGGGATCCTCAACCTCAGCCTTAAGCTCCTCCTGCAAGGCTGCAAAATTGAGTATATCGGTTTCATCTTCGGGAAAATCTATGGCAACCTCAATGATGGCACGCATGGCCAGCAATCTCTCCCGAATTGCTGCGATCTTTTCAAAGAGCCTGCCCTGCAGTTGTCCCACCGCCATGGATCGCCCAGCTTCCGTCCTGGCCACTATGAGGTCGACAACCGCCTCTGCCTGGGTGAGGTCAAGTCGGCCGTTTAAAAAAGCCTGCTTGGTAAATTCGCCGGGTTCTGCCAGGCGGGCACCGTTTGCGGTTATGATGCTTAATATTCCCTGCAGGACCAGATAACTCCCGTGGCATTGGATCTCCACCACATCTTCACGGGTATAGGTGTTGGGGGCCCGCATATAAACTCCAAGCACCTCATCTATTGGTGCAGAGCTTTCAGGATCAATTATCCAGCCGTAATACATACGGTGACTTTCAAAAACCTGTGGTGAAGTTTTATGCCGGCCTACAAAAATTTTCTGCAAAATATGGAGAGACAAAGGACCGCTGATGCGGATGATGCCTATACCGCCAGGTCCAGGCGGCGTGGCTATTGCAGCAATGGTTTCTTCGGTGCTGCCAACAGGTGGGGTTTGCACGGAGGGCTTCAACAAATCAGTTATTCTGTCTTTGTGCTACTTTTTTTCTTGCTGCTTTTCCTTCTTCTGGCAGGGCCTTTTTTGCCCTTGCTTCCAGGGCGATAGATCAGCACCTTTTTAAAAAGTCCCTCCCCCACACTCCTGCTGCGGACATCCTTGTCATCCTGGAGGGCAAGGTGAACAACACGGCGTTCCGAGGGATTCAAGGATGGAATGGACTTGGTTTTACCGTTTTGCTTAACCTCGGCGGCAAGTTTAATGCCAAGGTTCTTCAGCTCTTCAATCCTGTTTGCCCTGAAATCTCCGGCATCAAGGGATATTATCGCTTTTTCGCTATATTTCTTGCCGATGATTTTGCGCAGCAAATACTGCAGGCTATCAAGCACTTTTCCGTTTTGCTCAACAATTTCTTTTACATAACTACCCTTAATCTGCGCAGTGACATTTTCCTTATCGCTGGACACAGTAACCTCAGAAGGATAGTTCATCAACTCCAGGATTCGCCCCACGTCAGACTTCACGTCGGTTAGCAGATTCTCATCGACCACAAAATCTATCTTCGATTCCTGTACTACATCCGGGGCCTTTTCCGCAGGTTTACTTGCTGCTGCTTTCTTTTTCTCTTTGGCGGGTGTTTCTTTCTTTTTCTCTACGGTCTTTTTCTCTACGGTCTTTGCTTTTCCGCTTTTGGCTCTGGCAGGTTTTTTTTGTACTTTTTCCTCAACTTTCCCACCATATTCTTTTTTCACGGCAACCCGGAGTCGGGCCTTCTGTTTTAAAAGGCCAAAAATCCCTGAAGTGCCTGTTTTCAGCACCTCTATGTCAAGATTTTCCTGGGAAACTTTAAGGGTTTTACATGCCTTGCTGATAGCTTCAGCTATATCTTTTCCTTCAAATTCCAACTTTTTTCGTAAAGGCATTTTTTTCCTCGCGCTTATTCAACCGGCTGACTGCTCATTTACACAGTGCAGTCCAGGTATTAATTATGCCGCTGCCTGCTTGTTAATCATGTACTGCTGGCCTATGGACAAAAGATTGTTAACAAGCCAGTACAGCACCAGGCCCGATGCAAAATTTAAAAACATGAAGGTAAATATGACGGGCAGAAACATCATTATTTTTGCCTGGGTGGCATCTGCCGGGCTCGGCGTCATTCTCTGCTGCAGAAACATGGAGCCGCCCATAAGAAGGGTGAGGACCGGGATGCCGCCGAGATAGGGGATATCCATGCCCGGCATGAGGCGATCCGGGGCTGACAGGTCTGTAATCCATAACATAAACGGTGCATGCCGAAGTTCTATGGCCTGGAGCAGTACCTTGTAGAGTGCAAAAAATACCGGGATCTGCAGGACCATAGGTAAACAGCCGCCAAGAGGATTAACCTTGTACGTTTTATACAGGCCCATCATTTCCTGGTTCAGGCGGGCAGAATCATTTTTATATTTTTCCTTCAATTTAGCCATTTTGGGCTGTATTTTCTGCATATTTTTCATTGATTTAAGCCCCTTCTGGGCAATGGGCCAGAAGAGAAGCTTAATCAGGATGGTAACCAGAATAATAGCAATTCCATAATTGCCGACATAGCCATAGAAAAAGTTCAGCAGGAACAAGGCAGGCTTGGCAAGCTTATCAAACCAGCCAAAATTGACTATGCGGTCCAGGTCATGGCCGACCTCCTGAAGTGTAGACATTTTTTTGGGGCCGAAATACACCTGATAATTATACTGTAAACGTCCCTTTGCAGGGATAACTTCCTCTGTGCTTATGAGCAGGGTATTGATCTTTTCGCCTTCGGCAGAAAGCTTTAGCGTCAAGCCGTCCTGTTTTTCCGGAATAACTCCGGTCATGAAATATGTTCCCTCAAAGGCGGCCCAGGTTATGTTACCCTGCAGAATTTTGCTGGACTCTTCGAGGTCTGACGTCTTGACTTCCTGCAACTTCCCGTCAATTAAAGCCGCGGGCCCTGAAAAAAGATAGCGCTGTGCTGTTGAGCCAAAGGGCAGGTTGGTGAGGCTCATATAGGGGGAGCCCTGCAGGGGTGTTTCAGAAGAGTTGTAAATTTCAACAGACATGTCGATCAGGTAGCTGTCCGGATCAAAAATCATACGCCTGGTTATTTGCAAGCCTGAAGATAACTGAGCCGTCATGGTCAGGGCCCGGCTCTCCCCTGTTTCAACCTTAAGGGTCTCCATGTCTGCTTCAAACAATGGGACTTGGGCACGCCTGGGCTCAACGCCCCAAGTGAAATACAGCGGAAAGTCTATATAAGAATCCGTGGTAACAAGCTCTTTGAATTCAGAATCAGGCCCGGTTGTTTCCCTGTAGTTTTTCAGCTTAAAACTTTTTATGCCGCCACCGGTCTCTGAAATAACGGCTCTATATTTGTTGTTCTCAACAGATATATCCCTGCCCTCCTGGACTGGAAGGCTGGCCGGCTCCTCAAATTGTGCCGGTTGCTCAAATTGTGCCGGCTGCCCGGCAGGAACAATCGCGCCTGGAGCCGGTGCAGGCTCAACTCCCTGGGCAGGGACTTTTGGCTGCTGCACATCCACTGTCTTTTCAACTGCCGGCTGAATCTGCTCCTGTTGGGGAGCAACAAACAGATACTGGTAGCCAAGCAGAATGAAAAAGGCCAAAACAATTGCCAATATAGCTCTATGTGTATCCATTACTATTCCTTTCGCCACTCAAGTGGTCAGTGCAGTGCTTGCCATTCCAGGCAGAACTCACCCGGGCTTATTTAACCGGGTCATAGCCGCCATCACTAAAAGGATGGCAACGCAAAATCCGCCACAAGGCCATAAAAAAACCACGCAAAGCGCCATGGCATTTAATGGCATCAATGGCATACTGAGAACAGGTGGGGGTAAATCGGCAAGTAGGTGGAAACAGGGGAGAAATCAAGACCTGGTAAGCCCTGATCAAAGAAAGAAAAAAATTCGTACCGCATTTCTGCAGAAATTTTTTCATTACTTTACTTTTTCCTACATCAGGTTTTCCCGGTCAAAACATTGTTCCTGGGTTGTCAATCTGAATACTTTTCCTACTGAAAGGATAGGCTGCAGCGCTCTAACAAGCGACTTACAGCCCCTGCCACTTCCGTCGGGTTTTTCAGACTGAAACCTATCCGTACGGTCATAACTATATCCATAAAAGGCAAATCACAACTCTTGGAACTTTTTTCCTGCAGGAAACGTTTGTTTAACCGAAAGAATTCCCTGATAATTCTCTTGATCCTGTTTCGCTTTGCCGCTCCCTTGAGCTGGCCATGTATACTGATTCCAAGCCGGTTATGCTCTGAATTGTTGGGCAGTAGAATCAGACTGAAATTTTCCCCGTGCACCCGTTTACCCTGCCGGTAAACATTATTATATTCGCTAGTCTTTTTAAGGAGATAGGTTTTGGGTAGCGATAGGGTGTTCATGGCTCAACAGCTTGGGCGGGCCCTGTCCATTAGCGGAACACCTGGCATTCTGTTAATTGCCAGGCAATCCTATCAAACGCTTAGCCTTTTGCGCCCCTTGGCCCTTCTGTTATTTATAATAGCCCTACCCGCCTTGGTTCTCATGCGCAGGCGAAAGCCATGGGTTCTTTTGCGTTTGATGTTACTGGGTTGAAATGTTCTCTTCATAACTTTTTCCTTAAACGGCTGTAAATTTTCCTAATACATATTTGAAACCCCTGCAAACTCCCTAGCCAAGTTCGCTAAAAAGCCCTGTGCAAGCGGTTTTCTCCAGAGGCAGACAGTAAATTACCGAAAAACCAATAAATGGGAGATATAACCATAGAAAAATATGAGTGTCAAATAAAAATATCCTATGATACAATGATCGGTTCTTTCATAAGGTTCTGCATAGAACCTGTGGTCATGGTAAAAAAAGTTTGCCATGATTTGCTAAGATACAAAATTATATTTAGGTTTGGTTCTGATATTTTGCATTGGACAATTTGGCAAGAACAACAAGGAGAAGAATGAATGCCCATATATGAATACGAACACCTCGGAGACGGCTGTGAGCATGGCAAGCGCTTTGAGATGAAACAGTCCATATACAGTGATAAATTCAGGCATTGCCCATATTGCGGAGAGGAGATCAAGCGCTTGATCTCCCTTGTCTCGGTCAACACCCCGAAGGGAAACAGCGACCTTAAAAATTTGGGTTTTACCAAACTGGTGAAACGTGATAACGGCGTATATGAAAATGTCACCGCAACCGGCAAAGAAAGCAGGTATTTTGATGCAGGCAAGCCCGAGACAAGACCAGATTTGAAATCTAAAATAAGCGATTAGCAGATAAATCCCTCTTTCTTCACTGACTTTTACAGTTGTCAAAAGAGTAAACAATAATGGGCATGGATTGTGACTGCTCAGGCTCGCCATAGATTGCGGGCATTTACCTTTCACATGCTTGTCGTTCGGCTCGAGAAAGTGCTGTCCCACCCTTGGTACCAGGCTTCCGGGCAATGACCAGAAGGCCGCGGCTGTAATGGGAAATTCTACCTGATATGTCGTAAACACAACAATGCAGCAATTAATGAAATATGCAGGATAACGAATACGATATACTGGTGATCGGCGGCGGCCATGCAGGCTGTGAAGCAGCTTTGGCTGCTGCACGTATGGGGTGCAGGGTGGTGCTTGCCATAATCAATGTTGACACCATCGGTGCCATGTCCTGTAATCCTGCGGTCGGCGGCCTGGCAAAGGGTCATCTCGTCAAGGAAATCGATGCCCTGGGTGGCGAAATGGCAAAAAACATTGATGCCACCGCCATCCAGTTCAGACGGCTCAATACCAGCAAGGGGCCTGCCGTCTGGTCCTCACGGGCACAGGCCGATCGTCTGCGCTACCGGCTGCGCATGAAATCGGTACTGGAAAACCAGGAAAACTTGGAAATCAAGCAGACCGTAATAGACCAACTGCTTGTTGAAAACGGCCGCATCACCGGTGCGGTGACGTCTCTTGATGAAGTCCTCACGCTGCGGGCTGTGGTTATCGCCACCGGAACATTTTTAAACGGTCTCATCCATATCGGCCTGAAAAATTTCCCTGCCGGACGCATGGGAGACCCTCCTTCAACCAAACTCTCCGGGTGGTTCCGGCAGGTTGGCTTTGCCATGGGCAGAATGAAAACCGGAACCCCGCCGAGACTTGACAGCCGGACAATAGATTTTACAGAACTGGAAGCGCAGTACGGAGATGATCCGACAAACTTTTTTTCGTTTTCCAATGCAGACGCAGCGGCTCCCAAAACTCCCGAACTCGACCAGTTTCCCTGTTATGTTACCTATACAAACAGTACGACCCACGAGATCATAAGGGGCTCCATCGACCGTTCCCCCATGTATGCCGGCATTATCGAAGGAATCGGGGCCAGGTATTGTCCTTCCATCGAGGACAAGGTGATGCGTTTTCCAGAAAAGGATCGGCACCAGATTTTCCTGGAACCGGAAGGCGTTGATACGGTGGAAGTTTACCCAAACGGAGTGCCGACCAGCCTGCCCCTTGATACCCAGATTGCAATGCTGCGCTCCATAAAAGGGTTGGAACACGTCCAGATAATCAGGCCCGGCTATGCCATTGAATACGACTATGTCGACCCCCTTGAACTGCATCCGTCCCTTGAAACGAAACGGGTGCCGGGGCTCTTTTTGGCCGGGCAGATTAACGGCACATCCGGCTACGAGGAGGCCGGGGCCCAAGGGCTGGTGGCCGGCATCAATGCAGTGCAATATGTGCGCAACGAAGAGCCCTTGGTCCTGGACCGCTCCCAGGCTTATACAGGGGTTCTGATTGACGACCTGATAACCCTAGGCACCAAGGAACCTTACCGCCTTTTTACCTCCAGGGCTGAATACCGCCTGCTGCTGCGGGAGGACAACGCCGACCTGCGGCTCCGTGATATCGGCTACAGGCTGGGTTTGGTCGACGCTGAGACTTACAGAGCATTCACAGCCAAGCGCGAGGCCATTGAGTGCAGCATGGAAAAACTTGCCAAAACCACCATTAAGCCGGGCCCGGAGATTGACTCCCTTCTTGAAAAGCTGGGCTCAGCACCTTTGCGGCAAACCTGCAGCCTGAAGGATCTCCTGCGGCGCCCGGAAATCTCTCTGGAAGACCTGGTTCCCTTTGCCGGGCTTGATAAAGAACTGCCGCCGGGAGTAAAATGTGAGGTCCAACTGCAGGTAAAGTACCAGGGATATATAGACAGGCAGAGTGAACAGGTGGAACGTTTCAGAAAACTGGAATCCGTCAGGCTGCCGGAAGACATTGCCTATGATGGTCTTGCAGGACTTTCCTCTGAGGTCATTGAAAAGCTCTCCAAGATAAAACCCCTTTCACTGGGGCAGGCTTCACGTATCTCCGGCATTACGCCTGCAGCGATATCTGTACTGCAGATCCATCTGCGCAAGCAGGGTTTAATTTAAGTGACAAGTGGCTAAAGTGTGAAAAAAGTGCCTAAAGTGAGCTAAAGTGTGAAGTGCCTAAAATTAAAAAAGCTTTTTTCTCAAATTCTCTACAAAAGCCTCTTTACTTTTGATCCAGTTTTTATTCTCTAAAATCATTTAAAATAATGTACCTTAACTTTAGGTCACTTTAGGCACTTTTAACTTGTAACTTGAAATACTTTAGGCACTTTTAACATGACTTTTCCGCAAATAGATCCCGTTATCTTCTCCATCGGCCCCCTGCAGGTCCGCTGGTATGGGCTCATGTATGTCCTGGGCTTTGGAGCCTCTCTGGCGCTTGTCAAATATCAGATAAAAAAGTTCGGCTTCAAGGAACTTGATATTCATTTTGAGAATCTCAACCTGGTCCTCATCATATCCCTTGTCCTGGGCGGCAGGCTTGGATATGTACTCTTCTATAATTTACCGTATTATCTCAGCCATCCAGCCGAGATTCTGGCTACCTGGCAGGGGGGTATGTCATTTCATGGCGGCTTGCTGGGCCTGATCATCGGCGCGGTACTATTCTGCAGAAAAAAAGGGCTTGATTTCTGGCGCGTAGCAGATTTCTACACAGTCACCATTCCCATCGGTCTGGGGCTTGGACGCATCGGCAATTTCATTAACGGTGAGCTCTACGGCAGAGTGACCGATGCTGCCTGGGGCATAGTTTTCCCGGGCGGCGGCCCTCTGCCGCGCCACCCGTCCCAGCTTTATGAGGCTTTTCTTGAAGGTGTGGTCCTTTTCCTGGTTTTGTGGACTCTCAAGGACAAACAAAATCCTCCGGCTTCCTGGCCCCCGGGCTCTATGATTGCTCTTTTTCTGATTCTTTATGGAATTTGTCGTATTGCAGTTGAATTTTTCCGGGAGCCGGACGCCCAACTTGGCTTCATTGCCGCCGGCATGACCATGGGGCAGATCCTCAGCAGCCTCATGATTGTGGCTGGAATCGTTATTTTTCTGTTCAGAAAAAAACAAACCGCCTGATATCTCGATAAATCAGCAAACAGAACTCAGCAAAAAACCTTTAATTGACCGCAGACAAAACCAGACTATCAGCCTGTCGACCTGACAGGCTGGCAACTTTGAACCGGCTTCTGCGATATTATGAGAAATCTGCCGGAGGCAGGAACATATCAGCTGATTAGGGTTTTGTTTTTGTCCGCTGTTGTCCGCGTAAGTCTGCGGTTAATTTTATTTTTTACCCTTGAAACCTCGCCCCCTCAGCATCTTGGACCCTTTTTTCCTTACTCAAAATCCAAACCGACCGGACAGTGGTCTGAACCGAGGATATGATCAAGTATCCCGGCAGCCTTTACCCGGTTTTCACTGGCCGGATCCACACAAAAATAATCGATGCGCCAGCCGATATTCCTGGCCCGGGCATTGAAGCGATAACTCCACCAGGTATACTGGTCCGGCTCCTGGTTGAACTTGCGGAAGGTGTCAATATAGCCCGCACCGGTGAAGGTATCCATCCACTCTCTCTCCGCTGCTGAGTAACCGGGGTTTTTCTCATTCTGCTTGGGGTTTGCCAGGTCTATCGGCTTATGGGCCACATTAAAATCACCGCAGATCACCACGGATTTTTTTTCCGCCAGCCGGTCAAGAAAATTATGCATATCCCTGTTAAAGGCCAGCTTGTAATCCATACGCAGCAGGCCGTGCTGGGCATTGGGAAAATAGGCGTTTACCAGGAAAAAATTCTCAAACTCCAGGGTCAGCACCCTGCCTTCCTGGTCATGCTCCGGAATATCCATACCGTAGATCACATTAAGCGGTTTTATCCTGGTGTATGTGCACACACCGGCATACCCTTTACGTTTTGCCGGGTACCAATAGGCCTCATACCCCTCAAGGTTCCTAACGTTCTCAGGCAGTTGGTCAGGCATGGCCTTGATCTCCTGGAGGCTGATGATATCTGCATCCAGCTCATGGACAATATCAGTGAACCCCTTTTTTTCAACAGCACGCAACCCATTGACATTCCAGGAAATAAGCCTTTTAATACCGTTACTCTTTGCATTCTTTTTTGGGCCCGGCACTTTCCTTGGAATCACCCCGATCTGCGGACACAGGCCGGCAATAATACAGCGATCACAGTGGGGCCTAAGCGGCTTGCAGATTGCCTGGCCAAAAGCAACCAGGATGGAATTGACCTTGATCCAGTATTCTGCCGGCAGTTTCCGGCGCAGGGCCATTTCGGTCTCCAGCGGCGTCTTTGTTTCCACATAGCCCCAGATATTCATGATCCTGTGGACATGGGTATCAACACAGATGGCCGGCTTATTGAAGGCTACTGCAACTACCAGATTTGCCGTTTTTCTGCCGACACCGGGCAGCCTGGTAAGCGATTCGACATCTTCAGGGATCTTACCGCCAAACTCCTCCATGGCAGCCGGCAATTGTTTGAGGTATTTTGCCTTATTCTTATAGAAGCCGACCGGGTAAATGAGCTTGGCAATAGTTGCCTCATCAAGACTTGCCAGGCTTTTAAGGTCTGACACCTTTTTAAACAGCCTTGCTGAGGCCTTTGCCGTTGTTTCGTCCTTGGTGCGTGCCGAAAGAATGGTAGCCACCAGTATCCGGAAGGGATCTTTCGTCTGGACGGCTATCAGATCTACAACAGGCACCTGGTAGTTACGGACTTCCTCGACAAGGATATTTAGAAAATGATCGATATCAATGGCCATTGCTCAATCTGTTCATTCCCAGGGTAGTCAACCTTCCCATAAGTTTAGAGTTTCCGTAAAAATTCTTATTTCCGGACAGACTTCACAAAGTAATTAAAAAACTAAGGTAGTTCTTTGCAAGAGCAACCGGAATCATTTTTATTTAATTTGTAAATTTTTTAAATCAAGGATTATTGCTGTCTTTGGCATTTTATTACTCAAACATGCATACGCCATAAATTTATTAGCTAAATCCTGCCTGTTGCATTCAATGCAGGAATTCTGCAGGCAAAGCAGGTCGGACTTGACTTCCAGCTATTTAAGGGCTATTTAAGGTAACCCTGAACAGGAGAACGATTCAACGTCAGCGGAATCCCATTGAGCTGACCTCATAACATAAGAGGATTACAGAACAATTCCGGTTCTTCCACACCTTCACCCCTGATTACCTATGCATTTCGCCTCAATAGCACATGTTCTGGGACTTTTATTAATAGTCACAGGCAGTTCCATGTTTGTACCGGCTATCTGCTCGGTATATTACGGCGAGAATGACCTGTGGCCCATAATCCTGGCGGCGCTGATCACCACCGGAATCGGTTTGCCCCTGCGGTATCATTTCCGTGGCGAAGAAGAATTGAACATCAAGGATGGTATTTTCATTGCTGTCTTCGGCTGGTTCCTGGTCTCGGCCCTGTCCGGGTTGCCTTTTATGTTCCACGGGTCCATCCCCTCGTTTACCGACGCATTTTTCGAGATGATGTCCGGCTATACCACCACCGGCGCCACCATACTGACGGACATCGAATCTGTACCGCACGGGCTCCTGTTCTGGCGCAGTGAGACCCATTTTCTGGGCGGCATGGGCTTTCTTACCCTTACCATTATCTTCCTGCCCAAAGGTATGGGCGGCTTGCGTATATTCCGGGCCGAATCGAGTCCCGGCCAGGTGATCACCAAGGAGAAGTTCAAGGCCCGTAACAAGGACACCATGATCATGCTGTGGCTCATCTACACAGGTCTTAACGGGTTGGAAATTCTCCTGCTGTGGCTGGGCAACATGCCCATGTTCGACGCCATATGCACTGCCTTCGGCACGGTGTCCACCTCGGGCTACTCACCCAAGAGCGCCAGTATCGGCCATTATGACAGCGCCTATATCGACTGGGTCGTCACCCTGTTCATGTTCCTGGGCGGCATGACCTTTATCCTCTTTTACCAGATGATGCGGGGCGACTGGAAGTCGCTGAAGATAAACACCGAGTTCCGCTGGTATGTTGGTTTTGTCCTGTTTTTCTGCGGCGCCGTGTCGCTCATTCTCTGGCAGAACAGCACGTACGACGCCATGGATTCGCTGCGCTACGGCTTCTTCCAGGTCATGTCCCTGTTGACCACCACCGGTTTCACTACCGCGGACTATGAACTGTGGCCGCAGAGTGCCCAGATGTTCCTTTACGCAGTCTGTTTCATCGGTGCCTGTGCCGGCTCAACCACCTCAGGCATCAAGGTGGTCCATTACGTCATCATCTGCAAGTACATGTACGGTTCGATCCGCAAGATATTCTTCCAGCCCATGGCGGTGGTCTCGGTACGGCTCAACCAGCGGCCTTTAGACCAGTCGATCATCGACCTGGCCATCTGCTATTTTATCGTCAACATCTTCATGGTGCTTCTAGGCGGCTGCTTCATGGTGATGGTCGACTCCATGGACTATGTCACTGCCATGAGTTCGGTAATCGCCGCCCTGATGAACATCGGCCCCGGCTTCGGGGACGTGGGACCGTCGGAGAACTACGCCTTTATCTCGGATACGGGAAAGTGGTTTTTGGCCTGGAACATGCTGGTGGGCAGGCTGGAGATGTTCTCGGCCCTGGTGGTGTTCTACCCGTCCTTCTGGAAGAAGTAAGGCTCGAACCAGCAAGACAAGAAGGTTCTAGATGCAAGGAAGAAGTTGTTTCGCTGGAGTACAACTACGCGAAACAACTGATGACGCCGCAGACAGGACCTTATCGTCTTGCTCTTTCTAGAATAAAAATAGTTCTCTCAGATCCTTGAAATACTGGGAACCGCAGATAACGATTACCCTTTCCCCTCCCTGGATATGGGTGTTACCCAACGCCGCCTGCCACTTGTCGTCACGATACACGCTGCCGATAATAATTTTTCCGGCTATGGTAGACTGAAGCTGGGCCAAAGGCTTCTTGGTAATGGGAGCGCCGGGCGGAGCAATCAGGTCCACCACCTCGGAGTCAAAGCCGTGCAGGTGCGATACAGAAAGCAGTTCGCTGCGCCGGATAAAGGTGAGGATTTCATTGCCGGCCAGTATTTTCTTGTTCAAGGCGATATCTGAGCCGCTGGTAGTGGCCAGCACCTGATAATCCTCCTTGGTTACCAGGGAGATTGTTTTCCGGTGGGTTTTTACCAGCTCTTTCTCCTCCTGTTCGCTCATCAGGTATTTGGCCAGCAGGCAGCTCATGATATTTGTCTCATTTTCCCCGGTGGCGGCGATAAAGGTATCCATATCCAGCAGCCCGGCCGCCTGCAGCACCTCCTTGTCCGACCCGTCGCCAAAGAGCACTTCGGTATCCTCCAACCTGGCGGACAACTCTTCGGCCCGCTCCTCATCCCTTTCGATCAGCTTAACCCGCATAGATTTACCCAACAGTTCAGCAACCCGATTGCCCACCATGCCGCCACCCAGAATCATGACCCGATAGCGGCGCTGCAGTTTGACGCCGGTCAGTTCCATCAGCCGCTGCAGGTCCGCTCTGCCTGCCATGATAAGCACCTGATCATGGGGCAGTATCCTATCCTTGCCGCCGGGTATGATGGTACTGATGCCGCGGGCGATGGCCACGACCCGGAATGGGAACTCATTATGTATCTGCGCTATTTCTATGAGATTTTTATTGGCCAGAGGAGATTCATCACTGATGCGTGTGGCCATTACCTGTACCTGGCCCATGGCCACATCGATAATCTCATTGCCGGCCGTGCGTTTGACCAGCCGGACAATCTCTTTGGCAACCAGCTCTTCCGGAGAAATAAACAGGTCGACCTTGAGATCCTCGGCGGTTAAAAAAGAGTCTTCCTTGCCAAACTCCTGATTACGTAATCTGCAGATTTTCTGTGGTATGCCGAAACGGTCAGCGATCCTGGCACCCATCATGTTCAACGCGTCTTTGTTGGTCACGGCGATCATATAGTCCATCTCCTCGGCATTGGCCTCCCTCCAACGCTCGATGCTCAGGGCGCTTCCGGTGATAAACCGGGCATCCAGGTTGGAGTCGGCATAACTGACGAGTTTGGCGTCCGGCTCTATGGCGGTTACCGAGTATCCCTCATGCTGCAGCCGCTTGGCGAGATAAAAACCCATGCCGCCAAGGCCGAGGATAAGAATATTTTCCTGTTGTGCTTTCACTTTTTTTCTAAACATGTCGAATGATTGTATTCCCTTTAGTAGAATAATTCATGGGCATTTTTGAAATTTTTTTTACATCTTAATGAAATAATGGCTACGTATGATTTTGCAGGTGCCAGAATTGAGCAGCCCTGCTCAAGCCTTTGCTATTGTTTCATCCTTGGTGCGGGCCAAAAGAATGGTGGCCACCAGCATCCGAAAGGGATTTTCCGTCTGCACGGCGATCAGATCATCCACCGGCACCTTATAGTTCTCGATTTCCCGCACGAGGGTAGCAATAAAATGATTAAAAGCAATTAATCCTTTACTCTCTTTTTCATAACATTATGCGACTCTGTCAACATGAGACGCTTCTCTGAATAAACACATCAGGTCAAAAAAACTGCACAATATATTTTAATGAAACAATGAGAATAACTAACGCCAGGATTGCCTTGATCATCCTTTCCGGAACATATTTCTGGCATCTTGCTCCGAGATACATGCCCAGCAACCCCCCAACACCGAAAAGAAAGCCTAGCAGCCAGTCAGGCGGAGCTGTTCGGCCGCTGTTTATCGGAATGGTGCTGTAAAAAAACACTCCGGCAATGGATGTCATAAAGGTCCCGAACAGGGCCGGGCCGGCAATCGTAAAAACAGGAATATGTAATATGCTCACACAAAAAGGCGCGATAACGGCACCGCCACCTATACCGTAAATTCCTCCGATAATGCCGACTATCAAGGTTAGGGTCAACAGGGCAGGAACGCTGAATGTAACTGGTTCACCACTGAAATCGAACTCCATCCGTTTCAAGTTCCAGAATACATTGCTGACCACAAACGTTCTGTCCGCATGAGAGGGGGAAACACACTTCTTTTTGCCGATGCTTTTGAAGAGCCGAAAGCCTATATAAAGCAAGACCACACCGACAAATAACTTAAAAACTTTCGGGTCAGGAAGATACCTGACCCTGACATAATAACCGATCAACACTCCCGGCAGCGTGCCGAGTGAAATCAAAGCTGCTAAAGGCCACACCATTCGTTGTTCACGGATATAGGTAACTATACCTCCAGGTGTGCCGACTATATTATAAAGAAAGTTGGTGGCGCTCACGGATGGCGACGTAAAGCCAAGAATACTCATCTGGAAGGGCAGAATGAGGAAAGCCCCTGAAACGCCTCCCATGGATGTAAAAAAGGAGATAATAAAGGCCACAAGAGGTGGCAAAAAGAAATAGGTCTCAATTCCTGAGATCGGAAATAATATCTTTAGAGAATCCATATGATTATCATCATTTATTTGATTCAATGAACAAAATCAACATGGAAAATTAATTTCTGTCCTGGTTTGGACAGCAATGTTCAGGAATATTAAACACGTTATATTGCTGTAAATATAACTCAATGGTGCCTCAGCCGATTCTTTCATCCCATCACCAAGAGAACCGATCAGGATCAGGCGGCTATTCCCTTGCATTATGGTAGCTTCGATAAATCTGCTCTCTCCGCCAGTCCCCGTCCATGCCAGGCCGGCCATAACACCTATTCCTCCGTTGGCTTTTCAGCAACCTCAAAATTGATTTTTGGGGACCCCAGGAAGCTTTCTATTATCTCGGGAGTAATTATGATTGCTGTATCTTTTTCTTTATTTTTCACAAATTCACGGGCCGTTTTGCGGCAGATGGAAGCGATCTGCCTTTGCAGATTTCTGAGTCCCGCCTCTCTGGTGTATTCTCTGATTATTTTATAAATCGCCTCAGTGGTAAAAACCACTTGCTGCTGTGAAAGTCCCGCTTCCTCTATTTCTCCGGGTATCAAATATTTGACGGCAATCTTCTTCTTTTCTTCATCTGTATATCCGGAGAGGTTGAGAACCTCCAGTCGATCCAGAAGGGGTTCTTGAATAGGATTAAGATTACTGGCCGTAGCAATAAACATGACTCGTGACAAATCAAAAGGAACAGCCAGATAATGATCAATAAAGCGTCCATTCTGCTCGGGGTCGAGAATTTCCATTAAGGCCGAGGCAGGATCCCCTTTGAAATCCTTGCCGATCTTATCAATTTCAGCCAGCATGATAACAGGGTTTTTTGATTCAGCCCGTCGGATCTCCCGGATTATTCTGCCGGGCATGGAGCTCTCATGGCTTCTCCGGTGTCCCCTTATTTCAGCCTCGTCTTTCATGCCGGCCAAAGAAATGCGGATGAAATTTCGCTCCAGACTCCGGGCAATGGACTTCCCCAGGGAAGTTTTTCCGGTGCCGGGTGGTCCGACAAAGCAAAGAACCGGCCCTTTCGTTTCCAGCTGAACCATTTTTCTGGACAATGCCTTTTGGGTGATTGATCTAACTTCATCCAATTTCAAGGGCTTGGCAAGAAAGTGGTAGGCTCCCTTCTTCATGGCTTCAATTGCTGTCGGCATTGTGGCATAGCCGCTGATCATGATCACTTCGGTATTGGGATATTTTGTCTTGGCCTTTTCCAATATCTCCATGCCGTCTACCTTTTCCATTTTGAAGTCGGTCAAAATTGCGTCAAAGGTTTCCTTTTCCAGAATATTCAGGGCCACGCTCCCACTGGCAGTGGTTGTAACATGATAGCCCTCCTTGCTAAGAACATGCTCCAGGTTCATACGGGCCATTCTTTCATCATCCACAACCAATATCTTATGTTTACGGGATAATTTTAATTTTCTAACCGCCAAGTGTTCCAGAATCCGTTCTTTAATTGTAGACAGACCATAATGCTTTTCATTGAGAATATTCTCCGCCCAGTCAATATCAAGGTTATCTTCAGTTATCCTGTTCCACGGAAGGCTGACAAGATATTCGATATAATTTATGCCAATGGTATATTCAGATGAAGAGGAGGGGGTTTTAGAAAGTCTTACCAACTCCTTGAGAGCTTTCTTTTCAACCTGGGCCGGCATATTCGCGTTAAGCAGGGCATTTCTTAATGCTTCTATTTCTGATATTTCTAAAGGCGCCTCATCCTCTTGCCTTTTATTGAATATGCCCATGCTTTGACCTCATTTCACCTTTTACAATATAAAATCAAGGTTGTTCACACTGGTTTTTTTGTTCAGCCCCCGAATATCAATGCCGTTCAGCTAGTTATAACTATCATTTACCATAGCCGCAATTTCACTGAGATGCCAAAACAATACCGGCTTATTCTGCTGACTGAGATAATGAGAAAAGCGAATGCCCATTTCGTATACTTTTCCAACTTCAGTCACCCTTACAACTTCACCGTCTATTGGGACCTCTTGCTCTCTGCCGCTACTATCCAGAAATATGACCTTCATCATAATGTCTGTTACTTCGGCAATCCGATGGGCTGAATATGCGTATATTCCCAAAAATGATATATTCATAATATGGGCCGTAATTTCCCGATCATCATTTGTTGTTATTACAACTTTTCCGACCATCGGATATCGCTGAAATTTCCGCTTTTCTTCAAACATAATTAGCCTTTTCAATAATTAGGACAAAAAAAGATCAATTACCCGCTCAGGCAGGAATAAAGAGATTAAATGTAGTGCCTTTACCCCGCGCACTGGAAACTTCTATTCGGCCTCCATGTTGTTCAATAATACCGTGGCAAACGGAGAGCCCCAATCCCGAACCCTTGCCAACATCCTTCGTGGTGAAAAAGGGATCAAAGATCTTTGGTAGGTTTTCTTCCGAAATACCCGTACCCGTATCCTGCACCTGAAGACAAAATGTACCGCTATTCTTTTGTCGTGAGGCCCTGATGTTAAGCACCCCACCTTCCTCCATGGCCTGTACCCCATTAAGGATGAGATTGATCAAAACATGTTGAATCCGGCGAGGATCCAAATTTGCCTCGAGATCTTCCGGAACGTCTACGTTGATTTTCACGTTAGGCGGCACTTCTCCTTTGATCAATTTGAGTGTTTGATAGAATAAATTCTCCACGTGCACTATTTGTGGGCTAAAGGAACTTTCCCTGGTAAATTCAAGAAGGGATTTGACTGCATCCCTAGCTCTTTCCACCTGTTTTTCCGTTTCCATCAGAAGCTCTCTTTTATATGTCAGGCTGGGCTCCTCCAATTCTTCAAGCAGGATCTGGACAGAGGTGGAAATATTGTTCAGTGGGTTATTCAATTCATGGGCAACTCCTGATGTGAGGGTGCCCAAAGAAGCCATCTTTTCAGTTTGCAGGACAATTTTGCTCCGCTTGTTCAGTTCTTTGATCATATTATTCAAACTGGTCACCAGGGATTCAAACTCGTCTCCGGTAGATATCGTTGGCAGGTTCGTATAATCCCCCTTAGCTATTTTTTTAATGGCATCTTCAATGGTCTTCAGGGGACGATTGACATTGATGATTAAAAAAAGAGAGATAAGAGCAGCGAGAACTGAGAGGGCCGCGAAGGTTGACAAGTGATAATATTGGAATTTTTTGATCATCTCCTGAACCTGTTTATATTCTTTGGCTGCTGTTCTCTCAACATAGACGGTGAGTTTTCTGCCCAGCATTCTGACTTTGACTCTTTCGTTTAACGTCTTACCATCTTCAGCCTCTTCTTCAGTTTCTCCTGCACCTGCACCTTTTCCATGTAGCTTTAAAAGATTAATGAGAGCTATCTTATACTCATTAAGGCTTGTTCTCCAGTCATTGAGATCAGTTGCCAAACCATCCTTTTTTAATATCTTTAGCACCTCGTCAAACCTTTTCTCGGACTCGACAACATAGCCAAGTGCTTTCTCCGCATCTTTTTTTTCTGAAGATATAAAGTAGTTTTTCTCGTATCGTCTGGCTTCCAATATGGTGTTGAAGAGAGTATGTCTCTTTTCCATGAGCTGAAGCTCATTACCCAGGAGACCATGGTAATAATAGCTGAGACACCATATTATGGCGCCGACAAATATACCGATTAAAAAAGAGAGGATAATTTTTCTTCTGAGACTGATTTTCATGCCTAACTTCCTTAATTATTAATATAATTTATCAAACCCACAGAAGTGGACAGGCATACTATCATGGGAAAAAATGTCCGACATTCAAGCAGATTGTCTGATTGAAGCCTAAGGACACGATGTATAAAGAAAAGTGGGGATGTCCGCTCCCCGGTTCCGGCGATCTTAAGGAGCAGGCCCAAGGGTTCTGGTGTGGAACCATTGACGGCATGCTCAGCGGATCGTCTATTTCAGATCGGGAATATGAATGGTAATGGCTGTCCCAATCCCAACATTCCTTTGAAAGGTAATTTTTTCACCCAACTTTTGGACTGTATTCTGACAGATGGGGAGCCCAAGACCCGTCCCCTTGCTTGGGGGGCGATCAAATAAAACCGTTTGAAATCTCTTGTTTATTTTCCCAATTTAGGCCCTTTGCGTTGCCGAAATCCGCTACGCCAAAATGCTTGCCTCTTACCACTTCAATCGCCTGCTCGCCTGAGAACGCTCCCTTCCCCCTATGGTCCTTTTTTTGTAAAAGGCGTTTGGGTAAGTACTCAAGCAAAGTTTCTGCACCGTAGACTAAAAAATTCGGCCAGTTGGTTGATCAGTCATTGGTCATAGCCCTGTCGTTGTTATGAAGCCCTGTTTATCGGGGCTTGGGGGTGCAAATATGGCGAGCTAAAATGCCTTTGACATCCAATGAATAACCATTCATTTTGGGGATTGTCAAGAAAATTAGCCAGGGATTGGATGGCCGGTTGCCGGTTAAAAACAAAAAAAGGTCCCGGTTTAATGATATGCTGTTTTCCTTTTTTTTGTTGCACTTTGCAGCGCAGGTGTTGCAAAAAACAAAAAAATTTCAGATAGTCTTGACATTTCCTATTGTAAAGCATTATGAATAGCCACTCATTTTTTTCATGGGGACATTTTTTTGCCAAAATTTACACATCAATGACAATAGTGAGGAGGAAGTAATGACAAAAAGCATGTTGCATAAACTTGGGGGAATATATGCCGCCCTTGTTTGCGCCCTGACTTTAAGTCCTGTTTGGGCGTTTGCAAGTGAGGCCACCGCATCTGCTCCCGTACCCGTGGACAGCGATATGGCCTGGTGGATGTGGCCCTTGATTCTGCTGGTTGTAACCTTTGTAATGGGAATCATTGCCGTGCTCGGCGGTGTCGGTGGTGGCGTGCTCTATGTACCGATCATCAGCGGTTTTTTTCCCTTCCATCTTGACTTTGTCCGCGGCACCGGTCTTCTGGTTGCCCTTTGCGGAGCACTGGCAGCAGGTCCCGGTCTTCTGAAGATGAACATGGCCAGCCTGAGGCTGGCCATCCCGGTGGCGCTTATTGCATCAACAATGGCCATTGTCGGCGCCATGGTCGGCCTGGCCCTGCCCACTCATATTGTCCAGATACTCCTCGGCGCCACCATTCTGGGCATTGTTGTCATCATGTTCACCGCAAAAAAATCTGAATATCCTGAAGTCAAGCAGGCAGATCCCCTTTCCTCTGCCCTGCGCATTTGCGGCATTTACCATGAAGCGAGCAGCGGTAAGGATATCGACTGGTGTGTGCACCGCACTCCCTTGGGGCTTGCCTCCTTTATCATCATCGGTTTTATGGCAGGCATGTTCGGTCTGGGTGCAGGTTGGGCCAACGTACCTGTTCTGAACCTGATGATGGGTGCACCCCTGAAAATATCGGTTGCCACCAGCAAGTTCCTCCTGTCCATAACCGACACATCTGCTGCCTGGATTTATTTAAATAAAGGCTGTGTCATCCCAATGATGGTTATACCGTCCCTGATTGGCATCATGCTTGGCTCCTTTATCGGTGTCCGGATTTTGAAGGTTGCCAAACCCGCCTTTATCCGCTGGATGGTTATCGTAATACTTGCCTTTGCCGGAATCAAGGCCCTGACCAAAGGTCTCGGCATTGACTTTTTTTAATGTTGGAAGGAGAATTCAATAATGAAAGAATTAACAGTAAAAATGACTTCACAGGCCACAGAAGAGCAGCTTTTGTATGCCAAAATATTGGGCAAAGGAATGTTCGTCGGCCTGGTTTTATTATTCGTTACCTTTGCCCTTTACGTCTTCGGCATTATGGACCCCGCAATTCCGCTGAGTGAAATTTCCGGTTACTGGAATCAACCGGTCCACGATTATCTTGTGGCAATCAACAATAACTTTCTGCACTTGGAGCATCTGCCCACCGGCTGGGCCTGGGTGAAGCTCATCGGCAAGGGTGATTTTATCAATTTCATCCCGGTGGCCATCCTCTCCGGTGTGACCATAATCTGCTACCTTGCCATCGTCCCCGGCCTCTTCCGAAGGGGTGACAAGGCCTACGCCATCATGGCTTTGGCCGAGGCTGTCATCCTGGCCCTGGCAGCCAGCGGCCTGTTGTCAGTAGGTCATTAATACAGTTGATCAGTTAATGGCGTATTTCTTAAGTTTCCGCCAAAGAGAAACCCGGTCAATACCGAGTATCTCGGCAGCTTTAGTTTTATTGCCGTCAGTCTGATCCAATACCCATTCTATGTAACTTCGCTCTTGATCGTCCAAAGAAGGCATGTTCCCCTTATTGGACCGGAATGTATGGACTGCCATTTCAGGCAGGTGTTCAATTTCGATCGTCTCACCCCGGGCTAAAACAATGGCACGCTCGACAATATTCTCCAGTTCACGCACATTCCCCGGGAAGTCATACACCATCAACTGCCGCATGGCCTCAGGCGAAACACCCGTAACTTTTTTGTTCGAACGGGAGTTGTACTTATTTATAAAATGATTTGTCAGCAGGGGAATGTCCTGTCGTCTCTTAGCCAATGGCGGCAGATATATATTCATCACATTGATGCGAAAGTAAAGATCCTGCCGAAAATGGCCATCACTGACCATTTTGAGGATATCCCGGTTGGTGGTTGCCACAAAACGGATATCTATCTTGACCGGCTCCGTTGAGCCGATCCGCAGAATTTCCCTTTCCTGCAACGTGCGCAATAATTTCACCTGCATTCCGGGCGACATTTCTGTAATCTCGTCTAATAAAAGCGTCCCGCCTGCTGTTGTTTCGATAAGGCCTTTTTTTCTTTGGTCCGCCCCGGTAAAAGAACCCTTTTCATGTCCGAAAAGTTCATTGGAAAGGAGTTCTTCCGTGAATACGCCGCAGTTAATGCCCATGAAAGGTCCATTGGCGCGGGGGCTTTGCTCATGGATAAAACGGGCCATAAGCTCCTTGCCCGTGCCGGACTCCCCGGTGATCAGGATACTGACATCGCTTTGTGCAATTAGTTTTGCGGTACTCAAAACTTTTCGCATGTCAGCATCTTCGGCAATAATGTTTACACCGTTTATTGTGGCAAGTTTCTCCCTAAGCCTCCGGTTTTCCAGCTTCAGTGCCCTTTTTTCCAGTGCCTTTTTAACCACCCGCCGGACTTCTTCAAGTTTAAACGGCTTGGACACGTAATGATAGGCCCCGGCCTTCACAGCTTCGATGGCAGAATCCATCGTTGCATAGCCGGTCACCATAATCACCTCAGTATCGGGACATAACCGCCGCGCTTGTGCAAGGACACCCATGCCGTCCATGTCGGGCATTTTCAGGTCTGTAAGCACCACATCAAATTCGTTTTCACCTGCTTTCGCAAGCATCTTAACGGCCTGTAATCCGCTCAGGGTGCTTTTCACATCATAGCCTTCCTTTTTCATGATATATTCAAGGTTTCGCAAGGCGATTGTTTCATCATCGACTATAAGAATTCGTGTTTTTTTCATACAGAAACAATCTCCGGCAAGTCACATTTATCCGTGGGAAGCGTTATAATGAATTTTGTTCCTTTCTTCAGTTCGCTTTCCACAGAAATATTGCCCCCATGTTTGGTAATGATTTCATGGGTGATGGCAAGTCCCAACCCCGCCCCTTGTCCTACATCTTTAGTGGAGAAAAAGGGATCAAAAATACTTTTTAAGATTTCATGCGGAATGCCGGGCCCATTGTCCTCCACTTCCAGACGCACCTGATGCTTCGAGACATCTAAATTGCCCCTTAAGGTTATCATGGCATTATCCCCCGCAGCCTGAAAGGCATTCATAAGAAGATTGACCAGGGCCTGCTGCAGGCGCAGCTTATCTCCCCAAAAAACCCCATCGTTTTCAACAATCACCTGAGGTTCAGCCTGATCGGGCATTTCCCCGACGACCATTTTCATGGTACGATACACAAGATCGCTGACTTTCAACTCTAAAGGATTAATTTGCTTTTCCCGGGAAAACTCCAAGAGGGACTTGACTATCTTGCGGGCCCGATCAGTCTGCTCAGTGACCTGTTCAAGCATCTCGAGTTGAAACTGCCGCGGCACCGAGTCCGATTCATGCATTTCTTCCAGTAGAATCTGCGCAGATGTTCCGGCGTTTGACAGGGGGTTGTTCAATTCGTGGGCAATACCGGCAACCAGGGTGCCCACAGCGGCCAGCTTTTCAGTCTGAATGATCATTTTTTTCCGCTGTTCCAATTGCGTTAACATTATTTCAAAGGCATTCAGCACGGCATTTATCTCGCTGATGTCTATGCTACTTTTAAACTGATCAAACCTCTTAACATCTCCAGAAGCAATTTCCTGTGTACATTCGACAATTTGTTTGAGGGGCCTGACAACGGAGATTGTAAGCTGTTGACCAAGAAAGAATGCTACAATGGCCACAAGGATTATAAACCCAATACCTTTCACGGTAATATTTTGGAGGGTTACTGTAATAGACATTCTCGTCGCGTTGTCCATAGACTCTGCAATGGTGATCATTCCATGCCCCTCCTTACGAATCTTCTCAAGGAGGTGGTGCCCCTGTCCTGAATCCATGAACTCTAATTCTTCCTGCATGAGCGCCTGGTAACTTTTCAAAATATCCTGCAGGCTGCTTATCGTAATTTCAGGGGCAAATTCACCAAACACCTCTGCATGATCTTCCAACAGCTTCAATGCTTCGTCAACCCTTTCCTGGTTGATATTGAAGTCAGGAATGTCTCTATAAATAATCCAGTTTTTTTCGTATCGGCGTATTTCCAAAACCGTATCAAGAAACTCCGATGTCGTTTTTAAGGCGTCAATCTTGGTGCTGATCTGTCCCATGTTGATCCAGGACAGAATAAGACCCAGCGCCACCAAAGCCATAAGAACGTAGAAAGCCCATTTAATTCTTTGGGCAATAGATCCAGACCACGGCCATTTCATATGAAAACATATCCAGTAATATTAAATGTAAAAAATAACCCGAATTTCTCTCTGCAATCACAGCTATGGGTGGCTGCCGAGCACCACATCAACAATTTTACCTACTTCATCAGTAGTCATTATTTTCAAATCTCCCATAATTTCTCCAGGAACATCGTTCAGATCCGGCTCGTTGAGCAAAGGCAGAATCACAGTCTTTATGCCAGCCTGTCTGGCTGCCAATAATTTTGCCCGCACTCCGCCAACCGGTAATATTCTCCCGCTCAAGGTCAGTTCGCCTGACAGGGCGACATCTCTCCTGACTGGCCTTTTTGTAAATAATGAAAGCAGGGCAACTGCAATGGTCAATCCTGCTGAAGGTCCATCCTTGGGGATCGCTCCGGCAGGGATATGAATATGGATATCGTGATCTTCAAAAAAATCTTCCGGAATCTGAAAAAGCTTGGCATTGCTGCGGATATAACTTAATGCAGCCTGAGCTGACTCTTTCATGACCTCCCCAAGGGAACCGGTCATGATCAGCCTTTCTTTGCCTGTCATGGTAGTGACTTCAATAAAAATAATCTGGCCGCCCGATTCGGTCTGTGCCAGACCTGTAGCCACCCCGATTTGTCCTTGCGTTTCTGCCAGCTCAAAAAAATATTTCCTGGGGCCCAGGTATTTTTCTACCTGCCCGGGTGTCACCTCTAAATTCAGCTTCTTTTTGTTTTGGCTTACTGTTTCACGGGCTACTTTTCGACAGATGGCGGCAATCTGTCTTTGCAGGTTTCTCAGGCCTGCTTCCCTGGTGTATTCCCGGATTATCTTTTGCACCGCATCCGGAGTAAAAATTGGTGGTTCACTTGCAAGTCCTGCTTCTTCAATTTCTTCGGGAATCAAGAAATCAAAGGCTATCTTTTCTTTTTCCTCCTCGGTATAACCGGCAAGATGCAGGAGTTCAAGCCGGTCCAGCAGGGGAGCCGGGATGGAACCTACCGTATTGGCTGTAGCAATAAACATGACATGGGACAAATCAAACGGAACATCAAGATAATTATCGGTGAAATGTGTATTCAGAGAGGGATCCAACACCTCCAGTAAAGCTGAAGCAGGATCTCCTTTAAAATCCTGGCCAATCTTGTCGATTTCATCCAGCATGATGAGAGGGTTCCTTGAACCACACCGACGAATTTCCTGAATAATTCTGCCGGGTAAGGCACCGACATAGCTGCGCCTGTGGCCCCTGATCTCTGCCTCGTCTTTCATGCCAGCCAGGGAAATTCTAATTAATTTCCGACCAAGACTCCGGGCAATTGATTTCTGCAGGGATGTCTTGCCGGTGCCGGGAGGCCCCACAAGGCAGAGAACCGGTCCCTTGATGTTAATCTGCGTATCCTTTTCCTCCATGGCCCTTTTGACTATTTCCCTGAGTTCATCCAACTCCAGAGGCTTGGCTAGAAAATGATACGATCCTTTCTTCATGGCTTCAACAGTGGTCGGCGTGGTTGCATAACCGGAGATCATGATAACCTCGACTTCGGGGTCTCCGGCTTTGGCCTTTTCCAGCACCTCCATGCCGTCCACATCCTGCATTCTCAAATCAGTAATTACAACAGCAAAACGTTTTTTCTGCAGGAGTTCCAAGCCTTCCGTACCGCTTGAGGCAGTTGTGACAGCATAACCATCCTTGGAAAGTACGTGCCTCAGATTCCGCCGGGCAATTTTTTCGTCATCAACAACCAGTACTGTTTGACTGCTGGATAGCTTCAATTTCCTGACCGCAAGATGCTCCAGAATACGCTCTTTAATATCCGTTAATCCATAGTGCTCTGCATCTAGAATTTTCTGGGCCCGATCAATATCAAGATTATCTTCAGTCATCATGTTCCACGGGAGACTTGCTAGATATTCAAGATAATTAATCCCTATGGTGTATTCAGTGGCAGAAGAATTTGTTTTATCGAGTCTTTCGATCTCCTTCAGCGCTATTTTTAAAACATTTTGCCCCATTTTAGCGTTGAGCAGTGTCTTCCGTAGTTCTTCAACCTCGGAGAGAGTATCACCCGGCTCTTCGCTGCCAAGCACATCACGCTTTTTGAATAGTCCCATTCCCGTTCCTCATCTCTGGTTCCTGACCCTTAATTTTCTTTTGTTTTTGGGCACTTCCAGGCTCTTTATAGAGCCGGCACAAAACGAGCATCATCTGTCTTGACTTTTTTCCATCCCAACAAGTAAATATTTAAAATATTAATATCGCAACGCAAGAACATACTATTGTTATGCTGCAAAATGCAACATTGTTATTATGCAAATGCAACAGAATTTAACATATTAATTTTATTAATAAATTTAATATAAGCTCAAAAACAGCATTGCACGATGCAACACCTCGCCACGTTCTCTTCTTCTTTTAAATATTTTATAAAAATCAACAATATCAATAAATTAGATAAATATTTCATATTTGGCACAAACATTGCTGTAACAATAGTAAATATGTAAAAATGTTTACTCAAAAACACATACTAATTTGAAATGGAGGACTTAACAATGGAACACAAGACGAAAGAGCTCAACTTATGGGACAGAATTATGATGGCTATCACCTTTGCCGAGGCCGGTGAAGAGAAGACTGCTATTGAGTTGCTCGATAATAAAACCAGAGAGCGACGACCGGAAACCAGGGTCAGGAAGACCGAACAGCGGCCTGAGTTACGGGTGTAAGCAACGTATCCATCACAGAAGCGGGAGCGAACACATGGAAAAAGTTTTATTAGCCATTGATGGTATCACCCCTGATAAAAAAGCATTTAACTATGCTGTTGAACTGTGCACAAGAATTAAAGCGGAATTGAACGTCCTGCAGATTATCAGGTCGCAGAACGTAAACGGCTTTCTTGCAAAAGCAAAAAACAGCGCAAATCAAGCGAAACTGTTTTTCGAAGGTTCAATGATGGCTGCTGCTTTTGCCGAGGCCGGAGAGTATGAAACAGCTAATGACCTGATGAATGAAGCATTAAAAAATATTAATAAACTGCTGCCTGAATCTGAAAAATCAGGGATACCCTGTCACCTCACCATGAAATCCGGGAACCCCAGCGAGGAGATCGTTCGCTTTGTGCAAGAGCATAAAGATGTGGTAATTGCTGTATATGACCCGCCTGGTGAAAAAGACAGGGATATAAGTGACCGAAAAATTAAAAAAATGATTCGATCTATAACCGATGCATTATCCATTCCATTGGTTATGGTTCAAAATGACTCATAAGATAAAACAACTAACCAATTTTTTTAGAAAAAATTTAATATTATATTAAGGGGGCAAAAAAGTGGCACTATTTAACTGGTTTAAGAAAAACAAAAAAGAACAAGAGGTCAGGGTTGAGGAGCGCAAACAAACCGTGTTGCAGGACTCTGCTGCTGCTGCTGCATTTGCCGAAGCAGGCGAGCATACAACCGCTCGCGCCATGATCGACAAAACCAAGGGCAATCGTAAAATTCTGGTTGTGGGTTCAGAAGAAAGCTTTTCCGAAATACTTGTCAACTACTCTTTTGATATGGCAAAAAGGCTTGACTTTGAACTTGTGATGCTGAATTCCACAAACGCGCCCCTTTCGCTGCCTGATGACAGGAGAGAAGAGGCAACAGCTCTTTTCAAAAATCAAAGCAAACAGAATTTTAGCACGTTGCAGGAACGGGCAGAGCAAGCCGGCGTGCCTATCGACCATCTTGTTGAAATTGGGCAACTGGATGATGTGGTGCATAAACTGCAGACCCAACTTCCCGGTATGCGCTATGTGTTGACTGAACCGGACCCTGAATTGGCCCAAAAAGCAAATGGCTCGGTCTCCATCCCAGTTTTTGACCTGGGCAGCTATCATGGCGCAGCGGTATAAGAAAAAACTTCCTTGGCTTTTTGCTGATTAAATAAATCGCAGCCTGCTGTTTAGGGCACGCAATATTCACCCCGGCCAGATAATATAATCTGGCCGGGGTGTTGTATTTTGCAACTTATTTCAATATTTTTATATGTTCATTTTATTTATTGATTGAATACCCATTCATTTCGCGCTAAAGAGAAACCCTTTTAAGAATTTATTTTATAGATAAAAAGGAGAAACGGAAAGAAATGACACCAGAGATTATGATTGTTATGGCTGTGCTTGTTGTGGCCATTCTTATGTTTATTTTCGAGTGGGTGCGGGTCGACGTGGTCGGTATTATCATGATGGTCATCCTGCCGCTACTTGGTTTGGTTACACCAAAAGAAGCGATCAGCGGCCTCTCCAGTAACGCGGTGGTCTCTATTATAGCGGTCATTATTATTGGAGCGGGCCTTGACAAAACCGGGGCCATGAATTCGTTGGCGCGTGTCATCCTCAAATTTGCCGGCAAAAGCGAAAGTCGAATAATCACCCTTATTTCCTCCACCGTGGCCTTTATTTCAAGTTTTATGCAGAATATCGGCGCAGCAGCCTTGTTCATGCCTGCAGCAAGGCGCATCGGCAGGCAGACCGGCATCCCGGTTTCCCGAATACTGATCCCCATGGGATATTGCGCCATCATCGGCGGCTGCATTACCCTGATCGGTTCCAGCCCTTTGATCCTCTTAAACGATGTTATGAAGATTACGGACCCGAATATAGAACCGTTCGGGCTTTTTGCCGTCACACCTATCGGCGTTGCCTTAACTATTGCGGCACTCATATACTTCATATTGCTGGGCCGTTTTGTGCTGCCGAGTGGACAGGGAGAAGAGACAAGCGGCCCCATGTCGGTTATTCTGCAGAACACTTACCGCGACATGGGCACTCTTTTTGAACTGCATGTGCCTGAAAATTTTAGTGGCCCGAAAACTCTTGAAGAGCTTTCCATCCGCCCGCATTATTTTACCACAGTGGTGGCCGTCTCTCAGAATACGCACAAGCAAAAATTTTACTACCCCAAAATGGAGACTGAAATCACTGCCGGTGATGATATAGCGGTGGTTGGTTCCCGTGAATTTGTTGAAAAAATGGCTGGGAATTTCGGCTGGGAACTGCGGGAAGACCTTAGTAGCTTTGCCGAAGACCTGTCACCCAATAATGCCGGCATTATTGAAGGCATTATCACTCCAAGGTCGGAACTGGCCCATAAGACCATGAAGGATTTTGAATTCCGCAAGCGCTATCAAGTCAATCCATTGGCCATTTTCAGGGGTAACAAGGTTTTTGTCGCCGGTATGTCCGATATCGTCATGCAGCCGGGCGATGCGTTACTGCTCCAGGGGCGTTGGGAAAGGTTTCATGTCCTGAAGGACAAACCGGACCTGGTTTTTACAGAAGAGGTCCAGGGCGAAATCATCAGAACCGAAAAGGTCAAAATTGCGGTCGGCTGCCTTTGCCTTTCTTTAGTTATGATTCTCTTCTTTAATGTGCAGCTTTCTATTGCCTTGCTTGCCGGAGCACTGGGCATGATCCTCACCCGGGTTATGACCGTTGACGAGGCCTACAATTCGGTGGACTGGATGACGGTCTTTCTGCTGGGCGGCCTTATCCCCTTGGGAATAGCCTTTGAAAAGACCGGGGCCGCCGCCTTTATCGCCAATTCAATCATGGACGCCATCGGCACGGTTTCTCCCATTGTTTTGCTTACGGTTATCGGGTTGCTGACCTCTTTTTTCACCCTGGTGGCCTCCAATGTCGGCGCTACGGTACTCATGGTGCCGCTGGCCATGAAGATGGCTATCACTGCCGGAGCTGATCCACGGATGGCTGCACTGGTTGTCGGGGTGGCATGCTCAAACACCTTTGTTCTTCCTACCCACCAGGTCAATGCTTTGATCATGCGTCCGGGTGGTTACAAAACTATTGATTACTTCAGAGCCGGCACCGGAATGACCATCCTTTATATGATTGTTATGATGGCGATGCTCTATTTCTTTTATGGTATTTAACAAAAAGGAAAGAGTTTGCGGTTGCAAATAGCTTGAATATTTAAACAGCAAAAATCACAGTAAAGATATGCGCAAGGTTTACACATTTATCATCATGATGGGGTTCTGGATTCTGCTGTCAGGCAAATTCGACCTTTTTCATTTGACTCTCGGTGTAATTTCCAGCGCGCTGGTCTCCTTTATGTCTGCCGACCTTTTCATGCATGAGACAAAAGGTCCAGGCAAGCTATCTGTTGGCATACGCTTTCTGCTGTATCTTCCATGGCTCCTATATCAGATAGGGCTCTCCACCCTGCATGTAACTTTTCTGGCTCTGCATCCAAAGATGAAAGACCAGATTGACCCGACAATTGTCACCTTCAAAACTAAACTGAAAACAGATCTTGCCAAGGTTGCCCTGGCCAACTCAATTACCCTGACTCCGGGTACAATAACGATCCGGATTGTCGACCAGGTTTTTTATGTGCATGCCATAAGCCGTAAGGCTGCTGCCGGACTTCCAGGTGAAATGGAAGACCGATTGGCAAATGTTTTTGAAAGGGACTGATATGGATTCTTTTTTTATCGGCATAGGCGTTGTTCTCTGCTTTTTGATGCTTCTGACATTGCACAGAGCGATCCATGGCCCTACTGCCATTGACCGGATCATGGGCGTTAACGTGATCGGCACCAAGACCACCATTCTTCTGGTAATAATCGGCACCATTTACCACCGGGTTGACATGTTTATTGATATTGCCCTGGCTTATGCCCTGCTAAACTTTATCGTTACCATTGCCGCTTCCCGCTATTTTCACCATCACAAGAACCTTAATCCCAAGGGCTATGGTTACAGGTTCCGCAAGGAGGACAAATAATGGATATTATCGTTATTCTCCTTTCTGTTTCCGGGCTTGTGTTGTTTTTTGCAACAACTGTCGGACTCCTGCGTTTCCCTGATTTTTATTCCAGAATGCATGCGGCCGGCAAAGGGGATACCCTGTCCTCGCTGATAATGCTCCTGGCCCTGGTGTTCTATAACTTCCATGAAATGAACCTGGCCAACCTGCTGGTTGCCATAAAAATTCTCCTGATCGGCGTATTCATCTTTATGGCAAGCCCCACGGCCACCCATGCTATTATTGACGCCGGCTATGAGTCTGGCATTCAACCCTGGACTAAAAAACCGGAGGAAGAAAGCTAATATGATCTGGCAGCTTGATCTCTCCATACTGACCCTGATTGTGATCTGCGCCTTTGCAACCATAATGGTCAAGGATCTGCTCAGTGCGGCTATTATTTTCGGGGCCTACAGCTTTTTGATGTGTCTTCTGTGGACCGAGATGGGAGCGGTGGATGTCGCCTTTACTGAAGCATCGGTGGGAGCCGGAGTCAGCACAGTCCTTTTTATTGCCGCGGTCCATCAAACTACCAGAAGAGTTGGGTTCCGTAAGTCCGGGCGCGGGCTCTCCAAAGCGGTTGGCCTGGTGGCGGCATTGCTCACCGGGCTGGTTCTCGTAATTGCCGAAAAAGATTTTCCAGGTTTTGCCAATCCTTTTACGCCGGCCAGTCTCCATGTTTCGCCTTATTACATTACCCAGACACTCCACGATACAAATGTACCAAACATGGTTACTTCAGTCCTGGCTGATTATAGGGGCTTTGACACCATGTTTGAGACAGCGGTTATATTCACAGCCGGCCTGGCCGTCATAGCAATCTTGCGGCGTTACAAAAAAGATGACCGTTGTGACCTCCCTGACCCCCATGTCATTTCTGCAGGATACCCGGATACTATTATCCGCTTTGTTGCCAGGCAGCTCGTTCCCTTTATCCAGCTCTTTGCCCTCTATGTGGTAGCACATGGCCACCATAGTCCAGGAGGAGGCTTTCAGGGAGGGGTCATCCTTGGCGCCAGTTTTATACTGCTGGCCATCAGCTATGATTCCAGGATGATTATTGGGAGAATGAGTGAAAAATGGAATATCCTGCTGGGCAATATCGGGGTGCTGATCTATGCAGGAATCGGATTTCTATGCCTGCTCCTGGGTGCCAACTTCCTCGATTATTCCATACTCAGCAAGGTGCTGCCGGCAACAGACAAGATCATGGCGCGTTCCCACGGTATGCTTGGTATAGAGACTGGCGTTGCAATTGCGGTTATGGCCATTGTCGTATCAATCTATATCAATATTGTTTCCTGCGGCAAATATGACAAGGATGAGTAATGGAATCAATTATTTCTGACTATAATTACTGGATATACATTCTTCTCATGATGATTGGCCTTTATGCCATGTTGGCCAAAAACAATCTGGTCAAAAAAGTTATCGGCATGTCGATCTTTCAAACAGCCATCATTGTTTTTTATGTATCGATCGGCGCCAAAGAGCATGCAACAATCCCGATCATAGCTCACGGCCATGGCCATGGTGCAGTCGAAGCGGCCATTGACGTTACCCATTATGCCAATCCACTGCCCCATGTCTTGATGCTTACCGCCATCGTCGTATCTGTCGGTACCCTTGGGGTTGCCCTGGCAATCTGTCTTGGTATTTACAGGCGCTACAACTCCCTCGAGGAAGATGAAATTCAGGAGCAGCTGCAATGAGTTTTGTTGAACAGGCGCCAGTCCTGATAGTCATACTTCCGCTGTTAAGCGCTTTCCTGGTCAACATGGTCGGTTTGATCAACCGGCGCTATTGTCTGCCCTTTGCCATATTGGGCATTTTCGGCTCCTTCACGGCCTCGGTCATAACGCTTATCCGGATAATGGAACACGGCGTTATACACTATCGTCTCGGGGGCTGGCCGCCGCCATTCGGCATTGAGTATGTGATTGACCACTTCAATGGCCTGGTGCTGGTAACCGTCTCCTTTGTCAGTTTGCTGGCAGTTATCTTTTCCAAAGAAAGTATCAAGCAGGAACTGCCGGAGAAGATACCCCAGTTTTACACCCTGTTTGTCCTGCTGGTTACCGGACTTTTAGGCATGACGGTTACCGGTGACGCCTTCAACCTTTATGTTCTCCTGGAGATATCAGCACTCACCGGCTATGCGCTCATTGCCATGGGCGACAACAAGGCCCTGGTTGCCAGTTTCAACTATGTCATCCTGGGGACAATCGGCGCCAGCTTCTATCTTCTCGGTGTCGGCCATCTCTATATCATGACCGGCTCTCTCAACATGGCAAATCTGCTCACCATCCTTCCAGATTTATACTCTTTAAATGTAATTTTTATCGCCCTGCTGCTCATCCTTGTAGGCACCTGGATCAAAATGGCCTTCTTTCCGATGCATGGCTGGCTGCCCAATGCTTATACCTATGCACCTTCGGCTGCCGGCTGCCTGGTCGCGCCCCTGGTAACCAAGGTTTCGGTTTATATCATGATCCGCATTATGCTGTCGGTCTTTTCACCGCTCTATGTTTATAGTGTCGTTGGCCTGTCAGATACCATTGTCTGGATGGCAGTAATTGCCATACTCAGCGGCTCCATCCTGGCCCTGGCCCAGACCGACTTTAAGAAAATGCTCACTTATCTCATCGTGGCAGAGGTGGGCTACATGGTAGGTGGTGCCTGGCTGGCTAGCAGCAGCGGATTAACCGGAGCCATCCTGCACATTGTCAACGATGCCCTTATGACCCTCTGTCTCTTTATTTTTGCAGGCATTGTTATTTACAAGAGAGGCGGCCAGCAACTTCAGGATCTTGCCGGGCTCTATAAAAAAATGCCAATAACCATGGCAGCCTTTACCGTGGGCGCCCTGTCAATGATCGGTGTGCCGCCCACAGCCGGCTTTTTCAGCAAATGGTATCTCATCCTCGGTGCCATTGATGCAGGCAAATACCATTTCATGGCAGCCCTGCTGGTCTCCAGCCTGGTCAATGCCATACTTTTTTTCAGGGTCATTGAAATCGCCTACTTTGAACCTAAGGTCGACCACCACGGCGGCGATTCTCATAAAGTTGCCATTGATGAGGCGCCCTTGTCCATGCTGGTGCCGCTCATCATTGTTGCCTTGAGCCTCATCGTTATTGGCCTCTATTCAGGCGATATTGTTACAAACATTATCCAGCACTCGGTGCCGGCAGGGCTTTGAAATTGAAAATTTAGTAAAGAAAAACACCAAAAGGCTCATATTAAATATTGCAGCATAGGAGGGCAAAGTAAAAAGTTGAGATGCAAGGAGTAGCTGTGTTACGGAAGCGCAGGCATACAAAAGGTATGTCGAGCATTACTTGACCAGCTACGACACAGTAGATCGGCTTTTTACGAAGCCAATAACCACTTGGAAACAATAACCTCAATCAAACCTCTGCTTGCCGTCCTGGTCTCACTGGTCGCCGTCATCCCCATTGTTGCTTCCGGCTCCAAGCCCAACCTGCGGGAAGCCTGGACTTTTCTGGCCGGAATTATCAAGTTTGGTCTCGTTGTTTCAATGCTGCCGCTGGTCCTGAATGGTTCCGTCATAGAATATACCCTGATCGAAGTTTTACCCGGCCTACCCATCCAGTTCAGGGTGGACCCCATGGGCATGCTCTTTGCGCTGGTTTCGTCCTCCCTCTGGATCGTCACATCGGCCTATTCCATCGGTTACATGCGGGGATTGGACGAACACAGCCAGACCCGCTATTTCTCGTTTTTCGCTGTCGCCCTGTCGGCCACCATCGGCGTCGCTTTCTCCGCCAATCTCTTTACCATGTATCTTTTTTACGAGATGCTGTCGCTCGCCACCTATCCCCTGGTTACCCATCACCAGGATGATGAAGCGCGAATATCGGGTCGCAAATACCTGTCCTATATTCTGGGAACCTCCATCGGCCTGGTGCTGCCTGCAATGCTCATCATCTACTCATTGACCGGCACCCTTGATTTTGCCGGCCAGGGAATTCTGTCCATTGGTCTCTCAAAGTCCACAGTAACAGTACTGCTGCTCATGTGTGTTTTCGGCTTTGCCAAGGCGGGCATCATGCCGTTCCATGCCTGGCTGCCGGCTGCCATGGTGGCACCCACCCCGGTCTCGGCCCTGCTGCATGCGGTGGCCGTTGTCAAGGTCGGTGTGTTTTCCATATTCCGAGTGATAACAGGTATATTCGGCACCGACCTCCTGTTATCGCTTAATCTGGGAACTGTGCTCTGCTATATCGCCGCTTTCACCATACTGACTGCCTCACTCATCGCCCTTTCCCAGGACGGCCTGAAACGCAGGCTGGCGTTCTCCACAATCGGCCAGCTTTCCTATATCATTCTGGGAGCCTCCCTGCTGTCTCCCAAAGGACAAACCGGCGGCCTGATGCATATTGCCATGCACGCCTTTGGCAAGATCACTCTGTTCATGTGCGCCGGAGCAATTTTTGTTGCCACCGGCAAAAAATATATCAGCGAAATGGTCGGCATTGGCAAGCGCATGCCGGTAACTATGACAGCCTTTCTCATCGGCAGCCTGAGCGTCATCGGGTTGCCTCCAACCGGCGGCTTCATCAGCAAATGGTTCCTTGTGCTCGGCACCCTTGAAGCGGACCAGATTACCATGCTTGTCGTGCTCCTGGGTAGTTCCTTACTCAATGCCGCCTATTTTCTGCCTGTGGTTTACAGGGCTTTTTTCTGCACCCCTGAAGAATCCCTGTTTGAAGATAAAGTCCAGGAGGCTCCACTCTGGTGTGTGGTGCCCCTGGTTCTTACGGCAATTATTTCGGTGGGGCTGTTTTTCTTCCCACAACCCTTTTTCAACCTGGCCCGTCTTGCCATTCAGGGCCTCAGTGGAGGTTAGCAATGAGTGATCAGGAACTCAAAGAGTTAAAACATGACCCGGTGCCGGGATACCGGCCGGCATTTTATATAGTATTTGGAATCAGTCTCGCATACCTGATCCTTATTTTTCTCACGTCATCACCGACACCACATTAATTAATCACTGTGGAGCAAAAAATTGGGCCCCGAAGACAAAGACAAAAAACATATGTTTGACAACCCCAAGAATGTTCAGAAGGTACTGTATGGACTTTTTGGCAGCCTGGTCCTGCTCCTGGCCCTGGAACCCTTTGTTCATAAGCATCCCTATTTTGCCTGGGAAGAATCATTCGGATTTTATGCCATTTACGGTTTTGTCGCCTGCGTGCTCCTGGTGCTTGTGGCAAAATACGTTCTCAGGCCACTGGTTAAACGCGAAGAGGATTACTATGATTGAGTTCATTCCTCCAGCCTTTATCTATATGGTCGGCGCACTGCTTGTTCCCCTGCTGCGGGGCCGGGTGAAATCCGCCTACATGCTGCTTCTGCCTTTAGTCAGTTTTTTCTTTTTGATCAACGCCCAGGTCGGCACTGCCTGGGAAATAAACTTTCTGGGGTTCGAGCTTGTGCCATTTAAGGTCGACAGGCTGTCCCTTGTTTTTGGCTACATCTTCCACCTCATCTCCCTTATCGGCATTATTTACACCTTGAGTATCAAGAGCGATTTGGAATACGTGGCCGGCCTGGTCTATGCGGGCAGTGCCCTTGGCGTAGTGTTTGCCGGTGACCTTTTCACCTTCTTCGTTTTCTGGGAAATGCTGACGGTCAGCGCCCTGTGGCTGATATGGGCCAAACGCACAAAGGCTTCCCAGGCAGCAGGCTTTCGCTACCTCATGGTGCATGTCTTTGGCGGCCTTGTCCTGATGGCCGGCATCATCATGTACATCAGCGAGCAGAAATCCATCAGCCTGGGTTTTATCGGCCTGCACAGCCCTGCAACTTACTGTATCTTCATCGGCATGGGGATCAATGCGGCCTGGCCCCTTCTGCATACCTGGCTGACCGACGCCTATCCCGAATCCACTGTGGGCGGCGCCGTATTTTTAAGCGCTTTTACAACAAAAACAGCCGTATATGCCCTGGCCAGAACATTTCCCGGCACAGAAGAGCTTATCTGGATCGGTGCTGTCATGACCGCCTTCCCGATCTTTTTCGCTGTCATTGAAAACGATATGCGCCGGGTACTTTCCTACAGCCTGATCAACCAGGTCGGTTTCATGATGGTGGGAATAGGCATCGGCACCGAACTCTCCATAAACGGTGCGGCCGCACATGCCTTTGCCCATATTCTTTACAAGTCTCTGCTCTTCATGTCCATGGGAGCTGTGATGTTCCGTACCGGCAAGATCAACGCCACGGATCTGGGCGGCCTATACAAGTCAATGCCTTGGACAGCTCTTTTCTGCTCCATCGGAGCTGCCTCAATTTCAGCATTCCCGCTGACCAGCGGTTTTGTCAGCAAATCCATGGTTATTGATGCTGCAGCGCATGGTCATATGAGTATCGTCTGGCTGGCCCTGGTATTTGCCTCTGCCGGCGTCTTTCACCACTCAGGCATCAAAATTCCGTTTTTTGCCTTCTTTGGGCACGATGCGGGCCATCGAGTTAAAGAGGCACCTGCCAGCATGCTCATCGCCATGGGTATTGCCGCCTTTTTCTGTATCTTTCTCGGTGTCTATCCGAAATTTCTCTACTCCATTCTGCCCTATCCCGTTGACTTCGTACCCTATACAGCTTCCCATGTCCTGTTTCAATTGCAGCTCCTGATGTTCTCAGCCCTGGCCTTTACCCTGCTGCTGCTCTCCGGCATCTATCCGGCTGAAATAAGGGCAATCAACCTTGATACTGACCTGATATACCGCAAGGGCGGCCGCCTGTTCTACCAGGTTATGGATAAAAGTTTAAATGCTGTCAACAGGAGCGCTGAACGGTTATTTGTGGGGGAATTTCTGGTTGGCCTCGCCAAATTTGTCAGAGAGCTGCCCGCCAAACTGCTCGCCAAGATTTGTTGGCCGTTCTGGCAAACAGCATTCGACGCTCCAGACAAAAAGACCATCACTGAGAATCTTCTCAAAAGGGCGCAATCCGGTTTCTATCCCATCAGCATTATGGGGATTTTTATAGCCATTTATTTTGCTTTGCTCTTCCTGCTATAGAGCAGTAGAATATATTTTTTGTGTTTTCTATGGCATAGGTCTTTGTAAAGAAAATTCCTGCTGCACCCTTTCCCTAAAGAAATACTGCTTTCGCTGAAACAGGCTTTTCTTTTTTGTATATTGTACAGTGCAAAAAATTCATAATTGATACCAGGATAAAAAATGTTTGGTTTATTCCGCAAGAAGAAAGAGATACCCGTAGAACCTGAGAGCAAAAAAGTACCGGTCGGGGAGCGGCGAATTTATGTGCTTGATTTTGACCGCACCATCACCATTCTGCACACCGGCGCCCTTGCTTACGGCAACGAGCTTACACCCGCTTTTATCCAAAGGAATATCAAAAAAGGATTCGCTGAGTTTGTCCGCAAGGTTATCAACAGCGGGCATGGGGCATATATAGCCTCCTACAGCGATGATGCCAATGCCGATACCGTTGAAGCAGAGGCACTCTCGGGGCACGACCTTATCAAATGCTACATGGACCTGGTATTCGGTCAGGATCAGACCATTTTCACAACATCCCGGAAAAACGAGGCCGGGGAAATCATGTCCAAGGGCAACATCATTGCCAACAATACCCAGGATTACAAACAGCACCATCTTGACATCATCCTGCGGCAGGAAGGCCTGGACCTGGACAACCCGGAGGATATGAAACGGGTTTTCCTCCTCGAGGATGATGAAGAGGTGGTTCGTTTTTTCATGGAAAAAGGCTGCACGATCATCGTGCCTTTTTCCGCTTCCAGGTCTGCTGATACTGCAGCAACTAAAACATTATTCACTTCGTATATGCCGGAATCGTTTAGGACATGATCCAGTTTATTAATCCTTTAAACAATCCGCTAAGCTGATGATCCAAGCTTTGCTCTGCGGTTAATTAAGAGAATAAATGAGAAGTTTTTAAGCAATGTACTTCATATTCATTATACGTTCATTTTTGCTTGCCCAAAAACGAACCAAAAAGGGCAGCCCATCACTTGGTCCCGCGTTGCGGGACTCCCCTGCGCTCCTCGAAACGACCGGGAGTTTGAAAACTCGCTTCGCTCAGACAGGTCAAACTCCTTTATCGGTCGTTTCTGTGGTTCTCGGCGGCGTGAAATGGCAAAAATGTAAAAAAATCAAATCTTTGTCTTGCCTGTCAACCCATTTAGGGGTGGTTGTCAATTATTTTTAAGTGGAATGCATGTGGCCATGATGCAGCATCCTCCTTCAGTTGATAAAACCTTGGCGGTTTTGCAAAACATTAATTGTCTTGCATTGCATTCCGGCATGGGTGCCGGCCACGATGAAATTCTTGCCGCCACCCGGAAAAGCATAACCGAGGTGTTGCAGGATTTTTTGGCTGTGCGGGAAATTACCGATGACCGCATCTCAATTATTGACGGTTTTCTCTTCCTCTTCAATGAACCGAAATTCGCACAATGGCGCACGTTAGACTGGTGGGAGCAGCGCAAGTACATCCAGTCCATTAAAGATCACCAGCCTTATACCGAACGGGCCCATGTTCTGCTTGCACACTCTTCCTTCGCACCTTATATAGGCTATGCCGATGAAATGGTGGCAAAAAGCACCGATCAGGAAGTCAAACGTGCCTGGATGCGCAAACGGCTTGTGCTGCAGGAGTGCTTCTGGAATGGTATCGACAGTTTCTCCCATGCTGCATATTTTAAGAATAAATACCAGGAGCTTTTTCCAGCTCTCTGCGTGCTGCTCTGCAACGTTATTGACAGGAATGGCAGGGAAACCGAACTGGTTCTGGGTATCGACAACGGCACCGGCTTCCTGTACAAGAAAAAAAGCCGGGAGTCGGCCATGATCAACCTTCTCCATAAAGCCTATAAGTATTTTTTCAGAAACGGTGTCTTTTACATCGGCGGCCTTGAGTTGGGGCTGATTGAAACAGAAAGTGAACTTTCCTGCCACGGCTCCGGCGCTGTCGTCTATCAGGGATGGTAAGTATCCAAGCCGAAAATTTGTAAGCCTAGGCCGCCTCCTCGTTTGGAAGTATTCAGCATTCCAACGGTTCGTGTTGTAGGATTCATAAAACCGGTGCCTGCAGATTTACATGTTCCTACAAACTCCTAACCCGCATTTTTCACGAGTCGAGACGCCGGATAGAAAAAGTGTAAGTCGTTTGGCTATACTTTAGTATGCGAAACGGATCACACTGCAGGCTATACGGATGTATCGGCTTGCCCGAAGGGTGAACAGTTTTTAAAAAAATCTATTCTGTCACTTGGCACAAACTATAACTGGGCCAATATACTGGAAATATAAATTAAAATGAGAAAAACAGAGATTTAAACTAATTTCAAAAAAATGTTCATGAAATATACGGGCTAAAATCCAAAAATAAGAAGGCCTGCATCGTAATTGGCCACATAGGCGGTCTTATTGACAACCCACACCTGATCAGCAGTGCCGGGTGTCATATAAGAGGCTATCTCTGTGGGCGCTGATGGCTTGGAAATATCGTATACGCGCACCCATTCGAGGTCACCGACATAGGCGTATGAACCGTCAACATGAATCGAGCGGGCATGTCTGGGTGTATCGAACTGTCCTATTTCCTTTGGTGTCTTCGGGTCTGAAATATCCAACACTTTAAGGCCCGCATATCCCGCAGTCAGATAGGCAAGGTTGCCGGTGATATAAACACCTCGTATGTCACCATTTTCCGGGGTGTAAAATCCGATTTCCACAGGCTCGGAGATGCTGGAAAGATCGATGATTCTGAGTCCTGCTTTGCCATCGGCAACGTAAGCGGTGTTGTCTTTAACAGCAACGTCATAGGAATAACCGGGAGTATCAAAAAAAGAGATGCTGGCGGCTGCCTTTTTATCGCTAATATCAATGACACGCAAACCAGCGGGCCCGTCTGCAACATAAGCACGTTTGCCCGAAACGGTTACCCGCATGGCCTCGCCGGGGGTATCTATGTGCGCTACTTCACGGGGCTGCGCCGGGTTTATAACATCTACAATCCGCAGGCCTGAAAAGTCATCGGCAATATAGGCATAGCCATCGGAAACATGAACCCCCAGCGCACGATAGCTTGGATGATGGCCAATTTCTCGGGGCGAAGCAGGGTCTGTGGTGTCAATAATGCGCAGGCCGTTATAGCCATTGGCGAGATAGGCATAAGGCCCCTTGACGTGAACCCCCCGTGATTTACCCGCGGCATCCACATGGCCCATAATCGGTAGAGACGCGGGGCGGGATATGTCGATGATTTCAAGCCCCCTGTCACCATGGGAAAGGTAGGCACGGGATCCTTCAATAGCAACGGACTCGGAGCAGGTGGGATTATGATAACGTCCCAACCACTTCGGGGCTTTCGGGTCTGAAACATCAAAGGCGATAAGGCCGGCATCATTGGCCACCCCGGCCAAATAAGCAATTGAGTTCTCAACCCATACATGTTCCCCCCCATATTCCATTTTGTGAAATCCTACGTCAACAGGCGCCTGCGGATTTGAAATGTCTATTATTCTGAAACCGGCATAATCTTCCTCGTTTTTCTCAATGCTCGCCGTATAGGCATATTTCCCCTCAGCAAACACACTAAAGGTATAGCCCGGCATGTCGTGGTGTCCAACCTCCTTAGGTTCCAGGGGATTGGACACATCTATCAACTTGAGGCCACGGTCGTTGTTGGCCACTAAAGCGAGTCCGTCTTGAACAAAAACGTCAAGTGCTATTCCTCCTGTTTTGGAAAATTGCTCCACTCTCGGCTCAGTTGGGTTTGAGACATCGACCACTCCAAGACCGGACCAGCCGGCTGCCACATAGGCATAATGGCCTTTGACGAAAACTGATCGTGTATGGCGCGGGAGTTTGGCCTGTCCAACCTCCCTGGGCTTCTCGGGCACCGATATATCGATAATTCTGAGAGCGCCGCTTGCGTCTGCCACATAAAGGTAAGGCCCGGAAGCAAAAAGCCTCCGCACGACGCCCGCCGCGGGCAACGATGCCACCTGTTGCCATGAGTCGGGGTAAATTTTGAGTACCCGTATAGCCCCACCTGATCCTAAGTAGAGATAGTTACCGACCATGGTACTCGCGTAGACAGGGCCATTATGCCATCTTCCCAGCAACTTGAGATCTTGATGTGCGGCTTCCTGTAACACATGAGCTTCTTGCGCGGAAACCTGAGGGGGTGCAGGCGAAGAACCGGCGGATGTCTGAGCGTCGGATACGCTGGATATTGGACCGGAATCGTTAGTCTTCTGCACCTGTGAGTGGTTGGAATTTTCAACTATGGAGCCAACTGCCGCCGGTGAAGAAGTCGAAGAAACTGAAGGCAGACCACATCCAAATACCAATAAAGAAAAAAGGAGAACAGCGGTTACTGATTTTATTTTTTTTCTTTCCATGATACTCTCTTATATGAAATTGATTTATTGCGCTGGGGTTCTCAAAACACCGGTTCAACTGGTCGCTTGCTATTTTAATACCTGCGAACTAACAATTCAAAGCATTTTTTCACAGTCCGTAATCAAGGTAATTAAACAAATCTTTTTTAAAAAAGTCGTATTTTTTTTGCAATAATACGTCGTCCTGTGCTTTTTTTCTGAATTCTGGACCATACAGTATGTAATACATAAAGTGCTGGGCAAAATTTTCCGCCGCATTGGCCGTTGAATATACGTCCATGTAGCCGGCAGGCAGCGCCCGCAGCCTTGGATCGTAGGCAAATCCCACTGCAAAAATCTCATCCCGCACCCCCTTTAAATACCACCAGTAATTGTTCGGGTCTTCATACACCCCCTGGATACCGTGGTAATCCAGGATATGGGCGAACTCGTGAATAGTCTGCCGTTTGGTAAGGGGTTGTTCAAGGATGCAGCCCCTGTCCATGTTCGCTAAAATATTCTTGTCCGACCACGATCCCAGGACGGTATACCCCCGTCCCCGCAGATGGCTCAGGTAAAATGTTTTGCCTTCCATTGCCTCGAGCAATGGGTCCGGTATTTCATAGAGGCCGGCGGCTACTTCATGCAGGTTCGGGATATCGTCGAAGGGCAGAAAATCCTCCTCTGCAGCGCCGTTGTAGTAAAAGTCGTTGACTTCCTTTTTGATCCCGACCAGCTTAATACCGCGTTTTTTACACCACATGATGAAGTCGCGCATTTGCTGTGATTCTTCTGCACCTGCAATACCTGCGGGTGGTTCCTGGGTCTGGCCCAGAGGTGCTTCGATGTTTGGCAATTTAATCTCAGGAACAGTGGCTGATTCTTCCCGGGTTTGGGAAACAGTGGCTGCAGCTTTCGGCGGCACATAAAGGCCAACGTATTTATCCACCTTTTCAGGCAGGTCTTTCCGGATGTTTTTTCCTGGAGGAAGATGATGTTCCTGTACATGTATATAGAGGGTAATTGATAATGCCAGGATCACAACAATGAACGCGAGATCTCTGCGTGTTATCTTCATGGTCGTATCATAGCCTACTTAAACAGCAGATCGCTGCTGTAGATTTCGGCCCGCAGGTGAATGTTTACCTAATAAGGGGCGTGAACAGTTACCATGTTGAACTGTATATCCACATGGTGAGCCCCAAACGTTCAGCTCTTTATCTTTATGAGGTTTCAAAGTACCATAAATTGCAGTAAGCTGCGAGAGACATGATTCCTGTTACTCTACTCATCCGTCCACTGCTCATAATTTATATCGGTTGTCTGACCATTTTCGTACCTAGTTCAATGGCCCGGGACCTCAAAAGTGAGAGATCCCAGGCCGCCCAAGCGGAAAAGGGTTCGCTGCCCCCCTATATTCAGCGCGGCAACGAAGTTTCTGCCCGCTTCCATGCCTTTACCGCAAGCCTCACGGAATTTCACCGCGACCTTCAGAGCAGACTTATGAAGGAAGCGCCCGATCTTGCCGGGCAGCTTAAGGACAAACCTCCTAAAGTGCTTATATACGGGTATCAGATCCTGCCGCCCCTGATTGCGGATGCGCCTGTCACTGAAACTCCGGTACGGGCCGCCTCAACATCCTACAGCTGGGTGCGCACCGACAAATTACTTGATACCGAGTATGCCAGGCTCAGAACCGGCCGGGCGGAGTTGCAGAAACTTTCCCCGCATCCCATTGCCGAACAGCGCTTATACTATAAGCAGCTTGTTGCCGACTACAGGCTGCTTGCAGACAACCAGGGCCTCATTGAAGAACACATCCTGCATAACCGTTTATGGCAAAAGAGAGTGGCGGAAGATAAATCACGCTTTGACCGGCTGACGATCCTCCATGATGCAGTGCTCGAACTCCAAACGGTGCGAGATCGTCTCGAAACAGAGACCGACCCGAAAACCATGGCGCGAGATCGGCTTCGTGAGCAGGAACTGACAGCCATGATCCATGCGGGCCGCAATACTTTTTATCCGCCATCCTTTGTCACGTTTAAACGTCCTCAGGCCGATATCCTGATTGTTCAGGTGCCCCTTTACACCGATATTGTCGATCAGGCATATCTGCAGCAATGGCAGCAGGCAATTGAGAAAACATGGCAGGGCAGGGTCGGCGAAACCGAGGTTCGCCTTCAGGTGCTTGTAAAGCCCATACGCCCGCGTGACTTGTACCGGCGAGAAACACCTCCGCGCCAGGGTGATCACATTGACATCAGCCAACATGTGGCCCGTTTCCCCAAAGACGGCTCCGTACTTACCACCGGGGCCGACGCAACCCATGCCGTCACCGGGCGCTCTATTGCCCTTGGTCCCCATGGAATGTCAGGCAATACCCTGGCCCATGAGTTCGGCCATATTCTCGGTTTCATTGACGGCTATTTCCGCGGCTATCACGACCTGGACGGGGACGGTTATGAAGTGGTGGAGATTATTGTTGATCCTGCTGATATTATGAGTGCTCCCGCAACCGGCAAGGTCCTGCCTTTGCATCTTGAAAAGCTGCTATCCGGCAGCCATTGACCAGGTATGGAATTTTTAGTGTGTCGTAAACCAGCTGCTTTTTGTTTGACCCGGAAAGATTCTACCGGTCAGGCAGGAAATTTATTAGAATAAGTGCCTGTTAATCAAACTCAGCTTGAAGAACTGGATCGGTGTCTCCATCAGGTTGCTTTCCTCCTGCCTACTCGGGAGTGACGGAGCATTTGCTTTTATGGTCTTCCCCGCAGTAGGCCACGAGGTTTCTCGACAAGGATATTCCTCAAACCAACGCTGCAGGCAGCGGGGTATTGTACCCGTAGAGAGAATAAAACCGACAGTTGACCAACGCCCGAATAAAGCAAAACAAACGCCGGGGACTGCTGTCCCCGGCGTTTGTGGTTAGAAAGAGTTTATGTTGTAAGTTCCTTAAGGTGTACAGTCAGGATCATTTCTCAGGCATATGGCCTTAACCTCTATATTTAATTGAACCACTCCGTCGGATGCATTGAATACGCCGCATTCCCAGGAGCCTGGATAGACGTTTATTGGTATGCTCTTGATCAGCCCGACCTTGATATTACCACCAGATGGGGCAAAACACCCACCGCCGACCAGAAAATAGTTGTCAGGACAGGCGGCTCCGCAGGCCTGATTTCTTGATTCTCCTGGTTCTAAAGAAGTTGGGCATACCACTTCGACCATTAACCTGTCATCTTGGCACACGCCGGTTCCTGGAGGGCCTTCAGGGCCTGGAGGACCTAACTTGCCCTGCTCGCCCTGGGAACCGAGCTTACCCTGTATACCCTGCGCACCCTTGTTACCTGTGGCACCTCGTGGACCTACCGGCCCTTCAGGGCCAATTTTTCCTTGGGCACCCTGGCCACCGGTGGAACCCGGCTCACCTGCGGGTCCCTGCTTACCCTGATTACCCTGGGGACCTGGAGGACCTGGTATATCACTGACACCTGGAGGACCTGCGGGACCTATTTTGCCCTGGATGCCCTGAGCACCGGGATTACCGAGCTTACCCTGCTCACCCTGGGGACCGGGTACGGTACTTGGAGGACCTGCGGGACCTATTTTACCCTGCACACCCTGGGGACCGGGTACGGTACTTGGAGGACCTGCAGGACCTATTTTACCCTGAATACCCTGGGGACCCGGGTCACCTGGAGGACCCTGCTCACCAACACCTGGATCTCCCTGGGGACCTATCTTACCCTGCACACCTTGGTCACCTGGATCACCTTGGGGACCTATTTTACCCTGCTCACCCTGGGGACCTGGTTCACCTATGCCCGCCGGACCTGGCTCACCTTGAGGACCGATCTTGCCCTGCTCACCCTGGGGGCCGATCTTGCCTTGCGGGCCTTGCGGGCCTCCACCACCGACGGTCACGACAAATTCATCACAATCACAATCTATGGCCATGTTATTACCGTAATGATCGCCGCTTGAACAGTCATCATCAAAGCCGCTTGAGTCGTCATCACCATGATAGCCGCTTGAACAGTCGTCATCTGAGCCGCTTGAGGCGTCATCATTATCGCGTCCATAAATATGACCACCGCTGGAGCAGTCATCATCAAAGCCGCTGGAGCCGTCATCATCATGATCGCCGCTTGAACAGTCATCATCAAAGCCGCTGGAGGCGTCATCATCATAATGATTGCCAAATTTCACCTGACATCTGCCGTTCTCCAGCATGACATCGGGGCCAAAGACCACAACGCGATAGTCTCCAGAGGGCACAACCGGCAACATAGCCGTAAGCATCATCGGGTTTACGAAATCAACATCCAGAAGATAGTCAGGACCTCCGGGTTTGCCAAACGCCACCTGGGCGCCCACCGGAAAATTGTCTCCTCTAATTATAATTTGACCATCGGAATCGTTCTCTACCACGAAAACATTTAATGGCTCTTCACAGAGATCACCATCCTTGTCTTTTTTATAATGATCACCGCTTGAGCAGTCATCATCATTGCCGCTTGAGAAGTCATCATCACCACCACCATCATGACCGCCACCATCATCGCCGCCTGAGCTATCGTCGTCATAAGAACGTGAGTATCTATCCCCCCAGGCATCTGCCTTCTCCACCGTTACTGTGCCTACCAGAAAGGTTGCGAAAAGCGCCAGGGCAATCGTGCTGTAAATTTTTCTGTTTTTTTTCATAAAACTCTCCCCATTAATATTGTTGGTTGTGAAAATTTTTCCCTCTTCCATTTTTTGGGTACGGAATCACCTCCTCATGTTTTATAAATGTTATTCCTGTAAAATTTTAATTTCACACAACAGGTTAATATTTCCTCACAGGCTGAAATTTAAAAAAAGGATACCAGGTAATCGATTTTTTCAGTCTGTGCTGAAATAGGGGCCGGTTTTTGCATACCACAACGATTCCCATCACAAATATTATGCGCGGAATTTTGGAGCCCGCTCTTAGAAATTTGCCCAAGGTGCAACTTAAATCATATTATTTTATCCATAAGCCCCAAAAACGTATTTTTTTTGCTTATGATGATATATGAATATTTTTTGCAAAATTCATGCCTTTTAGGACAGCTCTGAGAATATTTTTTATTTCAAATAATTACAGATGGTTACGCTTGACAGAAAAAAAGTAACAATTCTTTTTTACCTTCATTTTCCGACAAAATGTTTCCGGATTCCAGGAATCCGGAAAGCCCTGCAGAAAAAAAAGGAAACAAAAAAACTCAGATGATTTATCCGGGGATGATTTTTCTCTTTGGCAGAACAAGGGCCCATTATAAGCACAAAATCTTGATATAATTGCCTTTGTTTTTCTGATTGGTGCTTCTTTAGGCCACTCTGGGAATATCTTAAATTATAAACAATTACAGAATGTTATGCTTAAAAAATAATAATTCTTATTATTTTCATTTTCCAACAGAGAGGCTTTCCGGATTCCGGCAATCAGGAAAGACAGGGCAACAAAAAAAACTCCGCTGATTTAACCTGGGAGGAATTTCTCATTGGTAGAATATTGGCCTCCAAAAACTCCATCGACCTGTTATGATCGCCTTTGTTTTATGGCCAGTCACAAAACCTTATCACATTCACCCACCCTGTTATTTCTCCAGCGCCTCCTGAAAGGCTGCTTTTATCAACTCTTTAGAGGGCATCAACGATACCCCGTAACGCCGTCAAGTCACCCCGAACTGCTTATGCTCCCTTGCACCCGGTTCAATATCAAGGCCATTAACAAAGACTGTCGGACTGCCGATATGCCCATGCGTAAAAGCATCTTCTCTGGTTTTCACCTTTATATGCTCAAAATTTATTTCCACTCCCATTTCACGGGCCACCTCTTTGACCAGCGCGATGGTTGGAGGAGTTGACCCGCATTTTTCCAGCGAAACCACTTTGACATTCATTATACCATTACCATTATTCTGTGAATACTCATTCGAACCGCAGCCCGGCATTGGGACCAACAAAAAAAGCAACATCAACAGTATGTTACTTTTTATCTTCAATGAATATGTCTTCCCGCCACAGCCCTTCATATTTTTCACCGCCTGGTGTTGTCAGCGTGCCAAATCCGTGCTTTTTATCATCCTGCCAACCGCCTTCGTATACCTCTCCATCGGCAAAGGTTATCTTTCCCTTGCCCTCTCGCTTACCGTTCTTAAACTCACCGACATATTCTCCCCTGGAAAAAGTAATTTTCCCTTTTCCGTGATACCTGAAATCTTTCCACTCTCCCTCATAGAGCGTTCCGTCGGGGAAAAAGTACGTGCCTTTGCCGTTACCCGTGCCTTCAGCAAACTCACCGACATATTTTTCTCCGTTGCCCAGGGTCAATATGCCTTTACCCGCGGCCTTGCCCTTGCTGAATTCCCCCGCATATTTTCTGCCGTCAGGAAAGGTCTTGGTTCCATTACCGTCATAGAGGCTGTTTTTAAATTCTCCTTCGTATTCTTCGCCGCTGGGATAGGTATGAACGCCCCGGCCGTTCGGTTCACCCTGGTCAAAGGCGCCTCTATAGACTTCCCCATTGGGGAATGTTAATACCCCCTGGCCCTGCTGCACCCCATCTTTAAATGCACCGATATATTTCTCACCATCAGGTGTAATCAATTTCCCCTGGCCACTTTGCAGGTCATTGGCCCATTCTCCTTCATACCGCTTGCCGCTTTGGGAGGTCAGGGTGCCATATCCATGCCGCCTGCCTTCTCTAAATTCTCCGGAATACTTTTCTCCCTCTGCGTATTGTATAACTCCTGTACCTGTGACGCAGTCTCCCGCTAAGCATTTACTTTCAGCACCCAGGGAAAAAACCGGGCAGAGGCAGATTAGAAAAACGAGTAAACAGAATATTTTTTTCTCCATGGGGCTCTCCAGTTTAAAAAAAATTTCATATCAGGCCTTAGGAGCCTGTCGGAGAATTCCTAATCTACTGCAAAAACGAGAGAATCGGTTCAAATTTCAGTGAATTTTCTTTAAATAGCGCTGCTATTCGCATCAATTTCCCGAAAATTCGATCTCAATTCCTCAATTTTTCGTTACGATTATAATTCCCTGACAGGCTCCTGGCAAAAATATGGGTATTTTGCTGAACTCTAATAATTCCGGCCTGTTTCAGATTATCAGAAGCGGAAGCGACCCGCCAGACAAAAATCTTCCTTGTATTCAGCACTGGCTAATGGTTAAAAATATATTATATTATAAACATGAGGCGAACAGTTATTCATTTCATTACATCAAAATGAGCATATGGAGGAGCGTATATGACGTAAAAGCCCCAGGACATTTATGTTGAATAGTCGGCAACGGGAAAGATAAACCAATAATCAGGCTATAAGGAGTAATGCCATGGCAAGACAACTTTCTTTTTCCAAGTACGAACAGGAGCTAAGGCCGGAATTGCGCCAGAATCTGAACATTGCGGAATCGACAGAGGATGTGAAAAAATTCTTTGTCTACACCATTCGGAAACTTTTTGGCAGAGTACTGGAGGGGAAAGAACCTTTTACATACGAAGATATTCGGCTTGACCCCCAAGAACAGAGCGGTTTTATTATAAGCAATAAACTTATGGGTAATCCAGATTTTGCTGCGGTCTGGCAAAATTCAGATCTTTCTAACATTGTAAAAAGAATTGCTGATTCTGCCGGAAACCGTCACAGGCACCTGCAGAAGAACCCCGCAAAGACCGAGGCAAAGATTTTTCAAGCCCCGTAACAACAAAAATTATTACAATAAACAAAATTTAAAAGGGATGTGTCCTTTGGGTGGCGCATCCTTTTTTTAGGGCTCACATAGACACTTGGAAAATATGGGTTCTTAATGATTCTCAGGTTCTTCTATTTTTTTTATCATGATTACAAAAAGTGGCTCTTAATAATTCTCATGTTGCTGTACTTTTATGACCATTGCATAATGAAAACTGGATCCCCCCGCCTTCGCGGGGATGACAAATTATTCACCACTGTCACTCCCGCGCAGGCGGAAGTCCAGGACATTTAAGGAAAACTCATCTGTTTGGCTGAGTTTGGTATAGAAACACTTAAAATTAACGTTCGATGTTCATTTTTTATCATTTTAATAAATGCCGATTAAGCAGATTTCAGTTTATAAATACGCAAACCTGACAAATTCAAACAGGATAATAAATGACGCAAATTAAACGGAGTTCGCTGCTCTGCCCCAATTGCAGACGACTTATCAGTGGAGATGAGACTGCCTGCCCTTACTGCGGCATGAAAAAACCGACCTCTGCCTGGCAGCGTCTTATAGGCAGGGGCCTAAGTGACGGTGATCAACTGCTAAAAGTACTTATCGGGGTTAATGTGGCAATGTATATCCTGTCGCTTCTCATCAGTGCCCGCTCCACCAATCTTTCCTTCAACCCTTTCTTCTTTCTGTCGCCGGACAATCGCAGCCTCCTTTTGCTTGGAGCCTCCGGTTATATACCCATAGACCGGTTGCACCGCTGGTGGACGCTGATCTCTGCCAATTACCTGCATGGTTCCATCATGCATATATTTTTCAACATGATCGCCCTCAAGCAGTTGGGTCCGCTGGTGCTCCATGAGTATGGCAATTCCCGCATGTTTTTAATTTACACGCTCAGCGGGGTAATCGGCTTTTTCATTTCCTATCTTGCCGGGGTCACCTTTACCATTGGTGCATCCGCCGCGGTCTGCGGCCTTATCGGCGCAGCTTTGTATTTTGGTAAAAGCAGAGGCGGGATATACGGCCAGACTATCTATCGCCAGATCGGAGGCTGGGCCATCTTTATATTCCTGTTCGGCTTCATGGTGCCGTCAATAAACAACTGGGCCCACGGAGGCGGCATGCTTGCCGGGGCCGCATTAGGTTTTCTGCTCGGGTACCAGGAGCGAAGCCGTGAAAAATATGGCCACAAAATTGCAGCACTCTGCTGCGTTATCATCACAGCCGTTATCCTGCTCTGGGCCATTCTCAGCAGCCTTTATCTGCTGCTTCTTTCCTGACCCGGGCTAACCCGCATTTTTCACGATTTGAGCTATACTTTAGTATGCGAAACGCCTAACACTGCAGACTATACGGATGTCTCGGCTTACCCGAAGGGCGGACAGTTTTGAAAAAAATCTATTCAGTCACTTGGTACAAACTGTAACAGGACAATGACTGGGAATATAAAATTTAAACTACAAAAATTGATATTTAAACTAATTTTTCAAAACTGTTCATGAAATATACGGGCTAATGTAATCTTTGCTTAGCAGTAAAACTGCGGTTATAAATCTTCAGGAGTAAAGGATACCACCCGGTCGATGGTTGCTGTGCCGAGTAAAACCATGGCCAGCCTGTCAACACCAAGGGCTATGCCTGCTGCCTCGGGCATTCCGGCAAGGGCTGAGAGGAATTTTTGGGGTAGTTCCATTGAAGTTCGGTCCTGCTTTTTGATCAGTTGCTGCTCCGTTGCAAATCTCTTCTTTTGTTCTTCCTGATTCGTTAACTCTGAAAAGCCGTTGGCCAGTTCCAGCCCAGCCATATAAATCTCAAAGCGCTCAGCCAGGGCCTGGTCCTCTTTTTTGCTTCTGGCTAAAGCCCCGAGTTCAATGGGATAGTCATAGAGAAACACAGGTTTTTTTATGCCGAGTTGGGGCTCTATATGGGTGCAGAGCACTTCATCAAAAGTTTTTTGTTCAAGGGCCCGGTTCAGTGAAACAGGTGCAAATTGTACAAAGGCATCAGCAACCGTGAGCCGCTCCCACGGCTTTTCCAGGCTGACAATATGCCCCTGCACTGGAACTGAGCCCCTGTGCCCTGTTGCACGGGCCACTTCATTTATCATGTCCTCACACTCGTCCATGAGGGAGAGGTAATCACAACCGGTCCTGTACCATTCCAGCATGGTGAGTTCAGGCAGATGCCTCTCGCCCCGTTCATTTTTCCGAAAGCATTTGCAGATCTGGAAAATTTTTTCACAGCCGGCTTCCGCCAGCAGCCGCTTCATACAGATCTCCGGAGAGGTCTGCAGAAAGTGGTCGCCTGACGCCACCGGTTCAATATGGGCCTCGGGTATCAGGACCGGCAGCCTCAGAGGCGTATCAACCTCAATATAATCCCTGGCGATGAAAAATCGGCGAATGGCCTGGATGAGTGCGGCCCGTTTTTTCAGGCCTGATTTGTTGAGCATTTAGTTGAACAGGGTGTGATCTTTTATAATAATTATTCTGGATCATTAAGGTGTCGGATGTACCCAGATTCAAGGAAGAGTCAGTTCGGCTATGGTTCCCCATGCCGGACTGGCGATGACACCGAAAATGGGATGCAGCCGGCGCCTTAATGATCCAGAATATTACTCCTTGACCCTGGTCATATACGTACCGGTCCGGGTGTCGATCTGGATCTTGTCGCCCTCTTCCACAAAGGGCGGCACCTGGAGTTCATACCCTGTTTCAACGGTAACAGGTTTCGAATCACTGCCCGAGGTGTCCCCTTTGGCCCAGGGATCTGCCCTTGTTATTGTCAGGTTCACAAAGTTTGGCAGGGTGACGCCTATGGGATTGTCGTTAAAAAGCAGGATCTGCACCTCCATATTATCTATGAGAAAGTTAACATTGTCTGCCATCTGCTCCCGGGAAATAACAATCTGTTCATAGTTTTTTGTATCCATGAAATGAAACTCATCTCCCTGGGAGTAAAGGTACTGCATGGTTCTTTCTTCAAGCGGGGCCTTTTCAAACTTGTCGTTGGACCTGAATGTGCGGTCAAACTGGTTGCCGTTCACCATGTTTTTGAGCTTGGTGCGGTAGAGGGCCTGGCCTTTGCCCGGCTTGGAGAACTGGAAGTCAAGGACAATATAGGGTTCACCGTCAATTTGAATTTTCAGGCCTTTGCGTAAATCTGATGCGGTATACATTATTTTTTGCTCCTCAAGATTTGTATCGAAGTTCTGGAAAAATGAAATTATATTGATAAATAAGCGGCCTACTATACGTTTTTGCGTACTTTTATGCAACGATAAGATTATGGCTCCCGGCGTATAAAAGAAGAAGATTGTGCAGGAGCTCAAATGACCTTTTGATTTTTTTGGTTAACTGGAATAAATCATCTCTGTATCTGATCATAGATGAATTAAGTTGAAGTGAACAGTTTTGCCTGAAAGGGTCGCCTCGACAATCGGGCTGCAAACTTAAAAAGACTGGAGGAATTATGGCTAATAAATACATTACAGGGATAGTCCTGCTGATTTTTCTATTGTCTGCCGGAACCGGTATGGCAGCTTCCCATGAAAAAACGAGCACCCTGGCTGACCAGAAAGAGGTTGCGGTTACCATTTACAATGAGAACCTTGCCCTGGTGAAGGATAAGCGCAGAATCACCCTGCCGACGGGCGAAAGCACCCTGGCATTCCGTGAGGTGAGCGGCATGATGCGGCCGGAAACCGCCCTCCTGCAAAGCGGGTCTCAGCAGGATGGTCTGGTGGTAATTGAGCAGAACTTTGATTTTGACCTGCTCACCCCCCAGAAGCTCCTTGAAAAATACGTGGGCAGAAGCATCGGGGTCATCAAAACCCACCCGACAACCGGTGAGGAAACCGTGGAACAGGCCACTGTGCTAAGCGCCAATAACGGCGTAGTGCTCAGGGTTGGCGACAGGATTGAAACAGGGCTTTCAGGCGGGCGTCTCATTTTTCCCGATGTGCCTGAAAATCTGCGCGACAAGCCGACACTGGTCATGCAGCTGGCTAGCAAAAAGGGCAAGGAGCAGGAACTTGAGTTAAGCTATCTCACAGGTGGCCTCAGCTGGCAGGCTGATTACGTGGCCGAACTGAACAACGACGAAAGCAGACTCAACCTACTTGGCTGGGTGACCCTGACCAATACAAGCGGCGCATCATATAAAAATGCCAAGCTGCAGCTTGTTGCAGGTGATGTACACCAGGTACAGCCTGTTTTTGAAAAAAGAATGATAAGGGAAGCAGCCGAAGTCGCCTATGCTGCTGCAGCTCCAAGAATGGCCCAGGAATCTCTTCTGGATTACCATCTCTATAGCATGGACAGAACAACCGATATCCTGGAAAATCAGACAAAGCAAGTCGCCCTGTTGCAGGCAGATACAATTGCAAGCGCCAAGGAGTATCTCCTCAAGGGCCAGGATCACTATTACCGGAACAGGTCCGGAGACCTGGGCTCCAAGATCAAGGTGGCAGTATACCTCTCCTTTGAAAACAAAAAAGCAGAAAACCTGGGCCTGCCGCTGCCAAAGGGTATCGTCCGGGTCTACAAGCAGGACAGCACCGGAGCGGTGCAGTTTGTCGGGGAAGACCGCATAGACCATACCCCTGAAAATGAGACGGTCAGGCTTAAGCTCGGCAATGCCTTTGACATCACGGCAGACCGCAAACAGACGGACTTTAAAAAACTTGCCGGCTTTGGTGAATATAATTATGTCTTTGAAAGCGGCTATCGCATTGAACTGAAAAACGGCAAGGATAAAAATGTGACGGTCAGGGTGGTAGAGCCCATGCCCGGCGACTGGGAAATTTTATCTGAAAGCCACAGTCATAAAAAGATAAGTTCCTCTGAGGCGGAATGGCTCGTAAAGGTTCCGGCCAAGGGCTCTGCGGAGCTTCTCTACAGGGTGAAGGTAAAGTTTTAATTCCATATGATTACCATCGGCGTTCTTTCCGACACACATCTTATCCAACCCGACAAGTGGTTTCGGGAAAAAGCTCAGCAATGCTTTGCTGATGCTGACATGATTTTGCATGCCGGCGACCTGACAAGCCTTTCTGTGCTGGAGGTCTTTGCAGGAAAAACCGTTCATGCCGTGCATGGCAACATGTGCGGCCCAAAAACCAGAGCTACATTGCCTGCCAGCAAGATTATCGAGGTGGGTAGTTTCCGCATCGCGCTTGTTCACGGTGCCGGCTATATGCAAAATATAGAAGATAAATTGTTCGATGCTTTTGCGCCTATTGACTGCATTGTGTATGGCCATACCCATAAGCCTGTCTGCCAGCGTTACGGACCGACTCTTATGGTGAATCCGGGCAGCTTCACGGCAACAGCATCCTATGGTGTAATAAAAGTTGACGGAAGCAGCATGGAAGGCAAAATTCACTTCATGGGGAACACACTGTGAAAAACCTCTGGACGCCATGGCGGATGAGCTACATCCAGGAGCAGGACCCACCGGACAAAAGCTGTATTTTTGAGACAGGCCCGGGCAAAAAACATGAAAAAGAAAGCCTGCTCCTGTGCCGTGATGAAAAAACCGTGGTTCTCCTGAACCGCTTTCCTTATGCCAACGGGCATCTTTTAGTGGCGCCCAGCCGTCATATTGCTGATATCAGCGATCTGCAGCCTGATGAAAGCGCTGCTTTGTTTGATATGATCCGGGAGTCCGTTGCAATTTTAAGAAAAAATAATAACCCGGATGGCTTTAATGTCGGCCTCAACCTTGGTGCTGTTGCCGGAGCCGGCCACCCGGATCATCTGCATTTTCATGTGGTGCCGCGCTGGGAGGGGGATCACAACTTCATGACTGTGCTCTCCGAGGTGCGCACGATCCCTGAGCATATTGAAAGTACTTTTGACCAGTTGCTGCCTGATTTTCAGAAACTGTTAAAATCTAATGGTAAAAAAATATAAAGTGTATTGGGTTTTAGGCCATTTCACGCAGCCGAGCACCACAGAAACGACCGAAACAGGAGATTGACCTGTTTGAGCACCCCTGTGGGGCATAAACTCCGCGGGTTTTCAAACTCCCGGTCGTTTCGAGGGGCACAGGGCAGTTCGACACAGTCGGACCAGCAGTGAAACGGCGAGTGATTGGCTGCCCTTTTTGGTTCGTTTTTGGGCAAGCAAAAATGAACAAATGAAACTTTTTAATTATATCCTTATCTTAAAGATTGAAGGAATATTTAATAGCAAACCATGACCAAAACACAAAAAATCACCCCCATGCTCCAGCAGTTTATGGAGATCAAGGCCTCACATGAGGATGCCATCCTCTTTTACCGCATGGGCGACTTTTACGAAATGTTCTTTGATGATGCTGTTGTTGCTGCCAAAATACTTGGCATAACGCTTACCTCACGCAGCAGCAAAAATGACGAGAATAAAATACCCATGTGCGGCGTCCCCCACCATGCGGTTTCCTCCTATCTGGCCAAACTTGTTAAAGCCGGTCACAGGGTGGCTATTTGCGAGCAGGTTGAAGACCCCCGCCAGGTAAAAAGCGGCAAGATCGTCAAACGTGAGGTCGTGCGGGTCGTAACCCCCGGTGTAACCACCGATGAGCAGCTCCTTGACGATAAAAGCAACCGCTATCTTTCTGCAGTATCTTTGTCTGCAGATAAGTCTGGCGCACCTTATGGTGGAGCCTACCTTGATATTTCAACCGGGGAGTTCCTGGTCAGCCAGCATGGGGACCTCGATGAACTGTTTGATGAACTCTCCCGCATGGCACCTGCAGAGCTCCTTATTGACGAATCGGGGGAGGAAAGCAACCAGGATGTTATTAAAAGCATCAAAGGCTTTCTGCCGGATCTTTGCCTGACCAAACGTGCTGAACATACGTTTTATTTTGAAACCGCCAGGGAAACCCTGCTTGAACATTTTCAGACCCTGAACCTGGCCGGATTTGGCTGTGAACAAATGCTGGCCGGTATTTCTGCTGCCGGAGCGCTGCTGCAGTATGTCTTGGAAACCCAGAAAACCGCCTGCTCCCATATTGAAAAACTCATTCCCGTCAATCTTGAAGATGTCTTGATTGTTGATGAACCCTCACGCAGAAACCTGGAACTGTCCCAGACAATCGTCGGCTCCAGCAGAAATGGATCTCTGCTTGATACCCTTGACTATACCTCTACCCCCATGGGCGCACGCCTCCTCAAGCGCAGGCTGCTTTTCCCCCTGCGGCAGGTGGACCGGATTTGTACCCGGCTCCAGGCCGTGGAATTGCTTTTTAATGACAACAGGTTACGGGAAAATCTGCGCAGCCTGTTGGCCGATGCTTATGACCTTGAACGGCTGAACAGCAGGGTGGTCCTTGGCAGCGCCAATCCCAGAGACCTTTTAGCCATTCGCAATACACTGGCTCAATTGCCTGCAATCAAGGATCTTGTTACGGAAATAAAAGACGGGGTTTTGCAGCAGATAGGTTCCGACCTTAACGTACTGCCAGAAATAAAGACCCTGCTTGATAACAGCATCAGAGACGATGCCCCTGTAACCATGCGCGAGGGCAAAATTATCAAGGATGATTTCCATCCTGAACTGGATGAACTCATGGCAATCCAGCGGGACGGCAGGGGGATGATCCTTGCCCTTGAGGCCAAAGAGCGCGAGCTCTCCGGTATAGCCAAGCTTAAAATCGGCTTTAACAAGGTGTTCGGCTATTACCTTGAGGTAAGCCGTGGCCAGGTGGCAAATGTCCCTGAGTATTTCATCCGCAAACAGACCCTGGTAAATGCCGAACGCTTCATAACCCCTGAGCTGAAGGAATTTGAAAGCAAGGTCATGGGAGCCGAGGAAAAACGGCTTGATCTGGAATACCGGATTTTTACTGACATCAGAAATGAGGTTGCGGCACAGAGCCGCATATTACTGGAAACTGCAGCACATCTGGCACGTCTTGACTATTTTGCCTGCCTGGCGGAAGCAGCGCGGCGCAACAGATATGTAAAACCCCAGGTCGAGAACAGCGAAATTATTACCATTATTGAAGGGAGGCATCCGGTTATTGAACAGACCCTGCCGGCCGGCCGCTTTGTACCCAACGATATTCATTTGGACCAGGAGAATGAAGAGGTCCTGATAATCACCGGTCCCAATATGGCAGGAAAATCCACGGTCCTGCGCCAGACCGCACTCATTGTGCTCATGGCCCAGATGGGAAGTTTTGTTCCAGCTGAAAGAGCTGAAATCGGTGTTGTTGATCGTATATTCACCCGGGTGGGGGCCATGGATGACCTGCGCCGCGGCCAGTCAACCTTCATGGTTGAGATGAATGAAACGGCCAATATCTTGAACAACGCCACGGAAAACAGCCTGGTCATCCTTGATGAGATCGGCAGGGGCACCAGCACCTTTGACGGCCTTGCCATAGCCTGGGCTGTTGCCGAAGACCTGGTGAATAAAAACAACAAGGGTGTCAAGACACTTTTTGCCACCCACTACCATGAACTCACCGAGCTTGCCCTAACCAGGAACAGGGTTAAGAATTTTCATATCGGGGTGCGGGAATGGAACGATACTATTATTTTTCTCCATAAGCTCATGCCGGGTGGCACAAACAGGAGCTACGGCATCCAGGTGGCGGCCCTTGCCGGCGTACCACCGAAAGTCGTGGAACGAGCCCATGAGATCCTGAAAAATATTGAGAAAGGGGAATTTGACCACCTGGGCAAACCCCGCATTGCCGCAGGCGCGAAGCAGCAGAATAAAAAAAGGAGCGCTGGCGCTGCAAAACACCCAAACCAGTTGAACCTTTTTGGGCCGGGTACTGATCCGATCCGTGAAAAACTTGATGGCATAAAGCCGGACACCCTGGCACCCCTTGAGGCCCTGAACCTGCTCTATGAGCTCAAAAAGCTCTCTGAAGAATAAAGTGGAGTTAAAAGGCATGGACGATCAACAAATATATCAACAGGCAAAGGAGAGGGCGGAGGGCAAGATACATTTTTACATCCACCTGGCTGTCTACCTCATCGTCAACCTCATGCTCATGGCCATCAATCTGAAGACCTCCCCTGAATCCCTCTGGTTTCTCTGGCCGCTTTTCGGCTGGGGCCTAGGCGTGGTGCTGCACGGCCTCAAGGTGTTGGATGTTTTCAACTTTTCCAGGGTAAAAAAGCAGATGATCGAAAAGGAGCTGGCCAAGGAGAAGTTCAAAAAACAGAGGGATGAAAACAAATAAATGGAGCCAGTAGTTTTTTGCTGCATAAAAGCCACAGGAGGGAACTCATATAATTGTCGGAATCGTAAAAACTCGATTACGACACGTTTAACTTTTGTAAAATATTAATAGCATTGAGGCGCTGGTACTGTTGATAATTTTTTTCAGTGTACTGCAATATTGACAGCAGATTGACGAAATGGTACAAACCATGTTCCTGATCGTGGAGGAATGGCCGAGTGGTTGAAGGCGGCGGTCTTGAAAACCGTTGAACGAAAGTTCCGTGGGTTCGAATCCTACTTCCTCCGCCACATAATTCTTAATACTTTGGCCGGAGAGATGACCGAGTTGGCTGAAGGTGCTCGCCTGCTAAGCGAGTGTGGGGGTTATACCCCACCGAGGGTTCGAATCCCTCTCTCTCCGCCATTTTTAAATCCAGTAACATCCAGCAGCATACTCTAAGCCCTCTCCATGAGGGCTTTTTTTTATAAATTTCAAATACGAATGACATTGTGGCAAGGATCTGGCAAACAGACCGGCAAAGCCTGACCCCTTTTTTTTAGGGTAAGTGGGAATCAGCTCCTTGGTAAAGAGAATTTGTTTGCTTAACTTATCGACTTTACACAAAACATAATTCTTGTAAGCTAACGATATGAAAATCTCTTTACAATTTTTTATGGATAAGTTGTTATAATGGAGTTTCAGCATACCTAATTGAAAGATATTATTACAGCAAGTCAACAGGTTCAATGTGAATAATTATGTCTGAAAACGAAATGAGAACAATTGATATGCAGCATTGGATAAAGGTAATCTTTATAACGTGCATAACAATTCAAATTCTACTTGTAATCGCTGATTATGTCTTTAACTATAAAGACATTTTCGATGAGAGAAACATTCGGCGTATCTGGAATATTGCTCGAGAGATGTCAATACCTACATGGTTCTCTTCTATACAAACACAATTGTTAGGGGTTACTGCTTTGCTGATTGCATTTGTCGAGGGCCCATCCATTTCTCGCCTAAAAACATGCGTCTGGATTTTAGCAGGATTATTTTTCTTGTGGATTGGGATTGATGATTATGCTGAACTTCACGAGAGGCTTGGAACAGTTCTTAAACATATTGCCTCAGAAAACAATGTAAAGTTGGGGGGGGTTCTCGGGATCCTGTTAAAAAACCCCTCTTTTTCATGGCATGCATTTATTGCTCCAATATTTGCTTTTTGGGGACTTGTAATTTTTACATTTTTATGGACATCTTTTCGGCGGTTTAACCTGACTCCCTATCTCGTCTTAGGCCTGGGGTGCTGGGTAGTCTCTCAAGGCATTGATTTTACTGAAGGGTTAGACAATATTGATCACTTCTACCGCAGGATCCAGGAAGCTTTCTCCATTGAGCGCAGATATGGCGTCCGGCATACTTCTAAAGTTGTGGAAGAGGTGTTGGAGATGTTTGGGACAACCTTGTTGTGGATAGGGTTCCTTCACTATTTAGCAAATGTTGCTGACGGGTTGCAGATTAGATTAGTGAAAAAGATTTAAAAAACTGGGCCTGTGGGGTCATCCATTAAAAAGGCCCCTTGTCAAGGTAGAAACTTACTCCAACGGCAGAGAAACAGTAATTGTGCAGCCTGTCCCCCTGTTGTTTGCAGCCTTGACCTTGCCGCCCATGGCAAGAACAAATTTTTTCACCAGGGCCAGGCCGATGCCGGTGCCCTTGGTCTTGCGGGCTAAAGAATTGTCCTCGCGGTAAAAATCGTCAAACACCTTATTGAGCGCTGCCGGATCAATACCGGGACCCGAGTCTGAAACGGAAATATGCATGTACTTGCCTTCCGGGGCAACTTGCAGAAGAATGCGTTTATTTGCAGCCTCTCTGCTGAACTTGACGGAGTTGTCAAGGAGATTGATGAGGATCTGCACCATGACCTCCCGGTCATAGCCAAACGGCTGGGCAGCTTTATTTTCTACAACGAGTTCAAACTCCTCCTGTTTGAGTTTCTCCTGCATAATGCTCCGGGTTTCTGCCAAGACCTCTTCAAGGGTGCCGGTTACCATATTCAGCGGCCGCTGTTTGCGCTCCAGCTTGGAAAATTCAAGGACATTGTCGATCAGCCGGGCCAGCCTGCTGCTCTCGGAATTCATGACCTGAAAATATTCCTGCTCCCGCTGCCGGTCTTTGGCAATGCCCTGCTCCAGCATCTCGCTGTACATCTTGATATTAGTCAGCGGCGTCTTCAATTCATGGGTGACCGATGACACAAAACCGGCCCGCCGTTCGGCAAGCTCTACAATGACGCGCATACTTTTATAGATTGCCAGAAAGCCCAGCAGGGTGACAGCTCCGATAAGCCAGGCCAGAAGCGTCAGGGTTCCGCGACTGGATGAATGGGGAATGGTGTCACTGCGCAAGGTTGCGGATAGAAAGGAAAACGGCCGGGGAAACTGCCTCTGCAGGACAAAATCAGGCGCTGCAACTGCAATGCCTTCCCGGGCGGAAAGCGGCGTACTGTCAGGCGGGGTAACAGTAAGCTGCAAGTTGGCAAAGCGGGTCATGGGTTGAGTGCTGAAATGGGAGGCAAGCAGGTTTTGCAGGAACCCCTGTATCTGTAGGACAAAGCCCTGCCGGTAGATCTGGTTGTTGATCCCTATGCGGCGGAAGATAAAGACGTGCTCATTGTCCAGAAACACAGACTGCAGCGGTGTCACCTCAACCTGTAAAGTCGGCTGGACACTGGAGTCTCCAACTACACCACTTTGCGCTTCACTCATTGCTTCGCTCAGAGAGTTGTTGCGGTCTGCGCCGGCGATATGCCGCGCCAATGCACGGTCAGCCTCTGCAGCCTCTTCACTCTCAACTATGGCGGCAGGAATCCGGTAGGATGCGCCTTCCTTTCTGCCGTCGTCAAAATCCTCCAGTTTGTCGACCTGGGCAAGTCTCTGCACCTGTTCATAGGGCACCTCTTGCAGCCGTTTTTCCTCCTGGCCCAGGGCGCGTTTCTGCTTTGCAGGCGCTGTTGGGGTAAAATACTTGGAAGCCAGCGATTTTTCTAAAGACGGCTCCGGCATTGCGATTTCCGCAGCATCGTCCTTTGTCGGCTGCGGTTGCTCCTTTATGCCGGCTTTCTTGCTGTTAAAGAGGGTATTCAGTCCATGGAGCTGTGCCAGTAAAATGCCTGAATCCGTTGACCGTTCCGGATCAACCTTGAGTGGAGAAAATAATGAGCCGTCGGGATTGTTCTGAAAATAACCGAGCACGAACGGTTCCTGCGGCGGCGTTGCCAGGGGAGAAGGCTGAAGATCGGAGGTGCTACTGTCACCCGGCTTACCGGCGCCATAGTCATCCACCGGCCGGTTTTCCTCCCGAATGACGATCCTTGCAAGGTCTTCCTCAATCCTATCAAACAGGGATTCGGTAAAATAACGGAACTCGGCCTTTTCCTCACGTTCAAGGCTTCGGTAGGTCCGCATCACCAGGTATGACATCGGTGCAGCCAGGCAGACAAAAAAAACGACAAGCAGCAGGATAACCTTTTTCATGGTTTAGACTCCAGCCGGTAGCCTTCACCGCGGATCGTCACGATAAAAGGCTGAGCACCCAACAACTCCTGGATCTTTTTGCGCAGCTTGAGGATATGGATATCCACTGTCCTGGTCTCAATGTCAGTAACCGTATAGTTCCAGACATTTTTTAAAAGCTCCTGCTTGCTGACGATCCGTTCCCGGTTGCGGAACAGGTAGAGCACGATATCCATCTCACGCCGGGTCATGGTGATTTTTTTATCCCCTCTTCCGGCAGTCAGGTTGGCCGGATCAAAACAGATGGAATTGACCGTTGTTTTTTCCATGTCAGACTTTTTGCCGCAGCGCCGCAGCAGGGCTTCCACCCGGACAAGCAGTTCCCTGAGTGAAAAAGGCTTGCTCAGGTAATCATCGGCGCCGGCTCCAAAGCCGGTGACAATATCTTCTTCCGAGCCTTTGGCTGTCAGGATGATGATGGCCTGTTCCGGCTTTTTCCGGCGCAGCTCCCGGCAGATGGTAAAACCGTCAACACCGGGCAGCATGACATCGAGGATCACCAGGTCATGGGGTTCACCAATGGATTTCGCCAGGCCGGTATCACCATGGTCAACACCTTCAGCATGATAGCCGTTAAATACCAGGACATCCAGAAGGCCCTGCAAGATGGCCGGATCATCCTCGACAACGAGTATCGATGTTTTCACCTGATTCATTATTTTTCCTCTGTAATGCTCCCATGTCACTATACCCGCTTCAGCCCCGGAAAAAAGTAAAAGTTTTGTAAAAACCGGGCCATATTTTTTTACATTTCTTTGCATTGTGATTTCCCGCAACCCCGCTATCCTGAAAGAAAAAAACAAACCAATCACAAAAAAAGGAGGAAAATCATGGGGACACATAAACAAAAAACAATAGCTGTTATCATTATTCTGCTGGCAGCGACCTGTACGGCCATGGCCTACTCAACGGGTTTGCTGCAACCCGGCCCGGGGCGGGTAAATACAGTAGTAGCACCCGGCAATGACGGCCTTGTCAATCTCAGCGGCAGCCTCACCCAGGACAAAATACTGCTGCACGGCAACGGCACCGTCTCACTGGAACTGATCATGGCCGCTGGTGATATCGACAGGGAAGCAAGGGGCTCTGACAGACCTGTGGACATGGTGGTTGTTCTCGACCGCAGCGGTTCCATGCAGGGTGAAAAGATGAATCAGGCGAGACGGTCGCTGCTTAACCTTATCAATATGCTTTCGGAGCAGGATAGGCTCGCCCTTGTCTCCTATGCCGACAATGTCCAGGTCCATGCAAATCTTTTACATGTAACACCAACGAATCGTTTCCTGCTGCAGTCAGCTATCAACTCCATTCATGCCGGCGGCAGCACAAACCTGGGCAGCGGTTTGGAGCGGGGCCTTGCGATCATGCAGCGCTCCCTTAAGAAAGGCCGGTCCGGCTCCGTTATCCTTGTCTCCGACGGACATGCCAACCGGGGTGTAACCGACCCGCACAGTTTAGGCAGGATGGCATCGGCGGCGCAACGGCATGAATTCGGCATCACGACTGTGGGAGTCGGTCTTGATTTTAACGAGCAGCTCATGACCTCCATTGCCGATAAAGGCGCAGGCAAGTACTACTTGCTGGACGAGCCGGAAAAATTCGCCGAGATCCTGCAGAGTGAATTCCAGCACGCCCGTATGACCTTGGCATCCAACATTGCAGTAGAAATCCCGCTCACGCATGGCATCACCTTAAGTGACGCTGCCGGTTACCCGATAGAGTACCGGGACAACAGGGCGGTCTTTTATCCGGGAAACCTGCTGGCCAACCAGAGCCGTTCTCTGTTTCTCACCTTTACGATGCCCACCGATGCAGAGAAAAATTTTACCCTGAATAACATTACCCTCCGCTATCAACATGACAACGTACCACATGCAGTTTCGCTTGATGAACCGTTTCATGTTGCCTGTATCAAGGACGAGAGCCGTGTCGTCTCCTCTGTGGACAAGAGGGTTTGGGAGGGAAAGGTCCTGCAGGAAGATTACAGCAAACTGCTTGACACGGTGGCCGCTGATATCGGCAGCGGCTTAAAAGACGATGCCATGGAGGCTATCAATACCTATGAAGCTGAACAGGCTGAACGCAACGCAGTTGTCGGCTCGGAAAAGGTAAGCGCCAACCTGGAACAGGACCTGGATGTGCTGCGCCAAAAAGTTGAAGAAACATTTCATGGGGCACCCAGCGCGGTAACCAGCAAACAGAAGAAAAATGCCAAAGAACTGCAATACCGGAGCTATGAATCACGCCGGTCAGTCCAATAATTATACTATCAAGGAGATTATCATGAGCATTGCCACCCGCTTTATACGATTATGGAAAGCCGATATGCACGGCGTAATGGACTCCATTGAGGACAAAGGGCTGCTCTTAAAGCAGTGTCTGCGTGAGATGGAGGATGAACTGCAGAGTAAGGAGGCTGCCGCACATACCCTGGGCAAAAAAAAAGAGCAAGCCAAACAGGAACATGAGGCCATGCAGCAGGAGAACAGGAAAGTAGAGGATGATCTGGAGGCGGCTGTCAGTATGGGCAAGGATGATATTGCCCGTTTCCTGATCAGGAAAAGGCTTTTATTGTGCCGCCACCTGCAGGAAATGGAAAGCCACATCAAGCGCCTGAAGCAGGATAGCATAATCTCGCAGGAATCCGTAGCTGCCCGGAAATTGCACTATGAAAAAATCAAGTTGCGGGCCGCTGAATTTTTCAGGACCGCTGAAAATACTGAGTGGGAACATGTCTTTTCAGAGATAATCCCTACAGCCACCTTAAAGGAGCCATCAGACGAAGAGGTGGAGCTTGAACTTCTTAAAAGAAAAAAGAACCTGGATAGAGCAATAAAGGGGGCGAATCATGCATAAAAAAGCGCACCCGGTGCGGTCCACCATGCTGTTTGGTATTGTGGCCGCGCTCCTGTTCATACCCGGCGTGACTCTAATGGGAAAATTCATAGCCTGGCCATTGGCCTTCCGCTTGGCTGTCTGGGCAATGGTCCTGGGATATTCATATCTTCTGGCATCCTGGAGCAATACAGGGCTGGTGAAAATCATTTTTCCGCTCTTGATTCTGCTGGCTGCTGCACTGTGGAGTACATCAAGCATATTTTTTCTGGTGCTGGCTATCCTGGTCCTGGGCTGGGTTCGGCAGAACTGTTTTATGAAAGGTTCTTCTGTAAAAGGTCTACTCGTAGAAACTCTTGTCAGCGGCGGCGCGGTTGCCCTTATTCTGTTTTTCAACCCCCACTCGACACCATCACTTGCCATTAGCACATGGCTCTTTTTTCTTGTCCAGGCGCTCTATTTTGTTTTCTTCAGTTCTGCCGCGGCAGTCAAAGACAGCGCTTCGCCCGACCGCTTTGCAAGGGCCTGCAAGCAGGCGGAGGAAATTCTTTTGTCCTGAAAGCGAATAATCTGCCACCATTAGTATTATGGTATAGCTCCATAAAAAAAGGGCTTCACAATGAAGCCCTTTTTTTATGTGCTTGGACCAGATTTACAATCAGATCCCAGAGATTTAAAATTATACTGCCTGATCATCAATTACGGGAGTTGCTCCGTTTTTCTGCACCGATGCTATGCCGTTGTCCAGTGCAGCGGTAGTTTTGTAAAACTGGCTCTTGCCGATTATCTGGTGGTTTTTGGCCTTGAGCACAAAAAAACTTTTCTCGCTGGCGCTTTCTTTTTTCTCAAACAGGTCGTTGACGGAAGCGTTCTGCTGCACAGATGCTATGCCGTTTTTGGCTCCGTTCTTGTCCTTGTACATCTGGCTGGTTAATATTACCTGACCATTGGACGCTTTGAGGTTGAAATAAAACTTTCCATCCTTTGCCTTTTTAATTTCATACTTTGCACTCATTTATTCCTCCTTTTGAGTCTTTTTTTTACTAGATTCCTTTCCGCAGACGACATCTATAAAGCACAAAAGCCTCCACCAGGGTATCGAGTACCCTTTGAAGGCCAAAGTAAAATTCGCTGATAAAACACCTCTTGCATAGCTTTCCGGACTGGGATAGAGGTTAATATTATGAATCAGTATGGTTTATTTATTATACATTGAGTCATAAATCAAGTCTTTCAAGTAAATGAATAGTTTACATTATAGTTCACAGCTTTATGTATACTCATTATTTCCCGGATACTTTGTTCAGGGGTCAGATTTCAAATCTGTCCTCTTCCTGGCAGAGCCTGCATATAATCCCATGCTGACTTGAAAGCCCTTAATAATAGCTACCATTTTCCTATCACTTGTTTGGTGTTGCCAAAAGAAGAACACCTTTCTATTTTGGGCTCACATGTAAGCAATACACTCTATATGTCTCTTGACCTCAAACCTGACCCAGTGAAACGTTTTGCCCGTGACAGAGAGTAATCCTTTTAAGAGTTGATCTAAAAACTTGTGGGGAGCCTGTTTCCAAACATGGCAGCAAAGGACAAATTATCAACGCAGGGTTTCACCCTGGTAGAGCTTGCTGTTGTTATGGCTGTAGTATTTATCCTGACCACCTTTACTGTATACATGTATAGCAACCCCACAGCAAAGGTAAAAGGAGTGGCCTTTACTATACTTACAGATCTCAACCTGGCTCGGTTCGAGGCGGTCAACAGGAATCAGGATGTCCTGGTCGATTTTATCCTTGGAGCAAAGGACGGCTATTTGATCTGCATTGACACCGATGCTGACAAAGACTGCAACGACGAAGCCGACGACGACATTATCAAGGAGATAACCTTTAGAGGGGAAGTACAGTTTTACGACTGTATGTCTGCTCCACCGTACCCAGACGGCGGACCATCCAAAACCCCTGCCGGGACAAAGCTTGCCGGCAAAAACGGCATCATATTCGGGGGGCCGAACTATATTAAGTGGCAGTCGGACGGGACCAGCAAAGATAACGGCTCCATCATTGTCTATCATCCCGCCTCCCAGAATCCCGCAATAGTCAAAGGCGATCCTTATGCAGCAGTCATCAGCAGCGCAGCAACAGGCAGGATTCGCATAATGCGCTGGCGCCAGGAAAGCGGCTGGTCGAAGAAATAAAAAAGGAAGCGGTTAATCCTGGCACGAAGTTCCCAGTTAAACCGGATTTTTTGAGAACGTACAAATATTAACATGAGTATTACTTGACAGGTAATGAGATCATTTCCTATCGTGATAAGGTTACGTTTTACCATTTACTCTATATTATAACTTATCAGGAAATCCCATGACCATTAACCACGAACGTCTTGCTGCAGTTTTTACGACCCTTTGCGAAATCGACAGCCCCTCAAAACAGGAGGGCAGGGTCGCAGCATACCTAAAGTCCCTCTTCACAGACATGGGTGCGGAAGTGCTGGAGGACGACTCGGCAAAGATAACCGGCTCTAACTGCGGTAACCTGTTCGTGCGTTTCCCTGATGGCGGATTGCCCAAGGATCCTGTTTTTTTTAACTGCCATATGGATACCGTCCTTCCTGCAATCGGCGTCAAGGTCCAGCGGCACGGGGAGGTTTTTACCTCGGTTGGCGACACCGTGCTCGGCAGCGATGACAAGGCTGGTATTGCTGCACTGATTGAAGTCATGCGCACCCTGCAGGAAAAACAAATTCCCTACGGGCCGGTGGAATATGTTTTTACCACCTGTGAAGAGGTCGGGCTGCTGGGCGTAAAGGCCCTTGATCCATCTTTAATTACAGCAAAAATCGGTTATGCCCTGGATTCTTCCGGCATCAACAGGGTTATCGTCGGCGCACCTGCGGCAAACCGATTAAAAGTTGAGATTACCGGCAAGGCTTCCCATGCCGGCTTAAGCCCTGAAAAAGGCATCAGTGCCATTCATCTGGCAGCAAAAGCCATTGCCCGTCTCAGGCTGGGCAAAATTGACGGGGAGAGTACTGCAAATATCGGTCTTCTCGAAGGGGGTACGGCAACCAATATCATCCCCGAATCTGCCATAATACAGGGGGAGGTCAGGAGCCATACGCTAAAACTGCTGGAAGAGCATACAGCACACATCAGGTCCGTCTTCCAGGAAGAGGTGGATAATTGGTCCGATCCCGATGGAAATGTAAAGGGCAGACCGTCTCTTGATTTCAAAATAATCCCTGATTATCCTGTCATGAAGCTGGACAGGGAGTCTGCAGTCATAAAAAGGGTGGAAGCGGCCGCCGCATCCCTTGAGAGAAAACTGGACTACGTTGTAGCCGGAGGCGGCAGTGACGCAAATATATTTAACGGCTACTCTCTTCAGTGCGCCATCCTTTCCACCGGCATGGACAAGGTGCACTCCACCCGGGAAACCATAAAACTGTCTGACATGGCCGCCACCGCCGAACTTGTCATGGCAATTGTCAGCCAATAATAAAACCTTTTCAATAACCGGAATCACATCTGTAAAGAGCTATGATAAGCAGCAAAGAGAAAAAACAGCTGCAAAAAATCCTGGCCAAGGCAGTTGACCAGGACGAGGTTTTTACTTTCGAGGAACTGCTTGGTTTTCTATACGGCCTGGCTGTGACGCCGGATATGATCCTGCCCAGTGAATGGCTTCCCGTTGTTTTCGGTGAAGGCATGATTGAAGTTGACACCGAAAAAGAGGGACAAGCACTTCTCAGTGCCCTGCTGGGCAAGGTAAACGAGTTGACCGGCCGTTTTCAAAACGGCATGCTGCGCTTTCCTTTCGACCTTGAATACTTGGAGAACCCCGATGAACTTTTAACGATTCAGGACTGGACGTTTGGTTTCCATGAAGCCCTGTTGCTGCGCCCGGAAATCTGGTTCACGGACAGCGATCCGGACTCTCTCTCCGAAGAGCAGGAGGATCTCGAGGCAAGCCTGGCAGTAATATTGGGCATAGTAGAACCGGATGAAATCGAGGAGATTTTCGAGGTGCCTCACTTCTTCGACGAAGACGAAGAAATGCGCATGCTAGCCTCGCTCTATGCCATGCTGCCGCTCGCCATAGAGACCATCCAGCACCATGCTTACGGTCTGGAGCAGGAACGCCTCCAAAGGCACAAAAACAGACCTTCCGGCCCTCCCCATATCAACCTGCCACCCAAAATAGGCCGCAATGAACCCTGCCCGTGCGGCAGCGGTAAAAAGTACAAAAAATGCTGCCTGCAGGCCAAAGTAGTGCCGCTGCGGAGACCGTGAAAAATGCGCACTAGCCTCTCCTGTTGTCTCTGTTTCAACCCTTGACATTTATCTTCTGCACCATTAAAATATTCTTACAAATTTCTTACCAAGGAGAGAAACATGGCAACAACAATAATATCGAGTAAGGGCCAGGTCATCATTCCAAAGCCGATCCGCACCGCGCATAACTGGAAACCGGGCCAGAAGCTCCTGGTGGTGGATGCTCGTGACGGCATCCTGCTCAAACCCGTAAGCCCTTTCCCTGAAACAACCATCGAGGAGGTAGCCGGCTGCCTCAATTACAAAGGCAAGGCCAAGACACTTGCAGAAATGGAAGCCGCCATCGCCAAAGGTGTAAAGGAAACATTCAATGATAGCGATTGATACCAACATCCTTGTCCGCTTCCTCACCCGCGACGACAAGCCCCAATATACCAAGGCCAGGAAGATATTCAGCTATGAAACTGTTTATATTCCGGATACGGTGCTCCTTGAAGCCGAATGGGTCCTCCGTTTTTCCTATGGCTTTCAACCTGATGCTGTTTCCTCTACCTTCAAGAAGCTTCTTGGCCTGCCCAATGTAAATATTGCTGATCCAGAGCTCGTGCACAGGGCAATCAAATGGCACGAAAACGGCCTTGATTTCGCCGATGCCCTGCATCTTGCCGCAAGCCAGGGTTGCACACAGTTCGTCACCTTTGACAGCACCTTCATCCGCAAGGCAAAAGGGTTGACAAAGTGCAGGGTTGGAAAACCGTAACATGCGTCACGTTGCAATTTTTAAATCACTTTAAACTCCGTAAACAACCGTATTATCCTCTACTGCCTCAGGTTCATTGAATGGGCCATACCAGGCATCGGTGAACATGCCAATATCATATTTTTCAACATCGGGATCGGCTTTGAGCCAGTCTGAAACTGCCGCAAGCCTCTGCTCCGGTAAATCATGCCTGCAGCCCAATTCAATAAACCCGTTAAATCTGTTTTTGAGACCGGCGCCTCCAATAAAACAACCGTTGGCCTCAAGAGCCTCCGTTAAAAAGGAGTCAAGAAATGCATCATAGTCCGACTTTTCTCGCAGTACAATCACGATTGCGGCCCCGAACACTTTGAACTCTCCAACCCGTTTCTTTTTCCGCAGCCTCTTTTTCATTACTCCACCTTCACAGCTGATTAATTGGGTGCATCAAAGCATCTTGATCAACTCAACACCTGCTGGCGCTGATCCTCCGGTCACATCGTAGTCAGCAAACGAGTTCGGCGGCGCATCGCTGCAGTTCTTTTCAGCCTTGATTAGCTCAAACAGTATATATAGAATGGTTATCTACTGCGTAATGGAAAAACCCCTATGTTGCAAATATTTTCATTTTCCCCCTTGACTTCTTTTTTCAATTTTTATATAAGACAAAAAATGTCTTAATTGTTTTGTGTTTGGGCGAGGAATTTCAATGAGATTGACACGAGCAGGTGAATACGCGGTGCGCTGCGTCATGTGCCTTGCCAGGAATGGCGGCACTGAAAGTGTGGTAAGCCGTCAGGATGTAGCTGCATGCGGTGATATTCCGTCACACTTTCTGGCAAAAATTGCCCAACAACTATCTAGGGCGGGCATAATTGAGATCCTGCAAGGAGCCAAGGGGGGTTATCGTCTTCTTGTTGCGCCTGAGAAACTTTCCCTGCTTACTGTTATTGAGGCAATGATTGGAGAAATTTTTCTAAACGACTGCGTTGTCAGACCGGAGTCATGCCATGCCAGTTTGAGTTGCGCAGTGAATAAAGTATGGATGCAGGCGCGCGACCAACTGCGCCAGACCCTTGCAGGGGTGACTTTTGCCAAACTGCTGCAGGAGGAATCCTGCTGCATTCTCCAAGGGGACAAATTTCCAACACAGGACGAAAAAAACGCTTAAAACAATACAATGCTCTTTTATAAAAAAATGTCGAGAAAATTAGTAACTATGGGTATGATTACCTATACTATACGAACTATAATCATCACGGAGGTACCATTATGTGTCTGGTAACCAAGCAGGCTCCTGAGTTTGAAGCCGAAGCTGTAATGCCCAATAACAGCTTTGAAACCGTTTCTCTTTCCTCCTACCGGGGTAAATATGTGGTTATTTTCTTTTATCCCCTGGATTTTACCTTTGTCTGTCCCTCGGAGATACTGGCATTTAACCGGCAGGTTGAGGATTTCAAGGCAAAAGGCTGTGAACTTCTGGGCATCTCGGTTGACTCGATTTACACCCACCTTGCCTGGAAAAACACGCCCGTTGACCAGGGCGGCATCGGTGCAGTTCAGTTCCCCCTTATCTCTGATATTTCTAAAAGCATCTCAACGGACTACGGTGTTTTATTTGAAGGCGGCGTCTCTCTGCGCGGCCTTTTTCTGGTAGACAAGGAAGGCGTGGTGCGGCATCAGTTAGTGAATGATCTGCCCCTTGGCAGAGATGTCGATGAAGCCCTTCGGGTCATTGACGCACTGCAGTTCCATGAAACCCATGGTGAGGTCTGCCCTGCCAATTGGCGGCCCGGAGATGATGCCATGAAGCCGACCCCGGAGGGTGTGGCTGATTATCTTTCAAAACACGGAGCGTAATCCCTCCCTGGCAATAGGTATTGCATGGCCCTCCCCCCAGGTTCCCATGCAATATCTATTGCTGCTATGACGGCACTGTGTAAGGGTGACAAAACATTATGCTACAGGAAGCAAAAAGGCCCAATATACTTCTGCTGGGCTCTGATGTTAAAGTCAACAATCTGCCCATAAAGGAGGTCAGCCTGCTTTCAGAGGGCAGCCTGCCTGCCTATGGCTATAATCCAGGTGACTTTATTGAATTGCTGGCCGGCAAAGTCAGTGTTGAAAACGGGCGCCTGGAACAATGTTTGACATGGTTGGCTTCCTATCTTGCCTCGGCGAACATGACTCCCAGGGTTCGCACTGTTACATATGGTGAACAGAAGGAAATATTTCAGATTTTTCGCAAGAAAAGCCACTCCTCAGAAGACAAAGGTCACGGCTGGTTCATGGTGCAGCAGATACTCCCCCCGGAAGGGAGGCGCAAAGAGTCTGACGCCCTTGCCATTGATGAAACGAATATTAAGTCATTAAGCGATAACAGCGGCATACTCATAATTGATGACGGCGGCTGGCCACCCCAAGTGGCCAAGCGTATCAAGTCCCTTAACCCTGAGAGCTGGGTCATAGGCATGGGCATTGGCATTGCCCATTGGCAGGAATGGGCGGAGCAGTTCGCCAGCCGTTTCTTTCTCTTCTGCCGCCTGTCCGACCTGGAAACGACCAGGATGGAAATGGACAGTTCCGTCACCTGGGAAACCATTGTGGCCATGGCCCTGCGCGCCCTGCGCACTGAAGAGATCGGCCTGTGGGATAAAAAAAACCAGCGCTTTCACTGTCATATAATTGTGGAGATGTTTCCTTACGGCATTCTGTATGGAGGCCCGGACGGTGTTTATTTCAGGTACCAGGAAGGCTGCCTGCCGCAGAAAAGTGCACCCCGCCAGAAAGGTTCTGTTCCCTGCCATGACACCCTGGTAACATCAATGATGGCCATGGATTTCCTTGAAATAGGCTGTCGTGATTTCTGCCGCAGTTATTTTTATGATTTTTCCAGGCGCGTGCTTAACAACTGGCAGCTCCTGTATAACCACGGCTATTTTTTCAGTGACGGTCTGGAATTCCCTGAACTGGATTTTTCTTCTGTATTTCCGGGCGGCGTGCCATGCTCCTTTATTGAATCCACTTTTGACCCCGGCTTCATTGAGCTTCCTGAAACCTCTCCCGATTTTGCCCGCAGCCTTGAACTTGTGGCCAGCCAGATATGGAACGAGGACAAAAAAAGGGCCCTGCGCTCCTTTTTCCCGCAGAAACTCCCGGTCGCAGTTGGACCCGGCACAATTTCCATAGACATGGCGCCAGGCCCCATTCCGGTCATTCTTGATGTCCTGCACCACTTAAAGGAGGAGGTCAGCTGGAAGAAGGGCTTTGAGGAATTCCGCCTCTTTCATATCGGCAATCTGCGCACCACGGACCCGGCTGAACTGGACCCGGTTATTACCCTGCAGAACGTTATGGACAGCTATGTCTCAAAGGAGACATTCCAGCGTCCCCTCTGCATCGGGGTTTTCGGCCCACCGGGTTCGGGAAAATCCTTTTCCGTCAAAGAGGTGGCCCGGGTTATTTCCACTAAGCTCGACACCAACCCCTTTGATTTCTTCGAATTCAACATGACCCAGTTTGACGGTCCCGAGGAGATCAACTCGGCCATTGAACCTATCCGGGCCTCGGTCGCCAGGAGTAAGGTTCCCATAGTCTTCTGGGATGAATTCGACTGCCGCTATGACAACCATGAGTTCGGCTATTTGCGCTACTTCCTTCCCTCCATGCAGGACGGCGTCACCTATGTCCACGGTACGCCCTATTATATCGGGCGTTCCATATTCGTATTTGCCGGCGGCGTTAAAGCAAACTGGGCCGGCATGGAAGACCTGTTGAGCCAGAAAGACGCCGGGGCGGCTCAACTTGTCAAAACCCTGAAAATTCCTGACTTCATGAGCCGCCTGCGGGTTGTTCTCGACATTGACGGCATTGAAATAGGAGGCGAACTTCTGCAGGAATCCGCCACGGAAGAGGAGCTCGAGGATCTGCACCGCATTCTACTCAAAAGGGCATTCATCATTGCGCACCAGATGGACACGCACTGGAAAAAAGCGGCCCGCAAGACTTCGGGGCTGCTGCTGCGGCTGTTGCTGGCCCAGTATAAATTCGGGGCCCGCTCCATTGAAGCGGTGATAGAGGCATCCAGCGCTTCCGACCGGCTGGTTTACGGCCTGCCGGAACTCATTGCGCCATCGGCAGCCCGCATTCATGCCGACTGGCGTATAGAGCTGGAACGGGAAGTAGACCGCGTCCGCAAGGAACATAAGCTGCGCGCGGTATGGTAAAAATTACAGCCATTAACAATATATAGTACTGGTCACTGGTCAACGCAGAAATGGTAAACAAGTAATGAGGAAGGAGGGAAAATGGAAAAAACAGAATACAATTACGACATTGTGAGAAGCTTCGTCAATTGGAGCATTGTCTGGGGGGTGGTTGCTGTCCTGGTCGGGGTGATCGTCTCCTTCCAGATGGTGGAACCCGGGCTCAATTTCGCGCCCTACCTGACCTTTGGGCGCTTACGTCCGATCCATACCAATGCGGGCATTTACGGATGGGGGGTCGGCGTTATCTTCGCCACTTTCCTCTACATTGTGCAGCGCCTCTGCAAGACACGGCTCTGGAGTGACGGGCTGGCTAAATTCCAGCTCTGGTTCTTCAACGCCACCATTATTGCCTCGGCAGTGACCCTGCTGCTCGGCTACACCACCAGCAAGGAATATCACGAGATGGAATGGCCCATCGATGTGATGGTGGTCATCCTCTGGGTGGCGTTTGCCGTCAACATCATCATGACCATCATCAAGCGCCGGGAGGAGCACATGTACATCTCCCTCTGGTACATGATGGCATCGCTGATCGGCGTAGCCATCCTCTACCTGACAAACTCGGCGGCCATGCCGGTATCATTGTTCAAGTCGTATTCGGCCTACGCCGGCACCAATGACGCCAACGTCCACTGGTGGTTCGCGCACAACGCCGTGGCAATGGCGCTGACCGCACCTCCGCTGGCCATGTTCTACTACTTCCTGCCTAAATCCACCGGGGTGCCGATCTACAGCCACCGGCTTTCAATCATCGCCTTCTGGAGCCTTATTTTCATGTATCTCTGGACCGGAGCCCACCATCTGCTCTGGACCCCGGTGCCGGACTGGATCCAGACCCTGGCCATGGCCTTCTCCGTCATGCTGATTGCTCCCTCTTGGGGATCGGTCTTCAATGGCTATTTGTCCATGGGTGGCCAATGGCACCAGATGCGGGAAAACTACCTGGTCAAGTTCCTCATCGTCGGCATCACCTTCTACGGCATGCAGACCCTGCAGGGGCCGATGCAGGCAGTCCGGACCTTCTCGGCCTTTATCCACTACACCGACTGGATTCCGGCCCACATCCACATGGGGACCATGGGCTGGGTGTCGATGATCAGCTTCGCCAGCATCTACTTCCTGATCCCGCGGGTCTACGGCAGGCAGCTCTACTCCATTCCATTGGCCAACCTGCAGTTCTGGCTCATCCTGGTCGGCCAGCTGATCTGGTCGTTTTCACTCTGGATTGCCGGGGTGCTGCAGGCCGGCATGTGGAATGCCATGAATCCTGACGGCAGCCTGACCTATACATTCCTGGAGACCATGGTCGAGATGTACCCATACTGGTGGGTCCGCGCCGGCGGCGGTCTCATCTACTTTGCCGGCATTCTGGTTTTCATCTATAACCTCTACATGACGGTGCAAAAGGGTGAGTCTGTCCCAAGCGCAGCCGCATTTGCTGAAGGGAGGGCCTAATCATGTGGGAAAAGAAACCGGTTCTACTTCTGATTATGGCCACCGGCGCGATTCTCGTCGGTACGATAATAACCATGGTTCTGCCCTTTGCCTGGGTCAACACTGAGGCCGACCGCATCGAATCCGTCACCCCGTACACTGCCTTACAGCAGGAGGGGCGCGATATCTACATCCGGGATGGCTGCAACAACTGCCACACCCAGACGGTGCGTCCGCTGGTTGCCGAGGTCATACGCTACGGCGATTACTCGAAGAGTGGAGAGTTTGTCTACGACCGCCCATTCCTCTGGGGTTCAAAACGGACCGGCCCCGACCTGGCCAGGCTTGGCGGCAAATACCCCGACGAGTGGCATTACAAGCATATGGAATCGCCACGGGCCATGGTACCGAAAACAAACATGCCCGACTACGGCTGGCTGGCGGATAACCAGCTTAATCCCCAAAAGATTAAACGTAAGATGGACGTACTCGGTTTTCCTTACACCGATGACGAGATCAAGGCCCTGGCAGGGAAAAATGAAATGGATGCCATCATCGCCTATATGCAGAAGCTCGGCAGCGACATCCCATGGCGCGAAGCGGTGGAGATCACTATTGTCGGCGACCTGCAAAACCCGTTCAAGGGAGATGCCGCAGCAGTATCTGCAGGAAAACTGCTCTATATGGAAAATTGCGCCCAATGTCATGCAGAAGACCTTTCAGGCGACATCGGTCCGGAACTGGATGGGGCAAATTACGACGAGGCTGAATTGTTTGAGTTAATCTATTTAGGCATACCGGACGGCGGCATGCCTCCCTACTCGAAACTGGGGGCCCAAAAGGTCTGGCAGATGGTCAACTACCTGCAGGAGGGGCAATAAATCATGGACCTGGCCTCCATACTTTATCTTGGTGTCACCATCGGGCTTTTTGCAGTCTTTGCGCTGATCGTCATCCGTACGTACAGCAAGAAACGCAAGGAGCGGGGAGAGATTGCCAAGTACCGGATGCTTGACGATGATTAACGCTTTATTCGCCACTGCTAAGGCGCCTATCCCCGTATGGGGTTAATTAAACAGGAGAGTGTACTTATGACCACGCAAGAGAATATAGACATTGATCAGAGCGAACCCTTTGACGGCATTAAGGAAAACAGGGAAAACAAACCGCCTCCATATTTTAACATCCTGTATTATGGCTTGATCCTCTGGGGCGTGATTTTTATGGGCTACTTCCTGATGAGCGGCTGGAGTTCAGACAGTGAGTTCCAGGAAAAAATGAACACCCACCAGCAAAAGTATTCACAGGATATGCAAAAATGATTCTAATGAAAAAAGAGGCTTTTCGTTCAAAGTCAAGGATACGACCCTGAGGTTGGGCGAAAAACCCTTTTTATAGTAAATAAACGGTCTGGTGCCGGGCGGGAGAAATACTCGCCCGGTTTTTTCATGAAAAACAAAAACCGTATAGGCCCGTGGCGCCGCCTGATTCAATGGGCTACTACACTGCTTCTTCTGCTCCTCCCCTGGTTTGAAGTTGACGGCAAGAGCCTGCTGCGCATCGACATCCCGGGTCTCAACCTTTATCTGTTCGGTCAGATCCTCCGGATCCAGGAACTCTTCCTTGTCCTGCTGGCCACACTGGTTTTCGTTCTCGGCTTCCTTCTTGTCACAGTTGTGCTAGGCCGGATCTGGTGTGGCTGGCTCTGCCCCCAGACCACCCTGTCTGATGTGGCCGAATGGGCGGCCCGAAGATTGGACCTCACAGTTAAGCACAACCGGTTGCACGGTGGTCTCGCAGGCAAGATTCTGCTGCAGGGGGTATATTTGTTTCTTGCTTTCCTTGTAGCGTCCAACCTGCTCTGGTACTTCATCCCGCCGCGCCTTTTTTATACTCGTCTTGTTGCCTTGGATCTGCACTACGCCACCTGGATCACCTTTGTCTTGACCTGGTTGCTGGTTTATCTCGACCTGGCCGTGGTGCGGCGCCTGATGTGCAGCGACTTCTGCCCGTACGGCCGCATCCAGACCTCCCTAGTTGACAGGGCGACCCTGTCCCTGCACCTTCCCGATGCTGAGATGGAGCGCTGCATCGAATGCGGTTCCTGCATACGGACATGTCCCATGGAAATCGACATCAGGCAAGGCTACCAGGTTGAGTGCACCAACTGCGGACGCTGCCTGGATGCCTGCCGCGGGGTTATGGCAAAGCGCAACGAACCTGGACTCATCCGCTATACTTTCGGTCTGCATGGGGAAGGAGCCATGGGGCTGCTCAATCCGCGCGTTCTTCTGCCCGCCGCAGCGCTTCTCGCCCTGCTGGTTATTCTCGGTATCGGGCTGCTTGACCGGCCGGTCGCATCTTTAAAAGTTGCCGTCTCGCATACGGCAGCAGCACGCCAGTTCGCCAACGGCCAGATCGGCACCTTTTTCAACGCCTGGGTCAATAATCGCAGCCAGGAGGCTGAGGTCTACACCCTGCAGGCCCGCAACAAGGATTCAGGCACACCTCTGGTCCTCAAGGGACAGATAAAGGCCGAACTGGCAGCCGGAGAGAACCGGCGTCTCGATTTCGTGCTGCTGACGCCTGGCAATGAAATGACCGTTGAATTTGTGCTGACCGACGGAGAAGGGCTGGAATTGTCGGTCGCAGAAGCGTATATTGGAAAATAAAGATAGAGAGTGACACCATGACGGAAACCAGAAAAAAAAACATCTCCCCTCTCTTAATCGCTCTGCTGATCGGCGGTTTTCTGATTTTTTCAGCTTGGGCGGCATTCCAGGCAGGAGGACCTGGAAGCAGAGTGACTGATGTGGACTATTACAGCAAGGGGCTGAAATACAATGCCACAATGGTCGAAAAGCGGGCAGCGGAAGTCCTCGGCTGGAGCCTTGAAACCAGGCTCCATGGGCGCATCCTGAAATTCGATCTCAAAGATCAACAAGGCGAAGAGGTTGGTCGGGCGACCGGCATGCTCTACCTGGCAATCCCCGGTTCGGCAGAAGACATCCATCTGCCCTTGCAGGAGGTCACCCCCGGATATTACCGGGTTAATTTTGGTGAAGAGATCAGGGGCATGATACAGGCCCGCCTTGAACTGGAGCTGGATGGCGCCCGGCTCAATCGCCAGCTGCTGCTGAATCTCTGATGGTTATGAGTTTATTTACCCCATCTATAAATTATTCAAAGGTATCTATTCAGGTGCATGCAAGAAACTAATAAAAAAAACCTCAAAAACCGCCATAAAGATGAACCTTCCCGATACCTGCATCCACTGTAACCTGCCGATTCCACCCTCTGACCGGGTGATCGACCGGTTTGATAACGAAGAGCTGCATTTCTGCTGCCAGGGCTGCCGGGGGGCTTATGCTATAATTACCGGGGCCGGGCTCGATTCGTTCTATAAAAAAAGAACCTGGCAGAACCCGGGCATACCTGAAGGCGCTTTTGAATCGATCTATAATGATGAATACCTTAAAGCATTTACAACTGCGCGGGAAAACAGCCATGAAGTTTCGTTTATCGTTTCAGGCATCCGTTGTGCTGCCTGCATATGGCTCATCGAATCAATTCTGAAAAAAACAACCGGTATCGAGGCGGTGACTGTCAATTATGGCACCCATCGCGGCCGCGCCCGTTTTGACCCGGCACAAACCTCACCAAGCCTCATCTTTAAAGCTGTCGCCGGTCTGGGTTATGTTCCAAAGCCTTTTACCCAGAATGAAGCGCGCCTTATGCAGGAACGGGAAAGCAGATCCCTGCTCATCCGTTTTGTTACTGCTGCATTCCTTTCAATGCAGCTCATGGGCTTTTCCATCGCCCTGTACGGAGGATATTTCAGCGGTATGGACCAGGGGACAAGGCAACTCATGCAATATTTTGCCGCCCTGGTAGCCACACCGGTGGTTTTTTACTCGGGGGCCCCCTTTCTCCATGGAGCCTGGCGAAGTATTGTCAACAGGGCCCCCAACATGGACCTGCTTATTGCCCTGGGGGTTCTGGCAGCCTATACATACAGCCTTGTTGCCCTGCTGGTCGGCGGCGAGGTCTTCTTCGAAACAGCGGCCATGATCATCACCCTTATCCTGCTTGGTCGTATCTTTGAAAACAGTGCCCGCAAGAAAGCCTACAGCGGCATCGACAGGCTGTTCAGCCTTGCTCCTGATACAGCCCGACTGATCAAAGATGATGATACTGTCATGGTCACCAGCAGTCAACTACAGGTTGGAGATACCATCCTGGTTGGGCCTGGTGACCGGCTCCCTGTAGATGGTGTGCTGCTGGACCAGGAAACCGAGGTGGACGAGTCCGTTCTTACTGGCGAAGCGGATCCGGTTCTCAAGCAGGTGCACGACACCCTTCTTTCCGGTTCTTTGAACGTATCCACTACGGTCAGGGTAAAGGTCGCACAGCCTGCCGGAACCTCATTCATGGCCCGCATCACCAGGATGATCGAGGAGGCCCAGAGCAGGAAAGCGCCGGTGCAGGGGCTTGCAGACCGTGTTGCCGGCAGGTTTATTCCTGCCGTTATCATAATGGCACTGGCAACGGCCCTATACTGGAGCCTGCAAAGCGAAGATCCGGTGATTCCTCTGCTGCACGCCATCTCCGTGCTTGTTGTTGCCTGTCCCTGTGCTCTCGGCCTGGCAACACCGACCGCTATCCTTGTTGCAACAGGCGTTGCCGCCAGTCATGGCATGTTGTTCCGCGGTGGTGACACCCTTGAAGCCGCTGCCCGTTTGACCATGGCCGCCTTCGATAAAACCGGCACCCTGACCGAACCATTGCCCCAGGTGGTATCCGTTGCTGCCGTTGACGAAAACACCCCTGCACTCCTGGAAATCGCTTCCAGGGCCGAAGCCGGTTCAAGCCACCCCCTGGCCAAAGGAATACTTGCTAAAGCAGAGTTGGAAGGCATACGAGCTACCGCCGGGGGCAGCACCATCATTGCCGGTAAAGGTGTACGGCTGGATACGCCTGAGACCTCTATTCTGGCAGGAAGCCGTACCTTTATGGAAGAAAACAACGTAACACTTCCCGATGCTGCCAATACAACAGATCTTACTGAAGTACATATCGCTGAAAATGGGCAGCACAGAGGCTGCATCTACCTTGACAGCCAGCTCAGAGCCGGAGCCCATGAAGCAGTCAATAAAATCTCCCGCCTTGGACTCAAGACATTTCTCCTGACCGGGGACCATCCGCTCTCTGCAGAAAAAATAGCGGCTATGGCAGGCATTGATAAGTATTGTGCGAACATGACTCCTGCCGAAAAAACAAACTGGATTCAAGGTTTCCGTGACCGGAAAGAGCTGGTCCTTATGATCGGAGACGGTGTAAATGACGCCCCTGCACTATCCGCTGCCTCTGTCGGCTGCGCCATGGGCAGCTCCACCGATGTTGCCCTGGAAACCTCTGATCTGGTCCTGATGCACGACGACCTAGTACTGCTGCCTGAAGCGATCCGCCTGGCACGCAGGACCCTCAATATTATCCGCCAGAACCTTTTCTGGGCCTTTTCCTATAACCTGGTGGCAATTCCTCTGGCAGCATCAGGTCATCTGGCCCCGGTTTATGCTGCAGCGGCAATGGCCATAAGTTCGGTATGCGTGGTTGCCAATTCGCTGCGCTTAAAAAATTTCCGCCCCGAGAAATCAGAACTTACTGACACCAAAACCTCTGCGAACCTGAAGGAAATACATGTTTAAATCCATCCTGATCCTCATACTTCTCTCGTTTTTCATGGGCACTGCAGCCTGGCTGGTCTTTATCTGGTCAGCCAAAAAGGGACACTATGATGATATTGAACGGGCCAAGTACAGGATGCTTGAAGATGATGACGGGCTACAGCCTCCGGATCAAGACCCGAAAAACAACAGCCATAGCGATTCACCTGCCCCATGAACGAACCGCTGATCACCATGGCTTTTCTTACAGGCCTGCTGGGGTCGGGCCATTGCATCGGTATGTGCGGCGGTCTGGTTGCCGCCTTATCCCTTTCCGAGACAGGGAAACAGGGCGGCGTTTTCTTTCAGCTACTCTATAATATCGGCCGCATAACCACTTATAGCAGCATCGGCTGGCTGGTCGGCTGGCTGGGGTCGGCCTTTGCCTATGCCAATACCCTGGCCGGGCTTACCCGAACGCTTCTCATTGGGTCAGATCTTTTTGTTATTGTTCTGGGCCTTGGCAGTGCAGGACTTTTTACAAAGCTCAATGTCATGCAGCTTGAATTTCCAGGCCCTGTGAAGAGGATAACCGGCTTGGTAACCAAACTTAAAAAACTTCCTCCTGCCCTTGCAGCTGTGCCCCTGGGGCTTATTATGGGATTTCTGCCCTGCGGTTTCCTTTATGCCATGATAATAGCGGCAGGTCAAAGTGCAGGTGCAACAAACGGAGCTATCATGATGCTTTCTTTCGGACTGGGCACCCTGCCTGCCCTTTTTCTTTTTGGCTCAACCGCCCACTTACTGACTGCAAAAAGACGCTCCTTAATGCTGCGCTGGGCAGGCATCATGGTGGCCCTGATGGGAGCATACAACCTGTACCGTCACCTTGTCCTGGCCCAGTGCTGCCCGCCTTTTCTGCCATTTTCTTAATTTTGTTTTATAATTAAAGCAAAGTTGCAGCATGAGGACGGCTGTAAAAGCAATCTCACCCACTGGTGTTTATGATTGATCTGCAAAACCTTATCCTATTAGACTGGTCCAGGGCCCTGTTTGCCCTTACCGCAATGTGCCACTGGATTTTTATTGCGCTTACCCTGGGGCTTTCCTGGCTGCTTGCCTTTTTTGAAACCTTTTATGTCAAGACAGGCAGCGGGGTTTGGAAGCGCATTACCCGCTTCTGGATGATGCTTTTCGGCATCAGCTTTACCTCCAGCTTGGCAACGGGCATAATTTTCAGGTTTCAGCTGGGCACCAACTGGTCAAACTTTGCCTTTATGGCGGGTGACATAATTGGAGTCCCACTGGCCGCCGAGATTATCTTTGGCCTATTTCTTATGGCTGCATTTTATGCAGTCATGTTCTTCGGCTGGGAGCGGGTTTCAAAAAAAACACATTTGTTTGCCACCTGGATCGTTGCTCTCGGTTCAAGTCTATCTGCCTTCTGGATTATCGTTGCAAATGCCTGGATGCAACACCCTGTGGGGATGGCCTTTAATCCGGACAAGGCCCGTTTTGAAATGCAGAATTTCTCTGAGATACTGCTCTCACCTGTTGCCATCAGCAAGTTCGCCCATGCTGCCAGTTCAAGTTTCCAGGTGGCAGCACTCTTTGTCCTGGCTGTTTCTTCCTGGTACCTGCTAAAGGGCCGCCATCAGGATTTTGCCAAAAAATCCATCCTCGTGGCATCGGTTTTCGGCCTGCTCTCATCTGTTTTTACAGGTTTTACCGGCAATGTGGCAGCCTTTGCCAACGCCAGGAATCAACCCATGAAACTGGCAGTCATTCAGGGGCTTTATGATGGTGAAGAAAGTGCCGGTCTGGTGCTTGCTGGAATATTAAACCCAGACAAATTTCCAGGCGACTCCAAAAGCCCCTTTCTTCATAAGGTCAGAATTCCCGGCCTGCTTTCCCTTCTTGCCAACCGTGAATCAGGATTATTTGTCCCGGGCATTAATGATCTTGTCTTTGGTAACAGCAAGTACAAAATCATGGGAGCAGAGAGGAAGATTGAACAGGGAAAAATAGCGCTAGAGCTATTGAGCCAGTATAAAACAGCCCAGAAGGAAAAAAACGGAACACGGACAAAAATGGCACTGGCAAACTTTAAAAATTATGAAAAATACATGGGCTACGGTTATTTAGATAAAGCTGAGGACTGTGTACCTCCTGTTGGCCTGACTTTTTACAGCTATCATGTCATGGTCGTGCTTGGCCTCCTTATCCCGATCATTTTTCTATTTTTTCTTTACCATACATACAAAGACACCATTTTTCGGAAAAAATGGCTGCTGCGGTTTGGTCTTGTTTCAGTTTTTCTTGGATATATTGCAAGTCTGGCTGGTTGGATAGTTGCCGAAGTAGGGCGGCAGCCGTGGGTAATCCAGAATATCCTGCCGGTATCTGTGGCTCGGTCGAACCTGACCACAGGCACCGTGCAGCTTTCATTTTTCCTGTTCCTGTTTTTGTTCACTGTATTATTTATTGCAACGATCAGGATCATGCTGAAGCAGATACACATAGGCCCTGAAACGCCGAGAATAGAATAAGAAAGGAGATGTGCATGTTTGACAGCTTTACCCTTAGTCAGCTCCAGGAACTTTGGTGGCTTATCGTCTCGCTTATCGGTTCCCTGTTTATTTTCATGACCTTTGTGCAGGGTGGCCAGTCCCTGTTGAGCTATGTTGCCCGGAACGAACTGGAAAAATCACTTGTCATTAATTCACTGGGGAGAAAGTGGATGCTTACCTTTAGCACGCTTGTCCTTTTTGGGAGCTCCCTATTTGCTGTTTTTCCGCTTTTTTATGCCACCAGCTTTGGTGGTGCTTACTGGGCCTGGATTACCATACTCATCTCCTTTGTCCTGCAGGCGGTTAGTTTTGAATTCCGCCAAAAACAGGGAAATCTCCTCGGTGCCCGTACCTACGAATTCTTTCTTTTTATTAACGGCATCTTTGGTGTATTTTTATTTGGCATTGCAGTAGCGACCTTTTTCAGTGGTTCCAGTTTCCAGCTTGATGACTACGGCCAGGTTCTCTGGCAGCATCCGATGCAGGGTCTGGAGGCACTTTTAAGTTTTTTTAATGTGGCACTAGCCCTCTTTCTTGTTTTTCTTTCAAGAACCTTGGGCGCTTTGTATCTGCTTAGCAATATTGATTTCAGGCTGGACCTGGTAAAAGATATGGAAAAAAGATTGCGCAAGGCAGTCACAACCAACCTGACAGCGAGTATTCCCTTTCTGCTCTATTTCATGGTTACATTAGCCACAGGAGAAGGTTTTGCCATCAGTTCTGAGACCGGCGAAGTATTCATGGAAAAAGGAAAATACCTGCATAACATACTTGCCATGCCAGGAATTCTTGCCATGCTGGGCGCAGGTTTGCTTTTGGTTTTTTGGGGAGCAGCAAAAGCCCGTCAACCTGCCACAACCTGCGGAATATGGTTTTCCGGACTTGGTTCAACCCTGGTTCTTTTGGGCCTCTTTCTGACAGCAGGTTTAAACAACACCGCATTTTATCCATCAAGTTTTGACCTGAACAGCAGCCTTACCATTTATAATGCTTCAAGCAGCAGGTATACTTTGACAACCATGGGTTATATTGCACTTGGAATGCCTGTTGTCCTGGCCTGTGTTGCATTGTTCTGGCACAAAATGGACAGAGAAAAAATTTCAACCGGAGAGGTCAGTGATTTTACCGCCAAAGAGATATATTGAATTGGAAATACACTAGGAGCCTGTCGGAGAATTCCCAATCTACTGCAAAAGCGAGAGAATCGGCTCAAATTTTCGTGAATTTTCTTTAAATAGCGCTGCTATTCGCATCAATTTCCCGAAAATTTGATCTCAATTCCTCAATTTTTCGTTACGATTATAATTCCCCGGCAGGCTCCTAGAGGCCGAAAAAATGACAATCTTTAATGATTCTCGGCTGGTTTGCCCTGCTGCTGTTCTCTTTTAAGGGTGCTGAACTGCTGCTGAAAAAAAGCGTCAACTTTGAGTAGGGAAACTGCTGGAATATCTACAAAGGCACATGGCAGTTTCTGCTGAGTGCCTGGGAAATATCGGCAACGGCAAGTTTTCGAAGTTTCTCTTCCGTTTGCCTATTCGGCATCCCGACTGCTGAAATATACAGGCTAAAGGCTGTCCAAGTCCTTATTACGCAGTTTCCTTGATAATATCAGCTTTCAGCAGGTCCGAAAAATATATAATGGTCTTTTCCAGGCCTTGACGCAACTGGACCTTGGGCTCCCAGCCAAGTATATCCCTGGCCAGCTTTATATCGGGCTGTCGCTGCCTGGGATCGTCCTCCGGCAATGGTTCATGTTTAATCGCCGACTTGGAGTTGGTGAGTTCCTTCACCTGCTCCGCCAGCTCAAGCATGGTAAATTCAATGGGATTGCCGAGGTTGACCGGACCTGTAAAAACATCTTTGCTTTGCATCAAACAGATAAAACCATCGATCATGTCATCCACATAGCAAAAAGATCTTGATTGGGAACCGTCTCCGTAAACAGTCAGGGGCTTGTTCTGCAGGGCCTGCAGAATAAAGTTTGATACCACCCTGCCGTCGGAGGGATGCATGCTGGGGCCGTAGGTGTTGAATATTCTGGCAACCTTAATGCGCAGCTTATGCTGCCTGAAATAATCAAAAAAAAGGGTTTCCGCACAACGCTTACCCTCGTCATAGCAGGACCGCAACCCGATGGGATTCACAGATCCTCGGTATGTTTCCGGCTGCGGGTGCACCTCAGGGTCGCCGTAGACCTCGGAGGTTGAGGCCTGAAATATTTTTGCTCTCAAGCGTTTTGCCAGACCCAGCATGTTGATGGCTCCGTGGACATTCACCTTGGTGGTCTGAACAGGGTCGTTTTGATAGTGGATAGGCGATGCCGGGCAGGCCAGGTTATATATCTCGTCCACCTCAAGATAGAGGGGAAAGGTTATATCATGACGCAGAAATTCAAAATTAGGTTTATGCAGCAGGTGGTAAATGTTTCTCTTGGTGCCGGTATATAAATTGTCAACACAGATAACCTCGGCCCCCTGTCCCATCAATTTCTCACAGAGATGTGAGCCAAGAAACCCGGCGCCCCCGGTCACCAATACCCTTTTGGCCAAATGCATTCTTATTGCCCCCTTTTTTTATTATGCTTTGCTATTCCCATTGCAAGGCGCCGCTACTTCTGATTTTGGTGTACGGTTTTCAACATGAAAGATACCACCTCTTCAATGTTCATTTCCGAGGAATCGATGACAACCGCATCTTCTGCCGGCTTCAGTGGTGCCAATGACCTGCTGGAGTCATCCCTGTCCCGCTTTTGGATCTGGGCTAAAATTTCTTCAAATTCAACCTGCTGGTTATTTTGCAGGAACTGTGTATGGCGGCGCCTGGCCCGTTCCTCAGGAGTGGCGTCCAAAAAAAACTTGTGCTTTGCATCCGGGAAAACAACGGTCCCCATGTCACGGCCCTCGGCAACAATTGCATTCTTATTGCCCATGGCGCGCTGCATCTCCGTGAGCTTTTTGCGCACTTCAGGCGCAGCTGAGACCCGAGAGGCCACCATTGCCATTTCAGGTGTCCTGATGGCATCGCTCACATCCTCATTATTGAGAAAGGCTCTGGTCTCCTGGCCCTCCTCTCCGGATGCCAGCGTTATATCAAGGGTGTCAAGCAGTTGTTTCAGCTTTTTCCCCGTATTTTCCGCTTCCAGGTCAAGGCCTGAGCGCTCCACCAGCAAGCCCACCACCCTGTACATGGCACCGGTATCAAGGTAGGTATAATGCAGCTTGGCTGCCAGCATTTTGCTGATGGTGCTCTTGCCGGCCCCGGAAGGTCCGTCTATGGTGACGATGTTTTTTTTCTTAACCATATTCAAGTTCTTTCAAGCTTTTGGCAAGGGCTTCCACAAAACGCTGGTTTTCCTCGGCACGCCCCACTGTGATGCGAATATAGTTCGGGTAACCATAGGCCTTCATGGGCCTGACAATTACCCCTTGGTGCAGCATGTGTTCATATAATTTTTTACCATCCCCTTTCACATCAATGAGAAAGAAATTCGTATGGGTTCCCATGGGACGGCAGCCGAGTTTCGTGACCTCTCTGCTCAACCAGGCTATGCCGTCACGGCTTTTCTGCAGGGTCATCCTGTAGTGCGCCTCATCCTCCAGGGCAGCTACGCCGCCCACCTGGGCCAGGGAGTTGACGTTGAAAGGCTGGCGCACGCGATTAATATAGTCGGCCATTTCCACGTCCATTATGCCATAGCCCAAGCGCAGGCCGGAAATACCATAGGCCTTGGAAAAGGTACGCAGGGCGGCCACCGGCTTTTTACCCCTGATATATGCCAGCACATCAATACGCAGCTCCGGGACCACAAAATCCACATAGGCCTCATCAAGGACCACTATGATATCTTCCGGCAGCTCTTCCATGAATGAGGCAAAATCGTTCTTATCGATGATGGTTCCAGTCGGGTTATTGGGATTGTCGAAAAAAATCATCCTGGTTTTGGTAGAAACCGCGCCCAGAATGGCCTTAAGATCATGGTGCATGTTTTGGGTGAGTTCCACCACCTTATTGCGGCCCCCCTGGACCTGCACCAGCTTCTGGTACATGAGAAAGGTCGGGTGACTGGTGATTACTTCCTCGCCGGGCTGAAGAAATGCAGCTATCAACAGCCCTATGATTTCATTGGAGCCGTTGCCGAATACTATTTCTTCCGGTTTTACCCCTATCTTGCCGGCCAGGCTCTGCGTCAGGTAATAACAGCTGCCGTCGGGATATCGGTGCAGATTCTGCAGGGCGCCCTGGATGGCCTCCACGGCCTTGGGGGAGGGTCCCCAGGCATTTTCATTGGAGGCGAGCTTGATGGAGCCGCTTATGCCGTATTGCCGCTCAAGTTCCTCAATGGGCTTTCCGGGGGGATAAGGAACCAGGGTGCTGATGTTCTGTGCCACCTTGAGTTTCACATACACTCCTTGTCGTGTAATATTAAAGGTATTCAGTCCGAAGTTGGGAAATATTCAAGCGCTGCTCAAGGTTATAGGCTGCTTTCAGCAGCTTCTCCTCCTGGAAATGGGCGCCCTGGATCTGCAGGCCGATGGGTAACCCCGCCCCGCTGAAACCGCAGGGTACGGATATTCCAGGTATACCTGCCAGGTTGGCGGATATGGTCAGAATATCAGAGAGATAGACGCTCAGCGGATCATCTGCTTTTTCCCCCAGTTTCCAGGCTGGGGTCGGAGTCACCGGGGATGCCAGCAAATCGCAGGTTTTAAAAACCTCTTTAAAATCTTCCGTAATCAGGGTGCGTACCTGGGATGCCTTTTTGTAGTAGGCATCATAGTATCCGGATGACAGTCCATAGGTGCCGATGATAATGCGCCGCTTCACCTCAGCGCCTAAGCCCTGGGAGCGGCTGTTTTTGTACATGTCAAGCAGGGTGTCGCTTGACTTGTCCCGAAAGCCGTACCTGACGCCGTCGTAGCGAGCCAGGTTGGAGCTTGCTTCCGCCGGGGCAATAATGTAATAGACGGCAACACAGTAATCTGTATGGGGCAGGGAAACTTCAACGGTCTCTGCGCCGATCTCGCGCAGGATGTTTATGGACTGCTGTACCGCTTTTTCAACCTCAGGATCGAGCCCTTTGCTGAAATACTCCTTGGGGATGCCGACCTTCATGCCCTGCAAGCCTTCTGTCAGGGCTTTACGAAAGTCAGGGACCTGTTGGTTTACGGATGTTGAATCTTTTACATCATAACCGCTGATGACATTCATCATCAGAGCACAATCCGTAACATCCTTGGTCAGGGGGCCTATCTGGTCCAGGGATGAAGCAAAAGCCACGAGACCGTAGCGGGAGACCCGGCCATATGTCGGCTTCAAGCCGACAACCCCGCAATGGGATGCAGGCTGGCGGATGGAACCTCCGGTATCAGTACCCAATGAAGCAATGCACTCATCGGCTGCAACCGACGCAGCAGAGCCGCCGCTGGAGCCGCCGCAGATATACTCTGTGTTCCAGGGGTTTTTCGGAGGCCCGAAGGCGCAGTTTTCCGATGTTGACCCCATGGCAAATTCGTCCATTGCCACCTTGCCCAGAAGCACTCCTCCAGCCTCTTTTAGCTTCATTACGGAAGTGGCATTATAGGGCGGTATAAAATTTTCAAGCATCCTGGAGCCGCAGGTCGTAGGCATCCCGGCAGTACAGAGCACATCTTTTATGGATAGAGGTATGCCGCACAGCGGACCTCCGGTGCCCTCTTTGAGCTTTATATCCGCAGCCTCAGCCTGCTCTATCGCCCCCTCGGGGTCCAGGGTGATATAGGCCTTTACTTTATCCTCAACCTTTTCAATACGGTGCAGAACATCCCTGGTCAGTTCCACTGCGGACACCTGCCGTTGGGCCAGCATTTCCCGGAGCTCATGTATGGTTAATCCATGTAATGACATTTTTATCTTCTCTTTGCTATTGCAGTACAAACTTCAGAACGATCCCTTGTGGCCCCATGGCTGAACGTGCTCATTATATCACCCGCGGCACGACAAAGGCTTCTCCATTCTGCCCGGGCCCGTTGGCTAGGGCCTCGTCCCTCGACAAAGACGGTTTCACCTCATCTTCACGAAAGGCATTGACAATGGAAATGGCATGGGTGGTCGGTATGATTCCTTCTGTGTCAAGTTCGTTCAGCTTGGCAACATAGGTGAGGATCTCATCCAGTTGTTGAGCCATTGCCCCTGCTTCTTCCTGTGACATGTGCAGGCGCGCCAGGCTGGCGACGTGGGCAATTTCCTGCGGCGTAATCTTCATTATAAACCTCTTCCTGCTTCAGGTGTTTTCTTTGTATTGTACAAAATGAGAGTGGTATATTTACAGGCTCCAGTATCTTTTTGCAATATCTCTCACCTCTTCAATAACAGGAACTTCTCTATCAGCATCAATAATGGCCTGCAGCGTTGCATCGTCCACCTTGCCCGGACAATTGGGGTCGCCTGAAAGTTCCCCCAGGACAGCAAGGACCCCGTCGCGCAAACCCCGCAGGTTATAGCCTCCCTCCAGGGCCATCAGCACTCTCCCCTGGCATCAGGGCCATCAGCACTCTCCCCTGGCATATCTCAGCGGCCAGATCAACAATCTGCCTGGTCATACAGGCGAATCCCTGTTCCGTGACCGCCATGGTGCCAAGGGGGTCACCGAAATATGTATCAAATCCGGCTGAAATTATAATAAAATCAGGACGGTACTCCCTTGTTACGGGAACGATGACATCTTTAACTATCCTGGCAAAGGCCCGGTCATCCTGGCCTCCTGCAAGAGGCACATTGACCGTAAACCCCTCACCTTCTCCAGAACCCACTTCAGTCAGGCCTCCTGAACCGGGATAGTAAGGGTAGGCGTGGGTTGACAAATAGAGAACCTGGTCTGATGTATAAAAGCTGTTCTGGGTACCATTGCCGTGGTGCAGGTCCCAATCGAAGATGGCAACGCGCTCAAGGCCCAGGTGTTCCAAACCGTACCGGGCTCCGACCGCTACATTGTTAAAGAGGCAAAAACCCATGGCCCGGTCAGCCTCGGCATGATGCCCTGGAGGGCGCACCAGGGCAAGTCCGTTGTCCGCCCCACCCCGTAGAATCATCTCCATGCCTTCCATGACTGCACCCGCTGCCAGACAGGCAGCATCATATGATTTTGGCGAGGTCTGCGTATCCGGATCCAGGCTGCTGAATGTCTTTCCCGCCGTGCCGGCCACCCGCATCACATGCTCTTTTGTATGGTTGAGCTCCAAAACATCCACAGAGGCAGGCCCAAACTCCGGATAGAGAAAAAGTTCATCCAGGGGCGCCTGTTGGAGCTCCTCATAAATCACACGCAGACGGTCCGGGGATTCCACATGGTTGAAAGCCGGGATATGTTCCAGGAAAAGGTCATTTTTAAAAATTGCTGTTTTACGCATTGGAGGACTCCTTTATTGCATTACAAGATATTCACAATCCTTTTCTCGGTAATCAAAATATCCAGTTGCTGATCATGGGGTTCTACAGGCACCTTTTCCACGACCTGCATTTCAAAGGCGAACCCTATACGCTTGGCCCGGGGCGCATCGTTTACCAAAAAACGGTCATAGTAACCGCCCCCGTAACCAAGCCGCCCCCCATAAATATCAAAAACGGATCCGGGAATGACAGCTGCA